>NZ_CP124221.1:0-1286469 GCF_051853155.1 Candidatus Methylolitoribacter marinus
TTAAATTTAAAGATTACCTGTGGATAACTTTTATTAATTCCGTTATGATCTTAGTCCGAGATTAATTAAAAAACTATGAAAACTGAAGATTTTTGGGAAGTAATTGTATTACATTTAAAGAAGAAACTTTCCTCACAGCAATTTAAAACCTGGGTTAAGCCTCTTGCATTTCGTGAAAATGAAAATGATTTTGAAATTTTAGCACCCAATCAATTTGTTCAACAATGGATTGTGGATCGATTTGCTAAAGAAATAGTTGAGCTTAGCAAAGAAAGTAAATATAAAAAACAAATCAAATTTGTGTCCAACAAAGCAAAAAAAAATCCAAAACCTGTTGAAAACTCACTTAATAATACTGAATCAAAAACAAAACTTGTAGAATTATCGTCAAAATCAGCAATCAACAAAATCACCGGACTAAATAAGAATTTAAACTTTGATAATTTTGTGACTGGACGAGCAAACCAGCTTGCAACAGCTGCTGCAAAACAAGTTTCTGAAAAGCCGGGTGAATCATACAACCCGTTATTTATATATGGTGGCGTAGGGCTTGGTAAAACACACCTGTTACAATCAATTGGTAATAAAGTTAAAGAAGAAAACAAAGACTTTAAAGTGAAATACCTTCATGCCGAGCGTTATGTGACTGACGTGGTTAAAGCTTATGAAGGAAAAACATTTGATCAGTTTAAGAAAAACTATCATTCCTTAGATCTACTTTTAATTGATGATATTCAATTTATTGGTAAGAAAAATAGAACACAGGAGGAGTTTTTCTATGCATTTAACACCCTTATTGAAAATAAAAAACAAATTATTATTACTTGCGATAGCTACCCAAAAGAAATTCAGGGTGTTGATGAAAGATTAAGAACCCGATTTAGTTGGGGGCTAACAGTAGCCATTGAGCCACCAGAATTAGAAATGAGAGTTGCTATTTTATTAAAAAAAGCTTCGATTTCAAAAATAAACCTTCCAGAAGATGTAGCTTTTTTTATTGCCAAACAAATACGCTCTAATGTTAGAGAATTAGAGGGCGCACTCAACAGGATTGTGGCTTTATCAAACTTTACAAACCTAGCGATTGATCTTAATTTAGCCAAAGAAGCACTTAAAGATTTAATAGCTGTGAGAGGTCGACAAGTAACTGTAGAAAATATACAAAAAACGGTAGCAGATTATTACAAAATAAAAATTTCAGATATGGTCGGGAAAAAAAGATCTCGAAATTTTTCAAAACCAAGGCAAATTGCAATGGCATTAACCAGGGAGCTGACTAATTTAAGCTATCCAGAGATTGGTAACTATTTTGGTGGTCGTCATCACACAACAGTAATGCATGCGTGCGAAGAAATTGAAGATCAAAGACTTAATAACCAATCATTAGGACAAGATTTAGGATTTTTAACACAGGTTTTGAGAGGATAAGTATGTGGATTACATGTTAAGGAGTTGTGAGTAACCACAAGCTTAAAAAGATTTTAAAATCTATCCACAATTTAACCACAATTTATTCATTCATAATCCACTGTATAAAATTCTTCAAATGGTCCTTAATATAAGAGAGACAAATGTTCTTCACAGTTTTTTAATGTATTATTATTACTATTAAATATATATATAAATAATTTAAAAAATGAATATTCAGATAAATAGAGAAGTTTTAATTAAACCTTTAAGTAGTGTTATAGGTATTGTTGAAAAAAGACAGGCTTTACCAATTCTTTCTAATTTATTATTGGTGGGTAAAGATAATAAATTATCATTTACCGCCACGGATCTGGAGATGCAGACTAGTTTGAATATTGAAACAAAAATTGAAACAGATTTTGAAATCACTATATCTGCAAAAAAACTATTTGATATTACAAGAGCTCTTCCAGAAAATAGTATTTTAGATTTTCAAATAAATGAATCACGATTAAATGTAAAAGCAGGAAAAAGTAAATTTAATTTACAAACACTTCCATCAAAAGATTATCCGATATTAAAGAAAAATGATTCAGAGGCAGTGACTATTAATTTATCTCAAAAAAAATTAAAAGGATTATTGAAGCAAGTAGATTTTGCAATGGCTCAACAAGATATTAGATATTATTTAAACGGACTATTATTTGAAATACAAGGACAAAAATTAAACATTGTTGGTACGGATGGACATCGATTAAGTTTTACTTCATCAAAACTTAAAGAAAGTTTTGATAAAAAAGAAGTAATTATTCCAAGAAAAACAATTATGGAGTTAATTAAGTTATTAGAAGAGGTTGATGATGATGTTGAAATCCAAATATTAAACCAACAAGTTATTTTTAATTTTGCTGATATTTGTATTATCACCAAAGTAATTGATGGTAAATTTCCTGACTATAATCGTGTGATTCCCTCTGGATATGAGAATGGTTTTTTGATTGAAAGACAAATGTTATTGAATGCAATGCAACGTGCTTCAATTTTATCTAACGAAAAATATCGCGGCATCAGGCTTGTTTTGTCTGAAAACAATATGCAACTTATTACAACCAATAGTGAACAGGAGGAAGCTCAGGAAGATATTGAGATTGATTATAAAAAAGAAGCAATTGATATAGGTTTTAATGTGACTTATTTAATTGATGTTTTAAATAATATTCAATTTGATCAATTATCTTTTTCTTTCAAAGACTCCAATAGTAGTTGTTTAGTAACAATTCCAAACAACGAGGATTATAAATACGTTGTAATGCCAATGAGGATTTAAATTGACCGAAGAAAACAAAACATATTCATCAGATAGTATTAAGGTTTTAAAAGGCCTAGAAGCAGTTCGTAAAAGACCAGGGATGTATATTGGAGATACCTCCGATGGTAGTGGTTTGCATCACATGGTTTTTGAGGTGTTGGATAACGCAATTGATGAGGCATTAGCAGGTTATTGTGATGATATCAAGGTTATCATTCACCCTGATAATTCATTATCTGTTCAAGATAATGGTCGTGGAATTCCTACTGATATAAAAGAAGATGACGAGGAAAAAAGGTCTGCTGCCGAGATAGTGATGACCGAACTTCATGCAGGAGGAAAATTTGATCAGAATTCATATAAGGTATCTGGTGGCCTTCATGGGGTGGGTGTTTCTGTTGTTAATGCTTTATCAGATTGGTTAAAATTAAGAGTACACCGTAATAACAAGATTCATGAAATTGAATTTGCCGGAGGTGAGAGAAAAGAAAATATAAAAATAGTTGGGGATACAAACAAAACTGGAACTGAGGTTCATTTTTTACCTTCAGTAAGTACATTTACTGATATTAATTTTCATTTCGACATACTTGCCAAAAGAATAAGAGAACTATCTTTTCTAAATAATGGGGTAAAAATTGAATTAATTGATCATCGCTCCGGTAAATCAGAAAACTTTGCATTCTCAGGTGGGGTAACGGGGTTTGTTGAATATCTTAATAAAACTAAGACAACGATTCATAAAAACCCATTTTCTGCTGAAGGTGAAAAAGATGGAATTACGGTCGAAGTAAGTATGCAATGGAACGACTCCTATGGTGAGAATGTGCAGTGTTTTACAAACAACATTCCTCAAAGAGATGGTGGGACACACCTTACAGGTTTAAGAGGTGCAATGACTAGAACAATTAATACTTACATTGAATCGAACGACCTAGCAAAAAAAGCAAAAGTTGATACAACCGGTGATGATATGCGTGAAGGGTTGGCTTGTGTTTTGTCGGTAAAAGTTCCAGAACCAAAGTTTTCTTCACAAACCAAAGATAAACTTGTCTCCAGTGAGGTTCAACCCGTTGTTCAAGATATAGTCGCTAAAAAACTAACAGATTATTTATTAGAACATCCTGCTGACGCAAAAATAATTTGTGGAAAAATTGTTGATGCGGCCCGTGCAAGAGAAGCTGCACGAAAAGCGAGAGATATGACGCGACGAAAAGGCGCTATGGATTCGCTTGGTTTGCCTGGAAAATTAGCAGATTGTCAGGAAAAAGATCCTAGCTTATGTGAATTATATTTAGTCGAGGGTGATTCGGCTGGGGGTTCAGCGAAGCAAGGAAGAGATAGAAAAAATCAAGCCATTCTTCCTTTAAAGGGAAAGATTTTAAATGTAGAAAAAGCCAGATTAGATAAATTATTATCATCACAAGAAATTACAACATTGATTACTGCTTTGGGAACTGGAATCGACAAAGATTTTAATCTCGAAAAACTAAGATATCATCGCATTATTATTATGACAGATGCTGATGTTGATGGCGCACACATCAGAACTCTATTGTTGACTTTCTTTTATCGCCAGATGCCTCAACTGGTTGAAAATGGTTATATATATATAGCACAACCACCTTTATTTAAAGTAAGACAAAATAAAAAAGAACAATATTTAAAAGATGAACAAGAGTTGGAACAGTATTTAATTGAATCAGCATTAGAAGGAGCAGAGCTTAAAATTGGTGATAGCACCTTATCAGGAGAGTCGCTTGGTAATTTGGCTAGAGAAATGATTTTAAATGATGCTGTTATTAGACGTTTGTCTTACAGGTATGAACCTTCAATTTTAAAAGCGATTTATTCGTGTGGTGAAATTAATCTTGATTCTGAGGATGCAACACTATCATATGTTGAAAAATTAAAAACTTCCTCATCAATAGAAAATATCAATTTTGATGTAAAGAAAAACCCGAATTCTGAAAAATTCATGATAGAAATTAATCAATTCAGGCATGGTAATTTAATTACGTCTATTTTAGATGAGGAATTCTTACTTTCAGGCGACTATAAACAAATTATTAAAACATCCACATTGACGAAAGACTTAATCCAAGAAATAGCTGTTATTTCAAGAAACGAAAAAATTGCAGAAGTTAGAGAATTTAAAGAAGCCGTGGATTGGTTAATGTCTGAAGCTAAATTAGGATTAAATATTCAACGATACAAGGGTTTGGGAGAAATGAACCCATCTCAATTATGGGAAACTACAATGGATCCTTCCGTAAGACGTTTACTCCAAGTTAAAATAGAAGATGCAATATCTGCAGATCAGGTATTTTCTACACTTATGGGTGATCAAGTTGAGCCAAGAAGAAACTTTATTGAGTCAAATGCACTTGGAGTTAATAACTTGGATATTTGATGACTTTAAGTGAACTGAAATTTATCATTGCAGTGGCAAAGGAAAAAAATTTTCGAAGAGCTGCTGATAAATGTTTTGTTAGCCAACCTGCATTAAGTTTGGCTGTAAAAAAACTTGAAGAAGACCTTAATGTAACAATATTTGAAAGAAGTCGGACTGAAGTAAAAGTCACACCAATAGGTCAAAAAATAATTAATCAGGCAATCATTGTCCTTGACGAGGCGAATAAGCTTAAAGACATATCTAGTGTTGGCCAGGAACAACTTAAATCCCCATTGAAAATTGGTCTTATATATTCAGTGGCTCCATATTTATTACCCTTAATTATTCCTGTGCTGAGAAAAAAAACACCCGAAATGCCTTTGGATGTTGAAGAAAATATAACAAAAAACCTAGAAATAGCTTTAAAAAATGGATCAATCGAGGCGGCTGTTATAGCATTGCCTTTTGATATACCAGGAACGGAATATATACCCCTATATGATGAAGAGTTTAATGTCGTTGTACCATCAAACCATGATTGGATTAAGAAAAAAGAAATTATAGCCAAAGATCTATCAAGCGAAAAAGTATTGCTTCTTAACAATGAACATTGTTTTAGTCAGCAAGTGGTAGAAGCCTGTCCGGAACTCTCAAAAAAAAGTGAGGTATTACAAGGAAACTCGCTTGAAACAATTCGCAATATGGTGGCATCTAATTTAGGAATTTCTGTTTTACCAAAAACTGCAACAGCTGTAAATTATAATAATCCGCTTGTAAAAATTATTCCGTTTAAAAATCCAGTACCATTTAGAAGAATAGCAATTGCTTACAGAAAGAGTACAGTGAGAATGGAGGCAATTGAAAAGTTTGTATTAGCATTAAAAGATATAAAATCAAATAATATCAAAATTTTTTAAGGTAAGAATCAATGATTGTTGGTGTATTAAATGAAATTGATAAAAATGAAAATAGGGTAGCTATAAGCCCTGAGATAACCAAAAAATTAAATGCAAAAAAAATAGAAGTTTTTATTGAGCAAAATTGTTATATTCAAGCTGATTTTACCGAAAGCGATTTTACTGATGCAGGCGCTCTAATAAAAACAAGAAAAGAAATAACAGATAAAGCTGATGTTCTGTTAACAATATCAACTCCAATTGAGGAAGTATTAAAAGACTTAACAAAGGGAATAGTGATTGGAAATTTAGACCCTATTGAGAACAGATCTTTTAAAAACGATGCTTTTGATCTTTCAAAATTACCAAGAAATACTCGCGCTCAATCAATGGATGTTTTATCCTCACAGGCCAATATTGCTGGATATAAATCTGTTTTATTAGCCTTAGAATATTATAAAAAATTTATGCCTATGCTTATGACGGCTGCTGGAACTGTAAAACCGGCAAGAGTTTTAATTTTAGGTGTTGGGGTTGCTGGATTACAAGCAATAGCAACTGCTAAAAGGTTAGGTGCTGTTGTTGAAGCATCTGATGTAAGACCTTCAGTCAAAGATCAAGTTGAGTCTTTGGGGGCTAAATTTGTTAATGTACCTTATGAAACAGATGAAGAAAAAGCTATAGCAGAAGGCAAGGGCGGGTATGCACAGATGATGCCAAAATCTTGGCTGGATAGACAAAGACATATCATATCTGAGACCATCAAAAAATCTGACATTGTTATTACAACGGCCTTGATTCAAGGAAAAAAACCACCTGTATTAGTTAGCGCAGATGATGTGCGATCAATGAAACCAGGGTCTGTAATTGTTGATATAGCAGGTGGCAATTGTGAACTAACTGAGGTTGATCAAGTACGTAAGGTTGATGGAAAAACAATTATTGGCTATCAAAACCTTCCATCAATGATGGCACATGATGCCTCAATTTTATATGCAAAAAATCTGTTTTCTTTTCTTGAATTAATAGTTCAAGACAATCAAATAAAAATTAATAAAGAGGATGAGCTTGTAAAAGCGTGTTCAATAAATTAGGAATTAAATATGGATGAAATATTAACGATACAAAATATCACAATATTTGTTTTAGCTATTTTTGTTGGATTCCATGTGGTTTGGAATGTGACCCCTGCACTTCATACCCCTTTAATGTCAGTTACTAATGCTATATCCGGAATTGTGGTTGTGGGAGCAATACTTCAGGTGGTTGAAATTGATGGAAATATTTTTTCATTAAGCAGTATCTTAGGCGCCATAGCAATTTTCTTTGCATCGATTAATATTTTTGGCGGATTCATGGTTACCCAGAGAATGCTCGATATGTTCAAAAAGAAAGAAAAAAATAAATAATGACGACCCTAAATTTATCTTTGTATTTGATTTCAGCAATATTAATTATTTTAGCATTGCGCGGCCTGTCTTCTCCTCAATCTTCAAGAAGAGGAAATTATTATGGAATGATTGGAATGACTATTGCCGTCATGACTACCCTAAGCATGAATTTGAATTATATTTTATGGCTTATCGCAATTTCAGTCTTTGCAGGAGGGGCAATAGGATTTGTTATTGCAAAAAAAGTACATATGACCAAGATGCCAGAATTAGTTGCTTTAATGCATTCTTTTGTAGGGTTGGCAGCAATGCTGATTGCTTTTGCTTCTATTTATAATTTCACAAATATATATTCAACAACGCAAAGGGTAGAATTATTTTTAGGATCGTTTATTGGAGCAATTACTTTTACAGCATCCCTGGTTGCCTTCGGAAAATTATCAGGAAAATTTATTACTAAAACAATTATTTTTAAGGGACAGCACCTTTTAAATTTACTAATTTTTATACTGATGATCATTTTTGGAATGATCTTTTTTATTTATGAAAGTAATCTTGCTTTTATATTAATGAATTGTTGCGCCCTAATATTAGGGATTACACTCATTATCCCCATAGGCGGAGCTGATATGCCTGTTGTGGTGTCCATGCTAAATAGTTACTCTGGATGGGCGGCTGCAGGCATCGGATTTACTTTAAATAATTCTGTATTAATTATCGCGGGAGCCTGTGTAGGATCATCAGGAGCAATATTGTCATACATCATGTGTAAATCAATGAACAGGTCCATTATTTCTGTATTACTTGGAGGCTTTGGATCGGACGTGGCAGAGGCAACAGTTGATGAAAATAAAAAACAACATAAAACAGGTTCAGCTGCGGATGTGGCATATTTAATGACCTCATCAGAAAATATAATTATCATCCCTGGCTACGGTTTGGCTGTAGCTAGAGCCCAACATGCTTTGCAAGAATTAACAAACAAGCTTTTAGAAAAAGATATTAATGTTCGATATGCAATCCATCCAGTTGCCGGAAGAATGCCAGGTCATATGAATGTCCTTCTGGCTGAAGCAGATGTTCCATATGATCAAGTGTTTGAGATGGAAGAAATTAATAATGATTTTTCTGATACAGACTTGGTATTTGTTATTGGCGCAAATGATGTTGTTAATCCCGCGGCCAAGAAGCCCGGTTCAGCAATTTATGGAATGCCTATTTTGGAGGCGCAAAAAGCAAAAACGATCATTGTTAATAAAAGAACAATGGGAGTTGGGTATGCAGGACTCGATAATGAATTATTTTATGATGATAAAACGATGATGTTTTTAGGTGACGCAAAAGAGTGCGTTGAGGATTTAATTAAAGCTGTAGACGATTTATAATGATAGATATGGATTTATCTTTACCTTTATTATCACTAATACTTATTTTTTCATTTTTAGTTGCACTATATTCAATCATCTATGCATTTAAAGAAATGGATCAGAAATCAAACCAACCAGCCAACAATATAAGTGATCCTAAGGGGAAAACAAAGTCTAAAACACAATATAAGCCTCAATTTTTAAATTCAGTAAAAAATATTGATCTAGATTTATAGTTATTTAATTAACAGTTTGATTAAATATCCAACCAAAGAAATAAAACCCACCGATAAAATCCAAATAAAAATAAAGTAGATTATTTTTTTCAATTAATGATAACTTTCATTGGGTTTAGTTTTGCCACGAAAAACCCAATAAGTAAAAGATGTGTAAGCAATGATAATCGGGATAAAAATTAGCACCCCTATTAATAAGAACTGTAGACTTTTTCGAGGAGCTGCAGCCTGCCAAATATCAAGCCCCGGTGGAACAATATTTGGATAAATACTAATCATTAAACCAATAAATGAAAGTAAAAATAATAAAACACTCCAAAGAAAAGGCTGTAAATCATAGTTCTTAATTAATGCTCTAAAACAAAAGACGGTAGCAATTAAAACTAGCAATGGCACAGGCAATACATAAAAAATTCGTGGATAACTAAACCACTTTTGAAAATATTCCGGATGTAAGAAAGGTGTCCAAAGACTAACAATTAGAATCATCATGAGAGTTAAAATAAAAAAACGTTTACCTAAAACTTGCATATGACGCTTTGTTTTATTTTCAGTTTTATAAATTAGCCAAGTTGATCCAAGAAGACCATATCCACAGATAAGTGCAATGCCAGTAAAAATTGAGAATGGTGATAACCAATGCCACCAGTCTCCATTAAACGATCGACCTTCAATGGGTATTCCTTGAAGAAAAGCCCCAAGTGCTACACCTTGAAAAAATGTTGCTGAAATCGACCCGATAATAAAGGCTTTATCCCAAATCTGACTTTTGCTTTTATCTTTCCATCTAAATTCAAAAGCCACACCTCGTAAAATAAGACCAACAAGCATGGCAGTTAATGGCACATACAGTGCAGGAAGAACAACACTATAGGCAAGCGGAAAGGCAGCGAATAAACCCCCGCCGCCTAGAATAAGCCATGTTTCGTTTCCATCCCATATGGGAGCAACGGTGTTCATCGCGATATCTCTTTCCCACTTGGATGTTATGAAGGGGTAGTTAATGCCAATGCCTAGATCAAAGCCATCCAACACCACATATGCAAATATGGCAATACATAAAATGATAGCCCAAATTAATTCTATACTCATGCTTTATCAAATAACTTTAATGAAACACCCAAAGAACCAACTTTTTTTGTTCGATCTTTATCTGAGTCAGGGTTAATCGAAAACTGTTTAAAAATATAATAAGTTCCTGCACCAAATACGAAGAAGTAGGTCACAATAAAAACAATGAGGGAAGTTGCAACTGCGGGAGCATCAATAGGCGATACAGAATCAATTGTTCTTAATATTCCATAGACAGTAAATGGCTGTCTACCAACCTCAGTTGTGACCCACCCAGCAATGACGGCAACAAATCCTGCTGGACCCATGACTAAACAGACATAATGAAATAGTCTTGTTGAATAAAATTTATTTTTCCATCGCAACAATAAGCTCCATAATCCCAAAGTAATCATAGCCATACCAATACCAACCATAATGCGGAAAGACCAAAAAATTATTTCAGCTGGAGGTATTTCATCTTGTGGAAAATCTTTTAAACCTTTAATTTCAGCATCAATATCATGTTTTAGTATCAGGCTACCTAATTTTGGTATTTCAATAATGGAATTGATCTTCATCGCCTCGTCATCAGGGATGCCAAATAATATAAGTGGCGCACCTTTTTTAGTCTCATAGTGACCCTCCATAGCAGCAATTTTGGCAGGCTGGTATTCTAAGGTATTTAGACCATGCATGTCCCCTGCAATCAGCTGCAATGGAGCAACAATTGCAGCCATCCACATGGCCATTGATAACATGGTACGAGCACATAAATTTTTATTATTTTTTAAGAGATGCCATGCACCAACTGCACCTACAACGAAAGCAGTTGTTAGATAGGCTGCCATTAACATATGAGTCAGCCGATAAGGAAAGGAGGGATTAAATATAATTTCAATCCAATTTTCTGGAACAAATTGGCCTACATCATTGATGCTAAATCCCGCAGGTGTATGCATCCAGCTATTAACGGATAAAATCCAAAATGCGGAAAAAAATGTGCCAAATGCTACCATCAGGGTTGCAAAAAAATGAAGTTTTTTGCCTACCTTGTTCATGCCGAACAACATAATTCCTAAAAAACCTGCCTCTAAAAAGAAGGCAGATAAAATTTCATAACCCATTAAAGGACCTAAAACCGGGCCAGTTTTATCAGAAAATACAGACCAGTTTGTGCCAAATTGATAGCTCATTACTATTCCGGAAACAACACCCATGCCAAAAGCAATAGCAAAAATCTTCAACCAATAATTAAATATCTTGAGATATCGATCTTCTTTTTTCCACAACCACAGCCCTTCTAGAACCGCAAGATAAGATGCCAGCCCAATAGTAAAGGCAGGAAAGATAATGTGGAAACTAACCACAAAGGCGAATTGAAAACGAGCTAGATCGATGGCTTCAAACATATAACTGATTATATAACATTATATAAATTTATATAATATGTTTTTATAAAATATTTCTCTTCTTTTTGGGTCCATTTTTTGCTAAAAAATCCCAAAGGAAATTAGGTAAAAAGTGCATAATTTTTGCAACCATGGACATTTGCCATGGCAATATGGCATGAGATTTTTTCTTTTCTATTATCTTGATAATTTTTGTTGCTGCTTGTTCTGCTTCAATTAAAAAAGGCATTCGGTATGTATTGATGTTTGTCATCGGAGTTTTAATATATCCGGGTGAAATTGTAGTGACATGGATATTAAATTTTTTTAATTCAACCCGAATACTTTCCATATAATTTATCAATGCTGACTTTGATGCACTATAAGCTCCAGCACCCGGAAGCCCCCTGACTCCTGCAACGGATGCAATAGCCACCAGTTGGCCTTGTTTTCTTTTTAGAAAATCATCCATGAATGGGCTAAAAGTATTTAATACCCCATGAAAATTAATTTGAAATATTTTATGAATGATTTCTAAATCTTCTTTTTTTGAGGCTAGTGTTCCAGAACTCACTCCGGCATTGGCTATAATAATATCTGGAGAGCCGTATATTTTTTTAAAGATACTTGCAGCTATGCGCATTGAATTAGGTTTTGCAACATCAGCAACTAATATTTGTGAGCGACAGCTAAGTTGTTTTTGTAATTTGAGTAAGTTTTCTTTGTTACGACCAACCAAACCTAGGATGTTATTCTCAGAATCATAACTTTTTGCAAGCGCCCAACCTAATCCAGAGGATGCCCCGGTAATAAATATTTTTTTAATCAATCGATTTTATTGTTGTGATCGAATCGAATCAATAATTCCGTTAGTTACATCGATAGCATTTTTAGGCCCACCTGCCATTGTAGATGAAGTGATGTACGACCCATTAATAATGAGGGTAGGGACTCCAGTCGCTCCTGCACTTCGAAACATTTGATTTGCCTTTTTTAGTTTCGCTTCCATTGAAAATGATTTGAATGCAGCCTTCACCTTGTCGGTATCTAATTTAGCGTTGGATGCAATCCATTTAATAGCACCAGCTTCATCAACTGGGCTAAGAGTTTTGTCTTTGTGAATGGCTTCAAAAATTTTACTATGTAAATCGTCCAATACGCCTAGTGACTCCATTGCGTAATAAGCTCTTGCCATTGGAATCCAGTCTTTTCTTGGCACAGCTGGAATTTTTTTAAAAACTATATCTTTTGGAAGTGACGCTTGCCATTTTTTTAACTCAGGTTCAAATGAATAACAATGACCACAACCATACCAAAACATTTCGACGACTTCAATTTTATCGCTTGCTTCTGTCGCAATTTTCTCTTTAGTTGGTTTAAAGTTGACATTTAATTGTGGATCAACTGCATGAGAGAATTGGAAGATAAACAAACAAATTAGAAATAATATTTTTTTCATTGCGATTCCTTCAAAATAATTTAAAACTTAATCTTTTGGCTTAGTGAGCTTGATTAAGTTCGCCTTAAATCCTTCTTTAATCAGATTTTCACGAATTTTTTTTGCTTCATCCATATCTTCATAGGGACCAACACTCACTCTGTGAAATGTGTCATCACCAATTCTGGCTGACATGATGACCGATTCATAACTCATTAATGCGAGTTTCGCTTTTAGATTATCTGCCTGTGATTCTTCAGAAAAAGCCCCAACCTGCAAGTAATATTGTATTGCTCTATCGTCATTAACTTTGGCTGGACTATTTTTGCTATAAGTTTCTTGGCTTTCTGGTAAATTTTCATAGAAATCAAAAGAAGCATCTTCGTCAATGGCAATGACATCTTCGTCACCAAAGGCAGAATTAATCTCGATACATGCCCCTTCTGTATCTTTAAGAACAAAAGGAGACTTGCCGCTAGTAATAAATAAAGTAACACCAATTGATAATAAAATTCCTAACAGCACCCCAATGAATAAACCATTAGTAAATAAGGCTTGTGTTTGATTAATTTCTTTTTTTGTTCGGTAATCTTGAGCCATGATGTCCTCTACATTTTTTCAGGAGCTGAAATTCCAAGTAATTGTAACCCATTTTTTATAACTATTTTCGTTGCACCAATTAATGCCAGTCTTGCATTTTGAAGTGCTTTATCATCACTTAAAAATTTATTTGCATTGTAATAACTATGGAAATCAGCGGCAAGATCTTTTAGAAATGTTGCAATATAATGAGGAGAAGATTCACTAGCGGAAAGTAAAATAATTTCAGGAAACTCAGATAGTCTTTTTATTAATTGGTGCTCGTGAGTTGATGTTAAAAGTGATTCATCAAAATTGTGCAAATCTTCTTTTGTCATTAGGACTTGATTCAGAACAGCGCATATTCGGGCGTGAGCATATTGAATATAATAGACAGGATTATCATTCGTTTGCGATTTAGCTAAATCAATATCGAAAATAAGTTGAGAGTCAGGTTTTCGGGCTAGTAAAAAGTATCTTGTAGCATCAGATCCTACTTCATCAATAAGATCCCTTAAGGTGACATAACTTCCCGCTCTCTTCGAGATTTTTACTTCTTGATTATTTTTTGTCACCGTAACCATTTGATGTAATACATATTCTGGCCAATTTTTTGGTATGCTCAAATTTAGACCTTGGAGCCCTGCCCTTACTCTTGTGATGGTGCTATGATGATCTGCCCCTTGTTCATTTATAACCCTAACAAATCCTCTTTCCCATTTATTTAAATGGTACGCAACATCAGGAACGAAGTAAGTGTAGGATCCATCCGTTTTAATCATGACCCGGTCTTTGTCATCTCCAAATGTAGTTGTCTTTAACCATGTCGCATCATCTTTTTTGTAGCTGAAGCCATTTTTTTCTAATAAATCTAAAACTTTCTCCACATCTTTATTTTGATAAAAAGTGGACTCCAGAGTAAAGACATCAAAAGTTGTTTGGAATGCATCAAGGTCTATATTTTGTTCTTTTCTTAAAAAGGCTACGCTGAATTTTTTGATATTTTCAACATCATCAGGATTTCCGTTAGACTTTACTATTTCCCCATCAACCTCGACAGTTTTACAGTTTGAGTAAGCATCTGCAATTTCTAAGATGTATTCGCCTCGATATCCATCTTCTGGAAAATTTGTATCATCTGGTTCAATACCTTTTATTCTTGATTGAACAGACAAGGCTAGATTATTGATTTGCTGACCAGCATCATTGTAATAAAACTCTCTTGTCACATCCCAGCCGTTGGCCTGCATAATACGGGCTAAAGAGTCACCAATAGCCGCCCCCCTTCCATGTCCAATATGAAGCGGCCCTGTAGGATTCGCTGATACAAATTCAACCTGTAATTTTTGATTTTTACCAGCTTCGTTATGACCATAGTTGATTGACTGAGTAAAAATATTTTTTATTATCGAGGACTTTCCAGCAGCACTTAAATAAAAATTAATAAATCCTGGTCCGGCAATCTCTAGTCGATCAATAGATGGGTCTAGTCCAATTTTTTCAATTATCAGTTGAGCTATTTCTCGAGGATTCTTTTTTAATATCTTTGTTAATTGAAGTGCAATATTTGTTGAATAGTCACCATGTTCCAATGTTTTAGGACGCTCAATGTGGATATCAATAATAGAAGAATCATCAAGGATCTGATCTAATGCTAAGGAGATAATGCTAGCTAATTGAGTTTTCACTAATGGTAATATCTTAAAAAAATATTATTTTACCTGACTCCTTATGCCAGATATAGTTAATCTGTTATGAATTCAAAAGAAACTTCAATTGTTAAAGTTGCCATTGATGTCCCAATCGATGATTTTTTTGATTATGAGTGTGAAGAAAATGTTTCATTAGGTCAGGCTGTGCTAGTTCCTTTTGGTTCGAGAAAGGTAATTGGTGTTGTTGTTGAAGTTGATTGCTCCACAGAGCTGGAAGCCCACCAAATAAAAAAAATAATACGGGTTAATCATGATATTTTATTTAATGAAGAGCTTTTTAAATTATTTAAATTTGTATCCAGTTATTATCATTATCCCATTGGTCAAACAATTCATATTGCGATTCCGTCAAACTTAAAAAAAACAGAAAAAGTTTTAAACAAAAAATCATATATATATGAAGCAACTGATCTTTTAAATGAGTCAGTGATCGAACAAATTCATGCACGGAAAAAAAACCTTATACAAATAGCAAAGATAATCTTCAAAGAAAAGCAAACAGACGAAGCTTTAAAGTCAATTTCTATTAATTGGAAAAAATACGTAAAAGATTTAATAGACTTAAATTTTGTTATAAAAAGGGAGCTTCACAAAACTGAAATTATTAAACAAACAAAAGCATTAAAACTTAATCAAGAACAGTCGGAAATATACGAAAAAATTTTAGGTGCACAGGGGTTTGAAGCCTTTTTGATTTATGGCATTACTGGAAGTGGAAAAACAGAGGTGTATATGCATCTCATCGAACAATATGTCAAAAATAATGGTCAGGTTCTTATTTTAGTTCCCGAGATAAATTTAACTCCTCAATTAGAAGATCGATTCACCTCCAGATTTTCAAGCTATTCAGTAATCTCATTACATAGTCAGCTAACTCAGAAAAAAAGATTAGAAAACTGGGAGCAAGCAAAAAACGGAAAGGCGCAAATAATCATCGGAACAAGATTGTCTGTATTTACACCTTTCAAAAACCTGAGAGCTATTATTATGGATGAAGAGCAAGATTTATCATTTAAGCAGCATGATAAATTGCGTTATCACGCTAGAGATGTGGCAATGATGCGAGCAAAATTACTAAACATTCCCTTTATAGCAGGGAGCGCGACCCCGTCTATTGAAATTTGGCATCGCTCAGTAAATGAAAATAAATTGCTGCTTTATAAGTTGTCAACGAGGGCCGTGAAAGATGCAACGCTGCCAAAAATCAATATAATTAAAGATGAAACAAACATAGAAAATGAAGGAATATCAGAATATTTAAAATCTGCCATTAAACACCATCTTGATTTACGTCAACAAATTTTAATTTTTATCAATCGACGAGGTTATGCGCCAGTTTTATTTTGCTCATCATGTGGATGGTATGCAAGTTGTTCTAGGTGTAGTTCAAAATTGGTTGTGCATCGAAGTAAACAGCACTTAAGATGTCATCATTGTGATTACCAAAGAGGGGTAGACACCTCATGTAAAGTTTGTGGCAATGTTGATTTAATGTCTCTGGGAAGTGGAACACAAAAAGTCGAAGAGAGGATAAACAAATTATTTCCTAATGTGCAAGTGAGAAGGGTTGATCGGGATACTATTAAAACAAAAGCAGCATTGGATAAACTGTATGATGATATGAATCATAAAAAAATTGATATATTAGTTGGAACACAAATGCTATCTAAAGGACATGACTTTCCAAATTTAAGCTTAGTGATTGTGCTTGATTCTGACAATGCATTATACAGTTCAGATTTTCGTGCCTCAGAAAGACTATTTTCACAATTAGTACAAGTTGCTGGACGAGCTGGTCGAGGATCAACTCCTGGTGAAGTCGTTATACAAACTAATTTTCCTGAACATCCTTTGTATCAATCTGTAAAAAATCAGGACTATGAATCATTTGCATCAGAAGAAATAAATTTAAGAAAAGAACTCAATTTTCCACCATTTTGTTTTCAAGCTGTGTTGCGCGCAGAAAGTAAAAATAAAAAGAATCTAGAATCTTTCATTAATCAGGTATATTTAATTGCAAGCAAAAGTGGCATAAAAGAGGTTGATGTATTTCATCCCGTTCAGCCGATTCTTGATCGTGTAAAGGGATTTGAGCGATATCAGATTTATTTTCACTCAACTAGCCGACAAATACTAAATCAATTTTTAAGGATAGTTAAAGAAAAAATTTTAAAAGAAAAAGATTTAAATAAAGTGAAGTGGAATATCGATGTTGATCCGGTAGATTTCTAAAAAAAAGCTGAATATGTAATCCAGCTTTTTTTGTCAAACAATTTAATTACTCAGCAGATTGTTCAGCTGGAGCCTCTTCTGCTGCAGCTTCTTCAGCAGCTTCTTCAGTTAATGGTGGTAATTCAGCATCAGCGCTGTCATTTGCAACATCATCGCCACAGGCAGTTAAGAATAAACCGAATAATAAAGCTAATAAAAATTTGTTTAACATACATAATCTCCAGATAATTTGTTGGTAAGAACTACAGCCGGGCATGTTAACATTTGCAGTAAAATAAAACAAATATTTTAAGAAAATGACATCAAGTGTACCTAAAATATTAACCTTTGCAGCCTCTGATCCGACTGGTGGGGCTGGCATTCAAGCTGATTTGATGACACAAACTAGCCTCGGTTGCTACCCATTATCAGTTATTACAGCGATTACCTGTCAGGATACCTCTGGGGTGAGTGATGTGATTCCAATTGACTCCTTAGTCGTCGAAAAACAAGCGCGCTTGATTCTTAATGAAACTAAGATTGATGTTATTAAGTGTGGAGTGATGGCCAGTGAAGAGAACATTAAAGTGATCTCAGAAATTATAAAAGATTACCCAGATGTTCCTGTAGTGATTGATCCTATATTGTCCTCTGGAAGGGGCGATAATTTAGCCCTAGGAGACTCCCTCCAATTAATGATAAGGCACCTTTTCCCTTTGGCAGAAATCATTACCCCTAATGTGAATGAGGGCGCGCAAATAGTTTCAAACAAAAATATCTCTGAAATCGATGAAGGCATTTTATTTATTGGGAAATCTCTAATGGACCTGGGACCAAAAAATGTATTACTGACAGCAGCAGATTATCAGGTAGACAAAAAAACTCTGACCAACACATTGTATTGTCAAGATGGGGGAGTATTTAACTTTGAATATGAAAGATTGCCTCAGAGTTTTCATGGATCAGGATGTACTCTTGCATCTGCAATTGCAGCATATTTAGCCCAAGGAATGTCAATACATACGGCGGTTGAAGAGGCTCAAAAATTTACGATTGATACACTTAAACACAGCCTTGTAAATGGACAAGGCCAGTTGATACCAAATCGATTTTTCTGGATGTTAAGCAATTTTGATGAGGATGAAAATGACCTCAAACATCATTAATGGAATTTATGCAATTACCCCTGACTGGGAAGATACTCGCCAATTAATAATTAAAACAGAGGAATTGCTGTTAAATAAAATTAACTTATTACAGTATCGAAATAAAAAAGTTAGCAAGCAATTAAGGATGACACAGGCTAAAGAGCTTCAAGCACTTTGCCATCATTATCAAGTCCCATTTATAATTAATGATGATTATGAATTATGTGGTATTTTAAATGCAGATGGAATTCATTTAGGAAAAGATGACATCACAATCGAAGAAGTTAGGAATAGACTAGGAAATGATATTATTGTTGGCATATCCTGTTACAACGATTTTGAAAGAGTCAACAAAATGATGGCAACTAATTGTGATTACATAGCTTTGGGGGCCTGCTTCCCAACAAAAACAAAACCTAATGCACCGCATGCCTCATTAAATTTTCTGGAGAATGTTGTTGAAATTTCAATTAAGCCTGTTGTTGCAATTGGAGGAATTAATTTGGATAATTGTGTACCAATCATCAACAGCGGTGTTAACGCGATTGCGATGATCAATGCACTTTATTCAACAGATAAAGTCTCAAACAAAATACTTGAAATTAAAAGAAAGTTTATAAATGGCTAAAAATATCGACCTGTTTAATGAATCTCAACACTATATTCCAGGCGGTGTGAATTCACCTGTGAGGGCTTTCGGGTCGGTTGGCGGCACCCCAATATTTTTTAAATCTGCCAAGGGATCAAAATTATGGGATGAAGAAGGAAAAGAATATATTGATTATATCAATTCCTGGGGGCCAATGATTTTAGGACATGCTCATCCCCAAGTGATTAAGGCTGTTCAAGATGTTGCGCAAGATAGTCTTTCTTTTGGAGCCCCCACAGCCCGCGAGCTTTTAATGGCAAAAGAAATTGTAAAAATAGTTCCGTCTATTGAGCAAGTTCGATTAGTAAGCTCAGGCACTGAAGCCACCATGAGTGCTATTCGCGTGGCGCGTGGCTTTACTGGTCGAGATAAGATTGTGAAGTTTGAAGGCTGTTATCATGGGCATGCAGATGCCCTGCTTGTGAAAGCAGGTTCAGGAGCACTCACCTTTGGACAACCAAGTTCTGCTGGGGTGCCAGCTGATGTAGCTAAAGATACCTTAACATTAAGCTATAACAATGTGGAAGAATTGCAACAGCTATTTGATCAGCAAGGTGATGAAATTGCCTGCGTCATTCTCGAGCCGGTGGTGGGAAACATGAATTTGATTGTGCCATCAGAAGAATTTTTAAACACCCTGCGAAGTGTCACAGAAAAACATGGAGCAGTGTTAATTTTTGATGAGGTGATGACTGGTTTTAGAGTATCGCTTGGTGGTGCTCAAGAGCTTTTTGGTATTACCCCTGATATGACCACCCTAGGTAAAGTGATCGGAGGAGGTTTGCCCGTGGGTGCATTTGGCGGGCGCAAAGAGATCATGCAAAAACTTGCACCTCTCGGTCCAGTTTATCAAGCTGGAACATTATCTGGGAATCCTGTGGCTGTTGCAGCAGGCTTGAAAACATTAGAGTTGATTCAGGCTAAAGGATTTTTTGAATCTTTAACTCAACAAACTAAAAAACTGACAGATGGATTAACCGAAGCAGCAAAAGCATTGGGTATTAAATTTTGTGCTCGAAATGTGGGCGGAATGTTTGGTCTATATTTTAGCGAACAACCTCCCAACTCATTTCAAGATGTGATGGCATCAGATCGTGAAAAATTTAATGCATTTTTCCATGAAATGCTAAGCCAAGGAATCTACTTTGGGCCATCAGCATTTGAGGCTGGTTTTGTATCCGCACAACATTCAGATGAAGATATTAACTTTACGATTAATTGTGCAAGAAATGCATTTCAAAAAATCTAAACTTAACTCTAATAAGCCCCTCATAACCATTGAATTTACTGGATAAAACCAGTATTATTGTTGGTTCGGCTCATTTAAAACAACAGATAAAAAGTTATGGCAAAAAAATTAAATATTGAGAAGCAAGGTCTTTATAATCCATCCAATGAACATGATGCATGTGGTGTTGGATTTGTGGCAAATATCCATGGCAAAAAAAGTCATGAGATTGTTGAACAAGGCCTAACTATTTTAGACAACCTCACCCATCGAGGAGCGACTGGATACGATCCTAAACTCGGTGATGGCGCTGGTCTGTTAAGCCAAATCCCTCATGAATTTTTCGTAGCTGAAGCAAATAAAGTAGGTTTTAAACTGCCAGAATTTGGTCACTATGGCATCGGGATGCTATTTCTCCCTCAGAATGACACACTTCGAAATGAAGTGGAGAAACTTATTGAAAAAATAGTAGAAGAAGAAGGACAATCAACGCTAGGCTGGAGAAATGTCCCAGTGGATAATTCTGATATCGCTGATGCTGCTAAAGATGTTGAGCCAGTCATCAAACAAATTTTTATTCATCGAAGTGATGAATGCGAAAAACAAGCGGCTTTTGAAAGAAAACTGTTTGTTATTCGAAAAAGAATTGAAATTGCTGTTAATAAATCGAATCTTGAAGATAGCGCTAAGTTTTATATTCCATCGATGTCATCAAGAACGATCGTCTACAAGGGTATGTTATTAGCGGCAGAAGTGGGAGTTTACTTTAAAGACCTCAAAGATGAAAAATTCACCTCTGCCATTGCATTAGTTCATCAGCGTTTTTCAACAAACACTTTTCCTTCATGGGATCTTGCCCATCCATTCCGAATGATCGCTCACAATGGAGAAATCAACACGGTTCAGGGGAATGTGAATTGGATGCATGCGAGGCATGAGACTATGAAGTCGATGTTACTCGGTGAGGATTTAGAAAAATTATGGCCATTAATCGAAGATGGACAATCTGATTCAGCATGTTTTGATAATTGTTTAGAGCTTCTAGTTGCTGGAGGTTACAGCTTGCCGCATGCCATGATGATGTTAATACCTGAGGCATGGTCTGGAAATCCTTTGATGGATAAGGAAAGAAAAGCTTTTTATGAATATCATGCAGCACTGATGGAGCCATGGGATGGACCTGCAGCAGTGGCATTTACTGATGGTCAAATGATTGGCGCTACGCTTGATCGAAATGGATTACGACCAGCAAGATATTTGATGACGGATGATGGCGTTGTCATGATGGCATCCGAGATGGGTGTTCTAACTTTTCCAGAAGAGAAAATTATTAAAAAGTGGCGATTAGAGCCTGGCAAGATGTTGTTAATTGATACCGTTGCTGGCAGAGTTATTGACGATCAGGAAGTTAAAAAACTTTTATCCTCTGCCAAGCCTTACGAAAAATGGATTAATGATTCAAGATTTTTCCTTGGTGATTTGGATAAGGTTGATGAATCGCAAACAATGTCTCAACCAATTTTAGATATTCAGCAAAGTTTTGGCTATTCTCAAGAAGACATCAAATTTATTTTACAACCTATGTTTGAGTCTGGTCAGGAAGCATCAGGATCAATGGGTAATGATGCAGCCCTTCCAATTTTATCTAATAAAGCAAAATCTTTATATAACTATTTCAAACAATTGTTTGCACAAGTAACGAATCCACCAATTGATCCAATCAGAGAAGAAATCGTGATGTCGCTGGTGACTTTTATTGGACCTAAACCAAACCTTTTGGGTATTGAAGAAACAAATCCACCATGGCGCCTTGAAGCCAGCCAGCCTGTATTGAGTCTTCAGGAATTAGAGCAACTAAAATCAATCGAACAATTAACCAGCGGCCACTTCAAATCAAAAGTGATTGATATCACTTATGAAAAATCATCTGCAGAAAATGCCGAATCAAGAATGCAGCAAGCTTTAGAAAATGTTTGCATGGATGCAAATCAAGCTATTCATGATGGTTACAATATCCTAATTTTATCTGACCGTAACGTTTCAAACGATCGAATTGCCATTCCTGCACTTTTAGCTTCATCTGCAACACATCAGTTTTTAGTGCATGCAGGCAATAGAACAAAAACCGGACTGATCGTCGACACTGGCTCTGCTAGAGAGGTTCATCATTTTGCATTGCTTGGAGGTTATGGAGCTGAAGCGATATGTCCATGGCTTGTGTTTGAAACTATGAAAGAAATTACGGATGATTATGATCAGGCACAAACTAATTTTGTAAAAGCGGTTGGTAAAGGTTTATACAAAATTATGTCGAAGATGGGTATCTCCACATTTCAGTCTTATTGTGGGGCGCAAATTTTTGAAGCAATTGGTTTAAATTCAAAATTTATTGAAAAATACTTTACTGGCACAATAACAAATATTGAAGGAATTGGTTTAGTCGAAGTTTCTGCAGAAGCTGAAAAATTACATAGTGATGCATTTGGAAACGATCCTGTTTTAGCCAATGCGCTTGATGCGGGTGGAGAGTATGCCTTCAGAATCCGTGGTGAGCAACACATGTGGAATCCAGAATCCATCGCAAAATTGCAGCATGCTACTCGAAAAAAAGATTTTCAAACATATAAAGAATATGCCGAATTGATTAATAATCAATCCGAGAGATTCATGACATTAAGGGGCTTGTTCCAATTTAAGTCCTCCAATAAGTCAATTTCTATTGATGACGTTGAGCCAGCCACGGAAATTGTTAAACGATTTGCAACGGGTGCGATGTCATTAGGCTCTATTTCAACCGAAGCACATACCACTTTAGCTATTGCAATGAATCGTATTGGTGGAAAATCTAATACGGGTGAAGGCGGTGAAGATAAAAAAAGATTTATACCGCTGACGAAAGATTCCAGCTTGGAAGAAATGTTTGGTAAAGATTTAATTGAAGCAAATATTCAGCTTAAAAAAGGGGACTCTTTACGGTCTAAAATTAAGCAAGTGGCTTCCGGCCGCTTTGGAGTAACCGCAGAATATCTTGCGGCAGCAGATCAAATTCAAATTAAAATGGCACAGGGTGCGAAGCCTGGCGAAGGCGGTCAGCTTCCTGGCCACAAAGTGAGTCCATATATTGCTCAGCTAAGATTTTCTGTTCCAGGCGTTGGCTTAATTTCACCACCACCTCACCATGATATTTATTCAATTGAGGATTTGGCTCAGTTAATTCATGACTTAAAAAATGCAAACCCACAGGCTGATATATCAGTAAAGTTGGTGTCTGAGACTGGTGTCGGTACCGTTGCAGCTGGAGTTGCGAAGGCAAAATCAGATCACATTGTGATCGCTGGTCATGATGGGGGTACGGGTGCTTCACCACTTTCATCCATTAAGCACGCAGGTACTCCATGGGAGCTTGGGCTTGCAGAAACACAACAAACTCTAGTGCTTAATAAGTTACGAAGCCGTGTCATTTTACAAGTGGATGGTCAAATGAAGACCGGCCGAGATGTTGTCATCGGAGCACTATTGGGTGCCGATGAATTTGGTTTTGCAACTGCACCATTAGTGGTGGAAGGATGCATTATGATGAGAAAATGTCATTTGAATACATGTCCTGTAGGCGTGGCGACCCAGGATCCTGAGTTGAGAAAAAGGTTTACAGGTCAACCAGAACATGTGGTCAATTACTTCTTCTTCATCGCAGAAGAGGTAAGAGAAATTATGGCTGAATTGGGCGTTAAAAATTTCAATGATCTCATTGGTCGTTCAGACTTTTTAGATATGCAGACTGGCATAGATCACTGGAAAATTCATGGTCTAGATTTTACAAAAATTTTCTATCGTCCAGAATTGTCAGATGAAGTTGGTACATATCATCAAGAAACACAAGATCATGGACTAGACAAGGCACTTGATCATGAGCTAATTAAGCAAGCAAAAGGTGCGATTGAAAATAAAGGCTCTTGTATCATTAATACCCCAATTACTAATATTAATCGAACTGCGGGGACCCTTCTCTCTCATGAAATTGCAAAAAGATATGGAAACGATGGGCTTCCTGAAGACTCAATTCAGGTGAATTTATCTGGAACCGCAGGGCAAAGTTTTGGTGCTTTTTTAGCAAAAGGGATCACATTTAATTTAGAGGGTGAAGGTAATGACTATGTTGGCAAGGGTTTATGTGGGGGAAAAATCATTATAAAACCTCCAAAAACATTCAATGCAAAAGCATCTGAAAATATCATTGTTGGTAATACAGTGATGTACGGAGCCACATCAGGAAAAACATTTTTCAGCGGGATTGCTGGAGAAAGATTCTGTGTTAGAAATTCTGGAGCCAGCGCTGTAGTTGAAGGGGTTGGTAATCACGGTTGTGAATATATGACTGGTGGAACAGTTGCAGTGCTTGGACCTACAGGTCAAAATTTTGCAGCAGGTATGTCAGGTGGCGTAGCTTATATATTTGATGTCGATAAAACGTTTGAAGCCAATTGTAATAAATCAATGGTGACCTTAGAAAAAGTTTTACCTGCGAGCACACAATCGATTGAGGCTCAACATTTAAATCAACCAGATGAGGTGATCTTAAAATCTTTAGTCACTGATCATTTTAAATATACTAATAGTGCAGTGGCAAAACATATTCTTGATAATTGGGATGATATGTTGAATCATTTTGTAAAAGTTATGCCAAATGAATATCGAAGAGCGCTTAATGAGCTGCAAGAAAAAATGAATAAGGAAACAGTTTAATGGGAAAAGCAACAGGATTTTTAGAATTTGACAGGCTATCTGAACAAAATATTCCTCCTCATGAGCGAGTAAAGAATTATAAAGAGTTTGTTCTACACTTAACGGATGAAGAAGCCAAAGTCCAAGGTGCCCGATGCATGGATTGCGGGATTCCTTTTTGTAATAATGGATGCCCTGTAAATAATATTATTCCAGACTGGAATGACCTGGTGTATCGTCAAAATTGGGAAGAAGCAATCAAGGTGCTTCATTCTACTAATAACTTTCCTGAGTTTACTGGAAGAATATGCCCAGCCCCTTGTGAGGCTGCTTGCACATTAAATATTAATTCCGATGCGGTTGGCATTAAATCAATTGAACATGCAATTATTGATAAAGCATGGGAGCTAGGTCTGGTAAAACCTCAGGTAGCAGATAAGAAAACTGGCAAAAGAATTGCCATTGTTGGTTCTGGACCAGCGGGTCTAGCCGCAGCGCAGCAGTTAGGTCGCGCAGGCCATGATGTAGATTTAATGGAAAAAAATGATCGCATTGGTGGACTTCTTCGTTATGGAATTCCGGACTTTAAAATGGAAAAATTTCATATTGATCGACGAATGGAGCAGATGGCTGCTGAAGGGGTTAATTTTTTAACCAATCATAACGTCGGTGAAAATATTAATCCTGATGATTTAATTAAGGATTATGATGCGGTAATTTTATCGGGCGGCGCTGAATGGCCGAGAGATCTCCCTGTACCTGGAAGAGAGCTTGAGGGCGTTCATTATGCTATGGATTTTTTACCCTCTCAAAATAAAGTTGTTGCTGGAGACAAGTTATCAGAGCAAATTCTAGCGACAGATAAACACGTGGTGGTGATTGGTGGCGGCGATACCGGTTCTGATTGTGTTGGGACATCTAATCGTCATGGTGCAAAATCAGTGACGCAATTTGAATTGATGCCACAGCCCCCTGAAAAAGAAAATAAATCGATGGTCTGGCCATACTGGCCGCTGAAGTTGAGAACCTCAAGCTCACATGAGGAAGGTTGCGATCGAGATTGGTCTGTCGCTACCAAAGAATTGATTGGTGAAAATGGAGTTGTAAAAGAATTGGTCGCTAGTCGAGTTGAATGGAAAGATGGCAAGATGGCTGAAATACCAAACTCAGAGTTCAGAATTAAAGCGGACCTGGTGTTATTGGCAATGGGTTTTGTTAGCCCCCAACAATCGATACTTGAAAAATTTGGTGTTGACAAAGATGCTCGTGGCAATGTTAAAGCGGATACTGAAGGGAAAAAAGCTTACTTTACGTCTCGAGACAAAGTGTTTGCAGCTGGGGACATGAGAAGAGGTCAATCATTAGTTGTATGGGCAATTCGTGAAGGTAGACAATGTGCGCATGCAGTTGATGAGTTCCTCATGGGAAGCACCTCGCTACCTAGATAATTATTATGAATCTATTAAATGATTCATTTCTTAAGACTTTAAGACTTGAAAAGACATCTTACACTCCCGCATGGATAATGAGGCAAGCAGGGCGGTACCTGCCTGAGTATAGAGAAACTCGAAAAAATGCTGGGTCTTTTATGGATCTTTGTCGAAATACATCTTTTGCAACTGAAGTCACCATGCAGCCCTTAGAGCGCTATCCTCATTTAGATGCTGCTATTTTATTTTCTGATATTTTGACCATACCTGACGCAATGGATCTGGGATTAAATTTTCTTCCTGGTGAGGGCCCCACATTTTCGGACCCGTTAATCGATGAATCATCCGTACACAAACTCGACATTCCATCCATGGAAAAACTATCTTACGTTTTTGATGCTGTTCATTCAATTAAGCATGCTTTGCAAAACAAAGTCCCCCTTATTGGATTTGCTGGAAGTCCATGGACTCTTGCAACATATATGGTTGAAGGTAAAGGTGGAACAGATTTTTTGAATATCAAAAAAATGGCATATGAGCGAGATGATTTAATGCAGCATATTTTAAAAATTAATGCGGAAACTGTTAGTCAATATCTAGCTGAACAAATTAAGGCAGGAGCAGATGCGGTCATGATTTTTGATTCATGGGGTGGAGCGTTAAGTCATATGGAATATGAAAAATTATCATTGAATTACATGAAAGTAATTATAGACAATCTTAATATGCTTGGCTTTGATGATGTGCCAAAAATAATATTCACCAAGGGCGGTGGACAATGGATTAATCAACAATTAAAAGTTGGATCCAATGCAATAGGTCTAGATTGGCAAACCAGTTTAAAAACAGCTAGAGAATTAACAAAAGATCAAGTGGCACTTCAAGGAAATATGGATCCAGCAATTCTCTTAGGATCGGATAAAAAAATTGAAGAAACAGTAAAATCAGTAATAGATGATTACGGCCATGGTGAAGGTCATATATTCAATCTTGGACATGGTATTACCCAATTCACTGATCCTGCAAAAGTAACATTAATGCTCGATGTGTTGAAAGAGTATAGTAAAAAATACCATTAATGTTTTTTACCCTCTTCAATCCCAATCCCAGTTATTGATCGATAGAATTGTTCTTGAAATCCTTTTTTATCTTTAATTGCCTGATTTGATCGATCTGATAAAGATATACAAATAACAAAGAAGAATGTTGTAGTCATAGAGAACAAAGCTGGATACTTATAAGGGAAAATAGCTTCACTGAAATTGAATACATCTACCCATACAACAGGACTTAAGATAACTAACGCAATGGTCACTAGAAGACCAATTAGCCCGCCAAAAAAAGCCCCCCTTGTTGTTAGATTCTTCCAGAACATAGATAAAAATATAATTGGAAAATTAGTGCTAGCTGCTATAGCAAAGGCAAGCCCGACCATAAAAGCAATATTTTGCTTTTCAAATATGATGCCTAGAAAAATTGCCAAAATACCTAGAAAAATCGTTGCAAGTCTTGAAACAAGTAATTCTTTTTTCTCATTTTTGTTTGAAGAATTAATCACATTTGCGTAAATATCATGAGATATGGCTGATGCACCGGCCAAAGTTAACCCCGATACAACAGCTAAGATAGTAGCAAAGGCAACGGCTGAAATAAATCCTAATAATACATCACCACCAACTGCATGAGCCAGGTGAATTGCAGCCATATTATTATTTCCAATCAGCCCACCCTCAGGATTAAGATAGTCAGTATTGGAGCCAATAAGAATAATTGCTCCAAAGCCAATGATGAATGTAAGAATGTAAAAATATCCTATAAAGCCGGTTGCATAGACTACCGACTTTCTTGCCTGTATGGAGTCTTTAACTGTAAAAAAACGCATTAATATGTGTGGTAATCCTGCCGTCCCAAACATCAGTGCTAAACCCAAAGATATGGCAGAAATTGGATCCTTAATAAGGCCTCCCGGATTAAGAATTTTTGAGCCTAATTCATGATTATTCACCGCGGTAGAAAAAAACAAATTAAGATTAAAATTGAATTGATATAAAACCAGAATAGATATTACCGTCGCTCCTAAAAGAAGCAAAACAGCCTTAATGATTTGAACCCAGGTTGTTGCAATCATTCCGCCAAACGTCACATACAAAATCATCAACCCACCAACAATGTAAACAGCTAAATCATATGGGAGACCAAATAAAATTTGAATTAATTTTCCTGCACCAACCATTTGTGCAATAAGATATAGAGAGACTGTTGCTAGAGAACCTAGTGCTGATAATGTTCTAATAGGTTTTTGCTGAAGTCGATAGGATGCGACATCTGCAAAGGTATATTTCCCCAAGTTTCTTAATGGCTCCGCAATTAATAAGAGGACTATAGGCCATCCCACTAAAAATCCAATTGAGTAAATCAGCCCATCAAAACCAGTCGCAAATACAAGGCCTGAAATACCCAAAAAGGATGCAGCCGACATAAAATCACCTGAAATGGCTAAGCCATTTTGAAAGCCAGATATATTCCCACCTGCTGTATAGAAAGAATCTCGGTTTGAGATTTGTTTCGCTGCCCAATAGGTTATATAAAGCGTCACTAAGACAAAAAGTAAAAATAAACTAACAGCAATAGTATTCATGACGTGATTTTTTTGATCTCTGGCTCTATATATTTATTAGATAAAAATACATATACAAGGGTCACGATGAATATGATAAGAATTAATAAGAAACCAAAAATGATCCCATAAGAGATTGAGGAATTAGTAAGTTGCTGACCCAATAGTTCAGGAAAATAAGCTATAAAGATAATAAATAAGAAATAGGAAAATATGATTGTAAATAACAGCGGTAGAATAATTTTCTTTTTGATACTTATAAGATTACTAATATCTTTCATGATGTAAATATAACATTATTAACAAAACATAATCATGGAAAAACATCGATTTTAATAGTCAATTCTTTTTCTAATATGCTCTTTATATTATTGAGTTCATCTAAAGATAATCTCTCAATGGTAATGTCTTGATTATTTTGTAAAGAGGGTCTTGCCAGGCTATAAATATCAATTTTTTTAACTATATGCTCGTAAGGCTTAATTAATCTGGAATAATTTTCTAAAAAATCGTTTGCTGGAAGCTGATGATTAATTTTTAAAAAACAAGTTTGAATTACTGTCTGACAGGCATCTGCACATATTTTTAAATGATTGATCATTGAATTAGGATCTAAATTAACCTGATTAATTCGTTTTATAGAATCTTCATCAGCGGCATCAATTTTGAACCAGATCTCTCCATGATGTTGATTAATAATATTCAGACATTCTTTTTTTTTGCTAATGAAACTTCCATTTGTAATTAAACGAATAGGAATTTTATCAATGAGGCTAAATTCTTTTAAACAATCAATGATAACTTCTAACACGTTCAAAAATTCTGGAGCTGCTGTCGGTTCCCCATTTCCTGATAAAGCTACATCAGCAAAAGTTGTATCAGGAGGAGTATTATCTTGAATAAAGGTAGAGTTAATGATTTGATTAACCCAAAAGTTTAATTCATCTTTTAATAAATCAATATCGACGGGTTCTGGCCCTCCCCTTGTGAGATTTGGAATTTCACAATAAATACATTGCCAGTTACAAGCATTATTGGTATTGAGATTAACTCCTAAGGATAAACCTCCTGCTCTCCTTGAGACAACCGGATAAACATATTTTGAATCAAATATATTCCTATCATGGTCTTCAACATGAAGGGTGTACGTTTTTTTATTCATGACTTCAATTATATCTAATTTTAAGCCATCATTAATTTACAACAAATTAATAATTACTGATCCACATAGTTTGATATGGCTTTAAAGAAATCTTTTTAGATTCAATTTTCTTATTTGAAATAAGATCGATCCAATTTTTATTGAAAATTAAATTTATTTCATTTAGATCCACTGGCTGTTTCTGGCTAGTAATATTGCACAAGACAAAAATACTTTGTTTTCTATTTTGACATTGCCTCCACAAGGCAAATATTTTTTCTCCAAGATTTAATGTAAATTGGGTTGCATTCGGATGAAATGCAGGTTGTTTTTTTCGGATAGAAATTAAAGAATTAAGTTGTTTTAAGACAGCAGAATTGATCGTTTTTTTATTCATCTTATTTCTTAAGTCTTTTAAGTCATATCGTTTTCTATTAATACTTCTTTTTTGTTTTGATGATTGCATTCCAGAGTAGTCATTTTCTGTTCCAAAAAAACTATGAACATAGATGGCAGGAATTCCCTCGAGACTAAGCATAATGGCATGTGCGCATATGAATCTTTCGATTTGAAAATTATCTAGATTATCAATTGTTCCCTTAAGCGCATCAATGAGAGCAATATTAATTTCATATGGTTTATTTTTATTTTCAACTTTGCGGTAAGAAACTTCACCCCCAAATTCTTTCATTCTTCTTAAGATAGCTTTGATATTTTTCTCAGATATCAAACCTTCTGCAGGTCTTATTCCAATCCCATCATGGGAAGCAATAAAATTAAAGTAAGTAGTTCCTTCCATTGGGGGAGGCATAGACATCAACCATTTTCTTAAAATGGTTGAGTTACCATAAAGCATCGAATAAAGAATTAGCGGTGGAAGTGAAAAGTTATATATTAATTGAGCTTCATTACCATTTCCAAAGTAATCAAGATTCTCTTTATTAGGCAGGTTCGTCTCTGTAATTAAAAATGTCTTTTGTGAGCTAGCATCTAAGAGTAATCTGAATAACTTAATAATTTCATGAGTCTCATTGAGATTAATACAATTGGTATCAAGTTCTTTCCAAAGAAATGCCACAGCATCTAATCTTAAAATTGAAATACCCTGGTCCAGATAAAATTTAATAATTTTTAAAAATTCAATTAGAACATCTTTATTTTTAAAATTTAAATCTACTTGATCCCTACTAAATGTGCACCATACAAATTTTTCACTTTTCTTTGTTTTAAAAATTTGCAATAAATCATGACTTCTGGGTCTCACGATTTTAGAAGTATCAAAATTATCCTTATAATCTAAAAAATAGTTTTTCCCTGGAAGTTGATTATTTAAAAATTGCTGAAACCATTCCGATTGACTAGAACAATGGTTGATTACAAGATCAGCCATAATTTTATACTTTAAGGAAAGCTTTTTTATATCACTCCAGGTAGCTAATCCTTTTTTAATTTTTAGATAATCAATAACAGCAAAGCCATCATCTGAACTATAGGGAAAAAAAGGTAGGAGATGGATGATTGATACATTATCTTGAAGATAAGCGTTTAGAACTTGTTCCAAAGTCTGAATATTTTTTTCATCATTATTGTAAAAAGTATCTAGATAGGTAATTAAGGCAACATCTGATTCATCCCATCTATTTTGAATTACATATTGTTTAGGTAATTTTTTTTCAAAAAAAATAGAAAAAATTTTATTAGTTAAATGGATATTATTTGATTTGGGATAAATGATATTGAGGTGGTTAAAAATCTGGTCACAGATTTTATTTTGAAAACTCATTCATATCCTCTGTAACTGCTGATATAAATTCTTTTTGTAATCCCGGAATAGCACTATTAACCCTTGTCCAGGATGGAATAAATGGGGTTTCCATTGGATTGTCAAGGTAGCTATTTCCAGCATCAAGAATATTTTGTGCAAACATTTCAACAGCTTTTTCTTCAGAATGAATATCTAATTTAAGTCCATTCATCAGTGCATCATTGTTATAAGTTTCAATAAAATCTAGCGCAATACGAAAATATGTAGCTTTGATCGATCTGAAAGTTTCAGAATTGAAGACATGTCCATTAGTGGCAAGTTTTCTGAAAATAGATTTACATATATCAATGGACATCTTTGATAATCCTTTTTCTTGATCATCTAGACTTAAATCCTGATGTTTGTGATCATAATGATCGGCAATATCAACCTGACATAAATGATTATTGGAGTAATTTCTATTCACTTCAGAAAGAACACCTATTTCTAAACCCCAGTCACTTGGAATACGAATATCATTAAGTACTTCAGTACGCATTGAAAATTCTCCAGCAAGAGCATATCTAAAACTGTCTAAGTAATTTAAATATTCATTGTCATTAAAGATTTTTTTTAAAGAACGGATCAAAGGTGTGACTAGAAGACGGCAAACTCTGCCATTAATTTTTTCATTGGCTACTCTCGAATAATAGCCTTTACAAAATTGATAGTTAAAATTTGGATTAGCAACTGGATAAATTAGACGTGCCAGTAATTCTCGGTTATAAGTCACGATATCGCAATCATGCAGGGCTACTGATTTTGCACGGCCGTCCGCAAGGACAAATCCAAAACAGAACCATACATTTCGCCCCTTACCTAACTCCTTTGGTGATAAACCAAACGTTTTGAGATTTTCATCTATATTTTTTAAGCGTGGGCCGTCGTTCCATAAGACAAAGTGTTTTTGAGGGAGCTGGTTGAAAAAATGTAATGCATACTTGTACTCTTCTTTGGTCGCTTGATCTAACCCGATGACAATGGAGTCTAAATAATGGACCTTTTTTAACTCGTCCACAATTAGTTGAAGTGCTGGTTTTTCAAGTTCAGAAAATAAGCTAGGCAAGACCAATGTCATTGGCCTTGATTTTGCAAAAGACATTAGATTTTTTTCTAAATCATCTAAGGACTGTGTTCTTAAATTATGAAGGGTGCTGATAATCCCGTTTTGGTAAAAATCACTCATTATTTAATACTTTCATTATTTCTTGATTCCAACCAGAGGGGCCACACATTTCACTCAAGACCCAATCTGATCTTTGCAAGTGCTCATTATTATTTTTAATCAATATCTTAATATCACATGCGTTAATCATACTAATATCATTTTCACCATCTCCCAATGCAATGCTGATAAATTTTGTTTGATAGTCATTTTCGAGAGAGTTTTTGATCCATTTTAGTGCTTTTGCTTTATCGTGGTGCGATGAAATGGTTAAAAATCGACCACCTTGAGTTGAATTTAGCCCTAATTGATGAATTTTTTCCAAAAAATCATTTTTTCTTTCTTGATCATCTAACCAAATAATGGGTTCTGAAAACTGCCTTTGTTGAGAGAGCTTGGCCTCCTCTTCTGTCAACCCAGTATAGTGAATCGCCTGCTCAATTGTTAGTAAAGAGTAACAATTAAAATTAAAAGTTTTTTGCAAAGGCGTTATTTTGTCGTGAATTTCAGTTAAGTTAATGCCAAAGCTAAAAACTTGATTGTTATAAAAAACACCTGATCCATTTTCAAAAATGAAAGGATCTTTAAGAGTTAGATGGGACTGTATTCTTTCGATTTCAGTTCTAGTTTTACTTGAGCTGAGGATTAAAGGAATCTGACGAGATTTAATTATAGAAAGAGCCTCCAAAGCTGGATCAAATGTGTATGTTTTATGATCGAGAAGAGTCCCATCTAGATCTGAAAAAATAATGTAATTCCGCATAGGAATTTGAAATTGTTAACAGTAAAAAGTTTGAATTATTTGTGGAACCACATTCTTTTGAGGACGCCATCTTTATTGACTATGGCATGTTTAAGTGCACCAGCAAAATGAAGAATAAAAAATAATAATAGAATTAGTCCAAATATTTCATGAAATTCTTTGAATAAATCTCTAAGCGTTTCATTATCTATGCCAGGAAGAAATGGGATACCAAACCAATGAACGCCATATTTACTGCCAACCGACATAATGATTCCACTAAGCGGTATTAAGAACATTAATAGATACAGTGCATGATGAGCTGCGGTCGCTAATTTAATTTCGAATGGACTCATCGAGGATAGCATTTTTGGTGGTTTATGAGTCAAACGCCAGTATATTCTGAATAACACAAGAAAGAATATGGTTACCCCAATAGATTTATGTAAGTTGAAATAAAAGGTTCTAATTGAAATTTCTTTTGATGTTTCAAAAGTAATGAGTCCTAGATCAAAGAGATCAAAGCTTGAAACTTTAGGTCCGCCTTTTGGGAGTTCATGCATGTACCACCCAAGGACAAACATAAAAAGAATAGCAATAGCAAGTAACCAATGCAGCAAGATTGCTACGTTGTTGTACCTGTCTTTTTTTGGACCAAAATAACTATTTTTAACTTTTGCCATATTAGGGATATTATAGACCATATCTAAAAAATCAATACGTATTGCAGATGTATAAAAAAATCTTTTTTTTGTTGCTTCTTGTTATAAATATAAATGCACATGCATTCGTGCAAGAAATTGGACCCGGTGTGTTCGTTCATATTGGTAAACATCTTGATGTTGACGAGGGTTATGACGGAGATATCTGTAACATTGGCTTTATTGTTGGTGAAGAATCTATTGCAGTTATTGATACTGGTGGAAGTTATCTTGTTGCAAATAAACTACTTAAATACATATCTGATAACTTTAAACAGCCTGTTAAATTTGTTATCAATACTCATGCACATCTTGATCACGTCTATGGAAATGTCGTTTTTTCGGATGCAGATATATATGGCCACAAAGATTTATCAAAGGCATTAAAATCAAGAGCGGATATTTATCAAGGCATTAATGAAAGGTATTTAGGAAAAATTTCCGACCGAAGCCCTTTGATATTGCCTAATAAATTAGTTGATATCAACAAACCTGAATATATTGATCTAGGCAATAGAAAAGTTAGACTTGAAGCCCACCCAATTGCTCATACAGAATCAGATTTAACCGTTTTTGATGAAAAAACTAAAATATTATGGTCTGGCGATTTAGTTTTTAGTGAAAGGACGCCTGTTGTTGATGGCGATATCCATGGTTTTATTAATGTATTAGAGGATTTAAATAAACAGGAGATTGATTTGGTGATTCCAGGTCACGGACTTCCCTCGTCGAAGCAATATGCAATTCAACCAATGGTGGAGTATCTTATTATATTAAGAGATGACATCAGGCAATTTATAGATAATGGGGAGTCACTTGAATTTGCAATAGACAATGCAGCTAGTTCACAAAAAGATCAATGGCTACTGTTTGATATTCAAAACAAAAGAAATGTAAATCGTATTTTTCCGATGATGGAATGGGAATAAAAATTTTATTCCCATCACGGCATCAATTATTTTTTTGATAGTTTTTGATCAAGGCTGCATCCAGTATTTTCTGGATGTGCACCAACTAAGAGAAGTCCACCTGCAATAGCAATATATAAAAGGCTCATAATCAATACGGGCTGACCTTGCATGGCATTCATGAAGTAAATCAATGCCCATAAAATAGAATAAGCAGATAAAACATACGCAGAAATTTTAGTTTTATAACCTAGAATGAGAGTAAGTCCACCTAAGAACTGCACCAGAATACTAATCGGTGCCATAATCCCTGGCAGACCTCTTGCTCCAAGCATATCTTGATACATTCCATAGCCACCTGGTGTAGTGATGATATTATTTAGAATAAATAAAATAGAAATAAAGAAGATTTGGGCCAATAGGATTCTTGATATAAGTCCAAAGTGTTTAGTCATTTATATTTCCTTATGATTAATTAATTGATTATGATGATGCCTTTAAAATAAAAACTATGCAAGTTAACAAGAAAAAATTTGTTCTCTTATCCTGGGTTAAGGATATTCAAATTATCAAAGATATTAGATTAGAAGTTTTTATCAAAGAACAAACGATTCCAGAAAAACTTGAGTGGGATCAAGATGATGAAGGGGCACATCATTTTGGAATTATATCTAACGAAATTTTAATTGCCTATGCAAGAGCGCTGATTAAACAAAACATTCATATAGGGCGGATGGCTGTAAGAAAAGAATTTAGACGAGCGGGGTTAGGTTCTTTTTTGTTATCAAATATTATTGATCATATTGATGGTTGGAATCATTCAAAAAAAATTATGTTATCAGCGCAAGATCAAGCGATCCCTTTCTATGAAAAAAATTTATTTCAAATTAGAGGGGACAAATACTTGGATGCTGGAATTATTCATTACGATATGGAGTTAGTTCGATAAATTAATCATCAGAGACTTAATAGGAGCTGGAAGACCAAGGTCTGAAATTTCTTTCCAGTCAAACCACAATCCATCAACCATCAAATCTTTTTTGTTAGTAATTTTAATTAAAAAGTATTTGTACTTTAATCGATAATGCGAAAAGACGCATTGCCTTTCGCCTTGTTTGTGAATAATATATTTTTTGCTTAAATAGTTTTGCTGAGGCGGTAACCATAACCCATTCCAAACCCCTGCCCGATTTTTGACTAACAGTATTTGTTTATTACATTCATAAATATAAAATTCGGTCGATCGATCCGCCTGGGTTTTTGTTTTATTTTTTAGAGGAATGCTTCCGGTTAGATTATTTTTTTTTGCAATACATGTCTGATTTATAGGACAGGAATCACATTGAGGTTTTTTCGGAGTACATAATGTCGCACCAAAATCCATAATGGCTTGAGTATAAATGTCAATGTCATTATCAGGCAATAGCTGTTCACTGATGTCCCACAAATGTTTCTCGGTTTTAGTTAAATTTATACTTTCTTGAATACCAAAAAAACGGCTTATCACTCGCTTGACATTGCCATCTAAAATGGCAAATTTTTTTTTATAGCAAAATGACAATATTGCACCAGCCGTTGATCTGCCTATCCCAGGAAGTTGAATCAGGTTTTCATAGCTATCTGGGAATCTGCAGGAGAATTGGACAGCAATAATTTTTGCGGTTTTGTGTAAGTTTCTCGCTCTTGAGTAAAATCCAAGCCCACTCCAATAGCCCATGACTTCATCTTCAGTGGCTTCTGCTAAATCACCAATGGTTTTAAATCGATCAATAAACTTAATATAAAAAGGAATGACGGTGCCGACCTGTGTTTGTTGGAGCATTATTTCTGATATCCAAACCAAATAGGGGTCTTTATTTTTCTGCCAAGGCAGATCATATCTTCCATGATGCCTATGCCATTCTAAAATTTTATCTGAAAATTTTTTTTTGGACTGAGAAGCTATCATTTAGTAAAAAAGAATTAAGAAAATAATTCCGACAATAATTCGATAGTAGGCAAAAATTTTAAAATCATTATGCGCAACAAATTTTATTAATAATCTCACTACAATAAGGGCAGATGCGAAAGCTGTGATAAAGCCAATTAAGAAAAACCAAAAATCATTCGTGGATAATAAATGTAAGTTTTTTAATAAATCATAGAATGAAGCAGCGAACATAATAGGGATTGCTAAAAAAAATGAAAATTCAGTAGCTGTTTTGCGGTCTAGTTTAAGGAGTAGACCTCCCATGATTGTGGCTCCAGATCTTGATGTTCCAGGAATTAATGCTAAACATTGAAACAATCCAATACCAAGAGATTGCTTGTAAGAAATACTGTCAACAGTCTTTGTTGATCCAATATTGGCTCTTTTTTCAATGAGTAAAATTAATATCCCACCAATAATCAAAGCAAAGCTTACAGTAATAGGATTAAATAGAAATATTTTGATCACATCATGAAATGCTAAACCTACGATTGCAGCAGGGAGAAATGCCAGAAAAATGTTTAAAAAGAATGTTTTTGATTTCTGATCTGAAAAATGAAGTGTTTTTTTAAGCAACTGTATTCTGTATTCATAAATGATGGCCAATATTGCACCCAGTTGAATAAAAATTTCAAAGACTTCAATATTGGAATGATTGGCGTTAATGAGATGAGCTCCAATGATCAAATGACCAGTGGAGCTGATCGGTAAAAACTCTGTGAGACCCTCAATAACTCCTAATATAAATGCTTGAATAAAGAAAATTAAGGTCATTAAAGTTTAAACTTTTTGGTAAACTTCAGAACCTTTTTTTACAAACTCTATAGATTTTTGTTCCATTCCATCCTTCAGAGCTTCTTCTTCTGAGATACCTTTTTCTTTGGCATACTCTCTAACATCTTGCGTAATTTTCATCGAACAGAAGTGTGGCCCACACATAGAGCAAAAATGAGCCTGTTTAGCACCTTCTTGAGGAAGTGTCTCATCATGAAATTCTTTTGCTTTTTCAGGATCAAGGCTTAAATTGAATTGATCTTCCCATCTAAATTCAAATCTTGCTTTAGAAAGGGCATTATCACGAATTTGTGCACCTGGATGACCCTTCGCAAGATCTGCAGCATGCGCAGCAATTTTGTAGGTAATGATTCCTTCTCTAACATCTTCTTTATCAGGAAGACCGAGATGCTCTTTTGGCGTAACATAACAAAGCATCGCGCATCCATACCACCCTATCATTGCGGCACCAATTCCAGATGTAATATGATCATAGCCAGGAGCAATATCTGTAGTGAGAGGCCCTAAGGTATAGAAGGGAGCTTCATGACAATGCTCTAATTGTAAGTCCATATTTTCTTTAATCATATGCATGGGGACATGGCCTGGACCTTCAATCATGGTTTGTACATCATGTTTCCAAGCTATCTTAGTGAGTTCGCCTAATGTTTTTAACTCAGCAAATTGAGCTTCATCATTAGCATCATAAATTGAACCAGGACGTAATCCGTCACCTAGACTAAAACTCACGTCATAGGCTTTCATAATTTCACAAATGTCTTCGAAGTGTGTGTAAAGGAAAGATTCCTTGTGATGTGCTAAACACCATTTGGCCATGATTGAACCACCACGACTGACAATTCCAGTCATTCGTTTAGCCGTCATAGGAATGTATTCCAGTCTAACACCGGCGTGAATAGTGAAATAATCGACGCCTTGTTCAGCTTGTTCGATTAAAGTATCTTTAAAAATTTCCCATGTCAGATCTTCAGCCTTACCATCCACTTTTTCCAAGGCTTGATAGATTGGAACTGTTCCTATAGGAACAGGACTGTTTCTAACGATCCATTCACGTGTCTCATGAATATTTTTACCTGTAGATAGGTCCATAACGGTATCAGCTCCCCATCGTGTTCCCCAAACCATTTTTTCAACTTCTTCACTGATACTTGATCCTAGTGCGGAATTTCCAATATTGGCATTAATTTTGACTAAAAAATTCCTACCGATAATCATGGGTTCAGTTTCGGGATGATTGATATTTGCTGGAATGATAGCTCTTCCCTTAGCGACTTCATCTCTTACAAATTCAGGAGTAATTAATTTTGGAATCGAAGCACCATAACTTTGACCAGGATGCTGTGTTTGAATGAACTCTGAAATTCCCTCTCTTCTTTGGTTTTCACGAATTGCAATATATTCCATTTCAGGAGTAATGATTCCTTTCTTGGCATAATGCATTTGTGAAACGTTTTGCCCAGACTTTGCTTTTAGTGGTTTTCTTTTTAAATTAAAACGCATTTTTTCAAGCTCTGGATCATTTTGTCTTTCTTTGCCAAAATCAGAGGTTGGTCCATCTAATTCTTCAACATCCGCTCTATCAAGTATCCATTGGGATCTTAAGGCTGGTAAACCATTTCGAATATCAATTTGATATCCAGGATCTGTATATGGACCAGATGTATCATAGACCACCACAGGATTATTTTTTTCAGCACCAAATTGAGAAGCAGTATCTGAAAGACTTATTTCACGAAAGGGAACTTTAATATTTTGGTTTCCTTCCACATATATTTTTTTTGAATTTTTGAAAGAGTGTAAGGCATTGGGATCAATCGCGGCATCTGATTTATTAAAATCGGGATGTTGATTGATATTTTTGTCTGGTGCGTTCATTAAGTCTCCTTAAGTTGAAAAGTAAGGAGTGCATCTTTTGCATTCCCTACGTCGGTATTATCCGAATCAGGTTCCAAGGGTGTTTCTCACAATATAAAATTGACCCCTAGCAAATATTTATCCATTGTACATAAATTATGAATTTAGGTTAATGTCTTCATTCATATGGATCAATAATTTGGGATATAATTCAAGTATTCTTCTTTATAGTATTCATAAAATGCATCTCGAAAAAAGTAAATTTAATATGATTGAGCAGCAGATAAGAACATGGAATGTTCTTGACGAGTCTGTTCTTGATTTATTTAGAAAATACGATCGAAAACTTTTTGTACCTAAAAAATATCAAGGTTTAGCTTTTGCTGATTTAGAAATTCCTATAAATGCTCACGCCTCAATGTTAGCTCCAAAAGTTGAAGCAAAAATAATAGATTCACTTGATTTAAATAAAAAAATGAAAGCCTTGCATGTGGGGACCGGCAGTGGTTTTTTTACAGCTTTATTGGCAAGCCATGTTAGTGAGTTATACACAGTTGATATTGACTCTGAATTTATTGACCATGCTCAAAAAGTGCTTAAAAAAAATAAATTACATAATGTTAAGTATATTGTAAGCAATGGTTTTAATGGATATTACCAAGAAGCTCCATATGATCTAATTGTATTTACTGCCTCTCATGTGAAAGAGCCCCCAGGATTGAGAGAGCAACTTAAAGTCGGTGGACAGCTCTTTATTTTTGAAGGCGATCAATCACTGCAGTATGCAAAAGTCATCCAAAGACTGTCTGATTCTGAATATGGCATACACACAATGTTTGAGGCTGTAATCCCTCAGCTTATTGAATCATGGGAGCCAAACAAATTTTTATTTTAAGGCTAAATAATTTATTCACTCTTTTGCTACTCTTTTTTTATTTCAGTCATGCAAGTGCTGAAGATAAAGATCTTTTCGAGTTATATCTTCAAGCTTTACAAAACGACCCTGTGTTATCTTCTGAAAAATTTCAAAATGAAGCGGTTAAAGAATTAATTAATCAAGGTCGATCACTTTTTCTTCCAACTGTAACAGCCTCAATGAATTATGATGATCGTAATCAAGAAAGAAAATTTTTAAATACAGATACAGCACTTGGTAACAGTTTATTTACTAGGGGTACAAAAGCTGATTATGATGCATACGGATATAATGTTGTAATCCGTCAACCTCTTTTTAATTATTCTGCCTATTCAAGTTATAAGCAAATTCTTGCCCAGACAAGTTTAGCTGATAAAAAATATCATTTAGTTCAGCAAGATTTAATGATGAAGGTATCCGAGCTTTATTTTGAATCACTACTAGCAAAAGATAAAGTTGATCTAATTCAAACCCAAAGGCGAGCGATTCAAGAGCAACTCCGAGAGGCTGAAATTAAATTTGAGGCAGGTCTCATCTCTATTACTGATATTAATGAAGCTAAAACCAAAAAAGACTTAATGGAAGTAGATTTGTTAAATGCCGTCAAAGAATTAAAAATTAAAAAAAGAGAGATTGAAGCAATTACTGGGGAATTGCCAGGCACCCTAAAACCTTTAATGAATTTAATTTCATTTGAAAAAATGGATAATCTCCCTGAGGAATGGGTCGATATAGCAATGCAAAATAGTGTGGCTATTTTAATTAAAGATGCTGAGGTTGAAGTTGCCAGAAAAGAAATCGATGTACGTAAAGGGGATCAGTATCCAACAATAGATGCCCTTGCTTCTAGAAGAAGAACCTGGGATAAAGACGGTTACGCTTTTGGATTGAGAAATTATTCAGATACGATTGGTGTAGAAATAAATATCCCTATTTTTTCAGGAGGTTTTACATCATCAAGAATTAAAGAGGCAGAATTATTAAAAGAAAAGTCAATTCAAGAAGCCGAGGCATTAAAAAGGCAAGTTGAATTGCAGGTGAGAGAAGCATATTTAAATCTTCAAACCAATCTTTCTGCAATCGATGCTTATCAGCAAGCATTAAAATCATCTGAGCTACAATTAAAATCTACACAAGTGGGATTTAGAGAAGGTTTAAGAAATAGTGTTGAGGTATTAAATGCTCAGCAAATGTTATTTTCAGCAAAGTATGATTTACTATCTTCTAGGTATAATTATTTAAAGAATCTGTTAAACTTGAAACACACAGTTGGCACTTTATCCATCAAAGATTTAGAAGAAATTAACAAATACTTAACGGTTAGTCAGGAAGATGAAAGCTGAAATACAGAGAAGTCAATTAGTCATTATTGATATGCAAGATAAGCTTGCAGGCGCAATGCCAAAAGAAGTGGTCAATAAAATTATTCAACGTTGTGAGCTTATTGCTACTTTGGCAAAAATTGAAGAAATCCCAGTTGTAGTGACCGAACAGTATCCCCAAGGGCTTGGTAAAACTCTTTCGAGCATGATTCCCTTTTTAACGCATGCAAGCTTTATTGAAAAAACTGCTTTCTCATGTGTGGATGATCCTAAGTTTAATGCAAAATTGATAGAAACTAGGGATCAAATTATTTTGGCAGGAATGGAGGCACATATATGTATCCTTCAAACGGCTCTTGATTTGATTGATCAAAGTAAGAAGGTATATATTTTAGAGGATGCAATAGTATCAAGAAATATTCTCAATAAACAAAATGCAATTTTCAGACTACGTGATGCAGGATGTATCCTAACCAATGTTGAATCAATTGTTTTCGAATGGTTAAAAAATTCTGATAATTCAAGTTTTAAAACAATTGCGCCGTTGATTAAAAATATCTGCTAATTAGCTGGATAACTTTCTCTTCATCTTTTTTATTTTTTGCCAGAAATCTTTCTAAATTCTTTTCAAATATTTTTTCATTTTTGTTTTTAAAAAAATTGGTGATTTCACTTGCGATTGTATTTGAAGTAATTTGCTTGATCACCTTTGCAGCTATTCCATTTTGAATAATCGATAAAAAATTATAAATTGATGGTCCAACTAAACATGGAGTTTTTAATAACAGAGCTTCTATTGGACTTTGTGAGCCAAAATTTTTAAAACTCCCACCTATTAAGACTAGATCGCTTACAGAAATATATTTATACATTTCCCCCATTGTATTTCCAAGGACGATGGTATTAGATTGATTTGACTTGTTAGGATGGCTGGCTAAATTACAAGCGTATCCATTTTTTAAAATTAATGATTCTACTTCCGAGAAACGTTGTGGGTGCCTTGGAATAATCATAAATATAAAATCATCAAAGTTATGTAACAATTTTATTTGATTTAAAAAAAGATCTTCTTCGCCCTTTCTGGAACTAATTAAAGAAACAACTCTTTTAGAATTTATCTGCAATTGTTTTTTAAATTTATTTTTATCAGATGGTTGTAAAGTTTTAATGGGCTGATTAAATTTTAGGTTGTTACAAATTTGAATTTTGTTATCAGTAATTAATTGAAAATTTTTTTTATCATGCTCTGACTGCGCAATGATCAAATCAAATGAATCTAGGGTATGGCTAATAAACTGTTTGATTTGTTGATATTTAACTACAGATCTATCTGATAATCTTGCATTGATCAATAAGGATGGGATATGTCTTAATTTTAGTTCTCTAGTTATCCCTGGCCAAATTTCTGTTTCTAAAAAAATCGCCACTTTCGGTTTGAAATAATTTAAAAAAAGTTTGTTTAAAAACCAACTATCAAAACATAGGTAGGCACGAGATATTCTGTCTGACTCATAAATTTCAACATCTCTTCCGGTAGGGGTGGAATGAGTAATTAAAAAATACTTATTTTTAAATTTTGGAACTAAATGAGATAGCAAGCTATCGATAGCTTTAGTTTCACCTACAGAGACACAATGAAACCAAATAAGATCTTTGTTTTTTAAATTTTTAAGATTGTATACACCATATCGTTCAGCTAAATATTTTAAATAATCAGGTTGTTTTATGCCTCGGTAAATAAATTTCAATGGTGACAAAATAACAAGTACGTGAATTATTATTTGATATAGAAAGAATTTCATAATTAGTGTTATTTTACCTCTAAAAAAAAATTTCATCCTGAAGTCTTTGATTTATATGCTTTTTATTATTTTGCACTAATTATGAGCAATTTTATGTATTGACCAACCACAATTAGATGATAAAATTTAAAACATAGACCACAACATATTGTGGTTTTAAATGATTTCAAGAATTGCTACAATTTTCTTAAATATCATACTATTTTGTAATAAATTTCAGGGGAAATTCATGTTAGAGGCCGTTCATTCAGATAAATCCGACCAAGGTGAGGTCGCAACAAAAGTAGAAATGCAGTCAGTTTCTGTTGATATTTGGGATAAAAAATATCGACTGAAAAAGAAAGACGGAAATTTTGTTGATGAAACGATTCAAGATACCTATGAACGAGTTGCAGAAGCGTTGGCTGATGTAGAGCCCTCTAATAAGAAAGAATGGAAAGAAAATTTCTTATGGGCTTTACAGCATGGTGCAATTCCAGCAGGAAGAATTACATCTAATGCTGGTGCGAAAGAGCATAAACCAGCGACAAGTACAATTAATTGCACCGTTTCGGGAGCAGTTCAGGACAGCATGACCGATATCTTAGATAAAGTTCATGAAGCAGGATTAACTTTAAAAGCAGGTTGCGGCATTGGCTACGAATTCTCTACTTTGAGACCAAAAGGAGCATTTGTGGCAGGAGCTGGCGCATACACCAGTGGACCACTTTCATTTATGGATATATATGATCGCATGTGTTTTACAGTGTCCAGTGCGGGTGGTCGTCGTGGTGCTCAAATGGCGACATTTGATATTGCTCATCCTGATGTGACTGATTTTATTAAAGCGAAAAGAGAGGACGGCAGACTTCGCCAGTTTAATCTATCCTGTTTGATTACTAAAGAATTTATGGAGGCTGTTAAATCAGACTCAGATTGGAAATTAGCTTTTCCTGTGACTGACAAAGAAGCAAAACAAGATAACCTGGACCTCAAAGACTCAGAAAATATAGTTTGGCGTGACTGGCCGGTCAAAGAGAAGTACGTAGTTAAAGAGTCAGGTAAGGATGCTGGTAAGGTTGCATGCAAGGTTTATTCAACGATTAAAGCAAAAAGATTATGGGATGTCATTATGGCATCAACTTATGATTATGCAGAGCCTGGTTTTATTTTGATTGATCGAGTTAATGAAATGAATAACAACTGGTTTTGTGAAAATATTCGTGCCACAAACCCTTGTGGAGAACAGCCTCTTCCAGAATATGGAGCCTGTCTGTTGGGATCAGTAAACCTCACGATGTTTGTAAAAAATCCATTTACGGACAATGTCTATTTTGATTGGGATGAGTATAAGAAGGTCGTTAGAATTTTTACTAGAATGCTTGATAATGTTGTTGAAATTAATGGCCTCCCTCTTGGCAAGCAGCGTGATGAAATCACTAAGAAAAGAAGACACGGGATGGGTTATCTTGGTCTTGGCTCAACATTAACCATGATGAAAATAAAATATGGTGACCCAGAATCAATTAAATTTACCGAAGAGGTAACTCGTTCGCTTGCTGAAGAAGGCTGGAGAGTAGGTATTGAGTTGGCGAAAGAAAAAGGTTCTGCGCCTATTATGGAAGAATTATTTGAAATAACCGAACAAATGCTTCAAATGAGACCAGAAATGAAAGCTGATGGAATCAAAGTTGGAGACAAAGTTGCAGGTAAAGTATTAATGGGAAAATACAGTAAATACATGCAACAATTTTCAGAGGAGTTAAGAAACGAGATAGCTGAAAATGGGGTCCGATTTAGTCACCATAGCTCCATTGCCCCTACGGGGACCATTTCTTTATCATTAGCAAATAACGCAAGCAACGGTATTGAACCTTCATTTGCCCATCATTACAGTAGAAACGTAATCAGAGAAGGTAAAAAAACTAAGGAAAAAGTAGATGTTTTTTCATTTGAATTATTAGCCTACAGATCAATGGTCAATGACAAAGCTATGCCTTTTTCTGAAAAAGAAGATGAGGCGTTACCTGATTATTTTATTGATTCATCTACAATTAAAACAAAAAATCATGTGGATATTCAAGCAGCTGCACAAAAATGGATTGATAGTTCTATTTCAAAAACTATTAATGTTCCAACAGATTACGACTTTGAAGACTTTAAAGAGATTTATATGTATGCCTATGAAAAGGGTTTAAAAGGTTGTACGACATTTAGATTTAATCCTGAGGCCTTTCAGGGTGTCCTGGTGACTGAAAAAGATTTAGAAAATACGAAGTATCAATTTAAGTTGGATGACGGATCCACAGTCGAGTTAAAAGGTAACGAAGAAGTTGAATACGATGGCGAAAAACACACCGCTGCTAACTTGTATGATGCATTAAAAGAGGGATATTACGGAAAGTTCTAGGGAAAAAAATATGGTAAAGAAGATTGAAAAAAAGATTGTTGGTTATTCTGTATTAAATGATAAAAATGATGCCCCTAAGGCTGAGGTTCTTCAAATAGGTGAGCCGCTTGAGAGACCTGAACATATTCGTGGGACTACTTATAAAGTAAAAACGCCAGTCACTGAGCATGCTTTATATATCACGATTAATGACGTGGTGATGAATGAAGGTACAGATCAAGAGCACGCAAGACCATTTGAAATATTTATTAATTCAAAAAATATGGATCATTTCCAATGGATCGTAGGTTTAACTAGAGTGATGTCTGCCGTTTTTCGTAAAGGTGGCGACGTAACTTTCTTACTTGAAGAATTACAAAGCGTGTTTGATCCAAATGGCGGATATTACAAAAAAGGTGGCAAGTACGTTCCAAGTTTGGTTGCGGAGATCGGAGAAGTATTAGAAAAACATTTGATTGATATAGGCATGTTGAAAACAAAAGAGCTTGATGAGCATCAAAAAAAATTGGTCGAAGAAAAAAAAAGAGAGTACTTAGATAAAAATCAAGACCAGCTTGATGAGTCAGGATTTCCTAAGGATAGTCAATTATGCGCAAAATGTAACACCAAAGCTGCCATTTTCATGGATGGATGTTTAACATGTTTAAACTGCGGCGAAAGTAAATGCGGTTAATCATGAACTAACTGCATCGTATCTTATCTGAATATTAATAAATCATGATTAAGATACGATGCATAAATTATTAGTAATTCTTTTTTTAGTTCCAACAATTAGTTACTCAGCTGGACTCACTCAAGAGCTGACTTTGCAGTTAAATCGATCCATAGTGAAAGTTCACTCTGCTAATCAGGCTGGAAATCATGGTGTTGGCTCCGGTGTTGTTATAGCGAAAGATCATGTTGTCACGAACTGCCACGTCATTGCAAACTCAACAGGGATTCATGTAACAAAATATGGAACTAGTCATCCCCCTGAAAAGTTAATCGCTGATTGGGAACATGATATTTGTATTCTTACTTTTAAATACCTCAATCTAGAGCCTGTTACATTAGGGTCTAGTTCTGATGTTGATTATGGTACAAATGTAATCGCTAAAAGTTATGGAGGCAATGCAACCAGGCCAGTAACATCCATTGGCAAAGTCAGAGATATTTTTGATTTAAAAGGAAAAAAAGTAATTCAGTCTTCAACATGGTTTTCGCTTGGAGCGAGCGGCGGAGGTTTGTTCGATGAAACAGGGAGGTTGCTTGGCATTACAACGTTTAAAACCCCAGGGCGCGGTGCCTTGTATTACTCCATTCCAATAGAGGTAGTTGAAGATCTGATGAAAAAAGGTGAGCGTATTGAAGTAACAACACCAGCACAGATTCCTTTTTGGGATGAACCTCCAGCAAATCTGCCCTATTTCATGAAAATTGTTAAGCCTTTATTTGATGAAGATTGGAATGAGTTGAAAAATGTTACCAGCGAATGGATTAAAGAGACAAATGCATTTGAGGCTAAATACTATCTAGCCAGGAGCTTATACCATCTTAATCAAATTGAGGAAGCGAAAACCGAACTCGTTCAAGTCCTAGCTAAAAAAGAGAATCATTCCATGGCTCATCAATTACTATCAAAAATATATGCAGATGAAGGAAATTTGGTAAAATCTAACTACCATTCAAAAATCTTCATGGAATTAGATAGTGAAATTCAAGAATTTAGTAAAAATTAGTTTATTGTTTGTGGCTTTAAATTTTCAAGCTTGTTCATACGTGAATACAGAAAAAATCGGCCGGGTCTTATCAACAGATTATTATGAGCTTGATACCACTCCAAAGGATTCAACGTTATATCTATGTGAAGAAAACAAAGAATTTTATTTAAGAGAGATTCCTGGTGTCGATGAAAAAAATGATAAGTGGCTTATCTTAAAAAATATGGAGTATCGACTCAATTATATAGATGATGCGACTTATCAAAACGATATGCTGATACTGAAGTTTTCTAATAGTGAAGCCAGTGTTAAAACATTAACAGAACAAGACAATAACGACCTTGTTTTTACAAATTGTAACCCTGTTCGAAGCAAATAGCATGCTTGATAACATACATAACATAGAGTAACTTATAGTTATATTATTAAACTTCATGAGGTGCTTATTATGGATAATAAATACGGTCTTGGAAGTTCAAAAGTAGCGACAGAAATTCACAAAAAAAATAAAAATAATGAATGTAAATTTTGTAATAACAAAGGCTTAAAATATTGCCCAACGATGGAAGATCATCAATGCGAATCCTGCAATAGATGGCAAAATGATCTTCCAGAAAATTATGCAACAGGAAGAAGTGCTGACTATTAAGGAAAGAAAATGCTAATAAAATCCCATCACATTGATATTGATTCTCCTACCGGAAAGATGAGAACATATGTCCATCAGCCTCAGCAAAAAGCTAAGTTTCCAACCATTTTATTTTATTCTGAAATATTTCAACAAACCGGTCCTATCTTACGCGCTGCACAAATAGTGGCAAGTCATGGATATAACGTTCTTGTGCCAGAAGTATTTCATGAGTTAAATCCAATTGGAACAGTGTTGGGATACGATGATGCAGGAAGAGATAAAGGAAATGCGGATAAGGCAAATAAAGATGTGGAGTCATATGATAGTGATAACGATGCACTCATTCATTGGGCAAAAGAACAAGATTGGCATAACGGTAATTTTGGTGCAATGGGGTTTTGCATTGGTGGCCATCTAGCTTTTCGCGCAGCGCTGAATAAAAATATAAAGGCTACTGCATGTTTTTATGCTACAGACCTTCATACAACTATAATTCCTAATAAGCCTGGTCAACACAGCATGGAGAGGTTAGATGATATCTCGGGTGAGCTGTTGATGATTTGGGGCAAACAAGATACTCATGTATCAACAGAAGCTTTGTCAGAAATTAGACAAAAATTATTATCAACAGATATAACATTTGAATGGCACGAATTCAATGCCCAGCATGCTTTTATGAGAGATGAAGGTGATCGTTATGATGCCGAGTTAGCTTCAATTTGTTATGAGATGTCATTTAGATTTTTTGCAAGAAACTTTAGTGCATAGCGAATCAAGATTATGAAGATTTGGGTTAATGGTGAATTAAAAATTTTTGAAGAAAATTTAACTGTATACAACCTAGTCGAAGAAATTGGTGTTTTGAATAAAAAATTTGCAGTTGAGTGCAATGGTGAGATTATCCCAAAAAGCAATCTTCAAGACACACTAGTCAAAGAAGGAGATAAGTTTGAAATTGTCGGAGCAGTTGGTGGTGGATAGTTCATCAGATAAATTTATAGTTGGTTCAAGAAAATTTAATTCTAGACTCTTGGTGGGCACTGGAAAGTATAAGGACTTCAAAGAAACCAAAGATGCCATTAGTGAATCTGGAGCTGAAATTGTTACCGTTGCTATTAGAAGAACTAACATAGGTCAAAACTTAGATGAACCCAGCCTAATTGATTTCATCCCACCTTCAGACTTTACTTACCTCCCAAATACAGCCGGATGTTTTAATGCTGAAGACTCTATCAGAACACTGCGGTTAGCTCGTGAATTATTAGACGGTCATAATTTGGTGAAGCTTGAGGTATTAGGAGATAAAGAAACTTTGTACCCAAATGTGATTGAAACGATTGAAGCAGCAAAGGTCCTTGTTAAAGATGGTTTTGAGGTAATGGTTTATACATCAGATGACCCCATTGTTGCTAAAATGCTGGAGGATATTGGCTGTGTTGCGATTATGCCTCTAGCATCCTTAATAGGCTCGGGAATGGGTATTTTGAATCCGTGGAATCTTGAAATCATCATAAAGAATTCATCGGTACCAGTTATTGTCGATGCTGGGGTCGGGACAGCATCCGATGCTTCAATTGCGATGGAACTTGGTTGCGATGGCGTATTGATGAATACGGCGATTGCTGAGGCAAAAAATCCTATCATGATGGCTAGAGCTATGAGAAAAGCTATTGAGGCAGGTAGAGAAGCTTATCTTGCCGGCAGGATGAATAAAAAGTTATATCAGGCAGATCCTAGCTCACCACTTTCTGGATTGATCAAATAAAATGAATGACCTGAGTAAAAAAATTGCAATCAGTGTGCTGACTGAATATATGCCTTCACATTCATCCGACGAAGAAGGAAAATATTTTTTTGCTTATTCAGTGACAATCAAAAATGAATCTGATATCAATGTTCAATTAGTTTCTCGGCATTGGAAGATAGCCAATTCTAATGGCAATATCAAAACAGTAGACGGGATCGGTGTCATTGGCGAACAACCAATCATTTATCCTGGAGATAATTTTACTTATACCAGCGCGACTGAAATAGATACACCTAAAGGAGAAATGTTTGGTACCTACTCTATGGAAACCGAGTTTGGGGATAGGTTTGATGCAGAGATACCAAAGTTTGATTTGATTATGCCGAGGAGTCTGCATTGACTAAATTTATTCTTCCATTCATGTTTTTTATAGTTATTGGCTGTGTGCCTAATCAAATAGAAAAAACTGATTGCCAATGTGAAGAAAAAGTAGAAAATAAAAAGGCTGAAGAATGCAATATTATTGAGGTAAAAGAAAAATCTGACGATGTTGTTGTCCCATTTAGTCAGCTTAAGCAATCTGAATGGTATGAGATAGATTTTATTTTAAAGAGTGATAATGTAAAAGCCTCTTGGCCGGCATGGCAAAAAAGTTGTTCTACCCTTATTAATCAAAAACAATGGAAAAAAGTTTGCAGCATCTCTAACTTAATGGATGATCCATCCAATGAAGAGATTATTGATTTTTTTAAAACAAACTTTACTCTTTACAAGTCATGGAAAGATGATGGGACAGATCATGGATTAATCACAGGGTATTATCAACCTATTCTTAATGGCAGCAGGGAAAAAACAATAAAATACTCAACTCCGATCTATAAAACCCCAGAAGATTTAATTACTGTTGATTTATCTGAACTCTATCCAGAGATGAAATATAAGAGATTGAGAGGAAAAGTTGAAGGTAATAAACTCTTGCCTTATTTTTCAAGAGAACAAATTTCATCAAGTGATAATATTTTAAAAGGTAATGAATTATTCTGGGTTGATAATGCTGTCGAAGCATTTTTTCTAGAGATTCAAGGTTCAGGAATAATAAAACTGGAGGATGGAAGTGAGGTCCCCATCGGGTATGCTGACCAAAATGGCCACCCTTATCGATCAATGGGCAGAGCATTAATTAATGCTGGCGAGTTAACAAAAGATAATGCTTCTATGCAAGGAATAAAGTCATGGGCCAATAAGAATAAGAAAAAGCTAAAAAAATTCTTAGATAAAAATCCTAGTTTTGTATTTTTTAGAGAGCTTGATAGTGGTCTGGATGGACCCATTGGCGCTCAAGGAGTCCCAATTACTGCTGAGAGATCGATTGCCATTGATAGACGTTATGTTCCAATTGGGTCCCCCGTATTTCTTGCGACCACATTTCCAAATTCAAATGAATCACTGAATCGTTTAGTGATTGCACAAGACACAGGAGGAGCAATCAGAGGACCAATTCGGGCAGATTATTATTGGGGGTCAGGACCAGAAGCAGGTAAAAAAGCAGGTGGTATGAAGCAGCAAGGTAATATTTGGGTCATGTTACCCAAAGAGTTTAAGATCAATAAAAAAAAGGAGCAGTAAGCTCCTTTTTTATACCTAAACAATAATTACTTATTGCATACGTACATTGTTACTTCAAAACCGAAACGCATTTCAGTAGCAGCAGGTGTTGTCCACATAATGTAATCTCCTTTCAATTAGATTCTGTATAAACAGTACTATCACTTTACTGAAGAGACTCACAAATAAACATTCGATAACGCTGAAAAAAACCTAATGATTTTCATGAGAGTTTTTTTTGGATTTTCTTTCTAAATCTTTTGATTTCAACAAAAACATCATAATTTATAAGGGATAACTTATCTAATAGTGATAAAGATTTGTTATTAAGTTGGAAATAATATTTAAGGAAAATATTTCTTGTTTCCCAATCGAATTTGTTAAGCAGCCTGACTATGTCTTTCATTCGTTGTCTCTTGCGTGATTGGAAACTGAGATTGCTGAAGTAATTCTTCACCCTTCCAGTATCAATTAATTCAAAATCAAAGTGGTTATCATTAATTTTAATAAAAATATTACCTGCAGAAAGGTCATTAAAAAATAAACCACGGCCATGCATATCATTTATAAACTGGGCACAGTGCTCAAAAATATGTCTTTTACTTAAACCTTTAAATGTATTTTCAGATCGGAAATGGAGAGCTAGTTCGTTAAAGTTATAGGCATTACTGTATGAACAAATATAATAATTTTCAAGACCTGTCTTATCATTCTTTTTGCTGAATACGGCAATTGGAGATGCAGTATTAATCCCTTTGGCAAGCAAGGCATTTGCGCCATTCCATGCTCTTATGGATTTATTAGGACGATGTCGATCAAGGTAAAGTTTATGCGGGTAAATATGTGCCGGCTTTTTAATCACGACCTTGCCAAAATTTGGAATATCAAGACTCCAAACAGCATTTCTAGATAACCTGAGACTATCTTTTTTGTCAGGACTGGATAGTTTTGACGGATGACAAGCTTTGAAAAATGAATGCAGTGCATTTTTATTTTTTGCTTTAATCAACCCCTCCCATTCGGCATCATGTAGAAAAAAATAATGTTGTGGATCATGATTAATAAAGTAATTATTAGAGATTTTGGGGGCCTGAATTAAATTGGGTTGATGAGATTTATTCCAATAAATAAAGATAGGGTTCTCAGTTATAGCATTTGGTATTTCAATCTCATTGCCGAGATGATCTTTATATTGTCCATTCCCTAAATCATTTAAATGATAGTGAAGTTGAATATCTTGTATAAGACTATTTTGTGTCCATAAGATATGAATGATCTGATTACTTTTTTCGAACTCTAAAATATGGATATTTGTATCATGTGAGTAATCTTTAATAAATTTAGCGCCAGGAATAGTTGCGTTAAAAAAACGGAGCGCATAGTACATTTTTTTAATATTAAAATCAGAAATCTTACCCCGCGCCTCTTTATAGAATGTGACCTGCTCGAGATTAGGATAGTTGGGCTCTTTGATGCTATTCGAAATCAATCCCTCACGTCCACAGATGAGAGGCCCCCAGAATACTTTTGCAAAGTCACCTTTAGCTGCCAACAGCGCAAAGTAGCGAGTAACATACTTTGACCTTTGAAGATTTGGTTGCTCTATTAATCTGCGTACTCTTTTTTTGCTCCAAAAAGCACAAGGCGATATCAGAGATTTAATATTAAAGTGGTTTGCAATAAGTTTATAAAGAGCTGATTTTTTATAAATATCAAATTTAAAGAGCATTGGATATTTTCTCAAAAAGATGCGACGGTCGTATGGCTCTGGCTGAATCGTTCTTTCCATAAACAAATTATTTGATATCTCATCTGGAAGCTGATGTTTTGATTGTAAATATCTATATATCCCAAAATTAATAAAGGGCTCAAAGTCCGTAACATTTGGACCTATGATAGAGCGTTTATGAATTCGGCACATGGAGTAAGTGGAAGCCCAGATCATAAAGAAGCTTTTAAAGGACAGTTTTGTCCATGATGGCCTATTGATCGTGGATCCAATTTCAACGGCAAAAGGAATTTCTTTAAAATCATTAAAGAATTTATTGATAAAATTTTTCCAAGCCATCATTCCATGCTCAGAAGAAATATCTCCAGCATCTTTTGGCGGTGGACTAAGATTGACAATAATTGAGCCATTAAAATGTTTTAATTTTTTTAGTAATCTTGCTTTATGGTTGTTTAAATCTTCATATGTGAAATATATCCGCAGATTTTTTAATCCAAGATCCTGAATCTTATCTAAAATATATTCGTCAGTGTCTTCATTTTTATTACTGGCGATATTTACTCCAATAAAGTTTTCAGGAACAACGTGCGGTACATCTGCTCTTTCAATATGCCTCAGGTCTGATCGTGCATAAAATAGAAGAAATTGTGTGAAGTATTTTAAATTTATGTATAAATGACTTAATTTCATTGAGGAGGCAATCTATAAAGTTTTTGACTATATAAAATGCTTGGCAGCAGGGCATGCGCTAGTTGTTTATCGTAATTAATATTGTTTTGATCATTTGGGATAATTCTATTATTTATAAAGTCATATTTCCCATAAAAAATTTCTTGATTAGGCTGTAAAACAAAGAGTTCATCAGGCTCCATCCAGGCAAAGTTATCATAGTATTGCATGATCGCTCGGCCTCTGTAGTTATGATCTATAGTACTCATGTCCTGTCCAATCATGGGATGTCTGGCATGGATACCCGCTAATGAGAGCATGGTAACAGGCAAATCAATTTGGCTAGTGATTGAGTTAATTACTGTTGGATCAATACCACCCCCAATGATCAAGCCTGGTATATGAAAATTTTTAATCGGAATTAAAAAATCGCCTCGGACCCGGATATCATGATCCGCAACTATTAAGAAAATAGTGTTCTCCCAATAATCACTCTGCTTTGCTTTTTGTATAAATTCACCGAGGGCATAATCTGCATATTTCACAGCATTTTTTTCTGTCGCTTGTGGTTGTTCGTAAAGATCAATGACACCCTCTGGAAATTCAAATGGGGCGTGATTAGATGAGGTAAAGACAAGGCTAAAGAAGGGTTGATTTTGATTATGGCGCTCTAAGAATTCTTCATGTGCTTTTTGATATAGATCCTGATCTGAGGCTCCCCAGCTACCTTTAAACATTGGGTTAGCAAAATCCTTTTGTTCAATTATTTTTTTAAAACCATTCCCAGTAAAAAAATTACGCATATTATCAAAATGAGCTTCTCCGCCGTAAATAAAACTTGTTTCATAATTTTTCTCATTTAATAAAGAGGCAAGCGTAAAAAATTTAGATTGTGACAAGGGCAGCTTCACCGTGCTTTGTGCGGGAGTTGGGGGAAAACCAGAGACAACCGCTTCGATTCCGCGAACAGATCGTGTTCCTGTGGCATACAACTGGGAGAACCAAATACCTTCATTTTTGAGTTTTTCTAAATTAGGAGTCACTGGTACTCCACCAAGAGATTCTACAAAAGTGGCCCCCAAACTTTCTTGCAGGAGGATGACAATATTTTTTGGTTTGCCTTGATAGCTTGGCGTCAGTATTTTTTGGGTTGGATATTCAGCCGGGCCATGTTGGGAGGTCAGTGAATAAATTTTCTCGATACCCATCTTCCCATATACTTTGGATGCTGATGCTTCATGCTTCATACTGTAAGCTGCATAAAATACAGAGTAAGGAGAATTGAGAACAAGAGAATTCACCATGGCATTATCTGTGATGGCAAACATTGCTGGGTTGGCTGGACGGTGGCCAAGGCTAGATCTAATACTGATCAATATCAAGACTATGACGACTGGCCAAATCACAAGATGCATCAATTTATATTCAATCTCATTTTGCCTACGAAAAGCAACAATGATCAACTTTGAGACAAGCAACACAGATCCGATGACTAGAATTGCATCTAGGGTAAATCCCTTGAATAACATTTCAAAGACTTCTCTAGGGTATTTTAAATACTCAAGAAATAAGACATTAGGTCTTGTATTGTATTCATTGATGAATGTGATTGAGCAAGCTTCGATGATAAATAAAATGATAAAACTTAGAATGATCCAAAATCTTAAGAAGGAATGATAAATATGTTTTGTATGACCATTAATAAAACTCAGTGGGAAAATCAATAAAGGGATTAAAAATACTAAGCCCAGTTGAATCAGGTCAACACGAACCCCTTGCAATATTACATCTAAAAATTTGTCGGTTGCAGTAACGGCATCCAACTGCGTGAAAATTAACCCCAGCCGAGAAAGACTAAAAAAAATTAAACCAAAAAGATAAGCCTTTAGAAATGGATAGTAAGGATTACGTGATAGGTCAGGAAACATACATTAATTATTTTTATTACTTATGCGAATTATACTGAAAGATTAAGTCTTATGAATAAAAAAAGGGTGCATTTACATGCACCCTTTTAGGATCACTAAGATATCTTGAAGAGAGGAGAGGTATCTTAGTTGCGGTAAGCTGTCTCACCATGTGATGATGTATCTAGACCAGACACTTCATCTTCTTCAGACACTCGAAGACCGATCACTGCATCAACGATTTTGAATAGAATGAAGCTGATCACACCACACCAAACAATGGTGAATAAGACGGATTTAGTTTGTGACCATAGTTGTGTAGCCATCGTCACGCCGTCATCATAACCAACACCACCAAACTGTGGAGCCATTAAGACTGCTAAACCAATCGCTCCGATGATTCCTGCGACACCATGGATACCAAAGACATCCAATGAGTCATCATAACCGAGAGCATTTTTAAGTGAACTACAAGCCCAGAAAGCCACAATACTTGCAATAAATCCAAGAACGATTGCGCCGATTGGACCAACGACTGCACAAGCAGGAGTAATTGCAACCAGTCCAGCAATTGCACCAGAGGCGCCACCTAGCATGGATGGTTTACCTTTAGCAGCCCATTCGATGGCTAACCAACCGAGAACCGCAGCAGCAGTCGCAGCCTGTGTGTTAATCATCACTAAACCAGCAGTTCCGTCAGCAGCTAATTCACTACCTACGTTGAAACCGAACCAACCAGCCCATAGTAATGATGCGCCGATCATAGTCATAGGTAAGTTGTGAGGTGCCATGGCTGTTTTACCAAGACCAATACGCTTGCCGAGAATGATTGCACCCACTAAAGCAGCTATACCAGCATTAATATGCACCACGGTACCACCGGCAAAGTCAACTGCGCCCCATGAGTCGATGAGACCACCACCCCAGACCATGTGGCAGATTGGGAGGTACACAAATGTTAACCACAGTGGCATAAATAATAGTAGTGCTGAGAATTTAATACGTTCAGCAAAAGCACCAACAATCAGTGCAGGTGTTAGTGCTGCGAATGTTAATTGGAAGGTCACAAACACATATTCAGGAATCGTATCTGAGACCGAATCGGCTGTGATGCCACTTAAGAATGCTGCACTTAAGCCACCAATATAATCATTCCAGGCTCCACCGTCGCTGAATGCTAAGCTGTAACCATAGAACACCCATAAAACTGACATGAGCGAGAATGTGACAAACACTTGCATCAACACAGATAACATATTCTTAGCTCTTACTAAACCGCCGTAGAATAATGCTAAGCCAGGAATTGCCATCACGATAACAAGGATGGTTGCCACGATCATCCAGGCTGTATCCCCGGTATCAATCGTCGCTTCTTCTGCGGCCTCTTCCGAAGTCATTGCTTCATCTCCTGCTGGCATCTCTTCCATTTCTGCCACCAGATATGAATTGTCGCTGAATACATTCGTCTCAGCGATGCTGATATTAGTAAAGCCCATTAAAAAAAGACTGATGAGACTTACTAATCCTAATTTGGATAATAATTTTTTCATACTGATCTCCTTATAACGCATCTTCGCCGGATTCACCGGTTCGGATACGGATAACTTTTTCTAAATCAGATACAAAAATCTTACCGTCACCAATTTTTCCAGTGACCGCAGATTTTTCAATTGCATCGATTACCTTTTTTTCGAGCTTGTCAGAAATAGCGACCTCGAGTTTTACCTTTGGTAAAAAGTCGATGACGTACTCCGCACCTCGATAGAGTTCAGTGTGACCTTTTTGTCGTCCAAAGCCCTTTACCTCTGTCACGGTGACACCTTGTACACCGATATCGGACAGGGCTTCTCTGACTTCATCAAGCTTGAACGGCTTGATAATCGCAGTGATTAATTTCATTGTTATTCCCCTTAAATAATGTTACTAAAGAAATATTAAAATTCTTTAGCTACGTAAAATATGTTTCTTGTTTCACCAAGATATTTACCATCAACCGTACCCCATGTGGATTTGGATTGATTGGTAGATGTCAAGTTATAGCCAACATTAAAGCCCTTTACTTCTTTGTCTATACCAAAAAGAAAGTCTGAGTAGCTGTATGGATCGTTAGCAGTTCCTTCGAATTCTTGGCGACCATAATGTAAAGAGGCAGTTAAACCATCAATTCCTAAGTATTGGCCCACGTCATGATCGTAGTCGACAGATACATACGATGAACCTTTAGCACTGTCACCAACCCCCATGTTTTTACCCCAAGTCCAAGCAGATTCTGTCATTACTTCATAGTAGGTAACGCTTAAATCTTTGTAACTTAATCCAGCATACAATTCGAGCGTGTTGGCATGGCCAAAACCTGCCTGACGTCTCATATCACCTGGGTAAAGATACTGCAAGAATCCAACGTCATAGCCAATGCCAGTTTCACCAAATTCACCAGCGTATCCACCATAGATATCAACTTCTAACGTACCACCAGATTCCATCTGACTAGAAGCTCCGCCATCTGTAGTCCAACTAACGTTTGATGCCCAAGCACCTAAGTAGAAGCCGCTTGAATGTTCATAATCGATTCCACCTGATAAGGCAGGATCATTGTGTGTTTGCGTGTAGCCACGGAAGACGTACTCACTGTGAAGAGCCATATTGTAAGATACGCTATGGTCTGAAGCAGCTTCTTCCTCCGCAAAAACACTCATCGCTGGCAATGTTAAAGCAGCTGCCAACGCAAGTTTTAAAGTTTTCATAAAATACTCTCCTATAGATTTTATAAATTTATAAAATGTTTAAGTGATCCGAAAAAAACATAAACACATGAAATATATAATGCAATTTCCGTGCCAATTTAAATTTAAAGCATGAATTAATTTATTATTGGGGAATAACAATGTTAATTTTCTGCCTTATGTAAATCGGAAAACTCTGTTAGAATCAACGATTTACAACGACATCTTATACCTATGAAAGATAACTTTCAAAATATTTCTGACAAAATTCGTGAGTTACTAAAAAATTCACCAATAGAGGACATTGAAAACAATATAAATGCACTAATAAAGAACAAGTGCACTGAATTGGGGCTTGTTTCCCGTGAAGAATTTGATGTCCAAACCGAAGTACTCCGCAAAACTCGTGAAAAGTTAGAAACTTTGGAAAAAGCTTTGGCTGAGTATGAAACTAAACAGTCGAAGTAATCTCATATAGAAAACCATTACTAATATCTTAATCTCCCATGGACTCATATATAAATACAGAAGAATTTTTAAAGGCTGAATTACAAAAACGTATTCTTTTTATGGATGGTGCCATGGGTACGATGATCCAACAGCACCAATTTAATGAGGCAGATTATCGGGGCGAGCGATTTAAATCTTTTGCCGCTCCAGAAGGTGAACGTGAATTATTCTTAAAAGGGAATAATGAGCTCCTTAGTATTACCCAGCCCGCCGTCATTCAAAAAATCCATGAAGATTACCTCGCTGCGGGTGCAGAGATCATTGAAACTAATACCTTTGGGGCGAATAGCGTGGCTCAAGAAGACTACTTTATGGCGAGCCTTGTGAAAGAGATGAATATTGAGTCAGTTAAATTAGCAAAGGCGGCAGCAGAGAAATATTCAACCAAAGATAAACCAAGATTTGTGGCTGGTGCGATCGGGCCAACTCCAAAAACAGCATCCATTTCACCAGATGTGAATGATCCAGGGGCAAGAAATATTACCTTTGACCAGTTATTTGACTCATACGCTGAACAAGCTGAGACCCTCATATCTGCCGGGGCGGACATCATTTTAATTGAAACAGTATTTGATACTCTCAATTGCAAAGCAGCGATTGCTGCAGTGCAATCTACCTTTGATCAATTAGGAAAAACTCTCCCAATCATGATTTCTGGGACGGTGACTGATGCCTCAGGTCGTATTTTATCAGGCCAGACGGTTACAGCATTTTGGAACTCGATACGTCATGCGAAACCTTTAACCATTGGATTAAACTGTGCCCTTGGAGCGGCACTCATGAGACCTTATGCTGAAGAGTTATCTAACATCGCAGATACTTATGTGTGTATTTATCCAAACGCAGGATTACCAAATCCAATGTCGGACACTGGATTTGACGAAAAGCCGGAAGATACATCCGCCTTATTAAAAGAATTTGCTGAGAGTGGTTTTGTGAATGTGGCGGGCGGGTGTTGTGGAACGACACCGGAACATATTGCTGCGATTACTCAATCCCTCAAAGATATTCAGCCAAGAACATTACCAACGATTGCAAAAAAAATGCGCCTATCAGGTCTCGAGCCGATGATTGTTGGGGATGATGATTTATTTGTGAACGTTGGTGAACGAACCAATGTGACCGGGTCACGAGTATTTGCAAAGTTAATCATTGATGAAAATTATGAGGAAGCGGTTAGCGTTGCGAGACAACAAGTTGAAAATGGGGCCCAGATCATCGATATTAATATGGATGAGGGCATGTTAGATGCCGAGAAGGCAATGACGACATTCCTTAATTTAATTGCCTCTGAGCCTGATATTTCTAGGGTACCGATCATGGTTGATTCTTCCAAGTGGTCAGTGATTGAAGCTGGATTAAAATGCATCCAAGGTAAACCGATAGTCAATTCAATCTCATTAAAAGAAGGTGAAGAGAGCTTCATTCATCAAGCCAAATTATGTATGCAATATGGTGCAGCGGTGATTGTTATGGCATTTGATGAAGATGGACAGGCGGATACCTATGAAAGAAAAATTGAAATTTGTCAGCGTGCTTACACCATCTTAAAAGACACGGTGGGTTTCCCGGTGGAAGATATTATTTTTGATCCAAATATTTTTGCTATTGCCACGGGTATTGCGGAGCACAACAATTATGCGGTGGACTTTATCAATGCGACCAAATGGATCAAAGATAATCTCCCACATGCAAAAATTTCTGGCGGGGTATCCAATGTCAGTTTCAGTTTCAGAGGGAACGAAGCTGCTAGAGAGGCCATACACACCGTATTTTTAAATCATGCCATTAAAAATGGCATGACTATGGGTATCGTGAATGCTGGCATGATAGGTGTCATTGACGATCTGACAGAAGAATTGAAAGAGGTGGTTGAAGATGTGGTCTTAAATCGTCGTGAGGATGCTACCGATCGAATGATTGACATTGCCGGCTCTTTACAAGGAAAGAAAAAAGAAAAAGACACTAATGAGTGGCGAGGCTCTGATGAGCAGCCGGTGTCTGTTGAGAAAAAAATCGAGTATGCCTTAATTCACGGCATCACCAATTATATTGAGGAAGACACAGAAGTAGCAAGATTACAGATTATGGAAAGTGGTGGTCGTCCTATCAATGTGATTGAAGGGCCTTTAATGGATGGAATGAATGTGGTGGGTGATTTATTCGCTGAAGGGAAAATGTTTTTACCTCAGGTGGTTAAATCCGCCAGAGTGATGAAACAGGCGGTGGCGCATCTGATCCCATTTATTGAGAAGGAAAAGGAAGAAGAGGAAGCCAGGACAGGAAAAAAATCGAAGCCAAAGGGCAAAATGCTGATAGCAACAGTTAAAGGCGATGTCCATGACATTGGAAAAAATATTGTGTCTGTAGTGCTCCAATGTAATAACTTTGAAGTGGTGAATATGGGTGTCATGGTTCCCTGTGCTGAAATTCTCAATAAGGCGAAAGAGGAAAATGTCGACATCATTGGGCTGTCAGGATTAATCACTCCTTCCCTAGAGGAAATGGCCCATGTTGCCAGTGAAATGCAAAGAGACCCGTATTTTAGATCAGTAAAAATGCCACTGTTAATTGGGGGGGCAACCACATCAAGAGCCCACACAGCCGTCAAGATTTCACCTAACTATGAGGGACCGGTTGTGCATGTGGCTGACGCATCTCGATCCGTTTCTGTGATGCAGTCTTTATTATCACCAGACACTAAGGTGGACTATATTGAGAAATTAAAAGCTGATTATGAAAAAGTCCGACAACTTCATGGGCAAAAAAAAGGGGTCAAATACATTAGTTTAAAATCCGCTAGAGAAAATAAATTATCTTTAAATTTCAATCCAATTAAACCAAAGTTTATCGGCAGAAGAGTTTTTAAAAACATCAATTTAAATGAATTGGTTGATTTTGTTGACTGGACCCCATTCTTTAAGACATGGGATTTGGCTGGAAGGTACCCGCAGATTTTACAGGATGAGGTGGTTGGTGACACCGCAAGTCAATTATTTGATGATGCTCAAACGATGCTAAAGAAAATTATCAATGATAGAAAATTAAAAGCGCATGCGGTAGTGGGCTTTTGTAAAGCTTATGCGATAGATGATGATATTGCCATATTGGATGAGCAAGATAACTTACAATTTACTTTTCACACGCTAAGACAGCAATCGGAAAAACCAATTATTATTGGTAAACCTAAGCCAAACTTATCATTAAGTGATTTCATTGCCCCGCGAGAGTCCCATATTGATGACTATATTGGTATGTTTGCTGTGACGGCTGGGGATGGGGGTGATTTTTATCTGAACCAATATGAAAAAAATAAAGATGATTACAGCGGCATCATGTTTAAAGCATTGATGGACCGGTTGGCTGAAGCTTGTGCAGAATATATGCATTTAAGAGTCAGGCAAGATCTCTGGGGTTATGCGCAAAAAGAAAAATTATCCAATGAAGAGATCATTCAAGAAAAATATCATGGCATAAGACCGGCACCAGGATATCCTGCCTGCCCTGAGCATTCTGTCAAAGAGGAAATATTTAAGTTTCTAAAAACAGATGAGATAGGCATGTCTTTGACTGAAAATTATGCCATGATTCCAGCTTCTTCTGTCTCAGGATTTTATTTTGCCCATCCAGATTCCACCTATTTCAGTGTGGATAAGATTGACGAAGACCAATTAAATGACTTTGCCAATCGATCTTCAATGGATGTGGATAATGCTCGACGGTTGCTATCTTCTAATATAAAGTAATCTTTATGCATATTCATGTGATTGGGATCTGCGGTACATTTATGGCAGGCATGGCTTCTCTTGCAAAGGATCTAGGCCACAAGGTGACTGGGTGCGATCAAAATGTTTATCCGCCGATGTCAACTTTTCTAGAATCAAAAGATATTCAGATTATCCAGGGGTTTGATGCCCACCAAGTAAATCTAAAACCTGATCTATTCATTGTGGGTAATGTTGTCTCTAGAGGCAATCCTTTGATGGAAGAAGTTCTCAATCAAAATTTTAAGTATCAATCTGGACCGCAGTGGTTATATGAGAACCTCTTGCAGGATAAGTGGGTTATTGCGGTTGCAGGGACTCATGGAAAGACTACCACAACATCCATGATCAACTGGATCTTAAGAGATAATGATATCGATTGTGGTTATCTGATCGGAGGCGTTCCAGGTAATTTTTTATCAAGTAGCTCTTTATCACAATCTGATTCACCATTTTTTGTCATCGAGGCTGATGAATATGACACAGCATTTTTTGACAAACGCTCAAAATTTATTCATTACCACCCAAAAACATTGGTGATAAATAATATTGAATTTGACCATGCAGATATATTTGACGACATTACCCACATTAAAAGACATTTTCATCAGTTGATTCGAACAATTCCTCAACAAGGAAAAATCATAATTAATCAACAAGATGAGAATATAAAAGACACAGTGGCTATGGGAATATGGTCTGAGGTGGAAGAGTTTAATTCTTCACAGTCATGGTATGTTGATTCAATTAATGAAGAGAAATTATTATTTTATAAAAATAAAAAAATAGGAAATCTTAATTGGAATTTGATAGGTGAGCATAATGAGATAAACGCAATGGCAGCGATTTTAGCAGCAAGACATATAGGGATCTCAGAAGAAAATGCGTTACGCTCATTATCATCATTTAAAAATACTAAACGACGTTTAGAGATAATTTACAACAAAAATAATCTCACCATCTATGATGATTTTGCACATCATCCAACGGCCATACATTTTATAGCGAATACATTTAAGAAGAATTTCCCGGATGATAAAACCCTATTTGTGATCGACCCCAGATCAAATACTATGAAAAGAGGGGATTTGAAAGCAGAATTAAAAAACAATCTAATAGATCTTTCTGCATTTATACTTTTTTCAAAAGATTTACTATGGGACCCAGCCAGATTTCTTAAAGACTTAAACTCAAAAATCCTCATCTCCGATGATATTTCTATTATTTTTGAGAAATTAAAAAATATAATTTTTGATTATGACAATGTTGTTTTTTTAAGTAATGGAAGCTTTGAAGGCATTCAAAGAAAAATAACGAATTATTTAGAAAATGAAAATTCTTAAATCAAATTATTTTACGATCTTTTTCATTATTTCAGTGCTATTGCATGGCACCCTCTTTTATTTTTTCAATATAAAATCAAACGAGGTGATTAATGATAAAGAATTGATCGTAAATATTTTAAAGATACCTAATCAAGTAACAGATATAGAAATGATTGATCTTAAAAAAGAAGAAAAACCAGAAGTTATAAAAAAGATAAAACAAGATCAAAAAAAATTTCAACAACAAATAATTCAAGAAACCAAAGAACCCACTAATAATTTAACCCAAGAAAGCACACCAGATAAGATAGTTGAACAAGAAAAACCAAAAATAATTAATCTTGACCCATCCTTTATTCAGTCTCAATTGTCTAATATTGTGGATAAGAGAAAGATTGATAAAAGAACAAAAGTGATATCTAGCAAAACTAAAGAGCGAGATTATCAATCTTATTATCAGGTGTGGAAAAATAAAGTAGAAAAAATAGGGGCTTTAAATTATCCTGCAGCGGCGCGAAATGGAATAAGTGAGTCATTGGTGATGACAGTGATTCTGAATGACCAGGGAGAGGTTTTAGATATAAAGATTAATAAGTCTTCAGGGGTGCCACAGTTAGATGATGCTGCTAAAAAAATTGTGAATCTTGGGTCACCCTACTCGCCATTTCCTCCATCAATTAAAGAACAGGTGGATACTTTACAGATTAGACGGATATGGAGATTTACAAACAACTTAATGGAGTGATATGAACAATTATTATAAATATCATATTTTTATTTGCCTAAATCAAAGGGATGATGGCGCTCAGTGTTGTTCGCAGTTTAATGCATTAAATATTTTTGATTATATGAAGCAAAAAATAAAATCATTAAATTTGCGAGGTAAAGGGTTGGTGAGAATAAATCGATCTGGATGCCTTGATCGTTGTTCAGAAGGACCGATGCTGGTTGTTTATCCAGATGCGGTTTGGTATACGTTTGTCGATGAAACAGACATTGATGAGATTATTGAATCTCACATTATCAATAATATAGCAGTTGAACGTCTAATGATCTAATTTTAAATGTAGTTGTTGTTTGAGTTGATCTATTTCATCTATTGAATTTTCAAATTTATTCTGTCGAACAGGTTCGGACCATATGCTTTGTGGAAAAAAATTATCATTAGTAAATCTTGGTATGATGTGCCAGTGGATATGAGGGGTTTTATTTCCTAATGATGCTAAATTGATTTTGTCTGGGCTATAAACATCAGTAACAATATTCTCAATTATATTCATAATCTTATACATTTCACTTTGAATGGCAGGAGTCAGATGATGAATTTCCTTGACGTGCTCAATTAGCTCTAAACGGAGATAACCTCTTATATTCTGATTATTTACTAAGATAACCCTAAAGCGGTTGTTTTGCCATAATATGGGTAAAGTTGTGGTGAGGCATAATTCACAATCAGACAATCGCCATCATCCTATCCAGAGCAATTTTGGCGGACTGAGCGATTGATGTGGGAACAACTATTTCATTCACTACTTTATCTTCGAGCAAATTATCAAGCACCCATGATAAATGTTGCGGATCTATTCTGGCCATGGTCGTGCATTCACATACGATATGTGACATAAATTTCACTACCTTATCTTCTTTAACCATTTCATTGGCAAGACGATTGACTAGGTTTAATTCAGTTCCAACTAACCATTTTGTTCCCGATTTAGCGTTTTTAATGGTATTCAAAATAAACTCTGTGGATCCAACCAAGTCTGAGTTTACACAAACCTCGAAAGGTGATTCGGGATGAGAAATGACTAAACCGTCAGGATTTTCTTCCCTAAATTTTTTAATATGATCCTCTCGGAACATCTGATGAACTGCACAATGTCCCTTCCATAAGAGGATTTTAGCTTTGTGTATTTGTTCTTTTGTTAACCCTCCTAAGGGTAAATCGGGATCCCAGACAACCATGTCGTCAAGATCAATCCCCATTTTAAATCCAGTCCATCTCCCTAAATGTTGATCAGGGAAAAATAATACTTTTTCTTTTTGGTGAAATGCCCACTCAAGAACTTTTGGGGCATTCGTTGAGGTGCAGACGATGCCATCATGTTCCCCACAAAAAGCTTTGAGATCAGCTGCAGAATTAATGTAAGTGATGGGAGTGATGACTTCATCAAAATTCAAAACTTTATTTATTTCACGATATGTTCTTTGCACTTTTTGAAGATCAGCCATGTCTGCCATTTGACATCCTGCGGATAGATCAGGGAGTATTGTTATTTGATCCTCTCGAGATAAAATGTTGGAGACTTCAGCCATAAAATGGACACCTAGAAATATAATATATTGTGCTTCTAAGTTTTGAGTATATTGGGCTAATTTAAGAGAATCTCCGGTGAAATCAGCGTGTCGATAAACTGATTCATTTTGATAGTGATGGCCAAGAATAACAAGCTTGTCTTTAAGTTGTAATTTAGCGTCAATGATTTTTTGCTGACAATCATCTTCTTGGAGCTGATTAAATTTCTCAAATTGTATTACTGTTTCATTCATATAATTTTTTAAAATTAATTAAAGCATTTCTGTTGGTCCAAGAAAATACTTTTTTCATTGCCTCTTCATGATCAGCCCACATGTAATCAACATGTTCTTGTGGATTAATTATTATATGTTCTTTTTTTGGCAATTGTAAGGCAAACAAATGTTCAATGTTAGTTGAAACATTTTTATCATACCGATATTTCCATTCAGGATAAATTTGGTATTGATTCATTTGATGAAGTGAGTAAAAACTATACCGATTGACATTTAAACCTGTTTCTTCAAACACCTCACGTTCAGCACATTGTTTTGGTGATTCATACTTTTCCATACTGCCAGTGACTGATTGCCAATAATTTGGATTATCTTTTCTTTGCAAGAGTAAGATTTTATTATTCTCACAATAGATGATGACCTGAATAGAGATTGGTATTTTTTTCAAAACAACTAGATGACTGGTAATTTAAATACAATATTTTCTTTAGGACCGTCAATTTCATTAATAATTGCATTGGAATGAGATTGTATTAATTTAGTTAGCTGTTTAATTAAAACTTCTGGGGCTGAGGCACCCGCAGTAATAGCAATATTTTTTTTATCATTAAGCCAAGCAGGATTGAAATCAGACATATTATCTATCAATATACTTGGTATTCCTTTTTTCTCACCTAATTCTTTTAAGCGATTTGAATTAGAACTATTTTTTGATCCGACCACAAAAAGAATATCTGTAGAAGGTAATATTTGTTTAATTGCATCTTGACGATTTTGTGTTGCGTAACAAATGTCATCAGCTTTTGGACCTTCAATCATTGAAAATTTAGTTTTTAATTTTTCAATTATATCCTTTGTCTCATCGAGTGATAATGTCGTTTGTGTCACATATGCTACTTTGTTTGGATCGGAAATTTTAAGAAGATCTATATCTGATGTGTTTTCTATTAGATGCATTTTTTTTGAAGTTAGATCCTGTCCGAGGGTTCCCTCTACTTCAGGGTGTCCTTTATGACCAATCATAATAATTTCGTAATTATTTTTTAAGTAATGATTTACTTCCTTATGAACTTTGGTGACTAAAGGGCAAGTTGCATCAATACTTTTAAGCTTAAGGTTATCGGAATCAGATTTAACTTTTTTTGAAACACCATGAGCGCTATATATAAGATATGAATTTTCTGGAACTGATTTTAGATCATTGACAAAGATCGCACCCTTTTTTTTAAGTGCTTCAATAACAAATTTATTATGTACAACTTCATTTCTGACATAAATCGGAGAACCATATTTAGCTAAGGCTTGTTCAACAATCTCAATAGCTCGGTCAACACCAGCACAAAATCCTCTGGGATTGGCTAATGAAATTGATATTATTTTTTTATCCATTACTAAATGTTTTTCTTATTAAATAGTTATTGGTTATCGTAGCATTTATGATAATTATTCTTAAGGTAAGGTTAACTTCGTTCTAATAATTTTTCTTCATGAGCAATCAAATCAGAAAAATTTTCACGCTCTCGAATCAAATAAAAATTATCTTGATCAACCATAATTTCTGGTATTCTGGGCCTTGTGTTGTAGTTTGAACTCATTGAAAACCCATAAGCCCCTGCATCCATAATGGCTAGAATATCTCCCTGATTAGCATGCATATACCTGTCTTTTGCAAGAAAATCACCAGTCTCACAGATTGGGCCAACTATATCAAAAGAATCATTTGATTCTTTAGAATTGGATAAATTAATTACTTCATGAAAGGCATTATAGAGAGATGGTCTCATTAAGTCGTTCATGGCAGCATCTACAATAACAAAATTTTTATGATCAGATTTTTTTATGAATTCAACATTGGTAAGCATCAACCCAGCTTTACCGATTAAAAATCTTCCTGGCTCTAAAATAATTTTTTTATTATATTTTAAAAGATGTTTTTTTATCATCTGCACATAAAAATCAATCGGTGAGATTTCTTCATTGTTATAGGAAATTCCTATACCTCCACCAATATCAATATGTTCTATTGATATTTGATTAGACTCTAATTCATCAATTAGAGATGCCAATTTTATAAAAGCATCTTCAAATGGAGAGAGGTCAGTGAGTTGAGATCCGATATGACAATCAATGCCAGTAATTTTAATGTGTTCTAATGTCGCTGCTTTTTTATACAAAGTAATGGCATTTGTTTCATCAATCCCAAATTTGTTATCTTTTAAGCCTGTTGAAATATATGGGTGGGTTTTAGCATCAACATTTGGATTAACTCGAATAGATATTTTTGCAGTTTTGGATAATCGTTTACTTATATTATTTATCCGTATGAGCTCTTCCTCAGATTCGACATTAAAAGCAAGAATATTATTATTTAATGCCATTTCAATTTCGGAAACAGATTTCCCAACCCCTGAAAAAACAATCTTTGAGTTTGAAGAGTCGACCGTTAAAACTCTTTGTAACTCTCCACCGGACACAATATCAAAGCCACAACCAGATTCTTTAAATATTTTTAGAATACTTAAATTAGAGTTAGCTTTTACTGCGAAACATATGAGATGGTCTATGTCGCTTAAAGCATTTTGTAAAAAATTTATTTGATCAAGAATATTTTTTTTCGAATAAACATAGGCTGGAGTTCCAAATTTTTGGGCGATGTCAGTCAGTTTGACATCTTCAATAAAGTATTGATTTGACTCCTGTCGCAGTATTGATTTATTCATCCACTGTTCCTGATGAGTCATCTAATTCCTCAGCAGCAGGTCTTTGATTTGATTGGGAATCATCAAGAGGATAAAGCTCTTCAGGAAGATACAATGAACCTTTTGTTCCACAGGATTGAAGAATAAATAAAAGAAACAAAAAAAGTATTTTTTTCATGGGTAAATTTTATCATTTTTAATATGCGAATTGGCTACTCTTAATATTTTGTCGACGATATATGCATTTATCACAGCAAAAATAAAAGCAAAAATGATAAATATTGGCAGTAAGAAAAATACCCCATTATCTTGAATGATGAACAGTCTCACACAAACAAATTGACCCGCAATGTGACCTAAGCTCATGATCATGCTAAAAGAATAAATCGAAAAATACTTACTTTTTAAACAATAAGAGGCAATTGCTAAACAGCCAAGACTAAATATTGCTCCTGAAAAGCTGAGAAAAAAGGTGGGAGTCAGGAAAGTGCCTAGAATTAGACTCGAAATAAATACTCGAATGAGAGATACATACGCTGCTGATCTAACGTTAAAATAATAATAAGTAAAGAGAACGACGATATTAGCAATACCTGGCTTCAGCCCAAAAATGGGCGATGGTAAAAAAAATTCAGCAGTGTGAAGCACTATTGCAATAGCAGAAAGTTTTGCGATGATATGAATATCAGTAGTTTGTGCTGTCATGAGCATCCATATTTTGACTAATTGTCATTTTAAAAAGATTTGGCACACATATGATGGATTGATTGATATGTGAAATCCACCCCTGTATGACGCAATATTGATTCTTGCAATTGGAATGTCTGATGCGTGCTTTACCCATATTGATTTCAATGCTTACATTCTCCAGATCAATTTTTTTATTCTGATTTAATGAATATTTATTAGTTTGATTTTGATAATCAATTTTCAATATATCTCCACTGGGTAAATTTAGATAAATTGATAATGATATGAATAGGATGACGGAGAATATAGCAAGAATTAAAAAATCACCTGCTTTAAATACCTTGAACAAAATATTTACCCTCCTCAAACAGCCATTCAACTTTTTCTAACATGGATTTTGTAATATAAATATTGTGATTAAGATCAGTTACAAAAAAATAATCAAAGTTCATATCTAACTGCGTTTTTTTTAAATCATCAGAAAAATAAAATGGTTTTGAAAAGACATCTGATTTAATTCCCACCTCATCCTGAGGTTTAATAAAAACCGTTGCCGAGGAATGATTAGAAAATGCGTTACCATTTTTAGGATTGATAAGATGTGAATATCTAATACCTTCATGTATGAAATATTTTTCGTAATTTCCAGAAGTGCCTATGGCAGACCCTGGTGGAAGTTTTAATTTAGCTAGAATTTTAGTTTGATCGAACGGGTCTTGAATCGCAACTTCCCAAAAACGATTTTTGGGATGTCCATGAGCATAAATATTGCCACCAAAATTAGTTAAGACATTTTTAATATTCAGCTTTTGATATTCAGCTTTTGCTAAATCTAATGCATGGCCTTTTATTATTCCTCCTAAATCAATCTGAAGATAATGATTTATTTTTTCGAAACAACCTTTCTTGAGATTGAGCTGGTTTAAACTGGGGCGCGAGTTAAGTATTTTTTCTATCAAAGAATAATCAGGCGTTGTTTTTGTGATTTCGTCAGCATGGAATCCCCATTCTTTAATTAGGGCACCAATTGCAGGATTAAAATACCCATGAGTAAGTTTTTCATAATGAAAAGCTTTCTTTATCATTTGAATTTGTTGCTCATCACAAATTGTTGCATTTGGATTGTTATTAAACTCCTCAATTAAACTATTTTGCCATGGATGAAATATTGAATTTAGTTCGTTTAATTGTGCAATAACATTCGAGATCGCTTCATCAGCAATTATTTTCGGTGTTTGAAAAAATTTAAATTCTAAAATAGTCCCGTATATTAAAAATTTTTTTTCATAGAAATTTGATTTTGTACAAGAGCTATTGAGTAGCAGCAAACAAATAATAAATAAATTAAAAAAGGCTTTGAATAACTGTCTTGGCAACATTCTGTTTAGTTAACTTTTGAATTTCAACTAGACCTGTAGGGCTCGTTATATTAATTTCTGTGAGGTAATTTCCAATAACATCAATACCTACAAAATTTAAATTATGTTTGATTAAATATGGTTTAATACTTTGAGTAATGTTTATATCAGATGGCGATAATTTAAAAATTTTAGCTTTTCCACCCTTTGCTAAATTTCCTCTAAAGTCAGATTTTTTTGGAATTCTTAGTAAGCCATTCGGTAGAGGTTCCCCATTGACCATAATGATTCGTTTATCACCTTTCCTAATTTCGGGAATATATTCTTGAATCATAATCAGAGTTGAATAATTATCTGTAAGGACTTCTAAGGTTACGTTGATATTAGGGTCATTTTTTTTTAGCAGAAAAATTTTATTTCCAGCCATTTCATCGATCGGCTTGCAAACAACTTGTTTATATTTGGCAATGAACTGAGTTATATCCTTTAATTGACTACTAACTAATGTTTTCGGAATTAATTTTGGAAAATTCAAGATAGATAACTTTTCATTATGTGATTGAAGTGCTTGAGGGCAATTAATAATTTTTGGTTTTTTTAAAAGGCCTAGAGAAATAGTTAAAAATAAGTAATCCTTGTTGAAAGGAGGATCTTTTCTAATAAAAATAACGTCCAATTGATTTAAATTAAATTGTTTTTCAACTACTTCTAACTTTTCATTATTAAATGACTTAATTTCCTTGATTTTTCCATAAGGTATATTGCTTTTTAAACTTATATCAGTATGAGAGCAGAAATAAACATGATGCCCGATTTCTATGGATGTTCGCATTAAAAGAAGACTAGTATCTTTTTCTTTATTTAAATCTTGGATTGGATCGATAATAAATAGGATTGATTTAGCCATATATTTCTCTTGCTGCAGCGAGTAAAGCTAGTCTTGCGATTACCCCATAAACATAAAATCGATTTGGAGGATCATTACAATCCCTGCCTTGATCTGGCATTAAGCAAGACTGTTCAAAGGGAGTAGGAAAAAATTCCATTCCCGGGGAGTTTAAATTTTCATTTTTATCTTTTGAGGTATGAACTCTATAAAAACCACCAATCACATAGTGATCAATTGTATAAACAACCGGTTCGCTGACTGCCTCATTTAAAATTTCTTCAGAATGAATGCCTTCTTGAATTATAACTTTGGTAACTTTTTGACCATCTTTGATGGTACTCATCTTATTTCTTTTTTTTCTATTCAATTGCATGATTTCGCTAGGATCTTGAATGGTGATAATTCCCATACCGTAAGTACCGGCATCTGCTTTGATAACTAAATAAGGTTGATGATCAATACCATACTTTGTGTATTTATCCTTAATTTTTCTGAGCAAAAACTCAGACTTTTCTGTAATTATTTTTAAATCATTTTCGTTATTAATATCCATATCTTCATGTGTATCAAAGTATGGGTTTATAAGCCATTCATCAATATTTAAAAAGTCTGTAAATTCTTTAGCAACTTGATTATAAAATTTAAAATGATTTGATTTCCGACGATTAAACCAACCGGCTGAGGTATGAGGAATGATAGTCTGTGTAATATCTTTTAAAAATTCAGGGTCCCCTGATGAAAGATCATTATTCAATAAAATTGAACATGGGATAAATTTATGTTCATTTTGTTTTATAAAAACTCTATGGTTTTCCTTTTGTAACGGGTAGACAATAATATTGTGGCCATCAATTTCATATTCTGTTTTTTGAAAAGATGGATCCAGGTTGCCAATTTCTACTTCAAGCCCAGCATTTTTTAAAATCTCAGTTAAGCTGAGTAAATTTTTAAAGTAAAAAATATTTCGTGAATGATTTTCAGGGATGATAATTATCTTGGCCGCCTCAGGGCAAATTTTTTCAATAGCAATAGTAGTAGCCTGAATGGCTAATGGTTCAAATTGAGGGTTTAAATTATTAAATCCAGCAGGAAATAAATTTGTATCAACTGGAGCAATTTTAAAACCAGAATTTCTTAAGTCAACTGAAGCATAAAAGGGCGCCTCCTGATCAAGCCATTTTGATCTGAACCATTGTTCGATTTCACACGAATTTCTAATAATTAGATTTTCTAATTTTAAAAATTCAGAATTGATGGCAGTTTTTAATTCAGGATTCATGATAACTGTTTTGCTTGTATGTCCGCATGGTAGCTACTTCTTACAAAGGGACCGCAGGCAATAGAGGAAAAATTAAACTTTGTTGCCATCTGATTAATTCGTTCAAAATATTTTGGATCATGATATGTGTGGACGGGTAGATGATCCAGTGATGGTTGAAGGTATTGTCCGATAGTCACCATTTTTACATTGTGCGCAGCTAAGTCAGCAAGCGTTTGTTCGATTTCTTCAAATGTTTCGCCTAAGCCAATCATAAATCCTGATTTAGTAATTAATTCAGGGTAGGTTTCTGAGAAATTTTTTAATAACTTAAGAGATTGATTATAGATTGAACCGGGTCTTACTTCTTTATACAGACGAGGAACGGTTTCAATATTATGATTTAAAACATCAGGTAATGAATTTGCAAAACTTTTAATTGCTAAATTTTCTCTGCCTCTAAAGTCAGGAATGAGTATTTCTATTTTGATATTAGGCATTTTATTTTTGATTGAGTTAATACATTCAACAAAGTGTTCAGCCCCTCCATCTTTCAAATCATCACGATCAACACTTGTGACGACGACATAGTTTAGATTAAGTTTGTAGATCGACTCAGCTAGATTTTTTGGTTCATTTTTATCTAGGGGTAGTGGCCTTCCATGAGCGACATCGCAAAATGGACAGCGCCTTGTACAAATATCACCCATAATCATGAATGTCGCTGTGCCTTTACTAAAACATTCTCCAATGTTTGGACAGCTAGCTTCCTCGCAAACAGTATGTAAATTATTTTCATGAATAATTTCTTTAACTTTTTTAAAATTCTCTGAGTGCGGTAACTCTATTTTTAACCAGGTAGGCTTTTTTTTTGGAACACTAGGATAAATTTTTATTGGATTGCGAGAAACTTTATCTTTATGACTATCTTTAGTTCCTGGTAATTTCATATTCCATTAATTTGTTTTTTATAATGGTTATTATTTTATCAGCAACATCTTTATTATCTAAACTAATTCCTAAATCTTTTAGTTGAGTCATTTGTAGATTTTTATAACCGCATGGGTCAATTAAACTAAAAGGTGATAGATCCATATGATTATTAATACTGATCCCATGATATGTCTGATTATTCTTAATTCTAAGCCCAATGGATGCCAATTTTTTTGAATTGACATATACGCCCGGTGCCCCAGCTTGTTGATTACCAGATATATTGAATTGAGATAAGAATTCTATTATTGATTCTTCAAAAATCCTAACTAACTTAGTAATCTTTATATCAAATTGATTAAGATTAATGAGTGTATAAATGATCACTTGCCCAGGGCCATGATAGGTAATCTTCCCGCCCCGATCTGAATATACTAATGGAATCGCTGTATCTGGAAGCGAAATATTTTTTTTATTCACCCCTAAAGTAAATACAGGATAATGTTCAAGAATCCAAAATTGACTAATATCCAGAGATATTTTTATTACCTCTTTCATATTTTCAAAAATTACATTGTAATCTTCGATTTTAAAATATTTGATTTTAAATTTAGATGACAAATCTGGTATCAGGGTGGGAGGATAGATGTTGGTAAATTAAATCTAAATCGCTTCTAGAATGAACATAAACGTTGCAAGTCAAACCGATATAGTTTCCTTTTTGACTGGGCCGAATTTCTATTTTTGAAGCATTAAAACTTTTATCGACTTTATTTATTTCCTCAATAATTGAATGAGTAAAATTATCTTTCATGACTCCGGTAACTTTAATTATAAAATTACATGGAAACTCAATTAAAGACTCCTGTTCATTAATGATATTTTTTGACATATACCGGGAGATTATATTCTGATTCTAAATTTTCTTGAATTGTTTTAAACTCATCATTTTTTTTGATTGGCCCGACTAACACATGAAATAAATTATTGATCTGAATAACTTTTGCTTCATATTTATCAATAATTTTTAAATTATTAATTTTATCAAGCAAGGTTTGACTATTGATAAAGTCTTTAAAAGCACCTACCTGTAAATAATTGTCATTATTACTCTCAATGTCTTGCTCTATAAAATCTTCAGGGTTTATTAATTCAACCTCAACTAATTCACTTCCTTTCTCAATAATGTCTAATTTATATCCTGCAGCATAAGAAAGGTCAATGATTCTATCCTTTAAAAAAGGACCTCTATCATTTAGCCTAATAATCACCCATTTTTTATTTTTTAAATTAGTTACTTTTACATACGAAGGTAAAGGTAGAGTCTTATGTGCTCCTGTCATGGCATACATATCATAGACTTCACCCGTGGATGTTTTATTGCCATGATATTTTTTGCCATACCACGAGGCATATCCTTTTTCTTTAAATGGCACTATTTTTGTCATAGGGACATATTTTTGGCCAAATACTTTATATGGTTTTTTTGTATTTTTATTGATTGGTTCAGCTTTTGGAATAGCATTTTTAATATCCTGAATTTTGACATCAATGACCTCATGTGGACCATCATCTTGATAATACGCACCTTTGTTATCTGAAGAGATTTTTACAGAGGAGCAAGAATTTAAGATGATAAAAAGGAATATAAATATTATTTTCATAATTAATCAGCAATTAATGTTTTGTTATAGTTTAATGAATTTATTAAAGCAAACATAATAAGGTAAATAAATAGGGATGACCCACCGTAACTGATAAGCGGCAAAGGAATTCCAACAATTGGAAAAAGACCAGTGACCATGGCAATATTAATTAAAAAACATAAAACAAAAATCATAACATAGGTCATTGCTAGCAATCGGTGAGAATGGGAGTGAAGGTTAACGGAAATGATGATTAATCTATAAACGAATAGGAAGAAAATTAAGAAAAAAATGACATTCCCTAAAAATCCATAGTTTTCTGATAAAACGGCAAAAATAAAATCAGTATGAGTTTCGGGAAGAAATAAGAGGTCATGCTGGCTAGAGTATTCAGAACTTTTTCCAAACAATCCACCAGAGCCAATTGCTATAGACGATTGAATTGCATGATAACCTCCATCAAGTGGATTACTAAAGGGGTCAATAAGATTTAAAATTCTGCCTTTTTGGTAATCTTTAAGGATATTGATCCACGCATAGGGTAAAAGTATTAAAAAACTAAAAATACCCACTACTATTTTTTTTAGACTCAGCCCATTTAGAAAAATAATAATTAATCCAGAAAATAAAATAATGAGACCAGATCCTAGATCTGGTTGTTGAAGAATAATAACAAATGGGACTAAACTAATAAATAAAAATGCTAATTCAGTTAAATTTTGAGATTTATTTTTAAAATAATCAATGAGTGAAACAAGAAAGATCGGTAATGTGAGTTTCAGAATTTCTGATGATTGAATTTTAAATAAAACAAAATCTAACCAACGTTTGGATCCATTAATCTCAGTTCCAATGAATGCAGTTAACACTAAAATTAAAATAGATAATATATAAATGATTAACGAATATCTAAATAAAAATCTTAAATTTAAAACACTTACTATTATAAATATGATGAGGCCAACAGCAATAAAAAGGAGTTGTTTAAAAAAGAAAGAAGAATCAAACCCTACAGCTTGACCAATTAAATTTAAACTAAACAATAAGATTATTAATAGAAAGATAAATAATTGTATATCTGTTCTAGAAAACAAAAAGGTAAAGAAATTATTCATTTTGTTGTTTCAAAATAAAAATCAAGCATTTTTTTTGCAATGGGTGCAGCAACAGTACTTCCATGACCACCATTTTCAATAATAACAGCAATTGATACTTGAGGGTTATCATATGGCGCATAGCCGATGAACAGAGAATGATCTTTGAGATGGTCAGCAATATTATCTTCATCATAGGCTTGATTTTTCAAGGAAAAAACTTGAGCTGTTCCTGTCTTTCCCGCAATTTTATTATTATTGTTATTGGCAATGGATCTAAATGTTCCGTTTGAGCTCGTCACTTCCTGCATACCTCTTTTTACTATTTCAATATATTTTTCATCTGTAATTTTTTTTACCCCTAAAGAGACATCAGAAAATTTGTCTTTTATTAGCCTCAACGGAGGCATTGGCTTATTATTCAAGAGTATATTTAAACCATGAACAAGTTGAGCTGGCGAACTTAAAAAGTCCCCTTGTCCAATTGAGGTATTGATTGTTTCATAAGCATTCCACTTTTTTTTATGATGTTTTAATTTCCATTCCGGTGACGGGAGAATTCCTTTTTTCTCAGAAGGTAAGTTAATTCCTGTTTTTTGACCAAAAGAAAATTTTCGCAGACCATCACTCATATTTTCAATTCCCAGTCGATATGCCAAATCATAAAAATAGACATCACAGGATTCAGCAATTGCCTTAACAATATTGACATTTCCATGACCCTCTTTTTTCCAGTCCATGAATATTTTTTTTGTTTTGGGAAGTTGGTAAAAACCAGGATCACTGATTGAATAATCTTCGTTGATTATGTTGTTCTCAAGTCCGGCTATAGAAAGAAAGGGTTTTATTGTAGATCCAGGCGGATAGACCGCATTAGTTACTCGATCAAGCATAGGTTTGTCAGGATCCAAATTTAATTTATCCCACTCGGCAAAACTTATACCATTAACAAAAAGGTTCGGGTCAAAGCCGGGGTTACTTTGATAGGCTAATACTTCACTATTAGAAATATCTGTCATGATTAATGAACCTTTGTAGTTTTTAAGAAGCTCATGTGATTTTCTTTGAAGATCAAGGTCAATTGATAAGATTAAATCTTGTCCATCTAAAGCTTTTTTATTTTCAATCTCAGCAATAAATGAATTTTTGGCATTGACCCTAATTTTTTTAAAACCAGATTTTCCTCGTAAGTCATTTTCAAATGAATTTTCTATCCCTTGCTTACCGATATGTGTCATCCCAAAATAGGCATCTAACATCTCAGGATCATTTTCGATCTTTTCAAGATCTTTCTTGGATATTCGATTAATAAAGCCAATTAAATGAGCATTCTCTATGCCATGCGGGTAGCTTCTTAAAAAATCTTCTTTTATAGTTACATCAGGAAATAAAAACTTTTTGGATACAAAAAAAGTTAATTCCTCATTGTTAATATTTATTTTAAGTGGAATTTTTCTGAGAAATTTGCGCTCGGATCGCATTTTAAAAAATAGATCCCTTTCATGCTCAGATATAGAAAGTATTGTTGATAGCTCTCCAATGATGTTATTGAGATCTTCTGTAGATTTATTTTCAATATCAACTTCTAAATTGTAAGTGAGTATATTTTCTGCAAGGATATTATCGTTCCTATCAAAAATGAGACCTCTCAGCGATTTTATTGGTTCGATTCTCTCAGAATTTGATTTTGATCTTTCAAGATAAAAATCATTTTTATATATTTGTAACCAAAATAATCGAATGGCTATTAAAAGCAGAAATAAAGATAAAATTGCAAGAAGGATATTAAATCTTCGAACGAGTATGAATCGACTATTCAGCATACCTAATTAAAATCATAAGATAAATAAAACTGAGAGAACTGTTAATGATGAAATAGAAAATATAATTTTGGCTTAAAGGGTGAAGAAGCAAAAAAATAAGCTGTGCCAGGATGATTAATAAAAAAAAATAATAATTGATTTGTTTTTTCTTTATGGAAATGAACTTTTTTAAGCTTAAATCAAATAAAACCAAGCTTAAAAAAATTAAATTGCATGTACCAAAATCAAAATTAAAAAAACCATCAAATAAAAAGCCACTGATTAATATCCAGAAATATTTAAATCCATTCGTTGAAACAAAAAAGCAATAGACAAAAAATGCAGTAATCAAACTTATTGTGGGGTATAGGATATCAAAGAGGCTTGCCAATAAGTTAAGTAGAGCGCTAAGAGCAAAGAGCTTTATCTGAAAAAATTTAATCATCATTTAACGATCACCAAGAACCTTTCTTTGTAGGGGTTTGAAGATGGTTCAATGACTAGTTTATAAAAATCATTCAATTCGGTATTAAGTAACTTTTTTACCTTTCCTATTCTCAAGCCTTTGGGTATATTCAAATTATCACCAGTCGTAAATACCTCATCACCCAAATTAATTTTATTGGTTTTGTTGAAATAATCTACGGTGAGATTTTTTCCATCACCTTTGATGAGTGATTGATAAATTATTTTTCCTGATTTGATGTAACCAGTAAGATACAGTTCATTGGATAATATTGTTCTAATTACAGAGCTGGCGTTGTTTACTTCGATAACCTGTCCAACAATTCCTGATTTATCTACAACAACTTGTCCACTGTATACGCCATCTATTTCTCCCTTATTGACCAAAAAATGATGATTTTGACCTTGATAATTTAAATTTAAAATTTGGGTGACGAGGGAGTCCTTAAAATATTTTTTTTGAATATTCAATTTATTATTTAATTCATGGTTCTCTGACTCGATATCCGCCATTTGCATGACATAGGCTTTTAACTCAGCATTTTCTTTTTGAAGATTTTCATTTTCACTCAGAAGATTTTGTTTAAAAGCAAAGTAGCTCGATACATCATTAATCAAATCTTTTCCAAACTCAAAAATTAAACTAATTGATTGAGGGGCTAATTGAAGTGATTTTTTAATCGAATTGAGAAAACTATTGTCTTGATTACTCGAATAAACTGAAAAATTTATGATTAAAAGAATAATTAACAGATTTAAATTTATGTCAATTTTTGTGAAAAGATTTTTACTTTTTCTTTTTTTTGAAGATAAAAACATTAATCATTTGCAAATGCAGTTTTAAACTCATCCAGAGAATCAAGAGCCATCCCACAACCATTCACAACACACATCAATGGTTCCTCAGCCACCAATACTGGGATCCCAGTTTCTTCAAATAATAATCGATCTAAGTTTTTTAGTAGGGCGCCTCCACCAGTTAGAACCATACCATTTTCAGCAATATCTGCACCTAGTTCTGGAGGAGTTTGTTCAAGCGCACTTTTAACCGCACTAATTATTGAATTTAATGGCTCAGCCAGCGCCTCGAGAATTTCATTGCTACTGATAATAATTTTACGAGGTAGCCCTTCTGACATACTTCTGCCTGTTACTTCCATCTCTAAAATCTCGTTTAAAGGGAAGGCGCTACCAATTTGTTTTTTTATTTTTTCTGCAGTGGGTTCAGAAATCATCATTCCATAGTTACGGCGCATATAATCAATGATGGCTTGGTCAATTTTATCTCCACCAACTCTCTCAGACTCAGCATATACAATTCCACCTAAAGAGGTAATACCTACCTCGGTAGTTCCTCCACCGATATCAATAACCATAGATCCTGTTGGATCATTGACTGGAAGGCCTGCTCCAATCGCAGCAGCCATCGGTTCTTCAATTAAAAACACTTGTTTAGCTCCGGCACGCTCTGCAGATTCACGAATTGCTCTTCGTTCAACTTGAGTAGCTCCATATGGAACACAAATAACAATTCTTGGATTGGGTGAAAACCAACTTTTAGATGTAACTGTATTAATGAAATATTTAATCATTTCTTCTGTCACATTAAAGTCAGCTATCACACCATCTTTCATCGGCCTAATGGCAGTAATATTTTGTGGCGATCGACCAAGCATGGTCTTAGCTTTTGCACCAACCGCTAGAATATCTGTTTTAGGTTGTGATCCGGTAGGACCAGACTGATATCTCATTGCTACCACTGACGGTTCATCTAAAACAATTCCCCTACCTTTAACATAAATTAGCGTATTTGCTGTTCCAAGATCAATCGCCATATCTTGTTCAGAAAAGAGGTTTTTTAAAAAATTTTTCATGATTAAATATGTTTTACAAACTATTTATGAATACTTATGTCCATGTATAATACTGCATTCTGATTATTATATCCTTATATTTATGGCCCTAACAGACAAAGATATTAAAAAATTAAGTCATTTGGCTAAAATCAATATTGATTCTAAAGATGAAAAAATAGTCCTGTCAAAATTAGAAGGAATTATTAAGCTCATTGACACAATGCAGCAAGTTGATACAAACAACATTGAACCAATGTCTCATGCTCTGGATATTACCCAACCTCTTAGAGAGGATGTGGTGACCGAGCAAAATCAAAAAAATGATTTTTTAAAATTAGGACCTGAATCAAACGAAGATTATTTTATAGTTCCTCGAGTTGTTGAGTAGTGTTATGAAAAATTTATCTTTAAGAGAATTAAATTCAGGACTTTCAAATAAAAAATTTTCAAGTGAAGAGCTTACAAAATTTTTCTTAAATGAAATAAAAACATCTAATCCTAAAATCAATGCTTTTATTACTGTTGATGAAGAAAAGAGTCTCCAGCAGGCAAAGGACGCTGATAAAAGAATCAGCCAAAATGATATGAATGAATTGACGGGTATACCAATTGCACAAAAAGATATTTTTTGTGCTAAAGGATGGAAAACTACCTGTGCCTCTAAAATGCTTGATAATTTTTATGCTCCTTATGACTCAAAGGTCATCGAGTTATTCAACCAACATGGAGCAATTAACCTTGGTAAAACAAATATGGATGAATTTGCCATGGGCTCTTCAAATGAAACCTCTTACTATGGTGAGGTAAGAAATCCATGGAATTTAGATTATGTACCGGGTGGAAGTTCTGGGGGGAGTGCAGCCGCTGTAGCTTCTGGAATGGCACCAGCTGCAACTGCAACTGACACCGGTGGATCTATTCGGCAGCCAGCATCTTTATGTGGACTCACGGGCCTAAAGCCTACTTATGGTTTGGTCTCTCGTTTTGGAATGATCGCTTTTGCATCCAGCCTAGATCAAGCTGGCCCGATAGCAAAGTCTGCTGAAGACTGCGCGCTGATGTTAAAGGTTATGGCAGCCCATGATGAGAGAGACTCGACCTCAATTAAACATAATGTTCCTGATTATCTGAAAAATCTTGAAAGCCCGATTAATGGTAAAACAATTGGCCTTCCAAAAGAGTTTTTTAACGATGATTTAAATCAGGATATAAAAGTTATTTTAGAGCAAGTTATTGATTCTTTTCAGAAAATGGGGGTTAACTTCAAAGAAATTTCTCTACCGAATTCACATTTATCAATACCTGTCTATTACGTAATTGCGCCCGCAGAGGCTTCAAGTAACTTATCTAGATATGATGGAGTTAAATTTGGTTATAGAGCAGAAGAATTCAAAGATCTTGAAGAGATGTATTTGAAAACAAGAGAACAGGGATTTGGAGACGAAGTTAAGAGACGAATTTTAGTTGGTACCTATGTTCTTAGTGCAGGGTATTATGATGCTTATTATCTGAAAGCACAAAAAATTAGACGACTAATAGCTAATGATTTTAAAAACGCTTTTAATGAATGTGACTTAATCTTGGCACCATCCTGTCCATCCACAGCTTTTAAAATTGGAGACAAAACAGAAGATCCTGTCGCAATGTACATGCAAGATATGTATACAATTTCAACAAATCTAGCTGGACTTCCTGCGATTAGCTCTCCTGCAGGATTTTTAAACAAAATGCCGGTTGGTTTTCAGTTGATTGGAAACTATTTTGATGAGGCAGCGATATTAAACTTTACACATCAATATCAGCAGATTACAGATTGGCATCAAAAAACTCCTGAGGCTGATGTATGAGCTGGGACATCGTTATAGGGATTGAAACTCACGTTCAGCTAACCACTCAGACAAAAATCTTTTCCGGGGCTTCAACTGAGTTTGGTATGCCGGCCAATGAAAATGCTTGTTTAGTCAGCCTAGCATATCCTGGAACCCTGCCGGTGCTGAATAAAGAAGCTGTCAAAAAAGCAATTAAATTTGGTCTAGCAGTGAATGCTGATATTGCCGAGTATTCTGTATTTGCTAGAAAAAATTATTTTTATCCAGATTTACCTAAAGGTTACCAAATTAGTCAATTTGAATTACCTGTCGTGAACAATGGTTTTTTAACAATTGGGGACAATAAAAAAATTAGAATACTACGTGCTCATCTAGAAGAAGATGCCGGTAAGTCTGTTCATGGGATATTAAATAATCAGACAGGCATTGATTTAAATCGCGCTGGGACTCCTTTGCTCGAGATTGTGACAGAGCCTGATATGAGTTCTGCTCAAGAAGCAATTTCTTATGCAAAAAAATTACACAATCTTGTCCAATGGATAGGAGTTTGCGATGGAAATATGCAAGAGGGGAGTTTCCGATGTGATGTCAATGTATCTGTCAAACCAAATGGTTCGGAGAAGTTGGGAACACGAAGGGAAATTAAAAATTTAAATTCATTTAGAAATATTGAGCAAGCAATCAATTATGAAGTGAATTGGCAAATTGAACAGCTTGAGGATGGAAATGAGATTATTCAATCTACAGTCTTATTTAATCCTGACACTGGTGAAACTAAAGCCATGAGATCTAAAGAAGAGGCTAACGATTATCGTTACTTTCCAGATCCAGATTTACTTCCTCTAAAAATAAATCAAGAAGATATTGATGATATTAAATCTTCTCTAGGCGAACTTCCTGAAGCATCAATAAAAAAATTGATAGAGGATTTTAAATTGAACAATGCAGATGCTTCAATTATTACCTCCAATAAACAAACTTATGAATTCTTTCAATCCTTAATTTCTGAAGGACTAGATCCAAAAATTACAGCGAATTGGATCGTGGTTAATTTATTTGCAAAATTAAATGATAATGAATTAAGTATCGAAGAGTCTCCAATTAATAAAAATCAGTTTGTATTACTTATTCGACGAATAATGGATAAGACTATTTCAAACAATGCAGCGAAGAAAATTTTTGATCTGTTATGGGAAGATTCTCACGCAGATGTTGATCAATCTATAGAAGCATTGGGACTTAAACAAGTGAGTGATTCATCCACGATTCTTCCTTTTGTCCAAGAGGTTATTGTAAATAATCAAGCTATGGTTGAGCAGTTTAAATCTGGTAAAGATAAAGCATTTAATGCACTTGTTGGACAGGTAATGAAATTATCTAAAGGGAAGGCAAATCCAGGTCAGGTCAGTGAAATCCTTAAGGACGAATTGAATAAAGTTTAGGCTCCGTAAACACTGCGATAATCTTCAATTTTTTCTAAATATTGATTTAACTCTTCATTTTTTTTAATGAAATCTACAACGTCATCAAGATTGATTATAGGAAACACATCAATATTGAAATCATTTTTAACTTCTTGAATTGCACTTTCATGACCTTGCCCTTTTTCTTGGCGGTCAATAGCCACGATAATTGCCTTTGGATTTCCCCCGTGCGCTTTAATAATATTTATTGATTCACGAATAGCAGTACCAGCAGAAATAACATCATCGATAATGACCACATCACCTTGAATTGGATGTCCAATAATTTGACCTCCCTCACCATGATTTTTTACTTCTTTTCTGTTAAAAGCAAATTTTATATTCGCATCTCCAAATGCTATGGCTGTTGCACTTACTATCGATATTCCTTTGTATGCTGGACCGAACAATAAATCAAAGGTAATATTATTTTTATTAATAAGTTCCAGATAAAACTTACCTAATTCTTTCAAATCCTTACCGTTATTGATAAGGCCCATATTAAAGAAATATGGGGAAATTCTTCCAGCTTTTGTTTTAAATTCTCCAAATTTAAGTATCTGATTTGAAATGGTAAAATTGATAAATTGTTCGGAGAGTGTATTCATATATGAGAGTTATAACAATTAATTTAAATGGTATCAGATCTGCTTTAAGAAAGGGATTTTTTGAGTGGATGCTATCACAACAAGCTGATTTTATTTGCATTCAAGAACTAAAGGCTCAAGAGAAAGATATGACCGACGAAATGCTTAATGTTGGCGGATATAATGGGTATTTTTCATATGCCGAGAAGCCTGGGTATAGTGGTGTTGGAGTCTATACAAAAAACAAACCAAAAAAGATAATTTCCAAATTAAATTTTGCCACTGTTGATGATGAAGGACGATATATTGAGTTAATTTATGATGATATATCCATAATTTCATCATATTTTCCATCTGGATCAAGTGGCGACATTCGACAGGAAGTAAAATTTGACTTCCTTGGATTTATGACTGAATTTTTAACTAAAAAAACTCAAATAAAAGAAAAAGTTATTCTGTGTGGTGATTTAAATATTGCTCATAAAGAGATCGATTTAAAAAATCATAAAGGGAATAAAAAGAATTCAGGGTTTTTACCTGAAGAAAGGGCATGGATAACATATCTAATAGAAGATTTGAGTTGGCAAGATGCCTATCGAAAAATTTATCCAAATGAAGAAGCATTGGCATATACATGGTGGAGTAATCGAGGTCAGGCTTGGTCAAATAATGTTGGATGGCGGATTGATTATCAAATGGTTGCACCTAGCTTTACCAACAAAATAATAGATGCTTCTGTATACAAAAATGAACGTTTTAGCGACCATTCCCCTTTAATAGTTGATTATGACTTTGATTTATAAGGGGCAACTTTAAGAAGTAATAACATCCCAGGGAGAGCCAGCATTAAGCATAAATAAAAGAAATTCGTCCACCCCAGTGATTCAACTATAAAGCCTGTTGAAGCATTGGTGATGGATCTTGGTATAGATGCAAGGCTTGTGAACAAAGCAAATTGCGTTGCTGTATATCTAGGATCAGTTTGTTTAGAGATAAAAGCAATCAGTGCAGTTGTACCTAAACCCATTGCGAAAGATTCCAAACCCACGGTGACTCCTAGTAAGATAAGATTATGTCCGACCACCGATAAGATAATGAACGGAATAATTGTAATCAATTGAAGAAAACCAAAAATCCAAAGAGCTTTATTAATACCAATTTTGATCATCCAAATTCCGCCAAGAAACCCTCCAATCACACTTGCCCAAAGGCCTGCATTTTTAGCGATGATTCCTATTTCTGTCATGGAAAAATTGAGATCAATGTAAAACGGAGTAACTAATGCTGTTGCCATACTATCACCCAGCTTGTACAAAAATATGAACAACAAAATATATAAAGCGTTCTCCCTGCCATTCTTTTTAAAAAAAGAAATAAACGGCTGAATGGCGGAGTCTTTAAAATTCTGTGGTTGAATATGTTTTATATGTGGTTCTTTGACTGATAAGGTCATACCAATTCCAATAAGCATAAATAAGGAAGTAATAATGAAAACATTTTGCCATGACATCATATCTGCAAGAATGAGGGATAGGGATCCTGGGATCAAGCTAGAAATTTTATAAGCATTGACATGAATCGCGTTTCCAATACCGAGTTCAGCATCATCTAGAATTTCTCTTCTGTAGGCATCAATAACGACATCATGACTTGCACTAAAAATTGCAATTAAAAATGAAATTAGAGCGATAGTTTTTAAATCTATTACTGCATTAAAAAAACCAAGCAATGCAATTGAAAATATTAATAAGATTTGGAAAATAATTAACCATCCCCGCCGACGGCCCATTAAAATTTTATATCGATCGAATATGGGAGCCCATAAAAACTTCCAGGTAAAAGGTAACTGAATTAGAGAAAATAATCCGATAACCTTTAAATCAATATTTTCAATTCTTAACCAAGCAGGTATTAAGCTAATTAAGATAAAAAGTGGAAGACCAGAAGAAAAACCGGTGAGGCAGCAAATGCCCATTTTTTTATTTAAAAGAACTTTTAGGTATTTATTCATTGGCTATTTGCTTAATTTAAAAATACCAATTGATCCTCTTAAGTTAGAAAAATATTTTATAGGTTGATTTTCAGTTAGAAATAGCTGATCTTGGATAATTAAACGTTTTTTTTCACATAATTCATAAAAATCTTTTACCGTGCACAAATGAATATTTGGGGTGTTATACCACTCATGAGGCAAATCAGAAGACTTTGGCATTTTTCCGTTAAGAATTTGAAATCTATTTTTCCAGTAACCAAAATTTGGAAATGAAACAATGATATTTTTTCCAACTCTTTTCATTTCGTCCATAATCTTATCTATGTTGACCATCGCTTGTAGGGTCTGGGATAAAATAACGGTATCGAAAAATTGAGTATCAAAAACAGACAAACCATCCTCTAGATTCATTTGAATAATGTTTACTTTATTTTTAATTCCTTTTTCAATATTTTTTGGACTGATTTCAATACCATAGCCAGTAGTTAATTTTTTTGCTTGCAAAAATTTTAATAAGGCTCCATCAGCACAACCCAAATCTAGAACTTTGCTACCAGGTTCTATCCATTCAGAAATTTTAATAAAATCGAGTCTATTCATATTAAGACCTTAGATAGCTTCCCACAGTATTATGATAATGTTCATTTTCTAACAAAAATGCATCATGTCCAGTTTCAGCTTCAATCTCTACGTAAGTGACATTGATGTTATTGTCTAGTAAAGCTTTTACGATTTCTTTAGATCGTGATGGCGGAAATCTCCAATCACTTGAAAAAGAAATCACCATATATTTTGCTTTAATTTTTGCAAAAACTTTTGATAATTTATTTTTGAAATTTTTTTCAAGATCAAAATAATCAAGCGCCTTAGTCATTCGTAAATAGGTATTTGCATCAAAAGTCATTGCAAATTTATCACCCTGATAGTTTAGATAGGATTCTATTTCATAATTTTGTTGAAAATTATAATTATATTTCCCATGAATTAATTTTCTTCCAAATTTTTTATCCATAGAATCATTTGATAAATAGGTGATATGGCCCAGCATCCTCGCTATTCGAAGTCCCTTTTTTGGTTTTGTTTTTTCTTGATAAAAATTACCCTTATGAAATTCATCATCTTGAAGAATAGCTTGTCTAGCAACTTCATTGAACGCAATATTTTGTGCGGTAAGACTCGGAGCTGCAGCAATACATAATATTTTTTCTACTGCATCAGGAAAGTCTATGGACCATTGCATAGCCTGCATTCCACCTAAGCTTCCACCAACGATTGCATATAGTTTTTCAATACCTAAGCTATTAATTAATTTTTTTTGAGAGGCAACCCAATCCTTCACAGTTAAAATAGGGAATGAAGATCCCCATATTTTTTTTGTGTTTGGATTTATAGATTTTGCGGAAGTAGAACCATCGTTGCCACCAAGATTATTAATTCCGATAACAAAATATTTATTCGTATCAATTGGCTTATCTGGGCCAACCATATTGTCCCACCACCCTGTATATTTATCATTTTTATGATATTTGCCAGCAACGTGATGATTCCCTGACAATGCATGAGGTACAAAGATGGCATTTGTTTTTTTATTATTTAATTTTCCATAAGTCTCATACACTAAATGAAACTCGCTGAGTTTTTTGCCACAAGCTAGTGCCAGCTCATCATGACAATGAAATATTTTTGACTCTACAATTCCAACCGATTTGCCCAATTTAAGAAAATAATCCTTTTGTGATCCTGTAATGACCTAATAAATCTTTATAAGATTCTATCTGATTAAAATTATACCTATTAAAAATCTCTTGCACTTCATCTTTTTGATTATAACCATGCTCAATAATAATTAATCCGTCTTTATTTAAAAAGTGGACACTATTTTCGATAATTGTATGAATATCAGCAAGCCCCTGTTTTTTAGCTACAAGCGCCCGCTTTGGTTCAAAACGAAGTTCATTTAAATGCGGATCTTTATTTGAAATATAGGGTGGATTAGAGAGAATGAGGTCAAATTTTATCTTGGGGATATTTTCAAACCAGTTGCTTAAATATACTTTAGCTTGGATGTCAAATTGTTGCAGATTTTTTTTTATACCACACGCACAACGTTTAGAAATATCGCTTAAATGAAGATCGGCGTTGTTATAAATTTCTAATTTAGCTGTAATTCCAATTGCTCCACTTCCTGCACCTAAATCTAGTAGCTGAATATTGTCTTGTATGATTTTTCTCTCTTTCAATACATCAATAATTAACTCTGTTTCAGGTCTAGGAATTAACATCGATTCATTGATATAAAAAGTTCGTCCATAAAACCCCCACTCTTTAAAAATATAAGCGAGAGGTTTTCCTGTTGATCTGATACTTATTATTTTAATTAGTTTGTTATATTGAGATTTGGTTATTGTTTTTTTTAATAGTAACTCTGAATTATTAATTTTTAGTGTAAACAATAAAATTTGATTTAATTCTAAAGATGCTTCTCTAGATGATATTTTTAAATTATCTACTATAAAATTTATACATTTTTGTTTGATTTCGCTAAGATTGACTAAAATCATTATTCATTTTCTTCAGCCAGCAGTGATGCTTGATGCTCTAGAGAAAGTGCATTGATCATTTCATCAAGATCACCGTCCATAATAAAATCTATCTTATAGAGAGTTAAATTAATACGATGATCTGTGATTCTTCCTTGTGGGAAATTATATGTTCTAATCCTTTCACTTCTATCACCACTGCCGATCAAACTTTTTCTTTCGCTGGCACGCTGGGATTGTTGAGCTTGAATTTGATTATCTTTAATTTTTGCTGCAAGAATACTCATCGCTTGTGCTTTATTTCTATGTTGCGAACGATCATCCTGACATTCAACTACAATCCCAGTTGGTTCATGGGTAATTCTAACTGCTGAATCTGTTTTATTAATGTGCTGACCACCTGCGCCAGATGCACGATATGTGTCTATTCTGATATCTGCAGGATTGATATCTACATCTTCAATTTCATCTGCCTCAGGTAATACTGCGACAGTACATGCGGAGGTATGAATTCTTCCTTGTGTTTCTGTATCTGGAACTCGTTGCACACGATGCCCACCAGACTCAAATTTTAATTTTGAGTACGCCCCGTCTCCATTAATCTTAGCCACAATTTCTTTATAACCCCCCAGCCCGCTTTCATTTGATGAAATAACTTCAACTTTCCAATTATTTCTTTCTGCATATCGCGTGTACATTCGGTAAAGATCCGCAGCAAATAAAGCAGATTCATCCCCGCCAGTACCAGCTCTAATTTCTAAGAAAATATTTTTATCATCATTAGGATCTTTTGGTATCAACAGTGTTTGTAATTTTGATTCAAAATTTATGATTTCATCTTTACTATTATCAATTTCTTCTTGAGCAAATTCTTTCATTTCAGGGTCAGATAACATATCTTTTGCTTCTTGAATATTTTGAGTGAGTTTTTTATATCCAGTATAAGTTTCGATAATAGGTGTTAGATCAGCATGCTCCTTTGAGATTTTTTTGAATAAATCTAAATCAGAAGTGATTCCTTCCGAGCTTAATTTATTATTTAATTCTTCATATTTAAGGATTAAATTCTCTAATTTATTTTTCATTGAATCTTTCATTCTCTAATCCTTTAGCTTATATATTTGTTTAATTAGGTTTGCATTATTTTTATCTTCATTAATAGATTTTGTTGGAAAATGAAGTAATTTTTTAGTCAGGTTCCTGGCAAGTTTTTCACACACTTCTTTTGGATCAATACCCTTTTGGATATCTTTCATCGCCTTCTCCAGCTCCTTAGATTTTGTGTCATCAAAAAGATTTTTTAGTGAAATAGTCAAAGGAACATTTTTTGTATTTTGGTCATTAAGAAAATCATTTAAAAGTTTATCTAGAAGCTTAAATGCTTTTTCTAGTTCTTGCGTGCGAAGATCCATACCTTCTTGAGCTAACATCGCTAAATCATCTAGGTTGTATAAAAAAGTATCATCAAGATTTTCTATCTCTTTTTCAATATCTGCTGGTACAGCCAAGTCGACAAAAAACATCGGTTTGTGCTTTCTGATCTTGATTGCCTCTTCGATCATACCAAGTCCTATGATGGGTAATTGACTGCCAGTACATGACACGACAACATCATATTGATGAATAATTTTTTCAATATCACTTATTAAACATGCATCACCATTAATTTTTTTTGCTAGCTTGGAGGCCTTGTCTAAAGTTCTATTTGCTATTGTGGATTTTTTTGGGGAATATTTTGTAAAATATTTTGCACTTAATTCATTCATTTCTCCTGCTCCAATGAACAAGATATTAAGATCACTAATGGCTCCAAAAATTTTTGAAATGAGTTTAACTGCAGCAGATGCAATGGTAGTTGAGTTGGTTCCTATTTGTGTTTTTGTACGAATCATCTTTGATAACTCAAACACCTTGCTAAAAAAAGGGATTAAATTACTATCTAGTAAATTACCATTTTCAGAAATACGATACGCTTGTTTCACTTGACCTAGGATTTGAGGTTCTCCAATAATCATGCTATCCAGACCAGCTCCGACCGATATAGCATGTCGAAGTGCTCCTGTTCCATTTAAAAAATAACAGTGGTCATTAATGTCTTTTGTTTTTACATTGTGATGTTTGCAAAGCCATTCTCGTAAAAGATGATCATTTGATATGGATGAATATATTTCTGTCCTATTGCATGTTGATAAAATCACAACACCAGATTTCAAATTTACTTTAAATTCATTTAATGATTTTGATAAGGAATCTTGATTAAAAACAAATTTATCTCTTAATGAGGCAGGAGCAGATTTATGATTAATCCCAAGGACAGTTACTTTCATTTAGATTGGTCGCGAAATTTGTTTACGTTGTTACTAATATTATGTAAAAGCAGTTAAAATAGTCATTTTACATGACTAATTAGATATTAAGGATTAAAAGTATGAGTAAAGACTTTAGGATTGCGCCAAGTATTTTGTCTGCAGACTTTGCGAAATTAGGACAAGAGGTCAATGATGTAATTACCTCAGGTGCTGATATTGTTCATTTCGATGTAATGGATAACCATTATGTTCCGAATTTAACAATTGGTCCGCTTGTTTGTGAAGCAATTAGACCTGTTACAGATGCCATAATTGACGTTCATTTGATGATTGAACCAGTAGATAGAATTATTCCAGATTTTGCTAAAGCTGGTGCAAACATTATCACTTTTCACCCTGAAGCCTCAAATCATATTGATAGAAGTTTATCTCTTGTTCGTGATCAAGGGTGTAAATCTGGATTAGTATTTAACCCAGCAACACCACTTGACTATTTAGACTATGTCATGGACAAGGTTGATATGGTCTTACTGATGTCAGTTAATCCTGGTTTTGGAGGTCAAAAGTTTCTTCCTTCAGCATTAGAAAAATTAAAAGTAGCAAGAAAAAAAATTGATGCTTATACACAAGAAACAGGAAGAGAAATTTGGTTAGAAATTGACGGCGGTGTAAATGCCAATAATATTGCCGATATTGCAAGAGCAGGGGCTGATACCTTTGTTGCAGGATCAGCGGTTTTTGGTGCAGCTAATGATAACGACCCAAATCGATACAATACCATTATTAAACAATTAAGAGACTCATTAGCCAGTGCTTAAAATATGACTGCTGGAATATCAAACAAAAAATTAAAAGCTATTCTCATTGATCTTGATGGCACAATGTTTGATACTGCGCCAGAAATCGCTATTGCAATGAACCAGACCTTACAGGCCTTAAATTTTAGAACTCTTTCGTTTGACACAATCAGACAATTTATTGGTAAAGGGGTTGATAATTTAGTTAATCAATCATTATTGGCTTCAAATGAAAAAGGGAATATTAAGAAAAATGAGGCTTTGAAGTTGTTTAATGAATTTTATAAAAAGATTGCAAAACAAAGTAAGCCTTATGATGATGTTGAAAATACTCTTAAATTTTTACAAGAAAAACAAATTAAATTAGCCTGTGTAACCAATAAGCCATCATGTCATACATATTTGATTTTAAAAGAATCAAACTTTGAAAATTTTTTTGATTGTATAATGTGTGGCGATGAGATGAAGTTTAAGAAACCTCACCAATTTTCAATTGATTATGTAAGAAAAAAATTGGATGTAACAGAGATGGAAACTTTAATGGTTGGCGACTCCAGTAATGATATTAGGGCTGCAAATAATGCAGGAGTGAGCGTGGCAACTGTTCCGTATGGATATCAGTATGAAGAGCCGATAGAAAATTTCCCTGTAAGTTATGCTCTCCAACAATTTAGCGATCTTAAGCATTTAGTGCATTAATCAATGGAAATTAATCTATCCAAAGAGCAGTTTTCAATATATCAATCCAAAGGGTATAACAGAATTCCTCTGGTGAAAACTTGCTATGCTGATCTTGAAACCCCTCTATCTATTTTTCTTAAAGTTGCAAATAGTCCATACTCATATTTGCTTGAATCAGTTGAAGGCGGAGAAAATTTTGGGCGATATTCAATCATCGGTATGCCCGCAAAAAAATTAATTCAGGTTCGTCAAAAAACCGTTGAAATTATTGAATCTGGAAAAACTATTTTTACTGAAAATAATTCAGATCCACTTGGATTCATTGATCAATATCTGGCCAATTACAAGACACCTGAAAATTTAGATCTCCCTCGTTTTTCTGGAGGTTTAGCTGGATATTTTGGCTATGAAACAATCCACTATATCGAGCCAAAGCTTATCAAAAAATTCATAAAAGATGATTTAGATTTACCTGATATTCACTTAATGGAGTCTGATGAGGTCATTGTTTTTGATAATTTGACGGGTAAATTATCCATAGTTGTCTATGCGAATGATGATTTATCATCCTATGAACATGCTATTAATAGACTAACGAATATTGAGTTGATGATTGAATCACAACTTAAAAATGAAAATGCACAATCGAAAAAAAATATTGAAGAAACTCTTGCAGATTCTGAATTTGGTGAGAAAAATTTTCATCAAGCGGTGGATAAAATAAAGGAATATATCGTCGAAGGTGATGTAATGCAGGTTGTTTTATCTCAAAGGATGGTAAAAAAATTTCAGCTTCCTGCGATTTCTCTTTACAGAGTCTTAAGAAGTATTAACCCGTCGCCCTACATGTTTTTTTATCAATTTGATGACTATTTTATTGTTGGCGCCTCACCAGAAATTTTGGTTCGTTTAGAGAATGATACGGTGACAGTTCGTCCAATTGCAGGCACTAGGCCAAGAGGAGAAAATAGTCAGCTTGATAAAGCATTGGAAAAAGATTTATTAAATGACCCTAAAGAGATTGCTGAACATATACAACTAATGGACTTAGGAAGGAATGATATTGGTCGCGTTGCTCAACCAGGGAGCGTATCGGTTACTGATAAAATGACAATAGAAAGATATTCGCATGTGATGCATATCGTATCGAATGTAGAGGGTTTAATTCAAGAAAATTTATCACCTATGGATGTGTTAAAAGCTACCTTTCCGGCAGGAACGGTGAGTGGCGCGCCTAAAGTTCGCGCCATGGAAATAATCAATGAACTTGAATCAACAAAACGAGGCGTGTACGCAGGTGCTGTTGGTTATATTGGATATGATGGCACCTTAGATGTTGCGATTGCTATTAGAACGGGTGTAATTAAATCAGGAAAACTATATGTTCAGGCTGGGGCTGGTGTGGTTGCTGATTCAATAGCTAAAAATGAATGGGATGAAACAAATAACAAAGCAAAAGCCGTTTTACGTGCTGCTGAAATAGCAGAAAAGGATTTCGGATAATGTTATTAATGCTTGATAATTATGATTCTTTTACATACAACTTGGTACAGTATTTTGCCGAGCTTGGTCAAGAGGTAAAGGTATTTCGTAACGATAAGATATCAGTAACTGAAATTGATGAGATGAAACCAGACTATATTGTTGTATCTCCAGGACCCTGCACACCTAATGAGGCAGGCATTTCACTTGAAATTGTAAATTATTTTCAAGGTAAGATTCCATTATTAGGAGTATGTCTTGGCCATCAATCAATTGCTCAAGCATTTGGTGGAAAAATTATTCATGCCAAAAAAATAATGCATGGCAAAACCTCTAAAATTGAACATGATAATCAAGGAGTATTTCTAAATTTGAGCAATCCTTTCACAGCCACCAGATATCATTCCCTTGTGATAGAAAGGGATAGCTGTCCGGAATGTTTTGATATAACCGCCTGGTCAACAGATGATAACGAGATCATGGGTATAAAACATAAAACTTTACCAATTGAAGGTGTTCAATTTCACCCTGAGTCAATTTTGACTGAACATGGACATGATCTATTGAAAAATTTTTTAGATACTTATGGATAATTTTTTAAAACAATTAATAGCTAAAGAAAATTTAAGTCATGATGAGATGACTGATCTGATGAAATTAATCATGTCAGGTGGGTTATCCCCTAATTATGTGTCAGGAATTCTGACGGCCCTTTCCATTAAAGGTGAGACTATTGATGAGATCTCTGCTGCAGCTCAAGTGTTAAGAGATAACCTCACTCCTGTAGATTTAGAGGATGATGTTGTAGATACTTGTGGCACTGGAGGGGATGGGCTTAAGACTTTTAACATATCAACATGTGCATCTTTTGTTGCTGCTGGTGCTGGGGTCAGAATAGCAAAGCATGGGGGGCGCTCCATTTCATCCTCCTCTGGCAGTGCGGATGTGCTTGAAAGTCTTGGGGTGAATGTGTCAATTGATAATATAAAGATGAAACAACTGGTTGATAGTATTGGTATTGGTTTCATGTTTGCACCCAATTTTCATCCTGCTATGAAACATGTCGCCCCAATAAGAAAAGATCTGGGTATTAGAACCATATTTAATGTGTTAGGACCTCTTGCCAATCCAGCGAATGCTAAAAGACAGGTGATAGGAGTATTTAATAAACCATTAACCTCAATCTTTTCCGAGGTGTTAAAGAAACTTGAATCAAAAAAAGTTTTAGTTGTTCATGGGCACGATGGCATGGATGAGATTTCGATGTCTGGAAAAACATATATTTCTGAACTTGATAGTGGAAGTGTCACTAATTATGAAATACACCCCAATGATTTTGGTTTTAATGTAGAAGATAATAAACATTTATTTGCCGCTGATGTAAATGCGTCTAAGGAAATCATTTTAAAAATTTTAAATAAAGAAGACCTACCTGCAAAAAATATTGTGCTTTTGAATTCAGCTGCAATTATTTATGTTGCCGGACATGCAAAAAATTTAAACGATGCAATAGAGTCGGCAGTCAAATCAATTCAAGATGGTTATGCCTTAAATAAATTAAAAGAATTAGTAAAAGAATCAAATGAGTAACATTTTAAAAAAAATTGAAGCGACCAAGTTTCAAGAAGTTGAGCGATTAAAAAGTAATGTCAGCCTGAATGAAATTATGGCACATAATAAATTAAAAGACCCTTGCCGAGATTTTGTGGGATCCATAAAAAAAAATCATTTGTCTGGAAGATCATCTGTTATTGCTGAAATAAAAAAAGCTAGCCCTTCAAAAGGAGTTATAAGAGAGCAATTTAATCCTGTAGATATTGCAAAATCATATGAAGAATTCGGGGCTGCATGTCTCTCGATTTTAACTGATGAGCAATATTTTCAAGGTAATTTAAAATATTTAAATTTAGTAAAGCAAGAAGTAAAGCTACCTATTTTAAGAAAAGACTTCATTGTTGATCCTTATCAAATTTATGAATCCAAAATTAATGGAGCGGATTGTATATTATTGATTGCAGCCATACTAAGTGAACAACAATTAGTTGAATATGAAAAAATGGCGCACGATTTGGGAATGGCGGTATTGGTTGAGGCCCATGATGAAAAAGAACTTGACGCCTCGCTAAAACTTCAGACTGAATTAGTTGGAATTAATAATAGAAATCTGAAAACATTCGATGTGACACTGGACACAACTATTGACCTAAAAAATAAAATTGGAAAAGATAAAATCGTTGTCACAGAGTCAGGAATTTTTACAAAGACAGATGTTGAGCTCATGAATAAAAATGATGTTCACACTTTCTTAATAGGTGAATCATTTATGCGCCATGCAAATCCGGGCGAAGCATTAAATGAATTATTTGAGACTAAATAGTATGAAGCTTATAAATAGAATGAGAAGAATGAGGTCTGATAAATTTTCCAGATCTTTGATGAGAGAGCATCAATTAACTTCTGATGATCTAATCTTGCCGGTATTTGTTTTGGATGGAAGTAAGAAAAATGAACCTGTTCAATCTATGCCTGGCGTATCCCGATTAAGTTTGGACTTGCTGTTAAAAAAAATTCACGATGCTCAAGAATTGAAAATTAATGCGATTACTTTGTTCCCTGTTATTGAAGATCAATATAAATCTGAAAGTGCTCATGAAGCATTTCGTGAGGACGGTTTAGTACAAAACACGATCAGAGCAATTAAAAAAGAATTTCCGGATATGGGTGTTATTACAGATATAGCTCTTGATCCATTTACCTCTCATGGGCAAGATGGATTAGTCGATAAAAATGGTTATGTTTTAAATGATGAAACAGTTGATGTGCTTGTGAAGCAAGCGCTCAGTCATGCAGAGGCGGGGGCTGACGTTGTTGCTCCTTCGGATATGATGGATGGAAGAGTGGGCGCTATACGAGACTCACTAGAGTCTCATGATAAAAAAAATATCAAAATACTTTCGTATACAGCAAAATATGCTTCCGCATTTTATGGCCCCTTTAGAGAAGCTGTTGGTTCAAAAACTAATTTAGGCAAAGCTGATAAAGATAGCTATCAAATGGATCCGGCTAATTCTGATGAAGCAGTTCATGAAGCTTTGTTAGACATTCACGAAGGTGCTGATATATTAATGGTGAAGCCAGCAGGATTGTATTTAGATATCATTTATAAATTAAAAAAAGAATTTAATAAACCAACTTTTGCTTATCAGGTATCTGGTGAGTATTCCATGTTAAAAGCTGCTGCAAGCAATAATTGGCTTGAGGAAAAAGCTACAGTGATTGAATCACTATTATCGATTAAAAGAGCCGGTGCTGATGCAATTTTAAGTTACTTTGCATTAGATGTAGCAAAATGGTTAAAGGACGATGCTCGTTGATTCTACTTTTATGAATTCGTCAACTTTAATACCTCTGCCTTTGATCATACTTTTATTCTTGTCCTTATGTCTTGGTTCTAAAATATCAAACACTGTTAATTCTGTTTCAATATTTTCATAAGATAAAATATATTTAATCAAAAAATTATCAAGCCTTTTTGGGTCTTTAGTTTTGAATTGGTAATTATTACTTAATAAAAAATACTCAATTTCTTTAAAATTGTCTGTAAAAAGATTTATTAAGATTTTTTGATTATTGGTTACCCTGCCCTCTTTTAGGGTTCCTGTTATCAGAGGATTGAAGGGCTCTAATTCACTCATAATTTTAATGGCAATATCTTGATAAAAAATAAAATCTGCTACATTGTTACTTGGAAATGTAGCTTGATAATCCCTTATCGCTTCATCAATTTCATTATTACTCGGAAGTATTTGGTATGAATTATAATTTAAATATTTTGCAGCTTTTTTTTTGGCATACAAATAATCACTCACACCTTCCTCAATAATAATTTCGGCAGCCATTGAAGCAATATGTTTTTTTACATGATGATCTGATAGCTTTTTCATATTAATTGATCATAAAGAAGGCGTTATCTTTTGGATAAAATTCTTCGTAAAAATATTCATAAATTCCTGATTCATCATCATTGGAGGTTAATGTTCCATCATCTGGATTTATTTTATGTGGAATAATTCCTTCAGGCTCTGCATAAATTTTTTCTGGTAATCCATCTAACGCTCCCCTCATATAATCGATCCAAATTGGTAATGCTGCTCTGGAACCAGTTTCTTGGTCTCCCAATGATTGCGGAGTGTCATAGCCAAACCAGGTAAGAGCAATATGTTCAGGATTGTAACCAACAAACCACGCATCTATGAGATCATTTGTTGTCCCTGTTTTACCGGCGATGTCAGTTCTTTTTAGAATTCGTGCTCTCTTTGCTGTTCCATCTTTGATGACATCTTTAAGCATGGAGTCCATGATAAAAGCATTTCTTGGATCAATAATTCGGGGAGTATCTTCATTGGTAATGCTAGATTTTAATTTAATTTGTCGATCATTTGAGTCGATGATCTTGTCAATGTAATAGGGTTCTTTTAAATATCCGCCATTTGAAAAAACAGCAAATGCAGAAATTAGATTAATGGGTCTCACTTCTGCAACCCCAAGCGCCAAAGATAAATAAGGAGGAATTTTTTGTTTTTCAAAACCAAATCTTGAGACGTAATCTTGAGCATATTTTGGGTCAATATATTTTAATGTTCGTATAGCCACCATATTTTTTGATTTACTTAAACCCACTCTTAATCTTGTAGGACCGTCATATGTATCATTATAGTTTTTTGGTTCCCAATTTTCTTTAGTCATTAATTCATCCGCTGTCATAAAGAAAAAATTATCATTAACTAAGGTCGCTGGTGTTACCCCTTTTTCAATGGCAGCAGAATAAATAAAGGGTTTGAAAATAGATCCAGGTTGTCGATAAGCTTGGGTAATATGATTAAATTTATTCTTTTCAAAATTAAAACCACCGACAAGGGCATTAATTTCCCCTGTGTTTGGGTCCATTGCAATTAATGCAGATTCAACTTCAGGCAATTGTGTGAGAATCCATTCATTATGATTTTTTGTAAAATGATAAATTCCACCAACTTTTATTCTTCTATAATCCTCGGTTTGATCCTCATAATTTTTATCATTTTCAATCAGTTTCAAACCTTTTTTATACACATTGATGATTCTTCCATCTTTTAAAATCACTTCTATTTCTAAAGGTTGCATCTTGGTAATTATTCCAGGAATGAAATCACTGAAAGTTGGAAATTTCTTTAAATATTTCGTAACTTCTTTTATTAGCTCTTCTTCATTACCATCAATGTGTTTTAAGACAATATTTTCTAAATCTAAAAATCCATCAGGTTCTCGAGGCTGATGTCTATTGATATAGTTGATAATGCCATCCCTGACGGCTTGATTGGCTAATTTTTGATTTTTACTTTTAATCGTGGTGAATACTTTTAATCCACTCGAATATATTTTTTCTCCAAATTCATCAAACAAATCTTTTCTCACCATCTCAGCAATAAATTCAGCCTCGACATCTTTTTTAACTTTTGACTCTTTAAGATTAATCGGTTGGTCTAATGCAAGAATGTAAGTGGATTCGTCAATGAATCCATGTCTTAACATGCTCGCTAATACGTCTTTTTGTCTTTTAATTGCTAAATCATAATTGTTAAAAGGGTTAAATCGACTAGGCGCCTTAGGAAGGCCGGCCAAAAGAGCCATTTCAGCAGTATTAAGTTCACTCAGATTTTTGCTAAAGTATGTGTTAGCCGCGGAATTAAAACCAAAACTTCTTTGCCCAAGATAGATTTGATTCATATATAACTCAAGTATTTCCTCCTTGGATAAATATTTTTCAATCTCAAGTGATAATAAAATTTCACTAATTTTTCTTTTTAATGTTTTATCAGATGTAAGGTAAAAGTTACGAGCAACTTGCATAGTGATTGTACTTGCACCTTCAAAACTTATTCCAAGAAGTGTTTTATAGGTAGCTCTGAATATCCCAATCAAGTCAATGCCATTATGTTCAAAAAATCTTCTGTCTTCAGTCGCAATAATCGCATTGATCATTTTTTGAGGAACATTGCCAATTTTTATAAAATCTCTGTGCTCCTCACCAAACTCAGCTATTAAGTCACCCTCTTTGGTAAAAACTTGCAGTGGCTCTTTGGGGCGATAGTCAGCAAGATTATCTAATGGAGGCAGTGTTGGAACAATGAGAAGGTAGACATAATAAATTAATGCTATTGAAGATAAGATTATGGATGTTGAAATTAATAAAATTTGTTTGATTGAGTTCATGATCAATCTTAGAGTATTTAATAGTCTTGTATAATAATTTATTAAAAAAGATTATATATTAGATATGGTATCAAAAATAATATTAGTTGGAATGATGGGGGCCGGAAAAACCACAATTGGAAAACTTTTATCTAATAAATTGGGTTACGATTTTGTTGATCTAGATAAAATTATCGAGGAAAAGTCAGGCGTCAAGATCAATACAATTTTTGAGATTGAAGGAGAAGCGGGTTTTAGAGAGAGAGAGTTTCAGGTATTAAGAGATTCAATTGAAAAAGAAAAGGTAATCATTTCGACTGGAGGTGGCATAGTCACCAATGAGAAGAGTAAGACTCATCTTATAAAATGTAATGCTTCTTTAATTATTTATCTGAAGGCAAATCTTGGGACCCTTTTTAGCAGATTGAAAAATGATAATTCTAGACCAATTTTAAATATTGATAATAAAGAGCAAATGATTGAAAAGATTCTTAATGAAAGAGAGCCGCTGTATCAAGATCTTGCGGATATGACTATTGATACAACTCATATGAAAACAATTGATGTTGTGAAATTAATAATAAAAAAAATGGATGTTATATGAAAATATTAAACGTTGATCTTGGAGATCGTTCATATCCAATTTACATCGGCATAGGTCTCTTAGAAGATAAAAAAATAATTACTAGCCATATCAAAACAAAAACTATTTGCATCGTATCAAATACAACAGTTTCTAAATTATATTTAGAAAATTTAAAAAATTTACTTGATGATTATCAAGTAGTAGAGGCAATAATAGCTGATGGGGAAGAATTTAAAAATTACGATTCTTTAAATCATATCTATACAACATTACTCGAGAATCAGTGTAATCGTGATACAACAATTTTGGCACTGGGGGGAGGCGTTGTTGGTGATATTGCTGGATATGCTGCCGCTACATTTTTAAGAGGGATACCATTTATTCAAATACCAACAACGCTTCTCGCCCAGGTTGATTCTTCTGTAGGAGGGAAAACTGGTATCAATCACTTGTTGGGTAAAAATATGGTAGGGGCTTTTTATCAGCCACAATCTGTAGTCATTGACTTAAATGTTCTAAATACTCTTGATATGCGACAAATAGCAGCAGGGCTTGCTGAAGTCATTAAGTATGGACTGATTTGGGATAAAGGTTTTTTTGAATATCTCGAACAGAATATTGACAATTTAAAACAGCTAGAATTTGAACATTTAGAGCATGTCATATATAGATCCTGTGAAATTAAAGCTAAAGTTGTTTCTGAAGATGAAAAGGAATCAGGAATTAGGGCTATTCTTAATTTAGGACACACATTTGGGCATGCGATTGAAAACTGTTTAGGCTACGGTGAGTGGCTTCATGGAGAGGCAGTTGGTTGTGGTATGGTGCTTGCAGCCAAAATGTCTCTTGCTCATGGATGGCTCAAAGAGTCTGAGTTCGATCAAATAAAAAATCTAATTGCTCGTGCCAATTTACCGATTGAAAAACCTGATATTCCTTATGAAGAATTTATTGGAGCGATGAAGTTAGATAAAAAAAATAAAAATAAGGAGATTTATTTGGTACTCCAACAAGGCATTGGAAAAGCGATAGTGACAAATAATTATTCATCCAGTGAGTTGGATAATATAATAAAAAATTAATCGGGATATTTTTTAAAAAATGAAAAAATATGCTGCATCTGAGAAAAACTCTTTTGGAAGAAAGTATCTAGAAAATAAATCACCTTTGAGAAATGACTTTCAAAGAGATCGAGACAGAATCATTCATTCATCTGCTTTTCGAAGATTGATGTATAAAACACAAGTTTTTGTGAATCATGAAGGCGATATGTTTCGAACAAGATTAACCCATTCGCTTGAGGTGTCACAGATTTCAAGAGGGATTGCCCGCTCATTAGAGTTAAATGAAGACCTATCTGAAACAATAGCACTAGCTCATGATCTGGGGCATACCCCCTTTGGCCATGCTGGCCAAGATGTATTGAATCAATGCATGAAAGATCATGGAGGCTTTGAGCATAATTTTCAATCCTTACGTGTCGTTGATAAGCTTGAAAAAAGATATAGCAATTTCTCAGGTTTAAATCTAACTTTTGAAAGTCGTGAGGGCATTCTTAAGCATTGTTCAAAAAAAAATGCATCATTGCTTGGAGGAATTGGCAAAAGATTTCTCAATAAGACTCACCCTAGCCTTGAAGCTCAAATCGTAGATATTGCAGACAGCATTGCCTATAACATTCATGACCTTGAAGATGGCTATCGGTCAGGAATACTCCCTGTAGCAAAATTAAATCAACTTGATTTTTTCGCTGAGAATTTTAGTAACTCAAGAAAAAATTTGGATACCAATAAGGTTGATGAAAAAGTTAACGTTTATGAAGCATTGAGGTATATGATGTTTGTTCTTATTAATGATGTTACAAGTCATTCAAAAAAATTAATTACTGAATCAAATATTAAAACAATTGATGAGGTAAGGAATCATCAAACCATATTGATTAATTTGTCCGAACCTATTCAAAATTACATAAATGACTGCAGAATATTTTTAAGAACGAATCTATATGAACATCCAAGGGTAAAGAAGATGACGAGCAATGCACAAAAAATTATTATCAATTTATTCAACTACTATGATAATAATTTTGAAGCTTTACCTAATGATTACAAAATTCATGAAAAAAAATATCGATCAATTGCCGATTTCTTATCAGGAATGACTGATCGCTTTGCGAATGAAATCCATAAATCATTAAATTAATATAATCAAAGATACTTTTTGTTGCAAAAAAACAACAAATGTAACAAAATTGTTGTAAAAACACACTCAAGCCTAGCATTCATAAAATAAATTGAGCATAATTAACTTAACTTCTTAACGTATAACGTTGAGAAAGTTCGCGAACTTTCTCTCAACTTGTTTGAGAGGTATTTTTAAACTTAGGAGATTTTTATGAATAATAAAATCAAATTAGCAGTTGCTGGTGCAGTTTTATCTGCAGCTTCAATTGCAAACGCAGGTATCGTAATTCCTGCAGGTGATTGGACAATTGACATTAATGGTAACGTTAATGCTTTTGCTACATGGACAGATGCTGACAAAGCAAAAGGAAGTGCAATTACAGGTGGCTTAGCATCTGGAGAAGATCTTGCAGGTGACGGTGATGCGGTTGGTATCAACACAGGTCTTTTACCTTCATGGTTAGGCTTTACAGGTACAACTCGTCAGAATGATATTGATGTATCTTTCACAATTTCATTCCAGCCAAACGCTTCTGACAATGCTGGTGCTGGTGATGCAAAAACACCACTTAATCGTCAAGCTTTCGTAACATTTGGTGATAAGTCTTGGGGTACAGTTAAACTTGGTAAAGATCTAGGTATTTTTGCCGGTCAAGCTATCTTAAATGACATGACATTATTAGGTGTTGGTGCTGTTGCTGGCGGTATTCGTTCAGGTAGCTCAACAACACTAGGTGGTATCGGAACAGGTTATATCTATCCAGCTTGGAAAGGTCAAATTGCATACACAACACCAAACATGAATGGTTTTTCAGCTACTATTGGTGTAACAAATCCTAACCAAGGTGCATTTGGTGACGCAGTTCAAGTTGTAGGTGGCGTAACATCAGCTACAGAATTAAATCAAGACCGTTTAGGTATTGAAGGTCAGGTTCAGTATGAATGGACTGGTGACGTTGCTGGTAAAGTGTGGTCATCATTCGCATCATATGACGTTTCAATTGACGCATCTGGCGGTACTGATGCAACTACATCAGCTGATGTGGATGACTACACAGCTTCAGTATACGATATTGGTGCTTCAGTGACATCAGGTAACTTAGGTCTTGTTGCTTACTACTACAATGGTGAAGGCGTTGGTACAACAATAATGGGCTCTAACGGTGTTGATTTGCAAAGTGGTAACAAAGCTAAGAAACGTGATTCAGACGGTGGTTACTTACAAGCTACATATGTAATTCCAACTGGTACAAAACTTGGTGTTGCTTATGGTGTTTCAAGACTTGATGAAGCTTCAGGCGAAGATGATGGTACGTTACTCGACGAAAACAAGCGTTGGACTATTGGTGCATACCACCCATTAACTAAGCACTTAAACTTAGTTGCTGAGTACAATGATGTTGAGTCAGAAGGTCAAAGTTCTGCTAATCAAGCAGAGCATACCTCAATCTCAATTGGTGCGATCTTATTCTTCTAGAATTTTATAATTCTTTAAGATTAAAAAACCCCGCTTCGCGGGGTTTTTTTTTGAATGAATTATCCAATATAATCTACTTATGAATGTACAAAAAATCCTCCAAGAGGCTACTGTTTTTTTTCAGCGAGGAAATTATCACGCTGCAGAAATCTCCCTAAAAAAAGTCTTACGAAAAAAACCTACACACACGGAGGCTTTGACAAATCTTGCAATAGTTAACATTAATTTAAATAAGACTGATTTGGCTATAGAGCTTTTTAAAAAATCATTAAATATCATATACAAAGATCAGACTTTTAAGATGTACATCCAAATTCTAATGCAGTTAAAAAAATGGGATGTAGTGATTGAGGATGTTCAACAATTTAATAAAAAAAATGACGAGTGGGGGATATTGCAACAAGCTATTGCGTATAGGGAAAATGGAGATTTTGCAAAATCAATAAAAACATTTGATGAAATCCTTGAAAGTTCAGGTCAAAATATTGATATTTACATTAGCTATGGCTTTACGTTAAACAAACACGAAAAGTACGATTCAGCAATAAGCATATATAAAAAAGGGCTACAGATAGATCCAGATAATTTTGTTCTAAATTATAATCTTGGCATTGTGTATGCCAATATTTTCTCTACGAAACAAGCTGTGGAACAGTTAGAAAAAGCCTCCAGATTAAATTCAAATAATTTTAATTTATGGATTACGCTTGCATCACAGTACGCAAAATTAAGGAAGAATGATTTAGCTTTTAATGCGCTTGATGAATGTAAAAGGATAGATCCAAATAATACTCTGATTCAATTTCAAGAAGCGACAATCAATATGAACATGGGAAAAATTGATGCTGCTGAGGTAACTTTAAAAGAGATCTTAAAAAAAGAACCGAAGAATGTAGAGACAAATTATCATTTAGGTTTAATTAAGCTAATGCAGAATGACTTTGAAAATGTGATGCCCTATTACAGGTACAGAACAAAGCGTGAAAAAAAATTTGGTAAATTTGAAGATTTTAACCTTCCTGACTTGGATCCATTAGGAAAAATTCTTATTGGTTGGGAGCAAGGTATAGGAGATCAATTTCTGTACCTTAGATTGATAAATGAATTTATAAAAATCTATAAAGATGTGACATATATTGCTACAGACAAAACAGTTGATGCATTAAGAGATCTCTATCCTAATATAACAGTAATAGGAGATACAGAGTATTCGAACAATATCTTAAAATATTATGATTACCAAAAAATTAACCTTGCAACAATCATGAATTATATTCCTGAATTAAAAGAAAAAATAAATCAAAAAAATAATATTAATTTAGATGATTTAGATTTTAAAAATAAAATAATTGGGATTTCATGGAGAAGTGATAATAAAAAAACAGGATCTGAGAAGAGCATAGACCTTACGCAGTTTGAAAAATTATTTAAGTACAAATTAAATTTTGTTTCACTCCAGTACGGTGAGGTAGAGAATGAAATAGAACAATTTAATTCAAGCAATTCGAATAAACTTGTTGTTGAAAAAGAGCTAGATTACTTTAATGATATTAATGGGTTATTAAAATTAATTTCAAGATGTGATTTAGTTATAACTATTAGTAACATAACAGTTCATCTAGCAGGTAGCTTGGGAGTGCCAACGATTCTTTTATGTCCAAAATCACATGGCAAATTATGGTACTGGTATGGAGAAAAAAATTATTCACAATTTTATCCGAGTGTACAAATAATTAAACAAGAAAAAGATAGATGCTGGAAAAGGGAATTCAAAATTGTTGAAGAATATCTAAAATTAAAAAATAATTTAGACTAAAAATTCGGGGAAAATTTTCTTAAAACTCTCATATGAAGTTTGTTTTGAAATTTTTCCTCGGACTTGAGCAAAGCTTGCTGTTTGAACAAACCTTTTATCGTCAAGTGAAATCATTGATTGATCAAAATCAATATCTAAAAAATTAAATAAATTTCTAAATTCAGAATTGGAATCAATAATTATATTGTCATATGAAATGGTATATAGATTATTTCTATATTCTTTGCACCAAAAATCTTTTACTTTTTTATAAAAATTATAAAATTCAACAATTTCATTTGATTCGTATGAAAAGGGTAGTGCAGAATCGCCAAAAAAGGTTTTAAAAATAGAAAAACATGTGTCAAATTTATTTCGTTCAGTAAAAATAAATTTTGCATTAGGAAACATAAATAATATTAGATCAATCCAAAAAAAATTAAGAGGTAACTTGTCAACAAAATGTAAAGAATTAGTCATGGATTTGATCAAATTGACATATCTTTCCTGAATATTTTCTATCGACTCCATCAAACTATTTTTATCGAATGAAACAAGGCTGTAAAATTCGTCATGCAAAAGTGGAACTTCGCCACATGAATATATATTCTTATTATTTAAAAGAATACTTTCAACAAGTGTAGATCCTGATCTAGGCATACCAACAATAAATATTGGTGAAAGAGAACTAGGTTGTATTTTGGTGAAAGCAGAAGGATTAAGCTTGCTAAAAATAAAATGTTCTAAACCCTTTAAATTAAAAAATTTAGCGATACTTTTTCTTTTTACTTCATTCGCTCTTGATAAATGCTTTATGTATAAATTAATATCTTTATTTTCATAAAATTTAGAAAGACATAAGTGAAAATATATAAATTCATCATTTGATAAATGAGCTTTTTCTAAATTATTAAAAATTTCAATATCATGAAAGTAATTAGAGTCGTTAGATATTTGCATTAGGTTAAATATCGCAGGCGTAAATTTTGGATTTAATTCAATACATTTTTGAAGGTTTTTAATTGCATTATTTTTATCGTTACACCACATGAAACCAAAAGCTAAGTAAAAATAATTTATGTAATTATTTGGACTTATTTCAATTGCTTTTTTTAAAGAATTTAAAAATAGATCAGATTTATTAATATACCTATAGGCCTCAGCAAACAGTTGATATAAATTTTCATTTGGAGAAATTAATCTTTCAATGGTTTGAAGATGATGTAAGCATTTATTTATTTCTAATTTGGTAAGAAAAATTTTGGCAATATTAAAATGTGACTCAATATGATTTGGATTTATTTTCAGGCTATGCTGTAGATGGTCTATAGCATTGCTGAAATCATTGATATTAAGGTATGCTAATCCAAGATTACAATAAAGTTCTGGGTCATCTGGATAAATCTTTATGGCTTTTTTAAAAAAGGGGATTGAGTCTTGAAATCGGTTCTGATACATCAGTAATATACCGTTAGTATTTAATACACCCTTTGATGTTGGGTATTTTCTTAAGACTTTATTTAAATTAGATGATGCTTCAGTATATTGTCTATTGTTTATATACTGCCAAATTTTATCTAAATGTTCTTGTAATTTCTTAATAGTATTTAATTGGCTAATTAATTTATTGGTTGATTATAATACCAAAAAATTTTTTAATCAGATTTTTTTAAAAGAGTTAATTTTAGCGATTTTTATGTTCCGATTAAAATTGATTATTTTTTAATAATTATCTATATAATTCATTCGTCTGAAGAAATATCTAGCTCTTTTATTTTTCTTGTGATTGTATTTCGACCAATACCTAAAATACTAGCTGCATTTATTTTTTTCCCACCGCAATATTCTAATGAGGCTTTGATAATAGTTCGCTCTAATTTTTGGATATATACATCATAAAGATTTTCAATACCGTTAGATAAATCATTTTTAAAAACTAATCTTAGGGAGTCTTCCCAATTATTAGATATTTTATTATAGATATTCTCTTTTAATATTTCTGCAGGTAAGTCAGAAACACCTATTTCCTTGCCAGGCGACATGACTGTGAGCCAATGACATATATTTCGAAGTTGTCTAATATTACCTGTCCAGTTAAGCTTTTTAAAATACTCTTGTGTTTCTTCGTTAAGATATTTTGTGTGAGTTTTCAACTCATTGGCACTTTGATTAAAGAAGAATTTTGCTAAAAGAAGAATATCATTTTCTCTTTCTCTTAAGGGGGGAAGATGAATAGTAATCACATTAAGTCGATGAAATAAGTCTTCCCTGAAAGATTGATTAGTGATTTTTTCTAGTAAATCTTGATGTGTAGCGGCAATAATCCTCACATTTGCTTTTATGACTGTGCTACTGCCAAGTTTTTGAAAAGAGCCATCATTCAATACTCTTAAAAGTTTAGACTGAAGATCAATAGGCATATCGGCAATTTCATCAAGGAATAAAGTGCCACTTTCAGCTTCTTCAAAGTAACCTTTTTTTGAAGTATTTGCCCCAGTAAAAGCTCCTTTTTCATATCCAAATAACTCAGACTCAAGCAGATCTTTGGGTATGGCAGCAGAGTTGAGTGCTACATACGGTTTATCTTTTCTTAAACTATTATCATGAATGGCTTTTGCTATTAATTCTTTACCGGTCCCACTTTCACCAGTTATAAGAATAGATGCATCAGACTTACTTAATTTGCCAATCTGTTTAAAAACCTCTTGCATTACTTTCGAAGTCCCAATAATTTTATTAGTACTGTCAATATCATTAAGATCTTTTTCTTTATCTTTGAATGCAGAGTTAATTACATTGATCGCATTATTAATATCAAATGGCTTAGGGAGGTATTCATATGCACCATGAGCATAAGAATCCACTGCAGAATCGAGATCGCTAAATGCTGTCATGATGATTACAGGAATCTTTGGAAATTTTTCTTTCACTTTTTCAAGAAACTGAAGTCCTGATTCGCCAGGCATTTTTATATCACTGACAATAAGATCAGGCATATCATGATTAAAGTGATTTATCGCTTCATTAGTATTGCCAAATGTCATTACATTATAATTATTTTTTTCTAAAGCCTTTTGAAGCACCCATCGAATTGACTTATCGTCATCAAGAATCCAAATTTTTTTGGTAGAAGTATTCATATTTAATTTTGAATTGGTAATAAAATTTTAAATTCTGTCTCACCAGTACGACTATTTACATCAATGATTCCGTTGTGCAAGGTAATAAAGTTTTGACTCAAGGGCAGCCCAAGTCCTGTCCCAGAATTTTTTCCGCTGACAAGAGGGAAAAATATTTCTTCAATTTTATCTTTAGGAATTCCAGGACCATTATCTATAATGGATATATTTAAGACTGTGTGGTGAAGTTTTTTATGAAAGATCACTTTTCTTTCAGATCGTGTGACAAACTTTATTTTATTTTTTTCTTCAAGCGGTGATGAGGTTAAAATTTCACACGCATTTTTAACAATATTGAATAGGGCTTGGTAGATCTTTTCGTAGTCACAGGATATTAATGGAATAGATATATCATAGTCTCTTATAAATTCTATTTCTGAGTATTCTGAGCTTAGTGTGCTACGAATTTTTTCCAAGATTTCATGGATATTATTTTTTTCAAATTTGGGTATTTTATGAGGACTTAACAAGCTATCCATTAATTTTTGTAGGCGCTCACTCTCAGAAATGATGATTTGAATATACTCAGACAAATCCTCATTGATTTCATCAGCCAAAAGTTGGGCTGATCCTTTAATTCCACCAAGAGGATTTCTGATTTCATGCGCAAGATTTCTAAGTAACTCAGAATTGGCTTTTTGTTGCAACATCATCCTTTCTTCTTTCGCTACTTGCAGAACCTGATCCATCTCAATAAATTCTAAAATAAACTCATAATCATCATCATCATATGGCGTCACTGTAAAAGTCACTGTCTTGATAAAATCTTTTACTTTAATTTGACACTCGTGCTCTTTATAGGTGGAGGATCTTTGTATGGATTTATCAATTCGGTATTTTAAATAATCAATGTCTTCAAAAATTGCAGCAATTTCCTTATCCTTAACCTTTTTTAATGAGATCTGAAAAAGGATTTCCGCACTGGGATTTAAATATTTAATATTAAGATTTTTATCAAGCAGCACAACGGAAGTTGCCAACTGCTCTAATTCATTATTTTCTTTTTCTTTAATTGGAGGCGACATTTAAATTTTAATTCGGGGTGAAAAAAATCACCCCGAAAATAAAAACATTACACAGAATAATATAAATCAAACTCAACGGGATGTGGAGTCATTCTCAGTGTGGTTACTTCATTCATTTTTAAATCAATAAAGCTGTCAATGAAATCATCTGAAAATACGCCACCTTGAGTTAAGAATGCACGATCTTCGTTTAGTGCCTCAAGAGCTTCTTCGAGAGATCTGGCAACAGTTGGAATGGCCGCATCCTCTTCCGGAGGAAGGTGATACAAATCTTTTGTTGCTGCTTCACCTGGATGAATTTTATTTTGAATACCATCTAAACCAGCCATTAATAGTGCACTAAAAGCAAGGTATGGATTTGCTGTAGGATCAGGGAATCTGGTTTCAATTCGTCTGGCTTTATCACTTGAAACGAATGGTACTCGGATTGATGCTGAACGATTTTTTGCTGAGTAAGCTAGTTTAATTGGCGCTTCAAATCCTGGAACTAGTCTCTTATATGAGTTTGTAGATGGATTTGTTAAAGCATTTAGCGCTCTTGCGTGTTTAATGATACCGCCAATATAGAACAAAGCTGTTTCACTTAAGCCTGCGTATTCGTCACCTGCAAATGTGTTTTTACCATCTTTCCAGATTGACTGGTGAACGTGCATACCTGATCCGTTATCCCCTAACACTGGCTTAGGCATAAAAGTTGCTGTTTTTCCAAAGTTATTAGCTGTATTGTGAACTACATATTTCAGAATTTGTGTCCAATCCGCTCTTTTTGTCAATGTCGAAAACTGTGTTCCAATTTCACATTGACCAGCACCAGCTACTTCGTGATGATGAACCTCAACAGGAACACCAAGTTGCTCAAGAGTCATACACATGGCTGATCTTAGATCTTGCAATGAATCCACCGGAGGAACTGGGAAATAACCACCTTTGACTGCTGGACGATGACCTACGTTTCCACCTTCATGATTATTTTCAGAGTCCCAAGATGCTTCTTCAGAGTAAATTTTAACATGAGAGCCACTCATGTCAGTCTTCCAGGTGATCGAATCAAAAATAAAGAATTCGGGTTCTGGGCCAAAATATGCTGTATCACCAACACCAGTTGACTTTAAGTAAGCCTCTGCCTTCAGAGCAATACTTCTTGGATCTCTGTCATAAGGTTTGCCGTCTGTTGGGTCGACAATATTACAAGTTAACGTGAGTGTTGTTTCTTCAAAAAATGGATCAATCTTAGCTGTGTCTGGATCTGGCATAAGCAACATGTCTGATGCATTAATACCTTTCCAGCCCGCAATAGATGAGCCATCAAAAGCATGACCCTCTTTAAACTTATCTTCATCAAAAGCGGATACAGGAACAGACACATGCTGCTCTTTTCCTTTTGTGTCGGTAAATCTAAAATCAACAAATTTTACATTGTTGTCCTTTACCATTTTCATTACATCTGAAACTGCCATAGTAAAATTTCCTCTCATGTTTAGTTATTTACTTTTTATTAATGCAACATCTATGCCAAAATAAAATAGATGTAATATATTAGTTGATCATTAACAAATTAATACTAATGTAGTTAAAAAAGTTATTTTTTTGATCAACTTTAAAACAAATTTACTAAAAAATGCACTATATTAGTGCAAAAATAGGGAAAAATGAAAAAATTTGCTGTTATAGGTAATCCAATTAAACATTCATTATCACCACAAATTCATTCAGAATTTGCTCAACAATGTTCAATAGATTTGACTTATGAAAAAATTTTGGCTGATGATGAAATAACTTTCATATCAACAATTCAAAACCTAATTAATCAAGGTTATTCAGGTGTTAATGTCACCCTCCCTTTCAAAGGATGCGCTGCTAAAATTTCAACAACAAAAACTTTAGAAGTCGATTTAACTGGGTCTGCAAATACACTTTCATTTGATAATGATGCCATTGCAGCTTACACAACGGATGGAATTGGTTTGGTGAATGATCTGGTAGAAAAAATTGGGTCTTTTTCAAATTCCTCCATATTGTTATTAGGCGCAGGCGGCGCTGCTAATGCGGTCATTCCATCTATATTAAGTGAAAATATTTCACATCTTTATCTGTGGAATAGGACCATTCAGAAATCAATTGATATGGCTAATCACTGGCATAAAAGTTATAAAAATATTTCAGTGATGGAAAATGTTAATTTTAAAAAAATCGATATAGTCATTAATGCCACATCTGCAGGAATAGATAATACTGCCCCATCCCCAATATGTTTAGATGATAGTCATAGCGGGGTTATTTGCTATGACATGATGTATGGTAGACAGACTCCTTTTTTAAAAAGTGCAAGTGATAATAATTTAACTTTTTTTGATGGATTGGGCATGCTTGTCAAACAAGCCGCAGCGAGTTTTGAAATTTGGCATGAGCAAAAAGTTGAATCCAAAAGTATTGAGGAATCTCTAAGATCAACCCTAATTTAAAAAAAGTATTCTTTTTAATTTTAATAGTAACCATTGGATTCATAGTTTTTCTGACTCCAAACATTATTGAGATTTACAAGTTCAAATCTATTAACCCAAAAACAACTTCGATGATGAATTATCAATTGGGAATCGATGATGCAAAAAATATCACAATTGATTGGGTAGCTTATGAAATGATCAGTAACTCAATGAAAAGAGCTGTCGTTGCTGCAGAAGACGATCGTTTTATGCAGCATTCTGGAATTGATCTTAGGTCAATTAAGGATGCATTTGTTGACAATCTTCATCTAAAAAATAAACGAGGTGGCTCAACAATTTCGCAACAGTTAGTTAAAAATTTATTTCTCAGCCCATCAAAAAATATTTTTAGGAAGATTAATGAGGCTGCTTTGACTATATTTTTAGAAATTTTTTTAAGTAAAAAAAGAATATTAGAGCTATATCTGAATATCGCAGAATGGGGTGATGGAATCTATGGGATTAAAAATGCATCACAATTTTATTTTAATGTTATTCCAAATTCTTTAAGCTCATATCAATCGGCAAAACTTGCATCTATGTTAACTAACCCAAGAAAGTATCAGCAAGATATACATTCAGAATTTTTGACAAAAAAAACAAACCAAATTTTTAAAAGAATGGATTATTCAAGCATTCCTTCAAATTAATTTTTTTAAATATTGCCCTGTATAACTTTTAGTAACATTAGCTAATTCTCTTGGGCTACCGCAAGCAATTACTTCACCTCCGCCAGAACCACCCTCAGGACCTAAATCAATAATCCAGTCAGCTGTTTTGATGACATCCAAATTGTGCTCAATAACAACAATCGTATTTCCATTATCTCGAAGCTTATGTAGAACATTTAATAGCAATTGTATATCTGCAAAATGAAGACCCGTAGTTGGTTCATCAAGGATGTACATCGTTTTACCCGTATCTCTCTTAGATAACTCTAGCGCTAATTTAACTCTCTGTGCTTCCCCTCCAGATAATGTTGTTGCATTTTGACCAAGGGTAATATAACCAAGACCAACATCCAAAAGGGTGTGTAATTTTTTTGCCACAACAGGAATCGACTCAAAAAATTGATAGGCATCCTCAACGGTCATGGATAAAATTTCATGAATATTTTTACCTTTATATTTTATTTCTAAAGTTTCCCGATTATATCGACGCCCCTGGCAAATATCACATGTAACATATACATCTGGTAGAAAGTGCATTTCAACCTTTAAAACACCATCGCCCTCACATGCCTCACATCTTCCTCCTTTAACATTAAATGAAAATCTTCCAGGGCCATATCCTCTTGATTTACTTTCGGGTAATTTTGAAAATAAATCTCTAATAGGAGTAAATAAGCCTGTGTAAGTGGCAGGATTAGAACGTGGAGTTCTTCCAATCGGACTTTGGTTTACATCGATAACTTTATCAAATAAATTCACTCCTAAAATTTCGTCATATGGGGCCGTTTCATGATTGTTTCGGTTTAATTGATTTGATAAGGATAAATATAGGGTATCGTTAATTAGAGTGGACTTACCACTTCCAGACACACCTGTAACACAAGTTAATAGACCAACAGGAATATCTACATCAATATTCTTTAGATTATTTCCCTTAGCTCCTTTGATCCTTATGAAATTATTGGTAGTTTTTGGAAGATTCTTAATTTCAATTTTTTTATTTTTTGATAAGTATTGGGCGGTCAGTGAATTTTTATTTTTTAAAATTTCTTGTGGTGAGCCATAAGCAATGATTTCACCACCATGCACGCCAGCACCAGGACCAATATCAATAACATAGTCAGCACTCAAGATAGCATCTTCATCATGTTCAACCACAATTACTGTATTCCCAAGGTCTCGAAGATTTTTTAAAGTTTCTAGCAACCTGTCATTGTCTCTCTGATGCAAACCAATTGAGGGTTCATCTAAAACATACATAACCCCCGTTAAGCCACTACCAATTTGAGAGGCTAATCTAATTCTTTGGGCCTCTCCTCCAGACAGAGTGTCAGCAGTTCGAGATAAACTGAGATAGTTAAGTCCAACATTATTGAGAAAGAAAACTCTGCTTTTTATTTCATTGATTATTTTTTCGGCAATTTGTTTTTTTGATCCAGTTAAATTTAACTTTTCAAAATACTGATGACATTCTTTAAGTGACATATCACAGATGCTATGAATATCTAACCCATTGATCAATACATTGAGTGATGATTCTTTTAATCTCTTACCTTGGCAATCAGGACATTCTTTATGGCTAAGGTATTTTGCTAATTCATCTCGGACTAAATGTGAATCTGATTCGCGATATCGTCTTGAAAAATTACTGAGAATTCCCTCAAAGGTATGATTTTTTTTGTAAATCTTGCCATCAGAGCTGAGATATGAAAAATCAATTTTTTCATTATTTCCATAGAGAATAATGTGTTGCATTTCTTGAGCTAACTCTTTAAATGGTTGATCAATATCAAATTGATAATGATCAGCGAGTGACTTTAAAATTTGAAAATAAAAATGATTTCGTTTATCCCAGCCTTTTATAGCACCAGCTGATAAAGACAGGTCAGGCATTGCTACTATTTTATCTGAATCAAAAAAGGTTTTATTTCCAAGCCCGTCACAAGAGGGACATGCACCCATCGGATTATTAAAGGAAAATATTCTAGGTTCTAGTTCTTCTAGAGAAAAATCACACACGGGGCAAGCAAATTTAGTAGAAAATAAATGTGCGCTGTCATTATCGATATCATAAACGATGACCTTTGATTTCGATAACCTCACTGCAGTTTCAATAGACTCAGTAATTCTCTGTTTTGAAGCAGGGTCAATTTTTAGACGATCAACAACTACTTCAATAGTATGTTTTTTATTTTTATCAATCTCAGGTAGATCATCAATTTCATAAATCGAATTATTTAATCTCACTCGGATAAAGCCTTGCGCTCGAAGTTCATCAATAAGGTCTTTGTGGCTTCCTTTTTGCTTACTAATGATTGGAGACAAAATCACAATTTTTTTGTCTTCACCAAGTTGCAAAATATTGTCAACAATCTGAGAAATAGTTTGAGCTTCTAATTTATGTTTATGCTCTGGGCAATGTGGGTCACCAGCACGGGCAAAAAGTAATCTCAAATAATCATGGACTTCTGTGACGGTTCCAACAGTTGACCTTGGGTTATGTGACGTGGATTTTTGCTCAATAGATATTGCGGGTGATAAACCCTCAATTAAATCCACATCCGGCTTACTCATCCTATCCAAAAATTGTCTGGCATAGGCTGAAAGAGATTCAACATATCGTCTCTGTCCTTCAGCATAAATGGTGTCAAAAGCAAGGGAGGACTTACCTGAACCTGACAGTCCGGTGATGACAACTAACTTATTTTTAGGCATTGAGACAGAAATATTTTTTAAATTATGGGTTCTTGCCCCCTTGATAATTAGATTGTCATTATTTTTTTGCATAACCTGTTAATATACGAGAAATTTAAAATTTATGTAATAAGTACTTCATAAAATGACATCGTTTGAAATCAAATCGACACTGGGCATCGCATTCATTTATATGTTAAGAATGCTTGGCTTATTTATTGTTCTGCCGATCATGTCAGTCTACTTAACTGAGCTAGGTACTGGCGCATCAACATTTTTAATTGGTCTAGCATTTGGTATTTATGGTTTAACTCAAGCATTATTTCAAATCCCATTCGGAATATTATCTGATCGCCTTGGAAGAAAGAAGATGATCATTATTGGTTTATGTATTTTCCTCATTGGTTCAATTGTTATTTTTTTTTCAGAGTCATTAATTATGATCACCATTGGTCGAGCACTTCAAGGAGCTGGGGCAATATCAGCGGTTCTCTTAGCATTGCTTGCTGATTTGACTACGGACCAAACAAGAACAAAGTCCATGGCAATAATTGGAGCATCCATTGGCCTGACCTTTGGAATTTCAATTGTACTCTCTCCTATTTTGAATACCTATTTAGGCTTTCAAAATATATTTATGTTAATTGCCATACTTTCGCTGGTTGCAATGGCAGTGGTCATTTATTACATTCCTAACCCCATAAGATATGCAAAGAATAAAAAAATTGATTACCCTATAAAACAAATTATTTTAGATAAAGTTTTTCTCAAACTTGATTATGGAATTTTTGCTTTACATGCATCTCAAATTATTATGTTTATGATGATTCCATTAATGCTTAATGGAATCGGGTATCCCATTAACTATCATTGGCAAATTTATTTACCGGTTTTTGTTTTATCCATGCTGGCCATAATTCCAATGATAATTTTATCTTCCAAGAAAAAGATGTTAAGAGGTTTTTTTCTTCTAAATGTTTTTCTGCTTATTTTTGTACAATTTCTCTTTATAACTTGGTCGGATAGTAAACAGGCCATCATGATCACTTTATTGATCTATTTTATTGCTTTTAATTTTTTAGAGGCAACCCTGCCAAGTTTGATCAGCCGACTGTCACCTAAAAATTTAAAAGGATTAGTCCTTGGCGCATACAACACATCTCAATCTTTAGGGATTTTTGTGGGAGGAATTTTAGGTGGATTTATTGCTATGCAATTTAGCGATCAAGCCATATTTATCTTAAGTGCTATTTTGTTGGCAGTCTGGTTTATTCTTATGCTTAGATTTATCTTTCCATCCAGCAAAAATGATATGGTTATCAAGATAAAACCTGAATTTTTTAAACAATCTGATAAATCAAAAAATTTAATTTTTAATAAGATTGAAAACTTAGATTTTATTGATGAAGCCTTAATTTTCCCTAGTGAAAGCTATATAATTATAAAATTAAAACGTAATACAAAATTTGATAACAATAAGGTTATGAAAATTTTAGGAGAAAAAAATGCCATCAGTTAATAAGGTAATTCTTATGGGTAATCTTGGAAGAGACCCTGAGGTGAGATTTATGCCTAATGGAGATGCGGTTTGTAATTTTAGTATTGCAACGACTGATTCATGGAAGGATAAAGCTGGAGAGAGACAAGAAAAAACAGAATGGCACAATATTGTCATGTATAGACGGTTAGCAGAAATTGCAGGCGAGTATTTAAAAAAAGGGCGTCCTGTCTATCTTGAAGGACGACTTCAGACAAGAAAATGGCAAACTAAAGAAGGTCAAGACCGATACACCACTGAAATTATTGCTGACTCAATGCAAATGCTTGGAGGACGGGATGGAGCTCCTGCTCAGGATTCACAACTAAGCCCTCAGCCTAAAGCAAAGGATGAATTTGACCAAACTCCTTCTCGAAATAGTCAGACATCACCATCTAGTGGTAATTCATTTGATGAATTTGAAGACGATATTCCATTTTAGAGAAATCAATGCCTATTTACGAGTATAAATGTTCTAGTTGTTTCCATTCAGATGATCTTTTTTTAAAGCTTTCAGAGGCTATTACTAAAAATTGTCCTGTGTGTGGCAAAGGCACTTTTGAAAAAAAAGTTTCTGCTCCTGCATTTAAATTAAATGGATCAGGATGGTACGAGACAGATTTTAAAAAACCTACAACAAAGTCAGAGGCGACATCAACAAAATTAGAGGCTAAATCAAAATCAACCTCTTCTGAAAGCCCATTAAAGACGGAAAATCAAAAAAATGTTTAAAAAAAATATCTTTACAGGACTCATTGTCCTTATCCCCCTTGTTTTAACTCTTTGGGTCATATACTCATTGGCACACTTCCTCGATCAAGTGGTTTTATTTTTACCTTATGAATATCAACCTAATCAGTTAGTCGGATTTAATATCCCTGGGGTTGGAGTCATCTTAACTATAGCTTCAATCTTTTTAGTGGGTTTGATCGCAAATAATTTTTTTGGTAAGAGATTCATTTCTTTGTATGAAATTATCCTCGATAAGCTTCCATTTGTTAAATCAATATATGGAGGGATTAAACAAGTTTCTGACACTTTATTTTCTAATAATTCCAATGCCTTCTCCAAAGCTGTGTTAATCGAGTTTCCAGATGCAAAAAATTATACATTTGCATTCATTACTGGCGAGACGGACGAGAGAATTTCGAAAATTTTAAAAGGCAAATATGTTAACGTTTATGTTCCTACTACACCAAATCCAACGTCAGGCTATACCTTGATGGTGCCAAGAAATAAAATTAAGGAAATTGATGTTTCCGTGGACCAAGCATTAAAATACGTGATATCCATGGGGGTTGTCCCACCAAAATCAAACACACGTTCAAACAAAGCTAAGAGATAATTATGATGAGAACTTTATATTGCGGGCATGTAAATGCATCCCATATCGATCAAGAAATATATTTATGTGGATGGGCTCATCGCAGACGAGACCATGGTGGTGTTATTTTTATTGATCTAAGGGACAGAGAGGGTCTAGCACAAATTGTTATTGATCCTGATACGCCAGAGGCATTTAAAATTGCTGAAACTGTGAGAAGCGAATACGTTTTGAAAGTTAAATGTAAGGTTCGAAAACGTCCTGAAGGCACAGTTAATAAAAATATACCGACCGGTGAAGTTGAAATGCTAGTTTCTGAAATAGAAATTATTAATGCATCTTTAACACCACCATTTGTTATTGATGATGAAAATATTACTGAGAATATCCGCTTAGAAAATCGTTTCATTGATTTACGACGTGATCAAATGCAGAAAAATTTAAAGGTACGTTATGAAATCACTAAAAGCGTTCGTCAATCATTAGATGATGATAATTTTATGGAGATTGAAACTCCGATATTAACTAGAAGTACACCTGAGGGTGCCAGGGATTATCTTGTGCCATCAAGAGTTCATCATGGTGAATTTTTTGCACTACCGCAATCTCCTCAACTTTTTAAACAATTGTTGATGGTTTCTGGATTTGATCGATATTTTCAAATTGCTAAATGTTTTCGGGATGAAGATTTAAGAGCAGATAGACAGCCTGAATTTACACAAATTGACATTGAAGCATCATTTGTTGAAGAAGAGGATGTAAAAAATATTGCCGCAAAGTTAACACAAAAAGTATTTAAAGATGTGCTGGATATAGAACTGCAAGAAAAATTTCAGGAAATATCTTACAAAGAGGCGATGACTCGATATGGATCCGACAAGCCTGATTTGCGAGTTAACTTAGAGCTCATCGAGTTAACCGATGACATGAAAGATGTTGACTTCAAGGTATTTTCAACGCCAGCAAACTCATCTAGTGGTCGTGTAGCTGCTCTAAAAGTTCCATCTGGAGCAGATATGTCGAGATCAGAAATCGATCAATACACGGAATTTGTTAAGATATACGGAGCTAAGGGATTAGCATATATAAAAATCAATGACGTCACCAAGCTCAATGAAGAAGGCTTGCAAAGCCCAATTGTTAAAAATATTCATGAAAAAGCTTTGAAAGCAATCATTGAGAAGACAAATGCTGAGAATGGAGATTTGATATTCTTTGGCGCGGACAAAGAAAAAATTGTGAATGAGGCTTTAGGAGCTTTAAGAGAAAAAATTGGTCATGATCGTAAAATACTTACAGGCGATGATTGGTCAATTCTATGGGTGGTTGATTTTCCTATGTTCGAGTTTAACGAAGATGAGAATCGTTGGGATGCATTACACCATCCGTTTACATCCCCGAAAGATGGGCATGAAAAATTACTCGCCTCTGATCCTGGAGCATGTCTTTCAAAGGCTTATGATTTGGTTATTAATGGTTGGGAAGTTGGTGGAGGATCAATTCGTATTCATGATCAATCTATTCAATCACAAGTATTTTCAGCATTAAATATTTCTAATGAGGAGGCAAATGAAAAATTTGGTTTCCTCCTCGACGCTCTTCAATTCGGAGCGCCTCCTCATGGGGGCTTGGCATTTGGCTTAGACCGTTTAACAACATTATTAGTAGGAGCAGAATCAATTAGAGACGTGATTGCATTTCCTAAAACTCAAAGAGCACAGTGTTTATTAACTTCAGCACCAAATGAGGTTGACGAAAAACAATTGAGAGAATTACACATTCGTGTTCGAAATCAAAACGTTTCATCTAGTTAATTTTTTAATATGATTGAAGGAATTAATCATTACAACTTAAGGGCTGATGAAAAAACTATTGAAGTTTTAAAAGAGTTTTATATTGAAATCGTAGGTTTAACGTTAGGTCATCGTCCCCCATTTAAAAATGGCGGTTATTGGTTGTATGCAAATCAAAAAGATGTGCTCCATTTAAGTTTTTCTAAAAACGGTATTGTTAATGAGTTAAATGTGAACTCCACATTCGACCATATGGCATTTACATGCCAAGATGAAAATATGTATATTGATCTGTTATCTAAAAAAAATATTAAGTTTTCAATTCGTGAAGTCCCTGAGATTTGTACTCGTCAAATTTTTTTCAAAGACCCAGCTGGAAATGGCATCGAGCTGATCTTTCCAAATAACTAAATATGTCGATGATTAATCTATATGTTGGATACGATGAAAGAGAAGCAATTGCTTACCACGTCTTTTGTCATTCGGTAATTAAAAATACCTCGATTCCGGTCAAAATTACGCCACTAGTGTTAGGTCAATTAAAAGAATTTAATGAAACTCATCAAGATCGTAGTAATGATTTTGTTTATTCTAGATTTTTAACTCCTTATTTAAATGAATTTAATGGCTGGGCAATTTTTGCTGATGGAGATATGATTTGCCAAGCTGACTTGAAACAGCTGATTGCAATGGCTGACCCTAATAAGGCTCTCATGGTTGTAAAACACGACTATGAAACAAAAGTATCAATAAAATATTTAGGGAATATTAATGAAAATTATCCGAGAAAAAATTGGTCAAGCGTGATCTTATGGAATTGTTCTCATCCAAAGCATAAAATCCTGACGCCAGAGTTTGTTGCGAATCAAACAGGAAAATTTTTACATCGATTTAGTTGGCTGGATGATAAGGACATAGGTGAGCTTCCTTTAGAATGGAATTGGCTGGCTTGTGAGTATGAAAAAAATGAACAAGCAAATTTAATTCATTACACTCTTGGTACGCCATGCTTCAAGGATTTTAGAGATACTGATATGGCTGAGATTTGGTATGATTATTATGAATCAGCAAAAAAAGGATTTGATCAATGAAAAGTTACCGAAAAGAGTTATGGTTTAATGCTCCAGAAAGGATGCATTTTACAAACATCACTCATGAAATCAGAGATTGTTTAGCTGAAAGCGGCATCAGTGAGGGGCTGGTTTTAGTCAATGCAATGCATATCACGGCAAGTGTTTTTATTAATGATGACGAATCTGGTTTGCACAGTGATTATAAAAAGTGGTTAGAAAGACTTGCTCCACATGAACCTGTCAGTGGTTATCGTCATAATGATACCGGGGAAGATAATGCTGATGCTCATATGAAAAGACAGGTCATGGGAAGAGAAGTGGTGGTTGCAGTTACCGATGGAAATTTAGACTTTGGACCATGGGAACAAATTTTCTATGGAGAGTTTGATGGACGCAGAAAGAAAAGAGTATTGGTCAAAATTATTGGGGACTAACTTTTAATAAAACTCTCAAGTTGGTCAATCAGAAATCTTTGATGAGTAATAGTTTCTTTGGCTAAATCTCCTAAAGACAACATTCCTACAACTGTTTTATTTTCTAGAACAGGAAGGTGACGAATACGATTTTCTGTCATGATCTCTAGACCTTTGTCATAGGTGTCATTGGCATCAATAGTAATTACATCTTTCGTCATGACTTCTTCAATCAAACATTTTTTTGAGGATTTACCTTTTAATACAATCTCTCTGGCATAGTCTCTCTCTGAGATGATGCCAAGTAGTTTATTTTTTTGCATAACCAGCAAAGCCCCTATTTTATATTCTGCCATGATAATTAACGCATCTATGACTGGCCTATCAGGCTCAATAGACAAAATATCATTATGTTTTTTATCGTTTAATATTTGCTGTGCTGTTTTCATAATGCATAATTAATAAAATTTCTAAAATCTAGAATAACAAATTTTATAAAACATGCAAAATTCTTTTAAAAGTAAACTGCTGCCAATTTTGAGTGTGGTTTTGATGACTTTTTTTTGGGGCTATAACTGGGTAGTCATGAAACAAGCAGTTCAATTAGTTGGGCCTTGGGAGTTTGCTTTTGTAAGAAATTTTTTTGGGGCTGTTATTCTTTTGTTATGTTTAGCTGTAATGCAAAAGTCATTAAAAATTATAAATTTTAAGTTTGTTTTTTTAATTGGTATTTTTCAAATGATTGGTTTCACTGTACTGGTGTTGGTTGCACTAGTCCATGGAGGAACAGCCAAAACATCTGTGTTAACTTTTACAATGCCCATATGGGCAAATTTACTGGCACTATATTTTTTAAAAGAAAAAATGACTAACAAGCAAATTTTTGCAATAGCTGTCAGTGTGATAGGTTTGATCCTCATATTTGACCCTGTCCATAAAAACGCTGATTTTAAAAGCATGTTAATTGCGATTAGCGCAGGTTTTTTTTGGGGTTGTGGAGTGATTAGTGTCAAAAGGTATAATCAAAAATATCCACAAGTCGATTTGTTAAACCTCACGGCTTGGCAGATGCTATTGGGGTCTATACCTATTCTTTTTATTATCGTTGCAAAAGGTTTAGAAATTTATGAGATCAATCCATATTTATGGAAAGCCTCGCTGTACAACATTATCTTCTGTAATGCTTTAGCTTGGTTGCTATGGATTTATGGAGTTAAACATTTAAAAACTAGTGAGGTATCTACCATTTCACTATTAGCTCCAGTCATTGGTTCATTGGCGGCATTTGTTGAGCTCCATGAAGCTCCAAAAATAAATGAAGGTATTGGGCTAGCAATGATCTTATGTGGGATATTAATGATGATTCTTCTCGCTTCACGTGGGAGCTCAAAATGATAAAATATAAATTAAACAATTATTAGGAAAACTTATGGCAGGACATTCCAAGTGGGCAAACATTCAGCATCGCAAAGGACGGCAAGATGCAAAAAGAGGAAAGATTTTCACTAAATTAATTAAAGAAATTACTGTGTCGGCGAGGATGAGTGGGGGTGATCCAAATTTTAATCCAAGATTACGAGCGGCAATAGCAGCAGCTAAAGATGAAAATATGCCTGCAGAAAATATTACTAGGGCTGTCAAAAGAGGAACAGGTGAGCTTGAGGGGGTTAATTATGAGGAGATCCGTTACGAAGGTTATGGAATCAATGGCGCAGCAATTATTGTTGATTGTTTGACTGATAATAAAAATAGAGCCGTCGCTGATGTTCGTCATGCTTTTTCTAAAAATGGGGGAAATTTGGGAACGGATGGCTGCGTGGCTTTTATGTTTAAACATTGTGGCAGTATTTTTTTTGCTCCAGGCTCTAATGAAGAAGAGATCATGGAAAAAGCCATTGATTTAGGTGCTGAGGATGTTGAGATTAACGAAGATGGCTCTATTGAAGTGATTACCCCACCAAATGATTTTTTAACAATTAAAGAAGCATTTGAAAAAAATAATCTAAAATTCGAGATGGCTGAATTAACAATGAAAGCAGATAATGAGGTGGAACTATCTGGCGATGAAGGAGCAAAAATGCAAAAAATTCTCGATGTTCTTGATGATCTTGATGATGTGCAAGAGGTATACACCAACGCAGTAATCGAGAATTAGCTTGAACGCTTCTAGGGTAATTGGGATTGACCCGGGATTAAGAATTACAGGTTATGGCATCGTTGATTGCCAAAATAAGAAAGCGACTTATATTACAAGTGGCATTATTAAAACAACCTCAGAAAAATTTCCCTACCCGGAAAGATTAAAAATCATTTTTGATGAAGTTTCAGAGATTATTTCTCAATATCAGCCCAATCAAATGTGTATTGAAAAAACTTTTGTCAATATGAATGCAAATAGCTCCTTGGCCCTTGGGCAAGCAAGAGGAGTTGCAATGGCAGCAGGGATTCAACACCAGCTACAAATATATGAATATACGGCTTTGCAAATAAAGAAGTCTGTGGTGGGTAATGGGCATGCCCAGAAAATTCAAGTGCAATCAATGGTGCAAAGATTATTAAATCTTCCAGAAATCTTAGGACCGGATTCTTCTGATGCACTAGCTTGCGTATTATGTCACAATCAAGTCATGCAAATTAATCAAGATAACATCCCTGTCAGCTATAAAGGTGGTCGTATTTTATGATCGGAAGTATACGAGGGACTCTTATTGATAAATCACCGCCTTGGATTCAAGTTGATTGTGGAGGTATTGGTTATGAAATTGAAGTGCCAATGTCGACCTATTATCACTTACCCGAATTGCAATCTGATATTTTCCTACATATTCACATGGTGGTTCGTGAGGATGCTCAGCTATTATTCGGGTTTCATACTAAAGAAGAAAAATCATCTTTTAAAAGCTTAATTAAAATTAACGGCATCGGAGCTAAAGTGGCGCTTTCAATTTTAAGTGGCGTGTCAATGGATCAATTTTCTAATGCAATCGAACAACAAGACGTCTCGCTTCTCATAAAGATTCCTGGAATAGGAAGAAAGACGGCGGAAAGATTGATTGTTGAATTAAAAGACAAACAAGATCTGAGACTGCAACAATCATCTCAGCATTCAAAAAATTTAACTGATATTATGGATGCATTAGAGGCGCTAGGCTATTCCAAAAGCGATATTCAAAAAGTCACTAAGAATTTTAATGAAGAAACAAACGTTAATGAAGGAATCAAACAAGCATTACAATGGTTGTCTAGTTGATTATGATTGAAGAAGACCGTTTTATTGCCAGCACCCCTAAAGAGAATGAAGAGATTCTCGAAAAATCTCTGCGACCTGCAGATCTTGATGAATATGTCGGTCAAGAAAAAATTAGAGATCAGTTAGAAATTTTTATCAAAGCTGCTCAGCAAAGAGGAGAAGCATTAGATCATGTGCTTTTGTTTGGCCCCCCAGGTTTAGGTAAAACAACCTTATCTCATATCATTGCCCGTGAAATGAAAGTCGGTTTAAAACAAACGTCAGGACCTGTCCTGGAAAAAGCTGGCGATCTAGCAGCATTGCTTACTAATCTTGAGCCAAATGATGTTTTATTTATTGATGAGATTCATCGCCTGTCTCCCATTATCGAGGAAATTTTATATCCGGCAATGGAAGACAATCATTTAGACATTATGATCGGTGACGGACCGTCAGCTCGCTCAGTAAAGCTCGACTTACCTCCATTTACCCTAGTAGGAGCAACGACGCGCGCAGGAATGTTGACCAATCCTCTACGAGATCGGTTTGGAATAGTGTCTCGTTTGGAATTTTACTCTCAGGATGAACTCATCAGAATTGTGAAAAGATCAGCAAATTTGCTTGATATTTTTATTGATGATTCAGGTGCAGCAGAAATTGCGAAAAGATCACGAGGAACGCCAAGAATCGCTAATCGTTTATTACGACGTGTTAGGGATTATGCTTCAGTAAAAGCAGATGGAAATGTTAATGAAAAAACTGCCGATGCTGCTTTGAAGATGTTAGATGTTGATAAAATTGGCTTAGATAATATGGATCGTGCATTATTGTTGGCAATCATTGAAAAATTTAAAGGAGGGCCAGTTGGCCTAGATAATCTTGCGGCAGCGATTGGGGAAGAAAAAGAAACGATTGAAGATGTAATTGAACCGTATTTAATTCAGCAAGGTTATTTGATGAGGACTCCCAAAGGAAGAATAGCTACAGATATTAGTTTGAAGCATTTTAATATCCAAATTGAACAATCGAGTAACACAAAAAATTTATGGTAGGACGGGTTCATCACTGGCCAATAAGAATATATTATGAAGACACCGATAGCGGAGGTGTGGTTTATCATTCTAATTATTTAAAATTTATGGAGCGCGCCAGAACGGAGTGGTTAAGAGATTTTAAAATTGATCAAAAAATATTAAAAGATAATTTAAACTTAATGTTTGTTGTTCATGAAATTGATATAAAATTTAATAGACCTGCTGTGTTTAATGATGAAGTTGTGGTGCAAACAACATTAGAACATTTCGGATCAGTAAAGATTGAGCTTGAGCAAAAAATTTTTCGATCGTCTGAGCTGTTAATTGAGTCTCATGTTGTCGTAGCAGCAGTAAATTCTATTTCGATGAAGCCGATGCGAATCCCTAATGACATACAATTATTAATGGAGAATAAATAATGAGCCTAGGTGGTGATCTTTCCTTTTTATCGCTAGTTATGGGAGCGAGTATTCCTGTTCAATTGGTGATGTTAATCTTAATTGCCGCCTCTGGTTTATCATGGAAATATATTTTCATTAAAATCAAAACAATCAAAAATGCAGAAGAGCATGCTACAGAATTTGAAAAATATTTTTGGGCAGGGGCTCAGTTTAAACAACTGTATGAGTCTGCAACCCATGCTTCGAATAATGTTGGCGGATTGAAATCTATTTTTCTTGCAGGGTATAAGGAATTTATAACCAATACACGAGATCAAAAATTGGATAAACAAAGTAAAGAAAGTATTCGACGAGCAATGCAAGTTGCTTATAATCGTGAACTTGACTCCCTTGAAAGACACCTGCCTTTTTTAGCAAGTGTTGGGTCTGTTAGCCCTTATATTGGTTTGTTCGGAACGGTATGGGGCATTATGAATTCTTTTATTGGGCTTTCTAATGTGGCTCAATCGACCTTAGCTCAAGTGGCTCCAGGCATAGCTGAAGCACTAATTGCAACTGCCATTGGCTTATTTGCTGCTATTCCTGCGGTGATTGCCTACAATAGATTTGCAGCAAAAGTAGATCGATTAGCTATTCGGTATGAAAGTTTTATGGAAGAGTTTATTAATAACGTAGATCGTAGAGCCTAATGAGAAAACGTCGTTTAATGAACAACATCAATGTTGTGCCATATATTGATGTGATGTTGGTATTATTAGTGATCTTTATGGTGACAGCACCGATGACCAATCCTGGGGTAGTCGAATTACCGCGAGTCGGTCAAGATTTAAAACAACAAAATACCCCAATTACAGTCTCTGTTAAAAAGGATGGCAGTCTTGAGATGGAAGGAAAAAAAGTCAAAGCTGATGCATTATTGATTGAATTAAATCAAGCGCTTGAAAAAAATCCAGAGTTGTCTGTAGTGATTGCAGCAGATAAAAAAACTCAATATGAAAATGTGATAACAATTATGGATTTGTTGAAACAAAATCAGATTCATAAAGTGGGATTATTACTTAAACCAGAGAAATAATTGATATTCAATGAACTACGATGAAAATTTAAATTTACAATCAAATTTATTTTCTTTTTTAATCCATTTATCGATTCTTTTTGTTATGATTTTTACCGTGCAGTGGTCACCCCAGTACCCTTATTTTGGTGAAGTCGAATTATGGGAAGCTGTGCCTACAGTAAAAGAGCAAGCTCAAACGCCACCAAAGCCAAAAAAAGCGGAGACAGTAATAAATGAAAAAACTACTCCCAAGGTAACTCAACAAATAAAAGATACTCAAGCTGAAATTAATCTTAAGAAGAAAAAAGAAAAGGAATTAGCAGACAAAAAGAAACAAGAACAAATCAAAAAAGTACAACAAGAATTACTCAAGCAAGAGCAGATCAAACAACTTCAAGACCAATTACTTCAACAAGAACAATTAGATCAACTTCAAAAAGAATTATTAGAACAAGATGCTCAAAATGCTGATCAAGAGATTATTTCAGAAGATAAAAAGAAATCAGAAAGAATTGCGATACAGGCAGATCAAGATATGGAAGCAGGTAAAAATAAATCTGAGATTGACAAATATAAGGCGTTAATTCAACAAAAAATACAACAGAATGTGAATAATAATTTATGTGGTTTGGATTATTTAAGTTTAAGTTTTGAGATTACATTATTACCATCAGGTGAATTATTGAATGACCCGATCTTGAAGGATTCAAGTGGAAATTTAAGTTGCGATGAAGCGGTCGAAAGAGCAATATATCAATCTGAACCATTGCCAGTGCCAACTGACCCAAAAATTTTTGCTAAACTAAAAAAAATTAAATTAAAATTTTATCCAAACGGACAGCCTCAATGAAAAAAATCATCTATTTATTTTTTGCTCTTTTTTATTTTGTTCCTCTTCATGCGATTGAAGTGATTGATATTCTCGGTGGCAAAGCTAATGAATTATCAGTTGCTGTCATTCCGTTTCAAGACGATTTAATTGAAAACGAAAAAAATCAAATTCACAATGTGATTAAGTCCGATCTGTCACGATCAGGTTTTTTTAGAGTGATTGATACCGGTGGCGTTAATAAATTGCCAACATCTGTAAATGATGTTGATTACAGTTTTTGGTCAGGTTTGCAGGCCGAATTACTAGTCATTGGACGAGTACAAAGGAGCGATGAACAAATCAAAGTGGTTTATGAATTAATTGATGTTTTTAAAGAGAAGATGATGGTGTCCTCTGAGTATTCAGGAAACACCAAACAAGACCGTCAGATTGGACATCAAATTTCAAATGTCATTTATGAAAAGATTACTGGAAGTCAGGGCGTATTTCATACCAAAATTGGATTCGTTCAAAAAATTAATAATAATAAATATCATCTCAACATCTCTGATATGGATGGCTTTAATAAAAAAGCAATCGTCACCTCGACTCAGCCAATTATTTCAACCCGATGGTCCCCAGACGGAGAAAAAATTGCCTATGTGTCATTCGAAAAAAAGAAGCCTGTGATTTATGTGCAAAATTTAAGGAACGGAGAAAGAAAGTTAGTGGCTAACTTTAAGGGAAATAACAGTGCACCCGCTTGGTCTCCGGATAGCAAGCAGCTCGCAATTGTTTTAACTTACAATGCTTTTTCACAAATATATGTCATGGATGCGGATGGAAAGAATATTAAACGATTAATGCGAAGTCGATCTATCGATACAGAGCCAACTTGGGCCCCAGATGGGAAATCAATTTATTTTGTATCTGATCGAGGGGGTGGTCCACAAATATATAAAATTGATTTGGCAACTGAGCAAATTAGAAGAGTAACTTTTGAGGGTAAGTATAATGTCAGCCCTCAGTTGTCTCCTGATGGAAAATTATTAACTTTTATTACCAATGATAATGGATCTTTTAAGGTAGGCGTTCAAAATTTAATTTCTAATCAGGTCATGAAATTAACTCAGGGAAGGAATGACGAAGCCCCTGTTTTCAGTCCGAATGGACATATGGTACTATACACACATAAAGATTCAGAAAAAGAAACAACACTCTCAACTGTCTCTTTGAATGGTTTTAAACAACAGGTGATCAACTTGGATTCATCTAAAAATTATGAAGCCACCTGGTCTCCAATTGATTTTTAATGAAAGGATAAATCAATGAAAAAATTAGTATTTGCAGGTCTTACTTTAGCATTACTTGCAGGCTGTAGCTCAACTCCGCTAAATGATGCTGATGCCCCATCAGATGCAAAAGCTGGTAAAGCTAGTGAAGCGGTTGATCAAACTTCTGAGCTTGGTTTAGATAAATTAAGATCCGATAGTTTGTTGACACAACGAAGCATTTATTTTGACTTTGATAAATTTGAAGTGAAACCTGAGTACTTAGATATCGTTAATGCTCATGCTCAATATGCCGCAGATCACCCAGGTGTAAAAATGACTCTTAAAGGCCATGCTGACTATAGAGGTTCTCATGAGTATAACCTTGCGTTAGGTCAAAAACGATCAGTATCAGTAAAAGATGTCATGAACACTTCAGGCGCAAACGACTCACAAATTGAAACTGTCAGTTATGGTGAAGAAGAATCTAACCAAAACTGTCAAGGTAATGAATGTGGCCAAGACCGTCGTGTAGATATTAGCTACGAAGTAGAATAATTCTTAAATTTGTAGATATATGAAAAGAATATTATGGGCTGGTTTATTAATTTTATCTCTTAACACTCATGCCTTTTTTGAGGATGAGGAAGCTCGAGCTAAAATTAATGACCTGCAAAACCAGCTCAATTCTTTAAAGAGTGAATCACTCAATTCACTTGAAGCAAAAGTCACTGATCTTCAACAAATACTCCAAGGTGGAAGTCTTCAGCAGTTTAACAGTAAGATTAATGAAATTTTTGACGATATTGCTAAGATAAGAGGCGATGTTGAAGTCCTGCAGTTTAATTTTGAAAGTTTTGAAGATCGTCAGAAGATTAACTATCAGGATTTTGAGAATCGTTTTAGTCGTATTGAAGAAGAATTAGAGTCACTTAAAAATAATCCACAAAAAAATGACGAAGTTTTAAAAGAAGCAAAAGAAAATATCCAAACGACAGAAATTCAAGAAAACTTAACACCATCTGTTGAATCGATTCAAAGTGATATTACTCAAGAATTAGAGAGTAATGAGCAACAAGCGATCGTAAGTGGCGCTGGTAATGTTGAAACTAGCACGGATTTGCCACCGCTGATTGATGAAGAACAAGAGCTAAATATGTTTGATGAAGCTGAAGGATTGATGAGGTCAGCCAAATACAAGGAGGCATTTGAATCATTTGATCGATTTGTCACAACATACCCAAAGTCTCAACGTCTTGTTGAAGCAAAGAAAAATATTGGCTACATTCAGTTCGCATTAAAAAATTACAAAGCCTCATTAAATACCTATGAGAAGTTGATTGCTAATCATCCCAGTCATGAGCTGATGCCGGAAATTTTATATGGAAAAGCGAATACGGAAATACAGTTGACGCGAATTACCAAAGCTAAACAAACCTTAAGAAGAATCATTAAAGAATACCCAAATGCTTCCAATATCGAGAATGCGAAGAAGAGATTAAAAGCTCTTGAATCCATCAAGCTTTAAAAAAAATTATGCCAACATTAAGAATCAATGAGATTTTTTATTCGATTCAGGGTGAATCATCCCGCATTGGAAGACCTACTGTTTTTGTTAGATTGACTGGTTGCCCTATGCGATGCACATACTGTGATACGGCTTATGCATTTCATGCTGGTCAACAAAAAGAAATAGATGAAATTATTCAAGAAATACAAAAGTTTGATACCAATTATGTCACGGTGACAGGCGGCGAGCCATTGGCGCAAAAAAATTGTATAGAGTTAATGAATCAATTGTGTGCATTAGGATACCAAGTTTCTTTGGAAACGGGGGGTGGTTTAGATATTAAAGACGTTAATTCAAAAGTAAAAATCATCTTGGATGTAAAAACTCCAAAATCTAATGAGGATAAAAATAATTTTTGGCCGAATCTAGCAAATATTAAAACGACTGATGAAATTAAATTTGTAATTCAAGATTATGACGATTTTTCTTGGTCGATAGATATTATTAAACAATATCAGTTAAATCAACAACAGATTCTTTTTTCCCCAGTATATAAGGTCTTGGCAAGTGAACAATTGGCAGAATGGATTTTAAAACATCAACTTAATGTGAGGTTGCAGCTTCAACTCCATAAAATATTATGGGGAGAAAAACAAGGTGTCTAAAAAAGCGATTGTTTTGTTATCGGGCGGACTGGATTCATTAACAACTCTCGCCATTGCACAAAATGAGGGATATGAATGCTTTGCATTACATGTGATTTATGGCCAAAGGCATTCTTCTGAAACAATGGCGGCAAGAAATATCGCAAAAAATTATAATCTCACTGAATTTCGAGAAATTAATGTGGATATGAGTTGGCTCAAATCCTCAGCTTTAACTAACCATGATATTTCTATTCCGGAACAAAGGTCGGAGGGTATTCCAGTGACTTATGTTCCAGCGAGAAATACCATTATGATGTCATTTGCCGCAGCTTGGGCCGAATCCTTGGAAGCTAGTCATTTATTTCTGGGTGTTAACGCAGTTGATTATTCAGGTTATCCTGACTGCCGACCAGAATTTATAGAAGCTTTCAAAAAAATGGTGAATCTTGGCACTAAGGCAGCCATAGAAGGAGTTCCATTCGATATTCATACTCCTCTGATTGGATTAACCAAGGAAGAGATTATTACTAAAGGAATTGATTTGGGCGTAGACTACTCTTTAAGTATCTCATGCTACCAGGCCGATCAAAATGGTTATGCCTGTGGTAAATGCGATTCTTGTTACCTGAGAAGTCAAGGATTTGAAAAAGCAGGTATTCAAGATCCAACCCCCTATGCAAGATGACTTAAACTAAATTGTAAGAAAACTTGCCAAAACACCTAAAAATAGCGTAAAATCCACCACTTTTCTGTATAAAATTTTTAGAGATTATTTATGGTTATTATTAGATTATCAAGAAGTGGTTCCAAAAAGAAACCTTATTATAACGTAGTGGTTCAAGACTCACGTAAACGAAGAGATGGTCGTTTTATTGAGCGTGTTGGCTTCTACAATCCAATGGCACAATCAGGAGCTGAAAGTTTAAGGCTTGATCAAGAAAGAATTGCTTATTGGAAAGACAATGGGGCTCAAATTTCAGAAACAATGTCTAGAATTATCAAATTACAGGCAAAAGGCCCGACTGGCCTAGAAGCCATGAAACAAAAAGATTTGAAAAAAGCTGAAGCAAAGAAAGCGAAAAAAGCAGCTGAAAAAGCTGCAGCAGCAGAGCCTGTAGCTGAAGAAGCTGCTCCTGCTGAAGAAGCTGCTCCTGCTGAAGAAGCTGCTCCTGCTGAAGAAGCTGCTCCTGCTGAAGAAGCTGCTCCTGCTGAGGAAGCGCCTAAAGAAGAATAATTGTTGGAAAACCTTGTCATCATAGGAAAAATTATTTCTGCCTATGGGGTTAAAGGTTGGGTAAAGATAAGACCATTTACCGAAACAGCTAAAAATTTTATACAGTACAGAACACAGTTTTTATCTAGAAATCAAAAAGATTGGAACAGTGTTGAAATTAAAGAAATAAAAATTCAAGGTCAGGATGTTGTAGCTGATATTGGATTAACAGATCGAGACCAATCTATCTCGAGAAAAGGCTATTTCTTAGCAATTGAAAGGGATCAGCTCCCACAATTGCCTGAAAACGAGTTTTATTGGGATGATCTGATAGGGTTAAATGTGATTAGTGTTGACCATTTGGGTTTAGGTAAAGTGGTTGGATTAATTGAAACAGGAGCCAATGATGTTTTGGTGGTTTCAGGAGATAAAGAAAGATTAATACCCTATATTCCACAGGTAATTAAAAAAGTGGATATACACAATCAGCTCATAGAAGTGGATTGGGATAAGGAATTTTAATGATTACATTTGATGTCATTTCAATAATGCCTCAAATGTTTGATGTAATTAAATCTGACGGTGTAGTCAGTAGAGCTTTGAGAGATTCCAAGGTTAATTTAAATCTATGGAATCCTCGTGATTATGTGAATGATGTTCATCACACTATTGATGACCGACCTTATGGGGGTGGTCCAGGAATGGTAATGATGATCGAACCTCTTGTGAAGACCATAAGAGACATCAAAAAAAATCATGAGACAAAGAAAGTACATAACTCGAAAGTGATATATTTAAGCCCAAAAGGTAAAAGGCTTGATCAAAAAAAACTAATTGAGTTATCAAAGATAGATAATATGATTTTAATCTCGGGTCGATACGAAGGTGTTGATCAAAGAGTGATAGATCATTTTGTGGATGAAGAGATCTCCATTGGAGATTTTGTAACGACAGGCGGTGAATTACCGGCTATGGTTTTAATCGATTCATTGTCCAGGCTAATACCTGGAGTGTTAAACAACAATGAATCTTTTGAGGATGATTCTTTCTATAAAGGACTTCTCGACCATCCTCAGTTTACTCGACCTGAAGTTTTTGAGAATTTAAAGGTACCGGATGTTTTATTGTCTGGAGATCATAATCTGATATCAAAGTGGCGAAAAAAAACTGCTTTGTTAGAAACTTTTAAAAAAAGACCTGACTTATTAGAAGATCAGGAATTAACAATAGAAGAATCTGGGCTGCTCCAGGAAGCATTGGGTGAGCAGGAACAAGATTTAAAAAAGAGGAAATAGATATGACAAACATTATTCAAACTATTGAAAAAGAAGAAATTGCGCGTCTTGGCAAAAAAATCCCTAAATTTGCTCCTGGTGATACCGTTGCCGTTGGCGTAAACGTTGTTGAGGGAGACCGAAAAAGAGTTCAGATCTTTGAGGGCGTTGTGATTGCTAGAAAAAATAGAGGACTTAACTCTTCTTTTATCGTAAGAAAAATATCTTCCGGAGAGGGCGTTGAGAGAACCTTCCAACTACATTCACCTTTAATAGATACAATTGAAGTTAAGCGACGTGGTAACGTTCGTCGTGCAAAACTGTTCTATTTAAGAGAGCGTTCAGGTAAGTCTGCGCGTATTAAGGAAAGATTGAAAGTGCGTGAGTCTGATTCTCAATATGAAGCAATTCCTGAAGTAGAATTGGCTGAAGCACCAGCCCAAGATGCAGCTCCTGCTGAAGCACCAGCTCAAGATGCAGCTCCTGCTGAAGCACCAGCTCAAGATGCAGCTCCTGCTGAAGCACCAGCTCAAGATGCAGCTCCTGCTGAAGCGCCAGCTCAAGATGCAGATAAAAAAGATGCTTAATTAAGTTTTAAAACAAAATGAAAAGCCCCTTCTTGGGGCTTTTTTTATGCCATAATAAATTTCAATTATGAATGAAACATCTAAAGACCTTCCTTTAATTGTTGATCAATTTATTAATAGTTTGTGGCTAGAGGATGGCTTGTCAAAAAATACATTAGACAGCTATCGTTATGATTTAAAGCAACTAGTCATTTGGTATTCTAATCGTGATATTACTCATATTACAAAAAGTGAAATTCAAGAATATTTAGCTTATCGTTTTCCATTGTCAAAATCACGGAGCATTGCACGATTGCTAGCTTGTTTAAGAAGGTTTTATAGATATTTATTAAGAGAAAATATTGTTCATGAGGATCCTACATTGATGATTGAGGCTCCAAAACTTTCTAAAGGACTTCCAAAAAGTTTAAATGAAAATGAGGTTGAAGATCTTCTCAATGCACCCAATATTGCTGATAACCAAGGTTTGCGTGATCGAGCCATGTTGGAATTATTATATGCATGTGGCTTAAGAGTCAGTGAATTAATTACCATTATGGTCACGGAAGTATCTTTAAATGATGGTGTGATCAGAATAACTGGTAAAGGCGATAAAACTAGACTAGTTCCGATGGGTGAGGAAGCTTCTCATTGGATTGAGCAATACCTTAAATCTTCAAGAGAAAATCTTTTAAAAGAGAAAAAATCAAAGTATCTTTTTATAACTGCAAGAGGTGGTGCTATGACACGTCAAGCCTTTTGGTATTTAATTAAAAGGTACGCTGTTGCATCAGGCATAAATCATCCGATTTCACCACATGTCTTAAGACACGCTTTTGCCACTCATTTGCTCAATCATGGTGCAGATTTGAGAGTTGTTCAAATGCTGTTAGGACATAGTGATATATCTACTACGCAGATATATACTCATGTGGCGCGAGAAAGATTGAAAGATTTACATCAAAAACATCATCCAAGAGGTTAGATTGATCGATTAATAATTATTCCAACGAAGTCAGCATCGGCGATTATTTTTTTCTTAGATATTTTTAAGGTCAAAGACTGAGCTGGATAGTCTTGAAGAATTTTAGATGCTATTTTTTCTCCGAAACTTTCAAGTAGAGTATCTTTATTTGTTTCTGCGAGGGATTTAATTAATTCAATCACAGCGCCATAGTCAATGGTGTCTTCAAGATTATCCGAATTGAAAGCATCCTTTTTTTTAAGAGTAATATTCAAATCAATGAACAAACTTTGTGGAATTGCTCTTTCCCAATCCGGAACTCCGATGGTGATTGGTACAACAAGATTGGATATGAAAATTTGATTATTCATCTGATTAGCAATCCCTTATAATTTACATATGGTTAATACTATCTACATTATTCTAGCTTATTTTATTGGTTCAATTTCGTTTGGAATTTTATTAAGTAAGATTTTTAAAATACAAGATCCGCGAAGTTTTGGCTCAAAAAATCCAGGAGCTACCAATGTTATGAGGTCTGGGAAAAAATTTGTAGCTCTTCTAACCCTTTTGGGCGATATGCTTAAAGGTACATTGGTCGTCTTAATCGCAAAATATTATTTAAATTTTAATGATGACCAAGTGTTGCTTATTGCTGCAGTAGTATTTATTGGACATCTGTTCCCTGTGTATTATCAATTTAAAGGCGGTAAAGGCGTTGCTACCGCTTTAGGAGTATTGCTAGCAATCGATAGCAGTATTGCAATTATAGTATTATTGATCTGGTTAATTGTATTTTTGGTAAGTCGCATCTCCTCTTTATCGGCCATCACGGCTGCATTATGTCTACCTTTAATTACTTTTTTCATGCATATTGATCAGAACTTTTTATGGCTCAGTCTCTTTTTAAGTATGTTTTTAATTTATCGCCACAAAGAAAACATCAAAAATCTATTAGAAAAAAAAGAGTCAAATTTTAAATAAAAAAATTAAATTTCTGTGAGCTTCCATTTAGGTTTGACAGAAAATTCGTAATTTTTATTCTGGGATAGTTGATGCCTAAAAAATCCAGCAATAGCAATCATTGCTCCATTGTCAGTACAGAATTCCAGGCTAGGAAAAAATAATTGAAAATCATGTTTCTGAGAAAGTGATTTTAGTTTGTTTCGCAATTGTCTATTTGCTCCCACGCCACCAGAAACAACTAAGCAGCTCAAATTTTTTTCGTTAAGGGCTTTTAAACATTTCGTGGTGAGGACATCGGTGATGGATTCTTGGAATGCGTATGCAATATTCGCTTTTTTAATCTCATCTAACGGCTGCTCTTTTTTGACAAGATTGAGAACTGCCGTTTTTAATCCGCTAAAACTAAAATTCAGATCATCACTATTGATTAATGGTTTTGGTAGAGAATAAAAAGAAGATCCAGTAGAGGCTAGTTTTGATAATGCTGCACCTCCAGGGTAACCAAGACCCAAGAGTTGTGCACTTTTATCAAATGCTTCGCCTGCTGCATCATCCAGTGTGTCTCCAATGATTTCATAATCACCGAGTTCTCTTACATGAATGAGTTGTGAATGTCCGCCTGAGACAAGCAATGCCAAAAAAGGAAATGCAGGTTGATCATTCTCTAAAAAGGGAGATAAGAGGTGTCCTTCAAGATGATGTATTGGTATTGTTGGAATATCTAAGCTCATTGCTAAACTTTCAGCAACACTAGCTCCCACCAACAGAGCCCCGGAAAGTCCTGGACCTTTTGTATATGCAATAGCATCAAGCTCAGTCACATTTTTGTTAGTTTTGTTGAATAACTCATCTAATAAAGGAAGAATGAAGCGAATATGGTCACGTGATGCTAGTTCTGGAACAACTCCACCATATAAACGATGCAGATCAACTTGAGAATTTAGAACATGTCCGATTAGCCCAGATTCAGAGTCATAAAGGGCTAAACCCGTTTCATCACAAGAAGACTCAATACCTAAGATTAACATTTTGACAATTTTTGTTGAAAAAAAATGATATTAGCATTAAAATAGCGAACCTTAAACGAACTATTAATAAAATAATAATTTATGACAACAATTAAAGTAAAAGAGAACGAACCATTTGACGTTGCATTAAGAAGATTTAAGCGTCTTGTTGAAAAAACAGGCCTTATGAATGATCTTCGAGCTAAGGAATTTTACGAAAAACCTACATGGGAGCGTAAAAGAAAAGCAGCAGCTGCGGTGAAAAGACAATACAGACGTCTTCGTAATCAAATGTTACCTCCTAAAATGTATTAATCCCTCCGAGATGTCGATCCGACAAACAATCTCAGATGATATGAAAACCTTCATGCGAGCCAAAGACTCGGCTCGTCTTGGAGCTATTCGATTACTTCAGGCTGCTATCAAACAAAAAGAGGTTGACGATAGAATCGAATTAAATGACGATCAAATTTTTTCTGTCATCCAAAAAATGCTCAAACAAAGAAAAGACTCAATAGAAGCTTATCAAAAGGCAAGTCGTCAAGATTTAATTGATCAGGAACAATTAGAAATTGAAGTGTTATCCAAATATATGCCAGAACCATTATCTGAGGAAGAGATAAATCAATATATTGAAGAGGCCATTGCTACAACTGGGGCATCTGATATGAAAGATATGGGAAAAGTGGTGGGTATTCTTAAATCCAAAGTAGCAGGCCGTGCGGATATGGCTGAAGTATCAAAATTAGTTAGACAAAAACTCTCTTAAATCACTTATAAAAATTGAAATATTTTCAGTTATCATTATGTGATGATCCCTGAGTCCTTTATTCAAGAAATCTTAAATCGAATTGACGTTGTCGATGTTGTTGACCAAAGAGTAAAACTAAAAAAAGCAGGAGCAAACTATGTCGCATGTTGCCCTTTCCATCAAGAAAAATCACCTTCTTTTACAGTTAGCCCTTCCAAACAGTTTTATCATTGTTTCGGATGTGGCGCCCATGGATCTGCGATTAGTTTTTTAATGGAATATGACGGATTAACATTTATTGAGTCCGTTCAATCAATTGCAAATCAGCTTGGTTTAGCGGTACCTAATGATCAACCGAATACAAAAAAAGACACAGCCGATGATTTTAAGTTAGAGGAAATACTCAAAAAGGCAAATCAACATTTTAAAAAAAATCTACGCTCTTCAGATCTGGCCATTAATTATTTAAAAAAAAGAGGTTTAACTGGAGCTGTTGCTCGTGAATTTCAGATTGGATATGCGAGTGATGATTGGCAAGGGTTGAAAAAAGAATTTGAAAACTATGAGGAGCCAAAATTACAAACTGCTGGCCTAGTTCAAAAGAATGATTCTGGGAAAATATATGATCGATTTAGAAATAGAATTATTTTTCCAATTATAAACGCTAAAGGCAATATTATTGGGTTTGGTGGAAGGGTAATTAATTCAGAGGATCAGCCCAAATATTACAATTCACCAGAAACTCCATTGTTTAAAAAAAGTTATGAAGTATATGGCCTTCCCCAAGCCAAAAAAGGGATTCGAGACGATAAAAATATTTTGATTGTGGAAGGATATATGGATGTTATATCTTTATATCAACATGGCATTCAAAATGCAGTCGCAACCTTAGGGACTGCGACAACCATTTATCATTTAAAAAAATTAATTCGCTACTCAAAAAAAATTACGTTTTGCTTTGATGGAGATAATGCGGGCAAAGAAGCTGCTTGGAAAGCATTAAATACCGCTGTGGATATATTAGAAGATGATTACGAATTTTATTTTTTATTTTTACCTGAAGGCGAAGATCCCGATACGTTTATAAAAACACATTCAATTCAAGATTTCAAAAAATATATAGATCACGCCACTCCTCTGACTGAATTTATTGTTAAAAGATTAACTGAAAAGAATGATCTGTCTAGTCAAGAAAATAAGATTAAGTTTATTAATAATTTTGAGCCAATTTATAAAAAAATAAATTCAAACAAATATAAGATCTTTCTAATTAAAAGAGTTGCAGATTTGATTCATTTTTCACAAAGGGAAATCGAAAAAATGATGAGCATTGAGCCCTCTGAAAATTTTTCTGTTCCACCGCAAATGAAATATTCACGATCCTCTAAGAACTCATTAACAGCTAAACGCAAATATATTCTTATATTAACAATGAAGCCTGAGCTTTTTAAAAGTGAAGATGAAATATTTTTTCAGAACAATTTAGTTGAGGATGAGCTTTTTAAACAAATCAAAAATTCAATGGAAGAAAATAATTCAAACATTAAAAATACTGCCAGCTTATTCCATTCTTTACAAAATAAAATTGATGAAAATATTTTGGATGAATTACAAAGACAGATGATGGACTATTCTGAAAATATTGATTTGCTTGAAGAGTTTAAGGGAATTCAAAATTCTTTTAATCAACAATTAAATAGCAATAAACAATCGCAACAATTTGCAGCACTAAAAAACAAAAAATTAAGTGAATTCAGTGATGAGGAAAAAGAATTTTTGAAAAATTATAAGAAATAATCATATTCAGAAATAAACTTGAGTTTAACCAAATATATTGATGTAAAACACTGAATTTGTTATCATGTCGGGTCGTTCTGTTAATTAATTTAAGGCATTCATGCATGGGAAGACCAAGAAAAAATCCTGAAGAAAAAGTTACCCCTAAAAAAACTAGAAAACCTCGTGTCAAAAAACTAAAAGATTTATATTTGGATGAGGCTTCAAGTCCAAAAGAAGCTGAACATAGAAGAAACCAATTAAAAGCATTAATTATTTTAGGTAAAGAGCGCGGCTATCTTACCCATGCTGAAATTAATGACCATCTCCCTGATGAGATATCTGAAACTGATCAAGTCGACGAAATTATTTCTATTATTCATGACATGGGTATAAAAACCTATGACGAAGCCCCGGATGCTGAAAATTTATTAATGGATGATGCACCAACCCCCGTTACTGATGAAGAAGCTGCTGAAGAAGCAGAGCAAGCTCTAGCGACTGTGGATTCTGAATTTGGTAGAACAACTGATCCTGTCCGTATGTATATGCGTGAAATGGGTAAGGTGGGCCTGCTTGATAAAAAAGAAGAAATAGAAATTGCCAAAAGAATTGAAGAAGGCTTAAAGCATATGGTTCAAGCCATTTCAGCTTGTCCAGGTATTATTGATGACTTGATGCAAATGGGCGACAAAGTGAAGGCTGGAGAATTAGCAGTTGATGAGTTCGTGGATGGCTTGATTGATATAGAGGCTGAGAAAGAACTTAATGAAGCTCTTGGCATGAATGAAGAAGAATCTTCTAATGTTGAAAATAGTGAGGACGAGGAGGACGATGATTCATCATCTGATAATGGCAAAGGCATGTCATCAGAAGACTTGAAAATGTTAACAGAGGAAGTTCTTAAACGATTTAAAAAAATTAAAACAGCACATAAAAAATTAGCCTTACTGCGTGAGAAAAATAAATGGATTGATGATCCAGAATATAAGAAACACCAGGATCTTATTCAAAAAGAATTACTTAATTTTAGATTTTCAGCAAAGCTTGTTGAAGTCTTATGTGACAAAGTCAGACAATTTATTGTTCAGATTCGTGCACATGAGCGCACCATCATGGATTTTTGTGTAAACCAAGCGAAGATGCCTCGAACACAATTTATAAAATCATTTCCTGGCAATGAAACCAGTAACAAATGGTTAAAAGATGAAATGAAGGGTGATAAGCCCTACATTGATAATTTAGAAAAATTAAAACATTCGATTTTAGATCAACAAGCACAATTAAAAGAATTAGAAGATTTTTCTGGAATTCCAATCAAAAATTTCAAAGAGATTAATCGCCAAATGACTAGAGGCGAGTCTCGCGCCAGACGTGCTAAAAGAGAAATGATTGAAGCTAACTTACGTTTGGTGATTTCCATAGCTAAGAAATATACCAACCGTGGCTTGCAATTTTTGGATCTCATTCAAGAGGGCAATATTGGATTGATGAAAGCCGTTGATAAATTCGAATATCGAAGAGGTTACAAGTTTTCAACTTATGCTACATGGTGGATTCGTCAGGCGATTACTCGTTCTATTGCTGACCAAGCAAGAACGATTCGTATCCCAGTTCATATGATTGAGACCATTAATAAGATGAATCGAATTTCAAGACAGATTTTACAAGCAACGGGCCAAGAACCTGAGCCAGCAGAATTAGCTGAAAAAATGGAAATGCCTGAAGATAAAATTAGAAAAATTTTAAAAATATCCAAGGAGCCAATTTCAATGGAGACTCCAATTGGTGATGATGAGGATTCTCACTTAGGTGATTTTATTGAAGACCTTGGTACATTAACTCCAGATGATGCTGCAGTTTATTCAAGTCTTCGCAGTGTGACCAATGAAATTCTTGAAGGACTTACCCCAAGGGAGGCTAAAGTATTGAGAATGAGGTTTGGTATTGAGATGAATACAGACCATACTTTAGAAGAGGTTGGAAAACAGTTTGATGTTACTAGAGAAAGAATCCGTCAGATTGAAGCTAAAGCTTTAAGAAAATTGAGACATCCAACAAGATCTGATCGATTAAAAAGCTTCCTTGAAGGAAAAGATTAATTTAAATAGGGCCTATAGCTCAGTTGGTTAGAGCAGAGGACTCATAATCCTTTGGTCCCTGGTTCGAGTCCAGGTGGGCCCACCAATAAAAACAAGGCTTACAGTTCATGTAAGCTTTTTTTATTTCTACTTTGCAAAATTAAGACAACAATAAGTTTCAATTACCTCATAGAAAATATCAATATTCATGTTAAATTTTATATACGATTATTGACTAGCCTATTTGAACCGCCGGCTAGTCAGGCGGTGCTTCAGGGAAGTAAGCGGTTATCATATTTAACACCAGATAACCATGGTGCTGGAGGTAAGGAAGAGAGAAATTGCGCCTCCTTAATTGATAGATGACCGAGTTTTAAAAAGTCAGGAAAAAATATTTCATTAATTAATTTAATAAAAATCCTGACCTATTAAGTATTACTGCATCTCATTTATATAAGAGCAAAAACTGGAGGAATAATGCTTGCTGGGGAAGTGTTAGAGCAATTACAAGACAAAGCAAAGTTAAATGTTGCCTATAAATCTCTAAATAACTTTTTTTATAAAAAAGCCTTCAGGTTTTTGGTAAGAAATAGATTGAATGATGAAGATGCAGATGATGTTATTCAAGAGACTTATATTAAGGTATTTGAAAAAATAGATACCCTTAAAGACGATAGTAAATTTGAATCATGGTTGTGGCAAATTCTCAGAAATAATATGAATGAGTTTTATCGAAAATCTTCCAGAAAGAATAATGTCATGTTTGGTCTTGATACTGAAGATCTAGAAAATCTTACTGGTGATGAAGATGTGAAGGTGAGCTATGGTCAGAAATATGATGATCAGCAAAGTTGTATAGAGGAAAAATTTAAATTATTTAAAGAAGATATGCCAGATCGCCACTATGTTATTAATTTACAAAAAGATGGCGTGCCCGTTGAAGATATCTCAATCAGAATAGGTCGATCTTATGCAGCAACCAAAGAGTTTTTATCTCAATCAAAAAAGAAATTGACCGCATATTTTGAAGAATGTAAGGATTTGGAAACATCATGAGTGAACAAATACAAGATGATTTTATAAGTGTATTGCAAGGTAACAAAGTATCTGGCATGGATCCTAAATGGCGTGTGATCGCGCGTATGGTTAGAAATATTATGATCAAAGAGGATAACCTTGAAGAGCGATTGATGGTGAAACGTCAACAAGCCTTTGAGAAAAGAATAGGTAAAGTTCTACAAGATCGATATCTTATTCCAAAGCAAGAAAGAACATTGGCCTATAAGAATTGGATCCTTGCATTTATACTGGGTGTCACAGGGGTTTATGCGACCAAAGAATATGTTCATTTTACCAAACCACTGCCATTAGAACTGACTCATACCCAGGAAGAATTAGAAGGACAAGATCCAAAATTATTTTGGAAGAAATGGTTTAATAATGGTTCTTTCATTATGTTTGGCCATCGCTATTTAGCTAATCCTGTGCCCACCAATATTGGCGGGTGTGATGCAGATCGAATTGATCTTGAAGGATGTTTACTCCTGCTTGAAAAATATCCAAGCAACCCTAATCTTTTATTTAACATTGGCTTGCTATACCACATGGGTTTCGATGGGGAAGAAAATCATGACAAAGCCATTGAGTATTACAAGCGTGCTGCTGCGTTGGGGAATGACTACGGTCGCGTAAACTACGAATATTTAATTAATCAAAAAAGTAAATAGAAATAATCCCTGACTTTTAATCTTAACTCCATCTATCTAATGTAGTTAATTAATTAAGGGTTAGGAAATGAAAATTAAAACAATTGTGGCAGTACTTGCCAATGTGTTCTTGATCTCAAATGCAGTTTCAGCGAATGAGATGCAAGCACCAGAAGTTAAAGTCCAAGAAAAAAATCTATGTAAAGAAAAAACCTTTTGGCAAACGAATTTTACCAATGGGCAATTTAATGGTTTCTATTCACAAATGACCAATAGTGTCATTAGCAATGCTCAACATTTATTTGCCAATCATTACTTTGAGGGCAGCGTTTTCAATAAAGATTTAGCTAGAGCATTAGATCTTTATCAACGAGCCCACCTTCGTGGCAATCATGATTCAACAGCAAAATTAGGGTTAGTCTATCGCTACGGCTTATCAACGAATAAAGATTATCAAAAAGCTATTCAGTATTATGAGTCCATCGCAGCTAACAATCCAGAAGCTCAATTTAACCTAGGCTTAATGCACCGTTATGGTATTGGAACTCCATCCAATCAACAGCAAGCATTTCAATATTTTAAACAAGCCGCATCCAATCAGGTTGTTGCAAAAAATAATTGTGAGGTAGAAGTAGAAGGAATGGCAGAAGCACAATTTCACTTAGGACAGATGTTTCGATATGGCTTAGGTGTTGATAAAAATTTAGATCAAGCGTTACTGTGGTTTAAAGAAGCGACTAAGCAAGATCTCAAAGAAGCACAATTTAATGCAGCACAACTGATGATGACAGGAATCGGAGAACACTATGACTATGATGGAGCTATACAATATTATCAGCGAGCCGCAGAGCAGGGCTTGGCTGAAGCACAACTTAATTTGGCACGCGAGTACCACTATAACGATCGCCAAAAAGATTACCTTAAAGCCCATCACTGGTATACGAAAGCTGCAAAACAAGGACAGGTTGAAGCGGAGTTTAATTTAGGATTGATGGAGCATTATGGGCATGGGGTCTATCCTAATTATCAAAAAGCTTTGTTGCATTACCAGAAAGCTGCAAAAACAAATCAACCAGAAGCATTCTTAAATATTGCTCATATTCACTTTTATGGAATGGGAAAAGTAACAGACTATATGCAAGCCTATCAATATTATCAAATGGCTTCTAATTACAACTTACCGCAAGCGGATTACCATTTAGGATTGATGAATGAAAAAGGGTTAGGGACGTCTGTTGATCTAGAAACAGCTAAAGATTATTATCAACGATCCGCAGACCAGGGCAACACAGATGCGAAGATTGCATTAGATAATCTACCGGTGAAAGAACCGGAAGATTTTGAAATAGCCATGAATGATTGATTTATATTCTGTAAAAAAGCTCATGCATTCATGAGCTTTTTTATTCAAATTTATTCAATAAATCTTCTTTTTGTATCTCTACCCGATTGATAAAAGATTCATCTTCTTTAGAAACTATTTCAGATGCTTTCGTAATATTCTTAAATTTGTCTTCTAAAGCACTCAGGTAAATCTGACATTCATTGTTATTTAAATTTTTTACATTATTCAAACTTGTATCAAGTGCTTCTTTGGTAAATAGTGGAGAAAAATCCTTAATGTCCTCCATAGTTTTATCAAACAAGGCACAGTTTGAAAATTTATTTGAAGATGATGAAATTTTTTTAATCTCTTCAGGTAACAGGCAAATCAGTGAGTAGGTGTTCATTAAAAAACTTTTAATAATTAATTCGTTCATTATTCTTTATGCATTTAAGACGTTTATTCTTTTTATATTAGTATCTTTAAGTGAATACGCCAAATAAAAAAATAATACCTAGATATTAAATTAAGTTTACTTGTCTAAATCATTAATCTTAATGTGTACATATACCCTATGCCACATATTATTAAAGTCTGGTTTGAAATAATCCTTCGGAGGCCTGCCCAATAATTTAGAAGGGTTTGACATAAAGCCACCATGGATTGCCATATCATAAAGGAAAAGGAGCCGACAATTAAAATCAGCCCGTCTTTGTCGTTCTTCAGTAGTGCATTTTCCATGTTTATAATTCCAATGATTTTTACCAGTACTTTGAGGTCGGGGAAATTTCTTTTTCATAACTATTAGCAAATAATTGAGATAAAAAAAATCCTATCAAGGCATTAGCTTCGGTCAATAGGTTTAATGAAAATACTGATACAAAATTTAAATTATTTTTGATAAGCTTTACAAATCAATAAAAGGAAATCTCATGGCAAATTTTTTTGAAAGTGGATTTACGGTGTTGCAAGAGCTCGCAAAATTGAAAGAAAAAGAAAAAAAGCAAAAATTATCTGAGCAGGCGCAACACGAAAAAAATAAAGATAAAAAATAAATGTAACTTTTCAATAGATTTCATATCATATCTTTAGTAACTGAAGGAGTTCTCTAAAATTTAGTGTGGAGGAATTATGAAAAAAGTTACTTATATTATTATCATTTTGCTTTTAATCGTTGGTTATTTTTATATTTATCCAGAACGTTGCGAAAAACTGCTTGGTGATGAAAATTTGATTTGTGAATTAGGGTGGTAACCACCTTTTCTTTTAAAAATAACTAAAGGATTTTTTTATGACTTCCTTAAAGTCATGTCTTTTTTGTTTGCTAATTTTTTGTACCTCTTCTTACGCAAAGACAATCAATATTGAGTGTGATTTAAAACTAACAACCGCTAGTGATTGGACAGAACAGGCTTCTGATAATCAAAAAGAGGCATGGGTTTATGACGACCAGGTGGGTTTGAAAACCAGTCATGTCAATTATAGTCTTACAGAATGTAAGTTAGGTGAAGAAGAATTGGTTTGTGAGAAATACACACAAAATGTAGACTCAAAGTCTGTTGCTCACTATCAAAAAACTTATCTGAATCGATATAACTTGATGTTAAAAGATTATTCTGAGCTCGAACAAAAAGATAAACAATTTTCTTCTCGAATGAGAGAGGGAACTTGTATGTTAATTAATTAATTTTATCTTTTCCTTCCTGAACTAATTTTGTTATCCTTAATCATATAGTTTAAGCCACAAGCTAAAATTTATAACAATTTGATCTCACAAGGAGAAAAATGATGCCGAGTTATCACACAAGTGGATTTGAGGTGATGAAAACCTTATCCAAAGATAAAAAATTACCTAAAGAAAAATCAATTGCTGAAGATCTTGATAAATGTTTAAGCGAAGATAAAGAATGTCAAACAAGATATCTTGAAGCTTTTGGTGATTGTGCGTAATTAATTTTTATGAAATTTTTATTGGCAGGCATCCTGCTAATTATTCAATCTTTTACGGTTTTTTCAATGCAAAAAAAAGAAATTTATTTAGCCGGCGGTTGTTATTGGGGATTAGAATATCTGCTGCAAGATCTTCCTGGTGTAATGGATACCGAGGTAGGTTTTGCTGGGGGTTCGCTAGAGAATGCGACCTACGATGATGTTAAAACTGGATTAACCGGCCATGCTGAAACGATTTACATTACTTATGATGAAGAAGTTTTATCACTAGAACAATTGCTGTTTGAATTTTTTAGGATGCATAATCCAACGACTCAAAATCAACAAGGTAACGATATTGGAACGCAATACCGTTCGGCTATTTTTTATTTAAATGATGAAGATAAAAAGATCATCAATGAAGTGATAAGCAAAGTGAATCAAAGTGGTCACTGGCCAGACCCAGTGGTAACTGACGTTCTTCCTTTTAAAGCCTTTTATGCTGCTCAGCTCGATCATCAGGACTATATCAAGAAGAATCCAAGCGGATATTCTTGTCATTTTGTTAGAGATTTTTCATTTACTAATTAATTAAGGAGTTATAAACATGCGATGTGCATTTGTTCGTGTATTTTTTTGGATATTTTTACTGTTCCCCCTAACTTATGTTCCTGCAGTGATTTCATCAGTCCAGGATGGGGTGACTTTCTATGAAAATACAAGAGTATTTTTTATGTGTCTTGGAGCAAACTCGATGAGTCAGCCTGTCACTGATATTGTATCAATTAGTTGGGGTAACTACATCATTCAGGTGTTAGCTTATGTGGTAATTTTTCAACTCATTATTGATCTTTTAATAGTCATGTGTGCTTATAAAAGAGGCAGCTCTTGTCATACTAAGCCTGATTCAGTGAAGAAAAAAAGTAAGAAATAAAAAGTTTATTTCATTTGCCATAAATACCAAGCGGCGATAGTTCTATAGGGGCTCAGATATTCTGTTTCTTTTATTAATTGAGTCGGAGTGATCTGACATCCTTTTTGCATTAGTAATGAATATTTTTTACGGATTGCAAAATCTGAAGAAGGCATGACATCAAGGCGACCCTGATTAAAAATGAGCATCATTTGGACAGTCCACACCCCCACTCCTTTGATTTGAGTGTATTGCTTAATGATCTCCTGATCATTAAGCAATTTTATTTTTTTCTCGCTAGGAATTGATTTCTTTAAGTAGCCATCAGCAATAGATAGAATGGTTTCTTTCTTTTGTTTTGATAACCCTGTCGAACTCAGTAAATTTTTATTTTTAATAATGTCTTGTTCTGTAGGAAAAACGTTGTTAAATAAATCTAAAAAACGTTGATAAATTGCTGATGCTGCTGTTGGATGAAGTTGTTGAAAAAAAATACTTTTAATAATACTTTGATGTGGCAAGAGTTCATTACTCACCTTTAAACAACATGGGCCAATTTGCTGGATAAGAATTGACCACTGTTCACTTTGTTTGCCTAAAAATTTTTCAGCTTCTTCATAGAGCGTTACCAAGGAATAATTTTTCCTGCGTAATCTATGTATTCTCCGGAATTCTCAATTGAGAGCTGGTCAATGACTTTAATCATGCCGGAAACACTCTGTTCGACATCAATCAAGCCCCCAGGACCGCCCATGTCAGTTCGAACCCAACCAGGATGTAGAGTGCAGGTTGCAATGCCATGATTCTTAAGATCATGATGCATGCTGTGCATGGCGGAATTTAAAGCAGTTTTTGATGAGCGATAAATATAAGATCCGCCACTGGTATTATCATCAATACTCCCCATTTTGCTAGTAATGGAAATCACTTTTTTATCTTCCCCCAACTTAATGTTTGGCAGAAAAGACTCAATAGTTTTAATGGGTGCGATGGTATTTATTCGAAAACTTTCCATCCACTCGTCAATGGAAATATTTCCTAATTGGCTGCTTCGCCAAATGCCAGCGTTGTTAATAAAGATATCTATGGGCCGATCAACAAGTTGCTGTTGTAATTTTTGAACGGCACCATGATCACCGACATCAAGACAAAAAATTTGTAAGTTGTGATTATCTTGAAGCTGATTTAACTCAGTTGCGTCCTTTGGATTGCGGCAGGTTGCAGTGACTTGGTCACCTCTGTTTAAGAATTGTTTCACAAACTCTAAACCTAATCCACGATTTGTTCCAGTAATAAAAATTTTACTCATTTTTGCCCCATATATTCTGTTTTTATAATGTGAATACTTTATAATATATTCCAATGATTTTAAAACAGTCGAAATATTTTTTATTTATTTTTTTTGTATCATTTGAATTGTTTTCAAATCCAATCTACAGCCTCGATGATCTGATCGACATGGCAAATCAAGCCAATCCAGTGATGGATGTGCTGCAAGCAAAACAAGATGCAGCTAAGGCTGGAATTACTGTGGCACAGCAATATTTAAATCCTTCGGTTGGTCTTGCAGTGGGTCCAACAAAAACGAGAACGCCACCAACTGAAAATGATAAAAACTGGGAATTTGGTATATCGCAACCATTAGAGTTCTCAGATGTTCGTAGATCCAGAAAAGAAATAGCCGAATCTAATCTAGAATTCGTGGATGAATTAAACCGTGGAACAAAAATCAACTTAATGCTAAATATCAAATCAGCCTTTTATGACGTGATTCATAATCAAGAAATTTTAAAAATTGCTGATGCGGATCAAAAAGTCATTCAAGATATTAGAGACCGTGTGGAGCTTAGAGTCAATGTTGGTGAATCTCCCAGATATGAGTTAATTAAAGCAGACACTGAATTATTGGCGGCCAAACGAGATGCACAGGCTGCAAAATTAAGGATTCAAGAAAGAAAGTTTTTTCTAAAAGGTTTGATTGGACAAAATATGCCGGATGATTTTGATCTCGAAGGAAAGTTTCCGGAGTCTAATATCAATATTAGTAAATCAGATGTAACCAACTTAATTTCTAACAGTCCGAGATTAAAGCAATTGAAAGCTGCTTCATCAGTTTTTGAAAATAAAATTAAGTTAGAAAAAAATCTTGTTAATCCTGGGGTAACCTTGAGTGCTGGTGTTAATCAAGACCCTGGCATTAGAAATTATACGTTTGGGGTAAGTATCCCTCTCCCTATTTGGAATCAAAGAGAAGGTCAAATCAGTCAAGCAGAGGCTAATTTAAGAGAGGTTGAGGCAACTTATAACCAACAATCGTTATTTTTAAAAAGAGATATCGATGCTGCTTATCAGCGTTATTTAATAGCGAAAGACCAGGTATTAACATTTGAAGAAAATTTATTAGCTCAAGCAGAATCGGTATTAAAGGTAGTGGAGGCGGCTTATCGATTTGGAGAAAGAGGAATTTTAGAATATCTAGATGCGCAAAGAACACAACGAATTGTTCGAAAAGATTATCTATCAGCAAGACTTGATTACATTGTTTCTATTATGGAGATGGAGCAGTTGTTAGGGTCAAAAATAATGGAGTGATATGAAAACACAATACTTATTATTATTTATTTTTTTAATTCTAGGATCTTGTAGCAACGATAAAGAGATTGTTGATGTGAAGAAAAAAAATCCTAATGAAGTTGTCGCTAGTCCGGAGATATTGGATCAAATTAAATTTGAGTCAGCAAAAATCATTCCGATAAAGAAAAGCTTGGATATTCCTGGAAGTATTGAAGTAAAGCAAAATTTGTTGGCAAGGATTGGCTCGCCGGTGCAAGGCAGAATTATTGAAATAAAAGGAGAGTTAGGCAAAACCGTTAAACAAGGAGACGTACTTGCTGTGATTAATAGTACAGAGCTTGCAAAGCAGCAGCTTGCTTACATTAAGGCTGTTCAAATGGTGGAATTAAAAACAAAAGCATATGAAAGGGCTGTCCTTCTTTTTGATGCAGATGTAGTGAGTGAGGCTCAAAAATTACAACGAAAAACTGAGTTATCGGCAGCAAAGGCAGATATGGAGGCTAGTAAAGATCAATTATTCGTAATGGGCATGACGATAGATGAAATTGAGGCCATTCAATCTGAAATACAAATTGATGCTACAACAAATATTGTGGCTAAGATTGACGGGAAGATTATCAAGAAAAACGTAAATGTTGGTCAAGTCGTTGATCCCACAGAAGATATTTTTACTATCGCTATGTTGAATGAAGTGTGGGGCGTGGCTCAAGTGCCCGAGCGACAAATTGGTTTTTTAAAAGAAGGTGACGATCTTCTGATTGATGTTCCAGCATATGAGAATAAATCCGTTGAAGGAAAAATTACGTATTTAGGTGATATCGTGGATCCTGTCACGAGAACAGTGACTATACGGACGGAAATTGATAATGCGCATGGATTATTAAAGCCAGATATGCTCATAACTATGAAGGTCTCTGGCAAAAGCATTGAAAAAGTTGGAGTACCTATCAATGCGATTGTATCCATTGATGATATCCCTAATATTTTTGTCAAAACTGGCGAAAATAAGTTTTTGATGCGCCCTGTGACATTAGGGGTAAAAAATAAAGATGCCGTTCATATTGATGACGGTCTGCTCGAAGGTGAAGAGGTAGTGATAGATGGCGCCTTTCATCTGAATAATGAACGACTGTATGCCAAAGAATAATTTTATATGATTGAAGCTTTTATAAGAGGGTCTTTAAACCAGCGACTAATTGTCATGGTGATATCAGCCATGTTAATTATTGGAGGTTTTTTTGCTGCACAAAAATTATCTCTAGACGCATTTCCTGATGTCACTAATATTCAAGTTCAGGTTGCCACCGTTGCGACCGGCAAATCTCCTGAAGAGGTGGAGAGGTTCATTACCGTACCTATTGAAATTGCTATGACTGGCCTCCCAGGATTAGTGGAAATGAGATCATTAAATAAAGACGCTCTTTCTTTAATTACTTTAGTGTTTAATGATGCTACAGATGTGTACTTTGCCAGACAGCTTGTGATGGAGCGATTGATGCAAGTGCAAGATGTCATGCCAAAAGACGTATCACCCATTCTTGGGCCTGTATCTACCGGCTTAGGTGAAATTTTTCAATACACTCTTGAGCTTCCAGATGAAGAGGGGCGACAACTCACTGTTCCTGAATTAACAAATCGGCGGACAATCAATGACTGGGTCGTTCGCCCTTTACTTAGAAATATTACCGGCGTGGCTGAGATTAATTCACAAGGAGGTTATGTCAAACAATATCAGGTTCTGGTGAATCCTGACCGGTTAGCGCACTACAAAATAAAAATGTCTCGCGTGTTTGAGGCTTTGGAAAAAAATAATATCAATAGTGGCGCGGGCGTTTTACCGAAAGGTGCTCAACAATACTTGATCAGAGGTGAGGGTTTGATTCAAAACATCAATGATATTGAAAATATCGTATTGAAAGAAACGGACGGCATCCCAATTTACATGCGTGATATCGGTGAAGTCAAAATCGGTTATGAAGTGCGAGTAGGTGCGGTGATTAAAAACGGAGCAACTGAAGCCGTTGGTGGAGTTGTCATGATGTTAAGGGGTGGTAATGCCAAGGAAGTGGTTAAGAATATTAAAGAGAGAGTGCAGGAAATCAATGACAACGAAATGCTTCCTGGGGGTCTAAAAATTGTTCCTTATTATGATCGAAGTGAATTAGTGAGCGCAGCAATAACCACGGTTGTGAAAGTCTTGATTGAGGGAGTTATTCTAGTGATTGCTATCTTGTTTATCTTCTTAGGCGACTTTCGATCAAGCGTGATCGTAGTGATGACACTTGTACTGACCCCTCTAATCACTTTTATGGCGATGAATTATCTAGGCATTTCTGCTAACCTCATGTCTCTTGGGGGTTTAGCAATTGCCATTGGATTAATGGTTGATGGTTCCGTGGTGATTGTTGAAAATACTTTTCATCGGTTAGGTCATATGAAAAAGAATGAAAATAAAAACCAAGTGATCTTCAATGCTTGTAAAGAAGTTGCCACTCCTGTTCTTTTTGGAGTTGGTATCATCATTTTGGTGTTCTTACCATTAATGACAATGCAAGGCATGGAAGGAAAAATGTTTGCACCGTTGGCTTTAACTATAGCGATTGCCTTAACTATTTCTTTAATCCTATCTTTCTCATTATCGCCTGCACTTTGCAGTTTTTTCTTAACGGGGGGTTCGGGTGAGGATACAAAATTAATTCAAAAAATAAAGACTCCTTATATCAGCGTATTAAAGAAAGTCTTAGTCAATCAAAAGAAAGTGATCACTATTGCAGTGAGTTTTTTTGTGGTGTCAATCATGACTATCCCTTTTTTAGGAACCTCATTTATTCCAGAGATGAAGGAAGGGTCCATTGTCCCTGGAATTGATCGAGTACCTAATATTTCCATTGAAGAGTCGATTAATATGGAATTTAAAGCCATGAAGGCAATTATGGAAGTTCCTGGAGTGAAGTCAGTGGTTAGTGCTCTTGGAAGAGGTGAAAGTCCGGCGGATCCGCAAGCGCAAAACGAATCGACACCTTTAGTCAGCTTGAAGCCAAAAGAAGAGTGGCCTGAAGGATGGACACAAGACGATATTGCGAATGCTATTAAAGAAAAACTCAAGTTCTTACCTGGCGTGGTATTGATGATGATGCAACCAATTTCTGATCGGGTTGATGAGTTGGTGACAGGCGTAAGAGCGGACGTTGCTGTCAAAATTTTTGGTGATGATATTAAAATTTTAAGAAAAAAGGCAGATGAAGTAGCAGAGTTGGCAAAGGAAATTGAGGGAGCAACAGGAATAAAAGTTGAAAAAATCACGGGTCAGCAATATTTGAATATTGTTTTAGACCGAGCAGCTATTGCACGACATGGGTTTAATGTTTCTGAGATTAATGATTTGATTGAGATGGCCATTGGAGGAAAGGAAGCAACTCGTATTTATGAAGGCCAAAGAAATTTTGGGGCAGCCGTCAGATTTCCTGCGCAGTATCGTGATGATGAGGATGTAATTCGGAACATCATGCTGACTTCGCCAAACGGCTCTCGAGTTTCCTTGGGAGACTTAGCAACCATTGAAACACGAGATGGTCCGGCACGGATTAGTCGTGAGTTTGCTAAACGACGAGTCTATACCGGTATTAATGTAGAGGGCCGGGACTTAGGTGGCCTAGTGGCAGATTTGCAGCAAGCCATTAATCAAAAATTAGATTTACCTGACGGATACTATATTGAGTATGGTGGACAGTTTGAAAATATGACCCGTGCGCTGGGGCATTTATCCATTATTATTCCTTTAACGATTGTCGGTATTTTCTTCCTCTTGTTTCTTTTATTTAACTCTGTCCGCTTTGCCACGTTAATTATTACCGTATTACCTTTCGCCAGTATTGGGGGGATTTTTGGCTTAGCTTTAACTGGAGAATATTTATCAGTGCCTGCCTCTGTTGGTTTTATTACCCTTGCTGGAATTGCTGTTTTGAATGGCGTGGTTTTGATTTCTTGCATACAAGGATTGCAAAAAGATGGAATGAAGATAGATCTGGCCATCATCGAAGGATGTAAGCAAAGATTAAGACCCGTGTTGATGACCGCATCTGTAGCGATGCTAGCTCTGATCCCATTTTTATTTGCTACAGGTCCTGGCTCAGAAGTACAAAAGCCTCTCGCGATTGTCGTGATCGGTGGATTAATTACCTCAACATCTTTGACTTTATTAGTTCTCCCCGCGCTCTACAAAATGTTTGCTAAAAATATTACGAAGTAGAAGGACAAATAAAGAGATATAAAAAAACCCAGAAGTATCTGGGTTTTTTTATATTTTAAAATGAGTAATTTTTGGATTAATTCACAGCACTTTTTAAGCCAGCGCCAGCTTTGAATGACGGAACTTTTCTTGCTGGAATTTTTAATTCAGCACCTGTTTGTGGATTACGGCCTGTTCGTGCAGCACGTTTGGATACTTTGAAAGTACCAAATCCAATTAATGTAACTGTGTCACCCTTTTTTAGAGCTTTAGTGATGTTTTCGATGGTTGCATCAAGAGCACGCCCGGCATCAGCCTTTGTGGATCCTGTTGCGCTAGCGATTGCTTCGATTAGTTCGCCTTTATTCATTTATTATTCCTCCATATTTTTAATTGAATAAATTTTTGCTAAATCATAATACTGAAGTTAGCCTAAACTGCCCACAAACTGCTGTTCTTGAGAGCTTGTAGTTCACTTTGCCGTTTTTAAATTTACTTGTCAAGACGATTGTTATAAATTTTTTATAATTATTTCATATGAATGAATAGAAATATATTTTGATTAATGTTACATTAATCAAAATATGAACAGTAAAAAAAATCAAAGAGGTGGCGTAAGGAAAGGAGCTGGTCGTAAAAAAGACAGCGGTCTTTATGCAGAATCAACGAAGGTGGTGCGCATCCCAATCAGCCGCATTAGTGAAGTTAAAAATTTCTTACTCAACACTAAAAAAACCAACTTCAGTATCGCTGATTTTATACAACCATCTATTCAAAAGCCTATTCCTATAACCTTATTCAGCCATAAGGTGCCTGCAGGGTTTCCTTCACCGGCAGATGATCATGCAGAAAGTCGATTAGATCTAAATGAGTATTTGATCAACCAGGCTGAGTCAACTTTTTTTGTCAGAATCAAAGGAGACTCCATGGTGGATGCAGGAATTTTGGATAACGATATTGTCATTGTTGACCGTTCGAAATCAGCTGCAATTAATGATATCGTGCTCGCATCGATTGATGGTGAATTTACTGTGAAAGTGTTGACTAAAAACAACACAGGACCTTATTTAATGCCAGCCAATAAAGAATTCAAGCCAATTTATATTGAAGAAGGAAGTCAATTTGAAATTTGGGGGGTGGTAACGGGATCAGTGCGTAAGTTTAAGTGATGATTGCATTGGTCGATGTTAATAATTTTTATGTTAGTTGTGAGCGTTTATTTAATAGAAGGTTAGAGAATGTTCCTGTTGTCGTGTTAAGCAATAACGATGGCTGTATTATTTCCAGGAGTAATGAAGCAAAAGCTCTTGGTATTAAAATGGGGATGCCTTTTTTTCAAGCACAGGATTTGATTAAAAAAAATCATGTTCACGTTTACTCTTCTAATTACCCGCTCTATGCTGATATGAGTAATCGGGTGATGCAGCTGTTAGCAAATTTATCCCAAGATCAAGAGATTTATTCGATTGACGAATCTTTTTTAAAAATATATCAAAAAAAATATTTACTATACGGTCAGCATATTCGGACCACGGTATTCAAAAATATTGGATTACCGGTTTGTGTTGGCATTGCAAAAACAAAAACTTTGGCAAAGTTAGCCAATTACATGGCAAAGAAATATCACATGTTTAATGGTGTGGTCTGTTTTTCAGAAACTAACCCCGAAATCTTAACTAAATTAATGCGTGAGATATCTGTCGGCGAGTTATGGGGGGTTGGCGTACGCTTAAAAAAACGATTAAATGAATTAGGCATACGAACCGTACATGATTTAAAAACGGCTAATGCAAAATGGATGAAACAAGCCTTCAGTGTCAATATAGAAAGAATGGTATATGAGCTGAATAATATTGAATGTTATCCGATTGAATCAATAAAGCCGGATCAAAAACAAATTGTATGTTCAAGAAGTTTTGGACAAAAGATTAATTGTTATGAGGATATGGCTGATGCGGTAGCGACTTTTGTACAAAGGGCATCGATTAAATTAAGAAGGCAGCAATTGACGGCCAGGGAAATGACATTATTTATGCGTAATAATCCATTTAGCAGTCAGCATAGAATACAGCATGCCATTCGATTAAAGCATTACGACTACACGGATAGCAATCAACAGTTATTACGCTTAGCAATACGCGGGTTAGAAAAAATATACCATCATGGCATTGACTATCATAAAGCTGGGATTATCTTAGGTGACTTAAGAAGGTCAATAAACCTCAATCAAGATGATTTAGCAGGATCCCAACGGCATCATTTATCAAATACCATTGATGCGATTCGAGATAAATATCATGCAAATATCATCATGAGCGGCTGGCAATCCAAAGATGGTAAATGGCGCATGAAACAATCAAATAAAAGTTTGAGGTTTACAACGTCTTGGCAGGAACTACTGGAGGCTTCCTAAGTTTGGGTCTTGATAAGAATTAATTTTAAAAACCTGATAATTTGGATTTAACCCCACTTGCCAGCCTTGAAAAAAAACCTGCACACCTTCTGGGTTAGCTATGTAAAGAGTAAATGGAGCTTGGCCTCTAAAGGTGAGGGGATCATTTTCAGTCACCGTGAATAAATTAGCGTCCCCTTTATTAGATTGAATACATATGGGTAGCTCTAGGTTAGATTTTATATGAACATAGTTATCCGGTTTATCAGGCACATTCGGGGTGCGATAATTTTGGATATCTGTCGATTGAAAAATAGTGCTGCATGATGCCTGATTAAGTTGCTCAAAGTTAGAATTATTAGCAATCTTAACATCTTGCTCCTGCTCGATTGGGTTGTTGTCATTGGAACTAGTATCTGCAGACTCGAACAAAGAGATTTGATTTTCTTTATCTTCGAAACTTAAATCGTTATATATTTCTGTTTCTTCAGTGTCTAAAACAGATTCATCTATAGCTTCTAATTCATCGTGTTGATTGTAATAGTTAAATATAAACAAAATAATTACTAGCACAACTAAAGCAATAAGAACTTTAATGTTTTCTGTATTGTTGAATTTCTTAAATGAGAATTGATCTTCAGATTCTGGTAGATTCTTTTCTTTAGCATCAATACTAGTAGTTCGATCATTATCTGATTCATCATTAGGCACAATAATGACGTGATCGGCATTAAGTTTTAAAAAGTTAATATATTTTTTTGCACAGATTACTTTAAATTGATCATTAAAAAAACCTACATCGGAATCTGTTTCTAATGACATAATTTGTTGTGAAGACAAGCTGCAAGCAGAGGCGATATCATTAATAGAAAGCTTGGCTTTTTCTCTTGCAGACTTGAGAACTTGACCATCAATCTGTACTGTTAAATTCTTCAGATTAAATCACCCTAAATAATATAACGGCAACAAGAGTTGGGATTAAGGCTCCTAAAAGTAACCCTAGAGGACTAACGGCCTCTTCATTGAAGTATTTTTTCAATATGCTAATCCCTGCTGGGTTAGGAGCATTGGCAATAACTGTTAACCCTCCGCCAGTGACTGCTCCAGCCACTAATGAAATTTTAAAAGGATCGCTTAAGCCTTCAACCAGAGAGCCTAGATATGTTAAAGCTGCATTATCAGTAAAGGCGGTCAAAATTGTCGCACCAAAATAGACGGCATTATCACTCATTGAAACCAGAACAGGTTGAAGCCACCATTGTTGAACACCGCCAATTACCACCAGTCCAGCTAAGAAGAAAGCCACTAGTAAAGCTTCTTTTAGGATCAATTCAGATTGATAATGTTTGTACGCGGTGGTAATGCCTAGAAAAAATAAGAAAAGCGACATAAATACAGCAGGATGATGAGCAAAAATTACAACGCCTAACAAAAATAGCAGATGGACCACTGTTAAAGCGACAGGTACTCCTTTTTTTGCTTCTGCATTGAAATTGATTTTAGCTAACTCACTTCTGTAAAAAAAGGTCAGTGCGGATGCATTAATAAGGACAGCAATGGCTGATCTCCAACCAAAATTTTCCATCATAAATAAGATGTCCCAATTCCAAGTCCCGGCAACCATCAACACGGGTGGGGCAGCGTAAGGTGTTAAAGTTCCGCCAATTGAAATGTTGACGAAAAGGACACCCAGGGTTAAATACTTAAATCTTTCAGATAGTTTATTGTTGTAATACAACCTGCCTAAAAGCAAAGCAGCAAGTGTCATGGCAGCAGGTTCGGTTATAAAAGATCCAAACAGAGGTACAAAGCTGAGTAAAAGAAAGAACATTCCAACTTCAGTTTTTATCGGAATGAATCTACTAATTAATATAACTAATTTTTCTGAAAACTCTAAAATAGGTCTAGTTGCGGCAATGACCATGATGACAAATACAAACATTGGTTCTGTAAAGTTTCGCGAATCAACGTAGCCAACTGCTGAGGAGCTACCCTCAAAAATAAACATAAAGACAATCAATACCATTGCCCAGAAGCCGAAAACAATTTCTACCTCACCAAGGAGATGAAGGATTCCAGAAAATTTTTTGTGGGTGTGTGCCAGATGTTCAAAATATTTTGTTGAAAAAGTATGTAAAATTGCAATAGCGAATAAGGCTGTTCCAATAAAATTTATAGTTGATATAGTTTCCATAGCGGCAATATTCTAGCATGTTAATTTTGATTAATTAAACGTAAAACAACAAATTTAATAACTTTACATAACAATGAAACAGTTTACACAGGCCGATATTGAAAAAATGATTGTTCTGCATAATTCAGGAGAATATTTGCAGGTCATTAAGTTAGCAAATAGTTTTTTAAAACACCACCCTGATCAAATTTTTCTATGGAACATCATGGGTGCCAGCTATGAACGAATAAATGATCTTGTAAATGCTAAAAATTGTTATGAGAAAGCTATTCGTTTGAATAATCAAATCCCTGAGATTGTTTTTAATTTAGGCGCCGTTAAATTTAATTTAAATGACCTTGATGGAGCATTACAAAATTATGATCAAGCGCTATTAATCAAACCAGATTTTGTTGAAGTTTTTTTTAACAAAGGAATTTTGTACCAAAAAAAAGGTGCATTCGATCTAGCATTGGAAAATTATCACAAGGCACTAGAAATTCAGCCAGGCTTTTATGAAGCACTCAATAATATCGGATCTGTTTATCAGCAATTGGGTAAATTGGATGATGCGATTGCAACCTATAAAAAATCACTAGCTATTTCTAAAGCATCTAGGACTCATTTTAACTTAGCAGGAGCTTTGAGGAATCAAGGAAATTTAAAGCTAGCTATTACTGAGTACACTAATGCAATTAATATTGAAAACGATAACCCAGAATTTTTTACAGATATAGGGGATGCACTTTGGCATGATGGTAATGTCGATGAGGGCAAAAAATTTCTTCTAAAAGCGATTGAAATTGATCCAGACCACCCCAAGGGAAATTATCAATTAGCTATTTTCTATTATGATCATGGCTTATTGGATCAAGCACTTCCTCATTTTGAAAAAGCTAATTTATTTGATTCAGATTCACGAGTATTACATTGCTTATATAAATTAAAATATTATCAAGACTTTGAGAAAAAATTAAAAAAAGTGATCGGGAAAAAACATACCTCACCACTCTTAGCCACACTTTCAACTCATTTTGCGATTAATTTTAACAAACAAGATATCTATAACTTTTGTCCCGACCCACTGAATTTTGTGATGCATACTCAAGTGCCAGAGTTGATTGATAACAATCAAGCATTACTAAAATCATTACTGAAAGACATTGAGCAAGCAGAGATATCCGATCGCAAGCAAAGTCGGCTTTTTAATGGAACTCAGTCGTCAGGTAATTTATTTCAACGTTCAGAAAATTCTTTTAGAGCATTATCTGAGGGCTTGAAAAAACTGATTAATGTGTACTTTCAATCAAATCAAGAGCAATCTTGTGCGTTTATTAAACTATTCCCTAAAGAGATCATATTTAGCAGCTCGTGGTATGTTCGAATGAAAAAAGGGGGTCATCTGACTTCTCATATTCATGAGGATGGTTGGATCAGCGGAGCAGTTTATCTCAAAATTCCTCAACACAGAGACACTATGGAAGAAGGTGCAATTGAGCTAAGCACTCACGGGGACAGCTATCCTAACGAGCATGATAACTTTCCTAGAAAAGTGATTCTTCCTAAAGAAGGAGATGTAATATTTTTCCCATCTTCTGTTTTTCACCGCACCATCCCATTTAATTCTGATGAAGAAAGAATTTGTATCGCATTTGATTTGAAACCAAATCCTGAATTAATTAATAATAATTTTATTTAAGTTTTTTAAAATATAGTTTTGAAATTCTAGATCTTCATTTAATAATTTCTTAAAAGTTGAGTTGGGAATTTTAATGATTTTTGCCCAATCTGAAACAACAATAGCTTCCCCAAGCCTTTTTGTATTATTAATCACAGATAATTCCCCAAAATATTGATTATTGTGGAATAACCTTTCATGACCATTGATTGTTGTTTTGATTTGACCATCAACAATAAAATAAACTGATGTCGCTGGCATGTTATAGCTAAATAGAACAGAATTTTTTTGGAGCCGAATAATGTTGGGCTGAAAATAATTTTTTAATAACGATTTAGAAGGTTGGAGGAATAAAGACCTAAACTTATAGACCTCTAAATTGAATATAAATGCTATTAATTCGACTCCGATTAAAAACCCAGCGATGTTGAGAAAAAGCCAGATTAATGAAATAAATAAATTTCTCATACTGCCATAAAAGATGCCGTAGGATTGGCTCATGCTCATAATAAAGTCAAACATTTCATGCAGAAAAATCCAAACAAAACAAGAAGTAGCCGCACCAATGAAAAGTAATGATTGGGGTAATTTTTTTTCAGGCGTCATTATTTTGTAAAAAATAGCTATGAAAATGATGAGAGAAAAGCTAGAAAATAAAATTAGTAATACTGATTTTTCACTTATAGGAACAAGAGAGTGGAAGATTCCAGCCAGGGTAATAAGGTACTTAGATATAAAAATATAGCTAAAGAAAAGAAAGATCACTAATAAAAGAATAGTGACATCAATTAATTTATTTACATAAAATTTACGTTTTATTTTCCTATTAAAGATGATTAAGAAGTTTTTTCTTATAGAGTTTGCGAGTGGACTTGCTGCCCAAAAGAGAATGAAAAACCAAAACCAACTCAAACCTCTTGAGCCATCAGTAAACTTTTTGACTTGAAGCATCATTTTTTCTGAAATTTCAGGCAATAAGTTAGATGTGATGTTTTGTAATTCATTAAAAATAACATCAGAATTTGATACCCACTTACTCAGTATAAGAAAAATGAGAATGATGAAGGGAATTAAGGTAAATAAAAAATAAAAACTAGTTGTGGCACACAACGATAAAAATCGATGTTGACTAAGATTTTGTGAAAAGTGAGTTAAATAAAACTTACTTTTCCAAATAAAATCTTTCAATTAGAGATACCTTTTAAAAATATCCGTTGCATCAATTAAAGCATGAGTAATACCAGGCTCTGAGGCTGAGTGACCGGCATCTGGAATTAATCTGAAGTCAGCATGAGGCATGACTGTATATAAGTCATCTGCTGTTAGCGGAGGACACACCATGTCATATTGACCCTGAACAATAACAGTTGGGACTTCATTCAATGCTTTCATTGAGTTTAAGATTGCGTCTCCTTCAACAAAACACTTATTTTTTATGTAATGTAATTGCACTCGTGCTCGAGCTAGCTCTTCAGGATAATTAATGGTTGGCATTTCATCTTGATCTTCATAGGTCAGCTTTAAAATACTTCCCTCAAAACTATTCCAAGCATGCGCCGCTTTCTCAGCGAGCTCTTTATCATTGCCGAAAACCAAACGGCTGTAATCAGCCACAAGAGATATTTTATTTATCGTATGATGAAAAGATAATAATTTTTTATATTTTTTTGGAAAGAATATTTCAACATCTTTTAAAAACCAATCGAGCTCAAATGACCTGCTCAGAAAAATACCTCTTAATATCAAACCTTTTACTAAATCTGGGAATTTTACAAAATAAGCCAGTGCCAATGTACTCCCCCAAGAGCCACCAAATAAAAACCACTTTTCGATATTTAAATGTTTCCGAATTGTTTCAATATCATTGATTAGATCGTTAGTTGTGTTGTTTACAATTTCACCAGCAGGAGATGACTGACCACAACCTCTTTGATCGAATAAGATGATGCGATAGTGGTCTGGATCAAAAAAACGTCTTTGTTTAGGCCCTGTCCCACCTCCAGGACCTCCATGTAAAAATAGAATAGGTTGACCCGATGAGTTGCCAGACTCTTCTACATATATGGTATGTCCGGAATCCATTGGTATATGGTATGTTTGGTTAGGTTCTATTTCTGGATAAAGAGTCTTCATAAGTAAAAAACTTTCTAAATTAATGACATTTATAACAACCCTATAAATTATATATGAAGTACCAATCTATGCTGAATTTTTAAAAAACACTATATGTAGTGATGTTTAAATGTATGTATACAATATCTATTTATAAAAAATTTAAATCAAATAAATGTAACTAAATTGTAACAAAAGTGTTGCAATTTATTTTAGATCGGTATAGAGTAATCTACAAGCACATGAAGTTAGTGCTACAGTAAATGAAATCCACTGTGTAAATTTTTTATAGAGAGGGCTTTATTTGCTTCTTTTTTAACCCTTAGTTTTAACTATGGAGTTTTTATAATGAAATTAAATAAAATCAAATTAGCTCTTGGTTTAGTAGCTGGTTTTGCTGCTGCAGCACCTATGGTTGCTTCAGCTGCTGCTGATCAAGAAAAAGCTATCAGTGATCCAAATAACTGGGCTCACCCACGTGGTAACCACACAAACAATGGTCACTCAGCTTTAACACAAATCAACAAAGGTAACGTTAAAAACCTTAAAGCTGCATGGACATTCGCGACTGGTGTTAACCGTGGTCACGAAGGTGCACCATTAGTTATTGGTAGCACAATGTATGTTCACACAGCGTTCCCAAACAACGTTTACGCTTTAGACCTTAACAACGATCAAAAAATCGTTTGGTCATATTTCCCAAAACAAGATCCAAGCGTTCAAGCAGTTTTATGCTGTGACAACGTTAACCGTGGTCTAGGTTTTGGTGACGGTAAAATCTTCTTACAACAGAACGACGGTATCATGGTTGCTTTAGATGCTAAAACTGGTAAAGAAGTTTGGACTGCTAGAATTACAGATCCTAAAGTTGGTGCTACAAACACATCAGCTCCACACGTAATCAAAGACAAAGTTCTTCAAGGTTGCTCAGGTGCTGAATTTGGTGTTCGTTGCTTCTTCACAGCTCTTAACACAAAAGACGGTTCAGTAGCTTGGAAAGCATACTCAACAGGTCCAGATAAAGAAGTTCTTATCGGTGCTGACTTCAACAAAGATACACCTTTATACTCAGCTCTATCAGTTTACGAAGATGTAAACGGTGGTAACAAACAAGGTGGTTCTTTCAAAAAAATCCCTACTGACCAACTTAAAGGCGGCGAAACAGACTTAGGTCTTAAAACATGGTTAAAACCACAAGCTGTTAAAGATGGTTGGCAACATGGTGGCGGCTCTGTTTGGGGCTGGTGGCCATATGATCCAAAAACTAACTTAGTGTTCTACGGAACAGGTAACCCATCAGTTTGGAACCCAGACGTACGTCCAGGTGACAACAAATGGTCTATGACAGTTTTTGCTCGTGACTTAGATACAGGTATGGCACGTTGGGGTATGCAAATGACACCACACGACGAATGGGATTACGACGGTATTAACGAAGTTATCTTATTTGACAAAGGTGGTAAAACATACGCTTGGCACCACGATAGAAACGGTTTTGCTTATACATGGCAAGCTGACAACGGTGTTTTAGTTGCTGCTGAAAAAGTTCACCCATTCGTGAACTGGGCAACAGACGTTGATCTTAAATCTGGTGTTCCAAACAAAGTTGCAGAACACGCAACTCACCAAGACTACAACACTAAAGGTACATGTCCAGCTGCTTTAGGTACTAAAGACCAACAGCCTGCTGCATACTCACCTAAAACAGGTTTAGTCTACTCACCAATGAACCACGTATGTATGACATACGAGCCAGTTGAATCTAAATACGTTGCTGGTCAGCCATGGGTTGGTGCGACATTAACAATGTTCGCTGGTCCTGACGGTGTTATGGGCGGTTTTGCTGCTTATGACCCAATGACTAACAAAAAAGTATGGTACAACAAAGAGAAATTCTCAGCTTGGGGCGGTGCTTTAACTACTGACTCAGACTTAGTATTCTACGGTACTTTAGATCGTTGGTTAAAAGCTCTTGACGCGAAAAGCGGTAAAGAACTTTGGAAATTCCAAGTTGGTTCAGGTGTTATTGGTAATGCCTTCACATACGGCCACAAAGGTAAGCAATACGTAGGTGTGCTTTCTGGTATCGGTGGTTGGGCTGGTGTTGCTATGAACCTAGGTCTAACAAATGACACAGACGCACTTGGTGCTGCTGGTGGTTATAAAGAACTAACAAAATACAACGCTGCTCCTGGCGGCGGTGCATTAACAGTATTTAGCTTATAATTTTCGAATTATAAGAAACTAATTACTAGTTAGTTAGTCTTACAAACACCCTACTTCGGTAGGGTGTTTTTTTTTGTGTATAATCACGACAGTAAATAAATTTTAAGGAAAAGTTGAACATGCTAAAAAAAGGATTGATAGGAATCATGGTGGTATTTACATCTCCATTCGCGATGTTAGAGGCTTATGCTAACGACATTTATAATGACGGCAAAGTAGGTGAGGTAAGACGAGTACCAGGTGATAATGAATTTAAAGTTTGCGCAGATTCCAATAACCTGCCTTACTCTAATGACAAAGGCGAAGGCTTTGAAAATAAGATTGCAGAACTACTTGCTGCAGATATGGGTAAGGAATTATCTTATCAGTATTGGTTCGATCGCTTTGGTTACTTAAGAAATACATTAAATGCATGGCGGTGTGATTATCTGATTGGCACCAACACAACTTACGATGCAGTAGACACAACCAAACCTTATTATCGTGCTGGACATGTGTTCATCTATCGAAAAGATAGCGGATTAAATATTAAAGATTTTAAATCAGAAGATTTACGTAAGGTTGAGATTGGTATAAAAGATAAAAGTCCGGTAGCTGTTGCTCTAAACGATCACGACCTAATGGCTAATGCAAGACCTTATCGCATTCAACGTGATCTCACAGAATCACCAGGCAAGTTAGTGCAAGACGTAATTGACGGTGCCGTGGATGTAGCGATTGAGTGGGGACCAATTGGTGGTTATTACGCAAAACAATCAGGCGTTGATCTTGTGGTTGTTCCGGTTCCAGAATATGAACAAGTGAAAAAGACTGGTAAAACATATTGGAATATTTCGGCAGGTGTTAGAAAAAGAGAAGCTGAACGACGCGATGAAATTGAAGCTGTGATCATGAAAAATAAAGATAAGATTTTAAAAATTCTTGATGATTATGGTATTCCACATGCGGAACCTGTTTTTGGAAGTAACTTAGACGGTTATAAGCGTCATAAAAACTAATATGTAAATAAATTGTAAAAAAATGCTTAAAAAGGGGTGTTTTTTCACCCCTTTTTTTATATAATATTCGTTAGTTATTGACTACCTCAGATCAAGTTTTTAAATAACCCTGATAGTTATAAATTATTAAACTATTAATCATTTTTGATAGTCCTAATAATATGGAATGTCCATATTGTTTTGGATTACAAAATAAATAGGAGAAATTATGTTTTCAAAGAAAGTAGTTGTGTCATCACTATTAGCTGCATTAGTTGGAATCTCAACACTAGCTTACGCTAATGTTAAGTTTGTTAAAACAACTGACAATAGTGAAATTAAATTCCCTAAAGAAGCATTAGTTGGTACAGATGCTGAAAAAGAATTCTTAGCCACTGGTAAAAATATTTACGTTGGTGACGCTGAAGCAGTTAAAACAGGTAAAAAACGTTACAACCTGTGGTCATGTACACAGTGCCACGGCCCAACAGCTAAAGGTCAAGTAGGCCCAGGTCTAACTGGTCCAAAATACAACTATGCTAAAGACGTAACCAACAAAGGTATGTTTGAAACTATCTGGGCTGGTACAAACGGCGGTATGGGTGGCAAAGGCTACGGTATTATGGCAGCTGATGATGGCTTAACTGTAGATGAGTTACTTAAAATTATTGCTTTCGTAAGAAGTCATGGTGGAGATTTAACTGGTAACGAAGGTCTGTAATTCTTCACGTCTAACGAGTTACATCTAGTTTATAATAACGGCTGATATATTATCAGCCGTTTTTTTTGTGATCTGGGAGGATTATGAAGTTTATTAGTGTGTTTTTTTTATCACTTGCAGTACTAGCATGTTCAGAAAAAAATAGTGAGCAAGCAATGAATGATAATCAACTAACTCCTGAAAAACAATCTGAATCTAATAATCAAGCCTTAAATATTTCTGTCATTAATACTACGGAAAGCATTAAGTTTGTTAAAACAACTGACAATAGTGAAATTAAATTCCCTAAAGAAGCATTAGTTGGTACAGATGCTGAAAAAGAATTCTTAGCCACTGGTAAAAATATTTACGTTGGTGACGCTGAAGCAGTTAAAACAGGTAAAAAACGTTACAACCTGTGGTCATGTACACAGTGCCACGGCCCAACAGCTAAAGGTCAAGTAGGCCCAGGTCTAACTGGTCCAAAATACAACTATGCTAAAGACGTAACCAACAAAGGTATGTTTGAAACTATCTGGGCTGGTACAAACGGCGGTATGGGTGGCAAAGGCTACGGTATTATGGCAGCTGATGATGGCTTAACTGTAGATGAGTTACTTAAAATTATTGCTTTCGTAAGAAGTAACAGTAAAGATTTAACTGGTAACGAATAAAAGGAAAATCATTTGGAAAATCTGCATCGGGTAGTGATTGTTGGCGGTGGTGCCGGCGGGCTTGAGTTGGCAACAAAATTAGGTAACACCTTAGGCAAGAAAAAAATTGCAGAAATTATTTTAATTGATGCTAAAAAAACTCACGTCTGGAAACCATTGCTTCACGAAATTGCAGCAGGTAGTTTAAATCCAGACAAAGATGAATTGGAATATTTGGCTCAAGCACATTGGCATCATTTCAAGTTTAGATATGGCCGGGTTAATCAAGTTGATAGCCAGAACAAAACAGTATCTATTGAACCCACTTATGATATAGACGGAACTGAAATTATCCCTTTACGTAAAATTAAATATGACACCTTAGTGTTATCTGTTGGAAGTACAGTTAATGATTTTAATATCCCAGGCGCAAAAGAATTTGCAGTCGCCTTAGATACTCAGGATCAAGCTGAGCGTTTCCATCAAAAATTACATAATTCAATTTTAAGAGCGCAAACGCAAAAAGGTTCAGTCAGACCGGGTCAGCTAGAGGTGGTAATTGTGGGTGGTGGAGCAACTGGGGTGGAGTTGGCTGCTGAGCTTCACAAAGCTACTCGTGAAATGACTGCTTATGGATTAGATCGAGTAAACCCTGACCGTGACATTAGCATTTCTCTAGTTGAGGCAAGTAATCGCTTACTTCCAGCATTGCCAGTAAAAATCAGTACGTCGGTGGAGTCTGAGTTGCGTAAATTAAATGTAAAGTTATTTTTAGGTGAGCGTGTGACTAAGGTCACAAAAGATGGCATTGAAACTCAGTCGGGAAAAAAAATTATTTCATCCCTTGTCGTCTGGGCTGCAGGCATTAAGGCTCCAGAATTTCTATCACAGATTAAAGGCATAGAAACAAATTCTATTCACCAGATCAAAGTTGAATCGACATTACAAAGTACTTCAAATGCTGATATTTTTGCATTTGGTGACTGCGCAGCATGCCCGGTTAAACCAGGGTCTGATCTATTAGTTCCTCCAAGAGCACAAGCGGCACATCAACAAGCATCTATGCTCTATAAATCTATTAAATCCAAAGTGTTAAAACCTAACAAGGCATTAGCCAACTATGTATATAAAGATTATGGCTCTTTAGTTAATTTAGGAAGATATTCAACTGTGGGAAATTTAATGGGATCACTGCTTGGCGGGAGTATGTTTGTTGAGGGATTAATTGCTCGCTTAATGTATCTTATGCTATATCAAATGCATTTATCAGCTTTACATGGAGTAGTTAGTGTTATCTTTAGATTATTAGGTAAGATTATTTCCAGAAGAACTGAGGCTAGAGTAAAACTTCATTAACTCTTATTTGTTTGCATCTTCATAATAAATCAGAGCAATGATCATGGTCAGGGCTACAAACAGACCAAAAATAAAAACAATCCCATTGATAGGTAGTGAATGTTTGACCATAAATGTGTATGCACCGCTCAGAATTAAAATTCCAAGGTTTTCACTAAAGTTTTGAACAGCAATTGAGTGTCCAGCGCCTATCAGTTTATGTCCCCGGTATTGTAATAATGCATTCATGGGAACAATTAAGATCCCGCTGAAAATACCAATTAAAAGTAAATTGATTGCTGCACTCTCCCAAGAGCTTAGGAAGACCATCGCACAGACAAGAACGCCCATAAAAAAACCAATAATTAAAATTTTTACCGCATCTTTCATTTTGATATACTTTGCCGCTATTACCGATCCAATAGCTACCCCCAATGCAACCATAGCTGTTAGCATGGTCGCCTTATCTAAACCAAATGATAGAGCAAATGCTGCCCATGCAATAACCACCAATCTTAAGGTTGCACCTGCTCCCCAAAATAATGTGGTTACGACCAATGAAAGCTGACCGAGTGGGTCGGACCATAATTTTTTCAAAGAGGTGTAAAAGTCTTTTAAGAGATAGATTGGATTTTTAGTATTTAATTTATGATCAATCGGTACAAATGGAATATAACGATTACAAATTGCTGCGGCCAAATAAAGAAAAGAGATAATTATGATTGCAATCTGAGGTGAGAAATTAGCGAATATGCCACCGACAATAGCACCTAAAATAATTGCAGCGACAGTTAAACCTTCAACCCATCCATTTGCTGCGACTAATTCTTTAGGTGGTAATAATTCGGTTAATATCCCATATTTTGCTGGTGAGTATGATGCTGCACCAATGCCTACAATACCGTAAGAATATAATGGAGGGACGCCAGCTAACATTGCGAGACTCCCAACAAGCTTAATAGCATTTGAAAAAAACATAACATTGCTTTTGGGGAACGCATCTGCGATTGCACCGACAAAGGGAGCCAACAAAATATATGAAATCACAAAAAATTGCAGTAATAAAGGCTGATGCCATACCGGAGCTTGCATATTGGCCAAAAGTGCAATTGCGGCAAATAAAAGTGCATTATCAGCTAATGCTGATAAAAATTGCGCACTTAAAAAAAAGTAAAAGCCTCTGCTATGAACAGACGATTGATTAGAGAGCTTCTGCTGCATAATCTGCTAGACGCGAACGCTCGCCTCTTTGTAAAGTGACATGTCCGTTATGATGCCAGCCTTTAAATCGATCCACGACAAAAGTCAGCCCTGAACTACCTTCTGTTAAATAGGGTGTATCAATTTGGGCAATATTACCTAAGCAAACTACTTTAGTTCCAGGCCCAGCTCTAGTAATAAGTGTTTTCATCTGCTTTGGAGTGAGGTTTTGAGCTTCATCAATAATTAAGAATTTTTTGAGGAAAGTACGTCCTCGCATAAAATTTAATGATTTAACCTTAATTCTAGACTTAATTAAATCTTGTGTCGCTGCTCTGCCCCAGTCACCAGCTGTTTCATCAGATTTATTTAGGACATCTAAATTATCCTCTAATGCACCCATCCAAGGATTCATTTTTTCTTCTTCTGTTCCAGGTAAAAAACCAATATCTTCACCAACAGATACAGTCACTCTGGTCATAATAATTTCTGAGTATAGTTTGAGATCCAAGGTTTGTTGAAGAGCTGCAGCAAGAGTTAGTAATGTTTTACCAGTCCCCGCTTGACCAAGCAGTGTTACAAAATCAACATTAGGATCCATTAGCAGGTTAAGGGCAAAATTTTGTTCTTTGTTACGGGCATTGATACCCCAAACATTAAATTTAGAATTCGAGTAATCTTGAACAATTTCCAACGTCGCTGTATTTTTTTGCACCTTACGAACTATGGCATGAAATGGCTTATCGAACTCATAGCAAACAAACTCATTTTGCACAAAATCTTTACATTGCGGACCAGTTAATTTGTAAAACATCTTACCTTCTTCTTGCCAGGATTCCATGTCCTTACTATGTTTTTCCCAAAAATTTTCTGGTAATTCTGTAATTCCAGAATGAAGTAATTCAGTGTCTTCAAGAACTTTGTCATTGAAATAATCTTCGGCCGAAATAGATAGAGCACGTGCTTTAATACGAATATTAATGTCTTTAGAGACAAGAATAACTTCTCTCTTAAAGTATTCTGTTTTAAGGAAATGAACGACTCCAAGAATTTGATTGTCCGCCTTACTTCCAGCCAGCATTGGAAGCTCATAATCAATAGGTTGAGTTTGTAAGAATAAACGACCAGAATTTTTACTAAATTTATCTAAAATACATCCTTGATCAAGATTAGTTTCTGTATCAGCAATAATTTCTTCAATGAAGCGACTGGTCTGCCTTGCATTTCTGGCGACCTCGGACCCCCCTTTTTTAATATTATCAAGTTCTTCTAAAGTCACCATTGGCAGATAGATGTCATGCTCTTCAAAACGATATAAACAACTTGGATCATGAAGCAGTACATTTGTGTCAAGCACAAAGAGTTTTGTTTTTTTATTTACCATAGATTTATATTTCTCAAGAACTTAGAAAATCAAGGACTTCATCAACATGGCCATTGACTTTGACACCTCGCCATTCTTTGATGATTTGGCCATCTTCATCAATAACAAAGGTACTTCTCTCAATACCTCTGACTTGTTTACCATACATATTTTTCATCTTAATAACGTCAAATATATTACAAGCAATTTCATCAGGATCCGAAAGTAAATCAAAATCAAAGTCGTATTTCTTTTTAAAATTTTCGTGAGATTTTAAACTGTCTCTAGAGACACCAAAAACTTCGCAATTTTTAGCTTTAAACTCTGCCAACTTAGTTGAAAAATCAATACCTTCATTGGTGCATCCAGGGGTTGAATCTTTTGGATAAAAATAGATGACTAATTTTTTACCTGAAAAATTATTTAATTCAAAATTGAGATCATTAGTGCCTTGCAGTGAGAAGTTTTTTAATTTCATTTATTTATTCTACCTAAAATTTACGACAAATTTGTGACAATCAAACTTCATTCAAGTTTAAAAGATATTGGGACTAATACAGTGAAATTTTTAAGTCTTAACTCTTCAGGAGGTTGAGGAAATGGCGATGCTCTTTTTACCATGTCAATAGCCTCATTGTTAAGAATTTTATATCGTGATTCCTCAAGAATATTAGCTTTGACAAGATTTCCTTGAGGATCGATTTCAATATTTAATAATACTTCACCTTGCCATTGACGCATCTGAGCAATTTTAGGATATTTTTTTTGCTTAGCTATGGCTCTGGTCAGCTGGTTTGTATAGCTATCGGTTATTTTTTTTACTACTTCTGGAGATGCTTGTGGTGGAATATATTCCTGAATTTTTTCTATGGGAGCAATTTCTTCAGGTTCAGTAAACTCTGTTATTTCTTCAATCACAGGATCAGGCAATTCCTCAATTACTTTCTCTTGAATGGGAGCTAACTCTTGTATAGGCTCGGGTTTTTTTTCAGGTTTTGGTGGGTCAATTTTTTTTGGTTGTTCAATAATCTTTGGTGGTTCAGGTTGAGTTAAATCAATTTCAACATTTAAGATTTCTGGGATAGCGATATTATCATGTTGCATTTTAGGAATAATAATAAGCAGAGAACCATGCAGTAACAGAGACAAGATTATTGTCTCCAGAAACTTAACTTCGTATTTTTGTGTTGCGAGTTCCATTGAGCAGTCAATTATAATATTTTTTGGTTATTTCTCTAAATTAAACCATCAAAAAGTATGACTTTGACGTAAGTGTTTTTTTCCAACACGTCTTCTTTTTCAGCCATCAAAATAAAACAATTTGCATCTGACATCGATTTCAACATGCCAGACCCCTGCTGATTCAATGGTTTTACACAATAACCTTTCACAGTTTTTTGCAAATAGGCGCGAATAAATTCAGTCCGACCTTTTTTTCGAATGATTTTTTGTCCTAATTTTGCTTCCAGGATTGGCGTTGATTCAAACTGAAAATTGCCCATCATGAGTTTGATACTTGGCTTAACAAATTGAAGGAAGGTAACAGCAGCAGAAACCGGATTTCCTGGCAATCCAAAATAAAAAGATTTTTTAATCTTACCAAAAGCCATCGGTCTTCCTGGTTTGATTGCCATTTTCCAAAAAAGGACTTTCCCTATGTTGGATAGTACCTCTTTCATATAATCAGCTTCACCCACTGATACCCCGCCTGTGGTAATAATTAAATCATTCTCTTTAGAGGCTGTGTCAAGTTGCTTTTCTAGCTTGAATTTATTATCTGATAGATTTCCATAATCATTGAAATGAAGATTCATCTTGTGCATAAATGATTTAATCAAGTAGCGATTACTATCATAAACCTGACCAGGCTTTATTTTTTCGCCAAGCTGAACAACCTCATCCCCTGTGCTAAAAAAACCAACTTTTAAACTTTCGAATACCTTAATTTCAGAAATCCCCAAAGAGGCTAATAGGCCAATATGAAGCGGGTTTAGGTATGTTCCTTTTTTTAAGGCAATTTCATTTTTTGAAATATCTTCACCAGCTTTGCGAATGTTTGCCCCTTTTTTTGGTTGAAAATCAAAACAGACTAAATCCTTATCAATTTTTACTAGCTCTTGAGGAATAACTGTATCAAAACCTTTGGGAATCATCCCCCCGGTCATAATTTTGAAACAAACACTACCTATTTTATTTGGATCAACTGGATGACCCGCTAATATTTTCCCCATCAACTTTACTTTATTATTATTTTTTTTTAGCTCTTGATGTCGAAAAACATAACCATCCATGGCAGAGTTATAATAGTTTGGAACATTAATCGATGACTTTATATCTGTGGCTAAAATAAGTCCGAGCACATTTTCAATAGAAACTTTTTTAGTTTTTTTAATGGGCTCAATGAGTTGCTCTAGATAGAGAATGGCTTTTTCATAAGTTAAAGAGTTAGGATCGTATTCAGATAAGCATCCTTTATCCTCATATAGGTCTGTTAAATTAATTTTGTTCATATTTTTTTAAATCATCATGTGAATTAATATTTGTAAAAGATTTTTCATCAGCAAATAGAGTAGATGAGTAGCCAACATGTTTAATGAATTCAATAAAACCTCTTTTTCCCGAGTCCAGAAATTGATCTAAAAAAGGAAGTATGGATTGATGGATTAATCCCAAAGTGGGATGCAGTCTGTCATTGACTGACGGCACTATGATTGGTTTGTCAGTATTGTTTGATGTAGATATTAATTTTTCAGTTAAATCTAATGGAATGAAAGGAGTGTCGCATGGAGCAATCTGTAACCATTGACAATCTATTTGTCGTAATCCAGCCTGAAGTCCTGCAAGTGGCCCCAGATAACTTGAAGTTTCATCTTCAATCATTTTTGTTTCTACATGAAGACTAGGTATTAATTTGTTGCTGTTAATAAAAATATTATCAACTTGATTTTTAAGACGTTCAAAAACATGATTAATTAACGGCCGCCCTAAAAAATTAACTGAGGCTTTGAACTGACCCATCCTGGATGATTGCCCTCCAGCAATAATTAGACCATCAACTCTCACTCATCCACCCGTGTGGGACATGAATCTAATCACATTGGTTTTATTTTGAAGATTAAATTCATGAGACTTAGGTTTGCTTAACAAAGAATCAATAATTAATTTTTCAACTGCATGATCACTGTGATGAGCTCGCAAAGGCTCAATCAAATTTACTTTTTCATTATGACCTAAACACAAATGCAAATATCCATCGGCACTTACTCTCACTCTATTGCATGAATCGCAAAAATTATGACTATGAGGAGATATAAAGCCTACAAAAGAATTACTGCCTTTAATTTTCATATAAACTGCGGGACCGCCAGTTCTTTTATTATTTTCTTCAAGAGAATATTTTTTTTCTATGATTTTTTTTGCATCATTGCTGTTGATGAAACTTGAGGAGCGATCATAGCCAATTTCACCCAAAGGCATCTGTTCAATAAAACTGATATTAAAATTTTGCTTTACTGCATAAGAGACCAAATCAACAATCTCATGATCATTCACGTTTTTCATCAACACAGTATTCAGTTTTATTTGAAAGTATTCCTTTGCGACTTCAAGATTTGCAAGAACTTCATTTAAGTTGCCAATCCTGGTGATTTTTTTAAAATTCTCAGAACATAAACTATCTAAACTGACATTAATTCGTTTAATTTTTGATTGTTTAAGCACATCCATTTTTTGATCAAGCTGAGATCCATTGGTAGTTAAGGTCAGCTCTTTAAGTTTTGTATGTTGACTTAGCTTTTCGATTAATTCGTTTACCCCTCTTCTTACAAGGGGCTCGCCACCTGTGAGCCTGATTTTTTCAACACCTAAATTAATGAAAATATTGGCCAACCGATTCATTTCTTCGATCGTTAACATTTGATGTTTTGGCATAAATTCAATGTCTTCGCTCATGCAATATTGGCATCGAAAGTCACAGCGATCCGTCACTGATAACCTTAAATAATTAATTTTTCGATTAAAAGGGTCTTGTAACATAAAATTAATATGTATCTTTAATGATTTCTATTAAAAAAAAATGTCTACTATCCAGTATAATAGGGGTATTCTGAAGGTCAACCAATTTTAACCAATGGATAAAAATAAAATACAACAACATATTGAAAAATATAAATCATTACCCGGCGGGTTGCTCCCACTAATGCATGCCATTCAGGATGATCTTGGCTATATTCCAGAGGAAAGTTATCCTCTAATTTCACAAGAGATGAGTATGTCTGTGGCAGAAATTCATGGATTTGTTAGTTTTTATCATCATTTTCGAACTAAAAAGACAGGTAAAAATCTTATACAGATCTGTCGTGCAGAGTCATGTCAGGCCATGAATTCTAAATCAATCGAAAATTATTTAAAAGATAAATTAGGGATTGATTATCACGAAATGACAGAAGATCAAAAATTTAGTTTAGAACCAGTATATTGTTTGGGAAACTGTGCATGCTCTCCATCGATTATGATTAATGATGATGTGTACGGTAGGGTGGATAAAGATAAAATTGATAAATTGATCAAGGATATTGAATAATGACTATAAAAATTTATGTCCCTATAGATTCTACAGCTCAGTCGCTTGGAGCAAATGAAATAGCAATTGCAATTGAATCGGAAGCTCAAAAAAGAAAGCTAGAAATTGAGCTCATCAGAAATGGCTCAAGAGGTTTATTTTGGTTAGAACCTTTGGTGGAAGTGGTCCACAAAGGTAATCGTATAGCCTATGGACCAATCATTGAAGAAGATGTTAAAAGCCTTTTTGACTCTAAGTTTTATGAGGGCGGTCAACATGATAAATATCTTGGCAAGACCGATGAGATTGCTTGGTTAAAAAATCAGGAAAGACTAACGTTTGCTAGAGTAGGCATTACAGACCCTATTTCTTTAAAGGATTATTTGGATCATGAGGGTTTTGTGGGTTTAAAAAAAGCGGTTAACTTTGAACCACAAAAAATTGTTGATGAAGTTAAGGATTCAGGGCTACGAGGAAGAGGCGGTGCAGCTTTTCCAACCGGAATTAAATGGCAAACAGTTTTAGACACCCAGTCGTCCCAAAAATATATTGTCTGCAATGCTGATGAAGGAGACTCCGGAACTTTTTCTGATCGAATGATCATGGAAAATGACCCCTTTCTTTTAATCGAAGGAATGATAATTGCAGGATTAGCCGTTAATGCAGATCATGGTTATATCTATTTAAGATCTGAATATCCACATGCACTAGATGTATTAAATAAAGCTATTAAGATTGCCGAAGAAAATAACTACCTTGGAAAAAATATATTAAATTCGAATAAAAATTTTACTCTGGAAGTAAGGCGAGCAGCAGGAGCTTATATTTGCGGTGAAGAAACCTCACTACTTGAAAGTTTAGAAGGTAAACGGGGTTTGGTAAGATATAAACCACCTCTGCCAGCTATTGAAGGTTTATTTGGGAAGCCAACAGTTGTTAACAATGTGATTTCACTAGCTACCATCCCAATTATTCTATCCAAAGGCGCACAATACTATGCAGACTTCGGTGTTGGAAGATCAAAAGGAACATTGCCAATTCAGCTAGCTGGAAATCTAAAACAAACAGGTTTAATCGAAAAGGCTTTTGGTATCTCGTTAAGGGAGCTGTTGTATGATTTTGGCGGAGGATCAGCAACGGGAAAGAAAATAAAAGCTGTTCAAGTTGGTGGGCCGCTTGGAGCATTTATATCTGAAGAAAATTTTGATATTGAGCTAGATTATGAAGCATATTCAAAATTAAATGCAGTTGTTGGTCATGGAGGCATCGTCGTATTTGATGAAGATGTTAATATGGCTGAAATGGCAAGATATTCATTTGAGTTTTGTGCAATTGAATCATGTGGTAAATGTACTCCATGTAGGATTGGTTCAACCCGTGGGATGGAAGTAATAGATAAGATTGTAGCGAAAGATGAGCAGCCAAAAAATGTGGCATTGTTAGAAAATTTATGCGATACCATGGTCAATGGCTCCCTCTGTGCCATGGGGGGGATGACGCCCTTCCCGGTCATGAGTGCACTGAAGTATTTCCCTAATGATTTTGGGGTTGAATCTAAGCCATTGAAAACATAAAATAAGGTTATTAAATAAAAGGTTATAACTATGGATGATACAAGAGATTACGGGACACCAAAAAAAGATAGCGCCACAATGGTGACGTTAACTATTGATGGTCAAAAGATCTCTGTACCGCAAGGAACTTCAATCATGCGGGCTGCATCTGACCTCGGTTCCAGCATCCCAAAACTTTGTGCCACAGACTCTTTAGAGCCATTTGGTTCTTGTCGCTTATGCTTGGTTGAGATTGAAGGTCGTCGTGGCTATCCAGCGTCATGTACCACCCCAGTTGACGAAGGTATGGTTGTATCGACACAAACCCCAAAACTTGCGGATATTAGAAAAGGTGTGATGGAGCTTTATATTTCTGATCATCCACTAGACTGCCTTACTTGCTCCACTAATGGTGATTGTGAATTACAAGACATGGCTGGTGCGGTTGGTTTAAGAGAGGTACGTTATGGCTATGAAGGAGAAAACCACCTTAGCGCTGAAAAAGATGAATCTAATCCATATTTTACCTTTGATCCATCCAAGTGTATTGTTTGCTCCAGATGTGTTAGGGCTTGTGAAGAAACTCAAGGAACATTTGCTTTAACCATTGATAGTCGTGGTTTTGAATCAAAAGTTTCTGCCGGTAACAGAAATTTCTTTGATTCTGAATGTGTTTCTTGTGGAGCCTGTGTTCAGGCATGCCCAACTGCAACTTTAATGGAAAATTCTGTGATTAAATCTGGAGTTCCAGAAAAGTCAGTAACCACAACTTGCGCATACTGTGGTGTGGGATGCTCATTTAATGCGGAAATGAAAGGTGAAGAATTAGTGAGAATGACCCCTAACAAAAATGGGGGAGCTAATCATGGCCACTCATGTGTTAAAGGTCGATTTGCATGGGGATACACCACGCACAAAGATAGAATTACATCTCCAATGATTAGAAAAAGTATTCATGATCCATGGCAAGAAGTGACCTGGGATGAAGCCATTAACTATGCAGCAAGTGAAATAAAAAGAATTCAAAAAAAATATGGTACTGACTCTGTAGGCGCTATCAACTCCTCAAGATGTACAAATGAGGAAACATTCCTGGTTCAAAAATTAGTTCGAGCTGGTTTTGGAAATAACAATATTGATACTTGCGCACGAGTTTGCCATTCACCAACAGGTTATGGGTTAAAGCAAACACTTGGGGAGTCAGCTGGAACGCAGAATTTTGATTCCGTGATGAAATCAGATGTGATAATGGTAATTGGTGCCAATCCAACAGATGGACACCCAGTTTTTGGATCACAAATGAAGAAAAGACTTCGACAAGGCGCGAAGTTGATTGTTGTTGACCCCAGAGAGATTGATCTTGTCAATAAGTCACCACACATTCGCGCTGATTATCATTTAAAACTTAAACCGGGAACTAATGTTGCCATTATTAATGCAATCGCACACGTCGTAGTAACAGAAAATCTTGTTAAACAAGATTTTGTTAATGCTCGATGTGAAACAGATTCATTTAAAAAATGGGCTGATTTTGTGAGTCTTGAAAAAAACTCTCCAGAAGCTTTACATTTGGAGACAGGGGTTCCAGCCGAGTCTGTGAGACAAGCAGCCAGACTATTTGCAACAGAAAATAATGGTTCAATCTATTATGGACTTGGTGTTACAGAGCATAGTCAGGGTTCCACCATGGTAATGGGTATTGCCAATTTAGCAATGGCAACAGGAAATATTGGTCGTGAAGGCGTTGGAGTAAATCCTTTAAGGGGTCAAAACAACGTTCAGGGGTCATGCGACATGGGGTCCTTTCCGCATGAGTTTCCGGGGTATCGACATGTTTCTGACTCTGAAACAAGAGAGATGCTTGAGAAAACATGGGGAGTACCACTTCAGTCTGAACCTGGTTTAAGAATTCCAAATATGCTTGATTCAGCCATCGATGGTTCTTTTAAAGCTTTATATTGCCAAGGTGAAGATATTGCTCAGTCTGATCCAAATACACAACACGTTACCCATGCATTAGAATCAATGGAGTGCGTGATCGTTCAAGACCTTTTCTTAAACGAAACAGCAATGTATGCACATGTTTTCTTGCCAGGATCATCCTTTTTAGAAAAAAGTGGAACATTTACAAACGCAGAGCGAAGAATATCACCTGTAAGAAGAGTTATGACTCCGAAAAATGGTTATGAGGATTGGGAAGTGACTCAAATGTTATCCAATGCTCTTGGTTATTCAATGAACTATAACCACGCCTCTGAAATTCTAGATGAAATTGCAAAAATTACCCCAACATTCACCAATGTTTCATTTAAAAAATTAGATCAACAAGGTAGTATTCAATGGCCTTGTAACGATGATCATCCAGATGGAACACCTACGATGCACGTTAATGAGTTTGTTCGTGGTAAAGGTAAATTCTTTATAACCGAATATATCCCGACAACAGAAAAAGTGAATAAGCGCTTCCCTTTAATTCTTACCACCGGAAGAATCCTATCTCAGTACAATGTTGGTGCTCAAACCAGAAGAACAAATAATAGTAAATGGCATTCTGAAGATTTAATAGAAGTTCACCCACATGATGCGGAAGAAAGAGGCATTAATGAAGGGGATTGGGTAGGGATTACAAGCCGGGCCGGTGAAACTGTCCTGAGATGTAAAGTGACAGAGCGTGTGCAGCCAGGAGTGGTTTATACCACTTTTCATCATCCTTTTTCTGGAGCCAATGTAATCACAACTGATAACTCAGATTGGGCAACGAATTGTCCAGAATTTAAGGTCACTGCTGTTCAATTAACAAAAGTTTCCCAGCTGTCGTCATGGCAAGAGAAATACAAATCCTTTAGTGAAGAACAAATTTCTTTTGTAGAATCCAAAAAGGAAAAAGTGTAACTTTTGAATCAACAGAACCTATATTCTGAATATAAAGTTTCTGACTCAGATAATCTTCAACAAAATAGAATCGATTTTTTATCAAACGAATTTCCAGTAGCAATAAGTTTTAATGGCATTAGTCATGTTGTTATGATGGCCACCCCAATGGATTTAGAGGATTTTGTTATTGGTTTCTCATTTACTGAGGGAATAATTTCTTCAATTGATGATGTATTTGATATTGAAATATCAAAAAATGATCATGGTATAGATGTTGAGGTGGAAATTGCGCAAGAGCCATTTCAAAAATTAAAATATTTAAAAAGAAACTTATCTGGAAAAACAGGATGCGGTATTTGCGGTATCGAGAGCCTTGAATATTTCAGCAATAGACTAAAGTTAAATTATCCTAAAAAGAAAAATTTTTTGATTACAACTAAGCACATTAATGCGAGTTTAGATGCTTTTAAATCTAGTCAAAAAGGACAAGTGAAAACAGGCTCCATTCATGCTGCCGCATTATTTGATGCAGATGGAAATCTTCAAAGTATTAAAGAAGATGTTGGCCGTCATAATGCATTGGATAAATTGATTGGAAGAAAATTAATTGATAATTTAGATGGCTCTTTTATTGTATGCTCTAGCCGTGCAAGTTATGAGATGGTTCAAAAAGTTTTGGTTACAGACATACCAATTTTGATTGCGATTTCTGCACCTACATCGATGGCTGTAAATTTAGCTTTACAACATGATCTCTCAGTGATTGGTTTTGCAAGAGATAAAAGATTCGTTGTATATAGTCACAAGAATAGAATAATCGAGTAAAATATTCGCCATGAATGATCAACATATAGTTAATATGGCAAATCAAATTGCCAGTTTTTTTCAAGCTTATCCGGATCAAGCGGAGGCGATTGAGGGTGTTTCTGGACACCTTAAGAAATTTTGGTCCCCAAAAATGAGAGTTAAACTAAAAGAAATAGCTGAACAGGGAGATATAGATAACATCCACCAATTAGTTTTGGATGCGATAAAACTAATTTAGTTTTTCATTATATAAAATGTCTTTTTGTCATTTGGCATTTTACCTTCCCACAAAATACGACTTTTAAATTCAGGATCACTTGATATCGATCTAATGTCTTTGTGGAATATTATATATTTACAATTTTTATCATTTTTTCTTATATCAATTTGAGTATAGTAAAAAATTAAATCTACAAAACTGTTATTCAAATCATTCGCTATCATGCACTGATTATATGGGATATTAATAGCATTTATTTGTTTGAATATTTGACCATAATCTTTTCGATTTTCTATCATTGGAAACCATAATAAAGTAGTTGTAACCCATGCAAGAGTAATTCCCAAAGCCCAATTAGTAACAGAGGATCGATTAGTAAGATTATTTTTCCAAAGCGATGTAATCCAAACTATAAGAAAAATTAAAGCCAAAAAAATATGAAAAAAGTTTAATTCTGGCGTAAGGTTTCCGGAAAGGTAAACCATTCTTTCATGAATTTTATAGGGAATACCAAAATTTAATGCAAACCAACCAATCCAGAGTATTAATGTAATTGCAGAAAAAATAAGAATACCAAACCAGTTTAATGCTCCAGATGCTCCCCTTTGAAGAGAGTCAATGGATGAGCTTGCTATGATCGCTATGGCAGGCAATAAAATCACCAACTTGACCTGACTAATTTGACTTTCGCATATTAAAAGTAAGAAAAACCAAGCAAGAAAAACTAGAGGCAAGTTTGTTCTTTTGTATTTAAGAAAAGTGGAAAATTCATTAAATAATGTGACAATAAACAATGGTACTGCTGGCCATGCAAACCATAGCAAGTTTACAAAGTAGTATTTAATATTTTCAGTTGAAAAACTTATCAAGGGAAATAAAAATTTTTCTAAACTATTAGGATGATATAAGGATAGAAGAAATATCCAGACACCTATAAAAAGAAGACTTGATAACAAACCCAAGCCAGCAAAAATAATAGTTCGCCTATAATTCCAGTTAGGCAGTATTGCTAGTGTGGCAGTGATTCCAATTATTGGGATTAAATACATTAATCCTTTTGAAAGTAAGCCAATTATTATAGAAATACCTAATAAAATAGAGGCTCGAAAAGGTCTTCGGTGTGAAAGGGAAAATGAATATAAGCATAAGCTTGCTGCAGTTAAGATGGCTATTTCATGTGTAAAAGTATGTAGTGTAAAAAAAAGCCCAACTGATGACAGAAAAATGATATTACTTTGTCTACCATAACCAAAGCCTCTTAATTCTCGATTGGTTAGACCAATGCTTATCATGGTTAATGCTAGCCAGAGAATATTAGCTAGACGTGCAGCATTGTGAGGCTCTAGAAAAAAAATAATTTTTGCAAAGATTGCGCCAAGAATTTCATAAATATGACCATGATCAAAACTATTAATGCTAGCAAGATGAGGGGCTAAAATGTCACCATTGAAAAAAATATTAGCAAAAATACTAAAGGAATTAGTTTCTAGCGGCCTCCATGGGCTATGAGTAAAAAGCCCAAAAACTAAGTATATTGTGGCAAAAATGATTAGAAAATTGATTTTGGCTTTTTCCCCAACTTTTTTCTTTGGGGTTTGCATATTTCCTTGCCAATCATGATCTAAAAAGTATTTCATAAAAGTAATATACAAAAAAAAAGGCAGCTTTGCTGCCTATTTTTTAAATAGATAGAAAATTACATTCCATATTTTTGTTTAAATTTCTCAACTCGTCCTGCAGTATCAACAATTTTTTGTTTACCTGTGTAAAAAGGATGACATTGAGAACAAACTTCAATATTTAAATCTTTACCTGCTGTTGACTTTGTTGTGAAGGTATTACCACAGCTGCAAGTAACATTTATTTCAGGATATTTCGGATGTGTGTCTTTTTTCATAATAATCGGTTTAAATATAAATTAAGTTGCGTATTATCATATTAATTTGCTAAAAAAGCAAGATTATCCCCGTCTCATACTATCGAAAAAATTATCATTTGTCTTTGTTGATTTAATTTTATCCATGAGGAATTCCATAGCTTCAATATCATCCATTGGATAAAGCAGTTTTCTTAAAATCCAAATCTTTTGCAGCACTTCTTGACTGATCAATAACTCTTCACGTCTGGTACCAGATTTATTTACGTTAATAGCTGGATATAGACGTTTTTCTGCCATTCTTCTATCAAGATGAATCTCCATATTACCAGTACCCTTAAATTCTTCATAAATGACATCATCCATTTTCGAACCTGTGTCAATAAGAGCTGTAGCAAGGATAGTTAATGAGCCACTTTCCTCTGTATTTCTGGCTGCACCAAAGAATCTTTTCGGCTTATGCAATGCATTTGCATCCACACCACCAGTTAACACCTTTCCTGATGATGGAATAACAGTATTGTAGGCTCTGGCTAATCTTGTAATAGAGTCAAGCAAGATAACAACATCTTTTTTATGTTCTACCATCCTTTTTGCTTTTTCAATAACCATTTCAGCAACTTGTACATGGCGTGTTGCTGGTTCATCAAATGTTGAGGCAACCACCTCACCCTTGACTGATCGACTCATCTCTGTAACTTCTTCTGGTCTTTCATCAATTAGCAAGACAATAAGTTCGGTTTCAGGATGATTTGCAGTAATTGCATGAGCAATATTTTGCATCATAACTGTTTTACCACTTTTTGGGCTTGCAACTATTAAGCCCCTTTGCCCTTTTCCAATAGGAGCAATCATATCAATTATTCTGCCTGTAATATTTTCTTCGCTCGATATATCTCTTTCAAGGTTGAGCCTCTCAGTGGGAAATAAAGGGGTAAGATTTTCAAAGAGGATTTTATTCTTTGTATTTTCTGGCGGCTCTTCATTAACCTTTTCAACCTTAACTAATGCAAAATATCTTTCACTATCTTTAGGAGTTCTTATTTCTCCTGCAACCGTATCACCAGTATGAAGGTTAAATCTTCTTATTTGAGATGGAGAGACGTAAATATCATCCGGTCCAGCAAGGTATGATGTATCGGCTGATCTGAGAAAACCAAATCCATCTGGCAGAACTTCAAGAGTTCCTTGACCATATAATGTCTCACCATTTTTAGCTTTATTTTTTAAAATTGCAAAGATAAGGTCTTGTTTTCGCATTCGACCAGCATTATCAACATTACTTTCATTTGCTAGGTCAATAAGGTTTGTTACTGGTAAGTGTTTGAGATCAGAGATTTGCATAATTAAATTGTTGAATCAATAAATGCAGAAAGTTGAGATTTAGACATAGCTCCTACTTTGGTTGCTTCGATGGATCCGGATTTGAAAATCATTAAAGTGGGTATTCCGCGAACGCCAAATTTAGCTGGAGTGCCAGGATTTTCATCAATATTTAGCTTAGCAATTTTAATTTTACCTGAGTACTCATCAGCAATGTCGTTCAAAATGGGAGCTATCATTTTGCATGGACCACACCACTCAGCCCAATAGTCAAGCAAAACCGGTATTTCGGAACTTAGGACTTCTTGTTCAAAATTCGAATCTGTTACGTTTATTATATTATTACTCATGATTTTTTATATTTGGATGTTAAATTAGTGACGAATTATGGAAAAACTGAATTGTCTGATTATTATAGAAACATTTATGAAATAAATCAATTTTTTTTGTATTGATTGTCAATTTCAAAATAAGTTTTAACTTTTACAACCCCTTTACTAGTTTTTGCAATTTTTTCAGCTTCTTCTGCTTCCTCGGAAGAAAGAATTCCCATAAGGTGAACAATTTGTCTCTCAGTGACTACTTTGACATGAACTGGTGAGAGATTGGACTTAGTTTCTTCTTTAACAAGTCTTGCAATGACATTGGTCGTGATCCCATAGTCTTTGGTCTTTGATTTTACTTTCTCTTTTAACGGAAGAGGTTTGGTTACTAAAATTTCGTTATATATTCCCTTGACGCCCTTTATTTTTGCAACTGAAGATTCAACCTTATCTTTTAGCTCCTGAGATTCAGACTCCCCTGTTAGTAAAACATTTTGATTGTAACTTGTCGCACTTGCTTTAAAGTTGCCCTTAATTTGTTGAAACTCATATGTTGCTTTGAATTCAATTGCCTGATCTTCTACTTGTACTCCAGTTGTTCTTCTGTCTGCTATCGAAGAAGGAACTGTCAAGACAGCAGTTGGTGCACAGGCAGATAAAGTAAAGAGTATAAGTAATATTGATATAAATTTAATAGGCATTTTTCAATAAAGAAATTTAATATTTTTAAATTGTATACTAGAGTTATTATAACAAGGTAAAAAAATGTCAACTACACTATATATTGTTGCTACTCCAATTGGCAACTTAAAAGACATCACTTTAAGGGCAATTGAAACTCTTAAATTTTGTCAAATTATAGCCTGTGAGGATACAAGAGTAACAAAAAAATTATTGAATCATTTAGGTATTCAAAATAAAAAGATTTACTCAATCCATCAACATAACGAAAAGGCTGCTGCACTAAAAATTATTGAAGAAGCTACTTCAGAGGGTGAAGCTATAGCTTATGTGACTGATGCTGGAACCCCATGTGTTAGTGACCCGGGAATGTTTTTGGTGAATCAAGCTCGTTCTTTAAATATTAAAATAGAGCCAATACCTGGACCCTCTGCTATAACTTCAGCATTTTCTGTATCAGGAATAGATGATGGAAGATTTAACTTCATAGGATTTTTACCAACTAAATTAAATGCCATCGAAGAAACTTTACATCTAATAAATCAACAACAAAAACCAACAATATTCTATGAATCACCAAAAAGAGTTTTAAGTTTTTTAGAGAATATTGTTAATTTTATATCACCATCAACAAAATTGTTTATAGCGAGGGAGATGACAAAATTATTTGAGAGCTTTTATTCTGAATCAGCAGAAGATTTATTAAGTTACTTTAAGGATTCCCCTCAAGAATTAAAGGGTGAATTTGTTATTATAGTTATCCCAAACAAAATAAAAGAGAAATCAATCTCAAATGAGGAAATTGCACTCTTAAAAGTATTGATGAAAGAGTTGCCGTTAAAGAAAGCTGCTGCAATTGTCTCAGAGTTTTATAATGGCAATAAGAAAAAAATTTATAATATAGGTATTGAGCTAAAAAATGAATGAATTAATTACAATCAAACTTCCAAATGATATGCATGTTCATTTTAGGGAAGGTAATTTGTTAGATTTTGCAGTAAATGCTACGGCAGAACATTTTCATTATGCTGTAGCTATGCCTAATCTGATAGATCCAGTCACAACATATAAAAAAGCTTTAAAGTATTATGAACAAATTCAAACTGTATCTAATCATTCTCATTTTAAACCTCTAGTAACAATGTATTTAACAGGAGATATTAAGGAAATTGATATCAGCGAAGGCGCATCAGATTCCAGGATTATTGGTGTAAAGCTTTACCCCGCTGGAGTGACAACAAATTCTTCCAATGGTGTGAGCAATATTCAAGATTGTTACAAGATTTTTGAATGGATGGAAAAGTATGATTTACCATTATTGGTTCATGGGGAAGTAAATAATCCAGAAACAGATATATTTGATAGAGAAAAATTATTCATCAATGAATTGATGTTAATTACTCAAAATTTTCCAGAATTGAGAGTAATCTTTGAACATATTTCCACAAAGGATGCTGTTGATTTTGTGAAAGATTCTGCTGATTTGGTTGCAGCAACTATTACACCTCAGCATATGGTTTTAAATAGGAATGATTTATTGTCTGGAGGGTTAAATCCTCATCATTACTGTTTGCCTGTAGTGAAAAGAGAAATTCATAGAAAAGCAATCGCTGAAGCAGCATTTTCAGGAAATAGAAAGTTTTTTTTAGGAACAGACAGCGCACCACATTATAAAAATCAAAAACAAAGTTCATGTGGTTGCGCAGGTATTTTTTCTGCATCAACGGCATTGGTTATCTATTTAGATGCATTTGATAAAGCTGGCGCATTAGAAAAATTTGAGGATTTTTGCGTGAATAATAGCTCTCATTTCTATAGATTAGCAAAAACAGATAAACAAATTACATTTAAAAAAGAGATATTTGAAGTTCAGTCATCATATGCTGTTGGCGATCAAGAAATTATTCCATTTATGGCTAATCAAAAGATTTCATGGTCTATAGCAAAGGAGTTATAATATTTCTAAGTTAGCCGGGCAGTCGCTATTTATAGAGGAAAGTCCGGGCTCCAAAGAGCATGGTGTTGGCTAACAGCCAACCATTGTAAAATGAGGAATAGGGCCACAGAGACGAGCGTATTTAGTTACGGTGAAACGCGGTAACCTCCACCAGGAGCAAGGCCAAATAGGATAACGATAGTATGGCTCGTGCTGTTATCGGGTAGGCCGCTAGAGATAATGAGTAATCATTGTTCAAGATGAATGACTGCACAAATACAGAACCCGGCTTATAGGCTAACTTATTGACTTTATTAAAAAAAGCGCTTGCAAAGCGCTTTTTTTTTGCCTATAGTGTGTATGAGGGGAAAAAGTGGTAAAAAATGGGAAATAATTAACATTACTAAGGGTTGTTAACTATTTCACATTCCCCTCGCTCAATAGGGGATTTTAGATGTTCAGAGGTTCAAGCATTGTTGCTTTGGATGACAAATTTAGATTAGCAGTACCGAAAAAATTTCGGGATAAACTCTTTGAGCAAAATTCTTCACTTATTCTTACCGCCCATCCAGATAAATGTTTAGTGTTATACAACCTTCTCAGTTGGACGCCAATAGAAAAAAAATTAATGTCTCTGTCAAGTTTTGATCCAAAAATTAGTACACTTCAAAGACTTTTGGTTGGATATGCGGATGAAGTTGATCCAGACAAAGCAGGTAGAATTCTACTATCAGCCTCTTTAAGAGAATTTGCAGGAATCCAACAAGAAATAATCATGTTAGGACAAGGGTCTCATTTTGAAATATGGGACAAGAGCACTTGGTCAAAAAAAATTAACAGCACAGTGAAAAATTTAAATCTTGAAAACTTTCATGAGCTTGAAGGATTTTCTTTATGAGAAATTTTATGCATCTTCCAATAATGCCATATGAGGTAAACGAACATTTAATCACTAATAAAGATGGAACATATTTGGATTGCACCTTTGGACGTGGTGGCCATTCCAAAATCATATTAGACAATTTGGAACAAAATGGCCAATTAATTGCTATTGATAAAGATCATGAGGCAATCAATTCAGCCAAATTAATTCATGATGAGCGTTTTGAAATTCATCATTCATCAATATTAAATTTTGCAAAATCTTTAAAAAAAAAAGTCTTGATGGGGTGTTCATGGACCTAGGTGTCTCATCACCCCAGTTAGATGATGCTGCAAGAGGCTTTAGTTTTATGCATAACGGTCCTCTTGATATGAGAATGGATCAATCACAGACATTAGATGCAAATGAAATTGTAAATAAATATGACGAATCAGATTTAATAAAAATTTTTAGAAATTATGGTGAAGAAAAGTTTGCTAGAAGAATAGCTTCAAGTATTTGCAAGATTAGAGACGAAAAAAATATTACTTCAACTTTAGAGTTAGCAGATATAGTGAAAAAAGCTGTGCCATATAATAATTCAAGAAAACATCCAGCTACGAAAGTTTTTCAGGCCTTACGAATTGAAGTAAATCAAGAATTGAATGAATTATCAGACGCACTCCCATTTTTATTTGATGCGTTAAAACCACAAGGAAGACTTCTAGCTTTGACGTTTCACTCCTTAGAAGATCGCATAGTTAAAAATTTTTTCAAAGAAATTACAAAATTACCTCCTGACACGATTCCAAAATTTATCCCAATCCGTAACAAAGATCATCACGAGGAAACTAAAGCAAATGTTATTTGTAATTTTGTTGCTTCACCTAAAGAGATAGAGGTCAATCCCCGTTCCAGAAGTGCGAGGTTAAGGGGGGTAGAAAAGAAATGATCAAATTAAATTTTTTGTTATTTGTAATTCTTATTATCTTTGCATTGTTAAAAGTTAATTCAGAGCACTTGTATCGAACAAATTTCTCTCAATTAGACTCGGAACAAAAAAGAGAAATTGAGTTAAAAGAAGAGCAGACTAAGCTTGAGCTTGAAAATACAGATCAATCAGGAAGTAAACGAATTGAAGAATTTGCTAAAAATAAATTAAATATGATTGAAGCTAATTCTGAAAACATCATTCAATTGGAAAATAAATGAAAAAATTTAGCCACCAGAGTGATATTTTTGAATTATCAAAAAATAGACGGCGAGTTGTCCTTTCTCTATTGTTGTTGTTGTTTTTAATGTTATTTTCTAGAGCACTTTATCTGCAACAAATAAAAAAAGATTTCTTACAAAACAAGGGTGATGGGTTTAGTGTTCGAAATGAAATTCTTCATTCATACAGGGGAAAGATTTATGATCGGAATAATAAATTATTAGCAGTAAGTAGCCCTACTTATGATATCGGATTGTCAATATCTAATAACATTACCAACGAGAACATACGTGATATTGCAACAATCTTCAAAATTAATGAAAAAAACCTACGACAAAAAATTAAAAATAAAAATAAAGGGTTTATATATATTAAAAGGAGTGTTTCGCCGGAATCAGCCAAAAAAATATCAGAACTTAAAATAGCAGGTTTAAATCTTGATAAACAATATCGGCGTTTTTATCCAAACAGGGAATCAGCAGCTCATATTGTTGGGAAAACTAATCTTGATGGTATTGGACATGAGGGATTAGAGAAACAGTGGGATTCTATATTAACCGGAGAGAAGGGGCACAAAAAAGTTGTAATAGATGGCGGTAGAAGAATAATAGATGATTTACATGATTTTAAGTTACCAAAGAATGGTTCTGATGTTTTTACAACAATAGACAGCAGGCTTCAACATACTGCTTATGAATCTTTAAAAAAATATATTGAGAGATATGAAGCTAAATCTGGTTCTGCTGTTTTAATTGATGCAAAAAATGGAGATATTCTGGTAATGACAAATTACCCTTCATATAATCCTAACGCCTCAGTGACAAACCTAGATGCAATGAGAAATAGGTCAGTTACCGATACTTTTGAGCCTGGTTCGACTTTAAAACCAATCTCAGTAGCATATGCGCTCGAAAAGAAAAAAGTAGGAATAAATGAAATTATCAATACAAATAATGGATTATTAAAAGTTGGTCAGACTTATATTAGAGATGATCATCCAGAAAATGAATTAACAATTAAAGATGTAATAAAAACTTCTTCAAATGTTGGAGCTGCAATTATTGGGACTAGATTATCACCTAAAGAACTTTGGGGAGCTTATGATAAATTAGGGTTTGGCAAAAAGATTCATAGCCAGATTCCAGGAGAAGTAACTGGTAAATTAAGGACATATACATCTTGGAGAGATATCGATCACTCAAGAATGCCTTATGGATATGGGGTAAGTGTAAATCTTCTTCAGCTCACTCAAGCCTATACTATTTTTGCTAATGATGGTGTTGTTTTAAAACCAAAACTTTATACCAGTGAAGAAATAAAAGTTGGAGAAAAAGTAATTTCACAAAACGTGGCAAAAAAAATGAGATCATTTATGCAATCTGTTGTTGAAGAAGATGGCGGCACAGGTGGAAAAGCTAAAATTCCAGGCTATACCGTTGCAGGAAAAACAGGAACAGCAAAAAAAGTAATAAACGGCCAATATGTAAATCAATATGTTGCATCTTTTGTAGGCATAGCCCCTAGTAATAATCCAAAATTTATATTAGCGGTGATGATTGATGATCCATCAAAAGATAGTTATTACGGAGGCACAGTAGCTGCACCAGTTTTTAAAGATATAATGAAAGATGCACTTAAACTCTTCGATGTGCCTTATGATAAAGAGTTAAATGAAAATCTTATGAATAACATGGTCAAGCCACAAACTGGTGATGCAAAATTATAAATCTTTACGTATTACCCCCCAAAAAATCACAAATAATAGTATAAATGTCAAAAAAGGGTATGCATTTTGTGCTTATCCTGGAAAAATTACTGATGGCCGTGAATTTATAGATCATGCTATTAGTAATGGAGCCTCATTAATTATGTATGAGGAGGCTAATTTTGATGCCACCCCCTTTATAAAAAAATATCCAAAAATAAAATTCTTAGGGGTTCTTAATCTTGCAAGAAAACAAAAAAAGATTTTGGATAAAGTGTATGGTAATTTAAATAGGCACATTAAACTATATGGCGTAACTGGGACAAATGGAAAAACATCGACCGCTTTTTGGTTAAATCATCTATTAGGTAAACTTGAAAAAACATCAAAATTGATGGGTACTATCTCTAGAGAAAAAGTCATAATCAATACCACTCCTGACCTTTTTGTTTTGTATAGTCTTTTTAACAAAGGAATACAAAAAAATATTCAAAATTTTGTTATAGAGGTTTCTTCGCATGGCGTAGATCAAGGGAGACTTCATGAGCTAAATTTTGAATATGGAATTTTTACTAATCTAAGCAGGGATCATTTGGACTATCACAAAACAATGAATAATTATTTTCTGTCTAAAGAAAAGTTTTTTTTAGAAAACGTAAAAAAAGAGTCGGTAATTAATATTGATAATTCTTATGGCATGAGATTGGCAAAGAATTTAATCAAACTTAACAAAAAAATTTTTACATTTGGATTTAGCAAAGAAGCTAACGTAAGAATTATTAATATGAAGCAGCAATCTTTGAATAATAATTATTCTGAATTTAGTTTACAAATAGCTAATAAAATTCATACCTTTAAAACTAATATAATGGGAGAGTTTAATTTATATAATTTAATAAGTGCTATTTGTATTTGTTATTTAAAAAAAATAGACATAAATAAAGTTATTGAAGTCATTAAGAGGCTTCCCCTTCCTGATGGCCGCATGAACGTAATTAATAAAAATATTAATAACATACCAAAAAAAGTAATTATTGATTATGCCCACACTCCAGATGGATTGAAAAATCTTCTTCAAGCAATAAGAAAAATTTATCAAGGAAAAATAATTCTTGTATTTGGCTGTGGTGGAGATCGAGATAAGGGTAAAAGAAAATTAATGGGAAATGTAGCAAATAATTATGCTGATTTTGTTTGCATCACGAATGATAATCCTAGAAATGAGAATCCAAAACTAATTGCAGATCAAATCAGTGAAAGTATTTCATGTTTAAAAAAAGTTATCTTAGATCGAAAAAAGGCAATTGAATATGCCATCAAAAAAAACAACTATCCAATTGTTGTCATTGCTGGAAAGGGTCATGAAAAATATCAAATTATTAAAAATAAAAAAATTGATTTTTCTGATAAAAAAGTAGTGATGGACACAAATTAATTATGAAATTATCCATAAGAGATATAAAGCATCTTTTAATTAAAACCAACAATCTTGACGATGATTTGATGTTTGATTCATCGAATATCAATATAGACTCGCGGACATTTAAAAAAAATGAAATTTTCTTGGCTTTAGAGGGAGATAGATTTGATGGAAATAATTTTATTGCTGATGTAATAAAACAAAAGCCATTATTTTTCATTACAAATAGAGAACAAGAATCCAATGTAGGATATGCAATTGTTAAATCAGGTAAAAAATTTTTAATTGAATTATCTAAACTAATTCTTAAAAAATTATCCTTAACAAAAGTGGCTATCACAGGCAGCAATGGGAAAACAACCACTAAAGATTTAATTGTCCACTTTTTAAAAAACAAGTTTTATGATGAAGCTGTTTTGTCAACTAAAGGGAATTACAATAATGAAATTGGATTGCCATTATCTATTTTGCAATCTCAAGGTGTTGAGAAATTTGCTGTATTTGAGATAGGAACAAACCATCCTGGCGAGATTATTCATTTAGCTGATATTATTCGTCCAAATATTTCAATCATTACGAATATCGGTGATGCACATATAGGCAATTTTGGCTCAAAAGAAAAAATTGCAGAAGAAAAAAAACATATCTTTCATTTCTTAAAAACAAATGAATTAAAAATTATAAATAAACATGACGAATATTTTCAGATCTTGAATCAGTCTCCTGGAAAAACATTCTGTATTTCAAATAACAATGATGATTTAGATGCATTAAGATTCAAATACATTAAGCCTAATGACATTGAATTGGCTTATAAATCTGAATCAATCAGGATCAAATTCCAATTAACTGGACAACATAATCTTCAAAACTTTGCTATTGCATGCGCTGCTTTGTTAAATATGGGAATAGATTTTAAAGAATTAGAAAAATATTTTGGTAACCTTGAATCTACAAATGGTAGATTTAAAAAATATATTCTCAAAGAAAATGTTGAGTTAATCGATGATAGTTATAATTCAAATCCATCTTCATTACTATCTGCAATTGATTATATAAATCAATCAGAAAAGACTAAGATATTAATCATCGGGGATATGGGTGAATTAGGTGAATTAAGTGATAAGTATCATCGTCAAATAATTGAAAAAATATTAAAAACTAATATTGATGTTGTTTTAACTATGGGTAGCGCATTTAAGGCTGCAAGCAATAAGAATGATAGCAATACAATTTTTAATTTTTCGACATATGATGATTTGGTAGATAAAGCACTTTCAGCAATAAAAACAGATACAATAATTTTGGTAAAAGCTTCAAGATTCATGGCATTTGAAAATATTGTTTCTCAACTAAAAAGGCGGCTCCAATGATATTAGAATTACTAAGGTGTTTACAATTAGATCTTAATTTTTTAAATGTTTTTAATTACATTACATTTAGAGCTGTTTTAGCCATTATTACTGCACTTGGGTTTTCTCTATTTTTTGGATCTTTATTTATAAAAATTATGGGTGAATACAGCCTTTCTCAATATGTAAGACAATATGGTCCAGATCATCAAAAAAAGACCGGCACTCCAACAATGGGAGGTTTACTAATTATAATATCTATAGTTGCATCAGTTCTTTTGTGGGGAGATTTAAAAAATTCATATTTATGGCAATTGCTCTTTATCTTGATAGGATTTGGATTCATTGGCTTCTTAGATGATCTAAAAAAAATAAAAGAAAAAAACTCTGAAGGCTTGTCGGCAGGAGTTAAATATTTGTCTCAATCAGTCATTGCACTTATTGCGATTTATTTTCTTCTAAATCATAACAATAATTTAGGGGATATGAATTTACTAATACCATACATTAAGTCTACCTATTTATATATCGGTACTATTGGATTTATTGTTTTATCTTACCTTGTTATTGTGGGAAGTAGTAATGCAGTTAATTTAACAGATGGGTTAGATGGACTAGCAATCATGCCTACGGTTATGATAGCTTCAGCGCTAGGTCTTTTTGCATACGTTACTGGTAATCAAATTTTTGCAAACTACCTTCAATTACCTTTCCTTAGCGGAACTGGAGAAATCACTATTTTTTGTGCAGCTATTGCTGGTGCAGGGTTAGGATTTCTATGGTTTAACGCTTATCCTGCAGAAGTTTTTATGGGTGATATCGGTTCATTGTCATTAGGTGCTGTTCTTGGAGCAATTGCAATTATGGTAAAACAAGAATTAGTATTATTTATTATGGGTGGTGTTTTTGTTATGGAAACACTTTCCGTAGCAAGCCAGGTTCTCTATTTTAGATATACAAAGAATAAATATGGAACTGGCAAAAGAATATTTTTAATGGCACCTGTTCATCATCATTTTGAAAAAAAAGGATGGAATGAGAACCAAGTAGTAATAAGGTTTTGGATTATTACTATGGTGCTCGTTTTAATTGGATTAGCTAGTTTAAAAATTCGCTAATGAATTCTCAAAAAAAAACGATTGTTTATGGTTTTGGCATAACTGGCCAATCTATCGTTTCTTATTTGATAAAAAAAAATCATAAGTTATTGGTAATAGATAATAAAAAATTTTCAGAAGATCAAAAAAGTCTCTTTAAAAAAAACAATATTGAATACAGTGAAAATGAAAATGAGATTACTGACTTTTCAATTATCGAGCAGTGTTTCGTAAGTCCAGGGGTAGATTTAAGAAAATCATTTATTCAAAAGTGTATTAAAAGTAATACACCTGTTCGTAATGATACTTTTTTCTTAAATCAAATTGATAGGAAAAAAACTAAAATAATTGGCATAACTGGTACAAATGGAAAAACTACATTTTGCTCATTGCTTACATCGATCTTGTCATTCAATGATTTAAAATCTATAGCAGTAGGCAATATCGGAGTACCAATTTTAAATTTATTAATCACTCCAAATGAATACGATTATATCGTTGTTGAATTATCCAGTTATCAGATTGAGGTTTTAGATAAGGAGACAATTTTTGATTACGGTGTTATTCTTAACATAGAGCCAGATCATTTAGATAGATATAATTCCTTCATAGATTATAAAAACTCCAAGTTAAAGTTAGCCAATCATTCTAAGACTATTTTGTATGATAAAAAAACTGCAATAGTTAATGAACATTCAAATGCTATATCTATAGACTTAAAAGATTTTCACATCGAAGAAATCAATACTAATTTTTTTATATTTAAAAATCAAAATAAAATTTTTAGGATTGACACCCCATATTTGAAAGGCATTCATAATGTGAAGAATATTTTGTATTTGTTGAAACTTCTAGAAATTATGAATTGCAACATTCCATTTGAAAAGATTAGAAGATTTTTCAAAAATCAAAAAGGAATCCCTCATCGTTTTGAATATATTTCGATTAATAAAAATTATATTTTTATTAATGATTCAAAAGCTACAAATCTTGCTTCTTCAATTTCGGCATTAAATTCTGTAAATGGAAAAATTCATTTGCTTTTCGGCGGCGATTTAAAGAATCAATCATTAGATGGAATTGAAAATTTTTTTAATGAAAAACTAACATCTTTAAATTTATACGGAAAAGATGCCATGATTATCAAAGACTACCTCACGAATAAAAAAATTAAATTTGATATGAAGTGTTTTGTTTCGTTAGAAGATATTTTATTGTCAATCAAGCAGATAATTAAAAAAGATGAAATAATCCTTTTATCACCAGGCTGTGCAAGCCAAGATATGTTTATGAATTATCAAGACAGAGGTAATCAATTTGTTGAACTATGTAAAAAAATTTTTTAATGCAGTTACGAAATAATTTTAATCAGCCTAATTATGATCCGCTGTTATTGTGGATAATTTTGATTTTATCTGGAGTTGGTCTGGTCATGGTTTACTCTGCTTCAGTTGATGTAGCAGCCCTAAAACAGATATCTAATTATCAAAATTACTATTATTTGCTCAGGCATTTTGTGTATCTCATCATATCTGTGTTTTGTGGATTTATTGCATTTCTAATCCCCATCAGTTTCTGGCAAAAATTTGCCCCTTCCTTTTTTATCTTGGGGTTAATATTGTTAATAGCTGTTCTCATACCAGGAATTGGAAAAATAGTTAACGGCAGTCAAAGATGGATACCCTTGGGCTTTATGAATTTTCAACCATCTGAAATAGTAAAATTATTTACCATCATTTATGCTGCAGATTATGTCTTAAGAAAATCTAGGCAAATTGGAACATTTACAAAAGGTTTTCTACCCATCTCTCTAGCGATTGCAATCGTTGGAACATTGTTAATCAACCAACCAGATTTTGGCGCATTAGTTGTGGTTGTGTGTATATCTTTAGGGATTTTATTCCTTGGGGGGATATCAATAAAATTAATACTTGGTCTCACACTTTCAGTTCCAGTAGGAATGTATGCTTTATTAAAGATTGCACCCTATCGAATGGATCGAATTACTACATTTTTAGACCCTTTTGAGGATCTTTTTGGAAAAGGGTGGCAGTTATCTCATTCATTGATTGCCATTGGGCGCGGTGATTTTTTTGGGGTTGGTTTAGGCGAAAGTATTCAAAAACTACAATATCTCCCAGAGGCTCACACAGACTTTGTTTTAGCTATACTTTCTGAGGAGTTAGGATTATTTGGCTTCACTTTAATTATTTGCTTGTATATTTTGATGATAATAAGAATATTTGGAATAAGTAAGATATCCATGCAATTAAGAAATAATTTTTCTGCACTTTTGGCACAGGGGATTGCTATCTGGTTTGGTATACAAGCAATTATTAATATTGGTGTAAATGTTGGTTTTTTCCCAACTAAGGGACTTACTTTGCCTTTTGTTTCATATGGAGGAAGCGCATTGTTAGTAACATTTATTGCTAGTGGTATTTTGATGAGAATTGATTATGAAAATAAAATCAAAGCCAAAAAAAACTGATACAACATCGATTCTTCTTGCTGCTGCCGGCACTGGCGGTCATATCATGCCTGCAATGGCAGTTGCTGATAAATTAATCAATAAAAAATTTAATATATTTTGGGCTGGCACTCCAAATGGCATGGAAAATAGAATTATTAATAAAAAAAAGATGTTTTATATTTCTCTTGCTATTGGCGGGTTCCGCGGAAAGAAGCTTATCTCATTAATTAGCTATCCTTTTAAATTTGCATTATGTCTGATCAAAGTAATGTGGTTAATTCAAAAATACAAAATATCTAGAGTGCTTGTCTTTGGCGGCTATATTTCTCTCCCGGTTGGTTTCGCTGCTAAATTGATGAGAAAAAAATTATTCATCCATGAACAGAATACGATTATGGGAACCAGCAATAAATTACTAGCACCATTTGCAGAAAAAATTTTTTCTGCTTTTCCATTGAAAAATAATCAATTCGTTAATGTATGTGGAAATCCTATTAGAGAAAAGATAGCTAATATTAAAAAAACAATCAGTCAGGATAAAAATAAAATTAATATCTTAATCTTAGGCGGAAGTTTGGGTGCTCAAGTTATCAATGAAAAAATACCAATTATTTTAAATAAGTTAAATAAATATGATGTTATACATCAATGTGGTAAAGGAAATAAATCAACCATAGAAAAACTCTATGATAAAAAAATAAATGTCATAGAATTTATTGATAACATTGAAAAATACTACAAATGGGCTGACTTGGTTATTGCTAGATCTGGTGCAATGACGGTTGCTGAACTAGAACAAGTTGGCTTACCTGCTATTTTTATCCCATTCCCATTTGCAATTGATAACCATCAGCAAAAAAATGCAGAATACTGTGTTGATAAAGGGGGCGCTTTAATATGCAAACAAGATGAAATTGATTTAAAACTAGAGAGAATGCTTAATAAAATTTCATTAAATGATTGTATGAAAATGTCTAAAAAAATGAAGTCTTTAAGACACAAAAATGCAGTGAAAGAAATTTACAATAAAATAAAATAACATGGAAACTAAAATCAAATATATTCATTTTGTTGGTATCGGCGGCTCAGGAATGTCAGGTATTGCTGAAATTATGCACAATATGAATTTTGTTATTTCTGGATCGGATCCAAATCAATCCTCTGTAATTGAGCATTTAAGAAAAAGAGGAATTCAGATTTTTTCAAAACATGATCAAAAAAATGTTAAAAAAGTAGATGTGGTTGTTACATCAACAGCAATACCAAAAAATAATCCTGAAATAGTTGCAGCAAAAAAACAAAATATCCCCATTATTCCAAGGGCAGAAATGCTGTCTGAATTAATGCGTTTTAAAGAAGGCATTGCCATTGCTGGCACTCATGGAAAAACATCGACTACAAGTATTCTTGCGACAATTATGAATGATGCTGGTTTAGATCCAACTTACGTGATTGGTGGCAGAATTAATTCTCTTAAACAAAGCGCAAGGCTCGGTAAAAGTAAGTATATGATTGTAGAGGCAGATGAGTCGGACGCATCATTTTTACATCTAAATCCAAGCAATGTATTGGTGACAAATATCGATAATGATCATATGGAAACATATGGCTATGATGAAGAAAGGTTGAAACAAACATTTGTTGATTTTATCCATCAAATACCTTTCTATAATGAAGTTTTTTTATGTATTGATGATAAAAATATTAAATCAATACAAAAATTAATTGCTAGACCCATTATTACTTATGGATTTTCAAAAAAAGCTGATTATTATCCAGACCAGGTGGTGATAAAAAAAAATAAATCTTTTTTTAGAGTAAATTCCAGTCAAAAAAAATTTAGATCATTTTCAATTGAAATAGATATGCCAGGCAGGCATTATATTTTAAATACATTAGGAGCGATTGCTATAGCTATATCCTTGAATATCAAACCTCAAGTTATCAGTAAAGCTTTAAAAAAATTTAAAGGGGTTTCTAGACGATTTGATTTGTATGAACAATTTCGATTAGGAAAAAAAATTATTAATCTAATAGATGACTATGGACATCACCCAACAGAAATAAAAGCCGTTTTGGATTCAATTAAGAAAGGATTCCCAGGAAAAAAAATAAATTTAGTTTTTCAGCCACACAGATATTCAAGAACCAAAGATCTGTTTGAACAGTTTAGTCAAATATTAGCAACGGTTGATAGATTATTTTTATTCGAAATCTACTCAGCAGGGGAGCAAGAAATTGAAGGTATAAGTAGCTACGAATTAATAAAAAATATAAAAAATGAGAATTATGTACTTGATGATATGGTTAATGCTAAATTGTTCATTGAGGATAAGATTAAGGATAGCGAGATTCTTCTGGTAATGGGGGCTGGTTCGGTTGGAAATTGGGTAAGATGTCAACTTTTGGGCGACATCGATGGATAAAGATGTAATTTATAGTGATGTGTCAATGAAAAAGTATAATTCATGGCGTGTGGGCGGGCTTGCTGAATATTATGTTGAAATAAGTTCTGAGGCTGCGTTACAAAAAATATTTTCAATAAATAAACTTAAAAAACCTATTACTGTGATCGGAGTTGGGTCCAACCTACTTATTCGAGATGGGGGAATTAAAGGAACAGTAATTAATTTATCCCGAGGATTGAAAAATATTTTCTTAGATCATCATTTAATATTTGCAGAATGTGGAATTTCATGCTCTTCATTGGCAAGATTCTCAGCAAAAAATAATAAAAAAAATTGTGCATTTTTGGCAGGAATTCCAGGATCTGTCGGTGGGGCACTTGCAATGAATGCTGGTTGCTATGGCGGTGAAATTTGGCAGTTTGTTTCCAAGGTAAAAATTATGAATCATGAAGGTGACGTTCATATAAAAGATAAACAGTCTTTCGAAATTGGATACAGGAGTGTCAAAAAGAAAGAAGATGAAATATTTATTGGAGCATGGTTTAATTTTCCATCTAAAGAAAATAAGGATGAAAATGAAGAGAAAAAAATTGATGACTTACTCAAATTAAGAAGGAGTAATCAGCCGCTAAATTGGCCAACTGCAGGATCAACATTCAGGAATCCAGAACAAAATTTTGCAGCAAAATTAATTGAAGAAGTGGGATTAAAAGGTTTTCAAATTGGAGATGCAAGAATATCCAATAAACATGCTAACTTTATTGAGAATGTTGGAGATGCCACTGCAAAAGATATAGAGCAATTAATTTATCATGCTCAGGATAAAGTGGAGGAATTAAAAAAAATTCGTTTGCAATTGGAAGTGAAGATAATTGGAGAAAATGTTGATTAAAAAAATTGCATTGTTGAGTGGCGGCGATTCAGAAGAAAGAGATATTTCGATCAAAAGTGGCTTGGCAGTTTACCAAGCCCTAAAAAATTTAAACTATGAGGTATCTTTAATTGATCCAAAAAATTCCAATCTATGTTCATTAGTTAATTTTGATGCTGCTTTTATTTGCCTACATGGTAAAAATGGAGAAGATGGGAAAGTGCAATCATTACTTGAGTTATTAAAAGTTCCTTTCACTGGATCGGCATCAACAGCGTCAATGCTTGCTATGAATAAGTTTTACTCCAAATTGATTTGGAATGATCGCGCATTAAAAACTCCACAATTTCTTATACTAAATAAAACTAATCTAGATTATAAAAAAATAATTACAAAACTAGGTGACCCATTCATTGTGAAACCATCATCTTCAGGTTCATCTTTTGGAATTAATTTAGTAAAAAATAAGGATGATTTAATTTCGGCTTTTACTGATGCATTCAAATATGACTCAATAGTCATAGCTGAAGAATTTATAGTAGGTAGAGAATTCACTGTATCTATTTTAGGTAATAAATCATTGGGTGTTTTAGAAATTTCTTCCAAAAATGAATTTTATGATTACAATGCAAAATACGTTTCAAATGAAACTATATTCTCCAAACCAATTGACTTAAATCCAACAGTATTAGAAGAAATGGAAAATATTGCTTTATCTGCATTCACATCAATTGGATGTAGAGGGTGGGGAAGGGTAGACTTCATGATGGATAAGGAATTTAATTTACATCTCATAGAAGTTAATACTGTACCTGGAATGACAGATCATAGTTTGTTTCCTTTGGCCGCTAGACATGCAGGCTTAAGTTTTGAACAAACAGTTCACCATATCGTTGATTTGATCGAATAATACATTGGAAAAAATACTATATAAGTTTCTCTTTAGAATCTGTTTGATTGGAATTCTAATTTTAATTGTAAAATTAGCAACTCCCTTCACATTTGATAAATGGTTCCCTATCGATGAGATTGTCCTCAGTGGTGAATATAAATTCCTAGAAAGAGAGCAGGTTCAAATGGTCGCTAATAATTACCTGGAAGGAAATTTTTTTTCTTTAAACATTCATAAATTAAGGGTAGGAATGAAAAAGCTTCCATGGATAAAAGATGTGGATATATATCGAAAATGGCCAAATAGAATTACAATGCTAATAACCCAACACCAACCTATAGCTAGGTATGGAATGCAAGGCTTGATAAATGAGGAGGGCGAATTTTTTGGAGCAGCCTATGAGGATTATTTACCAATAATATATGGTCCAAAAGAGAAATTACCCTACATAACAAATAAATTTTTTATTTTTAATGAAATTTTAAATGCTGAATTTATTAAAATTCATAAAATTACATACACCAGAAAAGATGATTGGATAATAAACACTTCTGATGGCATGACAATTAAATTAAATGATGATAAATCTGATGATGCTTTAAAAAGATTTGTTGATAATTTTCAAACTGTTCTTAAGAATATGAATAAACGTATCACTAGTGTAGATCTTAGATACAGAGATGGTTTTGCTATTTCTTCAGATAAAATAGAAAAAAATGACCCTAAATTATGATTAAGCAAAAAGAAGAAAAAAATTTAATTGTAGGCCTTGATATTGGAACTTCAAAAATAGTCACCATTGTTTCTGAAATTAAAAATGATGGTGAAATACAAATTCTTGGCATAGGTCAGCATATTTCACGCGGTCTAAAAAAAGGGGTGGTGGTAAATATTGAATCCACGATGCAAGCTATTCAAAGATCTCTTGAAGAAGCAGAGCTCATGGCTGATTGTAAAATTAAAGAGGTGTATACAGGAATTGCAGGAAGTCATATTAGAAGTATTAATTCAACTGGTATGGTTAAAATACGAGATCTTGAAGTAGATAATTCTGATGTAGAAAGAGTGATAGAAACAGCTCAAGCAATTACTCTTCCCCCTGATCAGCAGGTTCTTCATACTCTGGTTCAGGAGTACATTATTGATGATCAATATGATATCAGAGAGCCGCGGGGAATGAGCGGGATGAGGCTTGAGGTGAAAGTCCATATTGTTTCTGGCGCAATTGCAGCAGCTCAAAATATTGTGAAATGTATTAAAAGATCTGGTTTAGATGTAATGGAATTGATTCTTCAACCCTTGGCATCAGCCGATGCAGTTTTAACCAATGATGAAAAAGAATTAGGTGTATGTCTGATTGATATTGGCGGCGGCACTACAGATATTATTGTTTATAAGGACGGCTCTGTTAAACATACCGCCGTGATCCCTATAGCTGGAGATCAAATTACTAACGATATATCAGTTGCTTTCAGAACACCTCAACAGTCTGCAGAAGAGATAAAAATTAATTATGGTTGTTGTGATTCTAATAAAGCCAGCCCAAGAGAAATGATTGATGTCCCTCTTGTTGATGGTAGAGCCCCGAAAAAAATAACAATTAAAGATTTATCTGAGATTATTGAGCCAAGGGTGAATGAACTGTTTGAGCTTGTCACTAATGAATTAATTCGTTCTAAATTACATAATAAGATTGCTTCTGGCATTGTAATAACTGGTGGTTCCTCTCTTATGAACAATATTACTGATGTAGCCGAGAAAAACTTTAAGCAATCAGTTAGAATAGGGTATCCACAAGGAATAAGTGGTTTAAAGCAAATTATTGAAAATCCAAGATATGCGACTGGAATAGGTCTTATAAAAAGAGGTAAATTGGATTTTGAAAATGATAAAAAAAGAAAAATTGAAGGTAATTCTTTAATACAAATTTTTGAAAAAATGAAACTATGGTTTCAAGGAAACTTTTAAATAATGTTTGAAGTTATTGATAATAAAAAACAAGAAGCTCTGATTAAAGTTGTTGGAGTTGGCGGATGTGGAAATAATGCTGTCGATTACATGATTGAGAGAAATATTCATGGAGTTGACTTTATATCAGTGAATACAGATTTACAGTCTTTAAAAAAATCCCAAGCAAATAACATTGTACAAATTGGGTTGCATCTGACAAAAGGATTAGGTTCGGGCGCTAGGCCAGATGCTGGAAAACAAGCAGCAATTGAAGATAAAGAGAAATTAAAAGACGCAATTCAAGATGCAGATATGCTTTTTATAACTGCTGGCATGGGAGGAGGTACTGGGACTGGTGCAGCTCCAGTTATTGCTGAAATTGCAAAAGAATTAGGCATTTTAACAGTTGCGGTTGTTACCAAACCGTTTAGTTTTGAAGGCAAGAGAAATCAAATCGCTGAAGAAGGTTTAAAAGAGCTGAGAAGTTATGTGGACTCGCTTATAGTGATTCCAAATGAAAAATTAATGAATGTACTGGGAGCCGATGTTACTTTTATTAACGCGTTTTCAGCAGCAAATGAAGTGCTCTATAACTCAGTCTCTGGTATCTCCGACATAATCAATCACACTGGGTTGATTAATGTTGACTTTTCTGACGTGAAAACAGTAATGGCTGAAATGGGTTCAGCCATTATAGGCTCAGGTATTTTTGAAGGAGATAACAGGGCTGTGAAAGCTGCGCAATTGGCCATCAATAGTCCTTTACTAGAAAATATTGAATTAAAAAATGCGAAGGGAATTCTTGTCAATATTTCAGCAAGTAGTTCATTTAAAATGAAAGAATATATTGATGTGATGAACGAAGTAAAAAGTATCACCGCAAATGACGCTACCGTTATTGTTGGTAATGTCATCGATGATGAGCTGGAAAATAAAATAAAAGTCACTATTGTTGCGACCGGTCTTGATGATAACTATATTTCTGAAATAAAAGACCAACCATCAATATCAGATACAGAGGTTATTGATGATAATCAACCATCAGATAATTTAAATACTGTTAATGTAATAGAAAAACCTCAAAGCACTGAGTCTGATTTTTCAAATGTTTTTTTTGATGGTGGGGATGAGTCTAATTTAGTAGATAGTGGTGCTGTCTCCGAAGACGAGTACGATATCCCGTCATTTTTACGAAGAAATAAATGATTTTTCAAAAAACAATCTCTAAAAAGGTATCTATTCAAGGTGTTGGCCTGCACTCCGGAGATGCAGTTACTCTGTCTCTCCTACCAGCAAAACCTGACAGTGGAATAACGTTTGTAAGAAAAGATTTAAATTCGAATAATACTATTAAGGTAGATCCTTTTTTGGTTTCTGATACGAGGCTGTGCTCAACACTTGAAAAAGAATCAGCAAAGGTAATGACAGTGGAACATCTCATGTCAGCTTTATATGCCTATTCAATTGATAACATTATTATTGAAATATCTGGAATTGAGGTACCTATTCTGGACGGTAGCTCAAACCCATTTATTTACTTAATCCAATCTGGTGAACCAATAAATCAAGAAAGAGAAAAGAAATTCATTAAGGTCAAAAAAGCGCTGAAATATGAAATTGACGGTAAATTTGCAATGTTGGAGCCCTATGATGGCTTTAAAATTGATTTTTCAATCGATTTCCCTCACCCTGTGTTTGCTGATCGAAATAATTCTATATCCATAGATTACTACAAAGACTCTTATGTGGATGAAATTGCTCGAGCAAGAACTTTTGGTTTTATGCAGGAGGTTGAGTACTTGAGATCTAATGGATTAGCTAAAGGAGGTTCTTTGGATAATGCTATTGTGATGGACGAATATAAAATTATAAATAACGACCGATTAAGATATGAGGACGAGTTTGTAAGACATAAAGTGCTTGATGCATTTGGTGACTTATATTTAACAGGGCACGCACTTATTGGAAAGTTTAGCGCATTTAAATCGGGCCATGAAATAAATAACCAACTATTGAGGTTGCTCATGAAAGATAAAGACTCTTATGATTTAGTTTCATTGGTAGAATCAGATAGTGTTTATCAGCAAATCATTAATCATAAAGAACAACTTGAATTAATTCATAATGAGGCAGCACTAGCATGATTTTTAGGACAGTTGCTTTTTTATTAGCATTATTATTAATTGTCTTATTAATTCTATATGTAGTAACAAAAAATAAAAATTATTTGGATTTAGTCAAAAAAATAACTCGGTATACCATAACAGCCTTTTTAATTGTTGTTGTCATCTATATTTTTATGAGAATAACGCATCTTTGACATGGAAAAAATAGTAATTTTTGGAGGCTCTGGGTTTATTGGCTCAGAGCTGATAATAAAATTAGCAAACTTTAAAAATTTTCAAGTTGATGTTATTACAAGAAACAAAAAAACCATTCATCCTTTAAAAGTCCTTCCCAATGTTAGATTTCATGAGGTAAGAACTTTTAATCCTGGGGTGATTGAGAGGTATATCAGAGGATCAGAAATTGTCATAAATTTAATGGGAATTTTACATGAGGATAAAAAAAACTCATTTAAAACCATTCACGCAACATATCCAAAAATAATTCAAAATTTGTGCATTAGAAATAAAATCAAGAAATTTATTCATGTGAGTGCATTAAAGTCTGAATCAAAAGCAAGCAATTATTTAAAATCTAAACATATGGGCGAAAAAAGTCTTTTACAAAAAAATAACCAATTAAAAACCTTTATTCTTAAACCATCCATTATCTTTGGGACAGATGATAATTTTATTAATATGTTTTTTAAAATTATGAAAATTAGTCCATTCATGGCGGTAATTTCACCTAATTCATTATTTCAGCCAATATCAGTGAAGGACTTGGTATTTATAATTACTGCTTTAATACAAAATAATTCCTTTAAAAGTCGTACTTTTGAACTAGGTGGACCAAAAACATATTCTTTTCTTGATATCTTAAAAACTATAATAAAAATAAAAAAATTAAGATGTATTTTATTTAGTTTACCTAGGGTATTCGAATCATTATTTGTTGCACTGCTGGAATTAAGTCCCAGGAAAATAATCACCAGAGATAATTTGAAATCATTGCAAGTGGATAATGTATGTGAAATTAATCATTCCTATGAATTTATTTCAGAATTAAATGAATTAGAGACACATATTAACAAGTTATGAAAATTTATTTAGTAGGCGGGGCAGTTCGAGATGAGATATTGAAGCATCCTTATACGGAAAAAGATTATGTTGTTGTTGGGTCGACTCCCGAGGAGATGGTTGAGAAAAAATTTAAACCTGTAGGAAAAAGCTTTCCTGTCTTTTTACATCCTGATACTCATGAGGAGTATGCATTAGCCAGGACAGAAAAAAAGAATGGAGTTGGATATAAAGATTTTATTTTTTTTACCAGTCCATCTATCTCATTAGAAGAGGACTTAGCCCGAAGAGACCTAACAATTAATGCAATAGCAAAAGATGATCAGAATAAATATATTGATCCATTTAATGGAATTAGCGATATCAACAATAAAATACTTCGTCATGTTTCAAATGCATTTAAGGAAGATCCCTTAAGAATATTAAGATTAGCAAGGTTTAAAGCAAAATTATCTGATTTTAAAATTGCAGAGGAAACGTTAGTCTTATTAAAAACTATGGTCAATGCAGGAGAATTGAAGCACCTGAGCTATGATCGAATCATTATTGAGATTAAAAAAGTCTTTAAACTTAAAGATGGACATATCTTTTTTGAGACATTGGAAGATATTGGGGCAATTGATCAAATTTTTGAAAACAATAATAAAAAAAAGTTATCAGAGTGTTTTCAATCCTTTTTCAAACATAAGCGCTTTTTTGAGGACTTCAATTTGTGTTGGCTTTTCTTTCAAGAAAAATTCAACTTTAGATTTTGCAAAGATTATTTAGTTAATTTTTCCAAAAAAGATCTTAATCTAATTAATACTTTTAAAGAACTAAATAAAGATTTATTTAATTTTAAAACTCTTTCTTCAATAGGTCAGTTGAATGTTCTAAATAGAGTTGGTTTTTTTAATAAAGATGATAAGTTTGAAAAGATTTCAAATTTAATGAACCTGGATTTATTAATAGATCAAAATGACTCTAATGTATCTTTATTAGCTTATCAGGATAAGTTGAAAAATTTTTTTAAAGACAAACCAATAAGCATCCCATCAGATCTTTCAGGTGAAGATATTGCAGAAAATATTAATAAACAGAGACTTAATTTTTTAGAATCTTTTCAATTTGAATAATTCGCTAAGACCATATAATTTTTTACTAGCATAGTTTTTATTTATTCTTATATTTGAAATATGTATTGTTTTTAACCCTGCTTGGTAAGCACTCCTCAGATTTTCAAGTGAATCATCAATAAGAATAATTTTTTGATAAGGCATTCGTTTAATTTTTCTAAAAATACGGATATCAGGTTTGGATATGAAAAAGTTATCCTCAATACAAATAGTTTTTTTAAAGAAATAATGAATATCTAATTTTTTTAAAATAAATTTTGTATAATGAATTGGTGCATTTGTAAGTATGATTTTGTCATCTTTAATAGTCTTTAAAATCGTTTTTAAATATTTTACAGGCTCAATTTTTGCTTCAATATCTTTTAAGTTGTGAGTCTTATTTAAAAAATCATTGGGATTGATTTTATGATGGATCATTAATCCTCTTAATGTTGAGCCATACTTCTTCCAATAGTCTGCTCTTAAAAGATTAGCCCTCTCATGTGAAATATCTAAATATTCAGATATATATTGAGTCATATCTCGATTGATAAGCTTAAAAATATATGGGCTTGCGTGATGAAGCGTGTCATCAAGATCAAATACCCATAGTTGTTTTAGTTTTTTCCTTTGATTAATGTACCTACACCTTGATTGGTTAATATTTCTAACAACAATGCATGCTCAACTCGGCCGTCAATGATATGTACGCTATTGACTCCGCCTTTTGCGGCATCCATAGCTGATTCTATTTTTGGTAACATGCCGCCACTTAATGTGCCATCATTAATCAATGTTTCAATATCGTTTGGCTTAATTCCTGTAATCAGATTATTTTGGTTATCTAGAACACCTTTGGTGTTAGTCATTAGAATTAATTTTTCTGCCATGAGAACTTCAGCTAATTTACCTGCGACAACATCTGCATTAATGTTGTAAGTTTTTCCATCTGAACCAATTCCAATTGGAGCGATTACAGGAATAAAGTCACCAGTATCCAGAAAATCAATCAGGCTAGGATCAATGGACTCAATTTTACCGACATAGCCAAGGTCTATTTTTTTACCATCTTTATCTTTATCAAGCTTTGAAGCATGAATGAAGTTTCCATCTTGCCCAGTAAGACCAACTGCTTTCCCGCCATGCATGTTGATTTGATGAACAATTTCTTTATTTATTTGACCACCTAAAATCATTTCCACAACATCCATAGTTTCTTCATCAGTCACTCTTACCCCATTAATAAATTCACCCTTCTTACCAATTTTCTCAAGATGTTCATTAATCTGAGGGCCTCCTCCATGAACAACAACTGGATTCATACCTACCAACTTCAATAAGACTACATCCATAGCAAAAGAGCTTTTAAGTTGTTCATCTATCATGGCATTGCCACCAAACTTAATCACAATAGTTTTATCAAAAAATTGCTTTATGTAAGGCAATGCTTCACTAAGTATTTTTGCTTTGTCATTCGGTGCCATTATTGCTCCAATTCCTTTAAAAATATTTTTGAATTTCGTTGTGGGGAGTATTCCTTTTTTTTCTCATCAGGTAAATCATTGATGCTGCCTTGTTTAAATGCATTTTCCATAAACCAATGGCTAGATTGAGTTGTCATAATAAATGTCTTGTTATTCACTTTCTTACATTCATTCTCACAATACTCTAAAAGTTTTTTCCCATAACCCATATTTTGGTAATTTTCATTTATTGCAAAACAAGCAATTTCAGAAATACCATCATAATGTTTAACTTGAGCACACCCAAGTATCTTATTATCAAACTCTAAAATGTGGAAATTTTGTATTTCCATTTCTATCTTTTCAAGACTCCTGTCTACAATGATTTGGTTTTTCATTAGTGGATTAATCATTTTTTCAATCACTTTGGCATCTTGTATCTTGGCAGATCTGAATTTCTCTATTTTTTCTGGAGTAATAACAGTACCCTGGCCTTGGTTAGTAAATAACTCCATGATTAATGAACCATTAACGTGCCTATTCACTAGATGAATTTTTGCTAAGCCTTCTTTTAAACCTTCAGCTGTACCTTCCAATATCGGCAGGGTATTTTTATCTATAAATTCTGGATGCTCTGATTCTTTAATATGAGTTATCAAATTGTTTAATTTGATGCTTGTCATTTCAGATATATATTCACCTCTAATATTTTGTACCCCATTATTTTCAGTGATATAAATTAATTTTTCAGCCTGAATTGACGAAGCAATTTTACTTGCCGATGATTCAAAAGATAAATTAAATATTTCCCCAATAGGAGAGTATCCAATAGGAGACATGATGACGATTTCATTGTGGTTAAGTTTTTCAATGATTGCTTCATGGTTAATCTCCCTAATGACACCTGTTTGTTCCATATCAACTCCATCAATAACACCTCTCGGTTTCGCCATAAGAAAATTACCAGATGAAATTTTCAACTCACTTTTAAAGATATTATTGTGGTAAATATTGGAAGATAAAGCCGCTTCAATTTTTGTTTTAACCAACCCATTAGTTTCAATGATATGAGGCATCATCTCAGCTGTGGTAATTCTTTGATGCTTATGGAATCTTGATTTAATATTATTTTTATCCAATCTTAAATCGATAAAAGGTCTGATGCCATGAATTAGAATGATTTTAATTCCTAAAGAGTGAAGAAGATTAATATCAGTACATAAATTGACAAAAGAGTTACTCTCAAGGGCAAAACCGTCAAATGCAATAACGAATATCTTATTTCTATAATGATAAATATACGGGGCTGCAGATCTAAAGGTGGATATAAAGTCGACGCTCGATTGCCCCACTAAATTATCAATGGAGACTTTGAAGTAATTTGAATATTTTATTAGAACTGGTAAAGAAGGTTTTAGTTTTCCTTGTTCAATTTTTGAAAGATTACCAGGGTCCAAGTCAAGGATTTGACTGAGGTTGGTAATAGTTAACTTTCTATCGGTTCTAAGCTCTTTAAGATTCATATTGTATATTTTACAATATTTATATTTATTTTTATATAAATTTATGTAAATTATACAAAATTATTAGTTAAGGCTAATAAGGCACTTGTTATTGCTAAGGAAGCCGTCTCTGTTCGTAATACTCTTTTACCTAAAGATAATGATTTAAACCCAGCATTTTCCGCTACTTTGATTTCAGCTTCTGAAAAGCCTCCTTCTGGTCCGATTAAAACCTGATAACTTTGTTTATTTGTTAAGTTGTTATTCCCCAAATTAAATAGTGAGTAATCTGTGTAGGGATTCAAAATTAACTTACATGAATGATCATCTTCATTTGCTAACTTATTTAAATCAAAAATTGTTTCATGAACGGTTGGTATTTCTGCCCTTCCGCTCTGCTCGCATGCAGAGATAACGACTTTTTTTAGATGTTCAATTCTATTAGATACTTTATTAGGTGGTATTTTAAAGTTTACCCTTTCGGTATTAATTAAATAGAAATTTTTTACTCCCAGTTCTGTATTCTTCTGAAAAATAAAGTCGAGTTTTTCTCGCGAGGTTACCGATTGTAGGATGCTAATACCAATGTTTGCTTCACTTATATTGGGATTTTTTTCATTAACAACAATCTCGACATTTTTTTTACCAATTTCTGATACTTCGCCAAGATAATCATATCCATCACCATTAAATAAAATAATTTTATCAGATGGTTTTAATCGCAATGATTTAACAAGATGCTTGGAGGCTTCCTCAGATAGGTTGGTCACGCCATGTACTGAAATAGTATCTGAATGGTAAAATCTATTCATATTTAAAATTCAACAAGGAGTGCGAAGTGGTTAGCCTCAAAACTCCAGTCTGTAATTTTGGCTGGAAAGCAAAAAGTTTTAATTTACTATCAACTAACAATGAATTGATTAGTCTTGAAAATGCAATGGGTTCTTGTGGTTTATTGGTGATGTTCATCTGCAATCATTGTCCATATGTTAAAGCTATTTTACCAAGATTGATTCATGATACTAGAGAGTTGAAAACATTGGGTATTAATACCGTTGCGATTTCATCAAATGATGTAATAAATTATCCAGAGGATTCTTTTGAGAACATGCAAAAATTAGCCAAAGATGAGGATTTTCCATTTGATTATTGTTTTGATGAAACACAAGAAGTTGCAAAAAGTTTTGATGCAATTTGCACACCTGATTTTTTTGGTTTTAATAACAAGTATGAGCTTCAGTATAGAGGTCGATTTGACTCCACGGGACGTGGAGAATTGTCAGATAACAATGAAAGAGATTTATTCAATGCGATGAAGCTTATCGCAGAAACACATAGTGGCCCCATTGATCAAATACCTAGTATTGGTTGCTCTATAAAATGGAAAGAATCTGCAACAAATCCTTGAAGAATAATGCTGTTTAGGCAATAATTATACGTTCTAATACCGAATAAAAGAAAATTACAGGTTGTATTTTTATCAGACTTGAATAAAGAAGAATATTCACCAAAACAAGGGAGAAACAAAGAATGGCAAGTAGACAAGAATTAGCAAACGCGATCCGTGCCTTATCCATGGATGCAGTTCAAAAAGCAAACTCAGGACACCCTGGTGCTCCTATGGGTATGGCAGAAATAGGAGAAGTGCTTTGGAATAATCATATGAGCCATAATCCTACCAATCCTGAATGGGCAAACCGAGATAGATTTATCTTATCTAATGGTCACGGCTCAATGTTAATTTATTCTCTCTTGCACTTAACTGGTTACGACCTACCGATGAGTGAGATCCAATCTTTTAGACAGTTGCATTCTAAGTGTGCGGGTCACCCTGAATATGGTTATGCGCCTGGCGTTGAAACAACTACCGGACCTCTTGGTCAGGGTATAAGTAATGCCGTAGGCTTTGCCATGGCTGAGAAATTATTAGCTAATCAATTTAATAAACCTGGCCATGATATTGTTGATCATTACACCTATGTGTTCATGGGCGATGGCTGTTTGATGGAAGGTGTTTCTCATGAAACATGTGCACTCGCTGGAACTTGGGGTTTAGGTAAGCTGATTGCTTTCTGGGATGATAATGGCATTTCAATTGACGGACACATTGAAGGTTGGTACACCGATGACACAGCGGGACGATTTGAGTCATACGGTTGGCATGTTGTGAGAGATGTTGATGGTCATGACTTTGATGCAATTGATAAGGCTATCCAAGAAGCTAAATCTGTTTCTGATAAACCAACGTTAATTTGCTGTAAAACAATTATTGGTAAAGGATCACCAAACAAGTCAGGTTCGCATGATTGCCATGGAGCCGCATTAGGTGAAGAAGAAGTTGCACTCACAAGAAAAGAGCTTGGTTGGGAACATGATCCATTTGTGATTCCACAAGACATTTACGATGGTTGGAGTCAAAAAGATAAAGGACAAGAACTCGAGTCTGCATGGAATACTAAATTTGCAGCATATGAAAAAGAATTCCCAGAATTAGCCTCTGAATTTAAACGTCGTATGGCAAATGAATTACCAGCAGATTGGCAGCAAAAAGTTGATGCGTTAATTAAAGAAACAAATGCTGCTGGCGATAAAGTGGCTACCCGAAAAGCATCACAAAATGTCATTACCAAACTAGCTGAAACATTGCCTGAATTTGTTGGCGGTTCTGCTGACTTAACTGGATCAAACTTGACCAGCTGTGCCAGCTTTGAACACGTTAGCGGTAAGAAGCCTGGTAACTATATTTCATATGGCGTTCGTGAATTTGGTATGGCGGCTATTATGAACGGTATGGCATTACATGGCGGCATTCTTCCATACGGTGGTACTTTCCATATGTTCACTGACTATATGAGAAATGGTATGAGAATGTCAGCGTTGATGAAGCAGAGAGTTATTTATGTGTTGACCCATGATTCAATCGGCCAAGGTGAAGATGGACCAACTCATCAGCCGATTGAAACAACATCTGGCCTAAGATTTATCCCGAATATGGAAGTCTGGAGACCAGGTGATGCAACAGAAACAGCGGTGGCTTGGACTCAAGCTGTGGCAAATACAAGTAATCCAACCAGTCTTGTTCTAACTCGACAAGGTGTTGGATTTAATGAAAGAACAGATGAGCAACTTGAAGGTATCAAAAAAGGTGGTTATGTTCTTTGTGATTGTGATGACTATAAAGTTATTCTTATTGCGACAGGCTCAGAGTTAGACCTCGCTATGAAGACATGTGAGGCGTTAAAAGCTGAGGGTATTGCATCAAGAGTGGTTTCAATGCCATGTACTCATGCATTTGATCGTCAAGATCAAGCATATAAAGATTCTGTTCTTACTCCAGGAGTAAAGCGTGTTTCTATAGAAGCTGGAGTGACTGATTACTGGAGAAAGTATGTTGGTCTAGATGGAGCTTCCGTTGGTATCAATACTTACGGTGAATCAGCGCCAGGTGGTAAGTTATTTGAACACTTTGGCTTTACAGTAGAGAATGTGGTTAAGACAGTTAAGTCTGTTCTTTAATTTGATTGATTTAGACAAAGGTATTCCTAGTTGCTAGGGATACCTTTTTTATTTAAATTTAGGATAAGTTAAACATATGACAGTGAGAGTCGCAATTACAGGTTTTGGAAGAATTGGTCGTTTAGTGATGCGAGCAATTTATGAAGAAAAGAGATCAGATGTAAAGGTGGTGGCGATTAATGGAAGTAGCCGTGGCACCATGGAATCAAATTTACATTTATTAAAGTATGACTCAGCTCACGGTCGATTTGATGGCGATATTTCTATGGGTGAGAATGAATTTTATATTAATGGCGATACTATTAAATACTATGCCACTCGAGATCCTGAAGAACTTCCATGGGGCGATTTGGATGTAGATGTAGTTTTAGAATGCACAGGCGCATTTAGAAGTAAAAAATTAAATATGGTTCATCTTCATCAGGGTGCAAAAAAAGTTTTGATTTCAGCTCCCGGTGAATCCGATGTTGATGCCACAATTGTGTATGGTGTGAATCACAAAACTCTTAAATCATCTCATTCAGTTGTTTCCAATGCATCATGTACCACAAATGGATTAGCTCCAATCGTTCATGTTTTAAATGAAAACTACACAATTAAATCTGGATTAATGAATACGATTCATTCGTTCACGAATGATCAGGCCTTATTAGATAATATTCACAAAGATATTCGCAGGGCAAGAACAGCAAGCTCATCCATGGTGCCAACAAAAACAGGTGCAGCATCTGCTGTAGGCTTAGTGATTCCTGAATTAAAAGGAAAGCTAGATGGAGTGGCAATTCGCGTTCCAACCACAAACGTCTCTTTGGTTGACCTCACATTAAATATTGAAGAAAAAGTAACGGCTCAAGAAGTGAACGCAGCGATTAAAAAAGCGGCTGACAATGAGTTAAAAGATATCCTTGTCTATTCTGACATTCCTCTCGTCTCTGTTGACTTCAATCACACTCCAGCATCATCATACTTTGATTCTTTGTTAACAAAAGTGTCCTCATCAGGTGATTTAGTAAAAGTCTTTGGTTGGTACGATAATGAATACGGCTTTAGTTGTCGTATGTTGGATACTGCAGTGGCAATGATGAATGCAAGCTAATGTCTATTCAAAGCATTAATCACTTAAATCTGCGAAATAAAAAGGTTCTTATTCGTGCAGACTTAAATGTCCCAATAGATGGATCCATAATTTCCTCCACGAGTAGAATTGATGCATCCATTCCTACCATTCAGTATGCCATCGAAAATGCACAAATCGTGATTCTGACATCTCATTTGGGAAGACCAACAGAGGGGAGTTTTGATAACACTCTATCACTAAAGCCTATAGTCGATTACCTTCAAGACAAATTAAATATCAAAATAATGCTTCATCGAGATTTTGAAAAAGGTCAATCCTTTGAGCCTGGAATCCTTCATGTTCTAGAAAATGTGAGATTTAATCTCGGTGAAAAAGAGTGCTCTAACGAGTTATCGAAAAAATATGCTTCCATAGCAGACATCTTTGTCATGGACGCTTTTGGTACCGCCCACCGCAAGGAAGCGAGTACTTATGGTATTGGAGAATATATTAATGAAAAATGTGCTGGACTACTATTTTATGATGAAGTAAAAGCTTTAACTAAAACGTTTGATCAACCAAAAAAACCAATGCTGGCTATCGTGGGTGGAAGTAAAGTTTCAACAAAGCTATCTGTTTTAAAAAACCTTATTAATCGTGTTGATGGTTTAATCTTAGGCGGAGGTATTCTGAATACTTTTATAGCGGCTCAAGGATTTAATATTGGGAGATCATTGTATGAAGTCGATTTCATTGATGAAGCAAAATATATACTTAATGAGATTGAAGAAAAGCAAATTTTTTTCCCCGTGATTGAAGATGTTGTTTGCGCAAAGGAATTTAATATCAACGCGCATGCCAAATTAAAAAAAATTCATGACATTGAAGCCGATGACATGATATTTGATTTAGGACCAAATACATTAAAGAATATTACGAATCATTTGGGACAAGTTTCTACAATTATGTGGAATGGGCCTTTAGGTGTATTTGAGTTTAAACAGTTTAGCTCAGGAACAGAAACTCTATCTCATGCAATTGCTGATTGTGAGGCATTCTCATTAGCTGGCGGAGGAGATACGATTGCTGCAATAGAAAAATTCAAGGTTTGTAAAAAAATATCATACATTTCAACTGCTGGTGGAGCTTTTCTTGAATTTGCTGAAGGAAAGAAATTACCTGCTATCGAAATGCTTGAACAGTAAATCAAATTAATATGACTACAACTATTCAAAGTCTTCAATTATTTCATCAAGGTAAAGTAAGAGATACATATGTTGTGGATGATGAGCATTTTTTAATGGTAACCAGTGATCGAATTTCAGCCTTTGATGTGATAATGAATGAAGCTGTTGAATCAAAAGGAAAGATCTTATCTCGGGTTTCAAATTTCTGGTTTCATAAAATAGAATCAATCATCAAGAATCATTTAACGGATATTCCACCTGAATCTGTAGTCAAGGATCATGAAATACCTCTTATAAAGGATAGATCTGTTGTTGTTAAGAGATTGCAGCCTATTCCAGTCGAGGCCATTGTTAGAGGGTATCTGATTGGAAGTGGCTGGAAAGACTATCAATCAAGCGGAAGTGTTTCAGGAATTACATTACCAAAAAATTTAGAACAAGCTGAAAAACTTGCTCAACCAATTTTTACCCCGTCAACAAAAGCGGCAGTTGGAGATCATGATGAGAATATTTCATTTGATCAAATGGTTAATTTGATTGGGAAAGATAGAGCACAAAATATAAAAGACAAAAGTATTGAAATATATAACTTTGCTAGAGATTATGCTCTTGATCGGGGCATTATTATTGCTGATACAAAGTTTGAATTTGGCATAGATAATCAAGGTAACTTAATTTTAATGGATGAAATTCTTACTCCTGATTCTTCACGATTCTGGGATGCTAATTTATACAAAGTAGGTACGTCTCCTCAAAGCTTTGATAAACAATTTTTAAGAGATTGGCTTGAATCAATTGATTGGAATAAACAAGCTCCGCCACCACCTCTTCCAAGTGATATTATCGAAATGACAAAACAAAAATATCAACATGTTGAACATCTTTTGTTAAATAAAAAATGATCAACTTTTTAAAAAGAAAGTCATTAATAACATTACTAATAGCTTCATTAATTATATTATTTGCCTCTAATTATATAATTTTAAATTTTGGATTCGAAGGTGTAACACAAAAGATAGCTTTAGAAAATAATCGTTTTTTCCCTAAAGGGTATTTCATTGGTTTCATTTGGACAATATTGGTGTTTTTTCAGACACTCGTTTTTAAAATTTTAAAGTCTCGAACAAGCTCATTGCTTGTTTTAATTCTTATTCTGAATTGTTTTTTATATCCAGTTTACACTTTGGGTTTTTCTGTCCTGAGCATGATCATTCTTGGCAATTTAACAACATTAATTTTTAGTTCTTTTACTGCAGGTTTAATTTATGTTGAATCTAAAATTTTATCGATACTAATTGCATTAACATCATTGTGGATCTTATTCGTAACTTACTTATTGATAAACGTCCACCTATAAAAAAAGCCCATTTAAAAATGGGCTTTTTAATGATTAAATAAAATTTATAATAACGGCACAATTAAAAGTGCAACGATGTTAATAATCTTAATAAGTGGGTTGATTGCTGGACCAGCAGTATCCTTATATGGATCTCCAACAGTATCTCCTGTTACAGAAGCTTTGTGAGCCTCAGAACCTTTGCCACCATGATTTCCATCTTCAATATATTTTTTGGCATTATCCCAAGCGCCGCCGCCAGTACACATTGATATAGCTACAAAAAGACCTGTAACAATTGTACCCATTAGTAAACCTCCTAAACCTTGAGCCCCTAATGGAGATAAACCAACAATGATTGGAACAGCTACAGGTAATAATGAAGGCACTACCATCTCTTTAATTGCAGATGTGGTTAGCAAGTCAACAGCTTTGGCATAATCAGGCTGGCCTTTGCCAGTCATAATACCCTTGATTGTTTTAAACTGTCTTCTTACTTCTTCAACTACAGAGCCAGCTGCTCTTCCCACAGCTTCCATTGCCATAGCAGCAAAAAGGTAAGGGATTAGACCACCAATGATTAAACCAATAATAACGTTTGGCTCACTGAGATCAAACGTAGCAATGATTCCATACACATCAAGTTTGTGAGTGTAATCTGCAAACAGCACTAATGATGCTAAACCTGCAGAACCAATAGCATAACCTTTAGTTACAGCTTTTGTAGTATTACCAACTGCATCAAGCGGATCAGTAACATCTCTCACTTTTTGTGGTAAACCAGACATCTCAGCAATACCTCCAGCATTGTCAGTAATTGGGCCATAAGCATCTAGTGCCACAATAATACCTGCCATACTTAACATTGAAGTAGCTGCTATAGCAACACCGTAAAGGTTTGCAAATGAGTATGAAAGAAAGATTGCCAAGCATACAGAAATGACTGGGAGTGCAGTTGCTTTCATTGAGATACCAATACCAGCAATAATATTTGTTGCATGACCAGTCTCTGAAGCTTTCGCTACATGCTGAACAGGCTTATATTCTGTACCAGTGTAATACTCAGTAATAAATACTAAAGCAGCAGTTAACGCTAAACCAACTGCAGCAGAACCAAACAAACCAATCGCTGGATAGGTAATTCCATCAACAACAATTCCTGATGGGAACAAATACTCAGATACATAGTAAAAAGCAATCAATGATAAAAGACCCGCAATAGCTAAACCTCTGTAAAGAGCCGGCATTACGTTAGTCATTTTATTATTAGCTTTTACAAAGAAGCAACCAATAATAGATGCAATAATAGAAACCGCACCTAACATTAGTGGGTACAACACACCATTAACAGTATCTCCAGTAATCATTAGGCCACCCAGTACCATAGTTGCAATGATGGTTACCGCATATGTTTCAAATAAATCAGCAGCCATACCCGCACAATCACCAACATTGTCACCAACATTATCTGCTATGACAGCAGGGTTTCTAGGATCATCTTCTGGAATACCGGCTTCAACTTTACCAACTAAGTCAGCACCAACGTCAGCACCTTTAGTAAAAATACCGCCACCTAATCTTGCAAAAATAGAGATTAGAGATGAGCCAAAAGCTAGACCAATTAAAGGATTTAGATTCTCAGCTTCTGTACCTCCGAGGTATAAATAAAATCCTGCAACACCTAGTAGACCTAGTCCCACCACAAGCATTCCTGTAATCGCGCCACCTTTGAAAGCTACATCAAAAGCAGGAACAATTCCTTTGGTTGCCGCTTGAGCCGTTCTAACATTAGCACGAACAGAAACATTCATGCCAATAAAACCACAAGCACCTGATAATAAAGCACCAACGACAAAACCAATCGCTGTATCAAGATCAATAAATTGAGCAATTAATATAGTTAAAACAATTCCAACAATAGCGATTGTTTTATATTGACGTGACAAATATGCAGAAGCGCCTTTTTGAATAGCGTTTGCAATTTCCTGCATTTTTTCATTTCCTGCCGGTAGGCTAAGAATAGACTTTGAAACTAAGGCACCATAAATTACAGCAATTATTGCAGCTGCTAGCGCCATTTGGATTTCCGACATACTTCCTCCCTGAGTTACATATTTCAAAAAAAAGCAATTATCTCATATTTCAGATGATTTGGACATTATTCCTTATATGTTAAATAGGCTCATTAATCCTATTGTTATTAGAAGATATGCAAATAATTTTTTTATAATATTTTGATCTAAAGTAATTAAAAGTTTGGTTGAGATAAAGATTGTGAAGATGCTTGGCAAGGTCAAAAAGAAGAAGGATTTAATATAAATGTTTCCATAGTCAAAATAAGAATTTAATAAGAGATTGTTCTCTGTAATAAGATTTTGAGAAATAAAACCTAGAATTGTGCCTAAACCAATTACAACACCAAGCGCAGAGCTAGTTGATATAGCCAGCTTTATATTAATTTTTTTTGATTCAAAGTAGGGTACAAACAAGGTGCCACCACCAATTCCAACAATGGATGATATAAGTCCAAAAATAAAACTAATGATTTTTAAAGGAAAGGAATACAAAAAATTTAAAAGATTTGATTGATTCAGTAATTTAGCAGCAGAAAAAAAACAATAGATTACAAAAAAATATTTTAGAAAATAAAAACTTGCAAAGTGAATAATATAGCTACCAATTAGAGATCCAAAAAACAAATACCCAATCCCATTGGAAACGTTAGCAACACTAAAATTATTATTCTTTATATGAAAATAAGTAGCTATAGATCCTGTAAAAATAATTGATAGCATAGAAGATCCAATTCCATAAGCATAAGCATCTGCACCTGGGAAATTATAAAAATGAATCATCAAAAAAGTCACTACAGGAACAATAATTAATCCGCCACCAATACCAAACAACCCTGCCAAGAAACCAACTAAGATTCCAGTTGAGCAAAGAATAAGGACTTCAATCATTTTTTTTTGAGAAATACTCTTTTAAAGGAGAGTCATCGAGGTTTTTATATAAATTGGCCCAGATTTTTTCTGCTTTTTTGGATAATTTATTTTTCGCAGGTGTCTTTTCTTTAGTTCTTATAATAGATGGATCAACTTTTGAATAGATATCAGTAAATGCAATTTTATTCTGTATCAGATTTAGTTTATCAAGTATTTCTTTTTTTGATATTTTAAATTTACCAGCAAAAGAATTTTTGCTGAATGTTATAAATAGAAAATTATCTCGAATGCTAAGTTTTGATTGCTCGTCTCCGGTCATTTTTGTAAGACTCAATCGAATCTCTCTTAAAATTTCATTATTGCTTGATATTTCTTTAAATTGATCAGTTTTGAGTAATTTTTTAAGTGATTCCATATATAATATGATACTAAATTATGAAAATTTTATTTATAAGTAAAAACAACATTAAAAAACCGTTAACTCTGAGCATACAGTTATTTGTTTTTTTAATACTGGTTTTAATATCTGCGATTTCCGTTACTGTATATGGTATCAGCAATAAATTGGCAGAACATTACTCTGATGCAAAAATCGAAACTCTTAAGTTGGATCTAGATTTTTCAAGTTACCAGAAAAGTCTTCAGTTATATATTCAACAAATAGGAGAAATTAATGCTCGTTTAGCTGAGCTAGATAATCAAACTGAGAGATTGCAGAGCATTTTGAAAAAACAAATAGTTGGCAAACAAAAATTACCCACATTACCAAAAAAAGAAAAAGAATTTGAAAATCAAGGCGGACCATTTATAAATTCTAATTTGACAGATCAGGATGTTCAAATTGCGTTACAAGCGTTGATGCACCGTATGCAAATAAGAGAAGATATTTTTAATGAGACAGAATCAATTTTATTAAAGCAAAGCGTTATTAAAGACACTTTGCCAGATCTATATCCTGTCAGCGTTGGATATCGATCATCAAGCTATGGCTGGAGAATTGACCCAATATTAGGAATACGATCATTTCACGAAGGACTGGATTTCTCCGCAGCGGAAGGAGATGAAATCAAAGCTACTGCCTCAGGAATAGTTACAGCTGCTGGTAAAGCGCCGGATTATGGCAATTACATTAAAATTAAACATGGAGGTGGAATTGAAACTCGATATGCTCATGCATCTAAACTCTTAGTAAAAAAAGGCGATTTGATCAATAAAGATCAAGTTATTGCATTGGTTGGTAACACAGGAAGATCGACCGGACCTCATCTGCACTATGAAATAAGGCTTAACGGCAGATCTCTCGATCCAAGAAAATATCTTAAGAAAAAATAAATCATGTTAAAAACACTTATCAATGCTGTGATTGGTAACAGCAATCAAAGATTATTAAAAAAATATTCATCGATAGTCAATAAAATTAACGAACTTGAACCGGATATACAAAAAATAAAAGACAAAGACTTCGCTAAAAAAACTGCTGAGTTAAAGGAAGTCTTCAAGAAAGATGGTTTCTCAGACAATTTGATGATACAAGCGTTTGCCTTGGTTCGTGAGGCTAGTGTGAGAACCTTAGGCTTGAGGCACTTTGATGAACAAATGATTGGTGGAATAGCTCTTCATAATGGCAAGGTTGCAGAGATGAAAACAGGCGAGGGAAAGACTTTAGTGGCGACCTTGCCAGCTTACTTAAATGCTCTTTCAGAAAATGGTGTACACGTTATAACAGTTAACGATTATCTGGCTAAACGTGATGCGGAGTGGATGGGAAAGGTTTATGAATTTTTAGGTTTAACTGTAGGTGTCAATCAGGCACAATTACCTACAGAAGAAAAATTAAAAGCTTATTCTGCTGATATCACTTATGGAACCAACAATGAATTTGGCTTTGATTATTTGAGAGACAATATGGTTTACTCCCAAGATCAAAAAGTTCAAAGGGGGTTGAATTATGCCTTAATCGATGAAGTTGACTCTATATTGATTGATGAGGCAAGAACCCCATTAGTTATCTCTGGACAATCAGATGTGGATGTAAATCTTTATGGAAAACTTGACCAAATTGTCCCTAGCTTAAAAAGACAAGAAAAAGAAGATAGCGATGGAGACTATTGGATTGATGAAAAAACAACGGGTGTAGTTTTATCTGAAAGCGGGCACAATAATGTTGAAAAAGTATTAACCAAACTTGGAGTTTTAGAGGAAAATTCGAATTTATATGATCCTGAAAATATAAGCCTGTTGCATTATGTTCAATCAGCCCTAAAAGCACATAATTTATTCACTAAAGATAAAGACTATGTTGTAAAAGATGGGGCCGTTGTAATCATAGATGAATTTACCGGCCGCATGATGCCTGGCCGAAGATGGTCAGATGGACTTCATCAAGCTATTGAAGCAAAGGAAAAAGTTAAAATTCAAAGAGAATCAAAAACTCTTGCAGGAATCACATTTCAAAATTATTTCCGCCTTTACAATAAGATTTCAGGAATGACAGGGACAGCTGAAACTGAAGCTGAAGAATTCAAACATATTTATAATTTAGAGACACTAGTGATTCCTCCTCATCGACAGATTTCTAGAGTTGATCTAATGGATAAAATTTACAGAACATCCGATGAAAGATATAAAGCTGTAATAAACGATATCTTAGACAGAAATAAAAAATTACAACCGATACTTATTGGTACGACATCAATTGAGAGTTCTGAGTTTATTAGCAAAATATTAAATAAACATAAATTGAAACATCAAGTTCTTAATGCCAAACAACATGAAAAGGAAGCTCATATTATTGAGCAGGCTGGTAAGCCAGGAATGATTACAATAGCTACCAATATGGCTGGTAGAGGCACGGATATAGTGTTAGGTGGAAATATCGATCCTGAAATTGAACGCCTGTCTCATGAGTCAAAAAAGACTGAAGCAACCACTAAAAAAATTAATGCTTTAAAAGCTCAGTGGAAAAAAGATCATGAAGTGGTGTTGGGTGCAGGAGGTCTTCATATTATTGGGACTGAACGGCATGAGTCAAGAAGAATTGACAATCAACTGAGGGGGCGCTCAGGAAGGCAAGGTGATCCTGGATCAAGTTGTTTCTATTTATCCTTAGAAGATTCATTAATGAGAATTTTTGCATCAGATCGCATCTCAGGCATTATGCAAAAATTAAATATGCCAGATAATGAGCCTATTGAACACAGCTGGGTCACTAGATCAATTGAGAGTGCCCAGAAAAAAGTTGAGGGAAGAAACTTTGAAATTCGTAAACAACTGCTTGAGTTTGATGAGGTGCCCAACAGCCAGAGAAAAGTAATATATGAACAACGAAATGATGTTTTAAACTCTGATGAATCTGAAGTAATGATTAAAAATATTCTAAATGAGGCAATATCAAATATCGTTTATGAATACATTCCATTGGATAGTGTTGAGGAAATGTGGGATATATCTGGCCTCGAAAATCGACTTCAACTTGAATATAACTTAAGCATTAATATTAAGAAATGGCTTGATAAAGAACCTAATATAGAAATTGAAACAATTGCTACCAGAATCATTGAACAGGCACAAAGTGATTACTTTAAAAAAGAGACTATTGCTGGGAAAGAGTCTGTCCGACACTTTGAGAAGTCAATAATGCTTCAGATTATTGACCACCATTGGCGTTCGCATTTAACGGCGCTAGATCATCTACGACAAGGTGTAAGTATGCGTGCTTATGGAGGCAAAGATCCAAAACAAGAATTTAAACGTGAAGCATTTAATATGTTTGAAGTTCTTTTATCTAATATCAAAAATGAAATTGCGAAGGTTGTGATGCTTGTTGAAGTAAAAACAGAAGATCAAGCTAAAAAAATTGATCAAAAAAATCAACAAGAAGTAGATAAGGCGAGCATTGATTCTCAAAGTCAAGATAATCAGAATAGTCAGCAAAGAAAAATTGGTAGAAATGAAAGCTGTCCATGTGGCAGTGGTAAAAAATATAAACATTGTCATGGTGTATTGAGTTAATGAGTAAAGACATCATTACCCCGTGCATAGGTATCTGCTCTTATAATGCTGATGGACTATGTGTCGGTTGTTTTAGAACAGGCGATGAGATAGTTAATTGGTTTGATATGTCCGATGATGAAAGAAGATCGGTTATGTTGCAGCTAGATCAAAGAGCACAATCAAGTTTTGATTAATTTTTTTTTGTATTCACAAAAATCATAAATACAACAACTAGAACAATCTGGTTTTTGAGCTTTGCATACATAGCGACCATGTAATATCAATAAGTGATGCGCATCAATTAAGAATTCATCTGGCGTGAATCTAGTTAATTTCTTTTCCACTTCTAAAGGGGTTTTTCCTTTAGCTAAATTAATTCGATTTGCTAACCTAAAAATATGGGTATCAACTGCAATCACAGGTTGATTAAAGATGGTATTTAAAATGACATTCGCAGTTTTCCTCCCAACTCCTGGAAGCGTTTCAAGTTCTTTTCTTGATTGAGGGACATTGCTATTATATTTTGTATTCAATAATCTGCTTGTGAGTTGAATATTTTTTGCTTTATTTTTGTATAAACCAATAGAGTTAATTAATGATTCAATTTTATCCAAAGAAAGTTCAGAAAGACTGCCTGGATCTGGGGCAATCTTGAAAAGTTTTTTTGTAACTCGATTCACCTGAATATCAGTGGTCTGCGCTGAAAGAATAACTGCTATTAGAAGTTCAAATGAATTTTTATAAATAAGCTCTGTTTTAGGTTCTTTGATCTGATTTTTTAATGCATTAAAAATCTTCCATCTTTTTTCATGATTCATTTGAGATTATTTTTTTTGGTTGACCAAATTAAGAAATACAATCAAAGCAGATAAAGCAATAAAAGCGCCAGGCGGAAGTGCTGCTAAAAGAAAACCATCTGAACTATCGAATAGTTGAATAGTTAAAAATTGATATTTCTCACCAATTAAAAAATGTAAATTTTGGAACAATGTTCCATTACCTACTATTTCACGAACTGCTCCCAGAATAATTAAAACAAAAGTTAAACCAAGTCCCATAAAAAAACCATCATAAAGTGAAGGAAGGGTAGAGTTTTTTGATGCAAATGCTTCAACACGAGCTAGAACGATGCAATTAGTGACGATTAGAGGAATAAAAATACCTAAAGCATCATACAAGGGTTTTGATAATGCGTTAATACTCAGATCGACTATTGTGACTAAACCAGCTATCACAAGAATAAATATTGGTACTCGCGCTGATTCTGGAACATAGTTTCTTATTGGAGAAATTGAAATATTCGACAACATCATTACAAAAATTGTTGCAACGCCAAGTGCAAAACCATTAGTAATATTCACAGTTACTGCAAGAGTTGGACACAGTCCAAGAAGCTGAACTAAACCTGCATTCTGTCTCCATAAACCATCCTGTATTTGCTCTTTAATCATTAAATAGCTCTCTATTTTTTTTATAAAATAATAAGGTATTTTTAACAGACTTTATTACTGCACGAGGTGTTATTGTTGCTCCTGCTTTGTAATCAAAAGTGCCTTGATCTTTTTTAACCCTCCAGTCTGGATCAGTTCTGTTGTTCAAGCTCATGCCATTAAAATTAGAAATCCAAGATGATTTCTTCTGGTCAATGTAATCACCAAGGCCAGGGGTTTCTTTATGATCAATGATTCTTGTTCCAATAATTTCACCATCACTTCGAACGGCAGTTAATATATTAATTTCACCACTGTAACCATCTGGCGCAATAGATTCAATTAAAACAGCCTGGAGAATATTATTTTTTTTTGCCAAATAGGCATATTTTTCTGTTTTATTCTTTAATAGTTCATTCGGTTTGATGCGAATATAAGTACTAATTAAATCATTGTCATAATCTAAACCATCCAAAACTTCATTGAGCAATTTTGTTTTAAATTCAATTTTATTTTGTTCAATTATAGGGTTACTTTTTTCAAAAGTAATACTGAGACTGATTGCAAAAATTAAACCTAGCAAAGAAATAATACTTATGGTTTTAAGAATAGTTTTGTATTCACTCATAGCCAAATACTTTAGGTTGAGTAAACTTTTCAATCAAGGGTACGCAGATGTTCATAAAAATTACAGCAAATGCAATACCATCAGGATAGCCTCCGTAGTTTCTTATAATTACTGTTATTAAACCTATTAAAATTCCAAAAATAACTTTACCTTTTAAGGTTGTTGGACTAGAGACTGGGTCAGTGATTATAAAAAATGCAGCAAGAAAAGTTGCTCCATTTAATAAATGAAACATTGGGGACATATAAGTACTTTGATCATAAAAATACAGTAAGCTAGAAAAAAAATAAATACTAAGTATGAGCGATAAGGGTAAATGCCATGTGATTACTTTTTTATAGACTAAAAACAGACCACCAAGAAAATATAGCAATGCAATCATCTGGTATGGAGCTAATGTTGAAAATGAAATAGGCAAAATATTTACTTCTTCTCCAAGAAATAATATTGTTTTTATTTGATCAAGCGGGGTTGCGCTAACAACTGCGTCATATACTTCATTTGTATTTAAAAAAGAAAAAAATTCAAAAAATTGAATAAAGTTGCTAACTTCAAAACCTTCGGATACTGGCCAGTTGGTCATGATTTTGGGGAACGAGATTAGTAAGACAGCATAACCAATCATTGCAGGATTAAAAGGGTTAGATCCAATTCCACCATAGGCATGTTTTGCGACAACAATAGAGAAAAAGATGCCAATTAGTAAAGTCCAAATAGGAATATTTGCTGGAACAGATACTATTAGTAACCATGCTGCTACAAAAGCCGACCCATCAAGCACAAATGGACGGATTGGATAATTTCTTAGTCTTAGACAAATTGCTTCTAGGAATAACGCAAATCCAATACCAATAAACAGGTTACCTAATATTTGATAACCAAAAAAACCAATTTGTAAAAATAGTGCTGGCAAAAGAGCAAGTATCACAGTGAACATTACAATGGATACAGTTGATCTTTCTTTTATCGCTGGTGAATCAATAATTGCCATTATTTTTCTTTTTCCTCAATACGTTTCATAGCTTCTGCAATCGCTGCTTTTTTTTCTTCAATTAATTTTTTTTTGTCAATGTCACTGGTTTGAGCTCTTCTTTGAGCATTTCTCTCAGCACGCTCTTTTTTTTCACGTTCGATTCGATATAATCTAAATTCATTTCTTTCTCTGGCAATATCCGCCACTTCTGAAGATTTCAGTTGATCTCGTATTTCACTTTTTGCATAACGATAGTATTGCACTAATGGAATATTGCTTGGACACACATAGGAGCAGCATCCACATTCGATACAATCAAATAATTTATAATCTTCTGTCAACTTTTCAAATTGTTTCGATTTTGCATGCCAATACAATTCTTGTGGCTGAAGTTGAGCTGGGCACACTTCAACGCATTTTGTACATCTAATACAAGGCATCTCAAAGGTATCTTTGGATTTCATGTCATCAGTCATGGCTAATAGACAATTCATCGCCTTAGTTACACTGACATCAGTATGGGGTAATTTAAAACCCATCATTGGACCTCCCATAATAATATCTTGATTAGGACTTCCTCCGGCATCTTTGATGAGCTCTTGAATGGGTGTTCCTATTAATGCTTCATAGTTATTGGGTCTTTTTAACGCTCCGGTGACAGTAACAATTCTGCTAATTACCGGTTCGCTGTGATAAAAAAACCTACCTAAAGATATTAAAGTAGCTACATTAAAGACTTGAATACCAAAATCTACTGGCCTTTTTTCTTTTGAGATTTTTAATCCAAGCATCAAATAAATTAATCTTTTTTCATCTCCGCTTGGATAAATTGTGGGTACGACTTTGATTGAAATATTTTTTGACCCACTTAAGGAGGTTTTTAATTTTTCAATAGCTTTGGGTTTGTTATCTTCAATACCAATTATTGCATGAGGTATTTTGAGGATATCCATTGTTATCTGAATTCCCTCAATAAACTCTTTGGTTTTTTCTTGCATCGCCATATCATCACATGTGATGTAAGGCTCACATTCTGCAGCATTTACAATCAGAGTTTTTATTTTATTAGAATTTAATTTAATGTGTGTTGGAAAGGTTGCTCCACCCAATCCAACAATACCAGAGAACTTCATTATTTCATACAAAGCTTCATTTGAAAGCCTAGAGCGATCAATTTTATCATTTTTAATCCATTCATCTTTACCATCAGTTTCAATGGTAATACAAAGATCAGGCAGTCCTGATGGGTGCGGTATTTTATTAGATTCAATTGCAATTACGGTGCCCGATGAAGAGGAATGAGTTGCTGCTGAAATATTAGCTACAGGCTCAGCTAAAATTTGACCTTTCAAAACCCTCTCTCCAACTGAAACTTTTATATTTGGAACTTTACCAACATGTTGCCTGACAGGAATAATCAGTTTTTTTGGTATCGGTAATCTTTTGATTGGATTCATTGTCGATATCGACTTATGTCCATTAGGCTTGATACCTCCAAAAAATTTAAAAATTTTATCAGTCAGTTCCATAAATTAATGCTGTTGTTTAATAGGGTGTATTGGATATTTCCACTTCCAATTATCAGTTGTTTCAGGTATCTCAACCATTTCAATGCAGTCAACCGGGCATGGAGGAAGACATAACTCACAACCTGTACATTCTTTTTCAACAATCGTATGCATTTGTTTAGCTGCTCCAATAATTGCATCAACAGGACAGGCTTGAATGCATAAAGTGCAGCCTATACAGGTTGACTCATCAATAATTGCTATTGATTTAGGCTTAGTTTCTCCATGCTCTGCATTGAGAGGTTTATATTCTACACCAAGTAAATCCGCTAACTTATGTACCCCGTCATCACCTCCAGGCGGACATTGATTAATATCTGCTTCACCATTAGCAATAGCGGTAGCATACGGTTTACATCCAGGATATCCACATTGCCCACATTGAGTTTGCGGTAATATTTTATCGATCCTATCTATTATAGGGTCACCATCAGTTTTTAATTTGATTGATGCATAACCTAGGACTAGCCCTATAAATGCAGTGATTGAAAGAATAATCAGAATCGCTGCAATCATAATCTATCCAGACCTATAAAACCCATAAAAGATAGACTCATCAAACCAGCTGTTAACATAGCAATCGCACTACCTTTCATTGCTTGTGGTGTATTAGCGCCTTCAAATTTTTCTCTTAATGAAGCGAACAGAATAAGAACAAAAGAAAAACCTAGAGCTCCACCTAATCCAAAAATTGCAGCTTCTAATAGATTATGACTCAATTGAGCATTCAATAAAGGGATACCTAGAACAGCACAGTTGGTTGTTATTAGCGGAAGGAAGATTCCTAGAACTCTGTATAAATAAGGGTAATTCTTTTCCATTACCATTTCAGTAAATTGAACCACTGCAGCAATCACAACAATAAAGGAGATTGTTCTTAAATATTCTAAGTTATATGGAACAAGTAGAAAATAATTAATTAACCAGCTGGTTATTGAGCCAATCGTTAAAACAAAGGCTGTTGCAGCTGACATACTGACAGATGTATCAAGTTTTTTTGATACCCCCATGAATGGACAAAGTCCCAAAATTTTCGTTAAGACAATATTGTTAACAAAGACAACGCTAATTATGATGAGAAAATATTCTGTCATTTATTTAATTATATTATTTAAATTAAAAAAGCTATCGAAAATATATCCCAAAATTAATATAATTAAAAAGAATATAAATTAATTTAATTATAACTTTTGGATATATTAAAATTTATTTTGATCATACATTAAATCAAGTAAAATAATACTTAATTTCTTAAGTTATCAGTTTACGACATGTTAAAAGGCAGTTTTGTTGCAATTGTTACTCCAATGTTTGAAGATGGTTCTATTGATTATGAATCACTAAGAAAATTAATTGATTTTCATTGCGAAAATAGCTCTGATGGCATTGTTGTCGTTGGTACTTCAGGGGAATCCCCAACTATTACATTTGAAGAGCATACTAATCTAATCAAAGAAACTATTGAATACACATCCAAAAGGTTACCAGTTATTGCAGGAACGGGAGCAAATTCAACTGAAGAGGCAATTTTTTTAACTAACTCAGCAAAGGAATTAGGCGCTGACGCCGCGCTGATTGTTGCACCCTATTACAATAAGCCGCCCCAAGAAGGTTTATATCGTCATTTTAAAAAAATTAACGATGAGGTTGATATTCCTCAGATTTTGTACAATGTTCCATCAAGAACCTGTTCAGATATAGAAAATAACACAGTGATTGAGTTATCTAAATTAAGAAATATCATAGGAATCAAGGATGCAACTGGAGACTTAAGTCGCATTGAAACCTTAAAAAATGAAGTAGCCGATAATTTTTTATTTTATAGTGGTGATGATGCGACTGCATGTGATTTTTTAAAACTAGGCGGTCATGGAGTGATATCTGTTACTGCAAATATCAAACCACGAGAGATGAGTTTGATTTGTCATTTAAATGCAACAGGCCAATTTGATGATGCCAATAATGTTAATCAGCAAATAAGTGAGCTTCATGAAATATTATTTGTGGAGTCCAATCCAATTCCTGTAAAGTATCTCTTAAACAAGATGGGACTTATTAAATCTGGTATTAGACTACCCTTAATTCCTTTAAATTCATCGCATCATAAAGTATTTGAAAAATATGTATAAATTTATATTAACAATTTTTATCTCAATAATACTTACTAGTTGTTCAAGTATTGAAGAAATTCCAATTATTGATAAAGTAACGCAACCTGATTATGTCAGCTCAAAAAAAGCAAAAAAATTAGAGATACCTCCAGATCTTGATGATGTTAATTCATCAAACAAATACTCAATCAATGGCCAGCCAACCTCCCTAAAACAATATCAAAATAAAGATAATGAGAAAAATCTTGCTAATTTAATCAATAATGAAAAAGATAAGATTAAAGTTGTGAAATCAGGAGCAATGCGATGGTTGGTTATCCCAGCAAGACAAAAAGAAGTATGGCCAGTTGTTGAAAGTTTCTGGGAAGATATGGGGTTTGATGTTTCGTCATCTAAACGCACAGGAATTATTGAAACGAAATGGATCTCAGAGTCGGATTTAAAAAAAGAGGAAAGCACTCTGGGCAGGTTTGATGCATGGCTGGATGCTTTGGCCAATACTGGGACACGAAGAAAGTTTAGAACAAGAATTGAGGACGGAGTTGCGGAAGGCACAACTGAGGTGTATTTGTCACAAAGATCAGTTCTTAAAGGCCTTGATGAACATTACGAAAGAAAAGCTAAACATTACGATAATACAGTAAACCCAGATACAGTATACAAGATACAGGAATATAAATCTGGTCCAGATGATGAAAAAGAGATTATGGTTAGTAATTTTAAAGAAGATGATTTAGAAATTCAGTATGAACTCCTCCGACGGCTTATGGTTAAATTGGGTGCGAGCGATCTTAGTGCTAAAGAATCACTGGACACAGCTGTTGAAATTAAAAATGCTGAATTGATTAACCAGGATGATTTTAAATATATAAAATTAAATGATAATTACAGTAGGGCATGGAGAAGACTAAGTTTAGCTATTGATATGGTTGGTTTTTTAGTTGAAGACAAAAATCGCTCCGATGGTATTTTTTACATAAAATATTCAAACTTAGAAATTGACGAAGATGGGAAAAAACCAAAAAAGAAAAAAGGGCTAATTAGTAAGTTGGCTTTTTGGCAAGACGACGATGTCAGTAAAGAAGAAGACCCGGAAGGCCAAGAGATGTATCGAAAAGAGATTGAAGGGGAAGATCAGGACGAAGCTTCATTAAATAAATCTGATAAAAAATGGTCAGAAAAAACTTGGGAAGAAAAATTTCCTTTTTTTGCAAATTGGGGTGACGATGATGAAGAAAATGTTCCAGAAGGAGAAAAAAGATTCAGAGTGCGCATTGTTGAGATTGACGATGGTGCAAAAGTCTATATAGATTATCCTAACGAGTCATTAAATAAAACAAAAACGGCACAATCTATTATCAATATTCTTTATGATTATCTAAAAACATAAAAATAATGTTCTTATTTGCATCTTTGGGAAGCGGAAGTGAAGGAAATTCATTTTTAATTAAAACTGATAAAACAATCTTTATGGTGGATTGTGGATTTAATTACAAAGAAACAGAAAATAGACTTTCAGGGTTAGGCCTTACATTTTCAGACATTAATCATATTTTAATTACTCATGAGCATGAAGATCACATGAGAGCAATAAAGATGATTATCAAGAAAGAGAAAATTCAAATTAGTTGTTCTTATGGCACAGCAAAAAAAATTGGAATTGTTGACGAGGTTAATATAATAAACCCTGGTGATACATTAGTAGGCAATGACCTTCAGGTTGAAGTGGTGCCGGTACCACACGATGCTCGCGAACCATGTCACTACGTTTTTAAAAAAGATACATTAAAAATAGGAATAATCACAGATTTTGGATCATTAACTCCTAAAATTATTGAATCATATTCTAATTTAAATTATTTGGTTGTAGAGGCAAATCATGATGCAAACTTACTGATGAAATCCTCTTATCCAACAAGTCTTAAGAATAGAATTTTTGGAAAACTAGGCCATGCAAATAATGATTTAACATTTGATTTAATTTCTCAAATAAAAAAAGATAAATTAAAAAAAATTATATTTTGTCACTTGAGTAAGCAAAATAATCAAAAAGAAATAATTAAGCACACAGTAAAAGAGTACTTCGATAAATTTAAATGTGAGTTTATAAGTCAAGAGAATATATTTAACTGGTCTGAAATTAAATAACAAATTTTCTTTTAAATACAATATATTCTTTTTTGAATAGCTTAAATAAAAGCAAAATAGATTTGTTATCTAATTTTGAGGCATCCATTATTTGTTTATTAAAAAATCTCTTAAATTCTTTTATTGAGCTGGGTTCTATATTAATTTTAATTCCATTAATATAAAAATTTTCTCCGAAATATAATGCTTTTGTCTTTTGATTTAAAAAAAGAGGCAATTTTTTTAATTGCTCTTTAAATTTTTTTAAACTCATTACTTTTGTTTTAAATAAATCTAAATCAACGTTTGTAAGATAAATCCCAATAAATTCATCTAGAATTATCGGTTTATAGTCTAAGTTACGAATAAAAAAGTCTTTAATATCATTTGAAATTAATGCCTTTTGTTTGGATAATGTTTTATTTTGAAAAAAAATTGTTGATGTTTGATCTAGTTGATTAAAAATGTAGTCATTAAAAATTTCTTTTATATTTAAAGAATCAGGAGATCTAAATCCAACAGAGTAGGTATTGCATACCTGAGTTTGGCTGATTCCATAATGATCAATCCCTGGTGGAACATATAGAATGTCTCCTTCTTTGGCTGTATATGAAAATACTTTTTTATTTTCATAAATTTTCCAGTTCTTAATCCCCTTGCCCTGAATCAAAAAAACACTGTAATTATCCTTATGCTTTCCAACCGATCCTTTGATATTAGATAAAGAAATCATGACATCATCTATCAAATATTGAGGGATAAAATCAAATAGATTTTTAATTTCAAAAGAAAGCTGATGAATATGATTTGTTTTATAAAAAAGCTTACTTAACGGAGTATTTATATGTAATTTCTTTTTAACATTAGTAAAATTAGTGTATTTTCCTCCATCTTGAATAAATACTTTCTTCTCTAAAGCTTTTGTGGATGGTAAATCAAAATTATCCAAATCGATAAAGTTATCATCTAGCTTGCTTATTCCCCCAGGCAGAAAAAAATGTTTTTTATCCCAGTAATTTTTAAGAAAGGTTTTTTTGTTTAATATTAATTTCATAAGTTTATTTTAGATTACTTTAAAGATAGAATGTCGATATGTTATATCGCTTTTTCCGATCAGTAATATTTCTGTTACCTCCTGAATTTTCTCATCACTTCATTTTAAAAATTTTGAAGTTCGTTAATTTTATTTCACTTTTAAAAGCAAAAGATATAAAAAATGAAAAGCCAGTTTCTATCAAGGGATTAAATTTTAAAAATAGGGTAGGTTTGGCTGCTGGTTTCGATAAAAATGCAGAGCATATAGAAATATTTGAGAATCTTGGATTTGGTTTTTTAGAAATAGGTACTGTGACCCCAAAACCGCAGCCTGGAAATAAAAAGCCTAGGATTTATAGAGATCCAAAAAATGAAGCTCTCATCAATTCTTTTGGTTTTAATAATGTTGGTATTTATAAGTTTATTGATAATATTAAAAAATCAAATGTAAATCTTATAATTGGCATTAATATTGGAAAAAATGCAATGACTGCATATGAGGATTCCATAAACGACTATATTGCATGTATGAGAGAAGCATACATATATGCAGATTATTTAACAGTGAATATATCTTCTCCCAATACTAAAAACTTAAGGGATCTTCATAATCTCTCGGATTTAAGAATATTTATAAAAAGTTTAATGATAGAAAAAAATAAGTTGAAAAAAAAATTGAATAGGTCTGTGCCCATTTTTTTAAAACTATCGCCAGATATTGAAGAATCAAAAATTAAACCAATCATTGACTTACTTATTGCTAATAGCATTGATGGAGTTATCATTACTAACACAACAATTGATAAGTCAAAAATATCCAAGCATTATCAACATCTTCCTGGCGGTGTGTCAGGAGCGCCTTTAAAAATAAAATCAGAACAAATGTTATCAAAAGTTAAAAAAATTTCTAAAAATAAGCTTTTAATTATCAGTGTTGGTGGAATCATGACTGCTGATGATGCATTAAAAAGAATTAGAATGGGAGCAGATTTAGTTCAGATATATACCGGTCTAATTTATCAAGGACCATCTTTGGTTAATGAAATTCGTCAAAAGCTATCATAAGAGCGTCTTACCATTCATGTATTCTTATAGGAGATGCCCATACGCGATGCGTGCACGGCTGTCTCTATATCTTGCTCGGATAGATTTTTCTATATACGAAATCTCTTTAAAAAACAAACCAGAACATATGCTAGCAGTGAGTCCAAAAGGAACGGTACCGGTCTTAATTTTAGGGGATAATCAAATAATTGATGAGAGTCTAGATATAATGATGTGGGCATTTTCACATCAAGGTATTATGGATAAATACCTTCCTCAGGATAAGAAACAAATAAGTTTATCTCTCATAAATTCAAATGATAATAGTTTTAAAAAAAATTTAGATAGTTATAAATATGCTTATGATGACAACAAAAGAGAGAATGCATTCAAAAAGTGCCTAGATTATGTATCAGAGCTTGATTTACTTTTGGAAAAAAATGAATATCTACTAGATGACTGTCCTCTCATGGTTGATTATGCAATCTTTCCATTTATCAGACAATTTATTAATGTAGATGTACTAAAATTTGAAGATGAGGGTTTTAAAAAGATTAACCAATGGTTTAATCGAATATTATCGTCCAATGAATTTGAACATATTATGATGAAGTCAAAGATTTCTTAGATGATGTTGATTGTTTTGACTCAATCTGTAATTTGATATTTTCATTGTCATCAATATCAATATGAACATCGCCGCCATTAACTAATTTTCCAAATAGTAATTCGTCAGCAAGAGCTTTTCTAATAGTATCTTGGATTAATCTTGACATAGGCCGAGCACCCATTTTGATATCGAAACCATTTTTAGCTAAATAATGTTTTAAGTTATCTGAAAAGGTCACTTCGACTTTTTTGTCATGCAGTTGATTCTCAAGCTGGATTAAAAATTTATCTACAACCTTAAGAATAGTCTCATTCTCAAGAGGAGCAAAAGAAACAATGGCATCAATACGATTTCTAAACTCTGGAGAAAAGGCTTTATTAATTTCTTTTTTTTCATCAAAAACGGTTTGAGTATCTGTGATAAAACCTAATGATGATTTTGATAATGACTCAGCACCAACATTCGTGGTCATAATTAACGTAACGTTCCTAAAGTCAATTTTTCTTCCATTGCTATCAGTAAGGAAACCATTATCCATAATTTGAAGAAGTATATTATGTACATCTGGATGTGCTTTCTCAATCTCATCAAGTAATAAAACGGCATAAGGATTTTTATTGATTGACTCTGTTAAAGTGCCACCTTGATCAAAACCTACGTATCCTGGGGGGGCACCAATTAGTTTTGATACAGCATGTCTCTCCATGAATTCGCTCATATCAATACGGATTAATTCAATACCTAAAGTATAAGCGAGCTGTTTGGCCACTTCTGTTTTACCAACCCCGGTAGGACCACTAAACATAAAACTACCAATTGGTTTATTGTCTGATAATAAACCACTACGAGCCATTTTTATTGCAGTTGAAAGTTTATTAATAGCTTCATCTTGACCAAAAATTATCGCTTTCAGATCTCGCTCTAGGTTTTTGAGCATGCTGAGATCATCTTGGTTAATATTTTTGGATGGAATTTTCGCAATTTTAGAAATAACTTCCTCAATTTCTTTCGATGAGATAGTTTTCTTTTGTTTTGTTTTCGGAAGTATTTTTTGTAATGCTCCAGCTTCATCAATAACATCAATGGCTTTATCAGGAAGTTTTCTATCGGTAATATATTTGGCTGATAATTCAACCGCTGAAATCAATGCATTGTTCAAAAACTTAACCTTATGATGACTTTCAAATGATTTTTTTAAACCTTTAAGGATTTCTATAGAAACTGGGATCGATGGTTCATCGACATCAATTTTTTGAAAACGTCTAGTTAATGCGTGATCTTTTTCAAAAACAGTTCTATATTCATTGAAAGTTGTTGCGCCAATACATCTCAACTCCCCCTTCGCTAAAGCAGGCTTAAGGAGATTCGATGCATCCAATGTACCGCCGCTAGCAGATCCTGCTCCAATGATGGTATGGATCTCATCAATAAATAATATGGCATTAGGTTTTTTTGTAAGTTGTTTTAAGACATTTTTTAAACGTTGTTCAAAATCACCACGATATTTTGTCCCAGCAATAAGGGCGCCAAGATCTAAAGAGTAAATCACTGTGTCTTTGAGTACTTCAGGTATATCACCATCAACAATTTTTTTTGCCAAACCTTCAGCAATAGCTGTCTTGCCAACCCCTGCATCACCAACTAGAAGTGGATTATTTTTTCTTCTTCTACATAAGATTTGAGCTACTCTTTCAATTTCATCTTCTCTTCCAATCACTGGGTCAATTTTCCCATCGAGAACTATTTTATTTAGATTTAATGCATAGGATTCCAGATCAGATTCTTTGTTTTGTATTTTTTGGTCAATATTTTCATCAACCTCATCAGCTTCATTTTCTTTATCTATATCTTTTTCAATTCCGTGAGCGATAAAATTAACAACGTCTAATCTTGCAATTCCTTGTTGATGAAGAAAGTACACCGCATGTGAATCTTTCTCACCAAAAATTGCAACTAGAACATTTGCGCCTGTTACTTCTTTCTTTCCCGAGGACTGAACATGCAGCATGGCTCTTTGTATGACTCTTTGAAAGCCAAGGGTAGGTTGTGTATCAACCTCATTTTCTCCATTGACAATAGGGGTATGCTCTTCAATATGATTTAGTAAATCTTTCTTTAGGGTATCAAAATTTGCTCCACAAGCTTTCAAAACTTCTTGAGCGGAAGGATTATCAAGCATGGCTACTAATAGATGTTCGACAGTGATAAGCTCATGTCTTTTTTGGCGTGCATCCATAAATGCCATATGTAAACTAACTTCTAATTCTTGTGAAATCATAATTTAATCATATCTTTTCTATAATACTTTGCAAGGGGTGTTGAGCTTCTTTTGCTAACTTTAACACTTGATTCATCTTAGTTTCAGCAATTTCATATGGGTAAATTCCACATATTGCCATTCCTTCTGTATGAATTTTCAACATAATTCTGGTTGCCTCATCCTCTGTTTTTGTGAAAACTTTCATAAGAACGTCAACCACAAATTCCATTGGAGTAAAATCATCATTAAGAACTAAAACTTTGAACATTTTGGGAAGATTTGGTTTAACATTTTTTTTTGGTTCAACTATTATCTTCTGATCTTCTTGAGTCATGGCGATTTTATTTAAAAATTTTAAGAGTTTTTATGCTTTTATCTTGAGCGTTAATAATTTCAAAAGTAATTCCATCAATTTTAAAGCTCGTATTAGTTTCTGGTATATCTTCAAAATATTCCAAGATATAACCATTTATAGTTTTTGCTTTTTGTGATGATAAATTTAATTTAGTTATTTTATTAATTTTTTTTAAATTACATCCACCTTCAATAATCCATCCATCGTCTTCATTTATAATTTTTGCATCGTCTGAGGGAAGATTTAAGCTGAATTCACCAGTAATTTCCTCGAGAATATCTTCTAGAGTAATGATACCCATAAAGTCGCCATATTCATTAACCACTAAAGCAATCTTGTATTTATTTTCTTGAAAATGTTGAATTTGTTTATGTAAAGAAGTTCCACTTGCAACAAATTCTGGTGGCTCAACGGTATTTCTTATTTTATCAATTGTAATGCCATCCTGATCATCAATGAATTTTATTAATTTTCTGATATTTAATAATCCAGTTATTTGTTGACTATCATTATTTCGGACCAATATAAACTCATGGTGATAAGTTTTTAATTTTTTAAATATCTCTTCAACTTCTTGATTTATATTGATGAATTCAACATTGGTATGTGGAATCATTAGATCGTCAACAGTATCATTTTCTAAGTCGATTAAATTAATCAGCATGGATTGATTTTTGTTTGTAATGTCTTTGCTAGAGGATGAGATGACAGATTTTAACTCATCCATCGTAATCAAATTTTTTTCATTAAAATTTAGTTTTATATTAAAGATTTTTAAAATTGATAAGACAAAAAAGTTAATAAATAAGACTATCGGATAAAGAATTTTAAGAAGGGGATATAGTATAAAGCTACATGCCAAGGCTAATTTCTCACTGTATGCGGCCGCAATAACTTTTGGGGTAATTTCACTAAAAATAACAATTAAAAAAGTTACAATAAGCGTCGAAGCCAATAAAATTTCTTCATCTGAATTGAACAATTGGATTGATATGACGGTTACCATTGAGGCAGCAGCAGCATTGGAGAAATTGTTACATATCAAAATCACACTCAAAAGCTTATCTGTTTGCTTAATTAATTTATTAGCTAAACGAGCTGACTTTAAACCTTTTTTTTCTAGATATTGAAGTCTATGTTTATTAATACCCATCAAACTTGTCTCCGCAATAGAAAAGAAGGCCGAGATAAAAAGTAGGCAGAATAAAATAGTAATTTGATAAGTTATTGGTAAGTCAATCACTTTTCAATTTATGGAGTTGATTCCATTTCTTCTTTTTTTTGTGGGGTTGAGCCTGCTAGATTGGAATGATTAGTTCCTAGCCATAACGCCATAGGACAGCCAACCATGATCGATGAATAAATCCCAAATAAAATACCAATCGTTAAGGCAAGTGAGAAGTTATGAAGGATTTCGCCACCAAAAATTAACATGGAAATAACAACGGTCTGCGTAGATAAGTGGGTCATGATGGTCCGTGACATGGTTCGAGTAATTGCATTATTCATTACATCGATAACACTAGATCTCCTCATTTTCTTAAAGTTTTCTCTAACTCTGTCAAAAACAACAACAGACTCATTCACAGAGTAACCAAGAACAGCAAGAACTGCTGCTAAAACTGTAAGATTGAATTCCCATTGAAAAAAAGCAAAAAAACCTAAGATAATAATTACATCATGCATGTTAGCAACAACAGCAGCAACAGCAAATCTCCATTCAAATCTTAATGACAAATACAAAATAATTCCCAAACAAACAAATAGAATAGCTAACGCTCCATTTTCAAATAGCTCTTCACCAACTTGACCTCCTACCGACTCGACCCTTTTAATTTCAAACTTATTATTAAGTTTAGCGAGCTCCTGATTTACCAGTTCAGATAGTTCTGCGATGGTAATATCTTCATTCAAAGGCATTCTGATTAGGACATCTTTATCGGTTCCAAAATTTTGAACCTGAATTTCATTCAGGTTGATTTGCGTTAATTGCTCCCTAATCTCATCAACATTCGCTTTTTGTTCATAGGAAATTTCAATGATAGTTCCGCCAGTAAAATCTACACCATAATTTAAGCCCTTTTGAAACAGGAAAAAAAATGCCATGACAAAAGTCAGGATTGAGATGGAGGCAGCAATCTTTCGATATTTTAAAAAAGGTATATCATTTTTAACGCGAAATATTTCCATTAGTTATTAACCTTGTAGATTTCACCAATATTAAGCTTGTCAATTTTTCTTTTTGAGCCATAAAAGAAGTTTGCTAACGCTCTTGAGACTAAGATGGCTGAAAACATAGAAGTAAGAATACCTAAAACATGGACGACAGCAAAACCTTTAATTGGCCCAGTTCCAAACATAAATAGCGCAATGCCCGCAATCAGTGTCGTGATATTTGAATCTAAAATTGTTCCCCAAGCCTTCTCATAACCCAAGTGAATGCTCGCCTGTGGAGTATTACCATTTCTTATTTCATCTCTAATACGTTCATTAATTAAAACATTTGAATCAATGGCCATACCAACTGTAAGAGCCATTGCTGCAAGACCAGGTAAAGTTAATGTAGCTTGTATCGTTGATAAAAGTGCGACAAGTAGAACTAAGTTAATACTAAGAGCTATGGATGAAAATATACCAAAGAGCATGTAGTAAATTGAGATTAAAATAATGACGGCAATAAAGCCCCAAAAAGTCGATTGAATACCTCTTTGAATATTTTCTTTACCCATGCTTGGACCAACAGTTCTTTCTTCAATAATCTCCATAGGAGCTGCAAGAGAGCCTGCTCTTAATAATAATGAAACATCTGTTGCCTCTTGAGCATTTTTCATTCCTGTAATCTGAACTCTTCCTCCACCAATCTCACTTTTGATCACTGGCGCAGTGATTATTTCAGTTATATTTTTTTCAATTAACAAAATAGCGATTCTTTTACCAATATTATCTCGGGTAATTTTTTTAAAAATATTTGCACCCTTGCTATCTAAGTTAAGAGATACGATTGATTGCCCAGTTTGACTGTCAACACCAGGACCTGCATTGTTGATATTTTCACCAGTTAAGATCACATCTTTTTTGAGAAGCAAGGGGTTTTGATTTCGGTCGTAAAATAAATCTCTACCGAATGGGATATCGCCGTCAATTGCTTGATCGATATCAGCCGGACTAGCTTCATCATCAACCAGCCTCATTTCAAGCAGTGCAGTTCGACCGATAATATCTTTAGCTTTTGCAGTATCTTGAACGCCTGGTAATTGAACAACAATTCTATTTTCACCTTGTTGCTGGATGATTGGCTCAGCAACACCTAACTCATTGATTCTATTATTTAATGTTTCTAAATTTTGCTTGATAGCAAACTTTGTCATTTCTTCTTTATTCGCTTGCGATCCCTCAATAGCAAGAATAAAGTTTCCATTATCTGTCATTTCTTTAATCTTCTCTTTACCAATAGATCCACCTAGATTTATTCTTTTAGAAATTTCAAAACTTGTATCATCCCGAAGCAGAATATTTTTTGATTTTTTTAAATCATTTTCATTGGTTAGCTGAACTAAAATTAAACCATCTTCAACAGAAATCTGGTCATATCTGATCTTATTTTCTCTTAATAATGTTCTAATTTCATTAATCCTACCGGATGACTCTTTGGCTTCAATATTACTTAAATCAACTTGCATTAGGAAATGCACACCGCCTCTTAAATCAAGCCCTAAATACATGGGTTGACCTCCAATGCTTTCAAGCCATTTAGGGGAATTAGGAAGTAAATTCAATGCCACCACAAAATTTGGACCCAATTTTTCTTCAAGCAAACCTTTTGATGTAAGTTGATCTTCATTATTGGTTAATTTAATTTTTATGTAGTTTTCGGTCAGGACTAAACCGTTATAGGGAATATTATTTTCTTCGAGTATTTTTTCAGATTGTGATGCAATGATGGGGTCCATCTTCTCACCCGATTTGATCGGCATAATTTGCACTGCAGGAGCTTCACCAAAAAAATTAGGCAGTGCATAAAATACAGCAAAAACTACTATTAATAAAATTAAAGTATTTTTCCAACGAGAAAATTGATTCATAGTTTTATCAACTTAAATAGATTTGATAGTTCCTTTGCTTAAAACAGCTTGAACTGAATTTTTTTGCACCTTGATTTGAGTGTTATCGGATATTTGCAAAATCACAAAGTTATCTGCGACTTTTTCAATCTTTCCTAGGATGCCTGATGCAAGCATGATTTCATCTCCCTTTTTAAGTTCTGCTAACAATTTTTTATGCTCTTTGGCTTGCTTCATTTGTGGACGAATCAACATAAAATAAAACAAAATAAAGATAATGATGAACGGAACAAAGCTCATCAGACCGCCGGGAGCAGGAGCGCTGTTTGCGTAAGCTAGTGAAATCATTTGAACCTCAAATAAAAAAAAGAAAAAGAATTTTAGCATAATTACTCTGATTAAAGTCTATTTGTCCGAGGATCCTCTTTTGGAGAAAAAATCATTCTTATATTCTTTAAACTTGTTATTTATAATTGCTTGACGAGCATCTGCCATAAATTTTTTATAAAAAAATAGATTATGGATAGTATTTAAGGTTGAGCCCAGCATTTCGCCAATCCTAAACAAGTGATGAAGATAGGAGCGTGAAAAATTTCTACAGGTATAACACTCACAATTTTCATCTAATGGCTTTAGGTCATTTTTGTACTGACTATTTTTAATTTTGATATCTCCATATTGCGTAAATAGCCATCCGTTTCGTGCGTTCCTTGTTGGCATAACACAATCAAACATATCCACTCCTTGTTCAACTGCATTAAGAATATCTTCTGGTGTTCCGACACCCATTAAGTATCTAGGTTTATTGGTTGGCATGTGGTCAGATAGATCTGTAATGACTTTCAACATTTCATCTTTTGGCTCTCCCACAGAAAGACCTCCAATGGCATAACCATCAAAATCTAATTCTTGTAATTGATTGATTGAATTAATTCTTAAATCTTTATACATTCCCCCTTGAACAATCCCAAAAAGTGCATTGTTGCTTTTAAAAGAATCTTTAGATCTTTTTGCCCAACGCAAACTTAATTCCATGGAGGACTTTGCCTCTTCTTTGGAAGCTGGATAATTTGTACATTCATCAAAGACCATTGCAATATCTGAGTTGAGTTTTGTCTGAATTTCCATTGAAATTTCCGGGCTCAAGAAACAAGAATCACCATTAATTGGAGATTTAAATACCACTCCATCTTCATTCAACGATCTCAACTTGCCGAGACTCCAGACCTGAAAGCCGCCACTATCAGTCAATATAGGCTTTTGCCAGTTAATAAAATCATGTAACCCATTATGAGACTCTACAATATCCATACCTGGTCGCAACCAAAGATGGTAGGTATTCCCTAAAATGATTTGAAAATCAATTTCCTCAAGCATCGATGGCGTAATCCCTTTAACAGCTCCATAAGTACCAACGGGCATGAATATTGGAGTATCCAGTGTCCCATGATTCAGAGTTATTTTGGTTGCACGGGCTCGTGAGTCGATTGATTCAATTTTGAATTGCATAGTAATTTTTTTTTAAAAGCCTATTATATGAGCAATCCTTTCTAAATACGATGAAAAAAGAAATGATCTAGGATAAAATTATGTGATGAACAAATCAGTAAAAAAACAAAGTGAATTTTATTTACTTCCAAACTTATTTACAACAGCAGCATTGTTTTTTGGTTTTTTTTCCATTTTAAATGCGATGAATGGTAAATTCGAATTTGCTGCGTTAGCTATCTTTTTTGCATTAGTCATGGATGGCCTTGATGGGAGAGTGGCAAGACTTACCAACACAGAAAGCAAGTTTGGTGCGGAGTATGACAGTTTGTCAGACATGGTGTCTTTTGGTGTAGCACCTGCACTTGTGATGTATGTTTGGGCTTTAAAGCCGTTAGGTAAGATTGGATGGATTGGAGCTTTTATCTACTGCGCATGTGCAGCATTTAGATTAGCAAGATTTAATACCAAGCTAGATGTACTTGAAAAGAAATATTTCTTCGGGCTTCCATCACCTGCTGCTGCTGCATTGATCGCATCGTTTATATGGGTTTGTATAGACAATGGAATTAGTGGCAATGATACTTTTTTAAATTTTTTCCAAATGCAGTGGTTTGCATTAGTAATGATTCTTATTGCTGCATTATCAATGGTTACGGATATTAAATATTACAGCGGTAAGGATTTAAATTTAAGAAATAGCGTACCTTCCGTATCCATTCTATTGATTGTGATGGGATTCTCTCTTTTATCTCATAGCCCTGCAGAAATAATATTTATTATACTTCTTGGTTATTTATTGTCTGGCTATGTAAACTTTTTTAAAGAAAATTTTAAATTTGAAAAAAACAGAAAGACGAAATGACAGAAAAATTAATAATATTTGACACCACGCTCAGAGATGGGGAGCAAAGTCCCGGTGCTTCAATGACGCAAGAAGAAAAAGTGCGCATTGCTCTCCAGTTGGAAAAGCTTGGCGTTGATGTCATTGAGGCAGGTTTTGCTGCAGCGAGCCCTGGGGATTTTAAAGCGATCGAGGCAGTTGCAAAAAAAATTCAGAAATCTACTGTTTGCTCGCTCGCTCGAGCAGTAAAAAATGATATTGAAAGGGCAGGACATGCGATTGAAAGTGCCACCTCAGGAAGAATTCATACATTTATTGCTACAAGTCCGATTCACATGGAAAATAAATTAAGAATGACCCCTGATCAAGTCTTAAATAGAGCGGTTGAGGCTGTGAAATGGGCTCTTGAATATACCGATGACGTCGAATTTTCTGCTGAAGATGCTGTTCGATCTGAGATACCATTCTTGGTTGAAGTTTTTGATGCGGTTATACAGGCTGGTGCTAAAACAATTAATGTCCCTGACACAGTAGGATATTCAATTCCCTTTCAGTGGGGTGACCGAATTAAACAACTGATTGATAAAGTACCTAATTCGCAATCAGTTATATGGTCTACTCATTGCCATAATGATCTTGGTATGGCGGTTGCAAATTCATTATCAGCCGTTTTAAATGGAGCAAGACAAGTTGAATGTACAATTAATGGTCTTGGGGAAAGGGCTGGTAATGCCAGCTTAGAAGAAGTTGTCATGACTGTAAAAACCAGACAAGATATTTTTAATTTACAAACCAATATTAATACTGAATTTATTGTACCGACATCTAAGTTGGTATCGACAATTACAGGATATGCTGTTCAACCTAATAAGGCGATTGTTGGAGCAAATGCTTTTGCCCATGAGTCCGGAATTCATCAAGATGGTGTTTTAAAGCATAGGGAAACCTATGAAATTATGAAGGCTGAAGATGTGGGATGGGGCGCTAATAAAATTTCATTAGGCAAGCTATCTGGTAGAAATGCCTTTAAGAACCGTCTTGAAACACTGGGTATTGAGTTAGATTCGGATGAGCTTTTAAATGCGGCATTTGAAAAATTTAAAAATTTAGCGGATAAGAAATCAGAGATTTTTGATGAAGATATTCATGCATTAATTAGCGATGAGTATTCTGCAGATACTGCAGAGATTTTTAAATTAATTTCCTTGAAAGCGACAGCGGAGATAAATAAGAAACCAACTGCCCAGATTACAATAGACATGGATGGTAAAGAGTTTTCTGAGGATTCTGAAGGAAGCGGCATGGTTGACGCTACTTTTAAAGCCATTGAAAAAATTGTTAAATCAGATTCTGAATTACTTCTTTACTCCGTGAGCAATATTACTACCGGTACTGATGCTCAAGGTGAGGTTACAGTTAGACTTGCCAAGGGTGGACGTGTTGTCAATGGCCAAGGATCTGATACTGACATTGTTATCGCGTCAGCTAAAGCCTACATTAATGCAGCGAACAAAATATTATCCAAGCTCGAGAGAGCGCATCCTCAGGTTTAATTTTGAATTTAGCATTATTTGATCTAGATAACACCTTGCTCAGGGGCGATTCTGATTATAACTGGTCAAAATTTCTTATCAAAAATGGACTTTTGGATAGTAAAGAACATGAAAAACAAAATGAAATTTTTTATCAAGATTATAAAGACGGCTGTCTAGATATTTATAAATTTTGCGAGTTTCAATTTCGTCCTTTTACTATGATAAAAAGAGATAAACTGAATAAGCTACGTGAGCAATACGTGGCTGAGGTGATTAAGCCTTTGGTAACTACAAAGTCTCTAAATCTGGTGAAGTCCCATCAAAAAAATAATGATTTATGTATGATCATTACGGCAACAAACTCATATATCACAAAGCCAATTGCTTCACTTTTCGGTGTAGATGTTCTAATCGGAACTGATCCAGAAGAAGTTGATGGTATTTTTACTGGGCATGTTTCCGGAACTCCTTCATTTCAAGAGGGAAAAATTACTAGATTAAAAGCATGGTTACATGATCATCAATATTCGTTTGATAACTTCAAGCACACTTATTTTTATTCAGATTCTCAGAATGACCTACCTTTGTTAAATTCTGTATCAAATCCGGTATGCGTTAATCCAGATCCTATTTTAGAGTCAAAGGCAAAACAAAATAATTGGCCTATAATTTCTTTGGATGATTAACCTATTAGATACTCAAAAACAAACTTGCTGCCGAAGTAAGAAAGTACTAGAAGGATAAAAGCAAACAAAGATAGCTTTATCGCTTTTCTCCCTCTTAATCCATTAATTTGTCTTTGGTAAAAAATATAACCATAAAAAATCCAAGAAAATATTCCAAATAAAGTCTTGTGATTGAAAACAAAAGCACTATTAAAAATTTCCTGTGAAAAGAAAATTCCTGTAAAAATTGTTATAGATAAAAGTAAAAAACCTATTCCTATCATCGTAAAAAGAAACTGTTCCATACTTAATAGAGAGTTATCGGTTGAAAAAAGTGATGAGATCTTTTTCTTATGAAGATTGTTTTCTAAAAATAATATAAAAATAGAAAAAACAGCGGAGTAAGTTAAAAGACCATAGGCTATTATCGCAATGGTGATATGGGCAAGATAATAAAGTGAGTCTGTATCTCTAATGGAATACTCATGTGAGAAAAAATAATGAAAAACTAAGATAACTAGAGTTGGAATAATTACTATTTTTTCTAGGCCTTGGTAATTCATCTTTATATTAAATATTAAATAAAATATAACGGTAACAATGCTTACCACAAGCAAGGCATTTGAAAAGTCAAAGTTAAATTCTTTAAGAACAACATCATGGTAGATAAGAAAAAGGTGACTAATTAATGCTACAAATAAAAAAATATTTTTTAATTGGATATTTTTTTTTAAATTTACAAGGCTGAGTAAATAAAAAATCAATGCAGCAGATAGCGATCCAAAATACAACATATGTCTTCTTAATGATTTACAATAATTAATTATATTATAGGTTAAAAAATATTATGTTAGAAAATTTAACAGATAAGCTGCAATCAGTTGTTAGAAAAATTTCTGGCCAATCAAGATTCACTGAAGAAAATATAAGCGATGCAATGAGAGAAGTAAGGATCGCTTTAATTGAAGCTGATGTAGCAATTCCAGTTGTTAAATTTTTTATTGATCAGGTAAAAGAAAAAGTCATCGGTAAAGAAGTACTTAAAACAGTGTCACCAGGGGACGCTATTGTTAAGATCGTTCAAGATGAATTAACAAACCTAATGGGGCCTGAGAATGTTCCCTTGAACCTAGAAAAAAAACCACCCTCGGTAATCTTGATGGCAGGCTTGCAAGGTTCTGGTAAAACAACTACATCAGCAAAATTAGCAAAACTTTTAAAAGAGCAAAAAAAGAAAGTAATGCTTGTCAGCGCTGATGTTTACCGACCTGCAGCGATAGACCAATTAAAAACATTAGCAGCAAGTATTGATGTTGAGTGCTTCGATTCCACTGAAAAAGATAAACCGATCAAAATAGCTGAAAAATCAATTGATTATGCAAAAAAACATTTCTTTGATGTTGTCATCTTTGATACAGCCGGAAGAACAGCGATTGATGAAAAAATGATGAAAGAAATCCAAGTATTACATAAAGAATTAAAGCCAGCCGAAACACTTTTTGTTGTCGATTCTATGCAGGGTCAAGATGCAGTAAATACTGCGAGTGCTTTTAATGATGCCCTTGAGTTAACCGGGATTGTTCTCACAAAAATTGACGGAGATTCAAGAGGAGGTGCGGCGTTATCTGCAAAACATATTATTGGTAAACCAATTAAATTTGTTGGTGTGAATGAGAAGATCAATGGTATTGAGCCTTTTTATCCTGATCGATTAGCATCAAGAATCTTGGGCATGGGGGATATTGTTGGCTTGGTTGAAGAAGCTCAAAAAAACGTTGACCAAAAAGAGGCTCAAAAATTAGCTGAAAAAGTTAAATCAGGAAAAAATTTCGATTTAGAAGACTTTAAAAATCAAATTGTTCAGATGAAAAAAATGGGTGGTGTGGGCGCTATGATGGATAAGATGCCATCTCAACTCATGGGGCAGGCTCAGCAGAAAATTAACCCAGAAGATGGAGACAAGTCTTTAATGCAAATTGAGGCAATCATCAACTCAATGACTCCGCTTGAGAGAAAAGAACCTGATTTAATCAAGGCAAAAAGAAAACAAAGGATTGCCAATGGGTCTGGTACCAGGGTGCAAGACATTAATCGTTTATTAACACAGTATGAGCAAATGCGAAAAATGATGAAAATGTTTTCTAAGGGCGGCTTATCAAAGATGATGAGAGGGCTCGCCGGAAAATTCCCTGGAATGAGGTAAAAATTCCTTTTGTTTATTGACCAATTAAACGATCTAGTCCATAATTGCGTGTTTGATTCATGGGGTGTTAGCTCAGTTGGTAGAGCAGCGGACTTTTAATCCGTTGGTCGCGAGTTCGAATCTCGCACACCCTACCACTTTATTTATTCAGCCACCACAATTCCTTTTTCTTTTTTAATCTTGATAATTTCTGCTGAATATTTTTTCGCATCAGATAGCTGATGACTTATTAAAAACGTAACAATTTGATTTTCAATAATGTGGTGATGAAGTTTTTTTATTAATTGATCACGATATTCTTTATCAATTGCGTGAAAAGACTCATCAATAAGTAAAATGCTTGGATTTTTTACGAGCGCCCTGGCGATAGACACTTTTTGAGACTCTCCACCAGATAGACTTTTAATATTTTTATCCAGTAATTCATGAATATCCATGAGATCAATGATCTTGTTGAAGTTGTTTTGTTTTAAGGCCCCAAAAGTAATATTGTCTTTGACATTCAAATGGGAAAATAATCTTAAATCTTGAAATACATAGCCTACATTTCTTAATTGGGGTGCAATATTGATATTCTTACTCGCATCGAAAAATCTTCTCCCAGCAATATCAATTAAGCCGTATTGAGGCTGTTTTAGTCCTGCAATCATCTTCAGGATGGTTGTTTTACCAACACCAGAGTGTCCATATAAAAAAACAATTTGTGATTTCGTTTTCACTTTGATTTGCATCGACAAGCTCGGATTTTGATATGTAAAATCTAAATAAATCATTTATTAAGCCGGTTACTTATCATTAATGCTGCCATGGAGATAAAAACACTTATCCCAACTAATCGAATAACTATTAGATTAGCATCAGGGTCTTGAAGGGAAGAGTAAATAGCAAGTGGGAGTGTTTGTGTTTCACCAAAAATATTTCCAGCAAAAGTAATGGTAGCACCAAACTCCCCAAGACTTCTGCTGAAGCTTAAAATAAAACCAGCAATAATTCCATTCTTACTCAAAGGAATAATAATTTTTTTTAAAATTTTTATTTTATTAGCACCTAATGTTTGTGCTGCTTCGATAATTTTGGGATCAATTTCAGAAATCGATTGACGAATGGATCTTACAAAAAGGGGAAACCCCATGACTGATGAGGCAATCATTGCTGCAATCCATGAAAAAGAAATCCTTATATTAAATGTAGAAAAAAAAATATCACCAACCAACCCATTCTTTCCAAAAATAATTAATAGAAAAAAACCAATTACGACAGGTGGCAATACCAAAGGAAGATGAATAAGGCCGTCAATCAAAGATTTCCCAGTAAAATTTTTTGTAGCTAATAGATAAGCCATTATAAATGAAGGAAAAAAAGTAATGATTGATGAAATTGATGCAACTTTTATCGAGAGTAAAAGAACAGTGATTTCATAATCAGATAAGGCAATCATCAGTTAATTATAAACCCATGATTTCTTAATTTACTTAAAACATTTGGTTGCTGAAGATAATTCACAAAATGCTTAGTTTGTTTATTATTTTTCAGAATACCAATTTCATAAGCAATATCAGAGTATAAATTTAATGGAATACTTTGGATATCAATATTTTTATCAAAATTAAAGGTATCGCTTGAGTAGGTAACAGCATAATCACATTCTTTGATTGATAAGTAATACCTTACCGATACTGCATCTTTCAAAAAAATAATTTGATTTTTAGGTATGTTTAGCTTCAAGGCATTAATCGCCTCAACACTATATATTCCAAGAGGAGCATTCTTTGGATCCGCAAGACAAAATCTTTCATTTTGATTCAGGGTAAAATTCTCTATCGATTTAATAGAACCTATTAATGAAAGCGAGTTAGAAATCCAGAGATGCCTTTCTTTAATTTTCTGATGTTTTTCTAAATAATCCACCCATTTTTTATTCGCTGAAATAAAAATATCGTAGGGCGCATCTCTTATAATTTGTTGGGCAATATTTCCAGAAGCACCCATCCCCACTTTCAATTTCAGATTGCTCTGTATTTCATAATCACGAATGATCTCTTTCATAACATTGTGAAGGCTTGAGGCATAGCCAATGATGATGTCTTCATTTGCCTTTATTGATTCTGAAAAAAGAATAAAAAATGCAAAAATTATTTTTAAATAATTATTAAAGATAATTGAATTTAATGATTTATGGATAATCATAAAAATATGAATAAAATTTTATTTTTAATTGTAACTTTATTATCTCCCTTTTTGGTTTTTGCTTACCCAGCTCAATATGAGCTTTTTGAACTGAATAAATCCATGATCCAATTATGGGTCAGTTATGAGAAGGGTGTTACTGGAACAGGATCGGGCGTTGTGATTAAAAAAAATCACGTGGCAACTGATTGTCATGTTTTTCAGAATGCGACTGGTGTGAATGTTGTTAAATATCATGATACCTACAGCCCTATAGGGGTTTATGCGGACTGGGAACATGATATATGTGTTCTTAAGTTTGATAACCTTCCCCTTGAACCAGTGCAGGTCCGTCAGAGCGAATCTATCCAGTACGAAGAAGAAGTATTTACCTTAACCTTTCCAAATGACAATCCAGTTCCATTACCATCATATGGTAAGGTAAAAGCTCTTTACAACTTTGACAAAGGTTCAATAATTCGAACCTCTGCTACATTCACTGTTGGCTCAAGTGGCGGAGCTTTATTTGATAATGATTTTAATTTGATTGGCATTACAACTTTTAAGAGCCCAGGAAAACGATTAGGTTATTTTTATTGTTTACCCACTGAATGGATAGATAAAGTTATGCAAACAAAAATCCTTACTGATATTAGGAGTGAAACAGCCCCTTTTTGGGCCTTGCCGGATGAGCAGAAGCCATTTTTTATGCAAGTGGTTTTACCTCTTCAAGATTCTAATTGGGATGAAGTGAAAAGAATTGCTAAGATGTGGACTCAGTCTGAAGATGATAGCACCAATGCATGGTTTTATTTAGGTTTAGCGGAGAAAGAATTTAATCGAGATTTTGCTAAGCTTTTTTTAAATAAATCTATCTCTTTAAATCCAAGAAATTTAGATGCTCTTGAAGTGCTATATAAATTATCCTCTGAAGAGGATGATGGTGAAGCAATTAAAAAGTATAAATCTATGATTGAATCTGTTGATCCAGATTATTTTGTAGATTACGACAGCCAAGTCTAATATTGGCGCGCCCGAAGAGATTCGAACTCCTGACCACTTGGTTCGAAGCCAAGTACTCTATCCAGCTGAGCTACGGGCGCAGATAGATTTAAATGGCGCGCCCGAAGAGATTCGAACTCCTGACCCCTTGGTTCGTAGCCAAGTACTCTATCCAGCTGAGCTACGGGCGCGTCACCGCTATTATATCCCTAATTTAGTTGTTTTAACTAGTTGCTTGAGACAGGGAGTGTCAAAATTGGCCCAGACTTTTCAATCTGTCCTGATTGGAGAGCTGCAATTTGATTGAGTAGCATAAGGGTGTATTTACTTTGCATATCATTGTCTTTGATATAGAACCAATTGCCGCGATATTCAACTGCTATAGTTGCCTGTTCGGGTGGTTTTTTTGAGGTATGAACTGTAAATAGATCATTCAGCACATCTTGCCAATCAAAGTCTTCCCCATTTTGATTCTTAGTGACAGTTACCCGACCTTCCTTAATATCATCTGCAGGAATTGTAACTCCATGTGATAAGAAAAATAAAATACCTGCTAGAGATCTAGATTCAATTTGAATGTTGTCATTTGATGAAGCATCAAAATAATTTGGGGTGATAGGGATAATATTATTTTTAACATTAATATTGAGTTCAGATAAAAACATTTCTACTTCAGTATCGTTGATATGATCTTTTTTAATTAACAGGGCTAAGTCACCTGGATTTCCATCAAGTTGATATCCCAAGGTAATCTTTGATGTTTTTTGTAGCTGTCTGAAATTTTTAGCAATTTTATTAAACGTAATATAATCTGGAGAGTTTGTTGGTGTTGGCCCAGAAGCTTCGGAAGCATTATTAATATGATTAATTTTATTAACAGTTAGGCGAAGAATTCTCTCCAAACTCCATCCAGATCGAGCCAAAAGCAGAATGACCTGATGATCAATTGGTGTGAGTACATTTTTTACAAAATCTGCACCAGATAGAGGTGAATAAGAAATAGTGGGTTTTTCAATATATTCGGTGTTTCCACGAATTCCAATATTATTTTTTCCTACCGCATCACTTTCAAAGATGGAGCCATCTAAACCAAAACCTTCTTTCCAATTAAACGACGTGGACACACTATTCACTTTTAGAAAAGCAGGATTGTCTGCATACCTTAAACGAACAAGATTTAATAAAATTTCTTCATCGTCAGTTTGTGCAAGTACTTTATTATATTCATTTCTTCCTGCTTTCATAAAGTCTGGACCGAATTGACTGCAGCTGGAAAGTAGAAGAGATGTGATTAGAAAAAAGAAAATTTTTTGCAACATCAAAATTTACCTGTAAAGTCCCATTTACCTAAATTAACACCATTCATTCTTAAAATATTGTAGGTGGTGGTCATATGGAAGAAAAAATGAGGAATAATCCAGCGTTTTAAATAATCTTCACCATTCTTAAAAGTAAATTTTTTATCTCGTATAAAAAATTCGATGTATTTGTTTTCAGAGCCGGCCATATGTGCAGGTTTAATTTTTTTTAAAAAGTTTATTGTTTTAGTAATGCGACTTTGAAGTTGTTTGATTGTTCTTTCATTATCTGCATAACTAGGTGCATTTTTTTCTGCCAACCTCCCAATACCTTTTCTTACCATGTCTGTTCCAATTTGAATTTGGCGAGACAAGGGATACATATCAGCAATTAATCGACTGTTAACATAGACTGTTGAGTCAATTTTTCTTTTATCTGCAAATCGCTGAGCTTTATTGAGAATTTTAGATAGATTTTCAAGCATATTAATTAGCATTGGTACTGATAATTCATACATTGGTACTTGCATACTTTACCCTTTATATGGCGGAGAGCGAGGGATTCGAACCCTCGATACAGGCTTAAACCCGTATGCTTCCTTAGCAGGGAAGTGCCTTCGACCACTCGGCCAGCTCTCCTTGTTCTAAAAGGCTATTCTAAATGAAAATCTTAAACTTCCCAATTATTGATCTAAATTAAATGCTTTATGAAGGGATTGAACAGCCATATCTAATAGACCTTCCTCGATAAGGATAGATATCTTTATTTCGCTAGTAGAAATTGTACTGATATTAATCCCTTCTTCAGAAAGGGTTCTAAACATTTGGCTAGCCACTCCAACATGAGATTTCATGCCTACTCCAACTAAAGAAAGTTTTGCAATGTTAGGATCCCCAATAATTTGTTTAGCCTTTAAATGACTTTTCAAGCCCTCAAGAATTTCGATAGTTTTATCTAACTCATTCTTGTTTACAGTAAATGTAAAATCATTTTCACCATCATGACCAATATTTTGAATAATCATATCCACATCAATATTTTGCTCAGCAATTGGACCTAGGATTTGATAGGCTAGCCCGGGGGTATCGGGAATCCCCTGAACAGTTACTTTGGCTTCGTCTCGATTAAAAGCAATTCCTGAAATAATTGGATCTTCCATTTTATGATCTTCCTCATAAGTAATAATTGTTCCATCACCATTTTTTTCAAAACTTGATAAAACTCTTAATTTAACTTTATATTTCCCAGCAAACTCAACAGAGCGAATTTGTAAAACCTTAGAGCCTAAGCTGGCTAGTTCTAACATCTCCTCAAAGGTGACAGACTTAAGCTTTCTTGCGGTTGAAACAACCCTAGGATCTGTTGTATAAATTCCATTCACATCAGTATATATTTGACACTCATCTGCCTTAAGGGCTGCAGCAATAGCAACTGCAGTAGTATCTGATCCACCTCTGCCTAATGTGGTGATATTTCCATTTTCGTCTGCCCCTTGAAAACCAGCAATGACTAAAACATAGCCATCTGCTAAATCTTTTTGGATGTTTTCGGTTCCAATATTAATAATTCTTGCTTTGGAGTGCGCATTGTCAGTGAGAATTTTCACTTGTGATCCTGTGTAGCTTTTAGCTTTAATTCCTCTTTCCTGAATTGCGAGGGCAGTGAGACCTATAGTCACCTGCTCACCTGTTGAGACTATAACGTCAGATTCTCTCGGGCTTGGTTTTTTACTAATATCTTTAATTAATTGCAGAAGCTTATTCGTTTCTCCTGACATTGCTGATACGACAACAACTACTTGATGGCCGTCATCAACAAATTTTTTGACGCGATCAGCAACCGCATTTATTCTTTCAGGATTGGCAACTGATGTGCCACCATATTTTTGTACAATCAAGCTCATGAATTTAATAGTTTTTTAATCTTTATTAAGGCCTCTGGCAGATCATCGATGTTTTGACCTCCAGCCATAGCCATATCTGGCTTACCTCCTCCATTACCACCAAGCATATTTGCAAGTTGGCCGGCTATTTTACCAGCATGGAATTGATTTGTGATATCTTTTGTGACCCCAACAGCGATATTAATCTTACCTTGATTGACTGTGGCCAAGATGACGATACCAGACACAATATGATTTTTTAAATCATCTATCAAAATTCTCAGTTGTGGTATCTCAATACTATCAATACTTGTTGAAAGAATTTTCGTTCCATCAATCACTTCAATTTGATCTAAAAGTTCACTCTTAGAAGCATTGGTAATTTTTTGTTTTAATTGTGCAATAGTTTTTTCTTGATTTTTTACTTGCTCAATCACCTGCTTTATTTTTTCGGCAACATCATCTTTTGTCGTTTTTAACTCTTTAGCAGTTGCATCCAATAGCTGACTTTGTTTTTCAATAATTTGAATTAAGCTCATCCCAGTTGTTGCTTCAATCCTTCTCACACCTGATGATATTCCGCTTTCATTCAAAATTTTAAAGAGTCCAATATCTCCAGTTGCATTAACGTGGGTGCCTCCACAGAGCTCTTTACTATTACCAATTGTCAAGACTCGCACTTCATCATCATACTTTTCTCCAAAAAGCATCATAGCCCCACTTTTTTTTGCTACATCTAAAGCCATTACTTCAGCAGAGGTTGGGTTATTTTGAAGTATTTCATTGTTTACAATTTGTTCAACTTGTTGAATTTCTACTTCACTGAGTGCACTAGAGTGTGAAAAATCAAAACGCGTTCTTAATTCATTCACTAAAGAACCTTTTTGTTCAACATGATTACCCAATACGGTTTTTAAAGCTTTGTGAAGTAAATGGGTGGCTGAGTGATTTCTCTTGATTGAATCTCTTCTAACATGATCTACCTGACATAAAACAGGATCTTTTATCTTTAATTGTCCGCGAGTTAATTCACCGATATGAAGAATTACACCATTAGGTAATTTTTGAGTGTCATGAACAATAAACTCGGCTTGATCATTAAAAATCTTTCCAATATCGCCTACTTGTCCACCTGATTCAGGATAAAATGGCGATTCTTTCACTACTAAATTACATAGGCTATTTGCCGACACTTCATCTACAGGTTCATTGTTTAGAATAATTGATTCAATTTTGGAAAATTCTTCATTGTGTGTGTATGCCAAAAATTTTGTTGGATCGGTATCAATCACGATCGACTCTTTTGCTTTAAATTGGGAAGCATTCTTGGCTTTATTTTTTTGTTCAGCCATATCTTGATCAAAACCAACTAGATCAATAGTAAGTTCATGTTCTCGACAAATATCTGCTGTTAAATCGATTGGAAATCCAAACGTATCATGAAGTTTAAAAGCGATTGAGCCATTAAAAATAGTCGATTTGTTTTTTTTGTTAAGTTTGATCTCATGCTCAAGGATATTCATTCCATTGGCAATAGTTTCAAAAAACTTTTCCTCTTCTTGAAGGGTCGTTTTTTCAATTTTCTTTATATTAATTAAAAGCTCTGGATAGGCGGCATTCATATGTTTTGCGACACTATTAAGAATAGGAATTAAAAAAGATTGATTTGCACCTAGCTTATAACCATGACGTATTGCACGTCTTAAAATTCTCCTTAAGACATAGCCTCTTCCATCATTAGACGGCTGAACGCCGTCATTGATAAGAAAAGCAATTGATCTAATATGATCCGCAATTACTTTTAAAGATGGATGTGATAAATCCTGACATTTCAGAGTTTGAGCAGTGTCTTGAATTAAATTTTGAAACAAATCAATTTCATAATTTGAATGAACGGATTGTAATACGGCCGATATTCTTTCAAGACCCATTCCGGTGTCCACGGAAGGTTTTGGTAATTCTTCCATTTTGCCATTTTCAGTCCTATTGAATTGCATAAAGACTAAATTCCAGATTTCAATAAAACGATCACCATCCTCATTTTCACTACCTGGAGGACCACCTGGAATATCTGCACCATGATCATAAAATATTTCACTGCATGGCCCACATGGCCCGGTATCACCCATCATCCAAAAATTATCAGAAATATATTTTTCAGACTTATCTGCAATCTTAATAATTTTTTCAGCAGGAAGCTTTATAACATCTTTCCATATATCATATGCCTCAATATCTTCATGATAAACAGTTACTAATAGTTTTTCAGCGGGAATTTGAAATCTCTCAGTTAATAATTCCCATGCATACTGAATCGCTTCCAATTTAAAGTAATCACCAAAACTAAAGTTACCAAGCATTTCGAAAAAAGTGTGATGTCTTGCTGTGTAGCCGACATTTTCTAAATCATTATGTTTGCCTCCGGCGCGAACGCATTTTTGGCTAGATGTTGCAGTTGTGTATTTTGACTTTTTATATCCAAGGAAATAATCTTTAAATTGATTCATACCAGCATTGGCAAACAATAATGTCGGATCATCTCTTGGAACTAAGCTGCTTGAAGGAACAACAGTGTGTCCTTTTTCCTTAAAAAAATCTAGAAATATTTCTCGTATTTCGTTACTGGTTAATGATTTCATTTGATAATTTTTTTTATAGTATCGAAACTAAAACCTCTATTTTGCATAAATTTAATCTGTTTATTTTTTTCATTTAAATCTGATGGTAGCGATGTGTATTTTTTCTTCCATACCAATCTTGCAGACTCGTATTCTTCGTCCCTTAAGGCATCAACAAATTCCTCAATCAAAAAATCATCAATTTCTTTTTGTTTTAACTCATAGCTTATTTTCTGTAGGCCAAATTTTCTTTTTTTTGAGTTAACAAATGATTCACAAAATCGATAATCTGATTGTAGGCCTTTTGTTTTGAGTTCTTCGACAATTTGATAACAGCTGTCTAAATTCAAATCTAATTCATCAGTAGCAAAAGATTTAATTTTATTTATCAACTCAACAAAGCCATATTCTCTTTTAGCAAGATAGTAAAGAGCCCTGTTTTTTAATCTTTTGAGGGGATCATTAGCTTGCATCTTCATCAATTGCATCTTCATCAGCTTGATTTTCAACAATCATTTTTGAATTTGCAAGATTTGCGTTAGATCTGATTTGATCTTCAAGGCTCTTTGAAATATCTGGATTTTGCTTTAAAAACTCTCGAACATTATCTTTACCTTGACCAATTTTCTCACCATTATGGCTGTACCAAGCGCCGGCTTTTTCGATCAATTTTAATTGAACACCTTGTTCAATGATTTCACCTTCCAGAGATATACCCTCGCCATACATCACATCAAATTCTGCTTGGCGGAAAGGAGGAGCAACCTTATTCTTAACTACTTTTACACGAGTTTCGGCTCCAACGACTTCATCACCTTTTTTAATTGCACCAATCCTTCTGATATCGAGCCTAACGGATGAGTAAAACTTCAAAGCATTACCACCTGTGGTAGTTTCAGGATTTCCAAACATAACCCCGATCTTCATTCGAATTTGGTTAATAAAAATTACCAAGGTGTTAGTCTTTTTGATATTTCCAGTAAGCTTTCTTAAGGCTTGTGACATCAATCTTGCCTGTAAACCCATATGAGAATCTCCCATATCACCTTCAATTTCTGCTCGGGGTGTCAATGCTGCAACTGAATCAACTACCACCACATCAACTGAACCACTTCTAACAAGCATGTCTGTAATTTCCAAGGCTTGTTCTCCAGTGTCAGGCTGGGAAATAAGAAGGTCGGTAAGATTTACACCTAGTTTGGCAGCATACTGTGTGTCAAGAGCGTGTTCTGCATCAATAAAAGCAGCCGTACCTCCTGCTTTTTGTGCAGCGGCAATAACCGATAAGGTTAGAGATGTTTTTCCGGATGATTCAGGCCCATAAATTTCTACAACCCTTCCTTTTGGAAGACCGCCGATACCTAGGGCTATATCTAAACCTAAAGACCCTGTAGAAATTGCTTCAATGGATTCATCAATTTCAGTTCCATCCATTTTCATTACAGAGCCTTTACCAAATTGTTTTTCAATTTGGGCCATTGCGGCTTCAAGCGCTTTTTGTTTATTTTCATCCATTATTTTTATACCCTAAGATTTAGTTTATTTGACTTGTAATTATTTCATATTTGACCATTAAAAGTAAGTTTATCGAGTTCATCAATAATAAAATTTACCGTCTGTTCTCTAATGGATGATCTATTTCCAGATAGCTCTAATTTATAGTCTTTTAATACTCTTTCCTTAAATGCAAAACAAATAAAAACAGTACCTAAAGGCTTTTCAGTTGACCCTCCGTTTGGCCCAGCGATACCTGTAATTGAAATAGAAAACACTGCACTAGAGTTTTTTTGTGCTCCAATAGCCATTTCTTGAGCAACCTCTTGGCTCACAGCGCCACATTCTGTTAACGATTCTTTTTTTACCCCTAATAGTCTGATCTTAGATTCATTACTGTAGGTTATTAATCCACAGTCAAACCAGGCTGAACTTCCGGATTCATCAGTAATTTTTTTTGCTAATAAACCACCGGTACATGATTCAGCGACACAAAGATGAAAATTATTATCAATAAATTTTTTTGCAATATTTTGAAGCTTGCTAGAGGACATATGAAGCAACCATTTGTGTAATTACTAATGCAAAAAGTGCTGCCCCAAAGTCATCTGCAATTACTCCAATTGCACCCGGTAATTCCTCTAACTTACTGATTGGCCATGGTTTTAAAATATCAAAAAAACGAAAAAGAATGAAACTGATTAGGTAGAGTAAATAATTATTTGGTAGAAGAATGAGAACAATTAAATAGGCGATAATTTCATCTATTACAACACATGATGGATCTTTTATTTTTAATGACTGGAGAGTATTTTTTACACTAATGTAGCTGACTAAAAGGAGGATAAAAAATATCAATATTTGTATTTCTAGATTGAGTTGATAAAGAAATATAAAGTAAATAAAAGTAATTAAAGTCCCAAAAGTACCTGTTCCTTTTTTTATCAAACCAGCACCAAATCCTAGTGCAATAAAATGCCAAATGTTACTAAATAAAAATTTTAAGTTAACCAAAGTGAGTAAATCCTTCCTTGCTTAATTTAATTTTTTTACCATGAAGTGAATATTCAATTTTTTTATCCTTAGTTATTTTTCCTATCATGGCACCCTTAAGGGAGTGTTTCTTTAGTAAATTTTGAATTTTATTATGATGTTTATGTGGGACAGTCATTAAAATTTGGTAATCCTCACCACCACACATTGCGAGTTCATATTGATTATTTTCCTTAAACCATTTATGCATAGGAATTTCGTTAATCTCTATTTTGGCTCCAACAGAACTGCTGTTCAGTATATGTTGTAAGTCTCCAGCCAAACCATCAGATAAATCAATCGCTGAATTGATCAGTGATTTCGTTTCTTGAATGAATTTTAGAGGGGGTTGCGGTTTGAGGAATTCTTCTTGGGATCTTTTTTTTAAGCAGTTTGAAATAGATTCCTTGTACTTAGGCAACAGGGAATGTTGATTAAAATGTAATGCTGCATAACCAACCTCATTAGTCACCCAAATTTCATCCTCTGGAATTGCCCCACTTCTTTTTAAAACATTCTTAGAGGATACATTTCCCATAATCGCAATTGAAATTGACGTGGATCCTTTATTCGTGTCACCACCAATGATTTCAATATTATATTTTTTGGCACAAGCCTTAATCCCTTTGGTGAATTTTCCAATCCAATTTACATCAAGATTTTTTAGGGAAATTGAAAGTAGGGCATAGCGAGGTTGACCACCCATTGAGACAATGTCCGAGACATTGACAGCAAGTGACTTCCACCCCAAATAATATGGATCAGAATCTTCAGTAAAATGATGACCAATATTTAAAGTATCCATAGAGATCGCCATAAATTCATTTTTATTAAACGGGATAAGGGCGGCATCGTCACCAATGCCTAATAATGCATGGTTGCTTGTGAAATTAAAATATTTTTTTATTAAATCGAATTCATTCATTTTTTTGGCCTAAAAGCCTTAACGATATTGTCATTTGTTTTAATGACCGGACCTCCAATGAGCTCTATGCAGTATGGCACAGCAGCAAATATTCCTGGAACTGTTGTTTCATTATTTTTATTTTTCAAACCTTCAAGAGTCTCTTTGATTGCTTTTGGTTGTCCAGGGAGGTTGATAATCAGAGCCTTATTTCTTATTACAGCAATTTGCCTGGACAGGATAGCAGTTGGTACAAAATTAAGGCTAATTTGTCTCATTTGCTCACCAAACCCTGGCATAATTTTATCCGCAACAGACTCGGTAGCATCTGGTGTCACGTCTCTTTGGGCTGGACCAGTTCCGCCAGTAGTAAGAATTAAATGACACTGATCAATATCTGCTAAATCAATTAATGTTGACTTAATAAGTTCAAAATCATCCGGGATAAGTTTTTCTAAAAAAATAATTTCATCAACAATCGCTTGTTGGCACCACTCTTTTAAATGAGGCAAACCCAAATCCTCATACTCACCTTTTGTTGCTCGGTCACTAATTGAAACTAAACCAATCTTAATGAATTTTTTTCCCATATATAAGTCTGTAGATAATAAATATTTAAAGAAGAGATCATGAAAAAATACATAATTGCCCTACTCACATTTCTTATTTTACCAAATCTTCATGCCGAGAATATGTTTGAAAAAAATTTTCAACAACAAGGAGATAAAAACCTTAAATCACTTAACGCAAATGCTAAGACTGAAATTTACCGTGGTTGGGATAAAGATAAAGACAATATCATGATGTTGGAAGAGGGGTATGACTTGATGGGTTTTTCATCTTTTGCTGGGACATATGTGCCGCCTGCGGAAGCATTAGTGTTCGGAGAGAAAATTAAGGCAGATACTGTATTAGTTTATGATCGCCAAATTAATGAAGCAACCAGAGCTACGGCAATCAAAAGAGCCAGAGAAAATATTAAAAAGAAAAAATTAGATGATGAAGGAAAAATTGAAGAAATTATTATTGATGAAAATGATCTCGCCGATTCAGACGCCATGTTTGATTTCTATGTATCCTACTGGGCAAAATTACCTCAACCTTTATTTGGAACGCATTTAATTAGTTTTTCTCAAGATGACGAAAGATATGAAGATGGTGGTTTGTTTGTTGTAGCTGTAATCAAAGACTCTGCAGCAGCAAATTCAGGAATCGAAAGAAAAGATCGAATCATGAGTATAAATGGCGTGATACTAAATGAACCAAATGAATTTATTAAAGAGCTAATAAAGAACAAAGGCAGTATTGTAGAAATTGCTTTCATGCGAAATGGCAACTTAAATAATATCAAGGTGCAGATCTAAGCTTTTTTATATCATCAAGAATAATCCGATAAAGATTTCTGTAATTTTTACTTTTTTTATTAGATTCATATTCTCTGCGAGCAGCATTAATTGTTTGATTCAAATTAGTTAAGTCAGGTTTGAATTCATCGATGTATTCAGCCAGTGTTGTTTGATCATTAACGAGTTTATCTCTCCATAGCTCTGCCTCATGTTCAAATTTGATTTGAAGTCTTAAGGAGCCTTTTAAAGTCTCCATTTCTTTGGTCACATGGGTTAGATCGAAGTCTCGTAATAATTTTCCTAAAAATTGAGCCTGCCTTCGTTTAGCGCTATTTTTTTTTATCTCTTTGTAGAAAATAATAGCTTCTTTTATTTCATCACTTAGTGATAGCTCTTTTATTTTATGATTTGCAAGATTAGATATTTCAATACCAAAATGCTGTATGTCATCAGCTTCTTTTTTTAATTGAGTTTTACTTTTTATTGAATCTTCCATATGATAACGGGCAATATTATTAGTTAGTTTTAGGATTTTTATGCATAACGAAATTCTCGGTTATACCGAAGAAAAACTAAAAAATCTCTGTGAAGATATTATAACGCAGTCCAAGAAACAAGGCGTTGAATCTGCCGAGGTAGATATAAGTATCTCATCCGGTAAAAATTTAACTGTTCGCAATGAAGATATTGAAACGTTTGAGATTAATAATGATAAAAATATCTCGTTAACCCTCTATCTAAATGGAAGAAAAAGTGTTGTTTCGTCTTCTGATTTTTCAAAAAAAACCATTCAACATCTAATTGATAATTCACTCAATATGCTCAAAGTCACTGAACAAGATCCATATTTTGGTATCGTTGAACAAGATTTGCATCCAAAACAAACAAGGTCTGTGGATATTTTTTATCCACAGGAATTAAGCTTTGATGAAATGTTACAGGTTGCAAAACAAGCCGAGTCAGCTGCTAAATCTTATGATGAGCAAATTACCAATTCTGAAGGGGCCAGCATAAACTATAGCTCTTCAATATTTATGTATGCAAATTCTAATAAATTCTTTGGCGGTTTTCCTGGCTCAAGATATTCGCTTTATTGTTCTGTGATAGGGTCAAAAGGTCAAACAATGCAAAGAAGTTATGATTATTCAAATGTCAGAGATTTTCAAGACCTTAAAAACCCAATTCAGCTTGGCGAGGAAGCTGCAAAAAATACGATTGATCGCTTAAACGTTAAAAAAATTAAGACTGGAAACTATCCAATTATTTTTCATAATACTATTTCTGATTCTTTAATAAATCCAATTCTATCTGCAATATCAGGGAGAAATTTGTATCGACAAAACTCTTTTTTACTTGATACTGTTGGAACAAAAATAGCATCTGATGGATTAACTATTAGAGAACAACCACTATTGCCTAAAGGCCATGCTTCGACTTACTTTGATGATGAAGGGGTAGAGGTTTTTGATAACACTCTTATTGATCGGGGTGAATTAAAGCATTATTTATTATCAAGTTACTCAGCAAAAAAATTGAATCTTTCAACCACTGGAAATGCAGGGGGTACTCACAATTTGATATTTGAGCATCACAACATCTCTCTTGCCCAAATGATTAAAGATATAAAAAAAGGGTTTCTTATTACAGAGTTGCTTGGACATGGGGTGAATATGGTCAATGGCGATTTTTCTCGGGGCGCAGCTGGGCTTTATATTGAAAATGGTGAGATTCAGCATGCTGTTGAAGAAATTACCATCGCAGGAAATTTAAAGGATATGGCGATGGATATTACTAGTATCGCAGATGATATAAATTCTAATAGCTCTAAATATATTGGCTCAGTATTGATTGAGAAGATGGCTGTTGGGGCAAGCTAAGAGATTATTAGATTAATTAGTTTGATGTAGGTGCTGATGAAACTAATTCTTCTTGAGTAAAAGGCTCAAATCCGTCAGATAGTAAATTCTCATCTTCATAATTGACGGATCCATTAGAATCCTTCACAAGGTTGTCACGATATTGAAGATAGGCATCACGTTGGAATGCATATGGATCAATTGATGCTTCTTCAAGGATATCCGATGCATTAAGTAGTTCAGTTCTGGCATCAATAAATTGACTCAGTCTAACTTGGTTTCTAGTTCTAACATCACTGATATAACTAATTGGATCAAAATACAGGGTATCTGCGACCAAACCAAAACCATCTCTAATTGTCGATGGTCCAAAAAATGGAATAACAATGTAGGCACCCGAACCCACACCCCAGTGTCCAAGTGTTTGTCCAAAATCTTCTTTTCGTCTTTCTCCACCAGTCATTGTATGCACATCAATGAAGCCCAAAATACCAATCGTGGAATTAATAGCAACTCGACTTGCATCATTAAGAGCATGTTTGACTTTAAACTGGAGAAGGTCATTAACAACCGTCACTATATCTCTAATATTATTAAAGAAATTATTTATTCCCTTCACAACAAAAGATGGAGCTATGGCTTTATAGCCTTTAGCTACGGGTTTGGCTACAGTGTCATCAAAAGCAGTATTAAATTTATAAATTCCACGATTCATAGTTTCCAATGGATCAGGATTATTAGTTGAAGCACAACCTCCCAAAACCAGGATTAATACCAATAAGGTGAAATTTTTAAGGATATTTATGAAGTTCATTAGGCATATTATCTAATAATTCGTATATAAAGTCTTCGAAGATTTTAGAAAAAAACATAAAGTAGAGAAAATATTTAGACTAATGTTGTTTTTTTGCAACAGCATTGATGTGCTCAAACATTTTTAGTGCTTTTTGTCTTTGGATAGCGTGGTCAATAATTGGTTTAGGATAATCCTTAGGCGCAAATTTAGAATGAGGTTCATGAATATTTTTTTTATCAAACGCACTTAATTCTGGGATGTATTTTTTAATAAATTTACCATCACTATCAAATTTTTGTGATTGGAGTATTGGGTTGAAAATTCTAAACCATGGCTGAGCATCACAACCAACTGAGGCTGCCCATTGCCAACCACCATTATTTGCCGAAAAATCAAAGTCAATTAACTTCTCTTTAAAATACTCTTCACCCCATCTCCAATCAATCAAAAGATCTTTTGTTAAGAAAGAGGCTACGATCATTCTCAACCGATTATGCATATATCCTGTTGTATTTAATTGTCGCATGGCTGCATCAACTATTGGAAAACCTGTTCTGCCTTGCTTCCACGATTCAAAAAAGGACTCATTATTTTCATATTGCAAATTATCGTATTGTTGTTTAAAGGAGCGACCATCTTGCACATGTGAAAAATTAACAATGATTTGAAAATAAAAATCACGCCAAATCAATTCGTTTAACCATGACTTTGAACCAGGCGTTACATAATTTTTTAAACAAATATTCGCTATTTCCCTGATTGAAATAGTTCCAAATCTGTTATGAACAGAGAGGTATGACACACCTTTAATCGCAGGAAAATTTCTTGTTTGATCATAATGCTCAAGCCTATCTTGAAATTCATTAATTTGTGACTGAATACCTTGATTAGTTGTAGCGATCTGAAAAGATGAAATATTTGAACTTTCAAAGCCAATGTCATTGAGTGTTAGCATTTTATCAATGGTAAATTTTTCAAAATTGATATCATCTAGTTTGTATGTATTTATTCCAGAGCCACTAGCAAGTAACTTTTCAAGGTGGTTATTTCTGTAAGGAGAAAATACAGAATAATGAGTATTATTTTTTGTCACAATTTCATCTGCTTCAAATAAGACCTGGTCTTTAAAAGATTCGAATTTTTTATTCAATCCGGATAATTTTTTTTGGACCGCATCATCACGATTTACACCATATTTTTCATAATCTCTATTCACAAAAACAGCATCGGCATTGATTGATTTAGCTAGTTTTGGTATCTCATGGATAGGGTCACCATGTACTATCCAAATGTCAGAATTATGTTGTTTTAAAGTTTGTTTGATATCTTGTAATATTTGATGAATGAAATCGACTCTCTGATCTTCTTTATTTTTTAGTTTACTTAAAACATTTGTATCGAAAACAAAGCAAATACTAATAGAGTTTGATTGAGAGGCTGCATTAAATAACGCAGTATTGTCATGCAGGCGAAGGTCTCTTCGAAGCCATACTAATGATTTTGAAAACGGTTTATTCACGATGGTAGGGGAGATTATTGATAATAGAATAAGACCTATAAATTTGTTCAATCAAAAAGACTTTGACTAACTGATGAGGTAAAGTTAAATGAGATAAACTCATTACTAAGTTACTTTTTTCAAGGATTCCCTGATCTAGGCCATCAGCGCCACCAATAATAAAATTTATATTTGAATGATTTAACATGATTTTTTCAACTTGTTGTGACAACTCAACAGATGAAAAAGTTTGTCCTTTTTCATCTAAGCTTACGATAAAAGCATTACTATCGATTTTGGAAAGAATATTTTGTGACTCAAGCTCTTTCTTGATTTTAATATTCTTATCTTTCAATTTTAATTGAAGGTTGAGCCACTCAACCTTTGAGTATGCAGAGATCTTTTGTGTGTATGATTCGATTAATTGATTTATATCTTTTTGTGGTTGTGAACCAATGCTGATTATTTTGATAATCAATTACGATTGCCAAAGTTCTTCAAGATTAAAATAAGCTCTAGTGGTTGGCAGCATGATGTGAACAAGAACTTCGTTGAGGTCCACTAAAACCCATTCTCCGTCTACTTCTCCTTCGATATTTGCAACACTTTTACCAATTTCTTTAAGAGTATCTTTTAAATGTCTAGCTAATGCCTTGGTTTGTCTATTTGAATTGGCTGAAGCAATGATCATGTAATCTGCGATAGATGTTTTTTTTCTAACATCAATCACAGTAATATCAAAAGCTTTAATATCCTCTAAAGAGTTAATTATGAATTGATTTAATTTTGTTCCTGAAATCAAATTTTAGGCAGCTTGAATGTCGATGGAATTTTTCGTGATGGTAATGTTATTTTTACTATCCACATAAACCAATGAAGGGGAATATTTCTCTAATTCAATTTCATTGTAATCTGCATATGTCGCAATAATTAGCATATCACCAGGGTTGGCTTTATGGGCAGCTGCTCCATTTATTGAAATGATACCTGACCCCTGTTCAGCGGAGATTGCATAGGTTGTAAATCTTTCTCCATTGGTAATATTGTAAATTGCAATTTGTTCATACTCATTGATATTTGCTTCTTTGAGTAAATTAATATCAATCGCACATGAACCTTCATATTCCAATTCAGAGTGAGTAACGGTTACTCGATGTAACTTTGATTTCAACATTCTTCTTAACATAAAGTTAAAACACCAAATAATTTGTAATTCGCTATTATAAACTCAGATATATTTAGATGCAAAATTCAATATTGTCAATTAAGCGGACCTTCCCTAAATATGCAGCAACGAGTGCAACTAGTTTCTTTTCATTACAAGTCGGTATAAATAAAGTTTTCTGTGAACGTATCGTCACATATTCTACCTTCCAGCCATTTTTCTCTAATTCACTAGCCACTTTTTTTTCTATCGAGCTAAGACTGGAAATTTTTTTTAAGTTTGTTTTGATATACGTAAGTTGTTGATAAAGCATTGGGGCAATAAGCAGATGTTTTTTTGCAATCAATGAGTTTCTAGAGCTCATAGCAAGTCCCGATTGTTCTCGTTTAGTATTGACTGATAAAACTTTAATGGGGTAACAAAATTCATTTAAAAATTTTTTTACAATAAACAATTGTTGATAATCTTTTTTCCCCATTATCAAGTAACTGGGTCGAATAATATTGCAAAAACGAGCTATGATACTGATAACGCCCTCAAAATGACCAGGTCTATTTTTGTCACATAAACCATGCTGCATTTTTTTTAAATCGAAGGTGATAAAGTTATTGATCGTGTTCATTTGTTTTTTATTGGGAACAAAAACAATGTCAACATTTTCTTTTTGTAATTTTATAAGATCTTCTTTAAGGGTTCTTGGGTAAGAATTATAGTCTGCTGCACTATTAAATTGTATTTCATTAACAAAAATGGATACCAGAACTAGTTTATTCAGATTGCGTGCTTTGCGAACTAAAGCTAAGTGACCATCATGTAAATTACCCATGGTTGGTATAAAAGCAATCTCTTTTTTTTGTAAAATACAATTACCCAGCTCTTGAATACTTTTAATAGTCTTCATGAGTTTTTTTGGAAAAAATTAATTAGTTGTTTAAAAACTGTACTTTGTTGATTGATATTAATTTTTATTTCATCACCTTTTAATAAACCAAGCGCAGCATACATTACATCAACTTTTCCGTTGCAGAAGTTCGTATTTTTGTAACCAACTATTGGTATAGAAATATTTTCTGAGACTTTTTTATTTGATGCATTGGACATTTTTGAAAGGACAATCAGTTTTGCTCCTGAGCATTCATGTTCTCTTGCTATTCTGGCATATTCAGCAGGTGTTTTTTTTGTTGAATATTTTTGTGGTGTGATGCCTATATGAGTACAAATATCTATATTTTTTTTTGTTAATGTAGCAACCAGTTGACTAATTTCATCATGACCTTCTATTTTTATTATATTTGCGCCATATTTAATTAGTTTTTTTGCGTGAGATATGGCCAGTTGATTATTTATTAATGAGTGTGATGGAAGGTCAGCAATGATAGGCAATGACGTTACTTTTTTTATAATTTTTAGAACCTCTATTAAATTTTTTAAATTTACATCAGTGGTATTTTTATAACCTAAATTGAGAATCCCTATGGAATCCCCAACTAAAATGGCATCACATCCAATCAGGTTTGCCATAGTTGCAGATGTTGCATCATAACAACTCATGATTTTTAAAAAATTATTTTTTTTAACCTTTAGTTTATTAATCATGCCTTTAGATTATTTGAGGATTAAAAAATTCTCTTGTAGACGATAATTGTTCAATCTTATCTACCAACATTGAAATGGCTGCAGGATCATCAAGAATATCTAGATTTTCGTTATTCACAATTAAAAGTTTTTGATTATATTTAAAGTGAAAAAAATTACTGTAAGCTTCAGCTATTTTTTCTAGGTATTCAGTAGAAATTGTTTTTTCATAATTAATGCTTCGCCTCTCCACCCTTTTTTTTAATAGTTCAACAGGTGTCTGAAGATAAATGACCAAGTCTGGTTTTGGTACTTTAAGCTCAAGAAACTGATAAATTTGTTTATAAAGCTTTAACTCTTCTTCAGCTAGGTTGAGTTGAGCAAAAATTGGATCTTTATAAATAAAAAAATCTGCCACTGTGCCTTTGTGAAAGAAATCATTTTGTTTTATATCATTTATTTGTTCAGCTCGTTGAAAAAGAAAAAATAATTGAGTAGGAAGAGCATATTGAGCCATATTTTTGTAAAACTTTGGTAAAAAAGGATTTTGATCAGCTTTTTCTTTAATGAAATTGGAGCCAAAGTTTTCACTGAGCATTCTAGATAAAGTAGATTTACCAGAGCCTATTGGACCTTCAACCACAATATATGGATATCTTTTAAAGGGATTTATCATTTAATTTATTAATATTTTTTATGTCAAGTTTACCTAAAAATTCTTCGAGGTTGTTTATTTTGGGTATTTTTATTAATGGTTCAATCTCAAGCAATGGAATCATTACAAATGCCCTTTCCATCATTCTAGGGTGAGGGATAATTAATTCTTTTTCATTCATGCATAAATCATCAAATAAAAGAATATCGATATCAATGGTTCTGGGTCCATTGAATATTCTTTTAATTCTTTTTTGTTTTTTTTCTATCTCTTGAAAGTGATGCAATAATTCTTTAGGCAATAAATTGGTTTCAATTGATATCACTTGGTTAAGAAAATTTGCTTGATTTAAATAGCCAACTGGAAGAGATTCATATACATTTGATTTTTTTTTTACAGTAGTTTTTTCTAAATTGTTGATTGAATGGATAGCGTCCTTTAATTGCTTTAAAGGATTTGACATGTTGCTGCCTAAGCCTAAATATACCTGATGCATATTACTCTTTAGTTACTAATAATTTTTTTCTTGTTGGTTCACTGGCCTCTTGCCATTTTGTCCACCATTCACCATATTTTTTTTCTTCTTGATCAGAGTTACATCTTAGCAGTAGAAAATCATAGGCAGCTCTAAATCTTGGGTGATTGGAAAGTCTGTACACGGATCTTATTTTGAGTTTTGTAAACCTTGGCTGCAGTCTCCAAATATCTGAAATATATTTTATAAAACGATTATGGATAAAAATGTTTGGATTTGTTTTATTAAAGAAATGTTTAATTTGAGAATCTAATGTTAATTTGGAATCATTTATTTTAAGTGAATGATTAAAAGCGTCCCATAAAATCACAGCCATTAGAAAACCCGGGTTGACAGTCTTGCCTTCCTTGACCCTTGAGTCTGTATTGTCCATCCCATGAATAAGTAGACTATTTTTATCTAGAGAATGATCAGATAAGAAAGGAAAAAATAAATCAAGCAATTGATATTTTTTTAATACGAAGATACTTCGTTTTGCATGACCTGTTAAAAAAAACTTCATCATCTCATCAAAAATTCTTGAGTAAGGAACATTATCTAATAGTGGGATGTACTTCTTAATATTGCTTAATGTTAATCCCAGATTAAATTCAAGTTTTGCATGAAAGCGAATTGCTCTTAATAACCTAACTGGATCTTCATTTATTCTATCTTCAGGCTCTCCAATAAAATTAATTTTCCTATTTTCAATATCTTTTTTACCATTAAATGGGTCGAACAAATGATCATTAATAGGATCATAAAATATAGCATTCATTGTGAAATCTCGTCTTTGAGCGTCTTCCTCAACTGTGCCGTATGCGTTATCTTGAACCACTCCATTTCTTAGCTTATTGACTTCTGATGGTTTTTTTCTAAATGTAGAAACTTCAATAATTTGCCTATCAATTCTGACATGAACAATCTTGAAGCGCCTGCCTATAATTCTCGAATTTTTAAAAATAGCAGTGACTTGATCTGGATGAGCATTGGTGGCGATATCAAAGTCTTTGGGTTGTATATTAAGTAGTAAATCTCTTATACATCCGCCAACCATGAAGGCTTGAAAGTCATATTGTTGTAATTTTTTTATAACTTCTAATACATAGCTTGGTATTGATTTGTTATTTATAGAATATTGATTAGAAATTTTTTTATGAGAAGAACTTGATGTCAACTGCGCTTCCAAAGGGTATCTGGGACATTATTTTCTTGATTTAGTGTCCTGGCCAGAACAAAAAGGAAGTCTGATAGGCGATTTAAATAATATAGAGAAGAGCTGTTGATAGCCTCAATTTCTTTTAAATTAATACATTTTCTTTCAGCGCGCCGACATACTGTTCTTGCAACGTGAGCAAAAGCAGCCGATTTTGAACCACCAGGCAAAATAAACTCTTTTAATGGTGGAAGTTTTTTATTCATTTCATCTAATTCAATTTCTAAAAAATCGACCCTTTTTAAATCTAATAGTTTATGACTTGGAATAGATAATTCACCACCAATATTAAATAAGTCATGTTGGATTTCAGTTAGTACATTTTTAATTCTCTCAGGAATAACCTCTGTTAGAATTAAACCAATGATGGAATTTAATTCATCAATTGATCCAAGGCACTCGACTCTGATGGAATTTTTTTTAACGCGCTGACCATTGCCTAGAGATGTCTCTCCATCGTCACCAGTTTTTGTATAAATATGTGTTAATCTATCAGCCATAATTTTTGATTGTCCTTTGTATACACATTATATGAAATTTATGGCCCAAGATACACCAGTAATTATTATTTTTGATTCAGGCTTGGGCGGCACATCGATTCTCAAAGAAATAATTTCTTTGAATTTAAGTCAGCAGTTAATTTATGTAGCAGATAATCTCAATCTACCTTATGGTCTTCAAACTAAAGATTTTATTGAAAATAGGGTATGCGAGATATTTTCCAGTTTAAATCAATATTATTCTATTGAAGCCGCAGTCATTGCATGTAATACTGCTACAGCTTATGCTGCAAATGCATTAAGAGATAAGTTTAACTTTCCAATAGTTGCAATGGAACCTGGCATTAAGCCAGCAATCAGTTTAACTACAAATAATAAGATCGGTATTTTGGCGACTGAAGGAACAATCAAAAGCTCAAGATTTATCTCTCTTGTTGATCGATTTACATCAGATCATCATAAAATTTGCATCATACCGGGTGTGGGCTTGGTTGAGGAAATAGAGAATCAATCGACATCTAATAAAAAGTTAGACGCGATTCTATTACCAATAATTAATGAATTGCTTCAAGAAGATGTGGATACATTAGTTTTGGGATGCACACATTACCCACTCATAAAAAATAAATTGCAAAAGTTGCTTCCAGACATACAGATTGTCGATACCACGGAAGCTGTTTTGAAGGTGTTAGCTGGATATATTGATCAGATAAATCCTCAATGTACAAAACAAGATACAAAAGCTATTTTATTGATGATCAGTAAAAATGAAGAAACTTATTTATCTAAGATTAAAAAGCTGACAGGTTTCTCAAAAATAGAGCAAGTAAAGTTTGTTAAATAATCTTATACATTGTTCCACAATAGGGACAATTAACTGTATCTTTGCCATGGTGATCTAAATATACTCTTGGATGAAGAGCCCAAAAGTTAGGATTTTTAGGCGGGCAAAAGACAGGCAGATCTTTTTTATCAACTTCGAATACTTTTTGTTGATTTTTAGACATAGGTGAGCCAGTCACCATATTTTGTATTTTTTCCAGAAACTACATCGAAATATGTTTTTTGAAGAAATTCAGTAACCTCTCCACGAATTCCTTTGCCAATATTGCGTCGATCAAGTGCTCTAATTGGAGTAACTTCAGCAGCTGTGCCAGTAAAAAATGCCTCGTCTGCAGTGTATACCTCATCACGAGTAATATTTTTTTCAATCACTTGTATATTATGAGCTTTGGCAATTGTTATAATTGTGTCTCGTGTGATTCCCTCTAAAGCGGAAGATAGGCTAGGCGTAATTAGATGACCATTTTTTACTAAAAATATATTTTCACCAGAACCCTCAGATACAAAACCTTGTGTATCTAGAAGTAACGCTTCATTATACCCATCATTAATTGCTTCTTGATGAGCCAGAATCGAATTCATATAATTACCATTAGCTTTTGCTTTACACATGGTGACATTCACATGATGGCGAGAAAAAGAAGATGTTTTCACAGCTATTCCTTTTTCTAATGCTTCTTGACCCATGTAAGCTCCCCAGCTCCATGCAGCTACAATCACATGAGTAGAGAGCGTTTTTGCAGATATACCCATACCCTCAGATCCATAAAATGCCATGGGACGAATGTAAGCAGATTTAAGTTTATTTTCTTTCACACTGTCAATTTGAGCTTGATTGATTTCATCTTTTGAGTAGGGCATCGCCATGCTCACAATATGAGCTGAGTTAAATAGACGATTGGTATGTTCTTTTAATCTAAAAATAGCAGTTCCTTTTTCCGCCTCATAAGCTCGAACACCCTCAAAAACACCCAAACCATAGTGCAGCGTGTGCGTGAGAACATGAGTCTGAGCTTCACGCCAAGGAGTCATTTTTTTGTCAAACCAGATTAACCCATCACGATCAGACATTGATTGAATTACTGCCATTTTTTTTCCTAATATTTGTTAGAATGTGATTTTTTAATTAATGAACTACATCAATATAAATGTTTAAAAAACTATTCTGCATATTATTCCTTATTTTAAGTGCATGTGGAAGTGATACTTTAAATTTTCATGGCTCTGACATTACTGAAGCTCAATTAAATGGAAGAATAGAGTTAACGTCTCATGATGATGAAAAGTTTGACTCAAATAATTTGTTGGGAAATGTAATTGCAGTATTTTTTGGTTTTACGAATTGCCCAGATATCTGCCCAACATCTTTAACTGAGTTGAAATTGATCACTGAGCAATTGAATCAACCAGAAAAATTTAAAGTACTCTTTATCAGCGTTGACCCTGGTCGAGACACTGTTGAGGAATTAAAAAACTATATCCCACGCTTTGGTGACAATATGACGGGATTGACTGGTTCGAAAGAACAAATAAAAAAAGTAGCAGATCAATTCAAAGTATTTTATCAAGCGGTACCGCAAGGAAATGATTACACTATAGATCATTCTGCAGGTATATATATCATTGACAAGAGTGGTCGAGTTAGAATTAGGTTTCCATATGGCACAAATACTATGTTAATGGTCGAGGATATCAATAAACTATTAATCTAGTGTGAACAAGGAAAGAGATTGATCCTTAAGTTGTTTTTTATAGATTTTATAATTAGGGCAAATTCTTTCTACTTCATGCCAAAATAATTTTGAATGGTTCATATGTTTTAAATGAGCCAATTCATGACTAATCACATAGTCAATGATTCCAGGACATGTTTGAATCAATCTCCAACTTAATCTTATATTTTTATCATTGGAGCAAGAGCCCCACTTTGTTTTCGCATTGGTTAATTGAATATTAGATGGCTTTATTTCTAAAATATTTTCATAAGATGAAACACGGTTTTTAAAATATTCAAGAGCAAATTTTTTGACAATTTTTTTTACATCACTCACTAAGTTAGTTTTACAGAAAATAATTTTATCTTCATGATTAATTTCTATTGAATGATCTTTTGGAATGACTTTGTATTTTTCACCTAAAATTGAAATTATATCAACTTGTTTATTTTCAGAATTTGTTTGAGAAGATATTTGTTTTAAATATTTGCTAATCCAATCAAATTTTTTCTCAATGACATTTTGAATATAAATATCATCAGTGTGAAAGGGGGTTGAAACTATTAATCCATCTGGATCAATTTTTAAACTAATATTTTTTTTTGATTTTTTTATATGTGTAAATTCAACTAATTCACCATTGATGTATATAGATCTTTTTTCTCTTGTTGGTGCTTTTCGACTAGAGAGTAATTTTTTCCACATTCTTATTAATCCATTTTTTTGCAACCTCATTGATTTGATCGGTTGAAAGTTCTTGTGTATCGATTAAAGGACCTATTTTCATAGTAATTTTTCCAGGATATTTGAGAAAGCTATTTTTCGGCCAAAAATATCCTGCATTATGAGCAATTGGCAAGATAGGACAATCAATTTTTTTTGCTAACCAGCTGCCACCAATGTGATATTTTTTATCTTCATTTAAGTTAGCTCGAGTTCCTTCTGGAAATACAATGATGAAAAAACCTTTTTGTATTTTAGTCAAACCTTGATTAAACATCTGTAATAATGCTTTTTTCCCCGAGGTACGGTCAATCGCGATGGGAGAGGTAAGCCACAGACCCCAGCCAAAAAAAGGAATCAGCAGTAATTCACGCTTTAAGACCCAAACTTGTTGAGGCAGGGCTATTTGAAGGGCAAGTGTTTCCCAAGCAGACTGATGGTTACAGAATACAATACAAGGTTTTTTTGGAATATTTTCAGATCCATATATTTCAAACGTTAAGTTGCATGAAAATTTCAACCAAGGAATCATTGTTTTTGCCCATAAAGAAATAAATCCGTATCGATATTTTTGTGCAAGCGGAAATGTAAATAATGATAAAAGAGTAAATGGAATAGTGAAAAGGAACATTCCTAAATAGAAAATAAAAGACCTTACTTTTATCATGATGACTTTATGATGTGCTGTGTAGCATCTTTAAGATTTTTAAAGACTTTAGTTTTTTTTGGGTATTTTTTTTGTTTTAGGACTTGTTGTCCATTTCCAGTTTTAACTAGGATCGGTTGCATTTTAATTGCATCAAATGCCTGAAGATCTCTGAGAGAATCACCAACACCATAAACTTTGTGTAAGCTGGCTCCATAAACTTTTTCTATTTCTAGTAACATTCCTGGTTTTGGTTTTCTGCATTCACATTCATCTTCATCGGTATGAGGACAGATAAAAATGGAATCTATCCTTCCACCCATATCTGCGAGTAAGCGATGCATTTTACGATGAATTTGATTTAGGTTTTCCATTGAGTAGACACCTCTGCCAATGCCAGATTGGTTGGTCACTATAATCACTTTGAAATTATTTTGAGTTAGTTGAGCAATGGACTCCAGACTTCCAGGAATTGGAATCCATTCGTTTTCATTTTTAATATAGTTCGCTGAATCCTGATTTATAACACCGTCTCGATCAAGAATAACTAATTTCATTTTAGGTTCCTAGCACCGATAGATTAGCAATGATATTCATCGCTTTGTTCAGATCGGAGAGTAAAAGGTGTCGATTGTGCTTAATATTTTTATTGTCTGCATTAACCATAGTGTCTTCAAAAAATTTATCTATTGGTTCAGATAAGTTAATTAGATTATTTAATAAGCTCTTATAGTTTTTAGCTTCTAGAAAAATTTTATTGTTTTCAGTTACTTTTAGGATGGATTGATAGAGTAATTTTTCAGAATCAGACTCTAGTAAGTCTTGATTAACTTTTTCAGTTAATGAATTTTCATATTTTTTTAGTATATTCAAAACTCTTTTATTGGATTGTGCGAGATTCTCACTGATATCAATTTTTTTAAATTCATTTACTGCTTCAACTTTTAAAATAATATCGTTAATAAGTCGTGGCTTGCTATCACACACTGACTGAACTACAAGCGTTTCATAACCACGATCTTTAATAAAATTTTGCAAACGATCAAAAATAAAATCAATTAGATAATCTTTATTTTCTTCTTGGTCGCTTGGAAAGTTTTTATTTATTAGTTCAATTAAATCAAGATTGATATCACATTCAATTAAAATTCTGATGATTGAGATAGCCGCACGTCTTAATGCAAAAGGATCTTTAACACCTGAAGGTTTTTCCCCAATAGAAAATAAGTCAATTAAAGTCACAAATTTATCCGCAAGAGATAACAGTATAGAGGAGTCATTCTGAGGTAGCTCATCTCCAGAGAATTTCGGCTTGTAATGATCTTCAATGGCTTGTGCAAAATCTTCATCCATGTTCGAAGATAAGGCGTAATACTTACCCATAATGCCCTGCAATTCTGGGAATTCACCAACCATTAGAGAACTAAGGTCTGCTTTTGCCAGTTGAGCTAAATGAACACTGTTATGATTTGAGTGCAGTGTCGTGTTTTCTTTGATGTAGTTGAAAATTTTACTCACTCGCAAGCAGCGCTCATTCAGAGACCCTAGTTTCTGATGATAAACAATATTATCTAAATCACTGACCATTGAGGTGAGAGATCTTTTTTTATCTTGGGAGAAGAAAAATTCAGCATCGGCTAATCTTGGATAAATTACTTTCTCATTTCCTTTGACTACCAGGGATGGATCTTCGGGTTTTATATTAGAGATCAAAATAAACTTATTGGTGAGTTGATTATTTTTAAGAACAGGGAAATATTTTTGATTACTTTTCATGGATAGAATTAAACATTCAGATGGGATATCTAAGAATTGGCTGTCAAAAGACCCTAGCAATGCATTAGGCTTTTCAACTAAAGTTGTGACTTCTTCCAATAGTTCATTATCTGTAGGACATGAAAAGTTATCACCTAGATTGTTTATCAAGCAAGAAATTTGATTTTGAATTTCATCATAACGTTTATCAAATTGAGGAATGACGTTACCCTTTTCCTCGAGCATCCGTTCATATTGGTCAGCATTCTTTAGGCTTATTGTATCTATGCTCTCAAAGCGGTGGCCATGGACAAAATTGTTTGCTTTAAGTCCCAATATTTCGATATCTAAAATTTCACCACCATGCATGCATATGAGATTGATTGCTGGCCTTGCAAAATTAACAGATGTCCAACCATCAGCTAATTGGTATGACATAACTTTTTCAATAGGCATTCTTTTCAATACTTGATTTAATTCTTTTTGCATAAAATCAACAAGATGAACACCTTCAATATTTTTTTTAGCATATAAAACTTCATCTCGAATTATAAAGTTATCAAGCGAATCTTTTAGGTCAAGTAAATTTAAACTCTCTAATTTTTTGATCATTGGCGCAGAAGCTTGATCCTCAACCCAGCCAATTTTTTTTGGCATTAGTTTAATTTCGGTTAATTCATCCGGACTTTGATTCGCAATATGGCTAATCTTAAAACCAATCCGTCTTGGAGTTGAGTAGATTTTTAAATCGGCATTTGTTAAGGTAAATTTATTTTGTTTCAGCTGATTAAAAATTTCCGTAGCTAAAAAGTCAGACATCTGTTTTTGTGAGGCTGGAGGAAGTTCTTCACATAACAGTTCAAACAGTAGAGTATTTTCACTCATGCTTTCTGATCCTCTAAATTTTTGAGAATTTCTATTGCATGATCTTTGTTAGCCAAAGGAAATTTTAACTCTGCGCGACTATTAAGATAACTTTCAGCAACTAATCGAGATATATTTCTAATTTTTCCAATATAACTCGCTCTTTGAGTAACACTAATTACACCTCTGGCATCCAATAAATTAAAGGTATGCGCTGCTTTTAAAACTTGCTCATACGCAGGAAGTGCTAGTTTTTGTTCAACGAGATACCTAGATTGTTCTTCATGACTGGAGAAAGCTGCTTGAAGAAATTCGACATTACTATGTTCAAAGTTATAAGCGCTTTGTTCTATTTCATTTTGTAGAAAAACGTCACGGTATGTTGTTGCCTCATTCCATTGAAGATCAAAAACGTTATCAACTCCTTGAATATACATTGCTAGTCTTTCAAGACCATATGTGATTTCGCCTGTAATGGGCTTGCAAGAAATTCCTCCAACTTGTTGAAAATAGGTAAATTGAGTTATTTCCATTCCGTTTAACCAGACTTCCCAGCCCAAACCCCATGCTCCTAAGGTAGGGTTTTCCCAATTATCTTCTACAAGTCTTAAGTCATTTTTGTTGAGGTCAAAACCAAGTGATCTAATCGATTCAATGTATAAATCAACAATATTCTCTGGAGATGGTTTTAAAACAACTTGAAATTGATAATAATGCTGTAGGCGATTTGGATTTTCACCATATCTACCATCTTTGGGGCGACGACTAGGTTGAACATAAGCCGCTTTCCATGGTTCAGGACCAATTGCTCTCAAGAAAGTTGCCGTGTGGGATGTTCCTGCGCCAACTTCTTGGTCATAGGGTTGGATAATTACACAGCTTTGATCAGCCCAGTATTGTTGAAGTTTAAAAATTAATTCTTGAAAGGTCATTATTTGTATATTTAAAAATTAGATAGTGATTTTACTTTCTTTTTGACCTTCAATAAAGCCGATAAGGGTACTTTGTCAGCGAAAAGCATAAAAAACAATATGATGTAAAGTGGAATATATCCATATTTTGCAAAAATAGTTTTAGATTTATTAGTTTGTGCACTCAGTTCAAGAATGTCTGTAGTGAATATGGGTAGCTGATTTTGCACCTTTCCTTGTGCATCAATATAAGCCGTCACCCCAGTATTAGTCGCGCGTACAATTGGCTTTTGATATTCCATTGCCCTTGCCTGAGCAATCTGTAAATGTTGATGCGCAGCTGGAGATCTGTCATACCAGGCGTCATTGGTCAGATTTATAAATAAATCAGCTTCATTGAATTTATCATATGATGTTTTAAAGATATCCTCGTAACAAATATTTAAACCAATATTGTGATCTTTAATGTGGATAGTGTTATTTTTTACTTTAGGGGGTATTAAATTTGAAAAAGGAATATCTAAGATTTTTTCATAAAAAAAACCAAAGTATTCGACAAGGGGAAAATACTCTCCAAAGGGGACTAAATGTTCTTTAAAATAAAACTGGTCTTTATTTTTTTCTTTAATGATGGCGCCGTTTAGATAATGGCCATTATCCTCAAAGATTGAACCAATGATGACCGATTTATTTTCGTTAATTTTGTTTTCAACTGCTTCATTAAAATTTTTGGGGTAACCTTTATATATCAAGGGGATCGCTGTTTCAGGGAAGATGATGATTTCACCTTGTGCTTGGTTAAGAAGCTCAATATAAACGTTTATTTGTTCTTCCAGTGTATTTGTATCCCATTTTATTGTTTGATTAACATTTCCCTGGAGGAGGGAAATGTTTAAATCATTATCGTCAATTGTTGATTCTTGCTTATATAAATCTATTAAGAAGTTTGTTGAAATGATTAATGCAATAATAAATAGTGATAACTTTCTTTTATTTTTATCACGAAATGAAATATACAAAAGTGCGCTAATTAGAAGCACTAATAGGGACACTCCATGGCTCCCAATCATTTGATAATAATTATTAACTAAAGGATTATTTGTTTGGGAAAATCCAATTGAAAGCCATGGAAAGCCTGTAAAAATATATTCTCTAACTATTTCTAGAACTACAAATAAACCTATGGCTGAGAGAAGGCTAAGTTTTTTATAAAAAACAAAAGGTAGAAAAAAAAGACTCAAAAAAACATAAAAAATTGAACAAATAATAATGGCATTGGTGAGGCTAGCACCCCCATAGTTATTGATACATAAAATTAACCAGTACAGTCCAGTGGAAAAAAAGAAAAAACCAAACAGAAGAGATGTCGCTAATTTTTTATCACTTTGGTCCAATATGAAGAAAAAAGTAGGGAAAATAAGATAGGGTAAAAAAAATAAATCAAAGGGTAAAAACGAAAAAACAAATAGTGAGCCAAGTAAACATGCCCATATATAATGTAAGCTAGAAGTCATCTAGCTATTCTACAATTGTGATTTGTTTTTAGAAAACTTTTTCTGGTCTCTTTACGTCGTATTTTTGACCTTCTACGCGATCAATTTCGTCCATGTTCGAGTTTAGAAACACAACAGACTCTATATAACCATCAACAATGTCAATTTCCGTGATTGGGTAATAATTCCCACTATGATCAGTGTTGATATTTTCATAATACCAAGATGAAGCAATGACTTCTTTAGATGATTGTAAAGTAATGTTTACAATTTTTTTTGGCTCTCCCAAAATCTTTTCAACCTCATCTGGAGTTAGTAGACCAATTGTCTCAACAAACTCTAACTCATTCACTGGAAGTTCATCAACAAGAGGAGCTTCAGAGATAGAAATATCTTCATCAGCAAAAGATGAAAAAGAGAATAGTAGGAATAAAAATATAAGTTTTTTCATTATTTAAAAATTTTTTAATTGAAGTAATCTGGCAAATGGGTCAACTTTTAGTTCAAAATATCTTGATCAACATGATCCAGATTAACTGAAAATCTTAAGAGATATAAGCGCCTACTATCTCTTCGAAGAACTTCTATATCAAATCCGTCAAAATGAATTGGCTCATTTTTTTTTGGTAAGTGGCCAAGTTTTGAAATCACCAAGCCTCCAACTGTTTGATTTTCTTTAACAGGATAATTAGTTTTAAAAAACTCATTAAATTCTTCGAGCTCTGTTGAGGCTTTAATTCGAAAGGTAGCCGTCTCTTCTTGGATAATATTGTCCTCATTTTCATCATAATCAAACTCATCTTCAATCTCCCCGACAATTTGCTCAAGGACATCTTCGATGGTTAAAATTCCAGCAATTCCAGCATATTCATCAACAACAATCGCAATATGGTTGCGATTGCTTCTAAATTCTTTAAGAAGGACATTGAGTTTTTTAGATTCTGGAATATATACTGGTGGCCTGAGAATACCCCGCAAATCAAGGTCTTTTTCTTTATTAAGCCTCACTAAGTCTTTGGCTAAAAGAATACCGATCACATTGTTATTATCCTCATCAATGACAGGAAATCTGGAATGGGCCGTATGAAGTGCAGTATCAATAATTATTTCGATACTGTCATTAATGTTAATAAATGATACTTGAGAACGAGGAATCATTACATCTCTTGCCTGCATATCAGATATTCCAAGAACACCCTCAAGCATCATCAGTGAATCTGAATCAATTAGATTATTTTGATATGATTTCTGCAAAAGAATTAATAGCTCTTCTTTAGTTTTTGGCTGAATCATTCTTTTTAATAGCTTTGGAATTAATTTGAGATTATTTTTTTTAATCATAAGATATATATGGGTTTTGAATATTGAATAATTTCAAAGTTTTAATTTCAATTGTTTCCATTCTAAGTTGATCTTTTTCATTAACGTGATCGTGTCCCATCAAGTGTAGAAAACCGTGTAAAGCAAGGTGAATATAATGATCCTTTATTTTTTTATTTTGTTCTTCTGCTTCTTTTTTTATAATCTCGTGACAAAACACAAGGTCGCCAATTAATGTTGTGTTTGATTCTATATTAAATGACAGTATATTAGTGGGCTTGTTTTGATTACGAAAATTATGATTTAACGCTTGAGATTCTTCAGCAGTGGTAATCCGAACAGTGATTTCAGCTTCTTTTTTCCAAACAGATGAAAAAATTTTTTTACATACAGGACCTGTTAAAGCATTCCTCTTGTTAACAATATCTTGGATATAGACTTTAATCATTGTCTATTTTGTCGTAGGCATCGATAATTTTTTGGACAATAGGATGCCTCACTACATCTTTTGATTGAAACTTGGTAAAGGAAATTCCCTGAATTTTTTTAAGAATTCTTTCGATTTCCAATAGTCCACTTTTTTGTCCCTTATTAAGATCAATTTGCGTAATATCTCCTGTGATTACCGCTTTAGTTCCAAAACCAATTCTAGTTAGAAACATTTTCATTTGTTCAGGTGTTGTATTTTGAGCTTCATCAAGAATAATAAAGCTTTGATTGAGTGTTCGACCTCGCATATAAGCTAAGGGCGCAATTTCAACAATTTGTTTCTCAAACCATTTGTTGACCGTTTCATAACCCCCTAAGTCGTACAATGCATCATATAAAGGTCTTAGGTAAGGATCAACTTTTTGTGCAAGGTCGCCTGGAAGAAATCCTAATTTTTCTCCTGCCTCGACTGCTGGCCTCACCAAAACAATTCTTTTTATTTTTTCTCTATTAAGAGCATCAATTGCAGAAGCAACAGCAAGGTATGTTTTTCCTGTTCCAGCCGGACCAATACCAAAGTTAATATCATTTTCTTGAATAAGCTTGAGGTAACTTTGCTGTCGCGGCGTTCTCCCTTGCAAACCGTTTTTCTTTGTTTTAAGATCAATTAATCCAATGTCATCAGAATCAGTCTCTTCATTAACACTTACCAGGCTGAGTTGGATATCTTCAAGGGTGATTGGTGTTTTTGCTTTTAAATAAAAGTGTTCGAGCATATCGGATGCTATTTTTATTTTTTGATCAGCCCCAGATAGAGAAAATTTGAAACCATTTCTTGAAATTTTTATATCAAGTTTTTTTGCAATTTCTTGGATATTTTCATCCAAAGGTCCGCAGGTATTGATGAGTTGTTTGTTATTCTCAGGTTCAAGTACGAAAGTGGTCGTCAATTAAATTAGTTCCCCAGTAATTCTTCTGTCAGTTGTTTTAGTGACTTTTACGTTTACCATTTGATTCAAAATATTTTGTTTAGTATGAATTTGAACAATGCGATTATTGTCTGCCTTGCCTTTAAAGGTGACTTCATCCACTTTTTCATCGACGAGCACTCTCTGCTCACTATGCATGAGTTTAAGGGTATGATTTTTACCTTGCTCATTTATTAAGCTTTGAATTTCTTGCAACCTTTCTTTTTTAGTTTCATTAGGCGTTGTATCTTTTAGATAAGATGCCGGTGTTCCGGGTCGAGGACTGTATAAAAAGCTGTAGCTGTAGTCAAAATCTATTTCTTTAATTGCTTTAACTGTTTGTTGGTGGTCATGATCTGTTTCACCTGGAAAACCAACAATAAAGTCGGACGATATTAAGATATCAGGAGATGCAGTTTTTAGTTTTTTTATAATTTGCTTATATTCTAGATATAGATAGTTTCTTTTCATTGCAGACAATATGCGATCAGAGCCTGACTGAATAGGTAAATGAATAAAGTTTGCCAATTTATGATTATTCTGAAAACATTCGATTAATGTTTCATTCATCTCATTAGGATGTGAAGTAGTAAATCGTATTCTCTTAATTTCATTAATTTCAGATATAAAATTTACTAATTCTGCAAAATCATATTCAAATCCTTTTTTATCTTTATATCGATAAGCATTTACATTCTGGCCCAAAAGATTCAATTCAATTACCCCTTGATGAGTGAGTTGTAGAACTTCTTCAATGATGTCTTCAGCGGGCCTTGAGACCTCCTCGCCGCGCGTGTAAGGGACAACACAAAAAGAGCAATATTTGCTACATCCTTCCATTATAGATATGTAGGCAGATGGACCATTAGATTTAACTTGAGGTAGCTGATCAAATTTTTCTATCGCAGGAAAGCTAATATCTATCTGAGGAGAGCCAGCTTTTTCATTTTCTTTTAATAGTGATGGAATTTTATGCAATGTTTGAGGACCAAATACCAAATCAACGTAAGGAGCACGTTGAATTATATTTTCACCTTCTTGAGAAGCCACACAACCACCTACCGCAATTTTCATGGATGGCTTCTTATTTTTTAATTTTCTTAATCTTCCAAGTTGCCCATAAACTTTATCTTCAGCCTTTTCACGGATTGAGCATGTATTTAATACAACAAGATCTGCATCCTCGACTTGATCGGTAGATTGATAATTATCCATCTTGCCCATTAAGTTTGATATTTGGTCAGAATCATATTCATTCATCTGACAACCAAACGTTTTAATAAATATTTTTTTTGTCATTATTAATTATATATTTTTATAGATTATTATTATAAGTTATTACACCTTAAAGTTAACATTGGTTATGAAACGTTTTCCACTCTTTGTAAATCTTGATAAATTACCTGTGCTGGTTGTGGGTGGAGGGGAAATTGCTGAGAGGAAAATTAATTTAATCATTAAAGCCAATGCCAAGGTGGAAGTTTTAGCCCGGAAATTTTCTCCTAATGTTGAAAATTTAATCAATAAAAATAAATTAAAAAAGATAAAAAGTAATCTTGATATAAGTGCTCTAGATAGCAACTATTCATTAATTATAGCTGCTACTGATAACAAGCAAATTAATAAAAAATTATTTAATTTTGCAAATAAAAATAACATTTTAATTAATGTGGTTGATCAGCCAGACCTATGCACATGCACTTTTGGATCTATTGTGGAAAGAGGAGATTTAGTAGTAGCAATCTCAACTGGAGGGAATGCTCCAGTTTTTGCCAGAAACTTAAGAGAAAAATTTGAAACACTGCTTCCACAATCGACAAAGCAATTAATTGATTTTTCTGCTTCAATCAGGGAAAAAGTCATGAGTTCATTTTCACAATTTAATAAACGAAGAATTTTCTGGGAGTTATTTTTTGATGACTTTGCAACCAAGAAAAATATAACGAAATCTAATCTAACTGCGCTCTCTAATCAGCTAATTAAGACACTTAAGAATAAGCATAGTGGCGAGGTATTTCTTGTTGGCGCTGGTCCAGGCGACCCTGAATTACTGACATTAAGAGCGCTCCATCTGATCCAAAAAGCGGATGTATGTATTTATGATAATTTAGTTTCAAAAGAGATTCTTGAGCTCGTGAGGAGGGATGCGCTCATGATTTATGCGGGCAAGTTAAGAAATAACCATACTATTGAGCAGAAAGAAATTAATCAATTGTTAGTTAATTACGCGAAAAAAGGACTCAGGGTATTAAGATTAAAAGGCGGAGACCCATTCATGTTTGGAAGAGGGGGTGAAGAAATTTCAGAACTCATGACTCAAAAAATAAAATTCCAAGTGGTTCCTGGAATTACGGCAGCTTCTGGGGTGTCTGCATATGCTGGGATACCCCTAACTCATCGTGATTATTCACAATCTTGTATTTTTATTACAGGTCATGAGAAAAATGGTAAGTTAAATATCAACTGGAGTAATTTGATTCATGAGAATCAAACAATCGTAATTTATATGGGTTTAAATTCATTACCAACCATTGTGCAAAATCTAATTGATTCGGGAATGAGAAAAAATATGCCAATTGCGCTTGTTCAAGAAGGAACTACAGAAAAACAAAAAGTAATGGTGAGCACAATTTCCAGAGTTATTTCAAAAACTCTTAAATCAGATATTCAATCTCCTGTAATTATAATTATTGGTGAGGTCGTAAAATTAAGAAAAACAATTAAATGGTTTAATTAGCCTTTATTGATCGGAAAAGTAAGCTTCACATTTAATCCGCCTGATCTTCTGTTAGTTAATTCAAGCTTACCGTTATGAACCATAACGATTCTATTTGCAATGGCTAAACCTAATCCAGATCCACCAATCGAGCCTCTCGCTTGATCAAGCCTTTCAAAGGGCTCTAAAAGTTTCTCTCTTTCAGCCTTAGGAATACCAGGACCATTATCGAGAACATTGATTACTATCTTTTCATTATACAGTTTGGCCACCAATTCAATTTTATTTGAATTAGAAAACTTAACCCCATTATTAATTAAATTATCAAATAATCTTTTAAATGCTAATGGTCTAACATCAATAAATAAATTTGCCGGTATATCTTTTGATCGAGTAATTTTTGAAATTTTTAAATCAGTCCCTAAAACAGTATGCTGTTTTTTTAATTCCATTAGAAAATTCCCAAAATTTAAGGAGCTTATTGGTTCATCATCAAAACCCCTAACAAAATCCAAGAATTGATTAATAATCTGATTTATCTCATCTATATCCTGATCCATGCTGTCCTTTAGGTAAGCCGATTTTTTTGGCAACATTTCCAGGCTTAGCTTCAATCTTGTAAGAGGGGTTCTAATATCATGTGAAACACTTCCCATAATAAATCTTCTTTCATTTTCAATTTTTGCTAAATTAGTAGCCATTTCATTGAATGCTTTTGTTACTTCTTTAAATTCGGTTGCGGTATCCTCTGGTATTTTTTTAAAAGGAAGCCCTTTTTTCAATTTACTGATTGCATTAATTAGTAAATTTAATGGTTTGTTAATCCGTGTAGTTAAGAAATAAGCTCCTGAGATTGAGACAAGAAAAACCACAATACCCCAACCGATCCAATGCCAGGGAAAAGGCCGGTCAAAAACATTACGAGGAATAACCGCCCAAAATAATCCATCACCAATTTCAAATGAAACCCAAATACCAGGAATATCATAGTGATTCAAAGTTACAATTGTGTCCTCACCTAAGTTCTGCTTAATTTTTTTTACCACCATCGATAAAAATATTTCATCTGGAAGTGGTTTAATGTTTTCAAAATAGTAGGCTGGAACAATTTTGACGTCGCTCATATTAGATAATGATTGTAAAAGCTCGAGTCGGGTGGATGGATAAGCGCTTTGAATTGCTGCCCTAGTATATCTTACGATAGTACTTATTTCTTGAGCCATAGATTCAGCTCGAGGCTCCATTTCAAAATAATCAAAAACTTTGATTGTTATTAATTGAGAAACAATAATTAATGAGGCAATAATTAAAATTAATCTATTGAGGAGATTTTTTGGGAATAAGGTCATTTAATGTTAGTTAATTCAAATACGTAACCAAAACCCCATTTAGTTTTGAGGTATTTAGGTTTATTAGGATCTTCTTCAATAAGCTTTCTAATTCTAGATATTTGTACATCAATACTTCGATCAAATACATCTAGCTCTTTCCCTTTTGCGAGCTGCATGATTTGATCACGGCTTAATGGTTGATTAGCATTTTCGATGAATACTTTCAGTAAACTAAATTCACCACTTGTTAGATCAATGTCTTTTTTATTTTTTTTCAATGACCTTTCTTGGGGATTGAACTCGAAGTCGTCAAATTCAATAGTTTTAACTGATCCCTCATTAACTTTTTCAGAGACCTCCATCTCATGTCTTCTAAAGATAGAATTAATTCTTGCCAATAATTCCCTAGGATTGAAGGGCTTTGGTAAATAATCATCCGCTCCCATCTCAAGCCCAATAATACGATCCACTTCATCACCTTTGGCAGTTAACATAATAATCGGAGTTTTGGTTTTATTTACCCTAAGACGTTTGCATATATCTAAGCCATTTTCATCAGGAAGCATTAGGTCTAAGATAATTAAATCTGGATTTTTTTTTAGAATCATCTTATCCAAGTCTTTTCCATGCTCACCAGCAGAACAATCAAACCCCTGGTCTTGTAAATATTGCTTAATGAGATCTCGAATTTTTCGATCATCATCAATAATGATTATTTTCTTTTTCATTTTTACTGCATTAAACCTTAGTTAATTAGAAGTTATTATTTACAATTTATTTACAAATACACCTAAATATGTAATAAATATGAAACATTTTAATTAGATTATAGACATTCGTTTAAAAATTTGTAAAAAGTATGACAATTAAACACCTGTTCCCTTTAATGATCTTCTTTTCAAGCCCTTATGTTATAGCTGATCAATCAGATTTAAGCAATTTTAATGATAAGGAAAAGAGTTTAAAAGTGATCATTAATGAATTTACTAATACCAGTAATGAAGAATTTAATGCTTTCTTACAAGAAAAAAGAAATGAAATGTTATCCAGTGTTGAACAGCGGTTTTTAAACTGTGATAAAGATAATGATGATACCTTGGATGTATTTGAAACTACCTTGTGTCTCCCCCAAGTTGCAAGACAGTTTAGGCAAGTTGATTCAAATAAAGATAATTTGATTTCTCTTGATGAATTATCAATTTTGGCAAAAGAATATTATAGAGATATTAATAAAGAAGCCTTAAAAAAAGCAAAGCCTAATTCAGAAAAATTTGCGAAAGAGAATTAATTTTTCTCAATCTCTAATCTCTTCAAATATGTTTAAATGAACTTATGGTTTCATTTAAAGTGTATAAATCTTTCATCGATCTTCCAAATTCTGTCCATCAGTTAATTGGTGATATGTATTTTTGGAATTTAAATCTTCTTATTGATTTAGAAGCCTCACATTCAATCGGTCGCAATACCGGCTGGGATATTAAGTCTATCTGTATATTTGATGAAAAAGAGTTGGTGGGCTTTATTCCAATGTTTGTTAAGCATCATTCCTATGGAGAATATGTTTTTGATTGGTCATGGGCTGAAGCGCATCAGCGATTGGGTTTGTCCTATTTCCCAAAGCTTTTTATAGGCATTCCGTTTTCTCCAGTAAATGCAAATAAATTAATTGTTAAAAAGCTAGAGTATAGAGATCTTGCAATTGAATATATTGAAAAATTGATGGTTAATGAAAATCTATCATCAATTCATTACGTCTTCTCTCAATATGATGATGAATCAAATCATCTTTTTAAAAATAGAGGTTGGGCAAATAGAAAAACTATTCAATATGTATGGGATAACGAGGATTATTCCAATTTTGATGATTTTCTGAAGATGCTTAGATCGGAAAAAAGAAAAAAAATAAAACAAGACAGAAAGAAGGTTGCTTTAGAAAACATATCATTTAAAACCTTTACAGGGGATGATATAAATGATGATGTGGTCTCATTTTTTTATAAATGTTATTCAATGACTTACTATCAGCATGGATCTCCACCTTATATAAATAAATCATTTTTCGAATCATATTTTTTTAAAGATTCTGAGAGGGTGGTTATTTTTGTAGCTTACAAAGATCAAATGCCAGTTGCCTGTTCTTTTTCATTACAAGCAAATAATATTCTTTATGGAAGATATTGGGGCGCTGTCAATTTTATTCCATCTTTACATTTTGAATTAAGTTACTATCAGGGAATTCAATATTGTATTGATAATAAATTAGATAAATTTTATGCTGGTATACAAGGGGAGCATAAGTTATCTCGCGGCTTTAATCCTGAATTTTCTGAATCATTTCACTTTGTAAATAATCCTCAATTTAAAAAAGCAATTCACGAGTTTGTTGAAAGAGAGGCAGACCTGAATGAGTTGTATAAAAAAGAGCTTGAACAGAGGTCATCAATCAAATATTAGTTAATATCTTTTCGTCAAGTTGATAGCTTGTGTATTGCTTATATTTGGCATTAATTTTATTTATATACTTCTTTTTACTTAAAATTTTCTCTAAAGAAAAATTTAATTCTTGCTGAGAGAATGGTGCATTAAGAACAATAGATTTTTTATCATCTTCAACATAGGAACTGTATCCACAGTCATCTGTCGTTATGATTGGCAAATTCTGAGACAAGGCTTCAATAAGAATTAATCCAGTATTTTCATATCGTGCTGGATGAATAAGTGCGGTTGCTTCCCTCATGAGTTGAGGAATATTATCATGTCCATGAAAAATATTAATAGAATCTTCAAGACCATAGCGGGTAATAATTTTTCTATATTTTTTTTCATTATCTTTACCAAAAATAGCAAAATTAAAATTATTTCTAATTTTCACTGGTAAGTTTGCAAAAGCAATAATTGCACGATCCAAGCCTTTGGTTTTAAATCCGGAACCAATAAAGATAAGTAATTTGTTACTATTTTTAAAATATTTATTAATTGAGAAAGTCTTACTTTTTGATGCAATGAAAAACTTTTTATCAATATAAGGAGGTATAAAGATAAATTTACTATCAGGAGTTTTGTAAATAGATTTATAAATTTCGTTTTCTTTTTTAGATATGGATAGTAACTTTGTTTTCGATTTGGGATTAAAAATTTGATACTCTTCTTTATGAAAAAATTGGTACCTTGGCGACAAATTTTTAAAAAAGTTTTTATTTTTACTGGCAAAACATGAATCAGCTGCATAATAAAAATCAAACCCTGAAATTTTACTAAAACTAATTGATATAATATTGTTTTGATCTGCAATATATTGTGAAACCTTTTTTTTAAATTCTGAGTAACGTTTGTAATTAAAACAATAGTTAGATTCCATAATTTTTACAGAAATATTTTTTTCTTTTGGATGGGTTCCATCCCAATCCATACATACTATTTCTACAAAATTTTTTTTACATAATTTTTTAGCTAGTTGTAATAAATCTCTTTGAGCACCTCCGTATGGGAAATACTTAAAGATGATTAAAATAAATTTTTTGGATTCTTTATTCAAGAATGATTGATACCACAGTAACAATTGAGAGTATAAAAATAAGCGCTAAAATCAGACCAACTAGCAGGTAAGGTAAAAACCCATTTTTTTCAATAAATTTATCATCATCATTGAATTTACTATTTTTTTGAATTCCAATAAATGCAGCAAGAACACTTTGGATTATGTTTAGCAATGTTTTCATTTAAGTAGTAGCTTAACAAATTAACTTAATATACTGAATTATATTATTTTTTCAAGTAATAGATATTAATTTCCAAAATTAAGTAATTGATTTTAAATGAATTTATGGTGGTGATGGAGAGACTTGAACTCTCGACCTCAGGATTATGAATCCTAAGCGCTAGTTGTAACTTTAACTTTATTGAGAATCTTGATATTATAAATTCTACAGTTCTCAAAATTTAATTATTAAAATAAATCCTAATTTGAAACAACATTTAGACATGATCAATTTGCTTGGCAAATATAACTTCAAATTTGACAAATGTCAGGTATTGAGAGCAGAAAGAAAAGAAGGTATTTTTAAAGAAATGGCAGAATATGTATTTAGAAGATGAATTACATGTGGCTTATAAGTTAGGCAATGTCCCAATAAAGTTCTTCCCTTTCCCTCATTTTTATTGCGAAAATATTTTTAGCGATTATTTTTATAAAAAAATACAAGAAAATCTCCCTGATGAAAGTTATTTATTTCCAATATCAGAAAAAAGACCTGTGCCCAAAGGGTCATATAAAGAAAGATTTGTTTTGTCTTTAGAGGATCAGGATATATCTCAGCTTCCTAATGCTAATTTTTGGTTAAGTTTTAGAAATCAGATGCTTGGAGGCGGGTTAAAAAATTTTTTGATTTCACGCTTTGCTGATATTTTGAAAAATATTCATCCGAATTTTCAAAATTATAATACTAGGTCTGAAATCCTAATTGTTAAAGATAGAGAAAATTATGCTTTAGGCCCTCATACAGATTCTCCAAAAAAATTAATTACTATTCTTTTTTATTTTCCAGTTGACAATTCTGAAGAGAATATAGGCACATCTATTTATATGCCAAAAGAATCTAGCTATACTTGCCCAGGAGGCCCTCATTATAAAAAAGAGGATTTTAATTTAATTTATACAGCTCCTTTTAAAAGTAATTCAGCATTCGGGTTCATAAAAACAAATAATTCATTCCACGGAGTAGAAAAAGTTAATACAGCTTCTCATAGATGGTTACTTCTTTATGATATTTATATCGCAGTATGAATTTTAATAAGACAAATAATTCTTTTAGCTTCTAGTGTAATCGTATTAATGTCAAGATTAATATTATTTATAAGTGATTGATTTTAAATGAATTTATGGTGGTGATGGAGAGACTTGAATTCTCGACCTCAGGATTATGAATCCTAGACTCTAGTTGAATCTAATATCTTTTGGACCATTCAAGAGTGTAATATATTACACTTTTCTTATGTCTTTTTAATCCTCTACACCCCACTGTTTTCAATGCTTTCAGAGTATTACCCCTACTATTTAATGTCAAGTAATTTTTGTCCATCTTGTATCCCTTGATAGTCAACCATTATAGAACGTTATATTTATTGATTAATTTTTTTTAAATTCCAATAAAGATGAGTGTTTTTTTTCTTTATTTTTGAATAAATAAGATATAACTTTTCACTTATTTGAGATTTAAATTTCATATCTAAATAATTATTAGGTACAAATTTATTTTCTAGTAGCAAAAAACTACCTTCGAATCCATAAATTTTACCTAATGGTTTTTTTCCTGAGAAATATTTAGCAGTCCGTTTGGTTATAAAGTTAACATGAGTTGGATCCTGAAACGCTTGCTTTGAAGGGTATGCGGGTGTTATTGCTAAAAAAATCCCATTATTTTTTAGCACCCTGAAAATCTCATTCATTAAATTTATAAATGGAAAAGTTGTTTCATTGACACTTCGAATCCAAATACGTGGTATGTGTTCAATAAAATCAAAAGCAGAGATGGAGTCAAAATAATTATCAGGGTAGGGTATTTTTTGTGTTATTAAATTACTTTGTTTGTAATAAAAATTAACATCCTTCAAACTTCTAATATCAACACCAAAAAGTTCACTTTGGTTCAAAGGGTTTCTGGGAAATCTTCCGCAACCTAAATCTAAATGCCTACTCATGAGAAGTACTTTATATTAATTTTTTGAGTTTTCATAATTCGGTTTATTGTCTGAAATTTATTACACTTTATTACACTTTTATGCGATTATGCTGATGTAGGCGTTAATAAACTTAAGTTATTGATTTTAAATAATAAAATGGTGGTGATGGAGAGACTTGAACTCTCGACCTCAGGATTATGAATCCTGCGCTCTAACCAGCTGAGCTACATCACCGAAGAACAGAGCATTATATTTTTTTCATGATTTAATGTAAAGCTAAACATTAAATTTAAAGTGAATAACATCTCCATCTTTAACAATATAATCTTTTCCTTCAAGCCTTTGTTTTCCAGCTTCCTTTGATTTTTGCTCACCGCCAAAATTTATATAGTCTTCAAAAGAAATGACTTCAGCTTTAATGAAACCCCTTTGAAAATCAGTATGGATTACGCCAGCAGACTCTGGCGCTGTATAACCATTTTTAATGGTCCACGCTCTCACTTCTTTTACCCCAGCTGTAAAATAAGTTTGTAAGTTCAATAGCGCATAGGTTTCTCTAATAATAAGATTTAAACCAGGCTCATCTACATTTAACTCTGATAAAAATAACTCTTTTTCTTCGTCAGTTAAATCTGCAATCTCTGATTCAATTTTTGCACAAATTGGTATACATTTTGAGTCATGTGTGGCTGCAAAATCCATTACTTTTTGTAAATATTCATTATCTTTGAATCCACTCTCATCAACATTCGCAACATACATGACGGGTTTTAATGTAATTAAGAATAATGGATGAAGAAGTTTTAAATCATCTGCTTCAAGGCTCATATCTTTTAATAATATTCCCTGATTCAGTTTTTCAAGAACCAATTCATATAAATTTAGTTTTTGTAATGCTTCTTTGTCACCTGATTTTGATTTCTTTTTTTCTTTTTCAATAGCCTTTGATACTGACTCCATATCAGCTAAGATTAATTCCGTATTGATCGTCTCTATATCTCCAAGTGGATTAATTTTTCCATCCACATGCACAATATTTTCATCATCAAAGCATCTCACAACATGCAGGATAGCGTTTGTTTCTCTGATATTAGCAAGGAACTTATTTCCTAAGCCTTCGCCCTTTGAAGCACCTGCAACCAGCCCGGCAATATCAACAAATTCAACAATTGCTGGCATAATTTTTTCAGGGTTTACAATAGCCGCTAATTTATTGAGTCTTAAATCTGGCACTTCAACAATGCCTGAATTTGGCTCAATTGTACAAAAAGGGTAATTTGCAGCTTCAATTCCAGATTTTGTAATTGCGTTAAATAATGTTGATTTGCCAACATTTGGTAATCCAACTATGCCACATTTCATTTCACTAATCCTTTGTGTGTAAATTCAACATTGCTTTTTCAAATTCGCCATGAATCATATAGGATAGATTTTGGTAGCCTTTGAGAATAGCATTATTAATTTGACCTTCCTCGATTTTTTGAGGGCGGTTTAAAACATAACCTTTTACTTTATTTTTATCACCTGGGTGACCAATACCAATTCTTAGACGCCAAAAAGCATTTGTTCCAATATTGGCAATGATACTTTTGAGACCGTTATGACCACCGTGCCCGCCACCATTCTTAAGACGGATATCTCCAGGCATCAGATCTAATTCATCATGAATGATGAGGATTTCATGAGGTTTAAATTTATAAAAATTAACAATCTTTGCGACCGATAGGCCAGATTCATTCATAAATGTTGCAGGATTGAGGAGGTGTATATTTTCCATATCAGAAATTTTTTTATAAAAACCTAAAAATTTAGAGTTTTCATCAAGTGTTTGTTTAATATTATGAGCGATAAGATTATTAAACCAAAATCCGACATTATGGCGGGTCACCTCATATTCAGGTCCAGGATTACCAAGACCAATAAATAATTTTATTCCACTCATACAAACAAAAACACCCTTTTAACAAAGGGTGTTAAGTCTTTTAAAAAATTAATTTTACTCTTCTTTTGGTTCTTCATTTGAACTCTCATCAGAAGCTTCTGATGATGAGGAAGCATCAGATGATGCATCGTCTCCCGCTTCTTCAGAAGCTTCTGCTGGATCATCGGCCTTCTGAACTTTAGGTTTAGCAATCGTGGTGATAGCTGGATCATTTTCTTCAGTTAATGCAGTTAAATCAACACCCTCAGGTAGTTTTAATTCTGATAAATGAATTGATTCACCTAATCCTAGATCTTCTAGGTTAACCTCAATAAATTGAGGTAGATCTTTAGGTAAGCATGAAATATCGACTTCCGTCATGATATGAGAAATCACGCCACCTTCAAGCTTAACCCCTTTGGCGATATCTTCATTAATAAAATGAAAAGGAACATTTACATGAATTTTTTCATTCTGATTAACCCTTTGGAAATCAACATGAAGGATAGTGCCTTTTACAGGCTCTAGCTGATAATCTCTTAAGAGTACAGATTCTGTCGTTCCGTCTGTAGATAATTCCAAGATAGAAGCATGGAAAGCCTCTTTATGAAATTGCAGATGCAATGTTTTGCTATCTAAAACAATTGATACTGCGTCCTTATGATTGCCATAAAGAATGCCTGGCACTTTACCATTTCTGCGAAGACGGCGGCTCGCACCCGTTCCTTTCGCATCTCTTTTTTCTGCTGTAACAGTAATTTTCATAATATAACTCCGTTAATTAGAAGATATCGCGACCAATTTCTTCTATATTTAAATTAATCAATAAACAATGAGCTTACTGAGTCCTCGTGGCTAATTCTTTTTATTGTTTCTGCTAATAAACTTGCCACAGATATTTGTCTGATTTTCTTACATTGCTGTGAATTTTCAGAGAGCGTAATTGTATCAGTTACTACAATTTCATCAAGCTCTGATCCATTAATATTTTTAATAGCATTGCCAGATAAGATCGGATGAGTAATGAATGCTTTTACTTCGGTAGCGCCTTTATTTTTTAATGCTAAAGCGGCCTTTGTTAATGTGTCAGCAGTATCAACGATATCATCAACGATTACACATGAACGGCCTTCAATATCTCCAATAATATTCATAACTTCAGAAACGTTTGGTTTTGGACGTCTTTTATCGATAATTGCTAGATCTGAGCCTAGAATTTTTGACCAAGCTCGAGCACGAACCACACCGCCAACGTCTGGTGAAACGATAACCAAGTTTTCAGGTTTTTTGGTTGCTAAATCATCAAGTAAAACTGGTGTAGCATAAATATTATCCACTGGGATATCAAAAAAACCTTGAATTTGGTCTGAATGTAAATCCATAGTGAGTAAACGGTCGACTCCAGCACTTGATAGCATATTTGCAACCACCTTTGCCGTAATAGCAACTCTGGCAGATCTTGGCCTTCTGTCTTGTCTTGAGTATCCTAGATAAGGAATCGCAGCTGTAATTCTGGCAGCAGAAGATCTTTTTAATGCATCAACCATGACCATTATTTCCATCAAGTGATCATTCGTAGGCATGCTGGTTGATTGAAGGATAAAAACATCTTTACCTCTAACGTTTTCTAATAATTCAACCATTGTTTCACCATCACTAAATGTACCAACATTAGCTTTTCCAAGCTTAATATTGAGGTGATCGGTCACTTTTTTGGCGAGATTAGGGTTAGCACTTCCAGTAAAAACCATCAAACTATGGTTATCCATTAACCCTCCTTAAAAATGGCAGGGGAGGAAGGATTCGAACCTTCGCATGCAGGGATCAAAACCCTGTGCCTTAACCAGCTTGGCGACTCCCCTAATGTTTAGCATTATAAGCAATATTATAATTGACACTTGTTACTTCATAAAATTTGACATTTTTTGGTAAATTATCTTTCACCTCATTCAAATTTATTGTTTCATTTAGAATTAAAAAACAACCCGATCCAGTGCCAGTTAATTTAGCCACTCCAAACTGTTGGAGGTAGCTTAGCAGATCATTTATAGTTGAGTTTTTTTGCCTCACAAAAGCTTCTAAATCATTTCCAAGCTCATCAATTAGATCTTCAAAATTGCTGAGAGCCGTAATTTTCAACTCTTTTGATTTATTTGTCAATTTATAACTTGTAAAAACATCTTTTGTAGAGATTTTTATATTCGGATAACATAGCAGAAATTTTATGGGTGCTAATTCTATTGGTGTAATTTTATCTCCCACCCCCTCCACAATGGCTGTATTGTCGTAAATAAAAAAAGGTACATCTGCCCCTAAATTAATACCAATATTTCCTAATTCTTCTTTTGAAAGATTCAGATCGCATAAAACATTGATTGCAATGAGCATAGTGGCCGCATTCGAGCTTCCTCCACCAAGACCAGCTCCATCAGGTATATTTTTTTTAACATTGATTTCGGCAGAAAAATTCTTTGGCAAAAGCATTTTGCATGCTTTGAAAATTAAATCTTCATCTGTCGGACAATTGATAGATGGATTGTTAATTTTAATTAGATTCTTATTATCCTTTTTTAATGTAATTTTTATTTCGTCATAAAGATCAATATAAGTGAATAAACTTTGAAGATTATGATAACCATCTTTTCTTTTATTAATTACTTTTAAAAAAAGATTGATTTTTGCAGGCGAGTAAAAAATTTTGGATGTCATGCTAATGCATCATTGTAAAAATATGGTTAATTCTATATCTTTATTTTTAACTTTTATAATTTTAGGTTCAAAACCTGACAATGTTTCAATTTTTGATAATTTTTCAACAGATATTTCACAATAGCCTGCGTCAATTCTAATTGGCTTGTTATCATACTCAGTATATAGAATTCTTTTAAATTCCTTGATAGGTAAATTTTTAATAAAATTTTTAATGTTTTGATCTTCTTTGTTCTGATATTCAATTAAAATTTCTTCACGCACAGAGATTTTGCTAATGATTTGATTCAGAGGGGATAAAAGAATCATTTCATGACCACTGTCGTTCGGGTAGAATTTAAAAGAACCGGTGTACCCTTTATCTTTTACAAAAAGTTTGAATTTCCCATTAAATTTTTTTTCTGCAGAAGTTGGCTGATACGTATTTACAAAATCATTGTAAGTATAAATCTCTTTATTGGGATTTATGTTAAGAGTTTGACAGCCGGAAAGAAATGTAAAACTAATTAATAGAAAGTAACAGAAGAAGCTATTGAAATAGTCTGTTTTTTGTTTCAATAAGAATCGAATTTTCAGGGAATCTCTCAAGTGAGCCTTGCCATATAGAAATCGCTTCATTTTCTTTTCCTTGCTTCCATAAAACTTCACCTAAATGCGCTGCAATCTCGGGATCTTCCTGAATAGAATATGCTTTGGTAATAAATTCGTAAGCGATATCATAGTTTCCTAGTCTATAGTGAACCCATCCCATGCTATCGAGGATATAGTGATTTTGTGGCTCAATTGATAATGCTATTTCAATATATCTTTTAGCATCATCAAGTTTAACATTTCTATCAGCATAAGAATAACCGAGAGCATTGTAAGCAATTGCATAATCAGGCTTTAGAGAGATTGCTTTTTTTAGCTTACCTTCCATTGCATCAAAGTTTTTATTTTTTTCATGAAGCAAGCCAAAATCAAAATAGAATTCAGCAGAATCAGAATATTTTTCCTCTTCGCTGAGCATTAAATCAATTGCTTTTTGGAATTGGTTATCGTTATATAAAAAAGATGTTTTGAGTTGTAAAAATTTCAACTTCTCCTGCCTATCAAGCGATTTATATTGATCAAGATACTCAATAGCTTGGTCAATACCATTTTCAGATCTTATTGCTTGAGCAGCGAAGATTCTTGAGTCGACAAACATAGGTCCAGTACTGATCTTCTCAATATAGCTAATGACTTTATCAATTTTCTGTCTTTGTCCGTATATTCTCGCTAGATACATATTGATTTGATCGGGGTTGTAATATTTTCTTTCTAAGCTTTGATTGAGGAACTGTTCAGCCATAATGTCATCACCTGTTTCAAGAGCTAGGAGCGCAACAGTAAAGCTGATTTCAGCCGAAGCTAGTGGACTATTTACAAGCTTTTCAAAATGTTTTTTTGCGGCTGGGTATTGTTCTGTCTGAACAAGAGCTTTTGCTAACTCAAGTCTCACTGTGTTGGATTTTGGATTGGTTTTTATAAAGTTCTGATATGTTTCAATCGCTTTCATTGGATCTTCATCAAACTGAATCGATCCTTTAAAAAGAGTGCTTGTTTCCCAGTTTGGGTTGAGTTTATCAATGGCTGCTAATTCTTTATCGCGAATGGTGATATTTCCTGCCATGTGAGCAGTATGAGCTACAGCAAAATGAGCTTCTACCATCTTGGCATATGGTTTTGCAATATCAATGATAAATCTTAGAGCATTACTTTTGTTCTCAACTCTTGTCAGGATATTATTCAGATATAAAAAACCATCTCCTTTAGACTTTTCATTCTCTAGTATTTCTTTTACAAGCGGCTTGGCCTTTGATAAGTTGCCACTTGCTATATACATTTCTGCCAAAACTTTTTTGGCATCACTTGATTTTGGGTCAAGTTTACTCCACACCCCTGCAGCATCTAAAGCTAATCTTCCATTTCGAACCATGCCGCCTAATTGGGCTGCACTTTGAGCAAAGCCGGTATTTTTTGTTAATTTAGCTAAATCTAGATAAAGATGACCCGCAGCATTTATGTCGTTACGCTGAATCGCAAGTTCAGCGAGCAAAAATTTGTAGACGAATTCAGCATTGGCTTCACTAATTTGCGGTGGCAGATCAGGGTTAAATTCTTCAGACTGCTCTTCAGATATTCCAATGGCTGGAATTAGAAGTGCAAAAAAAGTGAGTACGAAATAATTAATGTGTTTCATGTAAATCCAAGTTTATTTTAATAAGAGACTACTATCAATAGAAATGACTATCGAATTAGAATATAATTCAGCATATTTTTTAAAAAATACATAAACTTTTATGACAATTATCTTGTCATTTAGAGTGAATTTAAATTTATAAATACTATGGTTACTACATTAAAAGCATTAGGATTAACTAGATTATTCGGTCCAAATAAGGCGGTAAATAATGTTTCGTTTGAACTTTCAAAAGGTGAAGTATTGGGTTTTTTAGGCCCTAATGGCGCTGGCAAGTCGACCACCATGCGCATGCTCACTGGTAACCTTGCTCCAACTGAGGGGCAGGTTGAAATTTGTGGCATCAACATCATAGATGAGCCAAAATTAGCTAAAGCTAATATTGGTTATCTTCCAGAGATGAGACCGCTATATAAAGAATTTAGAGTTAATGAATTTTTAAAAATTGCTGCGCAATTGCATAATATTCCTGCTAAAAAAATTAATTCATCTATTGATATTGCAATGGAGAAATGCGGCCTTACGCATATGAGCAATCGATTGATTGAAAATTTATCTAATGGATATCAGCAGCGGGTAGGTATTGCTCAAGCTATTATTCACAACCCTGAGATAGTGATTCTGGATGAGCCAACCGTTGGGCTAGACCCAATCCAGATTAGAGAGATCAGAAAGCTTATTAAAGAAATAGGTAAGGAACATAGCGTTATCTTATCTACTCACATTCTTCCTGAAGTTGAGATTGTTTGTGATCGAGTACAAATTATTGATAAAGGAAATTTAGTATTTCATGGATCAATAGATGATCTAAAGCAGCAAAGAAGAGGTAATAAATTGCTAGTGGGGTTTAAGAAGGCGCCAACGTTAAAGAAACTACAATCCTTATTTGATGTTGTGAAAATAGAAAAACAGGAAGACTCTCTTCATGTCATCCAATTTAAAAATTTAGATTTCGATATGGAGAAGTTTATTCAAGTGTGTGTTAAAGAGAAGTTAGGTTTATTTCAAGTTTCACCGCATATTACCAGTCTCGAAGATACATTTGTTCAACTAACTAATAAATAAAAATGAAGATGATTATAAATATTGCTTCTAAGGAAATTAAAAGTTTTTTCGTGACCCCAATGGGTTGGATAATTTTGGCTTTAATTACCGCAGCCTTTGGCACCTATTATCTTGAGGGAGTTAATAGTTATTTTGAAGTCATGTCTGGAGCAATTCGACCAGCAGAGAGAGTTGGCGTGACTATTTATGTTGGTCAAACAGTCTATGGCGCTGCTTTTTTTCTTATGTTATTTGCGGTACCGCTGATGTCCATGAGACTAATAAGTGAAGAAAGACGACAGCAAACGCTTCCTTTTTTATTCTCTGCTCCAGTCTCTATAGTTGAAATTGTTTTAGGAAAATTTTTTGGACTTTTTGCCTTTTTAGCCCTCATGGTTGTTTATATATTTCTAATGCTTTCAACTTTAAATATTTGGGCAGATATCGATTTTGGCTACCTCTTTTCGAATACATTTGGATTGTTGCTTCTTGTTGGAAGTTTTGCAGCCATCGGTATATATTTTTCAAGTCTGACCAGTCAACCAATTATTGCTGCAATTTTAAGTTTTATTTTTGCATTTTTACTCCTGGGCTTGGAAAGTTACTTTGCAAGTCAGCCCAATCATTGGTTTCACCATGTTTCATTGTTGAAACATTTTCAGACATTTTCTAGAGGGGTGATTAGCTCAAAGGATATTATTTATTTCCTACTATTTATTTCAACTTTTATAGTTTTAACAATTCGCCGTTTAGATGCAGATAGGTTAAGAGGTTAATGAAAAATACAAAAAATATTAAGCAAAGGCTACAACTCCTTCTTCAAAATTGGATATTTGTTGTTTTATTCATTATTCTTATTCTTTTGCTCGGGTTTATTTCAAATCAGTTTGAATTTTCAAAAGATATAACTCAAGCCAATAGAAATACGCTTACTGAGGGAAGTATTGGTGTTTTAAAAGAAATGGATGGTCCAATTAATCTGACTGTGTTTGCAACCAAAGATGACGTAAATAAAGGTGATAAATTTCGCCAAGGGATTATTAACTTTATAGCTCGTTATCAACGCTCCAAACCAGACATTAATATTAACTTTATTAGCCCTGTAGAGGAGCCAAAATTAGCACAGGAGATGGGCATACGTGTGGATGGTGAAGTTGTTGTTGAATATAATAAAAGAACTGAACATATCACTCCACCTTTTGCTGAACAAGAATTAACTAACTTGTTAGTGAGATTAACTAGAGCTAATGAAAAGCCAATCATGTATCTTGACGGCCATGGAGAAAAAAATCTTTTAGGGTTAAAAAATTCAGATTTAGGTGAATTTGGTAAACAGTTAGAAAGTAAAGGATTTAAATTTTCAAACCCTGATTTAACAGTATTACCATCTGTTCCTGAAGAAGGGTCTATGTTGGTGATAGCCAGTCCCAAAAAAGATGTTTCTGACTTAGAGGCAAAAAAGATTGTGAACTTTCTTGAGTCAGGCGGTAATCTTTTATGGCTTATCGATGACAATAATTTTAAAGGCCTTGATGATGTTGCAAAATATATTGGCCTAACTGTTTTGGATGGTAAAATTTTCGATCCGAGTTCTGAACAGTTCGGTTCAACTCCAGATTTGACTTTTGCTCTTCGTTACGGCGACCACCCCATAACAAGAAACTTTATGTTAAGAACTTTGTTTTCAAATCCAATAGCCTTGAATGCTAAGGGTACTTATGAAAATGGATGGGAGGTTACTGAACTAATTGATGTTGCTGCTGGAGGATGGCTTGAGCGCGGTAACGAAAAAAATCCTACTTTTGAAGAAGATCAAGATCAGCCTGGTCCCCTTAATATTGCGGTTGCATTAAAACGTGAATATGGCGAAGTTGGTCAGCGTGTTGTGGTGGTGGGTAATTCTGAGTTTTTATCTAATGCCTTTATTACGTCAGGTGGAAACCTAGATTTAGGCGTCAATTTAGTGAACTGGCTTAGTGGTGATGATAAGCTCATAAATATTCAACCCATGCCGCTTAAAGATGTAAATGTTACAATTCCTGAAACAAGAACATCATTTGTCATTGCCTGGACTATATTTCATAGCTTTCAATATTTTATTCCTGTTGGATTATTTATTGGCGGCATTTGGTTGTGGCTCAGAAGAAGAAAGAGATAAACTAATATTGTATGAATAAAAGATGGCTACCTATCATAGTACTAATTTTAGTTATTGCACCCTTGGCTTGGTTTTCTTTAAGCTTTAAAAATCAAGAAATAGCAGATAGTAGTTATGAAATATCTAATTTAAAATTATCTGAATTTGATGAGATTTTCATCGATTTTCCATCCAAGGCAGCAACATCCTTTAAAAAAATAAATGGGTATTGGTATCAGACTAAACCTTATCAAACAAGAGCGGATCAAAACATTGTGTATCGGTTGTTGTCAATTTTGGCTACCAAATCCAAAGAAAAACTTGAATCATTACAAATTGAAAAATACGGCTTAGATAAGCCAAAACTAAAAATGACATTTAGCAATGAAAACCAAAAAGAGGTATTTTCATTTGGAACCTATAACCCAGTTACAGAACAACAGTATGTGCTATATGACAATAGTGTTTATATCTTAGATGGCATTTTCTCAGAAATGGCAAGTTATCTACCTGTTGAATTAATTGATAAAAAACCATTAGCACCCTTTGAAAAAGTTATGAAATTTGACTTCTCTAGACTTGAGCAATGGCAAGAAAATTATTTGCGAGTAGAAATAGATGATATGGGTAAAATTAAGGCTGATGGGAAAAAAATAGACTTTGATGAGATGCAGCTCGCGGAATGGTTTACTGATAATTGGTTAAAAGCAGTGTCGACCGCTGTTGAACCTTATAAGCTCGATGCTAGGATTGGATATAAGAGTTTTGATGTTTATTTAGACGATAAAGTAAAGATAACTTTTTATCGTATTCAAGAGTCACCAGAGTTACTATTATTTAGGAAGGATGAAGGTCTTTTATATCACTTTCCGCAGGATGTTGGATTTACGATGCTAAATCCGAACATATCCCGACAAGATTAATTGTGCCTGAACTTCCGGAGGTTGAAACTACAGTCCGTGGAATAAAATCAATAGAGTCATCTGTCATTGAGAGGATTGATGTGTTTAATCCAAATTTGAGATGGCCTATTTCGAATGATCTATCCTTTTTTTTAGATAACAAAAAAATATTAAGTGTCTATCGTCGGGCAAAGTACATTATTATCAAGTGCTCAAATGCACATCTCGTGATCCACCTTGGTATGACAGGTAAATTGGTGTTTGCTAAACCTAAAGACACCTTAAAGAAACACGATCATATGCAAATAAAATTTGCCAATCGTGACCAAGTCATTCGATATAACGACCCAAGGAGATTTGGATCTGCACATCTAGTTAAGAATAAACTTGAAGATTTTAGATTGCTGTCTAATCTTGGCATAGAGCCGCTGGCAGAAGAATTTGATGGAAACTTTCTTTTTACTAAAGCTCGAAACAGAAATGTACCAATAAAAGCTTTTATCATGAATCATCTCATAGTTGTAGGTGTTGGTAATATCTATGCCAGTGAGGCATTATTTTTATCAGGAATCAGGCCATCGATTCCAGCAAGAAGGGTTACAAGAAAAAAAATGGGGGTACTAGTAAAAAATATTAAATATGTTTTATCTATCGCAATCGAAAAAGGTGGATCAACTATTAGTGATTTTATGAACACAAAAGGGGAGCAGGGTTACTTCCAAATTGACCACCAAGTATACAATCGTGAAGGTCAGCCTTGCAATCAATGTGGAGCTAAGATAAAAAAAATAATTATTGGTCAGCGTTCAAGTTTTTTTTGCAGTAGGTGCCAATGTTGATTGTTGAGTCATGAGAGAAACTACAACCATTGATAAGATGCTCACAAATAATCCAATTAGTTGAGCTGGTATCAATCCACTCTCTCCAAATGCAATTTCAAAGAAGATCCAGGTCGCAATCCCAAAGCAAATAGATGCCAATGCGCCGTGATGATTAGCTTTTTTCCAAAAAATGCCAAAAATAAGCGGGGTAAATGCTCCAGCTAAGGTAACTTTATAAGCAGACTCTACCATTTGGAAAATAGTTAAATCTGATGCTAAAGCATAATTCAATACTACAAAAGAGAATGCTACCAAACATATTCTCATCATTTTAAGAAATTCTTTATCAGTCATTCCTGGCCTGAGGGGTTTGATAACATTTTCTGCAAATGTAACAGATGGTGCTAACAGTGTTGCAGACGAGCAACTCATAATTGCAGATATCACCGCTCCAAAAAAAATTATTTGTGCAATTGGTGGAGTGTATTTAATAATAAACTCAGGAAGCACATATTGGGAGTCAAATTCAATAATTGACTGAAAATACACCGGATCGATTATTGTTGCTGAATAAGCGATAAACATTGGAACAAAAGTAAAAGCAAAATAAATTGATGCTCCAAAAATAGACCCCCAGAAAGCAATCTTAGCACTTTTGGCAGAGGTAATTCTTTGAAAAACATCTTGCTGGGGGATTGAGCCAAGCATTAATGTAACCCACACACCAAAAAATGAAATCCATGTAAAAATATCACCCTTAGGCCAAAAATCAAATTTGTTATTTTCTCTCGCATGATCAAGCACATAGGTAATACCGCCCGACATGTCAGATACGATATAGCTTATAAAGAGCAGGCCAGAAATAATTACCAACATTTGAATAAAATCAAGAATAGCAACTGATAACATACCGCCAAGAGTGGTGTATGAAACAACGATTAGAGTCCCAATAATCATTCCTACCTCTTCTGAGACTTGATGACCACTTAAGACACTAATTATTAAACCTAAAGCTTTAATTTGGGCAGCGACCCATCCAAGGTAAGAAATCAAAATAGCAATTGAAGTTATAACTTCAATTTTACGGTCATATCTTTTGCGATAAAAATCACCAAGAGTTATAAAATTAAGATGGTACAAATATTTTGAAAATAGAAAACCTGCAATAATAAGACATAAACTAGCCCCAAATGGATCTGCAACCAACCCATGCAATCCCTCATTGACAAATGTGGAGGAAACTCCAAAGATGGCCTCAGCGCCAAACCATGTGGCAAAGACAGTTGCAATGACAACCGGCAAGGGTAAATGCCGTCCTGCGATGGCAAAATCTCGCGTATTTTTAACTTTCGTGGATACGTAAAATCCTATACCAACAGATATCAGTATATAAATACAAACAAAAGTGAGAAGCATATGTTCTAAGTTTGTTGATTAAAAAAGAAAAATAATAATAAATAATTGAACACACATCAATATAAAAAAAACAGCAATAATCCATTTTAAATAATTATTATTTTTTTTATGCTGCGCATTTGAGAGCTGTTGTTTTACTAATTGATTTGATAAATCAACTTGCTGCGTTTTAAGTTGCTCGTAGTGTGGGAGATTTTTAATAATATTGAGCCATTTTGGAAAATCTTTCTTTAAAGATTTAACAAAGTGTTTAATGCCTAGCTGCTCTTTGAGCCATTTTTCTAAAAAAGGTCTGGCTGTTTTCCAAAGGTCTAGGTCTGGATTTAATTCTCGGCCAAGACCCTCAACATTTAATAAAGTTTTTTGAAGCATCGTGAGTTGAGGCTGTATTTCCATGTTAAATTGTCTGGAAGTTTGAAAAAGCCTGATCAGTAATTTACCGAAAGAGATTTCTTTGAGTGGTTTATTAAATATGGGCTCACAAACTGCTCTTATTGCATTCTCAAACTCATCAACTGAGGTGTCTGATGGTACCCAATTGGAGTCAAGATGAGCTTGAGCTACTCCACGGTAATCTCGATTAAAAAAGCAGACAAAGTTTTTAGCTAAATAGTATTTATCCTCCTCGTTAAGGGTGCCCATAATCCCAAAATCCATTGCCACATAACGCCCATCTCTTGCAACTTGGATATTTCCTGGATGCATGTCAGCATGAAAAAAACCATCTCTAAAGACTTGGGTGAAGAAAATGGTGACCCCATTTTCTGATAGTTCAATCAGATCTATTTTATTTTTCTTTAATACGTCTATTTGCGATATCGGAATACCATCCATTGCTTCCATCACCATCACTTTTTCATGACAGAAGTCCCAATATACTTTTGGCACAATCAATAATTTTTTATCCTTGAAGTTTTCTCCCAAGTGCTCACAATGCCCAGCCTCTAGGAGTAGATTTAATTCTGATTTAGTATGTTTCTCAAATTCATTTACCACCTCAACTGGCTTTAAACGCTTTCCTTCAGACCATAAAATTTTTAATAAACCAGCAACCCACTTGAGGAGCTTGATGTTATTTTTAACTTGTCTCTCTATATCAGGCCTTAAGATTTTAATTGCTACTTTTGAACCATCCATCAATTCACCAAGATACACTTGAGCAACAGAGGCGCTAGCAATCGGCTTTTCTGAAATATGCCTAAATATTTTTTGATAACCTGCTGGATAAGCATCATCAAGAATTTTCTTTGTTTCTTTAAAAGTGAAGGGAGGTACTTTATCCTGAAGTTTTGCTAGCTCATTAGCAATATCAGTGGGTAAAAGGTCTCTTCTTGTAGATAACATTTGCCCAAATTTAACAAATATTGGTCCAGCTACTTCAAGAGATCTTCTTAAGTTTTCAGGTTTTGAGCCACCCTTGAAAATTCGAATTGGGAAAAGTAAATAGGAAATAAATCTTACATACACATTAGTATTAAAAAATAAATCTAATTTATAAAATAAGGCGATGTATAAGAATCTTAAAAACTTAAAAATAGTCATTTAAAGATCTCATTATATTTACGTTGTAAGTTTTCAAAACGTATTGAAAGCTCATCAACATCGTCATTAAATTCCTTTACTTGATAGATTTTGGCAAAAATTTTATTTTCTTCTTGATAATATTCAACAGTTGTTTCGATTGTATTTTTTGTAAAATCACGAATCCGAGTGATAATTTTTTTTGATAATCTCTGATAGATTCCTGCAGCTTGAAGGCCCAGATATTTTTCTACCTCTAGGCTTAAATCCCATTCTAAATTTTTTAAAATCTCACTCATTTTTTTTGCTAATTTCATATCCCCTTGGATTTCAATATCATCAAGATCTTGCTTTGTTATTATTTGGAAGACCGTTTTATTTGAAATTTTGATAGTTAAGCTTGGTTGTGACTCAGAATTGTTGACTAATGAGAGTGAACCATCATTATTGATCTGCATTAACTGGATAATAAAATCATTGCCGTAGCTCAATTGAATTATTTTTCCTCCAAAATCAATCAGATGGGGTTTTATCCAATCATTTTGATGAAGAATATGGTTCACTCCATCCATCATTTTAGTTTTTACCATCATGATTTATATCCAGAGTGAACAGAGACTATTCCTGCTGATAGATTAGTGTATTTAGTTTTACAAAAGCCAGTCTCATTAAGCATTTGTAACAATGTTGCTTGGTCTGGGTGCACACGAATTGATTCTGCTAAATATTGATAGCTTTTTTCATCATCTGCAATTTTCTTACCAATTTTAGGAATAATCTTAAATGAAAAGAGATCGTAAATTTTTTCTAGAGAAGGGTGAATTTTAGAAAATTCAAGAATTACAATCCTACCACCTGGCTTTAGGCATCTGAATACTTCATTCAAGACAGACTGTTTATTAGTCATGTTTCTTAATCCAAAACCAATGCTGACTAGATCAAATGAATTGTCAGGGAATGGAATTTGCTCTGCATTAATGAGCATGGAGGATATAATTAAGCCCTGATCAATGATTTTCTTTTGTCCCTCTTCAAGCATGCTTTGATTTATATCACTATGAATTACAGATGCTTTAGGATTCTTTGTTTTGAATAAAATTGAGAGATCTCCAGATCCTGCAGCTAAATCCAGAATATGATCATTATCTTTTATAGCAATATCAGCAGCAATATAGCGCTTCCAGAGTCGATGAAGACCGAAAGACATGATGTCATTCATTAAATCATATTTGGAAGCAACTGATGAAAAGACCTCTTTAACTAATGGTTCTTTTTCTTCAATGTTGATTTCACTAAATCCGAAATGCGTTTTATTTTTTTTCAAAATGTTGTTTTAGCTTTATTTGATAGTCTTGCCATAAAATATCATAATTTGATGCCAATTCATAAAGATAATCCCATGTATACAAGCCTGTATCATGTCCATCGCTGAAAATTAGCTTGATAGCATAATTGCCAACAGGCTCAATGCCTTGAATTTCAACATTTTCTTTTCCTATTTGAAGCACAGCTTCGGATGGATGGTGACCTTGAACTTCTGCGGAAGGTGAAAATACTCTCAAAAATTCAGCCGAGAGCATACATTCGGTATTGTTGTTGAAGTTAATTTTTAGAAGCTTTTGATCTTGATGATAATTAATTTCAACAGGGGTGGGCACAGACACAATTTAACTACATTAAGCTTTTTAATTTTTTCAAAGCGTTTTGTTCTATTTGCCTAATTCTTTCTGCAGACACACCAAGCTCATCAGCTAGTTCATGGAGCGTTTTGGATTTTTCTTCATTGAGCCATCTTGATTCTAGAACGTATCGGCTTCGTTCATCGATCGATTTAATAGCATTAGTTAATGCTGAAATGCTATTAGATTCAGATTCTTTGGAAATTAATTGCTTTAATGGATCGGCATTTTCATCTTTTAAATAAGATATAGGACGAAATATTTCATCATCATTATCGTCATCTTGGTAATCAAGAGCAATTTCATTACCATTAAATCGATATTCCATCTCCTTGACGTCAGCTTCTTTAACATTCAATTCTTTTGCAATCCCTTTAATTTCATCTTGCTTAAGAGGTTGTAATGTTTTTTTCATGCTACGGAGATTAAAGAATAATTTTCTTTGTGCCTTCGTGGTCGCTGTTTTAACTAAACGCCAATTGCGAACAACAAACTCTTGAATTTCTGCTTTAATCCAGTATATCGCGAATGACACAAGCCTGACTCCTCGAGATGGATCAAATCGTTTCACAGCTTTCATCAATCCAATATTTCCTTCTTGGACAAGATCTGCCTGATTGAGACCATAACCTGAATAAGAGCGAGCAATTTTTATTACCAGCCTTAAATGAGACATAATTAATTGACGAGCTGCCGTAAGATCATTTTCTTCATGAAGTTTTTTTGCTAAATCTATCTCTTCCTCTTCCGTAAGCAAAGGAATTGCCTGCACCTGTTGTTGGTACAAGTCAAAGCTATCCAAAGACGGACTTAAGGGTATAGTTAAAGCGTTGTTCATAAAATAATTTCCTTAATATATAACGTTATTTTAGCACTCTATAACTAAGAGTGCTAACTTTAGATAAAAGTTCACTTAAAATCAATGATTTAACTATTATTTTTTAGTTTAGATAAGGTGCGATTTGTAGAAAAATATGAGGCCAGCCAACCGATTGCAACAGACAAAATGATCATTATTACATAATGGATAATGAGTAAATCATTCACAGAGATGTTGAAGCCCAATATTGACTCGATAATGAAGGCATAATAGTTGAAAATAAAGATCATTAACTTAATGATAGCGATTGCGACGATAGCTCCGCCGATTCCATAAAATACTCCTGTATAAAGGAAAGGTCGCCTAATAAATGCATTAGATGCCCCAATGAGCTTGCTGACTTCTATTTCATCTTTAAATGACAAAGCTTGCAATCTTATTGTATTGCCTATAATGACAGCCAACACACTTAATAACAGAATTCCTAAAAAGTTAATCATGAGTTCACCTAAAGATAAAATGGAATTCAATTTATTTACCCAAGCAGAGTCCAGTAAAACATCATCTATGATGGTAAATTCTTTTAGTTCTTTTACAAGGTAGTCAATTTCATTCTCGTCTAATGTTGCTAAGGATAAGTAGAAGCTGTCTGGCAGCGGGTTTTTTTCAACCAGACTATCTCCATCAATCATAATTTTTTTTTGTAATTTTACCCAGGCATCTTCTTTTTTTTCAAAGGTAATTTTATTAACAATGGGTTGCTCTTTTAAGAAGCTGGTAAATGTCTTGAGTTCATCATCTTTATACTGGTCTATTAAAAAGATACTAATTTCGGCAGAGTATTCAATTTGTGAAGAAGCTTGCTTTATATTTTCTAAAAAGAGTAACGCAGACATAGGCAGGCAGGTTGTGATGCCAATAATTATGAACATCACAAGGCTTCCAGCTTTCGCATACAATAGTCTGCGTAAAGCAACCTTTAATGCCTCAATGTGATTAAGCAGGTAGTTCATCATAAGGTTGTTGATTTAATTTAAGCTGCCCATTTTCTAAATGTATATGTTTAAAGCGCATAGGAATATTTGGGAGTTCATGAGTTGATATAATTACTGTGACCCCAACCTGCTGAAAGCTGAAAAAAATATTCATAATGTCGTTTGCATAACCTTTATCTAGGTTTCCTGTTGGCTCATCGGCAATAATAATACTCGGACGGCACACAATGGCTCTAGCTATAGCTAAACGCTGTTGCTCCCCCCCAGATAGTGTAATTGGCATCATTCTTTCTTTATTTAGCAGTCCTACTTTATCAAGAGCAGCTCTAATCCTTTTTTCTGCCTCCTCACCAAAGATATTGTTAACCGCTAAGGGCAGGGCAACGTTTTCATAGCAGTTTCTGTCATACAACAACTTATGGTCTTGAAATACCATACCAAATTTTTTTCTGATCTTATTAAGTGTTGTATCTTTTGCTTGTGCAAGATTAAAATTTTCAAAGATGACTGTTCCTGACGAGGGCTTTTCAATAGAAGATAGTACTTTTAAAAGTGTCGATTTACCGGCACCAGAGGCTCCTGTAACGAATACTAATTCTCCAGGAAGTATTTCAAGACTTATATTCTGAAGTGCCTCTTGATAACCAGGATACCTTTTGTAAACTTGATCAAAACGAATCATTCCAACATACCCTCTACATAGTCTTCAGCACTAAATATCTTAAGGTCATCAATTTTTTCTCCAACCCCAATAAATCGGAGGGGTATCGGTTGTTCTTTTGCAATCGCCGCAACAATTCCACCCTTTGCAGTGCCATCCAGTTTAGTCATAATTAATCCAGTTAATGAAACCGCCTCATTGAAAACTTTTATTTGATTGATTGCATTTTGACCAGTATTGGCATCTAGAACTAAGATCGTTTCATGTGGAGCAGTTTCATCAAATTTTTGAATAACCTTTTTTATTTTAGCAAGTTCATCTATTAGATGTTTTTGGGTCGGAAGTCGGCCAGCAGTATCGGCAATCACAATATCAATTCCCTTAGCCTTAGCCGATTGCATCGCATCAAAAATAACTGCACTTGGGTCTCCAGTGTTTTGAGATATTACGGTGACATTGTTTCGATCGCCCCAAACTTGAAGTTGCTCTTTTGCTGCAGCACGGAAAGTATCACCAGCCGCAATTAGAACACTCTTTCCTTCATCTAGAAGTAGTTTAGTTAATTTACCTATAGTGGTCGTTTTACCAGCCCCATTCACCCCCACAACCAAAATCACAAAAGGGGTAGTTTCAATATGAATTAATGGTTTTTCAATTTGCTTCAATAGTTCTGATAGAATTTTTTTAAGCAAACTTTTTAATTCAGAACCATCTTCTAATTTTTCTTTTTTTACCCTGTCTTTTAATTCAGTAATAATTTGTTGAGTGGCAGCATAACCGACATCTGCAGCAATCAAAGTCATTTCAAGTTCATCATAAAACTCTTGATCAATTTTTTTTGTAAATGACAAAGCAGATAAATTTTCACTAATAGCATCTCTTGTTTTTTTAAGGCCTTGCTTAATTTTTTCAGCGAGTGAAAGCTTTTCTTCCTTATCGGGCGAGCCTTTTTTTTCTATTACCGAGTCTGTTTCAATTTTTTTATCTGGTCTTAATTGTTTTTCTTCATTTTTTGGTTTAGTTTTTTTGACAGGCTCTTTCTTTACTGTTCTTGATTTTATAACAGCCGTTTTTTTTGGTTCTGTTTTTGGCTTGGTTGTTTTTTTAACAGGTTTTGAATCAGTTTTTTTTGATTCGTCACCTTTAAAAATTTTTTTTAGGAAATCAAACATAATTTCTTTATGATGTGAGCGAACTTACTTTATGTTTAACGGTCATTGTTAATAATTATAGCAAACATTAACCTCTATCATTTCAATATTATGCGAATTTTATTAAGTCTTTTTTCATTATTTTTTTGTTTATCACTTTCAGCTGCTGTCCAAGAGTTCAAGCTTGAGAACGGCATGAGAATCATTGTTAATGAAGATCATAGAGCCCCTGTTGTCGTTTCACAGGTGTGGTATCAAGCTGGTAGTATCGATGAAGTTAATGGTAAAACTGGTGTTGCCCATGTTTTAGAGCACATGATGTTTAAGGGTACCAAGTCAACTAAGCCTGGAGAGTTTTCAGAAATTATTGCTCGTTCCGGCGGTAGAGAAAATGCGTTTACTGGAACTGACTACACTTGTTACTTTCAAACTATGGAGAAATCCCAGTTAGAACTATCATTCAAAATGGAATCAGACCGAATGCAAAACCTTGTGATTTCTGCGAAAGAATTTGATAAGGAAATTAAGGTTGTCATGGAAGAGCGTCGTTGGAGAACTGAAGATAAACCTGAAGGAAAGTTAAATGAAACCTTTAATGCATTAGCGTTTAAGGCTCACCCTTACGGCAGACCAATTGTTGGGTGGATGAATGATTTAGAATCCATGACCTATGAAGATGCATTAGAATGGTATAACAATTGGTATGCACCTAATAATGCCATACTGGTCGTTTCCGGCGATGTTACCCCAGCTGAAGTTTTTGATTTAGCAAAAAAATATTTTGCCAAGGTGCCCACCAAAAAAATACCTCCGAGAAAACCGCAGCTAGAGCCAGTTCAAAAAGGAATGGTTCGCGCTGAACTGCAAGCAGCAAGCAAGCTGCCCATGCTCCAAATGGGTTACAAGGTCCCATTACTCAGCAAAAAAGATGCGAACAATGATACAACAGCATTTGCCTTGGAAGTTCTCGCGGGAGTTTTATCTGGAACTTCAACAGCCAGAATACAAAAAGAGTTAGTGCAGTCCGGTAAATCACTCAGTGCTTATGCAAGTTACCCAATGCTATCCAGAGGGGATGTTGGAACTTTTGAATTTGTTGTGACCTTGAATAACGGTATTCAGGTTAGTGATGTTGAAAACATTATCAAGGCGGAATTAAAAAAAATAGCTAATGAAGGAGTTACCGGTGAAGAATTAGCTCGTGTAAAAGCTAATGTGATTGCTGGCGATGTTTATGAAAAGGATTCAATGTTCTATCAAGCAATGATTATTGGTCAGCTTGAGACAATGGGCTACTCATATAAGATTAAAGATGATTATATTGAAAATATTAAAAAAATTACATCAGAAGATGTCAAAAAAGTTGTTCAGGAATTTTTTAAAGACGATGTTTTAACGGTTGTTCATCTGAAGCCAGAATCGGTTTAAATCTAATCAAGGAGTTTTATGAGAGTTTTATTATCAATTTTTTGTTTATGTTTTTCATCGATACTTTTTGCGAATATCAATATCGATTTTTGGAAGACAGAAAATGGGGTCAGAGTCTATTTTGTCGAATCTCATGAATTACCAATTGTTGATATCAAAATTAACTTTGATGCTGGCTCTGCTAGAGACCCGAAAGGGCAGCATGGTGTTGCTAATTTGACTAACTACTTGATGTTACTTGGCGCAGGAGATTTTAATGAAAATCAGATAAGTAATCGTTTTTCTGACATCGGCGCTACCCTCGGAGGTGGTGTTGATCGTGACCATGCTCAGCTGTCAATTAGGACTTTATCTGATAAAAAAGCATATACTCAGGCAGTAGATACTTTTAAGCTTTTGCTAACAAAACCATCTTTTACCATTGATGTTTTTGAGCGCGAGAAAAAAAGTACACTATCCTTAATTGATCAATCAAAAACTCAGCCAGACTCATTGGGTAAGAATGCGTTCGCCAAAGCATTATATGGTAATCATCCTTACAGCTATCCTGAGGAAGGATTGTCTGAATCAGTATCAAAATTGACTCGAGATAATATTGTTGATTTTTACAATCAGTTTTATTCCTCTCAAAATGCGTCTGTGGTTATTGTTGGTGATTTAAGCAAAACAGAAGCAAAAAAAGTTGTAAGAGATTTAACATTGCATCTTAAAGATAATGGACATGCTCCAATTCCAGAGGTGAGAGAAAATGAACCCCAAAATATTTCGATAGAGCATCCTGCACAACAGGCTCATTTGTTTTATGGAATGCCGTCAATGGTGAGATTGGATAAAGACTTTTACCCTTTATATGTTGGTAATTATATTGTTGGAGGTGGCGGTTTTGTTTCTCGCCTCACGGGTGAGGTCAGAGAAAAAAATGGATTAGTTTACAGTGTGTACTCATATTTTATGCCTTTGACTCAGAAGGGACCTTTTCAAATTGGTTTGCAGACCAAAAAATCACAAATAAATGATGCCCTCAATCTAGTGAATCAGGTGATGAAAGATTTTATTGAAATAGGGCCAACCAAGGAAGAATTAAAAGATGCGAAGATGAATTTAATTGGCGGATTTCCTTTAAGGCTAGATAGCAATAAAAAAATTGCTGAATACATTTCTATGATGGCCATCTATAATTACCCCATTGATTATCTTGAGAACTTTGCCAAAAATATTGATAAGGTGACCATCGAAGATATCAAAGATGCTTTTCAAAGAAGGATAGATATGTCAAGATTCTCAACAGTTATTGTTGGGAACTCTTAAATCGCAAGCTCAGTAAAAATCATTGCAGGGTCGTTAAAAGGAAGAAATATCACTTTTAATGACACCGAAAATACAAGACCTACTTTAGGGAGGGTTAAGGAAACTCTATTTAATTGGTTGATGCCCTATATTGATGGAGCCACTTGTCTTGATTTATTTGCGGGCTCTGGAAGTCTTGGTTTTGAAGCCATATCAAGAGGTGCAGAAGCCTGCCAATTTATTGATCAGTCACAGACGAACATTGAGCATATCAATTTAAACATCAAGTCACTCCAACTCGCAAACTGTAAATCTGAAATATCTGAATCATACGAATACGTGACGCATAATGACCAAAGATATGACATCGTTTTCTTTGATCCTCCTTACAAATCTAATTGCTATGATTGGTTAGACCTAGCATTAAAAAAATTATTAAAGCCTGACGGTATAATATATATAGAATCAGCAACTAAAATAGCATTAGATAATTTAAGTATGATTCGTGAAAAAAAGACCAAAACTCTTTTTTATGGAATTTATAAATATGATCAATAAAATTATTTATCCTGGCTCGTTTGACCCAATTACAAAAGGGCATGAAGATATCATCAATCAACTGCAGAACCTAGCATCAGTCGTCATTGTTGCTATCGCTGAAGATAATGATAAAAATTCTTTGTATACCATTGATCAAAGATTACATCTTCTTAATGAGCTATATCAAAACCATGCAAATATTGAAGTTATCTCTTATTCAGGATTAACTGTTGATCTGGCCAAAAAAAATAATGTCACAGTTATTGCAAGAGGTTTAAGAAATGAAATTGACTTTACTTATGAGAGGGATTTAAGTGATATGAATCAAAAAATTGAGGGAAGCATAAAAACAATATTTCTTCAGTCTGATCCATCTTTAAGATCTATCTCATCTTCGTTGGTGAGGCAACTTATTCATTTGGACAAAGACCTGACTCCATTCTTGTCAAAAAAAGTTACTAATTTAATTAACGCATGGCGCTAAAAATTACAGAAGAGTGTATTAATTGTGATGTTTGTGAACCTGTATGTCCGAATCAGGCAATTTACATGGGTGAGCAAATATACGAGATAAATCCTGAGCTATGTACAGAATGTGTTGGGCATTTTGAAATTCCGCAATGTGTGGACATTTGTCCTATTGATTGCATTCCAAAAGATGAAAGCTATGTAGAGACAAATGATCAGCTGTATCAAAAATACTTACAATTAACTAAAAAGGAGCCTAAATGAGAATTTTACACACAATGCTCAGGGTAAATAACCTTGATGAGTCAATTGAATTCTATAAAATTTTTTTTGGAATGCAGTTATTGAGGCAACATGATTTTCCAGAGGGTAAATTTTCCTTAGCATTTATTGGGTATGGGAATGAGCAAGATCATACCGTTATTGAATTAACGCACAATTGGGATACGAGCTCTTATGATCTTGGAAATGGATATGGACATATTGCCATTGAGGTGGATGATGCCTATCAAGTGTGTGAAGATATTAAATCAAAAGGCGGTAAAGTTGTGAGAGAAGCTGGTCCTATGATGCATGGCACGACAGTAATAGCTTTTATAGAAGATCCTAATGGTTACAAGGTTGAGCTAATTCAAAAAGGAACGTATTAATTAATCAAAAAAATCTCTGACTTTATCAACCCAGCTTTTTGATCTTGGGCTGTGTTTGCCACTGTCAGCTTGATTTAAATCTTCAAGTTCTCTTAAAATTTCTCTTTGTCTTTCTGTCAACTTCACAGGGGTTTCAACGACTACATGGCATAAAAGATCACCCGTATAATTCTCTCGAACTGGCTTAATTCCTTTGCCTTTGAGTCTAAAAGTTGCACCAGTTTGCGTTTCTTGTGGAATTTTCATTTTTGCATTGCCACCTAATGTAGGAATTTCAACATCTCCACCCAAGGCTGCGACTGAAAAACTGATGGGTAATTCGCAGTGCAAGTCAGCCCCATCCCTTTCAAAAATGGAATGTTTTTTTAATGCAACAACCACATACAGATCGCCTGATGGCCCACCATTAACACCCGCTTCACCCTCATTGCTGAGACGAATTCGATCTCCTTCATCTACACCGGCTGGTATTTTGACAGATAACGTTTTAGATTCTTTAACCCTTCCTGACCCCGAACAATCATTACATGGATCATTGATAACTTTTCCTGAACCCTGACATTTTGGGCATGTTTGCTGCACTGAAAAAAATCCCTGCTGCATTCTGACTTGCCCATGACCGCCGCAAGTTCCGCATGTCGATGGTTGAGTTCCTTTTTTTGCACCACTCCCTGAACATGTTTTACATTGCGATAGCACTGGAATTCTAATTTTTTTCTCAGTACCTTGCGCGGCTTCTTCTAGCGTTATTTCTAGGTTGTATCTTAAATCTGCGCCACGATAGACATTTGATTTGCCTGATCCTGATCGCCCACCACCAAAGATATCACCAAAAATATCTCCGAAAGCATCTCCAAAATCTGAAAATCCACCTTGAAAACCGCCTGGTCCTCCACCCATTGATTGGTCGACACCAGCATGACCAAATTGATCATAGGCTGATTTCTTCTGAGGATCGCTTAAAATCTCATAGGCTTCCTTGACTTCCTTAAAGCTTTCTTCTGCTTTTGGATTATCTGGATTTCTATCTGGATGAAATTTCATAGCAAGCTTTTTAAACGCTTTTTTGATTTCATCTCCAGATGCATCTCGGTTAAGTCCAAGAATCTCGTAATAATCTCTTTTTGAAGCCATATTTACCTAAATGTTGATGGCCTGGAGCTTCCAGGCCAAATTGAGTCTATGAGGATATTACTTATCCTCTTCTTTTTTTTCTTCGCTTACTTCTTCAAATTCAGCGTCAACTACATCTCCATCAACCGTTTTTTCTGAATTAGCATCAGCAGAGTCAGCCTGTTGATTTTGACCAGATTGATTTTGCTGTGAAGCGTAAACTTTTTCACCAAATTTTTGTGCTGATTCAGCTAATGATTTTGATTTTTCTTCAATTTTGGCTTTGTCGTCTGAAGAAATTGCTTCTTCAAGGTCTTTTATCGCAGCTTCAATTTTATCTTTTTCTCCATCTTCTAATTTATCAGCATGGTCGGTCATAGACTTTTTAGTACCGTGGATCAGCGCTTCTGCAGAATTTTTTGCATCAACAAGCTCTTTGAGCTTTTTATCTTCTTCTGCGTGTTTTGCAGCATCTTCTTCCATTTTTTTAATTTCTTCTTCACTTAATCCACTATTGGCCTTGATGGTAATTTTGTTTTCCTTGCCTGTAGCCTTATCTTTTGCTGATACATTCAATATACCATTGGCATCAATATCAAATGTAACTTCAATTTGTGGAGTTCCTCTGGCCGCAGGCGGGATGTCTGTTAAATTAAATTGCCCAAGGCTTTTGTTGCCACTTGCCATCTCTCTTTCACCTTGAAGCACATGAATAGTTACAGCACTTTGGTTGTCTTCAGCAGTAGAGAAGACTTGAGAGGCTTTGGTTGGAATAGTGGTATTTTTCTTGATGAGCTTAGTACAAACACCACCTAATGTTTCAATACCCAGACTTAATGGTGTGACATCTAGCAACAGAACATCTTTTACATCGCCTTGAAGAACCCCACCCTGAACTGCCGCGCCAACTGCAACAGCCTCATCTGGGTTGACATCTTTTCTTGGCTCAACATTGAAGATCGATTTAACTTTTTCTTGTACTTTCGGCATACGGGTTTGGCCACCAACAAGAATGACATCTGAGATATCTGAATTTGATAGGCCTGCATCTTGTAACGCTTGTTCACATGGTGCAGCTGTTCTTTCAATTAAATCTTCAACTAATGATTCAAATTTTGAACGTGTGATTTTCACAACTAAGTGTTTTGGACCAGATGCATCTGCGGTGATGTAAGGTAAGTTCACCTCAGTCTGTGAACTGCTTGATAGTTCAATTTTTGCTTTTTCAGCAGCCTCTTTTAGACGCTGTTTAGCGAGCATATCTTGGGTTAAATCTACCCCATTTTCTTTTTTAAATTCTTCAGCTAAGAAGTCAATAATTCTATTATCAAAATCTTCACCACCTAAGAAAGTATCTCCATTGGTTGATAGAACTTCAAACTGATGCTCACCATCTACACTTGATATTTCAATAATAGATACATCAAATGTTCCGCCACCAAGGTCATATACAGCTATTTTTCTATCACCTTCTTGTTTATCTAAACCAAAAGCTAATGCTGCAGCTGTTGGCTCGTTTATAATTCTTTTTACTTCAAGACCAGCAATTCGACCCGCGTCCTTTGTTGCTTGCCTTTGACTATCATTAAAATATGCAGGGACTGTAATAACAGCTTCTGTAACTTCTTCACCCAGATATTCTTCTGCTGTTCTTTTCATTTTTTTTAAGATTTCAGCTGATACTTGTGGTGGCGCTACTTTTTCCCCATTAACCTCAACCCAAGCATCTCCATTGTCTGCTTTGGCAATCGTGTATGGCATTAATTTAATGTCTTTTTGGACCTCATCTTCTTCAAAGCGTCTTCCGATAAGTCGCTTTACAGCATAAAGGGTATTTTTAGGGTTTGTCACAGCTTGACGTTTAGCAGGAGCACCTGTCAATATTTCACCGCCATCTTGGTAAGCAATAATAGAGGGCGTTGTTCTATTTCCCTCAGAGTTCTCAATTACTTTTGGCTTTCCGCTCTCCATGACTGCAACACAAGAGTTAGTAGTACCTAAATCAATTCCAATAATTTTTGCCATTATATTTTTTCCTTCAAATATTTATTACTTATTAATGTTGAGATGACTAATAAAATTTTCAAGTGTTAATCATTACTTTTGACTACAGAGACCATTGCTGGCCTGATAACTCTGTCATTTAATTTATAACCTTTTTGCAATACGTTTAACACAGTGTTTGGTTCTTGCTCTTTTGATTCAACCATCGACATTGCTTGATGTTCATTAGGATCAAATTTTTCTCCAATCGGATTGACCTCAATGATATTAAATTTTTCAAAAACAGCATTGAGTTGTTTTAAGGTTAATTCAACGCCATCGATTAAGGTCTTATTATCAACATTGTCAGAACTTAATGAAGCTTCTAAGCTATCTTTAACTGATAATAATTCTTGACTAAAACCTTCAATTGCAAATTTTCTTGTTTTGTCAGCTTCTTCGTAACTTCTTCTTCGAATATTTTCTGCTTCAGCTTTTGCATATAAAACTTGATTTTTAAGATCTTCAATTTGTACTAATAAGTCATCAGCTTTAGCATCAATCTCATGACTTTCCTCATTGGTGCTTTCTTTAGATAAATCTTGATCTTCATTTTGATCAAGGTCTTCAGAGAGGTTTTTTTCTTTCTTGTCGTCTGTCATATATCCAACCGAGTTAAAAAATTAATTACATTTCTTATATAGGTATAAAAAGATAAATTTCAAGCTAAATCATTAAATTTTTTGAAAATTTCTTCTGGCATAGGAATGTTGTTTAATGAGCCCATATTAAATACAGGCGTTTTTGAGTTTTTGACCCCGGTGAGACTGGGATTGCTGAATGTATAAATTCCAATTGTCGGTATATCTAATGATGAGGCGAGGTGTGTTAAGCCGGTATCAACCCCGACAGCTAAACGTGCGGACGCGATTTTTTTTGCTAGTTGATCAATATGCATTTTTTCTAAAATTTCACAATTTGTTGTCTGATCATAGATCGCTAGGCAATCTTCATATTCCTCTATACTCCCCCAGGGAAGAAAAATTTTAAAATTACCCGTCTCAAATAAGTGTGCCAACTTAATCCAGTTTTCAAGAGGCCATTTCTTTTGAACATTGCTTGTTCCAGTTATAAAGACGATGCTGTGAGGGTCTGTATAATCTTTTTTTAAATTATAAGAAAAAGAAATATCATTCTGGTCTATTTCATAATTTATTGAATTGGCTACAAGTAATCTATTTCTATCAATTGCATGAAGTTTTTTATCAACTCCAATAGTGTTTTTATAAAAATAGCTTGCAAAGCTCTCTTTAATTGAATTCCTATTGAAGCCAAATGAATTAAGAGATTTACACATTATCCCAGTTCTTATTAAACCTTGAAGATCAATAACATAATCATAATTTTCTTTTTTAATTAAATACCTCAATTGAAAGAATTCACTGTATGAATTTTTTTTAAATAAATTTTTCTTCCAACTTCTAAATTTACTAACTAAAATTTTTTGAACCAGAAATAAATTTAATAAGCTAGAAAATGATTCTTCAACAAGCCAGTGAATTTCTGCATCTGCATGATTTCTTTTTAAATCACTTATAATAGAATTAGCGTGGACAATGTCACCTAATGATGAAGTTTTGATAATCAGGACTTTCATAAAGAAATTATAAACTAAATGAAAAAAATTCTTATTTTAACCAAAGGTAAGCATGCATCATCCTCAAGAGAGAGAATTCTTGTTTATGGTGATTTACTTAAAAATGATAAAATAAGTTATCAACATTTAGGATTATCCAAAAGACCCCTGAATTATCTAAAAGCAATCTTTAAGGCGCCTTTTTTTGATGTCATATTTTTACAAAGAAAATTAGTACCAAGACTTTTTTATAAAATTCTTCGAATTTTGTCAAAAAAGATTATTTATGATTTTGATGATGCAATTTTTTTGGATTCAGATGGAAAAATCTCAATTCATAAATTCAAAAAATTTTCATACATTTGTTGTAAAAGTGATCTGATTTTTGCCGGAAATGATTTTCTAAAAAAACATGCAGAAAAATTCAATAAAAAAACCTTTTTAGTGCCAACATGTCTTGATATATCAAAATATAATTTAACAGCTCAAAAAGATAAAAATTTTTTTGATCTTGTTTGGATTGGATCCAAAAGTACTAGTAGATATTTAATTGAAATCATCCCTTTTTTAGAAAAAGCAAATAAAAAATTTAAAGATTTAAGATTGGTCAATATTTCTGATATTAAATTAGAAAGCGACTTAATAAAAATTAAAAATATTGCATGGAGTGAAAGCGGTCAGTATAGAGAAATTAAATCAGCGAAAGTGGGGTTAGCCCCACTAGACAATTCGAATTGGAGTAAAGGAAAATGTGCTTTTAAATTATTGCAATATGCATCGGCTGGTTTACCAATAGTATCTTCTGATGTTGGTTATAACAGCATATTGATTAAAGAATACGAGTCCGGGATGCTTGCAAATAAAGGATCTGACTGGGTAAATAATATTGCAAAATTAAGATCTGATGTGACAATTAGAAGAAAATATGCAAAAAATGCTCTTAGAATGTCAAAAGATTTTGACATAAATAGTAACTATAAAAAAATGAAAATGATCATTCAAGATGTCTTGTAATTTTTATCAAATTGCTTATTCAGAAGAAACATTGAAGCCAGTCTATCCTAGCTTTAAAATTTTCAATCAGATTGGAAAACCATATTTAGATGAGAGAGAAACATCTCATATGATTGATTTTTTTGATGCAGGATATATCAAAGATGATGGCAATTTTTATTCACTAGTTTCTCCAAAATTTACAAATAAATTAAAGGTTGATATCGCTGATCTAAATATATTTATTAATCAAAACAATGACCGTGACTTAATTTTGTTTAATACTGACCCTAAATGGGCTTATATTTTTTTCAATTCGTGGGATCAGGGAGAAAGTTTTCATAAAGGTTTAAAAAAAATAGCAGGACTACTTAATACTAATAATAATTTTATTAGATTTAATTCAAGACATAATCCAAAAAACCTTGTTTATTCTAACTACTGGGCAGGAAAATATTCTTTTTGGAAAAAATATGTTTTAGAGCTTAAAAAAACAAGAAATAAAATTTTAAGCATGAAAGCTGATAAAAAAGTTTTATTTTATAGAAAAGCTGAAAATCACTTTGCTCCGATTTACCCCTTCGTGATGGAGAGAATGTTATCTAACTATTTAATAAAAAATCCGAAAATAAATTATTCAAATTACCCATATAGTAAATCACAGGTTATCAAAATGGCTACGAATATTACTGATAAGGTTATATTGTGGAAATATATCGATATAATCAATACGCTTGATAATAATAAAGATTACAAAAGCTTAAAATCACTTATTAAGAACTTAAATCTTTTTAGAACAAGAGTTAAGCATCAAAATTTTTTAGGAAGACTGTTAACTAATGTTAACCTTTTACTCAAATAAAAAAGATTTCCAAGGCGCTAGTTTTTCAACTCTATTTAATGTTGAGGGAAAGATTATTCGATCTGGTGCCAATAGAGAAACATTGGAATTCTTTTTTAAAAATAAAAGATATTTTATTAAAAGGTTTTCTAACGGCTCTTTTTTGCAAAATTTTTTAAATAATCTGGGTTTTGTAAAAGATATTAGTGATGCTAGGAATGAATATAACGCTTATCATTTTTTAAAAGAAATTGGAGTGGAAACACCTAATTTAGTCTGTTATGGAAATGAAAAAAAACTTTTTTGTAATCGTTCTTTTGTTATAAGTGAGAAAATAGAGAATTTTGTACAATTAGATTTTTTCTTTAGTAAAGCAAAATACCTTAGATATCAAAAGAATTATCAAGATCAGATTTATAAAAAAATAGTTCAAATCATCAATAAGCTTCATCAGAATGGCATTGTTCATCATGATCTGTATCTCTGCCATTTTTTACTAGATCTTGATTCATTGAAAAATAAAAAGAATATTAAAATTTATTTAATTGATTTCCATAGACTTCAAAAAAATAAGAGGATTTCTTCAAGACGACAGATTAAAGAATTAGGTGATTTATTTTTTTCTATAAAGTATTTTGGTAATGAAGAAATCTTTCAAAAAATTCTTTTTACTTCTTACTACAATAAAAATTTCATTGATACTTATAAATCAAACATCGAGCAAAGGGCTAACTTGATGTTAGAAAAATATAAAAATAAACATGGTTGATATTGTTAATCTTAAAATTTTAAAAGTTCTGCGAGAAATTCCTGGAAAGAGAAGAGTTGTAGACGCCAAAATTGATGGGGTAAACTGTATTGTTAAATTCTTTAATAACAAGGGCGAGTATCTAAAAGACCTTCATGGGGTATTTCATTTAAAAAATACGGGTATTTTAACTCCAAGAGTTTTTTCATTTGGCATATTATCTAATCAATATTACATAATTTTCCAAAAAATAAATGATGCTATAACTGTTGATCAATTATTAACTAGCAATGAATCACTGCAATCAAAACAAGCTGTAATTAAACAAGTATTAGCCTTGAATAAAAAAATGTATGAAAATAATGTCATCCAAAAAGATAATCACTTTAAAAACTATTTATATCAAAATGGTAAGGTTTATTTGATTGACGGAGGGCTTGTAAAGAAAATAAAATTTTTAAAAACAATTAAGAAGTTTTTAAACTTCAGTCTGATTTCATCAAAAATAAATCCAGAATTTTTATTGAAAAAAGCAACATCATACAAATATAACTTTATCGAATTTTTGCATAAAAAATGTGTAGATTTATATTTATACAAAGAAATATCTAATTTTCAAAAAAAAACACTCCGAAATTCCTCACAGTTTGAAAAAAAAGCTAGCTTGAATTGTTTAATATTAAAACAAAGAAATTTCCATTTTGAATTTAATAACATTGATAATTTTTTAATGAATGCTGAAATAATTAAAAATGGAAATACATGCACTGTTTTTCGTGTTGAGGATTTGATTATCAAAAGATACAACGTTAAAAGTATCTGGCATTTTATTAAAATGCAATTTATTAAATCAAGAGGAAAAAACTCTTGGCAAATTTCAAATACATTTCAATTACATAATCTCCCGTGCCCCAAACCCTTTTTTTATTTTGAAAAAAGATTTTTATTCTTCAAATTTACAAGTTATTTTGCTATGGAGAGAATTGATGGAGTCAGTATTGTAAGCTATCAAGAGTCATTAAAAAATAAATTGCAAATTGAAAAGCTTAAAAAAAATATATTCAAACTTTTCAACAAATTGATTCATTATAAATTCATTCATGGAGACTTTAAGGAAACAAATATTTTAGTCGATAAAAAAATGCAATTAATAATGATTGATTTTGATAAATCATTTTTCTCACTGAGCCAATCCATATATAATTCCAGAATTAAAAGACAAATCATTCGTTTTCTTTCAAATTGGAATAACAAGTCAAAATTTCTAAAAACGATTAGATCTTTGGAAAAATTAATATGAAAATTTTAGGTATATCTGGCGTTCTTGGACATGATGCATCAGCAGCATTAATCATTGATGGCAAAATCATTGCGGCTGCTGAAGAAGAGAGATTTATTCGAGACAAACATGCGAAAAATTTATTTCCTGTAGAAGCTACTAAATATTGTTTAAAAGAAGGTGGCTTAAATCCAGAGGATGTTGATATAGTAACATTCCCTTACGCAAAGATTCCTTTTTTCAGCAGAGCTCGTTGGCATTATGCAAAAAGATATTGGTATGCACCTGATAGGTCTCTTGACGCCATCTTCAATGGAAATCGCAGATTCAGAAGAAACCTGAATAAAGCAAAAGACTTAATGACTTCATTAAATATCAATAAAGCAAAAATAATACCTGTGGAACACCACTTATCACATGCATCAAGTGCTTATCATTTATCAGGGTTTAAAGAAAAGACTGCTGTCGTTGGTATTGATGGCAAAGGGGAGTATGCAACAACATTTTTTGGTTATGGAGAAAATGGAAAAATACATAAAATAAAAGAGTTTTATGATCCTGAATCTTTAGGTGGACTGTATGGAGCCATTACTGAATTTTTAGGTTTTGATATGCTCGACGGTGAGTTTAAAGTCATGGGTATGGCGCCATATGGTGACCCATCATTATATGATTTTTCAAATTTAGTATCTTTTAAAAATGGACAATTAAAAGTTAATACGAATTTAGTTAACGTAATAGGTTTGAGGAGATATAAAGAAAATGGTAAAGGGTATTATTTTTCACCAAAATTTGTAGATATGTATGGCAAAAAAAGAAGCGGTGATGAAATTGATTTACCTTACATTCATTATGCAGCATCTATTCAATACAAACTTGAAGAAATTGCTCTACAGATGATTGACTATTACCTCGGTGACATCATTAGAGAAACTGGCAAAATATGTATGGCTGGGGGAGTGGCGCTAAATGTAAAACTTAATCAAAAAATTATTGATCTTCCATATGTGAAAGAATTATTTGTGCAACCTGCATCTGGAGATTCAGGAACTTCGCTTGGAGCCGCCACATATGTTGCATCAATCCATGACAATAAAACCAATTCCATTAAAAAAATGGAGCATGTTTATTACGGTCCTAGTTATTCATCCAAAGAATGCCTAGATGCTTGTAAAAATCATAGCTCAAAACCTAAGTTTACAAAAATTACTGATCCGGCAAAAGTTGGCGCAGAAATCTTGGCTGCTGGGAATCCTTTGGCATGGTTCCAAGGTCGAATGGAATTTGGTCCAAGGGCGCTTGGATGCCGAAGTATTCTTGGAGATCCAACGACCCCGAAGATATCGGATAAAATCAATGAGCAAATAAAATATAGAGAGCGTTGGCGACCTTTTTGTCCAAGCATTTTAGAAGAATATGCTGAATCTATTATTGGATCTAATCATCCTTCGCCATTTATGACATTCACATTTAATGTTCAACCAGAGTGGATAAAAAAAATACCTGAGGTAGTGCATGAGGATAAAACGATCAGGGTGCAGGTTGTGAATGAAAAAACAAATAAAGTATACTATCAGCTTCTTAAAAACTTTATGTCGCTTAAGGGTGTTCCGGTTGTCCTAAATACATCACTGAATAGAAGAGGCGAACCAATGGTTTGCTCACCTGAAGATGCTTTAAACATGTTTTTTGGATGTGATTTAGAGTTTATGATTATGGAAAATATATTAGTAACAAAATAAATATCTTAGATTATGAAAAATTTAATACTCGAATTAGCAGAAAAAATTAAAGAGAAAAGTAGACCAACTCGATCAGCTTACCTTAAAAGATTAAAAGCAATGAAAAATAGAGGTCGTGGTTCTGATCGTCTCGGTTGTGCAAATGTTGCTCATGCGTTCGCTTCATTGTCACCCGATAAGAGGCTGACAATCGTGCAAGAAAAAAAACCAAATCTAGCAGTGGTTACTGCCTATAACGATATGCTATCAGCCCATAAACCTTACGAGGATTACCCTGAGCTAATCAGAACTGTTGCTAATGAAAACGGTTCTACAGTCCAAGTTGCAGCTGGTGTTCCAGCTATGTGTGATGGTGTAACCCAGGGAGAGCCTGGTATGGAATTAAGTTTATTTTCAAGAGACACGATTGCCATGAGCACTTCAGTTGGTTTATCTCATGATGTTTTTGACGGATCATTATTATTAGGTATTTGTGACAAAATTGTTCCGGGATTACTAATTGGAGCTCTACACTTTGGTCACTTGCCAGCTATTTTTATTCCAGCTGGCCCTATGTCAACTGGAATAGACAATACATCGAAATCAAAGGTTCGGGAGCAATACGCTCTTGGTAAGGTTGGCAGAAAAGAGCTGTTAGATTCTGAAACTAAAGCATATCATGGCGAGGGCACTTGCACGTTTTATGGAACAGCAAATAGTAATCAAATGTTATTAGAGGCGATGGGTCTTCATGTTCCTGGAGCGGCATTTATTCATCCAAGAGACGATGCTAGAAATGAATTAACTTCTGAAGCTGTTCGAATGTTGATCAGAAATGTTAATGACAATAAAACATCATTTGCTTTAGGCGAAATGGTTGATGAAAAAGTGATTATTAATGCAATGTCAGCATTATTGGCAACTGGAGGATCAACAAACCACTTAATTCATTGGGTTGCAATCGCGAGAGCTGCTGGAATAGTGATTGATTGGACTGATTTTCATGATCTTGCGAAAGCTGTTCCTTTATTGGCGAGTGTCTATCCAAATGGTGTTGCCGATGTTAATCAGTTTCAAGGAGCAGGCGGCCCTAGTTTTGTAATCAGAGAATTATTGGAAAATGGCTGTATGTTCAATGATGTGTTAACTGTTGCTGGACCTGGCATGGACAAATATGGACAAAAGTTATCTGTAACAGGGAGCTCACTATCATGGACTGATTTTCCAAAGACTTCTGGTGATGACTCTATTGTGAGAACACATGATAAACCATTCTCAGAAACCGGCGGGTTAAAACTATTAAAGGGGAATGTCGGTCGGTCTGTTATGAAGACCTCTGCAATCCCAGAAGATAAATATATTATTGAGGGGCCAGCGATGATTTTTGACTCTCAGGAGGAATTGCTGGAAGCATTTGATCAAGGAAAGTTGGAGAGAGATTTTATTGCGGTTGTTCGCTTTCAAGGACCGAAAGCAAATGGAATGCCAGAGCTTCATAAATTGACCCCGCCATTATCTGTGTTACAAAATAAAGGATTTAAAGTTGCTATTGTGACTGATGGCAGAATGAGTGGCGCCTCAGGAAAAGTTCCAGCAGCGATCCATATGAGCCCAGAGGCTGCCTTAGGTGGAGCCATTGCCAAGATTCGCGAGGGTGATATGTTAAGAATTAATGCCACCGTGGGCTCATTAAATGTTTTAGTGGATGAAGATACATGGTTTGAAAGAAAGGTAGAAACACTAACTGAAAACAAAAAACAAAATAATAGTCACGGCATGGGGCGAGAGCTTTTTGGTGCCTTAAGAAAAAATGTGTTAACCGCCGAAGAAGGGGCAGTTACTTGGATTTAAATAAAGGAAATTAATGAATACAAAAGATCTAGCTAGTTACGGTCCCGTTATACCTGTTATTGTTATTAACAAAATTGACGATGCATTACCGATTGCAGAAGCACTTTTAGAGGGTGGCATTAGAGTTCTTGAAATCACAATGCGCTCAGAATGTGCTCTTGATGCAATAGAATTAATCTCAAGCAAACTGCCAGATGCAATCACGGGGGCTGGAACTTTACGAACTAAGTCTGATGCAGTTCAGGCGAAAAATGCCGGATCAAAATTTGCGGTCAGTCCAGGCTTTACTTCAGAATTATCAAATGAATGTAAAAGAATTGACCTTCCTTTACTTCCGGGAGTATCTACCGGGAGTGAAGTCATGATGGCTGCTGACGAAGGTTATGACTTCTTAAAGCTTTTTCCTGCAGTAGCCGTTGGTGGTATAAGCTTATTGAAAGGATTTGCAGGGCCTTTTTCTAACATTCAATTTTGTCCAACAGGTGGAGTAAAAGTAGAAACAGCACCAGAATTTCTTAGATTGCCTAATGTCCCAGTCTGTGGTGGAACTTGGTTAACACCCAATGAGTTAGTTAATAATAAAGATTGGGCTGGAATTACCAAGCTAGCTGCCGAGGCTACATCTATAAAAGTGTAATGGATCTCACTAAATACAACACCATCATATTTGATTGTGATGGCGTGTTGTTAAATTCAAACTTTAAAAAATCTGAAGCCTATCGATATGCAGCTATTGATTTTGGTGCAACAGAAGACCAAGCTGAAGAGCTAGTTCAATATCATGTTGAAAATACCGGTATTTCAAGATATGTAAAGTTTAAATATTTCCTTACAAATATATTACAACAGTCATTTAATGAAGAGCATTTTACATTTCTAATTAAATCTTTAAATTATCATGTATTAAAAATATTAAATGATTGTGAAGTAGCTGCTGGATTAGATGAGTTAAGAGATTTGACAAAAAATCAGCATTGGATGGTGATGAGTGGAGGTGATCAGGAAGAAGTAAGAACAATTTTAGCTGCAAAGAATCTTGACCATTTGTTTGATTATGGTATTTACGGGAGCCCAGATTCAAAACACGAGATAGTCAAACACCATCTTGAAAGTAATAATAATTTTATGCCAGCGATCTTTTTTGGTGATGCAGAATACGACATTAAAACTGCTAAAAATTTTAATCTTGATTTTGTGTTTATTTCAGGATGGAGTGATTTTATTGCCTGGGAAGAAACAGTCAAGGCAGAAAATATTATTTCAGTTAAGCACCTGGAAGATTTAATTATCTAAACTATCATTCTTTAAAATTTCTTTAATTTCAGTTCTGTTTATATAGCTGAAATAATCTTTTATCACTTTGTTAGCAGAACGAATTCCAAATTCATCATTAATTGCCTGGGTGGCGTGATTGATATGATGTACATATTTATTTAAAAAATTAGATTCCAAAAAAATCATCTTATATCCTGCATGGATTAGTTTTTTATGAAGAACTTTACCTGCACTTTCACTCTGATCTGAAAAAGATGAATTTACTTTTTTGATCAGATCTGTTCTGTAAATTGCACAATGACTTCTAAGATAATAATAGTCTTTATTAAAGCGTTGATTATTAATCTTATTTTTTTTTAATTTTTTGAATAGGTATTCGATATGTTTACCTAATCTTTGAAAAATATTTTTTTGCTCAAGCTTCCAAGATCCAACACCAGCTACATCAGGATCATTAAAAGGTTGTATGAGGATATTTAGCCAGCCTGGGTGGATCATAAAGGTATCGGTATGAATTACAATTACATAAGGAGTATCAATATTTTCCATTGCTAAATCCAATGCTCGTGCATGAGACATTGGCCCGCCTTCATTTGGAATCCCATCCCTATGAATAAATTTGATCCAATGTAAATTTTTAAGGTATTTTGTAGATTCATCATTTGAATTGTTATCAACGACAATGACATCTACATGATTTAAATCGGTATTTTTTCTAAGCAGCCTAAGACATACTTTTGTTAATTCGTATGTTTTGTAGTTTGGAACAATTATTGTTACTTGTTTAGTAGACATATGATTCTTTTTGAAATTTCTTTTTCATCGATTTTATTCATGCAGTCAAAATGTTTCAGCGGACACTGTCTTTCAAAGCAGGGACTACAATCAAGATTTAAATAATTAACAATGGCTTTATTATTAAGTGGAGGGGTATTCTTTGGATCTGAGGATCCAAAGAAGCTATCCTGGGGCACATTGAGGGCTGCTGCTATATGCATTAATCCTGAATCATTACTCAAAAAATATTGCGCACAACTAATTACATCAATACATTCAGCCAAGGATGTTTTACCAGTGATATCAAAACATTTATTTTTTGTGAGTTTATTTATTTTTTGATTTACTGTTATGTCATTCACAGATCCGATTAGTAAAATATGGTAATTTTTTTTAATTAATTCATTTGCGATATAAGCATATTTTTCAGAAGGTAAGATTTTGGCAGGTCCATATTCTGCACCGCCTGAAATAATAATAAGTTTTTTGGTTGGAATTCTATTTTTTTTTAAAAAATTTTCACCATTTTTTTCATGACTTGCAATTTTTGGATTAATTATCTTGGGGGATGGATATGATTTTTTTATTGATAGTTTGGAAAATTTACTAATTGTAGGTTCAGTATTATTTTTAAAACTATTATTCAGAAATAATGATCTTAATTCACCAACATATCCAGTTCGTAACGGTATGTTTGCAAAAGCAATGTTAAATAATGACTTAAAGGTATTGATTAAGAATATGCACTCATCATAACTTTCACGCCTTAGCCTCAAACCCAGCGCAACCCTTTTAAAAAAATCGAATTTCCCATGTTTGAATTCAAGAGGTATTAATTTATCAATTTCAGGAAATCTTGATCCGATGTCCATAGACCAGTTTGGGGCGGCTAAATGGATTTCACAATGAGGATTTCTTCTTTTTAAATTTACAAATAGGGAATGGGCCATCACCATATCACCCACCCAGGATGGACCAAAAATTAGAATCTTTTCATTTTTCACTATGGTTTATTTTTTTTATTATATTTGTACTACTCTGGCCTGGAATAAGATCAATTAACATTACTTCTCCAGCCCATTTTTTTATTTCTTTGTGTCCAACAACCTCTTCAACTTTATAGTCATTTCCTTTGATTAAAAAATGAGGTTGGATTGTTTTGATTAATTTTATCGGTGTATTTTCATTAAAAAAAACTATCGCATCAACTGAGCTTAGACCAGATAAAACTTGAGCTCGATTTTCTTGATCAACAATCGGTCTTGATGAGCCTTTAATTTTTTTAATTGAGCTGTCTGTATTAAGACCGAGTATTAAAAAATCAACATTCTTTTTTGCCTCGTTGAGATATGAAACGTGACCAGAATGGAGAATATCGAAACAGCCATTAGTAAATCCAATGGTTTTTCCTTGCTTCTTAAGTTGAGCAGCTTTGGATCCCATTTCCTCAAGTTTAAATATTTTATTGCTCACAATGCTAGAGTCGTTTGTGACAAAAAAGTCTTTTAGATCTTCAAGAGATACAGGCTCTGTGCCAATTTTACTGATAACAGTGCCTGCCGCTATATTGGCTAAAGTTAATGAGCTTTCAATATTAAAGCCTGCATGCAATGCGACAGCAATTGAAGAAATAACTGAATCTCCAGCACCAGAAACATCAAATATTTGTTTGGGTGATACAGCAGGAAATCTTTTTTGACACTCATTTGAGTAGAGATTAATGCCATTTTCTCCATTTGTTTCAATTATATTTTTAATATTATTTTGTATTCTTAATTTATTTAGAGTTTTTTCGTGAGGGACGCCATCCCCCATATTTGTAAAAGATAACGCTTCTTTTTTGTTAGGTGTAACGGCAAATGAATTTTTGTATTTAGAAATATCATTTCCTTTAGGATCAACAAGAACAGGAATTTTTTCTTTATTAGCTTTAGAGATAATTTTTTGACACAATTCTTGAGTTAAAAACCCTTTGCCATAATCAGAAAGGATGATGACGGATATATCTTTATTAACTTTGTTTATAATTTTTGATTCTTCCAATTTTGTTAAGGTGATTAATTTTGAATCAAAGTCTTGCCTTAGCAATTGTTGATTTCCAACAACACTCCTAATTTTTGTGGTTGTCAGATCATTTTTTTTAAAAATAATATTTGAGGTAATTTTTTTTTGTTTTAGAAGTTCTAGCAATATTTCACCACTTTGGTCTTTAGCAACTGATGAAACAAGAGAGGCTTTCGCGCCAAAATTGATAATATTGTTAACAACATTCGCTGCACCACCTAATTTATTTTCTGTATCTTTCACACTAAATATTGGAACTGGAGCCTCTGGTGATATTCTATCAATGGAACCAAAGTAATACTGATCTAGCATTACATCGCCAATTACTAAAATATTTTTTTTATTATGTTTTATTTGAGTGAGTAAATTATCGAAGATTAATTTATTCATAGGTATTGATCTTTTTGTGATAAATAATTTTGGTAATAATCTGAAACTCCAGAATCAAGATCATTAAAAGTTAAATCGTAACCGCTTTTAAAGAGCTTATCAATTTTTGCTTCAGTAAAATATTGATATTTTCCATCCAGATCAGATGGCATATCAATGAATTGAATTTGTTCAATTGAGGCTTGATGATTTTTTACTAAAGATTTCGCTAACTCAAAAAAAGTTTGAGCTTTGCCTGTCCCTATATTAAATAATCCATTAATTTTTTTTGTATTAAGTAAATGGATCATGGCTGAGACTGCATCTTTGACATAAATAAAGTCTCTTAACTGACCTCCATCTTCGTATTGCGGCTTGTTGCTTTTGAAAAGCTTAATCAATCCCTCGTTATTGATTTGATTGAATGCATGATAAACAACACTAGCCATACGACCTTTATGATATTCATTTGGACCATATACATTAAAAAATTTACAGCCAGCCCAGTAGGGTGGACATTCATTTTTTTCTGCCATATCTAAAGCCCAGCGATCAAAAAAATATTTGGAATATCCGTAGGCGTTTAATGGTTTTAACCCGCTATGTATCTCATCATCATAACCTTGCGACCCGTCTCCATAAGTTGCCGCCGAACTGGCATAAATAAAGGGTATTTTTTTTTCAGTGCAATATGACCATAATTTTTGCGAAAAACGTATATTATCTTTGATAAGTTTTGAAAAAACTTTTTCAGTCGTGGCGCTGATTGCGCCCATATGAATAATGGCATCAATTCTTTTTGCATCAATCTGATTTAATGATGTAAACAATTGATCTTTTTTGACAAAATCTAAATACTTTCTCTTGCTTAAATTCTTCTCTTGATTTTCATAAGCAAGATCATCGCATAGAATGAGGTCATTTTCACCGAGGTTATTATTTAGATGCCATGCTGTAACACTTCCTATCATCCCTGCTGCACCAGTGATGATAATCATGATAGTTTTTTCACCTTTTCAAAAGCTGTTTTGGTTTCTTTAGATGCCTTGGTAATTTTAGATATTGTATAGTTTTTATCAATCCATCCTTGAAGATGAGATTGTGCAATCTCAAACATTGCTCCAATCCACTCTTCAGAATCATTTAATGCTGGAATATAACGATATTTTTTTGGATCCCCCCCGTGTTCTGAGAATATTTCTCTGCCTTCCATATTGATTTCTTCAAGAGTTTCTAGGCAATCGCTAGAGAATCCTGGGCATAAAACATCTATGCTGATATTTTTTTCACTACCTAAACCTTTAATGACCTCTGAAAAATATGGTTTAAGCCATTCTGCTTTACCAAAGCGAGATTGGAATGTGACTTGATATTGATGTTCCTTCAATTTAAGTGCTTTAGTGAGTAATCGTGCTGTTTTATAACATTCGCAATGATAGGGATCCCCTTGTAATAGAGATTTTTTTGGAACCCCATGAAAGCTCATTATCAGCTTATTAGGTTTTGACTTTTTTTTCTGCCAAAACTTAGCAATGGAATTTCTGAGTGCATCAATATAAGCTGGATGATCATGATAGTTACGAATCACTCTTATTTCTGGAACATTTCGTGTTTTTATTAATTTTTTAAATAAACCATCCATGGCAGCCCCGGAGGATGATGAGGCGTATTGTGGGTAAAGCGGAAAAAAAAGGATCTTATTACAATTTTTTTCTTTGAGCCTATCAATTGCATTTGCAATGGAAGGTTGTCCATAACTCATCCCAATTTCAATTTCTATTGGCTGCTTAATATTTTTTTGAACGAGCTTACTGAAAGCTTCTTTTTGTTTTTTTAAATTTACATAAAGAGGAGACCCTTGTTTAGTCCATATGGATTTATACTTCGCTGCACTCGCGCTAGGACGAAATACTAAGATAATAAAATGCAAAATCCAGCACCAAATAAACCGGGGAATTTCTACAACTCTTCGGTCCATCAGAAATTGTTGTAGATATTTTCGTAACGCTCCTGAGGTTGGTTTTTCGGGCGTCCCAAGGTTCGCTAAAATGATTCCAACTTTGGGCTCATTTCCATGTGTATATTTAGGTTCCTTATTATAGTAGGCCATTTATATTTTTTTTCGGTGATTATTCAAACTAAGGAGTTTAGCAGTTATATCAACAATTGGAATAACTCTCTCGTAAGCCATTCTTGTTGGACCTATGACTCCCAAAGACCCAATAACCTCACCATCTACCTCATATGGTGATGTAATAATGCTACACTCGTCGAGGCCGTGATAACCGGATTCCTCCCCAATAAAAATTTGTACCCCAGAAGAATTTTGACTTTTTTCAAGTAAGTCCATAAGTGTATTTTTTTTATCAAAGATCTGAATGATTTTTTTCAAACTACCTAAATCTTTTGCAAGTTCTTCATTATCAATTAAATTTTCTTTTCCACTAATAAAAATATTTTCATAATTATTTGGATTAGAATTATCCATTGCTGATTGCATCAGATCGTACATTCTTTTCTTTGTTTCATTGATTTCCTTAGCAATCTTCTCAAATGACTCTTCAATCGTTAGTCCTGAGTAATTTGTTGTAAAGTAGTTTGAAATTTCTACCAGCTCATGAGGTGGGTAATCTTTATCTGCTTTAAGAATTTTATTCATCACCTGGCCATCGCTAGTCACTAAAATCGCCAAAATTTGATTTGAAGATAAATTAATAAATTCGATATGTTTAAAAGTATTTTTTTTTAATTTGGGTATGAGAATTAATCCTGCATGATGAGTAAGGCTAGACAAGGTGTCTGCAACTGAATTTGAGTCATATTGCATATTATTCATTTTTTCAGAAATAAGATTTATCTCTTGCGCTGTTGGTTTTTTATGAGTCAGTAAAGTGTCTACAAAGTACCTGTAACCTTTTTTTGTGGGAATTCTTCCTGAAGATGTGTGAGGGCTTGAGATAAATCCTTGATCCTCAAGATTTTTCATAATATTTCTAATACTTGCCGGACTTAAATCCACTTCAGCATGGCCGGATAGGGTTTTTGAACCGACGGGGGCGCCATCAGCAATATGTTGGCTTATTAAAACTTTTAGTAGCTGTTGTGATCTGGTATCCATCTATTTATGAATATTGAATAATTAGTAGTTATTATTTAAATAGATTAAAATTATTCATTCAATTATATCAAGTAAATACATTTGGTTACTTTATGAATTTTAAAAAAATTGCCATTGTTGGAAAATACAATAATCTCAAAGAGGACCCAAGCTTTTTAGACAAGCTTAACTCCTTGATAAAGTTTATAGATAATCAAGATCTTCAGGTATTTATTGAAGAAAAAACTCAACAACAATTTAAAATTAATCAATATCAATCGATTACTTTAGCTGAGTGCAGCAATGTAAATTTAATTATTGTGCTAGGAGGGGATGGCACGATGCTGGGTGTCGCTAGAGCCGTTTCTCATCTGGATGTGCCCATTGTAGGTATTAATTTAGGTCGCTTTGGTTTTTTAGCCGATGTAAGTTTTGGTGACATGGAAAATGAGCTATCTGAAATCTTACAAGGATCATTTGAACCTGATAAACGCATGCTTTTACAAGTACAAGTTCTGAGAGATGGTAATCTGATATATGAGTCTATTGCCTTTAATGATATTGTCATTAAGAGTGGTTCGCGACTTATTGAATTAGAATTGAGTGTGGATCAGAAATTACTCCATAAACAAAGATCAGATGGAATAATTATTTCTACGCCTACTGGAACCACGGCTTATGCATTATCTGCAGGGGGTCCTATTCTTCACCCGACGATTGATGCCGTTTCGATTGTGCCTATCAGTCCTCATACCCTCAGTAATAGACCAATTGCATTGGATGCAACAAAACCTATATCTGCAAAAATCATTGATATGGATGAAGGATTTTTGAGTGTGGATGGCCAAATAAAATTTCCATTAGACTTGAGAGATAAAATCTCTATCAACAAGTCCAAAAACACAATCACTATATTGCATCCGAAAGATTATTGTTATTTTGAGATGCTCAGAAATAAGTTAAATTGGGGTTAAAGCGTGTTAGCAAATCTTCATATTCGTGATTATGTCATTGTTGATGAGCTTAATTTAAGCTTTGAAGAAGGGTTTATTGGCCTGACTGGAGAAACCGGTGCTGGTAAGTCAATTCTCATAGATGCTTTGTCATTATCCTTGGGTGCAAGGAGTGAGAGTGGATTAATCAGAAAGGGTTGTGAGAAAGCAGAAATTATTACTGAGTTTGATATAAAAAATAATCAAGCCGTGATCCAGTGGTTAAAAGATAATGATTTATATGATGATGAATCTTTATTGCTCAGGCGAACTATATTTGCTGATGGTAGATCGAAAGCATATATTAATTCAATTCCTAGCCCAATATCTAAGCTAAAGGATGTAAGTGAGTTATTAATCGATATTTACAGCCAAAACTCGTTCCATTCTTTGACTCAAGCCAACACTCAATTAAATATTCTTGATGAGTATGCAGACACATCGGATCTTGAAAAAAAATCACAAAAACTTTTCCATGAATGGAAAAGTCTTGAAAAAAGAAAAAAAGAGTTTGATGAGAATAAAGTTAAAATTCATGAGGAATATGAAGATCTTCAAATTAAAATTAAGGAATATAAAGACCTAAATTTTAGCTTTGAAAATTGGGAGTTTGTTCAGGCAGAGCATAAGAAATTATCAAACGCGAAAGAATTAATTAACCTTATTCAACAATGCCTTAACTACATTAATAATGAAGATCTCTCTGCCTCAGTTATTTTAAAAGATTTAAATAAATCATTATCTGAGGCTGCTCAGCTTGATAATCAGCTTAATGAGGACTTCAATCTTTCTAATGAGATATTAATTCAAGCGAGTGAGTTGGAAAGAAATTTAAATAATTATTTAAGTAAATTCAATGATGATGAAGATAGGGTTAGAGAAATTGAAGATTATATTCAAGGAGTCTTCAACTTTTCCCGAAAACATCATATACAACCTGAGTTGTTCGAAAATGAATCATTAAATTGGTTTAAGAGATTCGATGAAATTGCAACACTATTTGAAGAAAATCAATTTGCAGTATTGGAAAAAAAAGCATTTGATGATTATTTAACTAATGCAAAAAATTTATCTGAAAAGAGAGCCATAGCGGCTAAAAAATTAGGTAGTGAAATTTCACTCTTATTAAATCAACTTTCTTTCTCTAATGCTGATTTTAAAATTGACGTAGAAAAAACAGAACCGCTAGCTTCTGGCATCGATCAAGTTAAATTTGTAATCAAAACATACAAGGGGGCAGATTTTTCGCCTATAGCAAAAACTGCCTCAGGTGGAGAGTTATCAAGAATAAGCCTAGCAATTAGAGTTGCTTCAGCAAAAAATACAAATGTTCCTGTGATGATTTTTGATGAGGTCGATGTTGGTATCGGTGGAGGGGTTGCGGAAGTTGTTGGGAACCTCTTAAATCAATTAGGCAGTCAACATCAAGTCTTTTCAATTACCCATTTAGCTCAAGTCGTATCAAAGGCTAACTTCCATTTCAAAGTTCATAAAGAAGAATCTGGAGACACGGCGATTTCTAAAATATATATTCTGAATGCTGAGGAAAGAATTAAAGAAACAGCTAGAATGATTGGTGGATTAGAGATAACTGAGACAACGTTGATGCATGCAAGAGAGTTGTTAAACTAAATTACTTTTTATGCGGGCAAGGTTTTTTCTTACAGTCTCCATACAAATACAACGAGTGATCAATAATTGTAAATCCATTGTCTTCAGCAATTGTTTTTTGTCTTTTTTCAATTTCACTATCAACAAATTCAACGACGTGACCACACTGAAGGCAAACAATATGATCATGGTGTGATTCTTCATTTAGCTCATAGACCGCTTTACCACTTTCAAAATGATGTTTCAACAGTAAGCCCGCTTGTTCAAACTGCGTCAATACTCGATAAATGGTAGCCAGCCCTATATCTTCGCCATTATTAATCATTATCTTGTAAATTTCTTCAGCAGAAAGATGTTTTTCGCGGTTATTTTCAAATATATTCAAAACTCGTAAACGAGGAATGGTTGCTTTTAGGCCTGTTTTTTTAAAATCAACATGATCTTCCATAATTTTTCCAGACAATGAATTTATTTAATAATCATCATGGTATATTATTCAAGCTTAATGTTCAAAAATTTTATAGATCAATAAATGCGCTATCGTCATCTTATATTTTTTCTTACTTTCGTTTTTTTAACAGCTTGTTCAGTTAAAAGTCCGATAGATTATTTCGAGGCTAAAATATATAAACTAGACGTTCAACAAGGAAATATTATTTCGGCTGAAATGCTCATGGGTTTAAAGCCGGGAATGACCAGAGCCCAAGTAAAGTACGTTCTTGGGACCCCTTTAATTCAAGATTCTTTCCACGAAAATCGTTGGGATTATATTTACAAAATGATTAAAGATGATCGCTTAATTGAAGAGCGGCATGTTGTGGTCCGTTTCGCTGATGATGAATTAGTTGATGTCAAAGGAGATATCATTCAGTCTAATGATATATTGATTGGCGCGGAAACAGAAAGACAATCTAAAGTTATTACTCTTTCGGAGGCTGATTATGCACAACAAAAAAAGGATAAAAATTCTTTACTAAGCCGACTTAAATTTTGGGAAGATGAAACGGATCAAAAGACAGAGGAGGCAACTATAAAAATTTCTAAGGAAGAATTAGAAGAGGAGAAGAAAGATAGCAAATCACTGTTAAGCCGTCTTAAATTCTGGGAAAGTGAGACTGAGACAGCAATGACAAAAGATATGCCAGTTGAGAAAGAGTCTAAAGCCATTCCAATCGAAGAGAAGTCTGTTGATGTAATACAAGCAGAGGAAAAATTACTTAGCCAGGAGAAGCCTGAGAAGATTATTTCAGTTCAAGATTCAGCTGATGCTGTCAATAGTAAAGAAGAAAAATTTGCGATTGATGAAACTCAGTCGATGAGCTCATCGGTCAAGGACGATATAATTAAATCCTTACCTGATGAATCTGATCCCAAATATTTTGAGTTATTATTAGAAAAAATTGGTTTTTAAATATGAGTAAAATAAAAGTTATTATTCTTGGCGCCTCTGGCAAGATGGGGCAAATGTTAATTCAAGAAATCATTAGCGATGATGAATTAGTTTTAGTTGGCGCTCATGATATCAAGGGAAGCCATGCCGTAGGAAATGATGCGGGCTATTTTATTGGCAAAGAAACTAAAGTCTTAATTCAAGATAATATTGACCATCTCCTTTCTGATAGCGATGTAATCATTGATTTTACTCGACCGGAAGGAACGATGGAATTCTTAAAAAAAGCATCTGATCAAAAAGTCGCTTATGTCATTGGAACAACAGGATTTAACTCATCGGAGTTAGATTCAATTCAACAGCTTAGCCAACATATTCCAATTTGCATGGCTCCGAACATGAGTGTGGGGATTAATGTCCTTATATCTTTAGTTGAAAAAGCCGCTACACTTCTTCCTGAATATGACTTTGAGGTCATTGAAGCTCACCATAAACATAAAGTAGATGCCCCATCAGGAACTGCCTTGAGGTTAGGTCAGGCAGCAGCTGATGGGTTAAATGTATCACTGGAAAAAAATGCTATCTTCACTAGATATGGGCGTGAAGAAAAAAGAAGGGATAATGAAATCGGCTTTTCCACGATCAGGGCCGGAGATATTGTTGGAGAGCACACAGTTCTCATAGCTGGCAACGGGGAAAGAATCGAACTAACACATAAAGCTACCAGCCGTTTGAATTTTGCATCAGGCGCTTTAAAGGCTGCTAAGTTTATTGCAAACCAAAAACCAAAATTATTTGATATGCAGGAAGTGCTAAATTTAAAATAACTTGGATTTAATTAAACCAATTTATTGAACGAGATCTAAATATCTAATATAATTCAGAAGTTTGAAAGTTATTCTTTTAAACACCCCTAGACTAATCAACGCAGGAGTGTTCTTTGTCGGAAAAAATACCGGCTCTTCTAATTCTTAAAGATGGAACAAGGTTCCATGGAATATCAATTGGAGCTAAAACTTCATCAGTTGGTGAGGTTGTTTTTAATACTTCAATTACTGGCTATCAAGAAATCCTTACAGACCCATCTTATGCAGAACAGATTGTCACTTTAACTTATCCGCATATTGGAAATACAGGCACGAACACTGAGGACGATGAAAGTGACTTTGCTTATTGTAAGGGTTTGATTATTCATAACTTGTCACCATTGAGCTCGAACTTTAGAAAACAAAAAGACCTTGTCGCATTTTTAAAGGAACATAACATTCCAGCCATCGCTGACCTGGACACTCGAAGATTGACGAGACACATAAGAAAAAATGGAGCTCAGCCGGGTTTGATATTAATAGGCGGAGATCAAAATGATGTCAGCATGTTAGATTCTTTTCCAGGGTTATCTGGTATGGATCTTGCAAAAGTTGTTTCAACAAAAAAACAATATACTTTTAATGAAGGAGAGTGGTTTTTAGGTGAAGGCCATGCAAAAATTTCTGAAACACAATTTAAAGTTGTGGCATATGACTTTGGAATAAAGAAGAACATTTTAAGAATGCTAGCCTCCCGTGGTGCTGATTTAATTGTTGTTCCAGCTGAAACTCACTATCAAGAAGTTTTGGAATTAAATCCTGATGGAATTTTTCTATCCAACGGTCCCGGTGATCCAGAACCATGCGAATATGCTATTAATAATATTAAAGAGTTTTTAAAAAAACAAATTCCAATTTTCGGAATTTGTTTAGGACACCAATTGCTCTCATTAGCTCTTGGTGCGCAAACCAAAAAAATGAAATTTGGACATCATGGAGCGAACCATCCTGTTCAAGATTTGAATTCAAAAAAAGTTTTTATTACCAGTCAAAATCACGGATTTACAATTGATGAAAGCTCATTAAATGACAATATCCTAGTGACCCATAAATCACTTTTTGATCAAACAATTCAAGGTATTGAGTCAAAAAATAAATTAGCTTTTAGTTTTCAGGGTCACCCAGAAGCCAGTCCGGGACCTACAGAAATGGCTTATTTATTCGATCAATTTTTTTCTAATATGCAAGCTCATAAAGGAGGGTTGATTGGCTAAAAGAACCGATATTCAATCTATTCTAATTATTGGTGCTGGTCCAATCGTTATTGGCCAAGCCTGTGAGTTTGATTATTCAGGAGCACAAGCATGTAAAGCATTAAAAGAAGAGGGGTATAGAGTGATTTTGGTAAACTCTAATCCAGCTACGATTATGACTGACCCAAATCTTGCTGATGCTACTTATATTGAACCCATTCAATGGGATATTGTAGAAAAGATTATTGCTAAGGAAAATCCGGATGCAATATTACCGACTATGGGAGGTCAAACTGCTCTGAATTGTGCCCTTGATTTAGATCGTCATGGAATATTAGAAAAATACAATGTTGAATTGATTGGAGCTTCAAAACAAGCGATCGACAAAGCGGAGGATCGTCAATTATTTAAAGAAGCCATGACTAAAATTGGCTTATCTTCAGCCCGTTCTGCAATAGCGCACAGCATGGAAGAAGCTCATCAGGTGCAAGCTTCTATTGGATATCCTGCCATCATCAGACCTTCATTCACGATGGGTGGTAGCGGCGGAGGAATTGCTTATAACAAAGATGAATTTATTGAAATCTGTGAACGTGGCCTAGACGCATCACCAACTAATGAACTGCTGATTGAGGAGTCTTTACTGGGTTGGAAAGAATATGAAATGGAGGTTGTTAGAGATAAAAATGATAATTGCATTATTATCTGTTCCATTGAAAATCTAGATCCTATGGGTGTCCATACCGGAGATTCTATTACGGTTGCACCAGCCCAAACACTGACAGATAAAGAGTATCAAATCATGAGATCTGCCTCAATTGCAGTGCTCAGAGAAATTGGAGTGGACACCGGGGGCTCAAACGTTCAATTTGCTATAAATCCCGCAGATGGCAGGATGGTGGTGATTGAGATGAATCCGAGAGTATCACGTTCATCAGCGCTTGCATCCAAGGCAACTGGCTTCCCTATTGCCAAAATTGCGGCAAAATTAGCGGTTGGTTATACGTTAGATGAATTAAAAAATGATATTACCGGAGGCCAAACTCCCGCATCATTTGAGCCAACCATTGATTATGTTGTGACTAAAATACCACGTTTTGCTTTTGAAAAATTTCCAAAAGCAGACAGCCACTTGACGACACAAATGAAATCTGTCGGTGAAGTTATGGCTATTGGAAGAACTTTTCAGGAATCATTTCAGAAAGCATTAAGAGGACTGGAAATAGGGGTCGATGGCCTTGACTCAACTACTGAAGATAAAGATTTGGTCATTAAAGAACTAAGACAGCCTGGGCCAGAAAGAATTTGGTATTTGGCTGATGGTTTCCGCCTAGGAATGACCATTGAGGAAGTCCATGAGCAATCAAAAATTGACCCATGGTTTTTAATACAAATACAAGAAATTATTGAATTGGAACTAGGTTTACGAAATAAAGAGTTAGACTCTTTGGATCCTCTATTTTTTAAAGAATTAAAAAAGAAAGGTTTTTCTGATGGTCGGTTGTCACATTTATTAAATACTTCCCAATCAATTATTCGATCTTTTCGTGAAAAGCACCATATTCGACCTATTTATAAAAGAGTGGATACTTGCGCTGCTGAATTTGAGACATCAACAGCGTATATGTACTCGAGCTATGATGAAGAGTGCGAGTCTTTACCAAGTAAAAATAAAAAAATTGTAATTCTCGGCGGGGGCCCAAATCGAATCGGACAGGGTATTGAATTTGATTATTGTTGTGTTCATGCATCCTATGCGCTTAAAGAGGAAGGGTATGAAACAATTATGGTAAATTGCAACCCAGAAACTGTTTCTACAGATTATGATACTTCTGATCGTCTGTATTTTGAGCCGGTGACTCTTGAAGATGTTTTGGAAATTATTCATATAGAAAATCCAGATGGAGTCATAGTTCAATATGGAGGACAAACACCTCTAAAACTTGCCAAAGGTCTCGAAGCGGCTGGGGTAAAGATTATCGGAACGACACCAGAGGATATTGATGTTGCTGAAGATAGGGAAAGATTCCAAAAGATATTAGTAGATTTAGGACTTAATCAGCCTCCAAATCGAACAGCAAGAAACCCAGAAGAAGCTATTCAGCTCGCTGCTGAAATAGGATATCCATTAGTGGTAAGACCAAGTTATGTTCTCGGGGGTCGCGCAATGGAAATTGTGCATGAAGAGTCAGATTTGCAAAGATATATGACTGAGGCAGTCAAAGTATCCCATGAGTCACCAGTCTTGCTTGATCGCTTTTTGAATGATGCTCAAGAGATTGATGTGGATGCGATATCTGATGGTGAGGATGTTGTTGTTGGTGGGATTATGCAGCATATTGAACAAGCCGGGGTGCATTCAGGCGACTCTGCATGCTCACTTCCCCCATTTGATTTGAGTGACATGATCCAAAAAGATTTAATTCAGCAGACGAAAATGCTGGCCAAGGCACTCAAAGTAAATGGTTTAATGAATATTCAATTTGCCATTCAAGGAGAAACAATCTACATCCTTGAAGTGAATCCTAGGGCTTCAAGAACAGTTCCTTTTGTGTCCAAGGCTATCGGAAAACCTCTTGCCAAAATTGCAGCCAAGGTCATGGTTGGACAATCACTCAAAAGTCAAAACTTTATTAAAGAAATCACTCCACAATTTTATTCAGTTAAAGAAGCCGTTTTCCCTTTTATCAAATTCCCTGGTGTCGATACGATCTTGGGACCAGAAATGAAATCAACGGGTGAGGTAATGGGAACTGGAGTTACCTTTGCAGAAGCATTTATAAAATCCCAATTGGGTGCCAGCACGACACTGCCTTTTAAAGGCAAAGCATTCTTAAGTGTTCGCAAAGAAGATCATGAAAATATAATTGATATTGCCCAAGCTTTGGCTAAGTTAGGATTTGATTTGGTGGCTACTGATGGAACGGCAAGATCCATTCAAAGCCATGGTCTAATGGTGCAAAGAGTCAATAAAGTGGCTCAAGGTAGACCCCATGTTGTTGACATGATTAAGAATAAAGAAATTGATTTTATTGTTAATATCACTGAAGATAAAAAAGCAATAGCAGATTCTTATACAATTAGACGTAATGCGCTAATGAATAAAGTAACTTACTACACCACATTAGCCGGAGCAAAGGCTGCATGTATTGGAATGTCTTATGTGGATGAGCTCGAAGTGAATAGCTTACAAAGCTTGCATAAGTAATATTCAATCTTTAAAATCCAAATATACTTCAGTATTTATCAGAAGTATTTTTTAAAATCTATTTAAGGGTAATAAATGGCAGGTCAAATCCCAATGACGCGGAATGGTGTTGAGCGTCTAAAAGAAGAATTACATCAGTTAAAGAGTCAAGATCGTACTAATATTATTCAGGCAATTGCCGAAGCTCGTGCGCAAGGTGATTTATCAGAGAATGCAGAATATGAGTCTGCTAAAGAGCGACAGGGTTTTATCGAAGGACGCATTGCAGAAATTGAGGCTAAATTATCCAATGTACAGATTATTGACCCAGCTACACTGAATGCAGATGGTAAATGTGTTTTTGGTGCCACCATTGAATTAGAAGATTTAGATGAAGAAAAATCATTCACCTATCAAATAGTTGGTGAAGATGAAGCGGACATTAAAGCAAACAAAATCTCTATTAGCTCCCCATTGGCCCGAGCTTTAATTGGTAAAGAAGATGGTGATGTGGTTGAAGTTGAAACACCTGGTGGTCAAAAAACATATGAAATCAGCAATGTGAGTTACATTTAATTTCATGGGATATCTCCTTAAACTCTTTTTACCAATATGGGCTGGATCCTTGTGGTGGATGATTATGGTCGCCAAGGTGCTGTTCGACAAAATTCCTACAGCTTTTTTAGCTGGAATGGTAGCGGGTCAACTTTTTCATTATTTAAGTTACTTTAGTTTGGGGATGTCTGTTTTGATTTTTTTTCATTTATTTAAATATCATGGATGGTCTTCAGTAAAATCTAGCCAATTTTGGCTCATTTTATTTATTGCTGGGATTGTTCTGATTAATTTTTTTGGAATTCAACCTACACTAGAAGCGCTTAAAATCAATGCTCAACCGAAAGAAGTGATGGAGAGCATTTTTGCTGATCGTTTTGCTATGTGGCATGGTATCTCCAGCATCTCCTTTTTAGTACAAACCTTATTAGTGACTATATTAATGCTCAGGTGGCGTTAAAGAGAAAATTTACTTTCTTCGTCTTTTTGCTTAAAGATAACTGCCTGTTTTCCGATTAATTGAACGAATTCTGACTCTGTCGCTTGGCAAATTTGTTTGGCAATTTCTAGCCGATCTTGTTTTGTATCCGACTGAATTTGTATTTTGATTAACTCATGAAAGTTTATAGTGTTGGTTATTTCAGAAAGGACCTGATTTGTGATACCTTTTGAACCTACAGAGACTGTTGTTTTGAGGTGATGAGCTTCAGCTTTTAATGCTTTGATTTGTTTATTATTTAACATGATTTCTTAAAAAAAATAACATTGTATCAGACATGAAAAAAACAAGAACCAAAAAAAACTGGATTAAAGAGCATTTATCCGATGAGTTTGTAAAGCGAGCTCAAAAAGATGGATTTCGGTCCCGTGCAGCGTATAAATTTATTGAAATGAATGATAAGTATCACTTAATACGCTCTAATGATCGCATTGTGGATTTGGGCTCAGCGCCTGGAAGTTGGTCGCAAGCAGCAAGCTCCCTTATAACTGATCGTGGAAAAATTTTTGCGATCGATTTATTACCGATGGATAATGTTAAAAATACCACATTCATTCAAGGTGATTTTCGTGAGCTTTCCATCTTACAAAAACTTGAAGAATTATTAGAAAATACAGCTATAGACCTTGTAATTTCTGATATGGCACCCAATATTAGTGGTATAAAAAGTCGTGATCAGGCCATGATTAATGATTTAAATGACCTTTCATTGGAATTTGCCTTAGATTGGTTGAAACCAAAGGGACATTTTATGGTCAAGACATTTATGGGAAGTGGTTTTGAGGATTATGTGAAAAGACTGAGGAGTCTTTTTAATAAGGTCAAGATTGAAAAACCAGACTCCTCCCGAAACAGAAGTGCAGAATTCTTTTTAATTGGTCTTGAAAAAAGATAGAATAATAATAAATATCGCAAACTTAAAGGAAATGATTTGAATAACAATACGTTAAAAACAATTTTAGTTTGGTTAGCCATTGGTGCGCTAATGATGATGATCTTTAATCAATTTTCACCAGCAAATCGCTTTGAAACTAAGCTTGTCTATTCTCAGTTTATGGAGCAGGTAAAGTCCGGAAATATTTCTAAGGTTGAAATTGATGGTAGAAATATTAATGGTATTACAGCGGATGGCAAGAGATTCTCAACCTACTCACCAACAGATCCATGGATGGTGTCCGATTTGTTAAAAAATAACGTAATTGTTGAAGCTAAACCGGAAGAAAAACAATCTATGCTGATGAGTATTTTTATCTCTTGGTTCCCGATGATCTTGCTGATTGGTGTATGGATTTTCTTTATGAAACAAATGCAAGGTGGAGGCAAAGGTGGCGGCCCATTTTCATTTGGTAAAAGCAAGGCTCGACAATTAGACCAAACTACCAATAAGACAACTTTTGCTGATGTCGCCGGATGCGATGAAGCCAAAGAAGAAGTCACCGAATTGGTGGATTTCCTTAGAGATCCCAATAAATTTCATAAGCTTGGCGGTAGGATACCTCGAGGTGTTCTCATGGTAGGCCCTCCGGGTACGGGGAAGACATTGCTGGCACGAGCAATCGCGGGTGAAGCAAAAGTTCCTTTTTACACGATTTCGGGATCTGACTTTGTAGAGATGTTTGTCGGTGTAGGCGCCGCTCGAGTCAGAGATATGTTTGAGCAAGCCAAAAAAAATTCTCCTTGCATTGTCTTTATTGACGAAATTGATGCAGTAGGAAGACACCGTGGTGCTGGTATGGGTGGTGGTAATGATGAGCGTGAGCAAACCTTAAACCAACTTCTAGTTGAGATGGATGGTTTCGAGGCAAATTCTGGTGTAATAGTAATTGCGGCAACTAACCGTGCAGATGTTCTTGATAAAGCGTTATTACGTCCTGGTCGATTTGACCGTCAAGTTGCTGTGTCTTTACCAGACATCAAAGGCCGAGAGCAAATCCTCAATGTGCACATGAGAAAAATACCAAGTGACGCTGATGTGAAAGCGGATATCATAGCGCGAGGTACTCCTGGATTCTCTGGTGCTGATTTGGCTAATTTAGTTAACGAGGCAGCTTTATTTGCAGCACGCCGAGCTCATCGCACGGTGACTATGCAAGATTTTGAAGATGCTAAAGATAAGATCTACATGGGTCCTGAACGTAAGTCACTAGTGATGCAAGAAGACGAAAGAATTAATACCGCTTATCACGAGTCAGGACATGCAATTGTGGCTAAGTCTTTACCAAAGGCAGACCCTGTGCATAAAGTCACCATTATGCCAAGAGGTTGGGCTCTTGGTTTGACATGGCAACTGCCGGAATTTGATCGATTTAGCAACTTTAAAGATAAAATGCTTGAGGAAATCTCTATCCTATTTGGTGGTCGAATTGCGGAAGAAGTATTCATGAAGCAAATGTCGACAGGTGCATCGAATGACTTTGAGAGAGCAACTAAACTTGCTCGTGACATGGTCACCAAATACGGCATGTCTGATAAGTTAGGGACTATGGTCTATAGCGATGATCAAAATGAATCAACCTTTGGTATGCCATCCAAAACCATCTCTGAAGCAACTCAGCAAAAAGTAGATGCTGAAGTGAGAAAAATTTTGGATGAACAGTATGCTGTGGCAAGAAAAATTATTGAAAAAAATAAAAAGAAGGTGGAAGCAATGGCCAAAGCATTGCTTGAATATGAGACCATTGATTCTGAGCAAATCAATGACATTATGGCTGGCAAAAAAGCAAGAGCACCTAAGCCAAATGATACAAGTAAATCACCATCTGGAGATAAAGGTGCAGGATCTGGTCCAGCGGTAACTTCTCCACAACCATCAGCAAAATCCAAGTAAAATATAGGGTAGTTAATATAATTACCCTGTATGACTTTTTCATCCTTCATTAAAAATTCATCTCATCCAATTATTATGGGTGTGCTAAATGTTACTCCCGATTCATTTTCTGACGGAGGATTTTTTATCGATCCAGACAATGCCATCAAACAAGCACAAAAAATGATTGATGAAGGTGCTGATATTATAGATATTGGCGGCGAATCTTCGAGACCAGGGGCTAAGCCAGTTACCCTGGAAGAAGAGCTTCGAAGAATTAGTCCAATTATTAAAGCATTGAAAAAGGATACCTCAGTATTTGTTTCGGTCGACACCTATAAACCAGAGGTGATGAAATTTGCGCTAGACCATGAAGTAGATGTAATTAATGACATTAAGGCATTAAGAGAGAATGAGTCCATTAAAATATTGAAAGATTATCCAAATTCGATGGTGTGTTTAATGCATATGCAAGGCACACCAGAAACAATGCAAGTCAATCCAAATTATTCAGTGAATATCACCAATGAGATAAAACAATTTCTTCTTGATCGATTAAATATGTGTGTTGCTGAAGGTATTAATTTAGAGAGAATTATTCTTGATCCGGGTTTTGGTTTTGGAAAAACTTTTGAACATAACTGGGAAATTTATCAAAATCTTGAGACAATTGCAGAATTAGATACACCATTACTCATCGCGTTATCTAGGAAAAGCATGTTAAAAAAAATAGTGGGCGATGATGTAAAAAGATTAGATGATGCAACGGGTTTCTTTTCAGCTTTGGTAAATGTCAAAAACCCATTAATTATCCGCACGCATAATGTCGAAGTGACAAAAAAATATTTGGAAAGAAATAAATGAGGAAGTATTTTGGGACTGATGGAATTCGGGGCAGGGCAGGTAAATTTCCAATTACGGTAGATTTTTTTACCAAGCTTGGCTTTGCCGCCGGAAAAGTCCTCACGAAAGATAACCAATCAACAAGTAAACCAAAAGTAATTATTGGAAAAGATACTCGTGAGTCAGGATATATGTTGGAGGCTGCTCTGGAGGCAGGTTTTTCTGCGGCTGGAGTCGATGTATTTTTAACAGGACCCATTCCAACCCCGGCAATCGCTTATCTTACAAAAGCCATGAGAGCCCAAATTGGGGTAGTGATTTCAGCATCGCATAATTTATATCAGGATAATGGGATTAAATTTTTTTCAAGCAACGGTCTAAAGTTAGATGATCTAATTGAGCTAGAGATAGAAAAAACTATCGATGGCATTGAGAATTTAGATTCTGAAAATATTGGCAAAGCAAAAAGGGTGGATGACGCTCAAAGCCGTTATGTGGAGTTTTGTAAAAACACATTTCCCAAAGACCTATCGCTTGAGGGATTAAAAATCGTCCTTGATTGTTCGCACGGTGCCACTTATCAAGTTGCCCCAAAAATTTTTACGGAGTTGGGAGCTGATATTCGCACCATTGGAGTTAGTCCTAATGGAACAAATATTAATGAGGGATGTGGATCAACATCACTTGAATTATTAAAATCCGAAGTCCAAAAAAACAAAGCTAATCTTGGAATCGCTTTTGATGGTGATGGCGATCGAGTGCTGATGGTAAACTCCAATGGTGATAAAGTGGACGGAGATCAACTCCTTTTCATTATTGTTCGTGCTGCATTTGAGGAAAATCATTTCGATAGCGGTGTGGTAGGAACCCTGATGACCAATTTAGCTTTTGAAGAAAATTTGCAAGAGCTGGGGATAAGGTTTACGAGGTCAGGAGTGGGTGATCGATACGTATCAGAAATGATGCAAGAAAATAACTGGCTCTATGGAGGTGAAAATTCAGGACATATCTTATTGAAAGATTTACATACGACTGGTGATGGGATCATTTCTGCACTTCAAGTATTAAAATCCATTAAACAAAGGCAAATCAGTTTTGATAAAGCAGTTTCAGAAATCAATTTATATCCTCAAATTTTATTAAATATTCCACTTGATAAAGAAATTGATTTAAATACTCCAGAGATAAAAAACTCCATTCATGAGGCTGAAAAAATAATGAATAATAATGGACGAGTCTTACTTAGAAAGTCAGGCACCGAACCGTTAGTTCGCATTATGACGGAGGGAAAAAATAAAGACCTTGCTTTAAAAGCCGCTCAAATGATTAAAAAAGTCATTGAAGCTTAATTTTCACTGTAGATCTGATTATAAATTAATTCAAAATCTTTAATCCAATTTCTATTGTTTCGTTGATTAATAATTTGCACACTTGGATACCATAAAGAGTTAGATGTCGGACTCATCCAGTAGTGAAACTGTCTTACTCCTGAAGCGCTTAATAAGAAAGTTTTTTTGTTTAATGCTCCAGCTAAATGTGCGTTCACATTCGATGCTGTGACAACGAAGTTACAACAATCAATCAGTGCCGCAGTTGTGTCAATATCATCAAATAATTCTAATTCCAGATATTTGATTCCATAAGAATCCAATTCTTTGATCTCTTTAGAAGACAATTGATATTGAAGATTTACTATTTGATAATTTGGGTGGATTAATTTTTTAAATTCACTAAGATGAACATTTTTTGAATTACTTGCAGTGCTTCTCCAGCTAATTCCAATTAATGGTTTATTAAATTTTTTTTGTAATTTATTTTTTATATCTTCATCAACGGAAAGGAATTTTTCAAATTTTTCGAATGAATCTGTATCCAATCTTAAAAACTGCCCAAGACTTGCAACTGGGATGTGATAGTCGAAAAAATCATCATTAGAAATTTCATCCATTGATAAAACTTTTATGTTTTTAAATGATCTTTTATAGAGCGGTATCGTTTTGTTTGATAAGCCTGCGTAATATATATTTTTACAGTATTTTTTTAAATCACTTAGCATTGATGAATAGATAATTTCATCACCAATGCCTTGCTCCCCCCAAACTAAAATAGATTCACATTTCAATCCACTCCATAGAGGCTTATGTGTACTTATCATTTTTTTTCTAAAAGAATTAATTTCCCAACGTGACTCATAATTTTTCCAACCATTGGTAAAGTCTTGTATTTTTAGCTGAGCAATTCCAAGGTTGTAGGAATTTCCAATATTTTTTTGAATTTGATAAGATTTTTTATAGTTTTCAATTGCCTTTCCAAGCTGATTTTGTTCTTCAAAAATCGAACCTAGGTTATTTAATGTTAGTGGCACTTCAGGATCTAATTTCATAGCTTTATTTAATATTTCTATTGCTTGTTTAATATTATTATTATCTTTATAAGCAATCGCTAGATTATTTAAGAAATCAATATTATTTGAATCTAAATTTAATGCTTGTTTGTAGAGTGAAATAGCTTGGTTAAAATTTTTACAACCACTTTGGATGAGTCCATATAAATTATAAATATCAGCTGATTGTTGTAACATAATCAATATTTTGATATCTTCTAATGCATCTTCATAGCAACCCAATTTTTCATAAATGTTTGCACGATTGAATAAACAATTTGTATTTTTTGGATCCATTTGAAGTGATTGAGATAGGTGGTCTAATGCTTGCTTATAGTTCTTTTGATTTTCGTAAATAATTGACAAATTGTAATTAACTTCAATTTGCTCCGGATCTAATTTATAAGACTTCAGCAGCCAAGAAAAACCTGCTTCAATTTCATTTAAATTTAAGGCAATCAACCCAGCTAGGTTTAAGAAAGAGGTAAACTCAGGGTTGTTAAGATCATTACATATCGGAGTGAGAAGCTTTAAAGCATCTTCTTGTTTATTTTTATTACAGAGCTCTTGAGCTTTATCCCATAATCCTGAAAGCTCTTTTGATGAATAAGTTTTATCCAAATTTTCCTGTTATGTAATCCTCGGTTTCTTTCTTTGAAGGTTTTGTGAAGATGGTATCTGTTTCATCAAATTCAATCATTTCTCCAAGATACATGTAGGCAGTGTAATCAGAAATACGAGCTGCCTGTTGCATGTTATGAGTAACGATAAGAATCGTAAGTTTTTTCTTAAGCTCACTCATTAACTCTTCGATATTGACTGTGGCGATAGGATCGAGTGCTGATGTTGGTTCATCAAATAGCATGATCTCAGGATCTGTAGCTAAAGCCCTGGCAATACATAAGCGCTGTTGTTGACCACCTGACAAATTATAAGCTAAATCTGGCAGACGATCCTTAACTTCATTCCATAGTGACGCACCTTTAAGAGCCTCTTCCACTTTATCATCTAGAAGTCTTTTGTTGTTTTCACCCCGAACTCTTAAGCCGTAAGCTACATTTTCATAAATGGATTTAGGAAATGGATTAGGTTTTTGGAATACCATGCTAATTCTCATTCGAACTTCAATTGGATCCACTTTATTATCTAAAATATTTGTATTGTCTGGGTGCAGAATGATTTCGCCACCATATTTATTTCCACTATATAAATCATGCATGCGATTGAAAGATCTCAGGAACGTAGATTTTCCGCAACCAGATGGGCCAATAAGAGCGGTTATTTTCTTTTCATACAGAGGAATATTAATATCTTTAAGAGCATGTGTTCCATCCGCATAATGGAAATTAAAGTTTTTTGATTCCGCTTTTAAAATTTCTTTATTTTTAGCCATTTTATATCCTACCATTTAATTTTTTTCCTAATGTTATAGCGAAGCTTAATCGCTAAACCATTCATGAGTAATGTAAGTACAATGATCACCGCTCCAGTAGCGGCAGCATTGATATGAAAAGCATGCTCGGGTCTTGAAATCCAGTTGAACATTTGAATTGGCAAAACAGTAAAGCCTGCTTCTAGCCAACTAAAATTGATAAAAGGAGCAGCATCGGTTACGGGGGATGGGGGTAAGAATGCTATAAAAGTCAGTGCCCCGATGGTGATCACAGGAGCAGTCTCACCAATCGCTCTTGCCATACCAATAATAATTCCTGTTAACACGCCACCCATTGCATACTGCAGAACATGGTGAAGAGTGACTTGCCATTTTGTTGCGCCAACCGCGAAAGCAGCCTCTCGAATATGAACAGGTATTGCTCGAATAGCCTCGCGTGTTGAGACGATAACAATCGGTAACATTAATAATGAGAGTGTAAGGCCGGCTGTTAAAACACTGGTACCAAGCCCAAACTCATAGACGAACAAGCCAAGCGCTAGTAGGCCATAAATAATGGATGGTACACCCGCTAAGTTTGCTACGTTAATTTCAATTAAATCAGCAAACCAACCTTTTTTGGCATACTCTTCCAGATAAATTCCGGCTGCCACCCCCATTGGAACCGCAACAAAGAACGTGACAACGAGAACCAGAGCAGAGCCAACCCATGCCGACAGAATGCCAGCACCCTCTGGTTTCCTAGAAGGGAAATTGGAGAAAAAATCTAAATTCATTTTTGGATAACCATCGATCACAAGATCCAGAAAGAGAACCAGAAGGGTAATTGCTAATGAAATAATGATGAAAAATCCAATGCCAGCGAAAATTTGATCATTCTTTTTATGTTTCTTAATCAATGCCCTAATTACATTTAGGTCTTGATCTGTTTTTTTATTTGAGATGGCCATGTATTAATATCTTTCGGTAAATTTGTTTCTTGTCCATTGACCCAGAATATTCAAAGTTAAAGTCATTACAAACAATGTGATACCCGCTGCGAAAATACTTTGATAGCCTATTCCGCCATGCTCCAAATCTCCCAAAGCGACTGAGACAATATAGGCTGTGATGGTGGCAGCACTGTCAACAGGATTAAAAGTAAAGTTTGGTTGCTGCCCAGCTGCGATAGCCACGATCATTGTTTCACCAATGCCACGACTGATTGCCAATATGTAAGCAGCCACGATTCCTGAGGTTGCAGCAGGCATGACTACAGATACAGCCGTTTGAAATCTCGTTGCTCCCATCGCATAAGACCCTTCTCTCATGGCCATGGGCACAGCACGCATGGCATCTTCTGCCACAGAAGCGATGTAAGGAACAATCATGATCCCCATCACGATTCCAGGCCCAAGCATGTTAAAGGTTGATAAATCTGGATATATTTTTTGTAGTAATGGAGTGACTAGTAGCAAAGCAAAGTATCCAAACACCACAGTCGGTACGCCAACTAAAAGCTCTAGGATGGGCTTTACAGTTTCTTTTACTCTGTGAGAAGCAAATTCTGAGAGATAGACTGCAGTAATCGTGCCTAGAGGCACAGCCACAAGTAATGCCACTCCGGTAATTGTTAAAGTGCCTGCAACTAAAGGGAGAATCCCATAATTTTTTATCTCAAAATTTGGTGTCCAGACGGTAGATGTTAAAAATTCTTTAAAGGTGACAGCCTCAAAAAAAGGAATTGATTCAGAGACTAATATATATACAATACCAAATGTAATCAGAACCGCTATCAATCCTGAAAACATCAAGACTAACTCGATGATTCTTTCTAAAAAATTACGTCTAATGTTTTTGGCTAACGCTGGACTAATATTTGATTTTTTTTTGACCATTAGAGAAACTCTTTAAAAAAAACACATTAATTATTACACAAAATAAAACTTAATTTAAAAAAAAGAGGGGTGAAAAACCCCTCTTTAATTATTTACTTAGTATTTAAGCAATTGACTCAACTAGTCTGTCGCTTTTTCTAAGATTTCAGCCACTGAAAGACCAATTGCTGGACCGTCTTTGAACGCTGTACCAGTTTTTAATGTTTTCACGTGATTTTTAATTGCATCATATTCCGCAGTTGAGAAAGGAACATAACCCACCTCTTTAGACAACTTAGCTGCGTTGTTTAAATAGAACTCAACAAATTTTTTCACGTTAGGATCAAATGCTGCTTTAGTTGCATTTAAATAGATGAATAAAGGACGTGAAAGCGGGTTGTATGTACCGTCCATAACTGTTTCAAGTGATGGCTCTACAAACTTACCTTCTTTGTTTTTAACTTTTACCGCACCTAATTTATCTTTGTTTTCTACATAGTAAGCTAGACCAAAGTAACCTAAACCACCTTTGTCACCTGCAACACCTTGAACTAAAACGTTATCATCTTCAGACGCAGTAAAGTCACCACGGATAGATTTAGATTTCTTAATAATTGCTTCAGTAAAGTAATCAAACGTACCAGAGTCAGCACCTGGACCATATAATTTAAGTGGTTGATCAGGGAAACCTTCACGAATTTGGCTCCAGTTCATGACCTTACCTTGTGCATCAGGACCCCACATTTTTTTAAGTTCTTCAGGAGACATTTCTGTTGCCCAGTCATTATCTTTATTGATCACCACAGTTAAAGCATCAAAAGCTACTGGAACTTCAATGAATGAAATACCTGCTTCATCACACTTCTTAATTTCTTTTGCTTTTACAGGACGAGATGCGCCTGAGATAGAAGTTTCTCCACGACAGAATTTCTTAAAACCACCGCCAGTTCCAGAAACACCAACTGTTACTTTTTTGCCTGTTTCTTTTTGAAATTCTTCAGCAACTGCCTCAGTGATCGGATAAACAGTTGATGAACCATCAATTTTAATGATATCTGCAGCAAATACTGACGTTGTTAATGCAGTAGTAGCTACAGTTGCTAATACAGCTTTTTTTAAGGATGAAACCATGTATACGCTCCTGTATGGATATTAATCGAGAATCAAATTTTAAAATTAAAGTATGACAGATTTATGACAATTTAATGTTTCTTAAAAACAGGTTAAAATGTCGCAGAATTATTATTTTGAATAAATTTATGGAAGCAGAAAAATTAAATCAGCTAAAAACAACATTATCTGAGATCGATGATCGATTTTCAGCTCTCAGGAGCTATCTTTGACCTCGATCATAAAAAAGAACAGCTTGAACAGCTAACTCGCCAACAAGAAGATCCTAAAATTTGGGACGATCATTCCCTCAGTCAAAAAATTGGCAAGGAAAAAAGAATTTTGGAAGATACAATCCAAGAATTTGAGCAGTTAAATTTAGGTATTGGAAATAATAAAGAATTGTTTGATTTAGCAATAGAGGAAAATGACGACTCGACCCTAGATGATTTACTCCAAGATACTTTTATTTTAGAAAAAAAACTCAGCCAATTAGAATTTAAACGGATGTTTTCAAATCCGCTTGACCCTAATAATTGCTTTATCGATTTTCAATCTGGTAGTGGGGGGACTGAAGCGCAAGATTGGGCTAATATGCTCCTTAGAATGTACTTGAGGTACTGTGAGGAAAAAGGTTTCAAGGTCGAGGTGATGGAAATTACAGAAGGAGAAGTGGCAGGCATTAAGGGCGCTACGATTAAAATCATTGGTGATTATGCATATGGTTATTTTAGAACAGAAACGGGCATTCATCGATTGGTCCGAAAATCACCATTTGACTCAGGCAGCAGAAGACATACTTCTTTTGCTGGAGTGAATGTATATCCTGAAATTGATGAATCAGTTGAAATTGAGATTAATCCTGCTGACTTAAGGATAGATACCTATCGAGCATCAGGGGCAGGGGGACAGCATATCAACAAAACAGATTCTGCTGTTAGAATTACACATGAGCCCAGCGGCGTTGTTGTGCAGTGTCAAAATGATCGATCCCAGCATCGGAATAAAGCCCAAGCAATGGATATGCTCAAAGCTCAGCTTTATCGACTTGAGTTAGAAAAAAGAAATGAAGAAAAAAAGGCGATGGAGGATGCCAAATCAGATATTGGCTGGGGCCATCAAATTAGAAGTTATGTCCTGGACCAATCAAGAATTAAAGATCTAAGGACTGGTGTTGAAATAGGCAATACCCAAGGTGTTCTTGACGGCAACCTTGATCCATTTATTACAGAAAGTTTAAAACAAGGGGTTTAAGTTGGAAAATAATGAAAATCAGATAGTAGATGAAAATTCGATTATTCAAGAACGAAGAAGCAAATTAACTGAGTTAAGAAAAGTTGGCGTTGCTTTTCCTAATAACTTTAAGCCTGAACATGACTCTTCACAACTGCACAAAGATTATGATGGATTTGATAAACCGGCCTTAGAAGAAAAAAATATCGAAGTCGTTGTTGCTGGGCGAATGATGCTCAAAAGAGTTATGGGTAAGGCAAGTTTTGCGACAATCCAGGACCGAACCGGTCGGATTCAATTGTATGTAGCGAGAGATCTAATTAATAATGAAGAGAACCCAGAACTCTATTCTTCTTTCAAAAAGTGGGACATGGGAGATATTATTGGCGCCAAAGGAAAGCTCTTTAAGACCAATACCGATGAATTGACGATCGAGGTCACTGAAATTTGTTTATTAACAAAATCGTTACGACCGCTACCTGAAAAGTTTCATGGATTACAAGATCAAGAAATGAAATATCGCCAACGATATGTGGATTTGATGGTCAATCAAGAGACTAGGGATACTTTTTTAACTAGATCAAAAGCAATCCAGTCTATTCGAGAATTCATGGTCAATAATAAATTTCTGGAGGTGGAGACCCCCATGTTACATCCGATACCAGGGGGCGCGAGTGCAAAACCTTTTGTCACACACCACAACGCATTGGATATGGAAATGTTTATGCGGATTGCTCCAGAACTGTATTTAAAGCGATTGGTCGTCGGCGGGTTTGATCGCGTGTTTGAAATCAATCGTAATTTTCGTAACGAAGGCTTAAGTGTTCGTCATAACCCTGAATTTACCATGATGGAGTTTTATGCCGCTTATGCTGATTATCAATGGCTGATGACATTCACTGAAGATTGTATTCGCTCCAGCATCACAGGTTGCGGGATGGACTTAAAACTAACTTATCAAGACAAAGCAATCGATTTTTCACAACCGTTTGATCGTTTAACCTTGGTGCAAGCGATTGAGAAATACGCTGATCAATTCGCATCTAAAGACCTTCTCAATACTGAATTTATTGAACAGTCTTTGCAAAAAATGGGAGAAGAATTGCCTCCCAATCGATCGCTAGGATCGCTCCAGCTAGCTTTATTTGAAGCGGTGGCTGAGGAGCACCTCTGGAACCCAACATTTATTATTGATTATCCAACCGAGGTATCACCACTGGCCAGAGCGTCAGATAATAATCCGAACATCACGGAGCGTTTTGAATTATTTATCGCGGGTCGAGAAATTGCTAATGGTTTTTCCGAGCTCAATGACCCTGAAGAGCAAGCTGAACGTTTCAAAAAACAGGTCGAACAAAAAGAGGCGGGGGATGATGAGGCGATGTATTATGACGCAGACTTTATCCGTGCTCTTGAGTATGGCATGCCCCCGACAGGCGGTTGCGGGATTGGTATTGATCGACTAATTATGTTGATCACCAATAAACCAAGCATTCGAGATGTTATTTTATTTCCACACATGAGGCCAGAATAATTATGTACATGCACCCTGAAATTGATCGTGACCAAATGACTCCGCAGCAAGCGATTGAAATTTTACAACAAGGTAATGAACGTTTTGTGAATAATGTCAAACGTCAGCATGATATGTTGAGTGTGCGTGATGAGTTAAAAGATAAGCAACATCCTTTTGCCTCTATTCTTAGTTGTAGCGACTCCAGGACGACAGTGGAGTTGATTTTTGATCAAAATCTAGGGGATATTTTCTCAGTGAGGTTGGCCGGCAATGTGGCCTCAACCTTGGCCATTGGTAGTTTAGAATTTTCTACAGAGTACTTAGGTTCAAAATTGGTGGTAGTGATGGGGCATAGCAATTGCGGTGCCGTCAAAGCGGCATGTGATCACTTTAAAGGGGGCAATATCGGAGAAATCATTAACATGATTGACCCAGCAGTAAGCTTAGAGACCACTGTATCGAGTGATCGCAATTCCTCAAATACATCTTTTGTAGACAAAGTGTGCTGGCATAATGTTCATGAGCAAATTAATAACATTAAACAACATAGCAAGATCATTAATCAAATGGTGATAGATAACCAGATTGCCCTTGTTGGTGCGGTGTATGATTTAGCTTCCGGATCAGTTCAGTTTGATATTTAAAATCAATGTTGCAAATACACAACATTGTGTAAATTTTTACAACAAAAACACCCACTTATCCTCTTAATGTCATAAAACTGTCACATAGTCTTCCTAAAATTTAAACACGTCAAAGAAATTATTTGATTTCTTTAATTTTTTTATCTTTTAGGAGATTGTAAATGAACAAGAAGATTATCACTGGTGCTGTTTCAGCAGCAGTATTGTCTTTATCAGGCGTTGTATACGCTGATACGACAGGTGACCTTGTGAATGCCTTAGTGACTAAAGGTGTTTTAACAGAGGAAGAAGGCGCATTGCTTTCAAAAGGTAATGACAAGAAAAAAGCAAATACCCCTGTGTTAACAAACAAGGGCGGTAAATTTAAAATACAAAGTGCTGACGGCAAAAACGAAATAGCTTTAACAGGTCGTATGCACTTCGACTTCAGAAATTCTGATTTAGATGAAGATGATTTCGGTAATACAGATGCTGATGAATATGATGTTGATACTAAATCAACAAGCCCAACTGAATTTGAAATGCGTCGAGCACGTATTGGTATTAAAGGTAAACTCGATGGTATTTGGAAGTATGACGTTGTCTTGAATGCAAACGGTAAAGGCGGTAACAATTTAGATACTGCTTCTTTAACTTTCGCAGCTATGAAGCCTTTCCAAGTTCAATTTGGTCGGTTTAAACAAGCATTTAACCTCGAAGGTTTAACAAGTTCAAACGACATTGATTTCGTTGAACGCTCTTTCATGAATCAAATTTCTCCGCACAAAAAATTAGGTATAGCTTTCAAAGGTACTCCTACAAAGGGTATGACTTATGCGGTGACTAAGTATCAAGAAGGTTACAAAAACACAGATACGCAAGATGAAAATAATTATTCAGGTCGTTTAACATACAACTGGGCTGAAGCCAATAAAATTAAAGATTCAATCTTTCATGTAGGTATCGCAGGGTTTACTGAAGATTATTCACTTACACCTAAATCATCAAGTAACGGTGGTTCGACTACTCACGCTACAGTCTTCAAATTTAAGAGTGCTGGTCGCGGATTTAGCCCTCTAGCTAAGATGGACGTTGAAGGTCAAAATTTATCCGTTACCGAAGTTAGCGGTAAATCAAAATCTAATTTACATATAGAAAATAGATTTGCTGCTTTAGAGGGTATCTTTGCTAAAGGACCATTTAAATTACAAGCTGAATATGGACAAGGTTCATTTGAGGGAACTAATGAGATTACTGGCGCAGGTGCAGAAGCTGATGTAAAGATTGGATATGTTTCAGCTAACTACATCTTAACTGGTGAGCATTATGCCAAATCTTATAAAGGCGGTAAAATGAAGGGCATTAAAATCAAAAACCCATTTGATTTTGAAAAAGGAACTGGTTCTGGTGCGTGGGAAATTGGAGCACGTTATGAATATCTAGGTATTGATGATATGAAAACAAATAACGTTGCAGGTAATAAAGAAAATAGATTCCGTGGCGCCTTTGATTGTGGAGCAACTGCTGATACCTATGGTGATGAGATTGGTACATCTTTGTCTGGTTGTGATACATCAATCAATCAGTACACACTTGGTGTTAAATGGTTAGCTAACCAAAATGTACTTGCTAAAGCATCTCTCACATATGCTGATTATGGTGAGAATTTAATGCCAGCGGATATTGCTGGAAGTGAAACATTTGATTCTGAAACAATGTTCCATACTCGTATTCAGTGGATGTTCTAATCCAACTGAATACCTAAAAATCTCCTAAATTTTTAAGACCCGCTTTAGGCGGGTCTTTTTTTATCTTTTATGTTTAAAATAATTTTTCAACAAAGCGGAACATTCTTCTTCAAGGATTCCACCTATGAAAGAAGTATGATGATTGATGGTTTGATTATTTACTAAATTTTGACTTGGGTCGCAGCTATGAAATTTTGCATCGTAGGCACCAAAATAAACTTGCTTGACTCTGGCCTGAAAAATAGCTCCTAAGCACATGATGCAGGGCTCTAAAGTAACATAGAGATTGACTTGAGGTAGGCGGTAATTGGATAAAAAACGAGCTGCGTCTCGAAGAGCCACGATTTCAGCATGACAAGTCGGGTCCGTATTTTTAATCACTGAATTAAACCCACGTCCTATAATTTTGTTATTTAAGGTGACGATCGCACCGATAGGAATTTCATCAGACTTTAAGGCTTTCTCAGCCTCCACTAAGGCTGCTTCCATGAAATGTAAATGATCGGTCATAAATTTTGAATTAATTTTTTTATTTTTTATCATAATAACTGTTTAAATTATCTCAAGGGAAAAAGTGAAGCAATCAATCATTCTGTTAATGTTTATATCATCATCTGTCATTGCGCAGTCTGGAATATACAAGGTGGACTCTGAGCATAGTTTTGCCAATTGGAAGATCCGTCACGTAGTCTCTAAGACATCAGGAACGATTCCAGATATGACCGGGGAAATGACGATTAATCTGGACGACATGAGTCAATCCAAAATAAATGTGGAAATGAGCTTGTTAAAGATTAATAGCAATCACAAAAAAAGGGATAACCATATCCAAGAAAAGAAATTTTTAAATACCTTAGCTTTTCCAACCATCACATTTAGTAGTTCTAAGATTGTGATGCAAGATGATAAAAATGGCGTGGTGTCTGGAGCGTTAGCTATGGGCGGCGTTGAAAAAAAATTGGATATCCCGTTTACACTGCTTGGTTTTGGTGACGATCCGTGGGGTGGTTATCGCGTTGGGCTGGAAGGAAATATTGACTTAAAGGCCTCTGATTTTGGTTACAGCTGGGGATTGAAAGAAAATAGTTCATTAGGTGATAAAATTGAGGTCAATTTATTGGTAGAAGGAATTAGACAATAACATGGAAAAGAAAGCACTTACTCAAGCCCCCATTCATGATCTTATTGCCGATCGATGGAGTCCGCGGTCATTTGACCCTGAGTTTATTCTTGGTAATGATGACATACATTCTCTAATGGAAGCGGCTCGCTGGGCACCATCCTGCCGAGGGGAGCAGCCATGGAAATTTGTGTTGTTTAGTAAAAGTGACGCCACCATGTTTGGTCAGGCGTTGAATTGTTTATCTGTGTCCAATCAGGACTGGGCAATGGACGCGGCTTTATTGATCATTACCACCACCAACCGCTATTACCGACATAACGATCAAGAAAATGGCTATGCCCATTATGATTTAGGCGCCGCCTCTGAAAATATTTGTCTGCAAGCAACTGCAATGGGGTTGGCGGCACATCAGATGGGCGGGTTTAGTAAGGATGATGCGAGAGAACTGGCGCAAGTTCCTGAAAATTATGATATTCTCTCGGTTATTGCAGTTGGCAGACCTCAAGATTTAGAGCATACGCGAGAAGAATTAAAGGAGCGTGAAGGAGCTGCTCGCAATAGATTACCGCTGGAAGAGATATTTAGCGTAAATAAATTTTAATTGAATAATAGGACAATTCGATGGTAAAAGTATTAGAACTAACAACAAAAAATTTTAAAGACACGATAGAAAAAAATGATTTTGTGATCATTGATTTCTGGGCCCCTTGGTGCGAGCCATGCAAAAATTTCACTCCAATTTTTGAAAAGGCAGCAGAAGCCAATAAAGATATCGTGTTTGGAATGGTTGATGTGGAACAACATCCAGAAATCGGTGAATACTTTGAAGTTGAAAAAATTCCAGGTTTATTAGTCGTTCGTGAAAAAGCAGGAATTCATGCCCAAGTCGGTGAAATTGGTGCGCCAGCGTTTGATGAAATTATTAAATGGGCCAGGGAATACGACATGACTGCGGTTCGAGATTATATTGGTAAACAAGAACGTGGTGAGTTTAATTAGGTCCTGGATTTAAAGTAAGTCATCGGATCAACTGATAGCCCTTTTTTTCTGATCTCAAAATGTAAATGTATTTTTCCATCATCGGTTTCTCCCATGGTGGAAATGATTTCTCCAGCACTGATTTTTTGACCCTCTGTGACAAGTAACTCGCGGTTATGTCCATACACGCTCAAAATATCGTCATCATGCTTGATGATAATGAGTTTACCGTAGCCCTTTAAATCTTCACCGGCATAAATGACTCGACCTTTATCGATCGACTTTACTTCTTGGCCGAGCGATCCTTCGATTAATATTCCTTTTAATCCTTCATCTGGATTAAATTGTTTGGCTACTTCTCCATCAGTGGGCCACATAAAACGATTAGCTAAAGACTCTGTATTTTTAGCCACAATTTCTTTGGTTTTTTGCACAGATTTTGAATTATAAATTTCTCGGGTGGCTACAGGCTCGTTAATTTCAATAGGCTCGCCAATATCCTCTTGAGATAATGGCTTTTGTTCAGCAATCACTTCTGAAGGCTCATCGTCAAGCCTTGCGATTTCAACATTGTCTGATTTCATTTCATTACTTGCAGCTTCAGGATTATTGTCATTTCTAAGTAAATCAAAACGAATTTCTTCACCAACGCTAACCTTGTAAGGTTTTTTAATATTATTGACCGCTGCTACATCCTTATAATCAAATCCGCATTTAAGACTCAAGCTGAATATAGTATCCCCCTTTTTAACCTTATAAACATCAGGACATTTCTGAATGATATTTTTGCTATTGTCGACGGGCACGGTTTCTGGAAACTTTGAGGCGCAACCTGGAAAGAGACTGATTATTAGCATAAGTAAAAATAATGGTATTAATTTCATATTAAATTTTCTTTTAATAAATCCAGTTTATTGAAGTTTGTTAGATCAGATATTATAGGAGAAATTGATACTTTTTCATTTTTAATTGCAAAAAAATCTGTCCCAGGACCACCATCGTTTGGTTCTCCGGCGGCTCCGACCCAATACATTAACTTATCGTTTTGATTGGGGTGGTGGATGATAGGTTCTGCCTTATGACGTTTTCCAAGTCGAGTAATTTCAGTTCCTTGAAGTTCGTTGTATGGTATATCTGGAACGTTAATATTCAGTAATATGGATTGTTGTAAATTTTTTATTTTAGGAATCAGATCAAGCACTACCTGACCAGCCGTTGAATAGTGTTTTGGGTCGTATTGGGACATGGAAATCGCGAGTGATGGAATATCTAAAAGATAACCCTCCATGGCAGCTGCTACTGTGCCAGAGTAGATCGTATCATCACCCATATTAGGCCCATCATTAATTCCGGATATCACCATGTCCGGTTTAAATTTTAAAAAACCAGACAATGCAATATGCACGCAATCGGTTGGCGTGCCATTAATAAAGTAGATATTTTCTTTATATTCCGTGATGGTGAGTGGATTTTTAAGAGTCAATGAGCTACTAGACGCACTTTTATTTTCCTCGGGAGCAACAATCACGACCTCACCAATTGTCGACAGGGTGTGGGCTAATTCATTTATTCCGGGAGCTTGGTACCCGTCGTCATTAGATAGCAAAAATTTCATTTTTTAAAAATTAATATACTGGTAAAGAAAAAAACTACAGTGAGCATAACCTCGGAAATCGCAAACAACTGGCTTGGCATGGTCTCAGACCATGCCCTGACCACACCCTCAATAAAAAATAAGATGATTATAAAGTTAATCCATTCGAGGGTATATAAGTTTTTCTTGATTAATTGCCTCAGTGGTAAAACTAAAATCACTGCCTTAATAACCATCCACGATGATTCCCCGGAGGGGGTATAAAAAAGCTCCCACAACAGGTTGATGAATATTAAGGCGATGTAAGATAAAAGATTGATCCAAGTGATCATGATCGAAGTTTGATGGTTAATTCAGCCAGTCTTTTACCTTGAGCATAAGCTATTTTTTCTTCCACAGCAGTCACTGGCTGATCACCAACATGGCTGGCGCCATAAGGGGTCCCGCCATCTTTCGTAGTATTTAATTCTTTGATTGAATATGGAATTCCCATGATCAACATCCCAAGATGCTGCAGGGGTATTTGCATACTGAGCAAGGTAGCTTCATTGCCGCCATGCAGCGAATGCGATGAAGTGAATACAGTGCCTACCTTGGATTCAAGACTGCCTTTAAACCAAAGAGGGGTCAGCTCATCAATGAAGTTTTTCATTGCTCCTGACATATTGCCAAAGTGAGTTGGACTGCCAAGAGCCAGTCCATCACATTCTTCTATTTCAGAGAGTTTGATTTCAGGGGCAAATAAATTATTTTTAGGTTGTTTGTTGTTAGGGACGGATCTTAATTTAGCCTCAGCACCATTCACAGAATTCACTCCACGTGCAATTTGTTGAGCCAATTTATGAACCGAACCATCTTGCGAACAATAGAGAACTAATATATCGACCATCTTTTAAGATTTTTTTGCCAATTTATTGGCTAACCCAATATAGGTTTCCGGCCTTAAATTCATTAGATCTTTTTTTGCCTTTTGCGGAATATCCAAGTTTTCAATAAACGTGTGCAATACTTCCTCATTAATGCCTTGGTTGCCCCGGGTTAATGCTTTTAATTTTTCGTATGGTTCAGCAATACCGTATCGACGCATCACGGTTTGAATTGGTTCTGCTAGTACTTCCCAAGAATGATTAAGGTCATCATCAATGACTTGCTTATTAATTTCTAGTTTATTCAGGCCTTTCATACACGAATTTATGGCTAAGGCGTGATAACCAAAACCCACCCCGATATTTCTGAGAACGGTGGAGTCACTCAAATCTCTCTGCCATCTAGAAATTGGTAATTTTTCGCTCAAGTGATTTAAGATCGAGTTACTCAAACCTAGGTTTCCTTCAGCATTTTCAAAATCGATCGGGTTTACTTTGTGCGGCATGGTGGATGAGCCAACCTCATTTTTCTTTAACTTTTGTTTAAAATAACCCAGAGAAATATAGCCCCATAAGTCACGATTGAAATCAATCAGAATGGTATTCATTCGCGTTAGGGTATTAAAAATTTCGGATAAAAAGTCATGCGGCTCAATTTGAGTTGTCATCGGGTTGTATGTCAGCCCCATAGATTTGATGAAATCCTTGGAGTGTTGTTCCCAATTGACCTCAGGGTATGCAACAATATGGGCATTAAAGTTACCGACGGCCCCATTAATTTTTCCTAAGTATTCTTGTTTTGCTAGATGATTAATTTGTCTTTTCAACCTCGCTGCCACGTTTGCAAATTCTTTGCCCATGGTAGTTGGGCTCGCCGACTGTCCATGGGTTCTAGCCAGAATTGCAATGGCCGCATACTGTTTGGCACAGGATTGAATCTTGACATACATGTCATTCATTCCATGCAAGATATTTTCATTGACAGCTCGCTTTGTCATTAATGCGTAAGATAAATTATTGATGTCTTCTGAGGTGCAGGCAAAATGAATAAATTCTAAATACGGGGCAATATCTTTCTGTTTTTTTAAAGTTTTTTTCAGCCAGTATTCCACTGCCTTGACGTCATGGTTAGTGATAGATTCAATCTGTTTGATTTCAGCAGCGTCTTTTTCAGTAAATTGATCAATAATAGACCGAAGTTTTTTTTGAACGCTTGCATTGAATTTTTTTACCTCTTTAATTTTTGGATTATCACCCAGACTGATCAGCCAAAGAATTTCTATTTCGACTCGAGTCTTAATTAAACCAAACTCACTTAAGTGATTGCGTAATGAATCAATTTGCTTAGCGTATCTTCCATCAAGAGGAGAGATATTCAAAAGAGGTGTCGCCATAATAATTTAATTAAGTGTCAGTTTTAAAGTGATATTTTACCTCACTTGATCAGCGATGAGCTATTGAAGATAAAGAAAGTTTTTGGGAAATCAAAATATTTGCTCTAAAATGATGTTTTGACACGTGAACTTAATAGATTTTTATATGATTTTAGATACCTATAAAACCCATACCAATGACAGAATAAAAGAACAGCTCCCCCCTTTACCCCTTAACCCCCAGCAAACTGCAGAATTAATAGAATATATAAAAGATGAGACGCATCAAAATCTAGATGAAGCGCTCAATCTTCTTTTGCATAAAGTTCCAGCAGGTGTCGATCAGGCGGCCTATATTAAAGCTGGGTTTTTGAATGACATTGCAAATAAAAAAATAACTTCAAGTGTTCTATCACCAGAAAAAGCAATTCAGGTATTAGGGACCATGCTGGGTGGATATAACGTGCAAGCTTTAGTCCCGTTATTAGATAGTGAGTTTGCTGATGAAGCAGTTAAAGCATTGGCAAAGATAACTTTAGTTTTTGATGCATTCCATGATGTAGTAGAAAAACATAACTCAGGAAATAAATTTGCAACCGCATTACTTGAGTCATGGGCTAGGGCAGATTGGTTTACTAGTAAAAATGAATTACCTAACGAAATTAAATTAACTGTATTTAAGGTAGATGGTGAAACCAATACGGATGATTTATCTCCAGCACAAAATGCATGGTCACGTGCAGATATTCCTCTGCATGCTCAATCTATGCTTATTAATAAAATGCCCGAGGGCTTACAGTTAATTGAAGACCTAAAAAAATTAGGGAATCCTTTGATATATGTTGGAGATGTAGTCGGTACAGGCTCGTCAAGGAAATCTGCAATTAATTCATTGCAGTGGCACATGGGAAATGAAATTCCATTTATCCCGAATAAACATACGGGAGGGTATGTTTTTGGAAGTAAGATTGCGCCAATTTTTTTCAATACAGCAGAAGACTCCGGAGCATTCCCAATTGAATGTGATGTCTCAAACTTGAGTAACGGTGATGAAATTATTTTAAAGGCTAATGACAAAATAATTTGCGATCTTTCAGGAAATACTCTTGCTACATTTGAACTTAATCCACCTACAATTTTAGATGAGGTGAGGTCTGGCGGAAGGATACCGCTCATCATAGGTCGTGGTCTATCTGATCGATCTGCCGATGTTTTAGGGATTGAGAAACCTACAATTTTTGTTAGCAATATTAGTGAAAAGACGGATACACAACATGGTTACACGTTAGCACAAAAGATGGTGGGCAGAGCATGTGGGGTAGATGGGGTATTGCCGGGCACCTATTGTGAACCAAAAATTACCTCGGTCGGCTCTCAAGATACAACCGGGGCGATGACTCGAGATGAATTAAAAGAGTTGGCGTGTTTAGGCTTTAGTGCCGACCTTGTCATGCAAAGTTTTTGCCATACGGCAGCCTATCCAAAACCAGTAGATATTGATTTACAACATACGTTACCCGACTTCATGAGTAGTCGCGGAGGAGTGTCCTTAAAAGCAGGTGATGGGGTTATTCATTCTTGGTTAAATCGAATGATTCTTCCCGATACAGTTGGTACGGGTGGCGATTCCCACACACGCTTTCCAATTGGGATTTCATTTCCGGCAGGTTCTGGGTTAGTTGCATTTGCGGCAGCACTTGGAGTTATGCCCCTGGATATGCCCGAGTCTGTCTTGGTGAGATTTAAAGGAACAATGCAGCCAGGGATTACTTTGAGAGACTTGGTGAATGCGATTCCATATCAGGCAATTAAAAATGGTGAGCTAACAGTCGCTAAGCAAGGGAAGAAAAATATTTTCAATGGCAGGATTTTAGAGATCGAGGGATTACCTGACTTAAAAGTTGAGCAGGCTTTTGAGTTTGCTGATGCTTCCGCTGAGCGCTCTGCCAATGGTTGCTCTGTAAGGCTCAATAAAGAGCCTATTATTGAATATCTCGAGTCTAATATTGCGCTAATGCAAAATCTTATTGCACAAGGCTATGAAGATCAACGCACGCTTAAGCGACGAATACAGAGCATGCAGGATTGGTTGAAAAATCCAGAACTCCTCCAGCCTGATGAGGATGCACAGTATGCATCGATCATTGAGATTGATTTGAATGAGATTAAAGAGCCTTTAATCGCCTGTCCTAACGATCCAGATAATATTAAACCTTTATCCGAAATTGAAAACAATAAGATAGATGAGGTGTTTATTGGAAGCTGCATGACTAATATTGGGCACTATCGTGCCGCGGGCAAGGTGTTGGAAAATCAAGGAGCAATATCGACAAGATTATGGGTTGCGCCTCCCACCCGAATGGATGAAGTTCAGTTAAGAAAAGAAGGTTACTACTCAATATTTGGTCAGGCCGGAGCACGAACTGAGTTACCTGGATGCAGTTTGTGTATGGGGAATCAGGCCCGTGTTGAAAATGATGCTCATGTCTTTTCGACTAGTACACGAAACTTCGATAATCGTATGGGCAAGGGCGCACAAGTGTATTTAGGTTCAGCAGAGCTTGCAGCTGTTTGTGCATTGTTGGGAAAAATTCCAACGGTTGAAGAGTATCATCAGATTGTTAAAGAAAAGATATCACCCATTGAAGACAATATTTATCAATACTTAAATTTTCATTTAATGGAAGATTATATCGGTGATAAAAAAGTCATTGGGATTGCAGCAGCAAGTTAATTGGAACGATGCAATTTGATCTTAATTGCAAACAGTGTCCAAGGTTAGCAAACTTTTTAGACAAAGTCAGTCAGTCTAATCCAGGTTATCATTGTCGCCCAGTAGCTCCTTTTGGGGCTATTAATCCTCAATTTTTAATTGTCGGACTCGCTCCAGGAATGCATGGTGCCAATAGAACTGGCCGGCCTTTCACAGGGGATTATGCAGGGATTTTGTTGTATGAGACTCTTAATAAATTCGGCTTTTCTTCGTCATCAGAATCTATCTCTTTGAAAGATGAGTTGCAACTTTATGGGGTCCGCATCACGAATGCTGTGAAATGTTTACCACCAGAAAATAAACCCACGACTCATGAAATTAAACAGTGTAACAATTATCTAGCTTCTGAGATTAAGCAAATTAACAATAAATTAATAATTTTGGCACTAGGAAAAATTGCCCATGAGGCGGTGTTGATGTCTCAACATTTAACAAAAAATCATTTTAAATTTAGTCACGGTGCACGACACATGATTTCAGATCAGCAAATATTGTATGATAGTTATCACTGTAGTCGTTATAACACACAAACAAAAAGATTAACTCAATCAATGTTTGAAGATGTTTTTTTTAAAATTAAAAGAGAAATGGAGAACTAAAATGCCTTACATCAATGTGAAGTTAGCTGGATCAATTAATAAAGAGCAAAAAGCAGAAATTGCTAAAGAAATAACGGACACAATGTCTAGAATTGCGAATAAGCCAGCATCATATACTTATGTTGTATTTGATGAGGTTGCCACAGAAGATTGGGCAATTGGAGGTAACTTGCTCGGCTAACAATGTGGAAGACATAAAAAATTTTATAAAAACATTGCCAACGCATCCAGGCATCTACCGCATGGTGGATGAAAAAGATAAGGTGATTTATGTTGGCAAGGCTAAGAATTTAAAAAAAAGAGTAGCTAGCTATTTTAATAAAAATATTCCTAGTCCTCGAACTAGGTTGATGGTCTCGCATATTCAATCAATTCAATATACAGTCACTAACACTGAGGCTGAAGCATTAATTCTGGAAAATAATTTAATTAAGGAGTGGATGCCTCGTTACAATGTTATCTTTAGAGATGATAAATCCTATCCTTATTTAATGATGACATCTCATGCTTTTCCAATGCTCAAGTTTCATCGCGGAGTGCAAAAAAAAGGAAATAAATATTTTGGACCTTTCCCAAATTCCAATGCCGTTCGTGAAAGCATTCAGTTACTGCAAAAAGTTTTTTTATTGAGAAACTGTGATGACTCAACTTTCAGTAATCGGGTTCGACCATGTTTACAACATCAAATCAAACGTTGTACAGCCCCATGTGTAAAGTTGATTGACGAGAAATCGTATGCTGAGGATTGTCGTCAAGCAGAACTATTTCTTTTAGGAAAAGATAATGAAGTGATTGAACAAATGACGGAGCACATGAATCTGGCTGCAGAAAATGAGGAATATGAAAGGGCGGCTGTTTTCCGTGACCGAATTCAAAGTCTCAGACAGGTTCGATTAAAACAGCTCGTTAGTGATTTTAGTGAAAATGATGCTGATATTATTGCCCTGGCTGAGGAGTCAGGCATAGTGTGTATCAATTTAGTTATGATCCGAGGAGGAAGACATTTGGGCGACAAGACCTTCTTTCCAAGAAATGCGAGTGACTCTGAAATTAATTTTACTGAGATTTTTTTATGTCAGCATTATGATGAGCAGATGCCACCTCCGGTAATTGTCACAGAAGGAAATTTTGACAAAAATTTAGTCAGCTCATTCTTTAACCTTAAATTTCCTGATAAAAAATTCAAGATTATTTCCAAAGCAACTGGTGATAAAAGGATGTGGCTAAAGATGGCAAAAAGAAACGCCATGATCAATGTAAGACAAAAAAATCTGCTTGAGTCTGGCAAAGCCGACAAAATCGAGTCTTTACGAAAGCTTCTTAATATGCCTGATTTAAATCGTGTTGAATGTTTTGATATTAGCCACACCATGGGCAATCAAACGATTGCTTCATGTGTGGTTTATGATGATTTAGCAATGCAAAATAAGGAGTACAGAAGGTTCAATATCAATGATATTACCCCAGGAGATGATTATGCTGCTATGTATCAAGTGTTGGAGAGGCGAGTGAAAAGAATAATTAATGAGGAGCAGGCAAAGCCAGATATGATGTTAATCGATGGTGGCAAAGGGCAACTCAAAATGGCTCTTGATGTTTTTGATAAATACAATGTAGTGGGTATTCGGCTTGTTTCGATTGTAAAAGGAGAGGGAAGAAAATCAGGACTGGAGTCATTAATTCTTGATGATGGAGAAATTCTAAAAGATATTCCAAACAATAATATCGGGTTTCACTTGTTACAACACATCAGAGATGAAGCGCATCGTTTTGCAATTACTGGACACAGGCAAAAAAGAGCTAAGACAAATCTTTCCTCATCTTTAGAAGAAATTGAAGGCATAGGACCAAAGAAAAGAAAAGCTTTGCTAGTATATTTTGGTGGTCTTGATGGTATTAGAAATGCTTCAGTTGAGGAGCTGTCTCAGGTTACTGGTATTGATCAAAAGCTTGCTGAGATTGTTTATAACTTTTATCATTAGGTTATGAATCTTCCCAATTACATTTCTTTATTTAGAATCATTCTTATTCCTTTTTTAATACTTATTTTTTATCTACCTCATTCTGTGATTGGAAATTTTGATAAAAATCTAATCGCTACCGGCTTGTTTATCCTTGCTGGAATTAGTGATTGGCTGGATGGATTCTTAGCTAGAAAGTTACAATTAGAATCTAAGTTTGGTGCTTTTATTGATCCGGTTGCAGATAAATTAATAGTAATCGCATCATTAGTTTTATTGGTTGAGCTGAGTCGGATTAGTGCATTGATTGCAATTATCATTATTGGCAGAGAGGTTGCTGTCAGTGCTTTAAGAGAATGGATGGCTGGTGTTGGAAGTGCAGGAAGCGTTGCTGTTGCTTTTGTCGGCAAAGTAAAAACAACCATTCAGTTTATAGCCATTACTCTTTTGTTGTATTTTGAGGATATTTATTTTCTCCCAACACGATTGCTTGGAGAGGTAGCAATTAATCTTGCTGCAATTTTAACCATTATTTCTATGTTGTATTATCTGAAAAAAGCATTTATCAGGGATTAAACCAAATCATTTCCTTGCTGAGATTGACATCAATTAAAAAAAAGCTAAAATACTGCTTCTGTTTGCGTGAATAGCTCAGCTGGTAGAGCGCAACCTTGCCAAGGTTGAGGTCGCGAGTTCGAACCTCGTTTCACGCTCCAAATTTTTTTAAAAAGGGGAGATATTACTCCCCTTTTATATTTTCGGCGCGTTAGCAAAGTGGTTATGCAGAGGCCTGCAAAGCCTTAGACGCCGGTTCGATTCCGGCACGCGCCTCCATTCTTTTTTATAGAGGATGATGATAGAATACGTTTCTTTGCCCGGGTGGTGAAATTGGTAGACACAAGAGACTTAAAATCTCTCGATCTTACGATCGTGCCGGTTCGATTCCGGCCCCGGGCACCACTTTTAAACTATGATTGTCATGAGTGAAAAAGAATTAAAGAAAATTAATCAAAATTTACAAGCTATTTTAAAAACTCTAAAAACAGTTTTTACCCTCATCGCTTTTTTTGCATTCTTATATTTTTCATTATTAATTTACTTATTTGTTAGTGGATAATTGAAGAGCTTTGTTTTAATCAATCAACCCTCACCAGAAATAATCCATACTCTTTATCATTGGCACAAAAGATTTCAAATGAAAAAAATCTCTGCCGATTTATTTACTATCTATTCTGATTTATTCATAGAAAATAAAGCAGGATTGTTACCAGCTGGAATTATTCAAGATCCTGATGTTGAAAATCATTGGGTTTATTTGGCTATACCCGCAAACTTTGAACTGCAGAGAGATTCATTTATTTTTGCTGGCTTAAGGAGTGTGCCAAAAAATGTATTGGCAACATATTCTCAGTTTATAAAAAATGAATTGGATAGAAATCAGTATGACTTTAAACATTTTGGTAAATTTATGTTTTTGTTATCTAAAAATAATTTAGATTTTTGTTATGACTCAATTCATGCTTTAACAAATAATCCATACTGTATTAATGAGCATAGCTCTATGATTCATAAAGTTTTTTTTAATAATATTTCAATGCTCACTCATACTTTTTTTTCTAACAATCAAAAGGATGAGCTTTTTAATAATTTAATTTTTTTAAAAGTAGGCCTTCATTCAAATAAAAATAATAAAATGGCCGTGTTTTCAGATGATAATGATTTTCCTGGCTTTGATTACTCTCATGTCAGCGATAAAGAATTTGAAAATTCAGAAAAATTTATGATATTTGGAAGGCATTCCAAAGTACAGGTCGAAAATTATTTTAAAAAAAATATCAATCATATTGAAAAAGTAATTTTACTTGTTGATGATAGGTCATACACATTAAAAAAAACAAATAGCTTTATTAATTTTTTCAACGGATCAAGCAAAGTCTGGAATGAAATTAATTAATAAAAAGATAAATGAAGCAATAAAACAACAACTCATTGATGCTGGACGTCATCCTCTTATCGCACAAATATTGGCAGCAAGAAAAATTACTTCCTCTCAGGATGTTGAATATCCAATTGAACTGCTTCTTTCCCCAGATGAACTTTTAAACTGTAACGAAGCAGCAGATTTTTTATCTCATGCTATTCGTGATCAAAAAAAAATAACCATTGTCGGTGATTATGATGCAGATGGAGCCTCAGGATCATCAGTAGCTATATTGGGTTGCAGGCTGCTAGGAATTGAAGTGGATTTTTTAATTCCATCACGTTTTAAAAATGGTTATGGATTATCTAGTGAAATTGTCGATATCGCATATACAAAAAAGACAGATATCATTATCACTGTCGACAATGGAATTGCTAGCTTTGAAGGAATAAATCACGCCAATAGTCTTGGGATCGATGTCATAGTGACAGACCACCATTTACAAGCAGAAAATTTACCCAGTGCAAAATTTATCATCAATCCTAATCAAAAAAAATGTAGCTTTCCCAGTAAAAACTTATGTGGGGCAGGAGTTGTTTTTTATTTATTGATTGCTTTAAGAAAAACGTTACGTGATCAGGACTATTTTGATAATTTGAATTTAAAAGAACCAAACCTATTGCAACTGCTTGATCTGGTTGCATTGGCTACCATTGCCGATATGGTAAAAATGGATTTTAACAATCGTTTACTTGTCCATCACGGATTAAAGGTGATTAGATCTCAACAGTGCAATTTAGGCTTAAAAAAAATTTTTCAACTAACTAATAAATCGCACCTAAATGCATTAACTAGTGATCTCAGTTTTGTGATTGCGCCAAAAATAAATGCAGCAGGAAGAATGGATGACATGAGTCTTGGAGTCGCCTGTTTAACAGCAACTAATGAATATGAGGCACATCACTATGCTAAGCAGTTAATTGAGTTTAATTTTCAAAGAAAAAAAACTGAAGCTGATATGCAGGATGATGCACAAGCAATTATGCAAGGATTTAATAAGAGCAACAAAACAATTTGTTTGTTTAATGATCAATGGCATCAGGGTGTCATAGGTATTCTCGCATCTCGTTTAAAAGAAAACTTCTATCGGCCAGTGATTATTTTTGCTCAAGACGACTCAGGACAGCTCAAAGGATCTGCTCGATCAATTGATGGATTTCACATTAGAGACGCGATTGATCTGGTGGCAAAAAAAAATCCTGAAATCATTCTCACTTTTGGGGGTCACGCTATGGCCGCCGGATTGACTATTAAACAAGATAGTTTTGACACTTTTGTACAATCTTTTGAGGAAGTCGCTGGTTCTATTTTAAAGCCTGAAGATTTAAGTGAAATTGTTGAGGTGGATGATAGTATTTTAAAAGATGATATTAATGTACATATTATTGATGAAATTAATCAGCTTGAGTGGGGAAATGGTTTCCAAAGACCGCTGTTTGAAGATACATTTGATTGTGTCGGCCAAGAGGTCATTAAAGGTCTTCACACAAAATTAAATTTAGCAAAACAGAAGTATACATTTGAGGGTATTTATTTTAACTATCAAGAATTAATACCAGATAGAGTAAAATGCTTGTATACAGTCGAGAATAATAAATTTAATAACATAAATAAATTAACCTTAAATATAAAAAAAATAATCCATGAGTAAAAAAATTATCATTGCTAATTTAAAAATGCATGGTTCATCTTCATTTTATGAAGATTTATTTGCACAAGTGAAATCGACTCAACAGCACCTAGCAGCAAGCGATGTTGAAATTGTAATGTGTATTCCATACCCATACCTTTTTTTAGCTGAAAAATTTTTTGCTCATAGCGTTATCTCTTGGGGTTCGCAAAATGTTGCTAAAGATCTTGCGGGACCATTTACTGGTGAAGTGAGTGTGACAATGTTGACGGACTTTGCCTCACAATATGCCATTATTGGCCACTCTGAAAGAAGCACAGCCTATTGTGAATCAGATTTAAATATTGCAGAAAAATTTAAAAGATTAAAAGAACACAATGTCAGACCAATTTTGTGTGTTGGTGAAACTTTCATTGAACGAGAAGCCGGTATGGAAAAAAAAGTAGTACAAGCTCAGTTGGAAACAATTTTAAGTAATGGATCGGAAATATTTGCGGATTCTGTCATCGCTTATGAGCCGATATGGGCAATTGGGAGCGATATGGCTGCATCCCCCGAGCAGGCTCAAAATATGTGTTCTTTTATTAGAGATTTTATTCACAGTGAAGGTAAGCCAAGTGGTAACAATGATCAGAAAAAAATACCTTTAAAAGTAGTGTATGGAGGCAGCGTAAATGAAAAAAATACGTTACAATTACTGTCTTTAGATGAGGTTGATGGGGCACTCATAGGTAGGTGTTCATTAAGTGCCGATAAATTCATTCATATCTGTAACTTGGCTCATCAAATTTAAACTTTTTAAATATATTTTATGGAAACAATTTTAATTATTTTGCACTTATTAGCAAGTATCGGTGTGATTGGATTAGTCTTACTGCAAAATGGTAAAGGTGCAGATGCTGGCTCAGCCTTTGGTGGAGGAAATTCAAGTGGTTCTTTTGGTATCCAAGGCTCGTCAAACTTTATGACCAAAGCGACTGCTTTTTGCGTGACTCTATTTTTTATTACCAGCATTAGTCTTGCTCTGGTTGCAAGCAACAAGCATGGTGATCGAAGTGTTGTAGATGCATCTTCTATAGATACATTTGATTCTTTGGACGATGGAAACTCTTTTGATGATGTTCAGTCAGAAGACTTGAGCGAGGAGCTCTCAGACATCCCTGATTAGTTTTTGCCGTCGTGGTGGAATTGGTAGACACGCTATCTTGAGGGGGTAGTGACGAAAGTCGTGAGAGTTCGAGTCTCTCCGACGGCACCATTAAATTAAACGATAGGTTTTGATGTTAGATTCATATTTTCCGATTTTATTATTTATTCTTGTTGGCTTGGGTGTTGGCATAGGACCCCTTGTCCTTGGAAAAATCCTCGCACCCCACAAACCTGATGATCAAAAAAACTCACCCTACGAATGTGGCTTTGAAGCATTTGAGGATGCAAGAATGAAGTTTGATGTTCGATACTACTTAGTCGCTATTTTGTTTATTCTTTTTGATTTAGAAATTACCTTTCTATTTCCCTGGGCAGTTGTACTCGACACATTAGGTCTTCAAGGATTTATAGTGATGATGATTTTTTTGGGCATACTGGTTGTTGGATTTATCTATGAATGGAAAAAAGGTGCATTGGATTGGGAATAAGTAATGAGTCTTGAAGGGTTATTAGAAAAAGGGTTTATCACCACAAATCTTGACACGCTAATCAATTATACGCGCACAAATTCAATGTGGCCTATGACCTTTGGCTTAGCATGTTGTGCTGTTGAAATGATGCATGCTGGTGCAGCACGATATGACTTGGATCGTTTTGGCATGGTTTTTAGACCAAGCCCACGTCAGTCAGATTTAATGATCGTTGCAGGAACCTTGGTTAATAAAATGGCACCTGCATTAAGAAAAGTATATGACCAGATGCCTGATCCTAAATGGGTAATATCGATGGGCTCTTGTGCTAATGGCGGGGGTTATTATCACTACTCTTACTCGGTGGTGCGTGGTTGCGACCGAATTGTTCCGGTCGATGTATATGTTCCGGGATGTCCCCCTACTGCTGAGGCGCTAATGTTTGGTCTACTTCAACTACAAAAGAAAATTAAAAGGACCAATACAATCGCGCGATGAATGATCTAAATAAATTAATATCTAATTTAAAATCAACCTTTCCTCAAGCTACTGTAAACAAACAATTTGATGAGGTAACCTTATCGGTGCATGGAAATGCAGTCATTAAGATATTAAAAAAATTAAAAATAGGATCACATTTTAAGTTTATCCAGTTAATTGATATTGCTGCAGTTGACTATTCACAATACCCTCAAAATCCTTTTGATGAGAGTCGTTACGCTGTTGTTTATCATTTATTATCTCTAAAAAATAATCAGCGTCTTCGAGTCAGAGCATTTATTGAAGATAATCATTTTCCTGTTATAGAGACAGCCACAACCATTTATGCCAATGCTGATTGGTATGAGCGAGAGGCTTTTGATTTGTTCGGAGTCATGTTTTTAAATCATCCAGACCTTCGCAGAATTCTGACGGATTATGGGTTTATTGGACATCCGTTTAGAAAAGATTTTCCAATGATCGGTAATGTTGAGATGCGTTATGATCCTGAACAAAAAAGAGTTATTTATCAGCCAGTCACCATAGAGGCGCGTAACAATGTACCTCGTGTAATTGACGAGGAGGGGTTCCGTAATGGCTGAAATAAAAAATTACACCATGAACTTTGGCCCTCAACATCCAGCTGCGCATGGAGTACTCAGGCTTGTTTTGGAATTGGATGGGGAAGTCATTCAAAGGGCTGATCCCCATATTGGTTTATTACATCGAGCGACAGAAAAACTTGCAGAAAATAGAACATATATTCAATCAGTTCCATACATGGATCGATTAGATTATGTATCCATGATGATGAATGAACATGCTTACGTCATGGCAATTGAAAAAATGTTAAATCTGAAGGTTCCTATTCGTGCTCAATACATCAGAGTCTTATTCGATGAAATTACAAGGTTGTTGAATCACCTATTGTGGCTAGGCTGTCATGCACTCGATGTTGGAGCGATGTCTGTTTTCTTATACACCTTCAGAGAACGTGAAGACTTATTTGATTGTTATGAGGCTGTCTCTGGAGCTAGAATGCATGCGGCCTATTATCGTCCGGGTGGAGTCTACAGAGATTTGCCAGATCATATGCCTCAGTATCAAAATTCCCGTTTTACAAGACCGTCTGAGACACATAGGCTTAATGAAAATCGGCAAGGATCTCTGCTTGATTTTATTGAGGATTTTGCCACTCGCTTCCCAGGATACATTGATGAGTATGAAACACTATTAACGGATAATCGTATTTGGAAACAAAGAACTGTTGGAATTGGAGTGGTATCTCCTGAGCGAGCAATTGAGCTTGGTTTTACTGGACCTATGTTGAGAGGTTCTGGGATCGAGTGGGATTTAAGAAAAAAACAACCCTATGAAGTTTACGATAAGTTAGATTTTGATATCCCTGTGGGCGTTGAGGGCGATTGTTATGATCGCTATTTGGTTAGAATTGAAGAAATGAGACAGTCTGTTTACCTTATAAATCAGTGCACAAAGTGGTTGAGAGATAACCCTGGTCCGGTCATTTCAGATAATCAAAAATTTGCACCACCGAAACGGACAGACATGAAAGAAGATATGGAGTCCATGATTCACCATTTTAAATTGTTTACTGAAGGGTTTCATCTTCCTAAAGGTGAAGCATATGCTGCGGTAGAACATCCCAAGGGAGAGTTTGGAATTTATATGGTTTCTGATGGAGCAAATAAACCATACCGTCTAAAAATTAGAGCACCAGGCTTCGCTCATCTTGCCTCTTTAGATGAGATGACTAAAGGTCATATGATTTCTGATCTGGTAGCAATTATTGGAACTCAAGATATTGTTTTTGGGGAAATTGATCGATAGGTATGAATGTAAAATTAAAAAAGTTAATCGATAAAGAGTTAAAAAAATATCCATCCGATAAAAAACAGTCGGCTGTAATTGCTGCTCTGGCAATCATGCAAAATGATAGGGGTTGGCTATCTAAAGAGGATATTAGTGAGGTGGCTCTATATTTAGATATGCCTGAAATTGCTGTGCTTGAGGTCGCCACTTTTTATAATATGTTTGATTTAAAAGCAGTTGGTAAATACAAGTTATCGATATGCACTAATATTTCTTGTATGTTGAGAGATGCCGACCATATTGTGAATCATTTAAAAGAAAAATTAAAAATTGATTTTAATGAGGTAACAAAAGATGGCAAATTTTGTTTAAAAGAGAGTGAATGTATGGGCGCGTGTGGAGGGGCTCCGTTATTGACCGTTAATAATCAAAAGATGCATGAGCATTTAAACATTGATAAAGTTGATCAGCTATTAAAAGAACTTAAATAATGAATGATGTAATAGACAAAAATATGGAGTTAAAAAATAATAATAAGCAGTTATTTAATATCTGTTTAAGGACCTCATCTCTCAAAAATCCAGGCTCAATAAAAACGTATCAATCCATTGGCGGCTACGAGCAGATTAAGAAAATTTTAAAAAACAAGATTGATCCCCAACAATTAATTGATGAAATAAAAATTTCAGGCTTAAGGGGGAGAGGTGGAGCTGGTTTCCCGACCGGAATTAAATGGTCATTCATGCCTAGAGATTACGATGGCACCAAATACATTGTGTGTAACAGTGATGAAGGAGAGCCAGGTACATTTAAGGATAGGGACATCATTCGCTACAACCCCCATCAACTCATCGAGGGAATGATGATTGGCGCTTATATTATGAATGCGCAGGTGGGTTTTAACTACATTCACGGCGAGATCTGGGAAGATTATATATCTTTTGAAAAAGCAATCGAAGATGCACGCAAGGCCGGTTTTTTAGGAAACAATATACTGGGGTCGGGTTTTGATTTTGAGTTGCACGCTGTTCACGGTTATGGCGCTTATATCTGTGGCGAGGAAACTGCTTTAATTGAATCTATTGAAGGCAAGAAAGGTCAACCACGCCATAAGCCTCCTTTTCCAGCAACCTATGGAATTTACGGGAAGCCTACAAATGTGAATAACACAGAAACGTATGCTTCAATTCCATGGATTATAGAACATGGCGGTCAAGAGTTTATGAATCAGGGCGTTCCAAATTCTGGGGGGACTAAAATTTTTTCAGTTTCTGGCCATGTGGAGAAGCCTGGTAATTATGAGATTCAGTTAGGGATGCCCTTTAGACAATTACTTACTGAAGCTGGCGGGGTATGGAAAAACAGACAACTTAAAGCAGTTATTCCTGGAGGACCATCAACACCGGTAGTGCCGGCCGAGATCATTATGGATGCGACGCTTGATTATGATGGGCTTGTTCAAATTGGATCCAGTGTTGGGGCCGGCTCGATGATTATCATGGATGAAAGTACTTGTATGGTTCAAGCCTTAAGGAGATTGTCTTACTTCTTTTATGAGGAGTCATGTGGACAGTGCACGCCATGTAGAGAAGGAACAGGGTGGGTATATCGAATTATTGATCGAGTTTTTAAAGGTCAAGCCACATTAGCTGACCTTGATCTGCTGACGGATGTGAGTAAAAAAATTTCTGGAAGAACTATTTGTGCATTAGGTGATGCGGCAGCAATACCAGTGCTTAGCTTTATAAAGCACTTTAGAGGCGAGTTTGAAAATTTTATTAAATATGGAAAATCGGCAAACTAATTAAGATGGTAAAAATTAAAATCAATGGCAAAACATTTAAGGTTCCTGAAAAAAGTACGATTATTCAGGTGGCCGACGACAACGGAATAGATATACCGAGATTTTGTTACCATAAAAAACTAAGTATTGCCTCTAATTGTCGAATGTGTCTGGTAGAGGTGAAAAATATTCCTAAGCCACTTCCTGCGTGCGCAACTTTTGTTAATGAGGGAATGGAAATATTTACCAAATCAAAACAAACAAAAGACTGTCAGCAAAGCGTGATGGAGTTTTTACTCATTAATCACCCTCTAGATTGCCCAATCTGCGATCAAGGGGGTGAGTGTGACCTTCAAGATACAGCGATGGCCTACGGAAGTCCAAAATCAAGGTATCAGGAAGAAAAGCGTGTGGTTCTTAACAAAAATCTCGGCCCCTTGGTGTCAACAGATCTAAATCGATGCATTCAATGTTCTCGGTGTGTTCGCTTTCTAAAGGAAGTTGGTGGAATGCAAGAACTTGGGTTAATTGGACGTGGTGAGCATGCAGAAATATCAGCTTATGTTGAAAAATCAGTAGATTCAGAAATATCAGGAAATATTATTGATTTATGTCCAGTGGGTGCATTAACCTCAAAACCCTTCCGATATTCTGCGCGGACTTGGGAAATGGTCAGAAAATCAACTATATCCCCCCATGATAGTCTTGGGTCACATTTAGAAGCTCATGTAAAGGATGGAAACGTCATGAGAGTCTTGCCTAAAGAAAATGAGGAAATTAATGAGTGCTGGATATCTGACAGGGATCGTTTTTCATACATAGGGATTAATAGTGAGGATCGTGTTAAAACACCATTATTAAAAACTGGATCAAATTTTAAACCCATTAGTTGGGATGAAGCATTTCATACCCTTGAAAGAGTTTTCCATCCTTCTTTAAATAAATTTAAGCAAGATGATGTCGTTATCTTTTCTTCTAACCAAATGACTCTAGAAGAGGCTTATTTGCTAGAGAAGTTAGCGGACTATGTTGGAACAAAGCAGGTTAAGTTTGATGCCGTTAATAACCCAAGCTTCATTGCAAATCCATCATTAAATGGCATGATCAGCGATGTTGAGAATTTTGAAAATATTATTCTTTTGGGATCACAATTAAGAAATGAAAACCCATTATTATTACAACGCCTTCGCAAGATGGGGAATGCTGGTAAGACAATTAATATAATTAATACAGTTGATTTTGATCTGCAATTAAGTGTTGCAAATAAAATTATTCAACCCGTAAAAGATTTCCAAAAAACTTTTGAACACATTCATAAGATCATATCGACTAAAGTGGCGAAAAAAGAAAATTCAACTGAAAAAAATATTGCAAATTTATTATCGAACAATACTTTGCTATTGGTGGGTGAAGATGTTTACACCAATCCTGCTTTTATAAATTTAACAAACGTCATTAATCAATTGATTGATATAACAAGCTTGAAAATTGGTTGCCTGCCAACAGGGGCGAATTCAGTTGGTCTTCAACAGATTTTTAGGAATTATATTAATGATATTGATGATAAGAAATATCAAGCATTAATTAGTATTAATTTGGAATCAGAAGATGTCAAAGATAAATTATTATTCGAAAGAGTATTAAAAAAATCAACATTTAAAGTTGGAGTTACACCCTTTTTAAATAATAATAGCAAGCAGCTTGATTTGATCTTGCCGTCAACAACACATTTTGAAAATGAAGGAACATTCGTTAATCTTGAATCTCGTGTACAAAGTTTTAGCCAAGCCATAAGTCCAAAATTTGAATCAAAACCTCTTTGGAAAATATTACGTGTTCTTGGTAACTTTATTGATTGTCCAGATTTTACATTTGAATCATGTAGTGAGATTAAAGAAAAAGTCGTTCAGAAACTTTCCAAAAGTAAATTAAAAAGGTTTAATTTAATCAATCAGCAAGTGAAACCTCATACCAATGATTTTTGGTTAAAAGATATTAACAATAGTGATGCGTTAGTAAGAAGATCGACGGCATTGCAAAACACCAAGCGTCTAAGGAGTGAAAAGTAAGTGCAAGAGTTTTTCTCTCAATTTTTTAGTTCAGACGTTGCGCTAACGCTATCTTATCTTTTTAAGATCATCTTAATTGTCATACCGGTAATGATTTCTGTCGCTTATCTTACCTACTTTGAAAGAAGAGTGATTGGGTTCATGCAATCTCGAATTGGACCAAATAGGGTCGGTTATTTTGGTTTGCTCCAGCCAATTGCGGATGCCTTAAAATTGATGTTTAAAGAAATCGTATTACCAACAAAGTCTAATAACTTTTTATTTTTTCTTGCACCATTATTATCGATTGCACCCGCTCTAGCGGCCTGGGCAGTCATTCCATTTGATTATGAAATGGTATTAGCTGACATTAATGCTGGTCTTTTATATGTGTTAGCTATGACATCAATTGCAGTTTATGGAGTCATTATTGCGGGGTGGGCATCTAACTCAAAGTATGCCTTTTTAGGAAGTTTACGATCTGCGGCTCAAATCGTCTCATACGAAATCGCAATGGGATTTACCCTTGTCGGAGTGTTGATGTGTGCCAATAGCCTAAATCTTGGAGATATCGTGATAGCTCAAGAGGGAGGTATTTCACAATGGTACTGTTGGCCATTATTCCCATTGTTTATTATTTATTTTATTAGCGCTGTGGCAGAAACCAATCGTGCCCCATTTGACGTGGCTGAGGGTGAGTCAGAGATCGTAGCAGGTTTTCATGTTGAATATTCAGGTATGGCATTCGCCTTATTCTTTTTAGCAGAATATGCAAATATGATTTTAGTCAGTATCTTGGCTGTAATTATGTTTTTGGGAGGCTGGTTGTCACCAGTTTCTTTTATCCCAGATGGTATATTCTGGTTAATTATTAAGGTAGCCTTTGTGCTGTTTTGCTTTTTATGGTTAAGAGCGACATTCCCTCGCTACCGTTATGATCAAATAATGAGACTTGGTTGGAAGGTGTTTATTCCTCTCACTTTGGTATGGATTATTTTTGTGGGCGCTATGATGCAAACTCGTTATGCAGGATACTTTCATTAATGAAAAAACTAATTTTAAATATTTCAAAAAGCCTGTCTCTTTTCGAACTTCTAAAAGGCATGAAATTAACTTTAAGTTATTTTTTTGCAAAGAAGGTCACGATCCAGTATCCCGAACAAAAAATACCTAAATCTCCGCGATTTAGAGGTCTCCATGCATTGCGACGTTATCCGAATGGTGAAGAGAGATGTATTGCATGTAAGTTGTGTGAAGCAGTGTGTCCCGCAATGGCAATCACAATTGAATCTGAATTAAGGGAAGATAATTCCAGAAGAACAACTCGATATGATATTGATTTAACTAAGTGTATCTTTTGTGGTTTTTGTGAAGAGTCATGCCCGGTAGACTCAATCGTCGAAACGCGAATATTTGAATACCATGGAGAAGAGAGAGGAGATTTGCTTTATACCAAAGATATGCTTTTAGAAGTGGGTAAAAAGTATGAAAAACAAATTGCTAAAGACCGCAAACAAGAAGCGAAGTACCGTTAATGATTTTTACAGATTATCTTTTCTATCTTTTTAGCAGTATTTTGGTATTAGCATCTTTGCGAGTTATTACTGCAAATAATCCTGTTTATTCCGCTCTTTCATTAGTCCTTGCTTTTTTTAGTGCAGCAGGCATCTGGTTGCTATTACATGCTGAATTCTTAGCTATTGCGTTGGTGTTAGTTTATGTTGGCGCAGTAATGGTGTTATTTCTATTTGTTGTGATGATGTTAGATATTAATATTGAAGCCCTTAAACAAAGATTTTGGAGTTATTTTCCAGTCGCACTCTTGATTGCTTTGTTATTTATTTTCGAGATCTATTTAGTGGTAACGGATAAGTTCTTTAGCTCTTTAGATCCAGTTGGAATACCTTTAGAGAAAAGCAACACCCACTCAATAGGAAGTGTGTTATACACCGATTATTTGCTGCCATTTCAGGTTGCGGCAGTAATTTTATTGGTCGCTATCATATCTGCTATTGTGTTGACCATGCATGGCAAGAAGGCGCATAAAGCGATTGATCCTAAAGATCAAATTAAAGTGAACAGAAATGATCGAGTCAGAGTAGTCAAAATGAAATCGGAGAAAAAGAAGTGATGGTAACTTTATCTCACTATTTATTTTTAGGAGGAATTCTATTTGCCATAAGTATTCTAGGAATTTTTTTAAATAGAAAAAATATTATTTTAATTCTTATGGCGATCGAATTGATGTTGCTAGCAGTAAATATAAACTTTATTGCGTTTAGTCATTATCTCGGTGATCTATCTGGCCAAATTTTTGTTTTTTTTATTCTGACAGTTGCTGCTGCGGAGTCAGCTATAGGTTTAGCTATCATAATTTTGATTTTTAGAAACTATAAATCAATTAATGTAGCAGACGTGAATAGGTTAAAAGAATGACGTTAATGAAACTCTATACCTTGGTTCCAATGATGCCTCTTGTTGCATCAATCATCATCGGTCTATTTGGTCGTCAATTACCAAGAGCATTTTCACACTTAGTCCCTATTGTTTTAGTGTTAGGAAGTTTTCTTTTATCTTTATACGCCCTATACATTTCCTATCATGGTTATGTGTTTAATGAGAATCTCTTTAGGTGGATGACTGTTGGGCAGTATGATTTAAATATTGGTTTCATGGTCGACAATCTGACAGCATTAATGATGACGGTAGTGACATTTGTTTCATTAATGGTGCATATTTATACCATTGAATACATGAAAAAGGACCCTGGGTACAGTCGCTTCTTTAGTTTTATTTCATTGTTTACTTTTGCCATGCTGATGTTGGTGATGAGTAATAATTTTTTACAGCTATTTTTTGGCTGGGAAGCAGTCGGTCTAGTCTCTTATTTACTGATTGGATTCTGGTATAAAAAACCAACGGCTATTCATGCCAATATGAAAGCTTTTTTGGTGAATAGAGTTGGTGATTTTGGCTTTCTCTTGGGAATCGCTCTAATAATGTTTTACTTTGGAACCCTCGATTATCAAGAAGTTTTTTCAAGAGTAAATTCTTTCGCTGATCAAGAATTTATTCTGATGGGCTCTTCAGTTTCTCTTGTCACGTTAATTTCAATTTTATTATTTATAGGCGCAATGGGTAAGTCTGCACAAGTGCCTTTACACGTCTGGTTACCAGATTCTATGGAGGGCCCAACCCCAATATCAGCCCTGATTCATGCAGCAACCATGGTAACGGCAGGAATCTTTCTTGTAACGCGAGTATCTCCAATAGTGGAATTATCAAATACAGCACTATCCGTTATTCTGATTGTGGGGAGCATTACCGCTTTATTCATGGGTATTTTAGGTATTTTTCAAAATGATATAAAACGGGTTGTGGCATACTCTACCTTATCTCAACTTGGTTATATGACGATTGCCTTGGGTGTCTCAAGCTACTCCTTAGCAATGTTCCATTTATTTACGCATGCATTTTTTAAGGCTTTATTATTTTTAGGTGCTGGATCAGTAATAATTGGCATGCATCATGATCAAAATATTATGAACATGGGAAATCTAAAAAAATATATGCCAATTACTTGGATAACATTTTTACTTGCCACTTTAGCTTTGGTTGGCATGCCATTTTTCTCAGGATTTTATTCTAAGGAATCAATCATCGAGGCGGTAAAATACAGTGAAATTGTTGGCTCAAGTTTTGCATATTTTGCTGCCGTATTTGGCGTTTTTATTACCTCGCTGTATAGCTTTAGATTATATTTTATTGTCTTCCATGGTCAGGAGAGGTGGAGAAATAAGTCTTCATCAAACAATCATCATGATGACCACGGCTTGACTGCAAATCAATCACCCCATGAGACAACCTGGTTAGTAACGATGCCTCTCATTTTACTGGCTATTCCATCGGTCCTCATTGGATTTTTTACGATTGAACCAATTATTAAAAGCAGTTTTTTATTAAAAGATATCTTTATTTTGGATACACATCTTGCTCTACAGCAGGTCACTGACCACTTTCATGGCTCTATAAATATGGCTCTGCACGCATTGGCGACGTTACCATTTTGGCTAATGGTATTAGGCTTTATCGTTGCATATCTCTTGTATTACAAAAATATTAATTTTATCAAGACGCCAAAGGTTGTAAAAAAAGTCATAGATTATAAATATGGTTTTGATAACTTTAATGAATACATTTTGGCACCACTAACAGTCAGACTTGGAAATGCTTTATGGAAATATATGGATATAAAAATAATTGATAATTTCTTTGTCAACGGCGCCGCTAGAACAATTAATCTTTTCTCACACATTACTAAAAGAATACAAACTGGTTTTATTTCTCAATATGCCTTTGTGATGGTGATTGGATTATTGCTCTTCATAAGCTATTTTATTTTGGGTGGTAAGTCATGACCGGTATCTTGTCATTAGTAATTTGGACTCCGATTGTACTTGGCATAGTTTTATTGCTGATACAAAATAAATTATCAACTACCCTAACATACCGATTAGGCAATTTTTTTGGATTTATTTCTTTTCTTGTCACACTGCCTTTGTATATTTATTTTGATAAAGGATTTTCCGGTTTTCAATTTCAAGAAATGTACCCATGGATTAATCATTTTTCGATAAATTATCATCTTGGTTTGGATGGGATTTCTTTACCGCTTGTTCTTTTAACAAGTTTTATTTCTTGGCTTGTGATTTTTATTTCATCTAATTCAATACAGCGGGCTATTGGTTTCTATATTTCTGCCTTCTTAATTCTTTCTGGCCTAATGATTGGTGTCTTTCTGGCCCTTGATGCAATCCTATATTATGTGTTTTGGGAAGCGATGCTTATTCCGATGTTTTTACTCATTGGCATCTGGGGTGGTCCAAATCGTGTTTATGCCTCCATCAAGTTTTTTCTTTATACGGTGCTTGGCTCGTTGTTAATGTTGGTAGCATTTATATACCTCTATAACCAAACGGCAAGCTTTTCAATTTTAGATTTTTACTCGAAACCTTTATCACTCAATATCCAGGTATTGATTTTCCTGGCCTTTTTCATGGCATTTGCAGTCAAAATTCCCATGTGGCCTGTTCATACTTGGTTGCCTGATGCACACGTGGAAGCACCAACAGGTGGTTCGGTCATTTTAGCTGCGATTATGTTGAAATTGGGTGGGTATAGTTTTATTCGGTTTGCAATGCCAATTAGTCCTGATGCATTAATCTTTTTAAAGCCTTTTTTAATTGGTCTGTCTTTAATCGCAATTGTTTATATTGCCCTGGTTGCAATCGTGCAAACAGATATGAAAAAATTAATTGCTTACTCATCAATATCTCATATGGGTTTTGTGACACTTGGCTTATTTATTTTAAACCCATTGGGATTTGAAGGTGGATACGTTCAGATGATTTCTCATGGGTTTATTTCTGCAGCACTATTTTTTGCAATTGGCGTTCTCTATGACAGAATGCATTCGAGAAACATCAGTGACTATAGGGGTGTGATGAATAGCATGCCTATTTTTGGCTCTTTCTTTGTCTTATTTGCTATGGCTAATTCTGGGCTACCAGGAACATCAGGATTTGTTGGTGAATTTCTTGTCATTTTAGGAGCTATGCAAGATCATTTTTGGATTGCTTTCTTTGCTAGCCTGACCCTTATTTTTGGTGCCACATATTCCTTGTGGCTTGTGAAAAGAATTATTTTTGGTGAGGTGAAGAATAAAAAAATTGCTGCACTTAAAGATTTAAATGGAAAAGAGTTTTTTGTGATGAGCGTATTAGCTTTGATGACCTTGGCTATTGGAATATATCCAGCACTTATTACCGATATTACGAATCAGTCATCCCAAGTGATGTTGGGATTAATTCAACAATCAAAAATTTTATAACACTATGACGCTCTCAACATTATTGACTATTGCTGTTCCAGAAATCATTATCTTGATTGCTGCTATGAGCGTTCTTTTGCTTGGGGTATTTTATAAAAATACCACTTCTCTATTTGGTATTACGCAGCTCACTTTGCTGATAGCTGCTTACTTCACTGCACAATTACCTATTGATGTTAAGTTAACGGCATTTAATGACATGTTTATTGTTGACAGTCTTTCTATGTTTCTTAAGCTACTCAGTTATTTTGCTTTGTCGTTGGTATTAATTTATAGCCGTAGCTTTTTGCAAATTCGTAATTTACATAATGGTGAATTCTATGCCCTGACGCTTTTTGCATTGTTAGGAATTAATCTGATTATTTCTTCCTATCATTTATTAAGTTTATACATGGGCCTTGAGCTCCTTTCTTTAAGTTTGTATACCTTAGTGGCATTTGATAGAAACCGACCAGAAGCTTCCGAGGCAGCAATGAAGTATTTTGTTCTTGGCGCTGTTGCTTCAGGATTTTTATTGTATGGTTTTTCAATGTTGTATGGTATTACTGGAAGTTTGCAAATTGCAGAAATTTCATCCAAGCTAACAGATGCTTCAATTAATCCTGTGGTCTTATCATTTGCATTGGTATTTGTTGTTGTAGGAATTGCCTTTAAGTTTGGTGCAGCCCCATTCCAATTATGGGTGCCTGACGTGTATCAGGGAGCAGCAACTCCCATTACCATGTTTATTGGTTCGGTACCAAAATTTGCATCTGTGGCTATGTTAATACGGCTATTATTTCAAGGTTTAGATCACATGGTATTAGATTGGCAAGCAATGCTTCTTATTATGGCTATTGTGTCTATGTTGTTTGGAAACATCACAGCGATAGCGCAAACAAAAATTAAAAGACTGTTAGCATATTCAGCTATTTCTCATGTGGGTTTTATGTTTTTAGGCTTAGCAACTGGAACAATTACTGGAATAGCATCTGCATTGATGTACATCGCTGTCTATGTTCTTATGACGCTTGCATCATTCGGGTTAATAATCCATTTAAGCAACCAAGGGAAAGAGCTTGATCAGATTACTGACCTCTCAGGCTTGGGAAAACAAAAACCATGGTTAGCTTTTTTACTGTTGCTCATTTTTTTAAGTTTGGCAGGAATTCCTCCAACTATCGGTTTTTATGCGAAGTTTTCAATTATTCAGGCAACAGTTCAATTTGGTTGGATCTGGCCAGCAATCATTGCAGTTATGAGCGCTCTCATTGGAATATTTTATTATTTGAGAATTATCAAAGTCGCTTATTTTGACGAACCTGGAAAAAATTTAGACCAAGTCTCAAAATCATCGAACAATGAACTGAGTGTCACTTTATCAATCAATACTCTTGCTTTATTGATTATTGGATTATTTCCGTCCTCATTGATGGATATAGCGACACTTACTTCAGCACTTATATTTTAATGATTTTTTTACTCATACTTATTTTAATGATTTTTTTAGCTAACCTGCCTTGGATGACAAGTAATTTCATGCTTCTTTTTCCTGCTAAAAAGTCCTTACCCATTATTATTCTTGAAGTCCTCTTGTATTTTTTGATTTTTAGATTAATCACCTATGCACTGGAGTGGACCATGATAGGATCAGTACATAATCAAGATTGGCAATTTTACGCAGCACTTCTATCTTTGTTTATCGTATCCAGCTCACCTGGGTTTGTGGTCAAAGTATTGTGGAAATAGCAAAACCCAAAGTTATTATCGTAGGCTGTGGAAATTTAGGAAAAAAAATTGGTGATATTTTTGCTCACCACGAAAATTTTCAAATTCTGGGTGTAAAAAGAAATCCAAGCGGGCAAAGCAATTTTCCGATTCTAGCCAAAGATATTTTTGCCAATGATTTCTCTGCATGGATTGTTGCTGAAAACCCAAACTATATAATTTATTCAGCCACGCCAGCTAGCTCTAATGCAAAAGATTATGAAAAAATTTATGTTGAAGGCTTAAGAAAGATAACAGATATTATTGAAAGCCAAAAGCTGCAGACCAAAGTATTTTTTATTTCTAGTACCAGGGTATTTAACGGTAATACAAATTTAGAGGCGCTGGATGATCATGATGAAATCACCCCAAATGATGAACAAGGCAGAATTCTAGGGCAAGCTGAATGTATCGCTACCAAGAATGATAAAGGCTTCGTTTTTCGTTTAACAGGAATTTATGGTGTTGATAGAACCATGATGATTCGTTTAGCTCAAGATCAACAATCTTGGCCAGAAAATCGATTTACTAATAGAATTTATGATGAAGACGCAGCAAATATTATTGTAAATATTATTCTTAATAAACATTTAGATCCCAAATTTAACTTACCTTTAACTATTAACATAACCGACTCGTGCCCTGTTGAGCTTTATTTAGTTCTAAACTTTATTAGAAAAAAATTAAACCTTCCTGAAGTGCTCCATGAACCAATAGATAGGGTTGTTGGAAAAAAAATTATTTCAACTTTTGTGTCTAAACAGTTAAATTATCAATTCAAGCACCCAAGCTTTGAGAGTGGTTATACAGAAATTATTCAAAAGATGGCGAGATAGTTATAGATTGCTGTTGATCGAGCGATGATATAAAATAGTCGCTTATTTTTGACTTCAGGCGCGTAGCTCAGTTGGTTAGAGCACCACCTTGACATGGTGGGGGTCGTTGGTTCGAATCCAATCGCGCCTACCAATTTAAAAACATGATAAAAATTTCACTTCCAGACGGTTCAATTAAAGAATTTGAGAGCACTATTACTTTATCAGATGTTGCATATAATATTGGTGAAGGTCTGGGTCGGGCTGCATTAGCTGGTCATGTTGACGGCAAATTGGTAGATTTATCTCACGAAATATCCTCAGATGTAGCAGTTTCTATCGTGACTGCTAAGAATGATGAGGGGTTGGATATCTTAAGACATTCCACAGCTCACCTGCTGGCATATGCGGTTAAAGAATTGTTTCCTGAAGCACAGGTGACCATAGGACCTACCATTGACGATGGATTCTATTATGATTTTTCATATCATCGAGCTTTTACTCCAGAAGATTTAAATGCCATTGAAAAAAAGATGACTGAATTGGTAAAAGAAGATCACGTTGTTACTCGAGAAGTGATGAAGCGTGATGATGCGGTTAAGTTTTTTCTTGATCAGGGTGAAAACTATAAGGCCGAAATTATTGAGTCAATTCCTCAGGATGAGGAAGTGACGGTTTACCATGAAGGAAAGTTTTCTGATTTATGCCGCGGCCCTCACGTACCATCGACTGGAAAATTAAAAGTCTTCAAGTTGATGAAAGTTGCTGGCGCTTATTGGAGAGGAGATTCCAACAACGAGATGCTGCAACGAATCTATGGAACGGCGTGGGCGACCAAAGATGATCTTAAAGATTATCTGCATCGTCTTGAGGAGGCTGAAAAAAGAGATCACCGAAAACTTGGAAGGCAGTTAGATTTATTTCATATTCAAGATAATGCTCCCGGGATGGTGTTCTGGCATGCCAAAGGGTGGTCTCTATGGCAAGAAATAGAAAACTACATGAGAAAAAAATTTGTTGATTATGGATATCAAGAAATTAAAACCCCAGCCGTGCTTGATAAAACACTATGGGAAAAATCAGGGCATTGGGACAATTATCATGAAAACATGTTTGTGACAGCTTCTGAAAATAGAGACTATGCGGTAAAGCCAATGAATTGCCCTGGTCATGTTCAAGTTTTTAATCACCACTTGCATAGCTATCGTGATCTGCCTTTAAGGTTAGCTGAATTCGGCTCATGTCATAGGAATGAACCATCAGGCGCATTACATGGATTAATGAGAGTAAGAGGTTTTACTCAAGATGATGCTCATATTTTCTGCACTGAGCAACAGATTCTTAATGAGGTAGTTGATTTCAATAGAATGCTCATGGAGACCTATAAAGACTTTGGTTTTAATGATATTGAGGTCAAGCTTTCTACCCGACCAGAGAAAAGAGTGGGGAGTGATGATGTGTGGGATCAGTCTGAAAAAGCCTTGGAAGAAGCTCTTAAGGCGACAGGACTCGAATACGAGATACAACCAGGCGAAGGCGCTTTTTATGGTCCAAAAATTGAATATGTCTTACGTGATAGCTTGAATCGATTATGGCAGTGTGGCACCATTCAACTTGATTTTAACCTGCCGGTCCGTTTAAATGCAGAGTACGTAGATGAAAACAGCAATAAAAAACATCCAGTGATGCTGCACAGAGCGATTGTAGGCTCTATGGAAAGATTTATAGGAATTTTGATTGAACACTACGCCGGGAAGTTTCCGACATGGCTTGCACCAGTCCAGGCTGTGGTGATGAATATATCGGATTCCCAGGCCAAATATGTTGGCGATGTTGTTGATTTTCTTAAGAAAAATGATATTAGATGCGAATCAGACTTGAGAAATGAAAAAATAACCTATAAAATACGCGAACATAGCATTTCTCGCATACCGTATTTGTTAGTTATAGGTGATCGGGAGATGGAAAACAAACAAGTTGCCGTTCGTACTCAACAAGGTGAAGATTTGGGTGTAATGACTCTAGAAGAGTTTGTGGAAACAATGAACACACAAATTACAGCCAAAAGTTAAAAAGTGAGTTAACGGCTTTATTTTTTTTAGGGGTTAAGCATAGCACAATCAAAAGACGCACGAATTAACGGAGACATAACAGCCCAAGAAATTCGTTTAGTAGGTATGGAAGGAGAAGCTCTAGGAATTATGAGCTTATCTGAAGCTTTAGGAAAAGCGGATGATTTTGATACCGATTTAGTTGAGATTGCACCAAAAGCTGAACCACCTGTGTGTCGCTTGATGGATTATGGGAAATTTAAATATGCCCAAAGCAAAAAGCTCCATGAAGCACGAATGAAAACAAAGAATGTTCAGGTTAAAGAAGTCAAATTTAGACCTGGTACAGACGAGGGTGACTACAACGTTAAATTGCGTAACTTAATTCGCTTTTTGACCGATGGCGATAAAGCTAAGGTGACCTTGCGTTTTAGAGGGCGAGAAATTGCCCACCAACAACTCGGCATGCATTTATTAAAACGAGTTGAAACAGATCTTGAGGAATACGCAGTAGTTGAGCAGTTTCCAAAGATGGAAGGCCGTCAAATGGTTATGGTGTTATCACCAAATAAAAAACCTAAGAAGGTCGAAAAAAAGAAAGAAGAAGACGATACGGCTAATTAGGCATGCCTAGGCGTCTCTTAATAATAAGGAGAAAAAAATGCCAAAAATGAAAACAAAAAGTGGAGCGAAAAAACGCTTCAAATTTCTAGGAAGTGGTGCGATCAAAAGAACGCATTCACATCTTCGTCATATCTTGACCAAGAAAACAACTAAACAAAAAAGACATCTTCGTGGTACCGAGATCATATCTTCTACTGATGTGAAACGTGTACGCGCCATGATGCCTACTCAATAGTTAAAGAGATAAGGAGAAGATTATGCCTAGAGTAAAACGTGGCGTTACTGCCAGAGCCAAACATAAAAAAGTATTAGATGCTGCTAAAGGTTATAGAGGAAGACGAAAAAATGTATTTCGTGTAGCTAAAGAAGCGGTAATGAAAGCGGGACAATATGCTTACCGCGATAGAAGACAAAAGAAAAGAGTATTCAGAGCATTATGGATTGCACGTATTAATGCCGGTGCTAGAGAATTTGGTTTAACTTACAGCCGTTTAATCAACGGTTTGAAAAAAGCTTCAGTAGAGGTGGATAGAAAAGTTCTAGCTGATCTAGCGGTGTTTGATAAAGCTGCATTTGAAAAATATGCAGAATTAGCTAAATCAAATATTGAAGCCTAATTTAAAAATATGTTTTTAAAAAGGGGCTTTTAAGAAAGCCCCTTTTTTATTTAAATATTATGGACCAATTAAATCAACTCATTGATCAGGCAAAAAAAGATTTTGCTAGTTGCTCGAAGCTGGCGGAGCTTGACCATATCAAATCCAAATTTCTTGGCAAGAGCGGTCCAATTACCGAGGCGATGAAATCATTAGCCAGCCTTTCACCTGAAGAGAAGCCTAAAAAAGGTGCAGAGATTAATAAAGTTAAAAAACAAATCGAATCTTTATTAGAGACTCGTAAAGAAGAAATTTCAAATCTTGAGTTGAATGAAAAATTAGAAACAGAAAAAATTGATGTCACACTTCCATCTCGACCGAAGATGAAAGGGTCACTCCATCCAGTCATGAATACCATCGATGAAATTAGCACCATTTTTCATGGGATCGGGTTTGATGTGGCTGATGGTCCAGAAATTGAAGATGATTTTCATAACTTTACTGCATTAAATATTCCTGAGTTCCACCCAGCCAGAGCGATGCATGATACTTTTTATGTTAATAAAGAGCATGTATTAAGAACGCATACTTCGCCCGTGCAAATTAGGTACATGGAAAATAATACGCCACCTATCCAAATCATTTCACCAGGCCGAGTGTACCGTGTCGATTCTGATGCAACCCACTCACCAATGTTTCATCAAGTGGAAGGATTAGTGATTAATGAGAATGTGAACTTCGCTAATTTAAAGGGGGTGGTGCAGTCATTTTTACAAAGTTTTTTTGAGGATGAAAATTTAACTATTCGTTTTAGACCTTCATACTTCCCATTCACAGAACCTTCTGCAGAGATTGATATGAGTTGGAATGATGGCTGGTTGGAGATAGGTGGTTGTGGAATGGTTCATCCGAACGTATTAAAGCATGTGAATATTGATCCAGAAATGTATCAAGGGTTTGCTTTTGGTCTTGGTGTTGAAAGGTTGACGATGCTGAAATACGGCATTAATGATCTCAGACATTTCTTTAATCACGACCTCAGGTTCTTGGAGCAATTCAAATGAAATTCTCTTATGCGTGGTTAAATCAATTATTTGCAAATAAATTAAATCTCAATGAGTTGGCTGATGACTTAACGATGGCAGGTCTCGAGATTGAGTCTATAAATAATCCTGGCGACTCTCTTCAGAACATCGTTGTAGGGGAAATTGTTAGCATTGAAAAACATCCTGATGCGGATCGATTAAATGTTTGTCAGGTAGATGTAGGGTCCGAAAAACTACAAATTGTTTGTGGTGCTCCTAATGCCAGAGCAGGCATTAAAGTTCCATGTGCACTCATTGGCACAAAATTTCCAGAATTTACGATCAAGAAGTCAAAACTTCGGGGCGTTGAGTCTTTTGGGATGTGTTGTTCAGCAAAAGAAATTGGATTGTCTGAGGAGGCTGATGGGTTAATGGAACTCAGTCTTGACCTCACTAATGGTGAACCAATTGCAAAAGTGCTTAATTTAAATGATTCGGTAATTGAGGTGTCACTCACTCCCAATCGTGCAGATTGTTTAAGTATTTTAGGTATCGCAAGAGAAGTTAGGTCAATTAAAGGCTTACCTTTTGATATGCCTAAAATAAATCAGCTTACCTCGAACGATCAATGCAAAATTACTCCAAACGTGATAAATATAGAGGCCTGTCCGATATATAGTTATGCATCAATTACCCAGCTCAACAACTCAGCTCAGCTTCCAGATGAGATTATTCATCGACTGGACAGTGCTGATATTAAATCAATCAACCCTGTCGTTGATTTAGTGAACTATGTGATGTTAGAGACTGGTCAGCCAATGCATGCCTTTGATCTAAATAAAATTAAGGGAAATGTGGTTATCCGAAATGCATCTAAACAAGAAAAGATGACCTTGTTAAATGATCAAACAATTGAGGTGATAGAAAATGATTTGGTGATCGCTGATGATAATGGTCCACTCGCTTTAGCGGGGGTGATGGGTGGATTAGAGTCTTCTGTTAAGACCGATACCACAGATATTTTTATTGAATCCGCATTTTTCACTCCATTATCTATGGCAGGTAAAGCTAGAAGTTATGGATTGAATACAGACTCGTCTCACCGCTTTGAAAGAGGTGTTGATTTCTCTCAGACAGAGCATGCGCTAACCCGAGTCATTAATCTCATCAATGAATACTGTGGTGGCCATACAAGCCAAGTGTCAAGCGTCAACCATGATTTGCCGCAAAGACACCCAATTCAATTAAGGCCAAGTAAAGTTACTAGAATCTTAGGTAGAGACGTAAGTCAAGATGAGGTGGCTCAGATACTCAATAACTTAGATTTAGCATTCATTTTGAGTAATGGCATTTTCACAGTGACCCCACCATCTTATCGATTTGATCTTGAGATTGAAGAAGATTTAGTGGAAGAGGTGATCAGGATTAGAGGTTATGACAATATTGGGGCAATGAACCCGAAAATGATGCTTAACCCCAGATCAAGCAAGAATAGACACTCTGATGTGCGCAAGATAAGGCACACAATGTCAGACCTTGGGTATTCTGAATTAGTAAGTTATAGCTTTATTGATGAATCCATGGAGTCAATTGTTCACGGTAATGACCATATTATTAAGCTCGAAAACCCAATTGCTGAAAATATGAATACCATGCGAAGTCATTTATGGTCTAGCCATATCGAAGCATTGAAATTTAATATCAATCGTGGCCGTACTCAAATTAAATTTTTTGAGATTGCTAACAAATTTACCCAAGAGAACTCAAATTTCTCAGAAGAGCAAGTTTTAAGCGGTCTAGTTTCAGGTGAGGCAATCCCTAAAAATTGGATAGAAAAAAATAGAGCCCATGACTTTTATGATGTGAAATCTGATCTTGAGCAATTATTAGGTGACGGCATTACGATGAAACAATCAGCAGAGACCATTGGCGCATTCCATCCTGGGCAGTCAGCAGATATATACAGAGATAATAAAAAGATTGGGTGCATAGGAAAATTACATCCATCCCTACAAAAACAATTAGACGTGGATCAGGAAGTGTATCTATTTGAAATTGGTTTAAATCATTTGTCTGGAAATGATTTTAAACTGAATACCGAGATTCTTAAATCTGTTCCATTACAAAGGGATATTGCAGTCTTGATGGATGAAGAAGTGGTTGCAGGTGATGTGGTTGATGTGGTCAGAAAAAGAAACATTAACTTCATCAAAGACTTCAGAATTTTTGATGTTTATCAGGGTCAAGGGATTGCTGAAGGGAAAAAAAGCCTTGCATTTCTGATACTTATGCAAGATACTTACAAAACACTTGAGGAAAAAGACGTCGAAAAAAGTGTGACAGAAGTAATTAATTTATTAAAAAAAGAGTTTAATGCTGAATTAAGATTGTAATTAACATGACATTAACCAAAGCTAATTTATCAAATTTATTATTCGAACAAGTGGGTTTGAATAAGACAGAATCTAAGGAAATGGTAGAGGCTTTCTTTGAGCAAATTAAAATTGCTCTAGAAAATGGTGAAAGTGTTAAATTATCTGGTTTTGGAAATTTTGAATTAAGAACCAAATCAGAGAGGCCCGGAAGAAATCCAAAAACTGGGGAAGCAGTTCCTATTAAAGCCAGACGAGTAGTCACTTTCCATTCTAGCCAAAAATTAAAGTCTAGTGTAGATGGTGGATCTTCTGGAAAATAATAAAACCAATATAAATTTACCTCCACTACCTCAAAAAAGATATTTCGCAATCGGTGAGGTAAGTAAGTTATGTGACGTTAAACCTCATGTTTTGAGATACTGGGAACAAGAGTTTCCTAATTTATCTCCAAATACCCGCAGGGGTAATCGAAGATATTACCAACCTGAGGAAGTGCTTCTTATCCGTAAAATAAGAGAGCTGTTGTATGAAGAAGGTTATACGATTCAAGGAGCAAAGCAAAAGTTATCTAATAAACAGTTTGTTAAAGAAACAACATCACAAGAACAAGTACAAAAAGCTCAAGCAGAACTTCCTTTGTCGAATGAGCCATTAAATAGCAATGTTCCTGTAACTAACCTTAAAAATCAATTAGCAGAAATTTTAAAGATACTCAAAGGATAATCGGGGCGTAGCGCAGTCTGGTAGCGCACTTGTATGGGGTGCAAGGGGTCGTGAGTTCGAATCTCACCGTTCCGACCAAAATTTAAAAAATTAAATAAGTTAATTATTTAATTTTTTAGTAGTAAACAAGTTATTCTTGGAGTGATTTTTTGAATAATTATTTTCCACAGCTTCATAAAAACCGATAAGTTTTTTTGTTTGTGCTCTGGAGCTCCATTTTTCTTTTGCTTCTTTTTTGCCTTGAATAGCCATTTCGGACATTTTTTTCCAATTATTTAGAAGCTTGCAACAAGCTTGAGCAAACTGTATTGGGTCATCCTTTCCAATAATTGCTCCAGGATTATTTTCCAGTATTGATTTTGTTCCATTTTCGGCTAAAGCAATAACAGGTAACCCTTGAGCCATGGCCTCAATCAGAACAAGGCCTTGCGTTTCAGTTTTTGAACTAAAAATAAAAAGATCTGAGGATGCGTAACAATTTAATAGTTCATTCTCAGCTTCTAGGTACCCGGTAAGTATTACAGATTTTTCTATATTTAATTTTTTTATAAGTTTCTGAATGTGGGAAAATGCTGGACCTTCGCCAGTAATCAGGAATTTTACTGTACGGTTTTGTTTCAGAATATTTGTAAATGCATATAATAAGAAGTCAATGTTCTTCTCATGAGCAACTCGTCCAACAAACAATAACAATTTATCATTAGGCGAGATATTATATAATTTACGGAAAGTATATTTATTAGTTTTCCTGAAAGAATTTTCCGATAATCCAGTCGGGACAACCTTTATAGGCTTGTTAACGTCATATCCTTCTAAAACATCCTTTAATTGTTCAGAGGGAGAGATAATACCATCGCAATGATTACATAAATATTTAGCTATATTTCTTGATAACCATCGAGCGAAGCGCTCTGGAAGTATCGGTAAATAAAGATGAAGATAATCCTCGAAGGAGGTATGGTAAGTCTCAATAATTGGTATATCAAGAATCTTGGCTATTTTTTTTCCATAATAATGAGCAATAAATGGAGTTTGGATATGAATGAGATCAAATTTCTGTTTTTTAATCCAATCAGTTTGTTTGTTTAACTCTTTCCATGACATCAAATGGTCTTCTGGATCAAAAAAGATTGGTTTGGATTTAATTGTAGTAATGTTTTTTAATTTTGTACTTTTTTCATTATATGCCGGGCATATTAAATGTACCTCATGATCTAATTTTTGTAGATCTTCAATAAATATCTTTATCGAAGTAGAGACACCATTGACTCTAGGAAAGTAGACATCAGATAAAAATAAAATTTTCATACTGTTGTTTATATATTAAAAATAGTTGGAAGATAAGATAGCCAATAATAGCCCCAATAAATACATCTGATGGAAAATGCATTCCAAGGATTACTCTTGATAAGGCAATTAAAAACGTAAAGATAATAAAAACTTCAGTTAATAAAGGGAAGTAAAATATTAGGATCATTGAAAAAATAACTGCATGAAGTGTATGACCAGATGGAAAACTGAATTGATCCAATATTTTTCCACCAAGAATGATAGATTGATTTACTTTATATGGTCTTGGGCGATTGATTTTAGATTTCAAGAGCTTATAAATTAAAGTACCTGCTAATCCGAAAAAGATCATCTCAAGAGATATTTTAATGCCATCAGCATGAAAGAATGGGATTAAAAATATAATGAAATACCATATCTTTCCGTTACCTAACCAGCTGATAAAGTTAAAAAAATAAAGAATCATCTGATTTTTTGAAAGCTTATTTAGCTTCACACAAAAGTCTGTATCAGCTTTATTGCAATGTAATAGAATTGTTTTTAATGCTTTGGGCATGTTTTCAATATATTAGTGGTTTGTTAAACATTTATGACAATTTTGAGATCATTTTTAATAATAATTAGGGTTATTTCCTTTTGTCATATAAATGAAACAATTTGATGAAAAAATCACAAATGTATGAAAAACATCTTAATTGCAACAGATACATTTGAACAAGTTAACGGCGTTTCAACAACTTACAAAAATATTTTTGAATTCTCTAACAATAAAATAAAAATAATTCATCCAGCATTATTCAAATACAAATCTTTTAATGCTTATCCAGAAATCCAGTTTTGTTTTCAGTTTTTCAAGGTGTATAAGGAAATTAAAAAACATAATCCCACCCATATTCATATAGCCACAGAAGGACCAATTGGTTTGGTAGCCAGAATTTACTGCAAATTTAATAAATTACCTTTTACATCGGCGTACCATACTCGATTTCCTGAATATTTAGAATCATATTTTGGACGATTTAAGAATATCGCCTACTTCTATTTGAAAATATTTCATAAGAAATCGAAAATGATTTTTGTTCCAAGCAAATCTTGTCTAGATGATTTAAAAAAATTAGGATTCACAAATCTTCATTTATGGACTCGGGGTGTATCTAAGGATTTAATTATTGATGCTCCTTTTAAGAGAAAAAATAAAAATAAGATCAAAGTCCTATATGTTGGCAGAGTATCCAAAGAGAAAAATCTGATGAAATTATGTGAATTACATAATTATTTTGAGATAACTATTGTCGGTGATGGTCCAATTAGAAATGAATTAGAAAACAAATATAAAAGTATCAATTTTGTTGGCTATAAATTTGGTAAAGATTTAGCCAAATATTATCATGCGAATGATGTATTTTGTTTTCCAAGCTTAACTGATACATTTGGAATAGTTATTATTGAAGCTCTTTCAAATGGCCTTCCTGTTGCTGCCTATAATGTTACTGGACCTAAGGATATAGTTACACATGGAGTGGATGGTTTTCTTGGAAAAAATTTAAAAGAAAATATTGAGCTTGCATTTGGTTTAAACCGTAACCAAATTAGGCGTCAATCATCCAGAAAATGGTCTTGGCAAGAATGTCATGATATTCTAATTTCAGGTTTAACTCATTGAAGATTGCTATTGTTGGTATAGGTTATGTTGGATTAGCAAATGCCATAATGCTTGATCAACTGCACAATGTTGTATTGGTTGATGTTGATGAGAGTAAAGTAAAAAAAATTAATCAGAGGAAATCACCAATTAGTGACTCAATGATCGATGATTATTTGATTAATGTAAGTAAAGATTTTGCAGCAACTAAAAATTTTGAAAAAGCTTATAAAAGCCGAGAGTTAATCATCATTGCTACACCAACAAATTATGATGTAGATAATGATTCTTTTGATACATCTTCAATTGAAAAATCTATTCAAAATATTTTAAAAGTTAACAAGGATTGTATAATATTAATTAAATCAACGATACCTGTTGGTTATACGAATTATTTAAGAAAAATTTTTAAATATGAAAAGATTTATTTTTCACCAGAGTTTCTCCGGGAGGGCACGGCGCTGTATGATTGTTTAAACCCCTCAAGGATAGTGGTCGGTGGAAAAGACCAATATGCAAAAAAAATTGGCAAGATATTCAAAAAACTTTCTCTAAATAGAACAGCCCCATTAATATTTACTAATGAATTAGAGGCGGAATCTATAAAATTGTTTGCAAATACATACCTTGCCATGAGAGTAGCATTTTTTAATGAATTAGATACATATGCAATTAAATTGGGTATGGATACAAAAGATATATTAGATGGAGTTTGTACAGATTCCAGAATTGGAAATTTTTACAATAATCCTTCTTTTGGCTATGGTGGGTATTGCTTACCAAAAGATACCAAACAGTTATTATCTTCTTATAAGCAAATTCCTAATAATCTGATGAAGGCTATAGTAGATAGTAACCAGACAAGAAAACAATTTATAGCAAATAAAATTATTGAAAAAAAGGTAAAAACAATTGGTGTATATAGATTGGTTATGAAATCAAAATCAGATAACTTTAGAGAATCAGCCATTATTGACGTAATCAAGATTTTGAAACAGGAAGGCCAAAAAATTATTATTTATGAACCATTGCTTGATCAACAAAAAAGTATAATGACTTTTGATATTGAAAAATCTTTTAAAAAATTTACTGATAATTCTGATTTGATTATTGCAAATCGCATTGATACGAAAATAAAACCTTTTGAAAAAAAGATTTTCTCTCGCAGTATTTCTGATGAAAATTAATTACTTTAGAAAATGAGCTTTATATTTACTGGGCAAATTTTCTAAATCGAGTAAAGTAAGAAAATCAGCAGTTTGAAACTCTGGATCCCAAGCAGGTTTACCAATAATTTTTGCTCCGAGTCTAATATAGCCATTTAACAATGGAGGTATATTACCTTTTTCATCATTGCATAACTTTTCAACAGGTAATGGGTGAAGTGGATAAACATCATCTAAGTCAAGAAATTGTTTATGCGACTTCAGTTGATTATATAAATTGGCAGCATTAAATCCTCCATCTTTCACTGAAACGCTTGAACAGCCAATCAGGTATCGAAATTTATTGGTAACCATAAATTTTGCAATTTCAGCCCATAACATCATGATCACTCCGCCAGTTCGATATTTTTTATCAATACATGCTCTTCCAAGCTCTATCATCTCATTTTTTATTGAAGCAAGACTTCCAATATTGAATTCACTTTCAGTGTAGAGAGAGCCATACTCTTTAGCTTTATAAGGGGTAAGAATTCTATACGTACCAACAGGTTGGTTATTAATTGCATCTTTAATAATTAGATGTTCGCAGTAATCATCAAGTGTATCCTTGTCGAGTGATCCTTTGATATTTGCTCCCATTTCCTTTTTGAAGATTTTATAACGAAGTTTTTGTACCATTTGTAAATCTTTTTTATCTCTTACCCAATCTGCTATGATTAATGGGTTTGCAGATGATTTATTTATTCTTTTAGCACTTTGGATATTTTGCTGAATTTGCAGATTTGTAATTTTCATATTAACTCCTTTGGCTATTTAATTTCTTTCCAATATATTAATTTTATATTTCCATTTTTGTCTTCTACTAAAGCTGAAAGATGCTCAACCCAGTCTCCGTCATTGTAGTAATTGATTCCATCAATAGTTTCTATTTCAGGATGATGAATATGACCACAAATAACCCCGTCACACTTACTTCTTCTTGCTTCATTTACCATAAATAATTTATAGTTTTTTATGTATTTTTTTACGTTTTTAGACTTCATTTTTACCTGAGTTGCAAATGACCAATGGGGGAGATTTCTTGAATTTCTCCAGTCAGTAATTTTTGTTGAGATGAATATAAAAAAAGAATAAAGAAGGTCACCAAGTTTGTTCATTAAGACTGATACATTTCTGACACTATCGAATTGATCTCCATGTGTCACTAATATTCTTTTTTTTTGTTTAGTTAAATGAATTGTATTTTTCTTAAATGAAATTGAGGAAAATTTAATCAAGCTTATAAAATTCCTTAAAAATGAGTCATGATTTCCTGGGACATAAATGACTTTAGACTTTCTTGAAATTTTTAGAATTACCCTGATGAATTGATTATGGGATTTTGGCCAGTACCATTTTTTGTTTAATTCCCAGCCGTCAATGATATCTCCTACTAAATATATTTTATCTGCGGTATTATGCTTAAAGAAATTAATGAGATGCTTAGCATTGGAAGACTTTGTTCCTAGGTGAGTATCTGATATCCAAATGGTACTAAAGTGATTCATGAAAATCTATCAAAGTTTTAGTAATCTTATTTTATGAATATGAAAAAAATATGACAGTTTTAAGTTTAGTAAAAATTTTGCAATTATTTGTTCATGTTCTGTTTGGACTCTTTTTGGTCATTACATTTCCTGTAATAACAAAAAAAATGAGAACTCAATTTATAAAATCTTGGTGCCTTTTTTTATTAAGGATTCTTAAGGTAAAAGTAGAAATATCTGGCATAAATTTACGTTTGTTAAGAAATAATTTTTTTGTTGCAAACCATATCTCTTGGTTAGATATTATAGTTATCAACAGTATTATGCCTGTTGTATTCATTGCCAAATCATCAGTAAAAAGCTGGCCGATTTTTGGATTAATGGCTAGGTTTACTAATACAATTTTTTTAGATCGCTCATCAAAAACCTCAATGTTAAGAGCTTACCAACAAATTAAAGAAACATTAAATGACTCATCTATTTTTATTTTTCCAGAAGGTACTTCTACAGTTGGTAAACATGTTGAACCGTTTCATAGTAATTTTTTTCAAATTCCAGTTGATTTAAAAAAATCGACTTACCCAGTTTCTATCGAATATTTTAAAGATAATCAATTTACAAATATTCCAGCATATGTCGGTAATGACACCTTGGTTGAATCAATTCTAAGAATAGTTAGAAACCCTGGTTTTGAGGTTATGGTTACATACTTTAATGGTATAAACAGTAGCAATAAAAGTCGAAAAGAGATTGCTCTTAAAGCAAATGAGATTATTAATACACAAATAGCTAAGAAGTTACAATCTTAAAATAACTATTTATTTTTTTCCAATATGAATTTTCTTTTTTTAATCTGTAGGAAAGATAGGGGTTTTGCCTTAACCATTCTTTTTTGAAGCTAATGATGATTTTTTTAGTTGTCTTCTCAAATTTTATATTAGAAAAATCGAATAATTCTCTATTTTTACATAAAATATAACTTAGCCTTAGCGTGAACAACATAACCCAGTCGATATATTTTTTATTAAAATTATAAGTGTTTAATGATGCTCTATGGGCATGAATGAGAGTGGATAGCCTTACCTTTTGTTTATTGGTAAATCCATGAAGTTCACTATTGCTGACAATGTAACTTGAATATATATGATAATTTTTGAGGTTTATTGATTTACCTATTTCCAATAATCTTGATGCCCATAATAAAAGTTTTCGATCTTCTTCTTTGGTAATTAAGCGTTCCGACATTGATAGGGCAGTTAAGTAAACTCTATTAGATTGTTTAGCGTCGGAATAAAATTTTTCCTCAAGAATTTTTATTTCTTCTTCACATTGATCTTTGATCTTATCAGACACATCTAACGGAATAATTTTTTTATATGCTCCAATAGCATTATTTGGATTCTCAATTAAATTAAATAATCTTTTATGAATAGATCCATATAAAAGAGCTGATTCTGTAACTTCCATTTGTTTAATTTTTAATTGCTCAAAAATAGCTAATAAAATCGATAACCCGCTTGCAATCACTGCTTTTCGTTCACTTTTTATTCCGCTGAGATTTGATTGATTAACATTTCCGGCCTGTATGAGCTCAGTTTTTATTGCCTTAAGTCCTTTGAGTGTTATAAAACCTCCAATTTCATCAATGGGACTATTGGTGGTTGTATCAAGGTTATTGAGTAAAATAATATCAGCTACGGCTCTGCATGTTCCAGATGTGCCAATTACATTTGCCCAGTTATTAAAATTTTTATTTAAGTTTTTTTCTAAAATCTCTTTTGCATGAACTACAGCATTATCAAAAGTTTTTTTGGTGACTTTGGTTCCATCAAAAAAGCTAACCGCAGAGGTAACACAGCCCATGGAAAGTGATAATGAATCTTTAATTTTTTTTCGATCACCAATAATGATTTCTGTGGACCCTCCACCAATATCAATAATTAATTGTTTGCCACTTAGCTCCGGTGAAACATGCATGACGCCTTGGTAAATAAATTCAGCCTCATCAGTGCCAGATATAATCTCAATATCAAAACCTAAAAGCTTTTGAGCATTGTCGATGAAATTTTTATTTTTTATTGAGCGGAGCGTATAGGTTCCGACTGCAGTGACAGATTTTTTATCAAATCTACGAAGGCGATCACCAAATCTAATGAGTGTTTCGTAAGTCTTTTTGACATATTTTTCTGAGAGAAAACCTTTATCGTCCAATCCGGAGGCAATTTTAATTGACTCTTTGATAGTATCGAGTTCTTCAATGTGAAGAATTCCGTTATGGGATATGATTTTAGCAATCATTAATTTGAAGCTGTTGGAGCCTAAATCAATAGCAGCTACTAAGTTCTCTGTTTTATTCGATATAAAAGGATCCATTTTTGCTAAACTATACTCAGTATTTATTACATTATTATGTCATTAATTTTTTATTTATAAGATTTAATTTATGGATCTCTTCATAGATGTTGGTAATACAAAAACAAAGTGGTGTTTAACATCCAATAAAGGTATTGAAAAAACTGGATCTATTTTTAATACAGAGTTAATAGATTTATCTATTAACTCTGAGGAAATCGAAACAGTCTTCATTTCAAGCGTAAATTCTGAAAACCTTGAAAAACAAATTGTCGAAAAAATAAAACCACTATGTCCTCATATTTATTTTGCTAAAGTTAATAAACAATTCTTAGAAACTAATTATTCTGATGAGTTAGGTGTTGATCGTTGGTTAGGTGTATTAGCATTGACTGAAAAAACAAAAAAAAATGCGATCATTATCGATTCAGGCACTGCTTTAACTATTGACTTATTGCTTATTGAAAATGATTCATTTCTTCACAAAGGTGGATTAATCCTTCCAGGATTCCATCTTTTCAACCAGTCTCTAATGCAAAATTCCGCTGCTATAAGATTAAAAAATAAAGATATTACAATAGATATTAATAATTCTGATATGGCATTGTTGCATGGGTTTTTGATGTCTGTGTCAGGCGCGGTAGAAAAATTTATTATGCACCATGATCTTAATTTTAATGAAATCGATATTTATCTTACCGGTGGTGATGCCAATATTATTTTTGATTCCCTTGAGGAGCAATTGCAGCTGAAATATCAAAAAATCGAAAATGCTGTGATTGAGGGTTTAAAAATTTACAAAAAACTAGCGCTTGCGGATAAATAAGTCTGTAATCGTTCCCTCATACACTTCAGAAGCCATGGCAACAGACTCTGATAGGGTAGGGTGAGGATGAATAGTTAGCCCTATATCTTGAGCATCTGCACCCATTTCAATAGCCAGACAGGCTTCAGCGATTAATTCACCAGCATTCACTCCAACAATGCCTGCGCCAATGAGTCGTTTATTCTCTTTATCAAATATGAGCTTGGTCAATCCTTCCGTTCTGTTATTTGACAACGCTCTACCGCTAGCAGCCCATGGAAAAACTGATTTTTCAATTTCTAGATTATTTTGTTTTGCTTCATTTTCGGTGACACCTACCCAAGCAACCTCAGGATCGGTATAGGCCACTGATGGGATGACGTTAGCTTGGTATTCGACTTTTTCGCCAGCAATCACTTCGGCAGCAATTTTCGCTTCATGGGTTGCTTTGTGGGCAAGCATTGGTTGGCCGATCACATCCCCAATCGCGTAAATATGAGGTATATTTGTCTTGAATTGCTGATCAACATTAATGAATCCTCGATCATCAACTTTGACTCCGGCTAATTCGGCATCGATTAATTTTCCATTCGGAGTGCGTCCAACTGAAATCATTACTTTATTAAAGGTATCTTCGAACTGACCATCTTTGTTTTCAAACAAAACTTTGAGACTATCCCCATCGGCCTTAATCTGAATCACTTTCGTATTAAGGTGAATATTTTCAAAGCGTTTTTCCATACGTTTTTGTAATGGACGAACAAGATCGCGATCGCATCCTTGAATTAATCCATCAGCAAGTTCAACAACTGTAATTTTTGATCCAAGAGCATCATAAACTGTTCCCATTTCTAAACCAATAATACCCCCACCGACAATTAGCATTCTTTCAGGAATATCTTTAAACTCTAAAGCGCCAGTAGAATCAATTATATTAGGATGATCTGGAGTATTTGGGATGACAATAGGTTTGGAACCCACTGCTATGATGGCTGAATTAAAATTAACTTTGGTTCTTTTTTTATCTTTACCTTCAACTTCAATGGAGTTTGATCCAGTAAATTTTCCATAGCCTTCAATCACGACCACTTTTCTTTGACCAGCCATTTGACTCAAACCCCCTGTGAGTTTGCCAACGACATCATTATTTTTCCACTCACGAATTTTTTCAAGATCAATCTCGGGCTTATTGAATTTAATTCCATGATGACTAGCATCTTCAGCTTCGGTTATCACTTTTGCCATATGCAGCAAAGCTTTTGAAGGGATACAACCTACATTTAAACATACCCCACCAATCGTTGAGAATCGCTCAATTAAGGCAACCTTTAAACCAAGGTCTGCAGCTCTAAATGCGGCTGTGTAGCCTCCTGGACCGGAGCCTAGCACAACAACATCGTATGCATCTCCGCTACCATTTGTTGGTTCAGCTGGTTTGGTTGATCCTGATTTTGTCTTAGCAGGTTGAGTTTCTTTGGCGTCGAGGATGTCATAATTGAGAATATTATCACCTTGCTTTACTTTGTCCCCAACTTTTAAAAGTAATTCTTGAACTATTCCATTAAAAGTTGCCGGGATGTCCATCGATGCTTTTTCAGATTCAAGTGTGATTAACGCATCATCAGTATTCACTGCATCGCCAGGCTTAACATGAATTTCAATCACTTCAACCGAGTCAAAATTACCTATATCTGGGATAGTAAATGTTTTATTAGCCATAAATATTTTAAAGAAGTAGTCGTCGAACGTCAGATAACATCATGCGTAAATGGGAGGTAAATCTTGCGCCATCAGCACCATCAATCACACGGTGGTCATATGACAATGAAAGCGGTAATATTAATCTTGCCTCAAATCCTTTGGAATTGTTATCGTAGATGGGTTGCATCTCAGCTTTGGAAACACCCAAGATCGCAACTTCAGGACAGTTAATGATAGGGGTAAATTTAGTTCCTCCAATACCTCCTAGGCTGGATATAGTAAAACATCCCCCTTGCATTTCATCAATCGTGAGTTTTCTTTCACGAGCCTTTGCAGATAAGATGGATAAATCCTGAGCAATTTCAAGAACATCTTTCTTTTCCACACCCTTCACAACAGGAACAACTAATCCGTCCGGTGTATCGCACGCAAAGCCAACATTAAAATAATTTTTAAAAATTAAACTCTCACCATCTGCTGCCAAAGAGGTATTGAAAATTGGATAGGCTCTAAGAGCATTTACTGCAGCTTTCATGAGAAAGGCTAATAGTGTTAACTTGGTCCCACGTTTTTCTGCCTCAGCCTGCATTGATTTTCTAAAGGCCTCTAAGTCCGTGATGTCTGCATTATCAAACTGAGTTACATGTGGCGCAGACACCCAATTTCGATGGAGGTTTGATCCTGAAATTTTTTTAATTTTAGAAAGTGGTTTAGTCTCATTAGGACCAAATTGATCAAAATCGATTACAGGCATCGGGCTTGGCGCAAAATTAGCCCCCATATTTTGTGAGCGGGGCTTACTTAACTCACCCTTGACATAGTTCTGCACATCTTCCATGAGGATTCTATTTTTTCGTCCAGAACCATTGATGAAGGATAAATCAACCCCAAGCTCACGGGCAAATCTTCTGATCGAGGGTGAGGCATGACTTTTTTTCGTCGGTTCAGAGATAATACTTTCAGCCACAGGCATGGGTTTATTTTCAGGCTGAATTGTTTGAGGTGGCTCTGGGGATGGACGTGAAGGTTCGCTAATAATTTTTTCTTTTACATCATCAACCACTTCTTTTTTTATAGTTGGTTTTGTCTCCATCTTTTTTTCATCGCCGGACGCGCTTTCGAAGGTTGCAATAGCACTCCCTTGTTTTACCTTATCACCCACGCTCACTTTAACCTCTTTGATGATTCCAGATTCGGTCGCAGGAATATCCATTGAGGCCTTATCCGACTCTAGAGTAATAAGAGGATCATCTTTATTGACCTTATCACCTGGTTTTACTAAGATCTCGATGACGTCGACACTATCAAAATTACCAATATCAGGAATTAAAATTTCGCTCATAATTAACTCAATGCAGGATTAATTTTAGAAGGATTGATGTTATATTTTTTAATCGCTTCGCTCATAATTTTTTTATCAATTTTGCCTTGATCCTTTAATGCTTTCAAAGCAGCAAGAGCAATATAATATCGATCAACTTCGAAAAATGATCTCAATGCTTCACGGCTATCTGACCTTCCAAACCCATCAGTTCCAAGCGAAGTAAATGAGTTAGGAACAAAGTTAGCAATTTGATCTGAAAATGATTTCATATAATCCGTCGATGCAATAATCGGTGATTCAGTATCAATAATTTGTTCTTGGATAAATGATCGTTGCTCATCGTCTGGATTTAATAGGTTGTACCTTTCAATATCCAAAGCATTTCGACGCAATTCAGTAAAGCTACTCACACTCCAGATATCGGATTCAATACCCCAGTCATTTTCAAGCAACTGTGCTGCTTCAATTACCTCTCTAAAGATTACTCCTGAGCCCATGAGCTGAACTTTATTTTTAACCTTACCAGATGCTTTGCTGAACTGATACATACCCTTAATGATCTGATCTTCGACACCTTTTGGCATATCGGGGTGAGAATAGTTTTCATTCATTATCGTGATGTAATAATAAACATCCTCCTGATTCTCTATCATGCGATAAAGACCATGTTGAATAATCACAGCCAACTCATAAGCGAAACAAGGATCGTAAGATACACAATTAGGAATGGTTGCTGATAGTAAATGACTATGACCATCTTCGTGTTGCAGCCCCTCACCATTCAGAGTCGTTCGACCCGCAGTTGCACCCAGAAGGAAACCTCTCGTTCTCGAATCACCTGCTGCCCATGCTAAATCTCCAATTCTCTGGAAGCCAAACATAGAATAGAAAATATAAAAGGGTATGGTTTGTATCCCTGTGGTGCTGTATGAGGTCCCAGAGGCAATCCACGATGAAAACGAACCAGCCTCATTAATTCCTTCTTCAAGAATTTGACCATCTTTCTGTTCCTTATAAAACATTACTTGGTCAGCATCTTGTGGTTCATATAATTGACCTACTGATGAATAAATTCCCAATTGCCTAAACATGCCTTCCATGCCAAATGTTCTAGCTTCGTCAGGAACAATTGGTACCACATATTTACCGATCTCCTTATCTTTCACCAAGGTTGTCAACATACGAACAAATGCCATAGTAGTTGATATTTTTCTCTCACCTGTCGATGTTAGTAGATTTGAAAAACTATCCAATTTAGGAACGGTTAATGAGTTTCCTTTGGTTTTTCGTTGAGGGAGTGATCCACCCAGAGCTTCTCTTCTTTCACGCATATATGTCATCTCTGGAGAGTCTGGCTCTGGCTTGTAGAATTTCAAATTTTCTACCTCTTCGTCCGTGATAGGAAGATCGAACCTGGATCTAAATTTTTTCAGCGATTCAATATCCATACTTTTTTGCTGATGGGTAATATTTTGTCCCTCACCTGCATCTCCCATTCCATAACCTTTAACTGTTTTGGCAAGAATGACTGATGGCTGACCTTTGTGTGATGTGGCAGCAGCATAAGCAGCATAGACTTTATGAGGGTCATGTCCTCCACGATTTAATCTCCATATGTCATTGTCTGACATCGCGGATACCATCTCTTTTAATTCAGGATATTTACCAAAGAAATGTTCTCTGGTGTAAGCCCCGCCTTTAGCTTTAAAGTTTTGGAATTCACCATCTACACATTCTTCCATACGCTTTTTAAGGAAACCATCTTTATCCAAATTAAATAGAGGGTCCCAGTAAGAACCCCAGATTACTTTAAGAACGTTCCAACCTGAGCCTCTAAAATCTGATTCTAGTTCTTGAATTATTTTTCCATTTCCTCTGACCGGACCATCCAAGCGCTGCAGGTTACAGTTCACAACGAAAATAAGGTTGTCTAATTTTTCTCGAGCAGCAAGAGATATAGCGCCTAGTGATTCAGGTTCATCCATCTCACCATCACCACAAAACACCCAGACTTTACGATCACTGGTATCAGCAATCCCACGGTCATGAAGATATTTAAGGAAGCGAGCTTGGTAAATTCCCATAATAGGACCTAAACCCATGGATACCGTTGGGAATTGCCAAAACTCAGGCATTAACCAAGGGTGAGGGTAGCTAGATAATCCTTGCCCTGTTGATTCAAGCCTAAAATTACTGAGTTGATCTTCAGTTAGTCGACCCTCTAAAAAAGCTCTTGAATAGATACCTGGTGAACTATGACCTTGAAAAAAGATTAAATCACCGTCAAAGTTTTCATTGGGCGCACGAAAAAAATGATTAAAACCTACATCGTATAGGGTTGCTGATGACTGAAAGCTTGCAATATGTCCACCAATGCCTGGAGATTTTTCGTTAGCTCTCAATACAGTCATGACAGCGTTCCAACGAATAATTGCCCTGATTTTTCTTTCCATGTCAGGATCGCCAGGATGTTTTTGTTGTAAATGGGTCGGTATGGTATTTACATATGAAGTAGTGGCGTTGTAAGGTAAATTAGATCCTGATCGACGAGCCTGATCAATCATCATCTCGATCAAGTAATGAGCTCGTTCAGCGCCGTCTGATTCGATGACTGAATTAAGTGAATCTACCCATTCCTGAGTCTCTTGAATATCTGTATCTGGATACAACTCCATAAACTACAACTCCAAAGTAAAACAAAATTTAAAAAATAAGGCTTAAATCTGCTTAAATAAAATATTAAGAACTTTAAGCAGGAAACTTGTCTCGAAGAGTATAATTCTACGATAAATTACCATTTTTTTATAAAAAAATTACCGGGCGGGGTCTAAGCATGAAAGTAAAAATTAATCTTCAAACAAATTCGGCTAAAATGTCGTTAAAATCTGTTAAATATAGTTTAAATGTCCTTAAATCTGAAAATTCAGAAATTTTTTCCGATCTTGCAAAAGCTAAATTAAAACGATTGAAGATGAAATTTAATGACCTAGAGAGTAAGTTTTTAAGTGTCGACGGAGATAATGCTGGACATCATGTGTTCTTAAAATACTCAACTAGTAATACTTTTAAAATACAAACACATGTAAGAAAAGGGTTAAAAAATTTATTAAGTGAAAATCCAGAAACAATCAATTTATTTTGTGAAGTTGACGATCCTTTATGGAATCGTGAATTACTTTACACGGCTCTTTTAAATTCTCAGGATCTCCCTTCAAGAAAAAGTAAGATCAAAAAAAAGCAATTGAAAGTGATTAATTTCTTTGGTAATTTATCTGCAAAAGAGGTTGTCGAAATTGAAGCAATAGTATCGGGAAACACTTTATCAAGACAGCTTACGATGACACCACCCAATGACTTAACCCCAACACATTATCGTCAAGAAATAAAAAAACTGGCTTCTAAAAGAAAGTGGAAATTTAAAGAATACAATATGAGTCAGTTGAAAAGAATGGGGGCTGGAGCTTTTGTAGCTGTAGGGCAGGGTTCAGAGCCTCAAGATGCAGCCATTGTTCACCTAACTTACCAACCTAAAACCTTTAAAAAAACAATAACCTTGGTTGGAAAGGGTATCTGTTTTGACACTGGCGGACATAACTTAAAGCCATCCAAATATATGTATAGTATGCATGAGGACATGAATGGTTCCGCAACCGCCTTAGGAATCTTGGAGGCGGCTTCTCTAAATAAACTACCGGTAAAAATTGATTGCTGGCTTGCGATTGCTCAAAATCATATTGGACCAAAAGCTTACAAACAAAACGATGTTGTAAAAGCGTTAAATGGAAAAACTATTGAGATTATCCATACAGATGCTGAAGGTAGAATGGTATTGGCAGACACCTTAACATTGGCTACTAAAACCAAATCAGATGCAGTCATTGATTTTGCAACATTGACTGGTTGTATGGCAGTCGCAATGGGAGATCGCTATAGTGGAATATTCAGCAATAAACCTGAACTCGCCTGTTTGGCTGTTGGTTCCGGTCAGAAGTCAGGAGAAAGAGTGTGTAGCTTTCCTTTTGATGAGGATTATGAAGAAGACATTGAAAGCGATATAGCTGATATCAAGCAATGCACATTAGAAGGTGGCCCGGACCACATTCACGCAGCACGATTTTTAAGTCAATTTTTATCTGATCCCAAACAGCCTTGGCTTCATGTGGATTTATCCTCCAGTAATACTAAGGGTGGCTTAGGAGCGGCTATGTCTGATGTAAATGGTTTCGGAGTAAGGTTCGGCATTAGCTTGATACAAGATATTTTACAAAAATGAACTAGAAAGTTTTCCAGGTTTCATCAAACTCAAAATGATCTCTATGCTCAGAGCGTAAGGTTAATAAACAATTTTGACAGAGATACACCCAATCTTTTTTGCCACCGTATCGACAGCGATACATGATTCTCTCTTTTGTTGCGCACTCAAAACAAGCATTTTTCATAAATAAATATTAACTTAAATTGTATATATTTTTTTTTAAAAAGAAGATAAGACATTATAATTTATTTTATTTTATGTCTTTATTATAATTAAATATTTGTTTATAATAATATTTTTTAATACATGGAGAAGATAAATGGCGAAATCGTTGAAGAAAAAAGTATTGGTGAAGGTTGCAAAAAAAGCTGTTAAAAAAGCTGATGTGAAGAAAAAGAAAGTAGCCAAAGTTTTGAAATTTGCTAAAAAAGTTGTTTCAAAAAAAGCACCTTCGAAGTTAAAGGTAGCAAAAAGAATTGTAAAAAAAGCAGTCAAAAAAGCTGCTTAAAAATATTAATCAAAAAAAACCCGCCAGGTGGCGGGTTTTTTTATTTACTTATCACTGAAATAAATAAAATATTAATAATGCTAAAGCGGTAATGTTAAGTATAAAAATAACTAACTTGTTTATTTTAACTTGCTTCTTTTTCGCTAGTTTTTTTTGATTTTTCTTTTTCATTCGCGCTTCCTTCCTAATATCTTCCTGGAAAAACTCCTGAAGCAACATTTATTAAAAGTTTATGGCCTTTTTGACGGTATCGATTAATATACCGCTTCACATTACTCATTTCCTTAATATCAATATTTTTTACAATTGCTCTAATCAGAGGATTTGATTTCTTCATATTTTCATACAATTCTTTGAATTTTAATAAAGAGGCGGGGGCTGTATCTTTATATTCAGCTTTATTTACAACCAGGCTGACTTGGTATGCTAATTCTTGTTTATCTTCAAACTTCTGATCGAAGACTGTTTTATTTAGCTCAAGTAACAACTTAATATTGATTGGCTTAAGTCCTTTGTTAATAGTCGGTGAAAATTTGTGTTTAATGATTACCTCTTGAGCCTTTGTTTTATCCAGGATTGGTTTCATGACTTTTTTGAATTGGTTAATCAGTGTATCCATTGATTTGTTAGTTGGGATACTTAAATTAACCGCTGTTTTTGATTTATCTAATTTATCTATCTCTTCGACAGTAGAAGTATCTTCGAATAAATAAGCTTTCTCTTTCCACCAAGCGGTAAAGTTTGTTGCATCTGATTTCCACTCTTTATAAAACTTCTTATGTTTTTTGTAAGCCTGATGAATTTTTTTATCTGAGGATATTGCGACTTGTTGATAAGCTTCAAACCATAACTGATAAGTTGATTTAGGGGCGATTAAATATTCTGGTATTGGCATTACTTTAGGAGCAGTTTTTTTTACTGCTTTTGATGAAGTGGGCGCAAGAGAATTATGCTTCTTGATATAAGCATCGACCGAAGTTAATTTAGTTTTCGTTACTCTTTTATTATTTTGAGCCATTTTTTTTGATCCTTAAACAAAATGAAATTAGTCCGGACATATTAACAAAAAAATAATAATGTCTCAAGACATTATTAAAATATTTTCTTACTGTCTTTATAATAAGAATAAAATTGGACTCGTTTTGAAGATGTCAATTGTTTATATATAATTTAAAGCCAAAACATTCACTTATGACATTTGTCATAATTTTGTCATTTTAATTTATTACCATTCAAGCTGATGAGCTTTACATATAATGACCGAGAACTAAGTAATTTAGATTTTATATCTAGAGTTCTTACTATTGCATCAAATCCAAAAGTTCCTCTAATTGAGCGTTTTCGGTATGTCTGTATTTGTTGTTCCTTGTTAGATGAATTTTTTGAAATACGATTCTCAAGCGTGCTTGAAGAAGCCAAGAACACAAAAAATCAGAAAAATATTCAAAACAAGATTGATTTCATTCAAAAAAAATCAAAAAAAATTGAAAAAGAGATTCAAGCTGAGCTCTTCGGAAAAATTATTCCCGAGCTAAGAAACAATGAAATAACATTATTCATAGACAACGACTGGCCTGAAAAGTATAGCAAGACAATTAAGCGTATTTTTACTCAACAGGTCAAACCTTATCTCAATTTGATTGTTTTAAATGTGAATAGACCATTTCCAAAAATGATCAATAAATCAACTGGTTACTTCGTTGAGCTGCAGGAAAAAGATACGAAGCAAACTCGATATGCCATTGTCCAGATCCCAAGAATGTTTCAAAGAGTCTACGAGCTTCCTAAGCAGACTACGGGAGCAAAAAAATATGGTTTTGTTTTCCTTGTGGCAATGATGCGCGAGTTTGCCAGTATATTATTCCCTGATCATAACTATATAAATGAATACCAATTTAAGGTTACCAGGAATTCAGATTTGTTATTATCAGCAGAAGATATGGATGATCTAAGGGATTCAATATCAGGTAAATTAATGACCAGGCAAACAGGTGAGCCAGTTAGAATTGAAACATCGACCAGAATGCCTAAAAATATTGTTAAGTTTATTGCAGACAATCACGATGTTACAACAAACTTTGTTCACCCCTTCAGGGGCACCCCTTCATTAGCGAATTATATAGGCCTATTGGATCATATCAACAACCCAAGCTTCTTTTTTCCGAAACATCAGCCGAGAAAAATTAATTTTGGGGAAGATGTTTTTCAATGGATAAAAGAAAAAGATCGACTTGCACATCACCCCTATGAGAGTTTTGATATTGTGAATCAGTTTGTAAAATCTGCTGCTACTGATCCGAATGTGGTATCGATTAAACAAACAATTTATCGAGCAGATAAAAAATCCAAACTTATTCAATCTTTAATGGAGGCATCAATTAACGGGATTGATGTGAATGTTGTCATTGAATTGCAAGCAAGGTTTGATGAAGAGGCAAATTTAAAGTGGGCTGAAAAACTAGAGAATGTTGGAGCACACGTAGTTCATGGAAAACCCAATTTTAAATGTCATGCCAAATTGTTAATAATTAGTCGAAAAGAAATAAACCCAAACAATAATAAGCCGTATATTCAGCATTATGCGCATTTGGGTACAGGAAACTATAGTGCTGGCAATGCACGATCCTATACAGATTTTGGCCTTTTTACTGCGGATAAAACAATATGTAATGATATTTTGATGACCTTTGACTTTTTATCAGGTGTGCGCAAGGAGGTTAAACCCAAGGAGATAATAAATTCACCAGAGATGCATATGTTGTTTTTAAAAAGAATGATATCTCATGAGATCAAACAAGTTAAGCTTGGAAAAACTGCAGAAATGATTATTAAGGTCAATTCATTAACGGATACTAGAGTGATTGATATGCTTTACAGGGCTTCAAATAGCGGGGTAAGGATAACCATGATTATTCGTGGCGTATCAAGATTAATTCCGGGAGTAAAAGGGCAATCAGAAAATATAAGGGTCTTATCCACTGTTGGGAGATTTTTAGAACACCACAGAATATTCTATTTCTACCATGGAGGAAAAGAACTCGTGTATTGTTCTTCGGCCGACTGGATGGAGAGAAATCTGTCTCGAAGAACTGAAGTGTCCTTTCCAATCAAAAATCAGAGATTGAAAGAAAGAGTCATTGATGAAGCTCTTTATCCACATATTGACTCTAAGCACACTTATTGGCTTTCGAAAAAATTGGACTATTCACTGAAAAATAAAAAAGGCGATGCACGCCACCCGAACGAGATTGCTCTTGAAAAATCTATCATAATTAATTAGATGTATTTTTTACTTAAAAAATAATGAATATTGCATTTATCTGTACGCATAACAGTTGCCGAAGCATCATGGCTGAGGCCATAGCAAAATCAATAGACTCTAATAGTTTTAATGCTTATAGTGCGGGAAGCACTCCAGCTGGAGTGATTAATACAAAAGCTTTAGAGACTTTAAAAGCAAACAATATCAGCATTAATGACTTATCCTCTAAGTCGATTGATGATTTATCTCATATTAGATTTGATGCTGTCATCACACTGTGCGGTAATGCTCATAAGGAACCATGCCCTATATGGGTTGGCGATTGCATTAAAGATCATTGGGGCTTTGAAGACCCTTCTGCTTTTACTGATGGTCCTGAAAAGGATAAGGCGTTTCAAGATTTATTCGATAAATTGAAGAGAGTTATTTCGAGACTTGATGAGTTAATTCAAAATCATCCTGAATCAATAGCAACACATATCAAGCACATAAAGGAGACTTTAGTCTAATGGGAATTTTTGAGAAATATTTAAGTGTTTGGGTTTTTCTAGCAATTGTCATAGGTCAATCATTGGGTTTGGTTTTTCCTCAGCAATTTCAACAAATCGCAATACTTGAATATCATAATATTAATCTGGTGATTGCCATTCTTATCTGGGCAATGATCTTGCCAATGATGTTGCAGATTGATTTTACAAAAATTAAAGACTTGTCTAAAAATACTGGCGGATTATTTCTAACATTATCAATTAACTGGCTAATCAAACCTTTTACAATGTTTTTTTTCGCGACTTTGTTTATGTCATATATTTTTAGCAATTATATTCCTGCAGATCTGGCTCAAGCATATATTGCTGGCATGATTTTACTTGGAGTAGCCCCATGCACTGCAATGGTGTTCGTATGGAGCCATTTAATGAAAGGTGATTCTAACTACACACTTATTCAGGTTTCAGTGAATGATTTAATTATGCTTTTTGCCTTTGCCCCAATTGCTGGATTCCTGTTGCAGGTCTCTGATATTGTCGTACCGTATGAAACTTTATTTACATCTGTACTATTATTCATTGTTATGCCATTGATTGCATCAATTTTTATTCGTCAATTTTTTAAAAAAAATATTAGTAATATTATTCAAAAGCTCAAACCATTTTCCATTTTTTCCTTATTGCTAACCATAGTGATATTGTTTGGCTTGCAATCGAATAATATTGCGAATAATTTTTTCCACATGGTCTTGATAGCAATCCCTTTAATTTTACAAACATACCTCATATTCTATCTGGGTTATTTTATCTCCAAAAAAATAAGACTAAATAAAAAAATTGCCGGTCCAGCATGTTTAATTGGTACTTCTAATTTTTTTGAGTTGGCAGTTGCCGTTGCAATAACTTTATTTGGTTTAAATTCACCTGCTGCATTAGCTACCATTGTAGGCGTTTTGGTTGAAGTTCCAGTGATGCTTCACTTGGTAAGTATTATCAATAAAAAATACAAACCCTCCTTTAAGTAATAATCAAGTTAAAATATCTTTTTGATATGCCCTCGTAGCTCAGTGGATAGAGCATCCCCCTCCTAAGGGGAGGGTCACACGTTCGATTCGTGTCGAGGGCGCCATTCTTCGATTCAATAGAGCCCACTGATAGCAAGCGAACACACAGTATTCTTGCAGAAACTGTGTGTTACCAGGGCTGATTAAAATCATGATTTGAGCATGCTCAGCTTAAAAATTAAAAATAATATTAATTGATTTATACCCTATAGGGGTATATAGTATATTAATGTAAAGGAGTAAATTATGAGTGACTGCAAACATCCAAACCATAATGAGCAATTACCAAGAATTAATAAAATTATTGGTCAATTGAATGGAATAAAAAAAATGATTGAGGAAAATCGGTACTGTCCAGAAATTATTACACAATTAAAAGCGGTCAGTTCCGCATGCCAATCAACTGAAGCATTGCTATTGGAAAAACATTTAGCATCTTGCGTCTATGAGGCATTTCATTCAAATGACAAAGAAAGCCAAGAGCAAAAAATTAAAGAGTTAACAAAGCTTTATAAGAAGTAATAATTAAAATGATTAAATTTATTTTTATTTGTTTTCTAAGCCTGCCGACGCTTCTTTTTTCAGCCCCGATGAGTTTTAAAGGCTCAGTTACATCCATGTCAGATATCAGCAAAAGGCATACCTTTCTCGAAACTAATTATGCATACGATGCCAAAAGTGCGGTAGGGGTAAAGTTATTCCATATGGATAATAACAACCGTATCCGAGATGGTATTGAAATAAATCATATTCATCGCTTATTTAGACAAAATAAAAAACACTCACAAATGAATTGGTGGTTGTTTGGCGGCATTGGTTATCTAGAGGGTTCTAATGAAGCAATTAACGATAAAGAATTAAGTGCAACTTTTGTCAGTCCAGGGTTGCAATGGGATTATGAAACTAAAAGAGTTTATGCGTTAGCTAGTCATCAACTCATTAGAGGTGACTCCATTAATCATGATACAACTAAGTTAAAAGCTGGATTTTCATTTTACGAGACAGGGTACAACCAAACTCAACCTTGGTTTATTTTGGAAATGACGAATATCAATGGCATTTCCCCACAATTAGAAATTACTCCAACGATTAGATTAATAAATAAATCACTGTATTTAGAAGGTGGCATATCTAATATGGGGAATCCAAAAATACATGTGATGTATACCTTTTAACAATTGGAGATTTAAATGAAAAAAATACTTATTTTATTAACCCTTGTAACCACCAGTGTTTTTGCTGCAACTCAAAAAATTGAAGTGAATGGCATGGTATGTGCTTTTTGTGCACAAGGCATTGAAAAAAGCTTATCCAAAATTGAAACCACTAAAGATGTCTATGTGAATTTAGATGAGGGTTTTGTTATTCTTGAGAGTACTAATGATGGTGTGAGTGAGGACAAAATAAAAAACATTATTGCAGACTCGGGCTATGACGTTACGAAAATTTCATTAGTCAATGAAACGGCTGATGCCATCAGAAAGCAATATGAAAAAGAATAACGAGCTTAAAACATTAAGCAATATTAAAAATTTATCCTTTTTAACCTTATTTACCAGCACTGGAACGATTCTTTGTTGTGCCTTACCCGCCTTATTAGTAACAATTGGGGCAGGGGCTGCACTGAGTTCTTTGATATCAATATTCCCACAAATTGTCTGGGTATCAAAATATAAAGAATATATTTTCACATCTGCTTTTATCTTAATTATTCTTTCTGGATACTTACAGTGGCAGTCTAGAAAATTACCATGTCCAGCGGATAAATTATTAGCTGCTCAATGTATGAGGGCTAGAAAATTATCATTAAAAATTTATTTTATATCTGTGGTGACATTAATAATTGGGTTTGCTTTTGCATTTGTACTTCCTTACTTGTTAAAGTAAATGAATACCAAACTTTTTTGTAATGTTTGCAAAAACAACAAAAGATAAAATGGTTACAACAATTGAAATAATAATCGCCATCCAAAAACCATGATGTTTAATGACATATGGAAAAACTAAAAACATAGGTAAGGTCGGAATAACATACCAAAAGGTATACCAAGCATGATTGGCAATTTTTTCAACACTTTGTTTTTCAAAATATAGCCAGAATAAAACTAAAACAGTTACTAAAGGAAGGGCGGCTATTAATCCTCCGAGTTTATCGCTTCGCTTGGCAACTTCAGATATAAGCACTACTAAAAAACTCGTGACAGCATATTTAAATATCAGGTAAGCCATATGAAGTTATTTCTCAAGTTGTAGGGTTAAAGTAAAGCCTATTATTTAGTTAATTTTTTTCTATGAAGCAATAATTTTTTTTAAAAATAGAATAATCTCATCTGATTCGTATAACCATTTAGTTTTAGCATTTGTTTTTTCTATTTTTAAGCATGGCACCTTATGCTTGCCTCCATCATTGACTAATTCAGTTTTAAAAATTTCATTATTTTTTGCATCTCTTAAATTGATTTTAAGATTATTTTTTCTTATAAATCTTCTGACTTTTACGCAGAATGGACAGGCTTCAAATTGATAGATAGTTAAGCCTTTTGTTTCCTTGTCTAGTTTGTGTTGATTTATATTATCTCTCTGTATAGGCTTTGGAAGTGTTATTGCATTTATAAATAGTATGACTTTGCCTACAAACCATCTTAGTAATCGCATATTGTTTTACTTAAATATTATTAAAAGCTGATTTTATCATTCAACTAAAGATCTTCTTTATTATTTATAACCTTTTACATTTATTCTTAATTTAACGGGAGGTAAATTCTTTGATACGTTTACCATAAAGCATTGCAGTCTCTAAATCACCTTTGTTTATTTCATCGGTTGATGCGTCAAAAGGTGTTTGCATCATAGCGCCGGCAAAACAAGATAAATAATTAACATCATCTCTTTTTTGTGACTTCAAGGATGAGGGCATTAATCCACTGCCGATCCAAACTCCATGATGTTGCATAGCAAGGGTGAAGAAGTAATGAATGGTAGATAATTTATCGCCATTCATCCCAGCAGAATTGGTAAATCCACCAAATATTTTATCTTTCCAACCTTGAGTAAACCATACCTTTGACGATGCATCAGCAAACTTTTTGAATTGCCACGAGACAGTCCCCATGTATGTAGGAGAACCAAATATTATTGCATGAGCTTGATCCAAAATGACCCACTCTTCATCAGTAATATTTCCATCTTGATCTATATTTATTAAGATTCCATCCGCACCCTCTGCTATTGCTTGGGCTTGCTTAGATGTATGCCCAGATCCACTATGATAGATAACTGCTATCTTGTTCATAAACTTTCCTTCAAATTATTGATTTAAATTTTAAGTGAATACACATATTTATATAAAAAATATATAGTTATTTACCAGGGTAAAGTCTCTCCTTTGTGAAACAAACCTCCGCTTGGACCATCCTTGTCTAGTGTGGCCAAATACAATGAAGTTTCATAACTATCTTTTACTTCCATAGGGGCATTTGGACCACCTAATTCTGTTTTTACCCATCCTGGATGCCCTGAGTTTACTTTTATTTTTGTATCTTTTAATTCTGAGGCAAGGTGGACTGTATAAGCATTTAAAGCAGTTTTTGAGGCATTGTAAGCAAATTCTTTTGCTGGTTGAATTGGAGAATCTTTGGCGGAATGAAGAGTTAATGAGCTTAAAATTGTGGAAACATTCACTATTCTTCCTGCATTAGATTTTTTTATTAATGGCAAAAGTGCTTGTGTCAAAGAAATAACAGAAAAAAGATTAACTTGAAATGTTTCTTTTACATCATCGTCGGACACGGTTGAGCTGTTTGTAACAAATAAATTTCCAGTTAAAAGAACACCAGCATTATTAATCAAAATATCTAACTTATGATATTTCTCTGAAATATACTGATAAACACGTTGTGGCGCATCCATGTCCTTAGCATCATATTGAACCAAATCAACCTCAGCACCTAATGCAGCCAATTCTTTTTGTGCCATTTCTCCCTTATTCAAGTCTCTTGAACCTAAAATAACTTTAATCCCTTGCTCAGCCAATTTTTTTGCTGTTTCAAAACCAATTCCTCTATTTGCTCCGCTAATGAATGCTACTTTTTCCATGATAATTCCTTAATTTATTCTTAACCAATAATAATTTCAGATACTTGTATAGGAGATTCTTGAAAAGAAAAATGACCAGTTTTTTCCATTGTCTGAAAAGTATTGAGGCCTAAAGCCTTCATTGTTTTTAATCGCTCGTCTTGTTTTGCCCAATCAGCCTCTCCATAAGCCAGTGCAACTGGTGTTTTTAGGTTTGCATATAAGTTACCATCATTAAATCTTGATTTGTAATTTCCGAAAACATTCCGGTGGTGGTAAATGAAACCATTTTTTTTCTTAGATTTGCAAAGAAGTTTTATGTAGCCCCCCTTAAGCGCAGACTTTTTGTAGAATCCACCTCTTAGAATTAGCCACAGTATAGGATAGGACTGCAAACTATCAAAAAAAACACCAAGACCCAATGGTAAACTCACATGAAAGAGAAGGAAGGTGGATGCAAAGTTTCCGCGCATAACGCCTTGAGCAAATCGTGTGTCATAGTCGTAAGAATTAAAACAAAATATTTTTTTAATCCTTGTTGGTATCTTTTTTGCAATTGTGGCAGCTAATACAGCACCAATTGATTCACCAGCGATAGTCAGGTTTTTTAAATTTAATTCTTCAATAAAATCAACAATAGAGTCAGTTAAAAAGCCATGGTCATAGTTAGTTTTTTTATTAATAGGTGAGTCACCATGACCGGGGAGGTCAATGACTATTACCTTAAATTTTTTTGTTAAATATGGTACCAATTCATCAAAATATTCTAATCTACCTCGAAGTGTATGAAGCAATAACAATGGACTTCCTTTGCCTTGTTCAGAATATCTAATGTATGTTCCATTTTTTAAATTGAAGTGTTTGATTGCAGCCAAAATATTCTCCTTAATGTGTATATACACAATTCATATTTTAACTGTATACTTATTTATAATTTATGTAAATAATTTATTAGGATGAAAGAAAATAAAAATATTTTAGAATTTAGTGAATGTCTTTGTACAAATATCAGAAAAACATCAAGGAATATTTCAAACATTTATAAGAGCTACATAAAACAATCCGGATTAACAATAAATCCAAATCAGGTGTCGATTCTTGTAGCGTCATCACTTTTAGAATACCCTTCGATATCTGAAATTTCAAAAAATTTATCGATGGAAAGAACAACTTTACTTAGAAATTTTAATGTCATGAAAAATTTAGGTCTAATAGAAATTTACGCAGTAACAGGTAATCGTCAAAAATTTGCAAAATTGACCAAAGAGGGCGAAGACACCCTTTTGAAGATTTATCCTTTTTGGAAAATGGCACAAAATAAAGTAAAAGAAGTCATGGGTGGCGACCTAGAAAAATTCCGAAATAACTTAAAAAAGGTAAGCACACTTTGAGCACAATCAGCTTAAAAACCTCACAGAATGAACTGTTAACGAGTTCTTTTATCTTATTTTATTAATTTATATTGAGAAAAAATATTATGGAATGGTTTGCTTCAGGTTATGTAACGAATGGAATCTTGTTAACTTGGTTTATTATGTGGGCATTTTGTCCTTGCTATACCAAGCTTTACGATTACTACAAAAATAAAAAAAATAAATAGCCCGTAATATATTTATGAAGTTTATTTATAGATCCTCTAGATTTTTGCTATATTTTTTGATCATTATTATCCATACGCCTTCAATGGCAGCTAGTGATGTGATGGAACAAATGTACCCAAAAGATAGTTCATCTTCAGCAACTTATGTATGTACTGCTGAGATAGTGGCTGGGGTGAAGTTTAATGAATCATCTAATACATTTAGTAGTACTGAATTTGAAGCAGATTCAAACTATGTCATTTCAAAATATAGCCATTGGGTTATCAATTACTCTGAACAGAACCTTGATTTAACCTCTGGCCAAGGATGCGACGACAGTATAATGAGTGAAACTGGATTTCACAGGCTCTCTTGTAATATTATTGGCGGACAAATGTTAGTTGATTTATATGAGATGAAATTTATTAGAACGAATATGATAGGTTATACAGGTGTAAATAATTCAGAGGAGCAATCTAAATTAAATAACCCTTTTGTTGAGGTAGGGGTGTGCTCAAAAATAATAGGCAAACCTAGTTAATTAAACTGGTGGCTTTCAATGCCAGATGGTGATTTTATTCGTAGCTACAGAATTCACTAATACAACTATTGCTGGACCAAAAAATAAAGTCAATAGCATTTCAAACATGGTGTAGTGTCTTAGGTAGGTCATTCCAAGAATTTCAGTATTAAATAATTTTAAAAATGCCAAACACACAATGATAAGCAGTGAGTGAAAGATGGTTATTACAAATAAAATATTCATTAATTTTTTGTAATTATTCACGGTGCCCAGTCTACTTTCTAAATTTACTCATGATTATTCTGATTAACCAACGGAAAATAAAGCGTCTAAAAATCATAAATATGATTCTCATCGAGATATTTGTGAGTAGTTAATTTGTTTTTTTTGTTTCCTAAGCAAATTAAATAATATTTTCAGCAAATAAGGTATAACAAAAACCCCTAGGGTGATGATGATAATACGCATTATTTTTTATCCATAAATTAATGAATAATAATGACTAAACGAGATTAAAACAGTTCAGAATTAATAACTTTGGTTATCCAATCTTCTGTTTTAAAACGCATACTTATCCAATCTTTAACAATTGTTTTGCTCCATAATTGAACTCCTGTATGCAAATGAATGGGTTTTGGGAATAATCCATGTTTAGCTAATAAAAAGACTTTTTCTTTACTAATCTTCAACATTTTTGCAATCTGGGTAGCGGAGAGGTATTTTTCTTTCATTTGATTAATGTAAAGTAAATCAAATTTTATGCACTTATGATTCTCGTATCAATCCTATAGATGTATTTATTAATAAGGAATCAATATGGAAGATAAGCGATGTTGCGGAAGTGGAACTTGTATCATTAATGCCGAAGGCGTTTATTGGTGTGGGCAACAATGGGACGGCGAGAAGATGGTTTCACCTCATTCAGAGACTAAATGACACCATGGAAAACGAGTAAGCTAATCACATTTTGATGGCACAGATATGCCATTCTTTTCTTCAAACATCTGAATCGTACTGTTATTTAAAACATGCTTGCTTATCTGTCTATCGGTATTCAAAAACTTATAACCATCAATACAGATAGTTCTAAATTTAATACTCTTGATTTGCTCTTGTGTAATAACTTTTGCTTCTGGGTATTCTTCAGCAAAACTGATGGTTGAAAGTAGAATAGTTGCTACTAAATAAAACCTCATATAACTCTCCAATAAAATAATCTTTCAGCCCATGTTAGCTTATAAAAAAAAGATATGTTTAAAATCACAAAATATTTAGTTTTAATGTGAAACATTAAATAAACCCTTGTGTCTTCTCAATATATATAGAAAATTAATTACAATATAGAGGAATTTTAGAGATGAAAGCTTATGTTATTAGTATTTTATTTTTGTTAGGATTTTTTATAGTTCCGGCACATGCGGTTGAAAAATCAAAAGCAACGGATAATGCCAACTTGTATATTATCTCACCCTTGGATGGTGAAACGGTTACAAATCCGGTAAAAATAGTTTTTGGTTTAGAAGGTATGGGAATAGCTCCTGCTGGGATAAAATTTAATAATACAGGCCATCATCACCTACTAATTGATGTAGCAGAACTCCCAGATATTAATTTACCAATTCCTAGTGATGATAATCATAAACACTTTGGTAAAGGACAAACAGAGGCTGTCATTGAATTACAGCCAGGAGAACATACACTGCAATTAATCCTTGGGGATCATATGCATATTCCGCATGACCCGGCGGTTGTTTCAAAAAAAATTAAGATAAATGTTGAAGAGAAAAAAATATCATCACAAGAGGAAAAAAAATGTATTTCCAATGGGTATGGTGGTTGTAAATGAAGATATATTTATGAGAAACCTATTTTTTACTAGTTTCTTTTTTATAAATATTTTTTTTAATCCTGCTATGGCCACTGAAGAACCAGAATTTAAGCTCATTTTAGAAGAGGGTGAGTTTCAAATAAGAGAATATCAACCTAAAATAATTGCTCAAGTGGAGATAGATGGAGATTTTGACGAAGCTTCTTCAAAAGGATTCAAGCTGTTAGCGGATTATATTTTTGGCAACAATATATGGGAAGGCGATAGTCAGAAGATTAGCATGACAGCTCCAGTCGAGATGTCTCCGCTGGCTGAAAATTTATTAATGACCAGTTCGATTATGGATGACGATATAAATAACAAGTGGTCGATTAACTTTGTTATGCCAAAAGAATACACTTTAGACACCCTGCCTAAGCCAAACAATTCTGAAGTTAAAATCATTAAAGTGCCAACAGAAAAATATGCTGTGATCGTATTTTCCGGACTGGTTAGAAAGCCAAGTTATGCAGAGAAATCTGAATTGTTGAGTAATTATATAAAAGCAAATAATTTTATGGCGCAAGGCACTATCAAGATTGCTCGGTATAACCCGCCTTGGACCTTACCTTTCTTCAGAAGGAATGAATTGATGGTCAAAATTGATTAATCAACTAATTACTTAAGTTATTGATTTAGATCATTTTATTTTAATTAATTATCTGGATTTTTGTCAGCATTAATTGCCTATAAAAGAAGCAATCTTGATATATCTCATCATTTCAAAGACTTAAAATTATAACTTCAATCTACCCACAGGGTAGTCCACAGGTTTTGTGGATACTATTAAAACAACTCTGTTAAATCCAAGAAATAACTTCAGGTTCTTCATTTTTAAATAGTTTTTACTTATCATTATAATTTTTATAATTAATTATATTTATCAATAATTAACATCTAGACTATAAATATAAATTTTAAGGAGTGGTTATGAATAACAAAAAAGTTAAGATGATAAGAAAATTAAAAAATGATAAATTAATTGAGAACAATCCTTGTAAGAATGACAAGGTATGCCAAAAACGATTTTTTGAAGCTGTTAGTGATTGTGTATAGGCGAGAAAAATTATAATCAGTACTAAGCAATATAGTACTGATTATAATTAAAGTGACTTAGTCTTCAACACGAACATTCATCGCTGCAGGACCTTTTTGTCCTTGACCAACTTCGAATGTAACTTTGTCATTATCAGTCAGATTAGGCTTATCTCCAGTTGGGTTTTTAAATTCTGAGTAGTGAACAAATAAGTCTTTGCTTCCATCATTTGGCATAATGAATCCAAAACCCTTGTCTGTGTTAAACCATTTAACGATACCTGAAGGCATATTTTTTCCTTTATAAAAAATTTTAGTAAGAATTAAATTTAGTGCTTAAAAATGAGAATACTTATTGAAAAATATTTGATTTGAAAAGTTGTAAAAATAATCTGAAATTGAACTATGCTTTAATTTATTCCAAATGTAAAGCTAATTGAGAAATAAATTATCTACACTTAGAATATACCCAGTGGGTATTATTCTTTTTCAGACTTATTTTTTTCGTATTCTTCCAACTTTTGTTGATATTCTTCTTCAGATAGATTATGCCAGCCAATACATTCACCCGTTGGGCTTCTTCCGCAACCACATTCCATATTAATCTCCAAACATTTAACTTAAGATAAGTATACACTTTCATTGTTAGGAATTTTATGAAAAAAATTTTATATATACCTTTGTGTTTAATAATAGGTCTTATCGGCTTTTTAATATGGTTAGAGTCTGATAATGATATTTACTATCATGAGGTTGAATCTAATATAAATGATGCGAGAGGGGTAAAAAAGGAAAAACAAGAAGAATTTAAACTTCTCAATCCTTCGAAAAACTTAATACCACTTGGTGAAAATGATGATGGAAAATAAATTAAAGCAATTATTTTTTATTTATATATTGATAGCTTGGATTTGGCTATTCATTCATTATAAAAACATTGGCCAAGCCAAGTATGATCAATTGATTAATGAAAACAATAGTGAGTGTTATGTAGGTGAAATAATCATTTTATAGGGTGGTTTTTGATTTATTAAAATTAAATATCTAAGCTACCAGCTATTGATTGAGCGACATTGTTTTGCAATAAATCTTTCCCAATTAGTTTTTTCTTTGCCATATAAATTTATAGCCCAGATGTCTTCAATGAACTTTTTTTCTTTCGTTGATAAACCATCTCTCCAGATATCAAAAGACTTGAATGCTTCACCATTCCTGATGCAATTCTGGGTTGGCGAAAACCAAAAATATGCTGAAATCAATATAACAATTGCCAATAAGGCTTTCTTTAAGTTTTTAAGATAAACTTTTATCACTTAAAATTTCTTCTCAATTATTGTCCACAATTCGACACTTACCTTTAAATTTATTAATCGTTTGTACTGAATTATTTTTTTTGGTTAATGTGATGGTCTGTCTGTAGTTAATATCTTTTCGACCTAAAGTGACTAAATCTTGAATATTATCATCCTCGTTTTCATATGAACCTTTACAATTCATCACCCAGTTATCTTTAACGCATTGTAAAGGGTCTTTATACCTTTTAACACTAAGAGATTCTTTAGATGGATCGTAGATAATATTTTCATTCATTTCTGTTGATGGATCATCATTCGATTTATATTTACATTGAAATGTAATTTCTTCAGAAAAGCTTATTAATGGAAAAAGAATTAATAATATATATTTACGCATGTTATTTATGATCACAAACTTCTTTGAGTAATATATGTTCATTTGAATTAGGCTTTGGTTGAACAACTTTTTCTGGATCAGCATTTTCATCAAGAGATTTCCCCCTTAAGTCTGGAAATTGATAGGAGGTTGCCTTTAAGATTTTAAAATTTTCATTAACGCAGTCGAACTCATAATATTTTGAACGAGAAAATTGCATGTTTTCATCATTAAAATAAGATGTAATTCTTCTTTTTTTGTCATTTGTAATTTCTAAGGTATCTTCCCAGGCTAGTAATATTGATGGAACAAATAATAGTAAGCAAATATAGCGCATAGATTTTAAATTAAGTCGATGTCGTTATTATTGATAAAGTCTTGTGTTTGTTGCTGCTGTGAAATCCAATTCTCAATAACCGCATAACTCCAGATGCAACTTTTTTCATTAAGCCTATTCGGAGGAGGAAATTTCCCATCTTTTACCCACTCTTTAATGATGGCTCTATCGACCATTAATAGTTTTGATACTTCATCAACAGAGATGTAACTTATTTTCGTCATCGCACTGAGAGTAATAAAAAGTAAAAAAAATCACAGGAAGAATTCATAATCGATAAAAGTTAGGACCTTAGTCTTTTACAAAGCGAAGTGTCATACGATCTGACTCACCAATGTCGACCATTTTATCTTTATCTTCATCGGCAATATTTCGAAGGTTAGGGAGAAGATTCCAAACGCCGTCAGCATAATCTTTAGTGTCTTTGGGATTTGCATTAATTTCTGATTTGGCATCCAAACGAAAACCGACGCTTTCAGCCATTTGAATAACAAATTTTTCGGTCATATAGCCGCTTTTAATTTGATTTTCAAGGGGAGTGCCTGGTTTGGCACGGTGCTCAACCAAGCCAAGCATCCCACCTGGTTTTAAAACCTCATAAAACCCCCTAAACATTGATTCTATACTTCCTGCTTGAGCCCAATTATGCACGTTTCTGAATGTTAAAACCGCATCAACAGGTCCATCTGGCGATAGCTGCGGATTTTTAGCTTCAAAGTGGACCCAATTTAATTTGTCATAAACACTCGGGTGCTCTTGCATTTTTTCTTTGAAAGCATTTTCTACTTTTATAAAAAAAGGATTTATTCCCTCATTTAATTTATATGAAGCGTAAATATACATTCCATTTTCACGCAAGAGCGGAGCTAAAATTTCTGCATACCACCCGAATCCAGGTGTAATTTCGACAACAGATTTTTCTGGAGTAATGCCAAAAAATTCTAAAGTTTCTTTTGGGTGACGATATCTATCTCGCATAGTAAAATTAGGATCACGATGCTCACCCATAATAACCTGATCGATTAATTTTTCATTCGACAGTGCAGGTTGGGAAAAAATAAATCCTAGAAATAAATTTAAAAAAAATATTGTTGTTATTCTCATAATTTTACTAATCTCTCACTTCCAGAGTACCATTTTGAAACGCTCTTTATCTATGCCAAAAAAATGAGTTTTCCATTCACTTTGTTCAAAAAATCCTAAAGAATGCCAGTCTTCCTTTTGATCAAGCATGATTTTTGCTCTTTCATTCCAATCTTGTGTAATTAAAAATTCTTCCATGTGCATCTTCTTGTTATAGATTTCTTGATAATCGAACCCGTCAAACTCCCAGTGAAGCAATTCAAAAACATTGCCTTGTTCGTCACAGTAGTCGATAGAAAAATCTAACCCCCATTTTGGTCGCATAGCGATTAGTTTATATAGTTGGGGTGATTGCTTCGCCCATTGTTTCAATTGTAATAGCGCATCACCTGTAAAACCTTTTCTTTCAAACATGACTGCATGATTGATATGAGCCCCAGAACCTTTTGGGGCATCATCCATAAACCATGTTTGTCTCAATGTGATGTGCTCAGAATTTCTATGCGCGGTTGTTTTCGCATGGTTAGCCTCAGCATAACTTTGTTCTAACAACGTGAGGTCATATCCGTTTTGATCAAAGAACTCAACAAGTTGATTCGATGGTTTTACTTCATCATCTAATATGGGTTTACCCCAAAATGGATTTGGATTAAATTGATTATTTGTTAAGACTAATCTCATGAATGTATTTTTTTAAAAACCATGTGATTAGAAAGTGACGAAAATGTTCAAAAAAAACTTATGATAATTGTCAACATGACGTCTTTTCTAGGGATGGTCGCATGAGCAATTCGTTATGGCCTAGCAATTTATCTAAGATCTAATGGAGTCTTAGCATGATATCTGTAAAATCGACTGATTTTAATTAATATCCTGCTTCTTTAGTATATCCGTATTTGTCCTTCAGTTCTCTATTGTACTTTTCCCACCAGTTATAGCATTGATAGTTAAATTTTAGGTATGGATAGTTATGCTCATCCAGCACTCTTTGGTTGGCAATATCTTTTAAAAGTTCACCAGCCATTTGACAATTTTCTATCGATGTAAATTTGTTATATTCGACTGTGGGTTCCCAAGTACAGATATTTCCTATGCATACTCCAACCAAATATGTGTAAAAAGCTAAATTCATGATCTCTCCTTTTAAACTATTTAATAAACCATAGGCTTAATTCTAATTCTTGTCAAGACAATATAATTTAAATAATATTATGTCTTTTTTATAAATAAGTTCTGCAGACGTCGAATATATAAATAAATATTTGTGTCTTTAATAGAAACATACTCACTCAGGTTTTATAATATTGCTTTGAATTTATGAAATATATCTGTATGAATTTATATCTTTTAAGACACGCTAAATCCTCATGGGAGAATTTTGTGGATGATCACAGTAGAGTGCTTGAAAAAAAGGGTAAAGATGATGCAATCACTTTGGCCAGCTTTATTAAAGATAAAAACATTCAATTTGATATCACTTTATGCTCATCAGCTGCAAGAACGAAAGAGACGTTAGATATAATTTGCGAACAGGTACCAAGTGCCTTTAAAGAAATAAGTGTTTTAGATAGCCTTTATCATGCATCAGGAGACCAAATATTAGACCACCTTCAAGGGATAAATAAATTAAATGTTCTCATTGTCGGGCATAATCCGGGTTTGTCCGAAGCTATCAATTTTTTTCAAAAAAAATATGTTACGGATTATCCAACATGTGTATTTGCGGGAATAACATCGACAAATATGAATGAGAAGTCTAAGGTTGATTTTATTGTAAGGCCAAACAAAGGAAAAATTATTAATCTGGTCTGAAGTTTGATTAGTTAGAATCCTTAAAATTAATAATCGGTAATGTTTGCTTTAAAATATAAAGACATGAATAAATTAATCGTTAATGGATTTATCTTTATTATTTGTTGGCCAAGCTACTTATTTGCTGAATCTCATACCAATTTGCAATCTCATTATTGTCATACTTATCAAGATGTCAGCGAGTGCAGTGATCGTTGTATCAATTACTATGAACGCGATATAAGCTCTGAAGAGGAGATGCTTAACCCTTATCAATTTTTCTATCGTTTTCGCTACGATAAAACTTCTAACATATTGATTGAGCAGAGAGCTAAAACCTTAAAAGAATCAACAAACAAACCAAGTGATCATGATTTTGAAGATTTTATTACAGTAGATTACTGTACGGAATTTAGTTTTACAGATATTAATAATTGGACTTGCATAGAGGACCTTAATCCAGAAACTAATCTAACTTTTCGACTGGGTATGAGGCAGGGCAGATTTTATCTAATTAATGAAGAAGCCTTTGAAGATGAGCGGAATAAAAAAATAAGAGAGAATCAATATCAATCATTTTTAGAAAATGGCTCAACCTTCCTAGAGTGTATGAAGTAGATTAGAGCGTTTTACTTGCTTCATAAATTGAGCTACAGATCGGAAGATCATCCTGCATGAGTCCATCTGCAAAGCTGCCATCTGGATTTTTATTTTTTTCAATATCAGCCAAATAATACGAATACAAATTATCAATATCTTTTTCGATTTGATTACTATCTTGATTGACCTCGTCGCTTTTCCCTAACTCCGTCGAGAGAAAAATAAAAAATTTTGCGACACCCTTTAACTTTTTTTCAAATTCAGCGGTATCAGGACGGACTTTTGCAGTCGATGAGGATGTTAAATACACGGCAGCACATCTTTTGAAAATCACTAATTGAGCCTTCTTGTCTTGAACTTCCTCTATTAAAAGGTTTAATGACTGCATATCTGTATCCGTACGAGCAAAGCTGGAATAGGATAAAGATAAGAGAATAAAGCAACTAAAAATAAAACCTCTGTAAGTTAACACTTTCATAATTTTGTAATATTAATTTTTTAAAATTTTATTAATGATATACGACATCCAAAAATTTTTTTTATGAAATATTTATTTTTTTTTATTTTTTTATCAAACATTATTTATGCTGAGGGCATTAAGCAAGTGGAATCAAAACTAATCCAATGCAATGATACCTCAGTCAATTTTTCTATACCTGGTGACCAAAAAATGCCTGATGCTCAGGTGATAACAATTTGTGAGTGTTTATCCAATCATCTTAAGCCAGAGTCGATTGCAATGTTTGACCAAATTTCACAGAAAATAGAGATTCAAACTGAACTAGAATTAGTGAATTTTATAGAAGATAACAATCGTGTTCAAAAATTATGTGCAAAGAAAATATTTCAATAATTTCATATTTCTGTAATATTTAAATTTTAGAGTGACTTTGAGCCTAGCTCAATAAAAAATCTCCTAGATTTTGCCCACTAAACTTAGTGGGTTTTTTTTGGTCAATCTGTTGTAACAAAATCAAGGTGAAGCAATGAATAGAATAATTATTTTTATACTCACTAACCTCGCTATCGTGTTCGTGCTGTCGATCACCATGAGCCTGTTTGGTTTTAAGGGATATTTGGACGAAAATGGCATTAATTATCAAGGTCTATTAATTTTCACCGCGTGTTTTGGCTTTGGCGGGGCGTTTATTTCTCTCGCTATTTCTAAATGGACAGCAAAACGAATGTCAGGAGCACGGGTCATTGTCGAAGCGAAGGACGAAACTGAAAAGTGGTTGGTAGAAACCGTTGCGAGCCAAGCCCAGAGAGCAGGCATAGGAATGCCAGAGGTCGCAATTTTTCCCTCCTCGCAGTTAAATGCATTTGCTACAGGGATGAATAAAAATAATGCCCTGGTAGCGGTCTCGCAAGGATTGTTGGATAACATGTCCAAAGATGAGATTGAGGCGGTATTAGCTCACGAGGTGTCACATGTTGCTAATGGCGATATGGTGACATTAACTCTAATTCAAGGTGTTGTTAACACATTCGTGATGTTCTTATCCCGAGTGATTGGATATACCGTCGATAAAGTGATATTCAAAACTCGTAACGGCGTCGGCCCCGGTTTTTACATCACTATGATCGTGGCTGAAATTATTCTTGGTATTCTCGCTTCAATGATCGTGATGTGGTTTTCAAGGCAAAGAGAATTTAGGGCCGATTATGGAGGAGCCGCATTAACAGATAAATATAAGATGATTGCCGCCTTATCGCGTCTAAAAAATTATTATCAGCCCTCCGACCTCCCTAATCAGATGAGTGCCCTTGGGGTTTCCGGAACAAAGCAAGCTGGTTTTATGAGGTTCTTTTCTAGCCATCCGCCACTCGAAGAGAGAATAGAGTACCTTCAAAATTTAAACGAATTGAATTGATGATGAGATTTTTAAAGTTTTTAATAGCCGCTGTAGGAGTATATTTTACTGTGTATTATTTATTTTCACCTTACCAGCAATGTGTCAGAAACTTTAACGGCAGCTCTATTGCTATAAGTGATTTTGATGGAACACCTGATCAGATTCAAACCCAGCGAAGGGAGTTGCTGAATATCGCCAAAGACGGACATAAGCTAGATTGTGCTTACTCTCACCAATGGTAAAAAATCACGTCCCACAAAAGGTTCGATAACTTTGTTCATACTCTAGCGATGGCGGTTCTAAATATTTTTGATTTTTAGGCATGGAGTAAGGATGTTGGATGACTTGGAGGAGCTCATAAAAAGTTTCTAGATTCCCATTATTTGCATCATCAAGACTTTGCTCAACCTGGTGATTTCTAGGAATCACATAAGGATTGATTGAATCCATTAACTTTTGACTATTATGAATATTTTCCTTGCCAATCAGGTTAATTCGTTTGTTATTCCATTGAACAAATGCATCATCATCAGTTAGTGAGCGTTTAAGTTGATGTGGGTTGTTAAGATTTCTAAATGAGTTAGTAAAGTCAGCCTCATGTTTTTCTAAAATGGTTAAGAATTCATTAATAAATGTTTCATCTACTCTCGATGAATTTTCAATGCCTATTTTCTTACCCATTAAATTCAACCAGTGATGCGAATACTTTTCTTTAAATAAAGATAATATACTCAAGGCCTTTTCTTTGGCGATATCAATATCCTCATCAAATAAAATTAAAAGACTTTCAGCAAATCGTGCTAGGTTCCAATGAGCAATCATAGGTTGATTGCCGTATGCATAACGACCATTCCTGTCAATAGAGCTAAAAACAGTATCTTGTTTATAGTGATTCATAAAGGCACAAGGCCCATAATCAATTGTTTCACCGCAAATTGACATGTTATCGGTATTCATAACTCCATGGATAAATCCAACAGACATCCATTGAGCGATTAATTGTGATTGCAAATCAATGACGCGTGCTAAAAGTGCTTCAAATTTTTTTTCCTGATTGTTAAGGTCAGCAAAATGACGTTGGATCGTATATTCTGCCAATTCTCGAACATGATCTTTTCCGTTGAGAGACGCATATTGGAATGTACCCACCCTGATGTGACTTTCAGCAACCCGAGTTAACATCGCTCCTTTTAAAGTCGTTTCTCTAAATACTGGCTGACCTGTGGAGATTACAGATAAACTTCTAGTGGTTGGGATGCCCAAAGCGTGTATTGATTCACTGATTAAATACTCACGGAGCATTGGGCCCAAAGCGGCAAACCCGTCACCACCTCGAGAAAATTCTGTTGGTCCTGACCCTTTCAGTTGAATGTCATATCTCTTTTGATCTGGGGTGACATGTTCTCCAAGCAGCAAGGCTCGACCATCACCCAGTTTTACAAAATGACCAAATTGATGACCGCAATAGGCTTGAGCAATTGTACTTGCCCCTTCAGGAAGATTGATCCCGTTAGCGAAAATATAGTTACTTTCTCTTATGGCTTTTTCATCAAGCCCTAATTGGAGAGCCAGCGAAGAGTTAAAAATTTGATGTTGTGGATTTGCAAAGGGGTATAGGTCGGATTTTTTCACAAATTCTTTTGGCAGCTTTGAATAGGTGTCGCTAAAATTAAAACCAAAAGTAGAAGTCATTTTTTATTTTTTAAATCGACTTAAAAATCTATTTAGCCTATATTTTAAATTAGGCATTGAATAATTTATATAGAAGAGTGCTGCTAACACTAAAAAACCAATCAAGAGTCCATGTATAACAAAAAGCCCAATGATCATCATTGCAATTAAAATTGCAAAACTACCTGCACCACGAATTAATTGAAAAATAAATCGTATTATTTCAATTAATGTTCCTTCCGTCGCATATAGTAAGTTCTCAAATGCCTTAATTAAATTTCTCATATCTATATATATGATGCCTTCATTGTGATTTTCAAGTTATTTTTTCTTCATCGCCTTCCAAGTCCCTCCGTATTGGTAGGAATCTTGATATTTATTTTTAATTTTTATTAAACAGTTTTCACACAAAAAATACCATGTATTCTCACCGCCATATCGGCAACGGTAAAGAACGTCGTAATTGGTAATGCAAGCTTGACACTGCTTGTCACGATTTCTCATTTTGTTTACACTTTACATATGAAGCGGTTAATCATTTTTTTTATCTTAACAGTTATTGCAACTCTTGCGATGCGCCAGCTACCTAACATAGATAGTATTTGGTACTTATATTTTCTCGTTTCCTCTCTAACTTACCTCCTGGGAATTATTTTGTTGTTCAGAATTATTTATCTTATCTTTATCAAATTAGATTTGATCGGGTCCGACTGAAATAATTTTTTAAAAAATATTGAACAAAACCTAGTATTAACCAATCCTTAAATATTCTCAATGAGAAAGGAATGTCTTGAATATGGATTACACCAGGTATTTGATAGAATTAAATAACATTTCAAAGCCATCGGTTTGGTTTAGACTTAAAACATCTGTTATGTTTTGGACTTTCATTATAATAATTTTAGTACTGGCGACGTGGTTTATTTATACTTTTAAAGATCTAATTTTTTAATTCATCTTAAGTGAGAATTGATCCAGCTGCGGATCTGATCGATTAATCCTATTTTTTTTAGTAAAACCCACAATACCAAATAGACACAGGCAATGATCAATAAAGTTAAAAAAATCTTATTCATCATAGATTGCCAATAAATCCCTCGCTTTGTTTTTTCCACAATTTGGCATAAAGACCTTGTTTTCTTAATAGTTGAGCATGTGTTCCTTCCTCAATGATCTTACCATTGTCTAGGACGATTAAACGGTCCATCATCGAGATGGTCGATAGTCGATGAGCAATTGCAATGACAGTTTTGTTTACCATGAGACTTTGTAAACTCTGTTGAATAATCATCTCCACCTCGGAATCAAGTGCGCTAGTAGCCTCATCCAGGATAAGAATCGGAGCATTTTTTAATACTAAGCGAGCGATTGCAATTCTTTGTTTCTGACCTCCTGACAGCTTAACCCCTCTCTCACCAACATAAGTGTCATAGCCAGTTCTACCTTTTTGATCCTGGAGTTGCATAATGAAATCATGACACTCTGCCACTTTGGCAGCTTTTATAATATCCTCCATCGAGCTGTCCGGCATCCCGTAGGTAATATTTTCCTTGATTGAGCGGTGGAGTAATGAATTATCCTGTGTGACAACTGAAATCTGACTTCTTAAGCTATTTTGTTTTAAAGTTTTAATATCTTGATTATTAATTCTGATAAAACCATCATCAAGCTCATAAAATCTTAATAACAGGTTAACTAAGGTTGATTTGCCAGCCCCTGATTTACCCACTAAACCAATTCGCTCATTCGGCTTAATCGTTAAATTGAAGTTATTAAATATTGGATCTTGATTGTATGAGAATCTAATATTATCGAATTCAATCTGTGGAGCTTTTTTAATACTAAGTGTTTTAGCCTTGGGACTATCATTAATAACAATTTTTTTTGACAGCATGTTGTACCCATCCTGAGTCACTCCAATGTTTTCAAAAAGACTGGCGATCTCCCACATGATCCAATGGGATATGCCGTTTAGGCGTAAGGACATTGCAGTGGCTGCTCCAACTATACCGATATCAATTGTGTTTGTTGTCCAGAGATAAATAGATAACGCTGTGGTTGAAATGATTAAAAAGACACTCAGGGAATGATTAACTACCTCAATTAGGGTTACCTGTCTCATTTGCTTGTGAACCGTCACCATGAAATCTGACATGGATTTCTTTGCATAATCCGATTCACGCCCGGAGTGAGAGAATAATTTAACCAGGTTTATGTTGGTATAGGCGTCAGTAATCCTTCCCGTCATCAGGGATCTGGCATCTGCCTGATTTTTTGAGAGCTGAATAAGTTTGGGAACGAAAAAAATTAGGGAAAGGATATATAGACCGAGCCAGATTAAAAATGGAACAGAAAGCAAGAGAGAAAAGGAGCTTACAATACCAATCATGGTGAGGGTGTATATGACTGCGTAAATCATGATATCAGTCATGGTAAAAACTAGATCACGAATTGAAACGGCTGTTTGCATTACTTTGGCTGAAATTCTTCCCGAAAATTCATTGCTGTAAAAATCGAAAGTTTGATTTAATAAATGCTTATGAAATTTCCATCGTAAGATCATCGGAATATTTCCTGCCAATGTTTGACGTTTAAGGAATGATTGGAATAACACTAAGACAATGGTAAAAATAAAAATAAAAGCGATGATAGATAACTCGCTACCAAAGTCAGAGATAAAATTTTCAGGTCCCGATGACACCATGTTGGTTATTATCAGACCAACGATTAAATAAAGCCCAGCCTCAATACTGGCAACCAATGCGGTCAATAGGGACATTCCGAGGATATATCGTTTGATTCCATTTAAACAATTCCAAATAAAACCGTTTAATGAAAGATTCCCAACATTGAGATTATCTTTAGGGAACGGATGGATCAGATTTTCAAATAACTTAAACATCAGGGACTTACCCAAGACTGGGTATTATTATCAAAATCATGAACAGCTCGAACATGACCTTGATTAGACAGCTGTAATACATCCATCGATTTAAAAGTAATGTTTACTACGGTAAAGCGATTTTGATCACTAAATTGATAATCATCATGAGCTTTAATTGCTGATTTTGGGGGAGGGGCAACGGAATAGTCCTTTTTTTGTTTATCGTTAATCTTCATCCAGTAGCGTGAATTGTCAATTTCTATTTGTGGTATTGAGTGGATACTAATTTGCAGTTTTTTTCTTGGATCCCAAAACAATAAATTACACTCTGGATGATTTACAATTTGGGTAACTTTTTGACTTTTTGAGTCAGTAAAAATGACAATACTTTTTTTTTCAAAATTAAATTCTCTCATTACTACAATTCGTTGAAAAATATGCTGTCCATCCGATGATGCTAAGATGGGATGTCGAAAAAATGATTTATGGTCCACAACACCGCGCTGTATCTGCTTAATGGCACTTTCTATAAAGTTGGCTAAATTCATTTGCATGTTTGGCTGTTAATTCTTGGTAATGTTCATTTATTTTAAAGATAAAAATAACTTTTTTTTGTTTTAAGAGTCCATGAATTTTTAGCATACTAAATATTATGAAAATAATTGTTTTATTTGATGGGAAGTGTGGCATCTGCTCAAAAGAGATAGCTTTTTACAAAAAGATAGCTCCATCAGATCAATTTATTTGGGAAGATGTCAATGTCATTAATTCGAAAGAGAAATATAACATTGAGCTAATTTCAGCATTAAAACATCTGCATGTGATTGATAATGAAAAAGTTTTAATTGGCATCGATGCTTTTGCAAGAATATGGAAAAATATTAAATATTTTAAATTTTTATCTTTTTTCGTTCGGCTCCCTTTAATTTATTCGTCAGCAAAATATGCTTACCATATCTTTGCCGAATATAGATTTAAGCGACTCAGACATTGTCAAATTTTAGAAAAACAAGAGTTATGAAATTTTTTTTCATGTTTATCTTTTTTACCTTCTTAGTCAGTTGTTCAACAGCATATAAGGAACCTGTCATCCTCATGGATCAGGCTTACCTAAATTGCGAATCCATGCATAGTGAATTTAATGATGTTTTTGAGTGCATTCAGGCTGATGAATTGACTAAGAATCTCAAGACAGATGAAGTGGATCTGTTGCTTCTTAAAGGAGAGCAACTCAAAGAAAAAATTGATCAAGGGAAGTTATCCTCTGCTGATGCAAAGTTTGAATGGAAAAAGTTAATTTATGATATTAAACAGCAGCTCTCTGAAACAAGATATAAAAGAATGTATGAGTCTGTATGCCGTGTAAATTACCGTGGACATTGTGTCCGCTGGTAAATAATGCGATCTAAAATAAACATTGTTTGGTTAAAACGTGACCTAAGATTACAAGATCATGAGCCACTCTATAAAGCACAACAAGAAAATATTCCTTTTATCTTGCTTTATATATATGAGCCATCATTAATTACAGATCCTCACTATGACCAACGACACTGGCGATTTATACAAGAATCTTTAGAGGATATTCAAGCACAGTTACAAAAAAATAAAAATAATCTCTCAATCACTTATGGCGAATCCGTCGATGTCTTTTCTAAATTATCTAAACTTTTTGATATTCAATATGTGTTTAGCCATGAGGAAACAGGACTGGACGTTACTTTCAAGAGAGATAAAAATGTAGCTATTTATTTTAAGAGTCAAAATATCTCCTGGATAGAGTGTCAATCTAATGCCGTTATAAGAGGTCTTCAGGATAGGAAGACCTGGGATAGGGCCTGGGCAAGATTTATGCGCGATCAGATTATTAAAATCAACACGGATCATTTAAATATGATTAGTGTCGACTTTGGTGGGGTCAATATCCCATCGTTTGAGAGGGACAGTAATTTTCAAAAAGGTGGGGTGACTGAGGCACAAGCCACTCTTGATGATTTTTTTTCAATCCGAGGTCAGGACTATTATAAGTTTATTTCAAAGCCACATAAAAGCAGAAGTAGTTGCTCCAGAATGTCTGCATATATCGCATATGGAAACATAAGTATTCGTCAAATTTATCAAAAAATCTTAGAGAATTGGAATCGGGCGGGATGGAGAAGATCGATGACTGCGCTGTCTTCAAGAATTCATTGGCACTGTCATTTTATACAAAAGTTTGAAAGCGAGTGTCGTATAGAAAATGAAACAATTAATGCAGGTTATCAAAACTTTCCATACTTAGTTGAAGAGGAAGAACATGCAGACTTCATCTCTTGGTTTAATGGAAATACTGGTTTCCCACTCATTGATGCATCAATGAGAGCTTTAAAACATTCTGGTTACATCAACTTTAGAAGTCGAGCAATGGTAGTGAGTTTTGCTTGTCATTATTTAAGAATTCATTGGAAATTGGTGGCCAAAGCTTTAGCCCGTCTCTTCCTTGATTTTGAACCAGGCATTCACTACTCACAAATTCAAATGCAGGCAGGCGTAACTGGGATTAATGCGATACGTATATACAATCCAAAAAAACAGGCCCTTGATCACGATCAAGAAGCGCTATTTATTAAAACATGGATTCCTGAACTCTCTTCGCATCAGCCTGAATATGTTATCAATTTACCTCTACAATCAAATGATTTATTTGCAAGCGAATCTAATTACCCTCAAGCTAAATATAATTTTCAAGAACGTATTAGAGAATCCAAAGATTTACTGTGGCAGTGGAAAAAAAGTATTCATGTCAAACAAAATAATGCAAAAATTTTAGCAAAACATGTCAGACCACAATAAAAAAAGGACTGGCAGGTCCTTTTTTTATAGATCAATAAATCAAATTATTTTTTTGGATAGTATTTAGTTGGATCTTCGTACTCAATTTTTTTTGGCTCTTCAGCAGGCTTTTCTTCTCCTGCTTTTGCTTCACCTTCTTTTGCATCGCCGTGGTCATGATCACCATGGTTATCTGCAACTAAAAAGCCTCTTTCAGCTTTATCTTTATCGCCTTCTTTTTCGTCACCAGCTACAAAAAAGCCTCTTTCAGCTTTATCTTTATCGCCTTCTTTTTCGTCACCAGCTACAAAAAAGCCTCTTTCAGCTTTATCTTTATCGCCTTCTTTTTCGTTACCAGCTACAAAAAAGCCTCTTTCAGCTTTATCTTTGTCATCTTTAGTATCAGTTTCAACCGCTGCAAATGCGGATAAGGATAATGCTGATGCAACTAGGGCTGCAAGTAGTTTTGAATACATATCTAACCTTTCATCATTTAAAAGTTTTAAAGATTAACAGATGGATAAGATAATGCAATGTTCAATTTTTTTTGATTCTGAATCTTTTTATAAATTTATATGTCACAAAATTGTGCATTGAATCAAATTAGTTAAATAGAATTTTTAATAAAATCAATAACTTAAAAATATTTAGTGCTGGTACAAAAATTGCATTAGTTAGAGTATAGGAGAAATAAAATGTTTAATTTTTTAAGTCTAACTTATTGGCTTAATTTTTCGGAATTATCCCAAACGCAATTTATTGTCTTGTTGTTTATTTTGTTTATTATTTATGACATGAGCTTTCCAAAAAAATCAAAAGTAAATAAATAATCGGCTAATAAATACATAGAAATATATAGATTTTTTGTTATGATCTCATCTGAGTTCAACGGACATCTTTAGATGAGTATTTTTAAAAAAACGTATACCAAAACACTTGAATTATCTGCTAAACCAGCTGCTTCTTTTTATCTTTTTCTTTTAAGCTTTACCGAGGCTTCATTTTTTATTGTTCCTCCGGATGTAATGCTGGCTCCAATGTGCTTAGCCCAACCCAAAAAAATATGGAGACTAACCTTAATCGCTATTGTTGGATCTGTTTTAGGTGGAGCGCTTGGATATTTTATTGGCATGTTTGGATTTAATTTTGTACAACCCTATATTGAACAGTATGGTTATCAAAGCCATTATGATCTTGCCATGCAATGGTTTAACGATTGGGGATTTTGGGCAATCTTTATTGCTGCAGTGACCCCTATACCTTATAAGATTTTTACTATTGCCGCTGGTGTATTAATGATGAATTTCCCCCTCTTTTTAATCGCGTCTTTTCTAGGAAGAGGGTTAAGGTTATTCGCTGTGGCTTGCTTTGTAAAATTTTTTGGGGACCAAGTTGATCTTTTAATTAAGAGATATATTAATCAGCTTGGATGGTCCTTAACGGTAATTATTGGCATAGTGATTATTTTAAAATTCTTAGTTAATTAAATATCCCTTGCTTAATATTTATTCCTGTCTATAATGGCGCAACTAATTGATTGTCTTAATGTTTTATGAGAGCCAGTCTATTCATAAATAATTAAAAGGATTGTCATGTCGTTTTCTAATTTTGGTTTTATTCCACCTATAGGTAAAGCCATTAGCCGTATCAATTATTCCAGCCCAACTCCAATTCAAGAGCAATGTATTCCTGTTGTGTTATCAGGAAGAGATGTCCTTGCCTCAGCACAAACTGGAACAGGTAAGACAGCTGCATTTTGTTTACCCTTGTTGGATTTAGTGGCAAATAAACCAAAACATAAGCATAAACGAAATATCAGCCCGGATGTTCTCATTTTGTCTCCAACGCGAGAACTAGCATCCCAGATAGAACAAGAGTTAAAGCGATTTAGTCACTTTATGGATACTAACATTGTTGCTGTTGTTGGAGGGGTGTCTTATAAATTACAAAATAAATTATTAAAATCTAATGTAAATTTTTTAGTGGCCACACCAGGTCGTTTAATGGATTTGGTAAGACAAAAAAAAATTAATTTAAAACATATTGATGCACTTGTGATTGATGAAGCTGACCGTATGTTGGATATGGGTTTTATTCCTGACATTAAAAAGATTTTTGAGTGTACATCACAAGAACAGCAAGTACTTATGTTCACTGCGACATTGAATAAACAAATTGAAAAAATCGCTCAACAGTTTTTAAAAGACCCACAACGCATTGCGATTGAGCAGGAAAATAAAGCTAATAAAAATATTCAACAGATTGCTTATCCAGTGGCAGACTACAACCAAAAAAAATTAGTCTTAGTCGATGTGCTGAATGAGAGTGATTTAAATCAAGCCATTATTTTTACTGCGACAAAAAGGGAAGCAGATCGTCTTTCAGATGAATTATATTTGTTGAATCATCGATCAAAAACCTTACACGGCGATATGAGCCAGAGGGAGCGAACACGCACCATAAGTCGTTTTAAAAACAATGAAATTCAAATTCTGGTGGCAACCGACGTTGCCGCGAGGGGAATTGATGTTGATGACATTACTCACGTGATTAACTTTGATTTACCTAGGCAGGTGGAGGATTATATTCATCGAATTGGCCGCACTGGCAGGGCAGAGAGAAAAGGAAAGGCTATTAGTCTGGTGGTCGATAAAGAAAAATTTATGCTACAGAAGATTGAGAAGTATGCGAATATCAAAATTGAAATTATTAAATCTAATCACAGTACCGCTGACCTTTCGTTAACCTACAAGAAAAAAGAGAGTGGTTTTAAAAAGAAAAGAAGATCATCAGCAAGTAATAAAAAAAACAATGACAAATTTACATCATCAAGTAAAAGAAAAAAACCAGGATTTAAGGCTGATGTAAAAGCAAAACCAAGAAGAAGGCCGGTTAAAAAAAATACTAAACCACAAGCTACAGTTTCTTAATTTTTCTATTTATTCTTTGCAAAATAAACTTTTGTAGTAAGTTTGGTTTTTTGTTTTTGAAATATTTTCTAAAAAAATATCTGATGTCTTGCTTACCCATAGACTCCCTAGCATATTTTAAGAATGCATAGAGATCTCTTATTGATGCTTGAAAAGAGAAAAACCGTTTCTTCATTTTTTCAAGATCAATTAAGACTATGTCTTTATTTATCTTATTAAGGTAAATATGTTTTGGAACGGGGTACGTGTGTTGAATGTTTTGTTGATGCATGTTACGAAATGTCTTGGCAATTTTTTTTAAATCAGTTTTTGAAAATTGTTTCTTTTTCTCTATTATTTTTTGTAATGATTGATTATTTTTATTTAGATCTCGAGTTACTAAAACGCACTGATTACCTCGTATTCCAAAAAAAATAACTTCCAATGTAGGGATATTGTGATTAATTAAATATTGGATATTTTGAAATTCTCTTAAAAATGTGGGCTGACCTGAAAAGGGGTGCATTATGCTTTTATAATTATGATTTTCTTGTTTTTTTACAAAAAATAAATCTTTTCCAATCTTTTTTGTAATAACCCCGCTCCATCCATTGCGCCTCGTATTTACTGGTTCGAACCATTCATTAGGTAGAATCCAGAAACTTTCAAAATCAAGTAACCGATTTTTTTTAAGTATTTTTGTCCATTTTGGATTTACAAACTCAAACATAGATTATTTTTCAGGAAATTCCAAAGATATTCTCCCAATTTTCTGGGATCGATAGTCTTGTAAAATAATAACTGCTGATTTTTTTAAATCAGGGCTATTACCCTTTATAAGCATATGTTTTTGGATGGCAATGGCCTCAATGATATCTTCGGAAGGTTGTTTAATAATTGCTTCATCAAGCTCGTATCGATCTATTAATTTTTTTGAATAGTTCTCTTTCAGGCAATCGAGTAAATATAATGCAGCTTCAGTTTCATCATAAGCATTGATACCGATAATATTTGATGCTGCTAAGTAGTTACCTTGGACTTCGCTTTCAATTTTATGCCACATTAACCCAGGGGTATCCGTTAAAACAAAATCATTATCGACAATAATTCTCTGTTGCATTTGCGTGACCGCAGGCACGTCACCTGTTTTTGCAATCTTTTTTTGTGTTAATAGATTAATGAGTGAGGATTTTCCAACGTTTGGGATACCAATAATTATAGCCCGAACAGGTTTAATACTTGTTCCTCGATGAGGAACAAGTTTCATACACGCATTTTTTATATCAATCTTATTTTTTTTATTTTTAGCTGATACGGCAAGTGCGGTTATATTTGTTTCTTTTTGAAAAAAATTAATCCATTGTTGAGTGGCTTTTTCATCTGCTATATCAGATTTATTTAGTAATTTAAGGTGTGGCTTGGCCCGATTTTTAATAATTTGATTCAACATCGGATTTTCAGACGAAAGAGGAAGTCTTGCGTCTACCACTTCAATGACAAGATCGTTGTATTTAAGATTTTTTTCAAAATCTTTTTTTGCTTTGGTCATGTGACCAGGAAACCATTGAACCGCCATATTACCCCTCTGTAGTTAAGCCTATTATAATGTAAACTTAAACGCATGGAAAAAACCTACGAGATTAGATCTGATCAATCAATTGAGCTATTAAAAGAGCTTCATATTTTGACTCGTGATCAGAAGCTCAATCAAGATTCCAGAAGAAAATTAAAGCAAATTTATCATCTCACAAATTTCATCGAACCCATTATTCAAACATATGAAAATAAATCATTTACCTTAATTGATCATGGAGCTGGAAAATCTTATCTTGGATTTATTTTATATGATTTAATTATCAAAAATACATTAGGCAAAATCATTGGAGTAGAAATCAATAATGAGTTGGTGAACAAATCAAATCAACTGATGCAGAAATTTAAATTCTCAAACATTTCGTTTATGTCACAAGATATTGCATCTAGTAATGAAACAATTAAAAATGCTGAAATTGTAACTGCTCTGCATGCATGCGATACCGCTACAGATGACGCTATTGATTTTGCCTTACAAAAAAATGCAGACTGGCTTGTGGTTATTCCCTGTTGTCAGGCTGAAGTGTATCAACACTTGAAAAAAAATAAATCTAAGAATCTCAATCATCATTTAGTTGAATTATATCGTCACGGGATACACTCAAGAGAATTTGGCAGCATGTTAACAAATGTTTTAAGGTGTTTAAAGCTGGAATATTATGGTTTTAAAGTCACAGTAACAGAGTTGGTTGGCTGGGAACATTCTATGAAAAATGAAATCATAATAGCTGAGAATTTAAGACAAAAGAAGCCATCTGCAGGTGATCGGATTGAAAAATTATTGGCTGATTTTGACTTATCAGAGTTACAATCTCGATTCTTAAATATTTAAATAACACACGGGAGATTACCTTGAAAAAATATTTTTTCCTTTTCTGTTTATTTACAAGCTCAGTATTCGCTAATGATTTTACAGGCACTTACCAATGTGAAGGAAATGATGGTAGTGAGGGTACTTACCAAGGTGAAGTTGTTATGAAAAAAATCCCTGAATTTAGTAAAGATAATTATGCAAGTTATGACTTCGTATTAAAAGTGCCAGGCTTTGGTGATTATCATGGATTTGCGTCAGCGAATGGCCTTGATGTGGCCATTTATTTTGCATTAGATGATCGAAAAAATGATGATTATGGTGTAGGAATTGCTAAATTTAAACAGTCAGGAGATCAATCATGGAGCTTTCATAAGTTCTATTTTGAGCCAGGCTACAAAGGTGGCAATACCGGCTTTGAAGATTGTATTCAAGTTAAAAAATAAGGCATTAATTTATTAATATTTTATATCCAGATTCCTTACCGGTAAGTCAAAATGTTGATGAAATCAAGAGGCTGATCGATAACAATCAAGTCATTATTTTTTGTGGTGAAACAGGTTCAGGAAAAACAACACAATTACCTAAAATCTGTCTCGATTTAGGCCGAGGACATAAAAAAATAATTGGGCATACCCAACCGAGGCGAATCGCAGCCCGCTCGGTGGCATCTAGGATAGCTGAAGAGCTTGAAGTGGACTTGGGTCAGGAGGTCGGCTTTAAAGTCCGCTTTACTGACAAAACGTCTAATAAAACTAAAATTAAAGTCATGACTGATGGGGTTTTGTTGGCTGAAACGCAAACAGATCCTTTGCTACAAAAATATGACACTTTGATCATTGATGAGGCTCATGAGCGAAATCTTAACATCGATTTTTTGATAGGCTTTATTAAACAACTTCTTCCAAAAAGACCTGATTTAAAAATTATCATCACTAGTGCCACCATTGATATCGATAAGTTTTCAAAACACTTTGATAATGCACCAACGCTAGAGATATCAGGCAGAACATTTCCTGTCGAAACAGTTTACCGCCAAATGAAAAATAATGAACAGGAGGACATGTTATCCATTGAAGAGTCGGTGTATCAAGTGGTACAAGAAATAGGCCGCCAATCAGGAGATATTCTGGTCTTTCTTCCTGGTGAAAAAGATATTCATGACATCCGCCGCTATTTGAATGAGGTGTTAAATCATGATTATGAGGTCCTTCCTCTTTTTTCTAGATTGCCTGTCCCCGATCAACAGAAAATATTCACGACCAGCACAAAAAAAAGAATTATTCTGACCACCAACATTGCTGAAACATCATTAACAGTCCCTAACATTAAATTTGTGATTGATTCAGGATTGGCGCGAGTGGTGCGATACAACCCAAGATTGCGTATCGAACAACTACTCATTGAAAAAATTTCTCAGGCAGCTGCTAATCAGAGAACTGGGCGATGTGGACGAATAGCTCCAGGCTTGTGTTATCGATTGTATGACGAGGATGATTTCCATAGTCGCCCAGAGTATACCGATCCAGAAATAATGCGCAGTTCATTGGCTTCGGTAATCTTGAGGATGGCTAGTTTGAATTTGGGGGATGTAGAAGCCTTTCCATTTATAGATCCTCCTTTTAAAAAATTTATTCAGGATGGTTACGACTTGTTATTTGAGCTGCATGCGGTTGAGAAAAGTCGAGCCATCACAGAGCTGGGTCGAACGATGGCTCAAATTCCAATCGACCCTGTTTTTTCCAGAATTATTATTGAGGCGTCCAAACAGCATTGCTTATCTGAGATTATTCCTATTATCGCTGCAATTTCTGTGGCTGATCCAATTGAAAGGCCTTTTGACAAGCTGGAAGAGGCAGAAAAGGCTCAAATGAATTTTCATGACCCTAGGTCAGGGTTTATGAGTTTTTACAGACTCTGGTTGCTTCTATTGGATGAGGTTAAGAGTAAGAAAATTAAAGACTTCGCAGTCTTTTGTAAAAAGTATTTTTTATCATTTACTCGGATGCGTGAGTGGCAAGAGATGCATAAACAGCTTATGCAAATCGTCGAGGAATTGGGTTATCGGTTAAATAAAAAAGAATCAACTTATGATCAGATACACCAATCTTTATTATCTGGTCTTTTAAGGAATATTGGTTTTAAAGAAGTTGAATCTAATTATTATTTAGGATGTAAAAGTTTAAGGTTTCTTATTGGGCCCAAGCTGTTTAGAAATAAAAAATTTAAATGGATTATGGCTGCGGAAATTATTGATACCGGTAAATTCTATGCACAGTGCATCGCTGAAATTAATGACCAGTGGATTGAAAAATATGCAGAACATCTTCTTGAGGCTGAATATTCAAATCCTAGATTTAATAAAAAATTAAATCGTGTAGATGCCACACAGAAGCTATCATTATTTGGCCTAGTGATTGTTCCTGACAGGACCATTCATTACGGGCCAATTAATCCAGAATTAGCTAAATCTATATTTATCCGTCAAGGAATAGTTGAAAACCAATATATTAGTCCAGGACTTTTTTGGAAAGAAAATCAAAAACTGATTAAAGAAATTGAGAGCTTAGAACATAAATCAAGAAGAAGAGACATTCTGATTAACGACGATGTGCTATTTGATTTTTATGATGAAAAAATTAATGAAAATATCATTAATGCTGCTGGATTTGAACATTGGCGAAAGGGGGTTGAAAAACACCAACCGCAATATCTATTCTTAACAAAAGAATATTTGATGCAGCATAGTGCCAAAGATATTACAGAAACTGTGTACCCTAATTCCCTAACCATTAACCAGCAAAAGTATCAATTGAAATATCATTTTGAACCCAATCACCCTCGTGACGGATTAACAATTGCAATCCCCTTAACTAACTTAAATTTAGTTGATAGTTCAGCACTAGACTGGTTGGTACCTGGGTTGTTAAAAGAAAAGATTACCTGGTCATTTAAAAATTTACCCAAAGATATTCGTAGAAAATGTATTCCGGTGAAAGATTGGCTAGAAAAATTCCTAGATTTTCCAAGGCAGGGAAGTTTTAAGGAAACATTTAATCGTTTTATTTGGAAATATGTTGACCCTCATTTTTTGATGACAGATGATTATTTTGAATCGATCCCGAGTCATTTAAAAATTAAATATGAAGTCATCAACGATCAAGGAAAGATGATTGATCTTAATGAAGATCTTGATTTATTAAAAAAAGAAAATAAAAAAAATGTTGAGGCGGTGGTTGAACGAATTCAATTTAATATAGAACAGGCAGGAATTACAAGCTGGCCGATAGACGAATTACCTATAAAGGTTGAGCAAACCATTAATGGGAAAAAATTTGAGGCCTATCCAGCATTTGTTGATTATCATAATTCGATATCCATCGAAGTTTTTGATAACCCTAAACGTGCAGAGCAATATCATTTTCAAGGGCTCAGAAGGTTAATCTATTTTCATTTTAAGGAGCGCTTTAAACGAATCCAAAAAATACCAGCTGATCTGTCTGAAGCAGCAATCGCCTTGTCGACTCAAATTCCTCCCAAAGATTTAATGGAAAACTTATGTGATGTAATTGTTGATGAAATCATTGGTCAGAAGATTAATATAAGAAAACAAATTGATTATGAACAATTGATCAATCAAGGCAGAAATAACTTACAGAGAATGATTGACCATATGACATTACATCTTATTAAAATTGCTTCTATCTATAAAGAGATTCAAAAGTTACGACTATCGCAAAGTTATATTGAGGAAATCGAGGATGATATCGAGGAGCAGTTAGAAGCCCTATTACCCCCTTATGAAAAACCACTTTTTCAATATGACAAACTCCAATTTATTCCAAAATACCTAGAAGCTCTGAAATTACGTATTGAAAAATATCCACAACGAATAGATCATGATCAAGAGTGCATCTCACAATACAACCGAATTAAAAATAAATGGGTAGAAAAGGTATTGGGTTTTGTTGAAAATGAATTAGAAATACCAGAAGCATACATTAACTTTCAATGGAAACTTCAAGAGTTGAGAGTGTCTTTTTTTGCTCAGGAGCTTAAAACCAACTATCCCATCTCGGTCAAGCGGATGGATAAAGAATGGGCGCAAATGCTCAGGGATTATCAATAATTGAAAGTGAATCTAAAAAAATTACCTGTTGAAATCAGTGAGACCGATCAATTTCGTACACTTCATCTTGAGACTGATTCCATTCAAAGCTCAATGGATATTTCTGACCCGGTCCACCTAGCTCTAAAATATACTCAAGTAACAGCACTGCTTCTTTTGTTTAAAAGACATCCAAAAAATATCACCATCCTTGGTTTAGGTGCGGGATCATTAACAAAATTTTTTTTCTATTTTTGTGCTAAAACCAAAATACAAACAATTGAAATTAACAGGCAGGTAATCAATGTGGCTAGGATGATGTTTGAAGTCCCCAAGGATACCTCAAGACATAAAGTCATTGAGCAGGATGCAATGGAATTTCTAATAAACAAGAATAAACTTGAGGTATTAATCTCAGACTTATTTGACGGCTATGGTATTCCTAAACAATTCACGCAAAAAAAATATTTTCAAATCTGTCATGACAGAATTACAAAACAAGGAGTTTTTATAATTAATTTATGGGGTTCTGATAAAAATACACCCAAGTATGTTCGTGAACTCAAACATATTTTCTCCAAGGTAATAGTTGTTGAATCAGATGATCCAGGAAATATTATGGTGTTTTGTTTCAAGGAAGGTTTTAAATTTTTGTCAAATAAACAAATGCAATATCGATTAAAACTTTTACAAGCAAAAATAAATTTTGATTTAAACTTTTTTTATAAGAGAATGCTGAAAAGAAATAAACAATTATTTGAGAATATACATTGTCACTAGAAAAAATTTCCCTGTTTGCTACATGCCCTAGAGGATTAGAAAAATTCCTCTTTAACGAAATCAGAACCCTGGATGGCCAAAAAATAAAAGTTCATGATGGTGGAGTGTCGTTTAATGGGACTCAAGATATCATGTACTCATTGAATTTGACTTCAAGGTACGCCACTAGAATTCTTAAACGATTATCGTATGGTCAGTTCAAATCTGAAAATGACCTGTATCAATCGGCAATGAAAGTGAAATGGGACGATATTTTTTCGGTGAATAAAACCATAAAAGTCTCAACAACCTCAATCAAAACATCCCTAAAGAGTATCGATTTTGTGACCCTAAAAATTAAAGATGCCATTTGCGATGTCTTTAATCAAAAATACAAACAGCGTCCTAATGTGGATGTGAGAGACCCTGATATTAAGGTCCATCTTTTTTTGGAAAAGAATAATTTTATTATTTATATTGATTCATCTGGCAAACCATTGTATCAAAGAGGATACCGTCAAAAAACAATCGAGGCTCCTTTAAAAGAAAATCTTGCAGCAGGGATTATTACTTTATCTGGTTGGGATTTTAAAGAGCCACTCTTAGACCCGATGTGTGGCAGTGGCACCCTCCCGATTGAGGCTGCCATGATGGCATTAAATATTTACCCTGGAATGAACCGCACTTTTGGATTTAACCATTGGCATGACTTTGATAAAGAGGTATTTCACAAAATTAAAGTTGAGTTAAAAGAAAAGCAAATAGAAAAAGAATTAAATATTTATGCATCTGATATTGATCGCCAAGCGTTTAATGCGGCATCAACCAATATCGACCAGATGGGATTAAAGCCCTATATACGAATTAATAACCGTCGTTTTGAAACATCGAATGCACCTAATGATCATGGAGTTATTGTCTGTAACCCACCTTATGGGGTGAGGTTGGAGGAGTCTGAAAAGCTCCTTGAAAATTATCAACAATGGGGATCTGTTTTAAAAAAAGAATTTTCAAGCTGGAGAGCTTATTTTATAAGCAATGATATGGCCTTTCCAAAAGGCTTAAGATTGTCACCGAGTAAAAAGACCCCGCTTTTTAACGGGGCCTTAGATTGTCGATTGTTTGAGTTTGTGATGGTTTCAGGGAGTAATCGTAAGCTTAAGCAAGAGCATTAAGCGCACTATCATAATCTGGTTCTTCGGTGATTTCTGAGACCAGCTCACTATGCAACACGATATTATTTTCATCGACCACAATAACTGCCCTTGAAGTAAGCCCTTGTAGACTTGAATTGTTGATTGCAACTCCAAATGTATTAGCAAAACCAGTAATATCTCTAAAAGCAGATAATGTGTCAACATTTTCTACTCCTTCAGCGCCGCAAAATCTTTTCTGCGCAAATGGCAAGTCTGCCGAAATACATAAGACAACAGTGTTATTCAATTTTGCTGCCTCATCATTAAATCGTTTGACCGAGAGTGCGCAGGTTGGCGTATCAATACTAGGAAAAATATTCAATATTTTTCTTTTGCCAGCATAACTTTCTAGTGACACATTTTCTCTTTTTTGATTAGCAAGATTAAAATCTGAAATTGAGGCCCCTTTTTCAGGAAACTGACCCCCAATTTCAACTGGATCTCCTTTGAGTGTAACTGATGACATTTTTCTCTCCATAAAGTCTTAAAGATATCGCGAATAAATAAAGATATCAGGTAAAATTAAAACATGCAAAGTAATTCAGAATCCAGGTTTATTCACCTCAGATGTCACAGCGAATATTCAATAACAGACGGTATTGTTAGGCTTGGCGATTATGTTTCTTTAGCAAAAGAATTAGAATTAGAATCACTTGCAATCAGTGACCTAAGTAATATTTTTGCTGCGGTTAAATTTTTTAAATTAGCGACCAGCAAAGGCATCAAGCCAATCATAGGAGCAGATGTTTACATTGAGAATGAAGACAATCGTGATCAACCAAGTCGTCTGTTATTGATCTGCCAAAATAAACAAGGTTATCTTAACTTATCAAAATTACTTTCAAAGGCATATACAGAAAACCAATATAGAGATCGACCAGAAATTAAGTTTGAGTGGTTATGTTCAGATTTAAACCATGGGTTAATTTGCCTTTCAGGTTTTAATTTTGGGGCGATTGGTCAAAATCTTCTTTCTCAAAAAAAAGAAAAGTCGGTCAGCTTGGCTAAACAATTAAAACAAGCTTTTGATGATCGATTTTATCTTGAGGTACAGCGTTATGAGGTAGCAAAAAAAGCTGAAGAACAGGAAAATTTAGTGTTATTCTCAGCGCAACTTGCATATGAACTAGATATTCCATTAGTCGCTACCCAGCCGATACAGTTCATCAAGAAAGAGGACTTTCAGGCGCACGAGGCTAAAACTTGCATCGCAGATGGCTACGTACTGGGTGATCAGCGAAGACCTAAAAATTTTACTGCTGAACAATACTTCAAAACACCTGATGAAATGGTGACTTTATTTGAGGATATTCCATCAGCAATTTCCAATACCTTAGAAATTGCTAAAAGATGTAATTTTGAGTTTGAGTTAGGGAATGTTTTCCTGCCTGATTTTCCAATTCCTGAAGGATTAACCATTAATGAGTATTTGGAAAAAACTGCCATTAGTGGTTTAGAAAAAAAACTTAAAACTTTATATCCAGAAGTTGAAAATTTTCAAACCCAAGAAAAAAAGTACCTGGACCGATTGCATTTTGAGATCAATGTTATCAATCAAATGGGATATGCTGGTTATTTCTTAATCGTTGCAGATTTTATTAACTGGGCAAAAGAAAATAATGTACCCGTAGGGCCGGGCAGAGGTTCTGGCGCCGGCTCTGTAGTGGCTTTTGCCTTAGGCATCACTGACCTTGACCCACTCTCCTACAACTTACTGTTCGAGCGATTTTTGAACCCTGAGCGGGTTTCCATGCCGGATTTCGATATTGATTTTTGCCAAGAGGGGCGAGACCGAGTTATTGACTACGTAAAGGAACGATATGGTTATGATGCCGTAAGTCAGATCGTTACCTTTGGTACCATGGCAGCTAGGGCTGTGATCAGAGATGTTGGTCGAGTTCTAGATTTACCTTTTCCTTTTGTTGACAGTATTGCCAAGCTCATCCCCATGGAATTGGGCATCACTCTCAAAGATGCCATTGAAAAAGAAGAACAAATTCAACAAAGAATAAAAAAAGAAGAAGAGGTAAAAGAGCTTTTTGATCTTGCCCTTAAGTTAGAGGGATTGGTCAGAAATGTGGGGATGCATGCAGGAGGTGTTCTTATTGCTCCAGGAAAAATTTCAGACTACTCTCCTCTCTATTGCCAAGAAGGTGGGGAGGGGATGGTGAGCCAATTTGACAAAGATGACGTGGAATCAATCGGGCTCATTAAATTTGACTTTCTTGGTTTAAGAACATTGACAATTCTTTCTATCGCTCTCAATAATGCTAATAAAATGAGAGCTTCAGAAGGGAAATCACCCATTCATTTAGATGATATTCCGCTTGATGATGAAGCGACTTTTGAGTGGTTGAGCAATGCTAACACGACCGCAGTGTTCCAATTAGAATCAAGAGGCATGAAGGATATGCTGAAACAGGCGAAACCGGATTGCTTTGAGGATATTATCGCCTTGGTCGCATTATATCGTCCTGGCCCCATGGATTTGATTCCAGATTTCTGTAAAAGAAAACACGGACAACAATTGGTATCCTATCCCCATCCATCCACAGAAGGTATCTTAAAAGAAACCTATGGGATTGCCGTTTATCAAGAACAGGTGATGCAAATTGCACAGACGGTTGCCGGATATACTTTGGGTGGTGCTGATCTTTTAAGACGGGCCATGGGTAAGAAAAAAGTTGAAGAAATGGATGCCCAGCGGGAGGTGTTTATTCAAGGAGCCACTCAAAATGGCTTAGAAAAACAACAAGCCTCAAATCTATTTGACTTGTTGGAAAAGTTTGCCGGTTATGGTTTTAATAAATCTCATGCGGCAGCATACGCAAAAATAGCATACCAGACAGCCTATCTTAAAAGGCATTACACTTCATCATTTATCGCAGCCTCAATGTCTGCAGATATGAATAATACCGACAATATTGCGCTCTTATTCGACGACTGTGTACTGAATAAAATTAAACTACTGCCACCATCAATCAATAACAGTGTATTTAGATTTCAACCACTAAATGATCAAGAGATCCTTTATGGATTAGGAGCTATCAAAGGAACAGGGTTGGCTGCGATTGAAGTTATTTTGGAGGATAGAAATACCAATGGACCATACCAATCTCTATTTGAGTTTTGTGCACGACTTGATCTTCGAAAGGTAAACCGAAAAGTAATAGAGTCATTGATTCGTGCCGGTGCATTTGATGAATTAGAGAAAAATAGAGCTTCCCTATTAGCCTCGATTAATCAGGCCATCTCTCTTGCGGAACAATCAAAATCACATTTGGGACAAGACTCCTTATTTGGTGAAGAAGCCAACAAAGAAGTCACTAATTATGTTGTAACAGATGAGTGGGATAGTAAAAGACAAATATATGAGGAGAAAGTGGCTTTAGGTTTTTATTATAGCGGTCACCCCTTTTCCCATTATAAAGAAATGGTTCGGGCAATGTTCCCTCAATCGTTGCGTGATGCGAGACCATCCAGTAATAATCAATGGTTGTCTGGCGTAGTGATGGCGGTCAGAAATAGAATGACTCAGCGTGGCAAAATTGCCATCGTAACCCTTGATGACGGCGAAGGTAGGTTGGATATGATTGTTGGCAGTAAATTATTATCGACCGTCTACCCACTGATCAAAGATGATCAATTATTGATTGTGGAGGGCAAAGTCAGTCCAGATGAATTTACTGGAGGCAATCGTGTATCCGCGGTGAATATTTTTGATCTACTAACCGTGCAAAGTCGAAAAACCAAACAAATTAAAATTAATGTGGGTGAGAATCTCAATCCTGAGCAGCTCAAGTTATTACTCAAACCATACAGCAATGGTGCCTATCCGAGAGAGATTGGCAGATGTCCGGTGGTGATTGAATATCAAAATCAAGACGGATCTGCAGAAATTAAATTGGGTGATAATTGGGCTGTTGCCCCGCACGAAAATCTCATCTTTGATTTGAAGAAATCATTTCAAGATGAGAATGTTAAAATCATTTATAATTAGCATCGTATAAGAGAATATATAATCTGATTATGACACTACATTACTTAGAGTTTGAAAAACCCTTACAACAATTAGCTTCAAAAGTAGAAGAGCTAGAGAAAGCTCATAAAGATAATCCAAAATATAACATCTCAAAAGAAGTCAAACAACTGCAAAATAAAACAGACGATTTGTTGCATGAGATTTATGATCAACTAACCCCATGGCAAATTTCCCAAATTTCTCGTCACCCACAACGACCATATACCAGCGATTATATTGAACATATCTTCACTAACTTTCAAGAGTTGCATGGCGATCGAGCTTTTGCGGATGATCCTGCAATTATTGGTGGCTTAGCTGATTTTGAGGGCGAGCCTGTGATGGTGATAGGGCAACAAAAGGGACGTGACACCAAGGAAAGACAGTACCGTAACTTTGGTATGCCGAGACCTGAAGGTTATCGTAAAGCGCTCAGATTGTTTCGATTGGCAGAAAAATTTAATCTCCCACTTATTACCCTGATTGACACCCCAGGTGCATATCCTGGAATTGATGCTGAAGAGAGAGGTCAGTCAGAAGCCATTGCAAAAAATTTATACGTGATGACTGAACTCAAAACGCCGTCCATAGGGGTTGTCATCGGCGAAGGAGGCTCTGGCGGTGCATTGGCACTCGGAGTCGTCGATCATTTAATCATGCTGCAGTACTCCACCTATTCAGTGATATCGCCTGAAGGTTGTGCATCAATCCTTTACAAGGACGCAAAAAAAGCTGACATTGCAGCAGAAAGTCTTGGGATCACGGCTGATCATCTAAAAAAAGTAGGTCTCGCTGATGAAGTTGTTCCAGAACCACTTGGTGGGGCACATCGCAATAAAGAAGCGATGATGGAATCTGTAAGACAGTCACTCATCAAACAATTGAGTCGCTTAAAAAAACAACCTATAGATATATTATTAAGCACAAGGTATCAAAGGTTGATGAGTTATGGTGAATTTCAATCCTGATCTATGAATGAGCTCGTTAACTTTCTTGAGCAATCATTTTTAAAACAGAAACATAAAAAAAATTGTCACCTTCTCGTCGGAGTAAGTGGTGGTATTGATTCTGTTGTGCTTGGCCATTCCCTGAGTCAATTAAGATCACAATATCCATTTGATTTAACTTTTATTTATGTTGATCACCAATTGCATGCAGAGTCAAAAAAGTGGGCTGAAAGCGTAAAACGGCTCGCAAAAAAATTATCGACGGACTACATCTATGAGAAAGTCAGCATTGATCAGGATCTTAAATTAGGTATCGAGGGTGCTGCTAGAAAACATAGGTATCAAGCATTCCGAAAACATCAACAAGATATTTTAGTGCTCGCCCAGCATGAAGATGATCAGTTGGAAACTTTACTTCTTCAGCTTGCCAGAGGGTCTGGATTAAAGGGTCTAAGCTGCATGCCTGAGTATCATGAAAATCTAAAGATTTGGAGGCCATTATTAGGAGTGAGTAAGGAGTTGATTTATGACTATCAACAACAACATAAACTAAAATTTATTGAAGACTCGTCAAATCAAGACAATAAATACGACCGAAATTATTTGAGGAACAAGGTGATTCCTTTGATTAAAAAAAGATTTCAGCAGTTTGCTAGCACCTCAGGCCGATCTGTAAAGCATATAGCCGATGCCTATAACTATCAGAATTTAATGCATGCTGAACACTATAAAAATGTTCTTGAAGGCGCCAATCAACTTAATGGCCTGAAATTAAAAAAACTATCTGATTACGATATGGGTAACGTAATTCGGTTTTGGTTAAATGAACATCAGGTTTTAATGCCTAGCATTAAAGTTCTTGGACAAATTATAAGCCAGGTTAAAAAAATTAATTTGGAAAGCCGTATTAATATCAAGATAGATGGAATGTCTATTCGATCTTACAATAACTCATTGTTTTTAATTAATAATTTAGAAAATTTATTCAAACCAGTACTTTGGAAAAATCAAAATATAGTTACCCTCTCGAACAATAGGGAGGTGTTGGTAGATAAGATATATGGTCAGGGGCTTTTGCTTGATGCATCTAAAAAAATTCTTATTGATAAGCCATTAAATATGAATCTTAAAATTAAGATAAAAGCTAATCAGCCTGCAAGATCACTGAAGTACATCTTTCAGGAAAATAAAATTCCACCATGGGAAAGAGGAAATTACCCTTGTTTGTTCACTGAAAATAAATTAATTGCGGTGATTGGTCTGGCTGACTCTGTTGAATATGCTGCAAATAAAAAAGAAGTGGGGGTTGTTTTTATGTATAAAAAAAATCCCAGCATGGCTGGGATTTAATTTGTTTTAAGATTTACGAATCTTCACCGATATCATAGATTTCGATTTCTCTTTCCATAATCTCACCAGTTACACCATTGATTTCAATCTCAACTTCATGACCAATTTTTTCTGAGTAGATATCAAATTCATACACTGGAAGATCGCCTTCAAAAGCATACTCTCTCTCAGTCACTTTGCCTGGGGTATTTTCTAAAGCAATTTTTTCAGCCTCTTCAGCTGAAATTTTCACTGCTGAGGTAAATTTCTTATCATCCTTAGCGACTTCCACTTCTTCATCAGTTAACTCTGCTGTTGCAACATTGCATTCGATTTCGAGTTCTTTACCATCTTTTGTTTTGATATCAAATTCATAAATTGCCTGTCCATCCTCTATTTCACGTTCTAGGGAAACGATATGACCTTCATACTTTTTGTGAGCTGCGATAAAACATTTATCTAAATCTGAGGTAAGTACTTTTTTAATATCATCTTCTGTGTGTGCGGCAAAAGTGTTCATAGAAAAACCTGCAACAGAAAGGGCTAAAATAATTTTTTTCATTAGTATTCCAAAATATTTATTAATAACCCTTTAATGAGCAGTTTGGGTGAGATAAGTTCTAAAAGATCTTACTTAAAAGAAGATTTTGTATATGGAGGCGCTAAAAGTCAGATAAATTGTAAGAAACAAAAATAATCCGATCAGTGTTATAAGCACCAATAAAATATTTTCCTTTATTTTGGTTTCATTCATATTGAATATTTTTATTTTTAAATGAGTGAATATCAATAGGAAAATTTCCTGAATACTTAATTAATAGTAATTTCAGGAAAAATTACCAAAATTTTAAAAAAGGAAGATTTCCTATTGATAACCAAATTGCATCAGCTAAAATCATGTTTCAATTAATTTATTAAGTATTAGTTATGAAGTTAAGATTGTCACTATTTGGATTAATTTCTATTGCGCTATCAGCCAATGCAGAGGATCTGCAGACAGGTAAAATTAATGTGTTTAGCCCAGGACCATTGCCATCTATTGGAATATCAACTGATATTGTTCCCGGATCAATCCAGGTTATCAAACCCCAAGATGTGCAAGAGCAATCCGGTGTTTCTCTTGCAGATTATCTTAACAATAATACTCAAGGCATCTCTTTTAATGAGGTAGGTGGAAATCCTTGGCAGCCAGAAATATTTTTTAGAGGATACTCCGCGGGCTCTATTACCGGTAATCCACAAGGTTTATCTATTTTTGTAGATGGTGTGCGAGAAAATCAACCTTTCAGTGATGTGGTTTTATGGGATACGATACCGACCTGGGCATTAGCTGGCACTCAAGTCGTTGCTGGCTCGAATCCAATCTATGGACTTAATACCCTGGGTGGTGCGATTGCCATGCAGACAAAAAATGGTAAGTTATTTAATCAGGGCCGAATAGAAGGCACAGTTGGCTCTTGGGATCGAACTGCTGGTTTAATTGAATATGGTGGAATTATTGAGGGCACTAATGTTGATTATTATTTTGGTTACAAACATAGCTCAGAACATGGTTGGCGTGATCATACCCCATCTCATATAAATCAAGCATTTGGTAAGATTGGGAATGACTTTGAAAATGGTCGTATTGAATTAAGCTACACCGGAGCCTCAAATAACTTAATCGGTAACGGCTTAGCACCCAGATATTTACTTGGTGCAGATAACGAAGGGGTGAATACGGTTCCAGATCTAACAGAGAATAGATACCACAAATTTAATTTAGCCATCACACAATTTATTTCAGATACCGCAATGTTATCTGCAAATGCTTATTATCGATCATCGAATCGTTACACTCTAAATGGTGATGCTGAAATTGAATGGGATGCAGATGAGTTGGTAATAAGAAACGGTGGCGCAACCGATGCTAATCGAGGCGGGAAATACATCTGGGGTTACGATAATTACCAAATTGATGAGGTTGAGGGAGAAACAAGAACTACTAAAACAAAACAAGATGCTTACGGTATTTCTGCTCAATTAACATTATCTGATGATTTATGGGGTTATCAAAATCACTTAGTTACTGGTTTAAATGTTGAAACATCACTTGTTAGTTTTATACAAAATGAATATGAAGGCTCTACCATAATGCCGGGTCGCGTAATCGATACTAATTCTGGTGAATACGAAAATAACACTAATCTTCAAGGACGAACTGATACTTTTGGCTTGTATGCTGTTGATACATTATCTTTAAATGACAAGTGGCATGTAACTGGTGGCTTGAGGTACAACTATACAAAAGTTGACAACAAGGATCGAAGAGCTGATCAAAGTGCGGGATCTTTAACTGAAGAACAAAGTTGGGGCCGGATTAACCCAACTATTGGCGTTACTTTCAAGCCTAGCGATAGATATTCAACTTACTGGTCTTACAGTGAATCTAATAGAGCCCCAACATCTATTGAACTTGGCTGTTCCAATCCTGCACTCGCATGTTCTTTACCAACTCAAATGGCAGATGATCCACCGTTAGATGACGTCGTTTCGAAAACTTATGAGGTAGGTGCCCGTGGTAATTTTTCAAAAGAATTAAGCTGGAATGCTGCCATTTATCATGCGATGAATCATGATGATCTTATGTTCATTAGTAATAATGCCCAAAACGGTCTTGGTTATTTTGATAATGTTGGTCGAACTCGAAGAGATGGTATAGATTTAGGTTTTGGTGGGGAAACTTTATTTGGTATTGCTAATACAGAGAAATTTTCTTGGAATGCATCTTATGGTTATGTAAATGCAACATATGATTCAGATTTAGAACTTACATCTGATGCGAATAGCTCAAGGGCTACTTCGACTACATCTTATAACACATATGATGATGATCAACTGTTGGAAGATGAAACAGAAGCCACCTCTCTTCTTGCTGAAATTGCAAACAACTCTGATGTAAGAACTCATTACAATACAAACAATGGCTCTTCAACAGACTTATCAGGTACCTATGCTGCAGAAGATACAAATGCAGAATTAATAGATTTTGCAGAATGGGTTGAAGATAATGTTGGTCTTGAAACATCAAAAATAAATGTAAGCAAGGGCGATCAGCTTGCAAACCTTCCTCAACATCGTCTTAAATTTAGACTAAATTATGACTACAGTTCTGACTTTAGGATTGGGGTTACAGCGCTTGGGTATGGTAAAGCCTACCTAATGGGTAATGAAAATCAAAAACATAATGGGGATGGTGAAACATCTGGATATATGATTTTTAATGCGGATGCGCATTGGTCACCAGCTAAAAACTGGTTAGTTAGCCTGAAAGCCATTAACCTATTTGATAAAGATTATTATTCAGGTGGACGCCTATTAATGAATGGATTTACTGGAGTTGATACAGGCACTCGCTCAGGAGCTGATGCATTCCGAGGCCCTGGATTTGTTCCAGGATCACCTCAGGCTGCTTGGATTACGCTTTCATATCAGTTTAAATAAAAAAAGGGCATTAGCCTTTTTTTTCGCCTAGAGTAAAATCAATTTATGAGTTTAAAACTAAGATTAATCTTAATCGTTAACCTTTTATTATTTGTTGCTATTTTTATTGGTTTTTTTTCTGTTGTCTTTACCTCAAAAAATGCAGTCAGGTCTGAAATTGAGTCTTCACTCAAGCTTGCAGAATTCTCTATCAAAACAGGCATTCAAAAAAATCCTGATCTATATCTTTTTCAAGATAATTTATTAGGCCTCCAAGATTTAGATCTGATTCGTCACCTATCAATTCAATTATTAGATAGCGATGGAAATATCATTGATGAAAATAAAAATTTAAATACAGAAGTTCATATTCCTATGTGGTTTCAAAATACATTAGATATTTATTCTAAAGATCTTGAAATTTTAGACTTTCCTTTAATGCAGTATGGGGATCAGATTGGAGCGGTAAAAGTGATTCCCAATCCAATCTATGAGTATGACGAGATATGGCAGCAATTTAAAAATGGATTAATTATTGCTATGCTATTTTTTGTGTTTGTAAATTTTTCTATTTTCTTTTTATTTGGAAAAATTATTTCACCCATTAATCTTCTCATCCAAGGATTTAGAAATTTAGAACAAGGAAAATATAAAAATAATAAAGAAAACTTTGGTATATCTGAACTAGATATATTGAGAGTGAAATTGAATCAATTGACTATTAAATTAAAAAATAATGATGAAAGAATACATGAGCTCAATCAGAAGTTAATCTCTATCCAAGAGCAAGAAAAAAAGGAAATCTCTCGAGACTTGCATGATGAAATTGGTCAGTCATTAGCAGCGATTCAGGTTCAGGCTGCGGCAATTAAAACTTCAAGAAAAGCTAATGCACAGGCAGATCTGATTATTAGCACTACGAAAGACTTAATGCATCAAACACGCAATCTTATAAAGCGTTTAAGTTTGAGCATTATCGATGATCTTGGCATTGAGGATGCATTAATTGACCTCATAAAAAATTGGTCACGAAGAACTCCGTGTAAGAATATTAATGCGAATGTCGACTTACCTGACTCAAAGATATTTAAATCTCAATTGAATGAAACAGTTTATAGATTGACTCAAGAGGCATTAACAAATATGTCAAAACACTCTCGACCAAAAGAAGTATTAATTTCAGTCCAGAGAAATGGCAATGTAATTCATTTAAGTTTTATGAATAACGGTCTATTAAAGAGAACAAAAAAAACTAGAGGTATTGGAATTTTGGGGATGCAAGAAAGGGTGAAGAATTTATCAGGATCTTTTAAACAAAGCATTTATAAAGGGTTTTATAAAATTGAAATAGGTTTACCCATAAAATGAAGAGCTTACTCTTAGTGGATGATCATAAAATTGTTCGTTCAGGTCTCAAAACTTTATTGTCTAATTTGAATTTTGATCGGATTGATGAAGCTGACTCGGGAAAAATGGCTTATGCTTTAGCCCAGGAAAACTCCTATAGCTTGATTATCATGGATATCTCCATGGAGGGGATGAGTGGTTTAGATGCTCTATCTAAAATTATTAATAGACTTCCCAAGCAAAAAATCTTAATTTTGAGTATGCATGACAGTGATCTTGTGATTGAAAAATCTAAAAAATTAGGTGCGATGGGCTTTGTGACTAAGTCTGATATATCTGATAATTTATTTCAAGCTGTGGAACAGGTGCTTGCTGGACAATATTTCTTTCCAGAAATAAAAATTTCAGATAATCGATTAAATGAGCTTAATGAGAGAGAGTTTGAAATTTTTAAAATGATCGCTTCTGGAAAGACTATAAAAAATATTGCTGCAGATATGAATATCAGTCAGAAAACTGCGGCTAATTATCAGACCAGTATCAAGCAAAAGTTAGCAATTGATAACCCAATTGAGTTTTACAAGTTAGCTGTTGAGTTAAATTTAATTAAATCCTAATGACCTCATTGTATAATTACAACTAAGTACACAGAAGGTATTTTTATGCAGTTCTCATCACCACTCAAAACAAATTCAACCAAGGTTATGTTGTTAGGCAGCGGTGAGCTCGGCAAAGAGGTTATTATTTCACTTCAACGTCTTGGTATGGAAGTCATTGCTGTGGATCGTTATGAGAATGCACCAGGCCATCAAGTGGCACACCGTGCCTATACAATTGATATGACCGATGCTGATGCACTCGAACAACTCATTCAAAAAGAAAAACCTGCTCTAGTGGTTCCTGAGATAGAAGCGATTAACACCAAGCTGCTTGAAAAACTGGAAGCTGAAAATTTAACCACAGTGATCCCTAATGTGCGAGCAGTTCAACTCACGATGAATCGTGAGGGGATTAGAAAGTTAGCTGCAGAAGAGCTTAAGATCCCAACATCACCGTATGCCTTTGCCAGAAGTAGCGATGAGCTCAAAGAAGCGGTAAATAAGATAGGTCTACCTTGTTTTATAAAGCCAACCATGTCTTCATCAGGTAAAGGTCAATCTCGTATTGAATCGATTGACGATGTTGAGAGGGCATGGGACTATGCTGCTACTTCAGGGCGGGTTAATGAAGGTGTGGTGATCGCAGAAGGCCAAATTGATTTTGATTATGAAATCACTCTATTAACAGTTCGATCTTTAAGCCCTGATGGGAATATCACTACTTCATTCTGTGAGCCGATTGGCCATCGACAGGAAGATGGAGACTATGTTGAGAGTTGGCAGCCACAACCCATGCATGAGCAGGCCTTAATTAGATCCAAAGAGATTGCTGAAAAAGTGACGTCAGCATTAGGTGGCTTAGGGCTTTTTGGTGTAGAGCTCTTTATCAAAGATGATCAGGTCTGGTTTTCTGAAGTGAGCCCTCGTCCACATGACACGGGAATGGTGACCATGATTACTCAAAAGCAGTCAGAATTCGAATTGCATGCAAAGGCCATCTTAGGATTGCCGGTGGATACTTCATTGTCTAATCCAGGTGCGTCTGCGGTCATTTATGGGGGGCATGATTGTGAAGCCATCCAGTTTCAAAATATCCCACAAGCATTGGCAGAACAGGGAGTAGATATCCGATTGTTTGGTAAACCTCAGTCATTCAAAAAAAGAAGAATGGGTGTCATTTTGGCGCATGCAGAGGATATTCAACACGCTAGAAATAAAGCACAACAAGCAAAATCTATAATCAAAACTGAATCTGTTTAATTTGTATAACGGTGCTATAATGGCGCGTCAATTTTTATGAAGAACCATCATGTCCAGAAACCTCAGAAACATCGCCATTATTGCCCACGTTGATCATGGCAAAACCACCTTAGTCGACAAACTACTCCAGCAGTCTGGCACCTTTGCGTCCCATAAAGAAGTCTCAGAGAGGGTGATGGATTCAAATGATTTAGAGAAGGAGCGTGGGATCACGATTCTTGCTAAGAATACTGCTCTGACATTTAATGATACCTTGATCAATATTGTGGATACTCCAGGTCACGCTGATTTTGGCGGAGAGGTAGAGCGTGTCTTGGGTATGGTAGATGGTTGCCTATTATTGGTGGATGCCGTGGATGGACCTATGCCGCAGACACGATTTGTCACAAAAAAAGCATTAAGTCTTGGTTTAAGACCGATTGTTGTGTTGAATAAAATTGACAGACCTGGCGCACGGTGTGATTGGGTCATTAATCAAACATTTGACCTCTTTGCTAATCTTGGAGCAAATGATGAACAGTTAGACTTTCCAGTGGTATATGCATCCGCATTAAATGGCTATGCAAAATTGAAGGAAGAAGACAGCAATGACGACATGAAACCATTGTTTGAGACTGTATTAAGTCATGTTCAAGCTCCTGAAGGTGACCCTTCTGCTCCGCTACAGATGCAAATATCGGCTCTTGATTATTCAAGCTATACCGGAAGATTGGCTGTCGGTCGTGTGCAAAACGGCACAATTAAACAAGGCATGAGTGTGTCTGTGATGGCTGGGGACAAAAAAATATCACAAGGACGCATTAACGAGGTGCTTGGATTTAAGGGGTTAGAAAGAGTAGCTATCGCTGAAGCATCTGCTGGTGACATTATTATTATCTCTGGTATTGAGGAGATTGGTATTGGATATACCATTTGTTCTAATGATAAGCCAGAAGGCCTTCCTTTGATGAAGGTGGATGAGCCAACATTAACAATGGACTTTGTGGTTAATTCTTCACCGTTGGCTGGGCGGGAAGGAAAGTTCGTCACCAGCCGACAAATCAAGGATCGACTTGATCGAGAGTTACTAACCAATGTTGCTCTAAGGGTAGAAGAAACATCAGATGCAGATGTATTTAGAGTTTCAGGTCGAGGTGAACTTCATCTGACAATTTTACTAGAAAATATGCGCCGCGAAGGTTATGAAATCGCTGTGGGCAAACCAAGAGTGGTATTTAAAGAAATAGATGGCGTTAAATCTGAGCCATATGAGTTTCTGACGGTAGATATCGATAATGAATCTCAGGGTGCGGTCATGGAAGAATTAGGTTATCGACGTGGTGAGTTAGCGAACATGGAAAATGACGGTGTTGGTCGAACACGATTGGAATATAGAATTCCTGCTCGCGGGTTGATTGGTTTTCAAAGTGAATTTTTAACGTTAACTCGTGGCACAGGCATCATGGCCCATATTTTTGATAATTACGGTCCAATTAAGGATGATATTCCTGGAAGAAGAAACGGTGTCTTAATTTCTGCCGAACATGGTGATGCGGTGGCTTATGCATTATGGAAGCTTCAAGATCGTGGAAGAATGTTTGTTCATCCAGGAGATAAATTATATGAAGGAATGGTGATCGGTATTCATTCCAGAGATAATGATCTAGTCGTGAATCCAATTAAGGGAAAACAACTGACTAACGTGCGAGCGTCTGGTAAAGATGAAGCGGTAAACCTCACTCCACCGATACCATTGTCACTAGAATATGCCGTTGAATTTATTGACGATGACGAATTAGTTGAGATAACTCCACAATCCATTCGTATTCGAAAGAGATTTTTACTTGAGCATGAGCGCAAGAGAGCTTCTCGAGAAGCATAACTATCTGTAGTTAACCACTTGACTTAAGTTTAATTGGCCACCACGTGGCCATGCATCTTGAAGTTTTTTACCAATTGCTACAAACATCACCGGTATCTGGTTTTTAGGGAATTGAAGCAGTTTTGATAACTCTGGAAAATCAAATCCATCCATTGGACAACTATCGTACCCCATATTTTTAGCACAAAGCATCATAGTCATCGCTGCCATACTACAAGATCTCATGACTTCATCACGCTGCATTTCTTTTTTATTACAATAAAAATCAGTAATCATGGACTCCATCATATTTTGTACATTTTCATCAGCATTTTTCCAATATTTTCTTGGGTTTTTTTTCCACGCATCTAAGTCACCTGATATCACCACTAATAATGATGCATCGGTCACTTGTGATTGATTAAAACTAATTTTTTTAATTTGTTCACGCAGTTCTTTATCTTCAATCACATCAAAGCGCCAGTGCTGAATATTAAATGCGGTGGGTGATAATAAAGTCATCTTAAAAAGCTCGTTGATCTCATCCTGGTTCATTGTGTGATTAGCGTCAAAATGTTTAATTGATCTTCTGTCTTGAACTATTTTTTTAAAATCCATACTACCCTCTAATAATTTATAGAATCAATAAAGACGACACGGTTGCCGTCAGCTCTTTTCCAAATAACTTCATCCCCAATAGATGAACCAATTAATTCTTTTGCTAATGGGGAGACGTAACTCAATTTATTTTGCTTTATATTAGCCTCATCCTCACCAACGATTTGAAATATAAAAGTCTTATCGTTTTCATCAACCAAGGTAACATGAGCGCCAAATAATACTTTATTATTGTCCTCATGCTTCTCGATGAGAATAGCTGTTTCTAAGCGTTTAAAATAATAACGTAAATCACGTTCCAATTTCATCTTATTTTGTTTAGTTTCTGGAGAATCTTCTAATTCTTTAATTGATTTTATTTCTGTTTCGATTAAATGAATTGTTTCTTTTAATTGTTTATGCCCATTAGGCGTGACGTAATTGGGTAACTGACTTATCGGTCTTTCAGGAATATCAATTCCTGCATGTTCTAAATCATTTTCTTTTACAAAGGCTCTGCTCATATTGATTCTTTTTAAATAATACGTATATTATGGGGATGAAAGTGTTATTTACCACTGTTTTATTTATTTTTTATCACCCTCTTTTTGCTAATGATGAAACCTCGCTGCACTGGACCCAGAAAATTTTTAGTAAATCTGAGAATCGATTAATTAAGTTAACGCAAGACTTTCAATGTATTGATTCATCATCGACTAATTTTCAAAGCTCAGTCCCAATCGAAAAATTTAGTTCAATGAATGATTGTGAGTTTTATTTAAAGAGTATCAATCAAAATAACCATTAAATATCATTTTAAAAAATTGCTTAAAATCTCTTTTTTGTAATGACCTATTTGATATAAATTCAACATGACTCTCGGTATCAGGAGTTAAATGAATTCCCCATAAACCACCAATCTCATTCGGAAGGTTTGAATAACGAATATCAAGCAGCTCATATTCATTTTGTGGATTTACAGCCACAAAATCCTGGCTAAACCATAAAAAACGATCGATATCTTTCTTTTGCGTTTCTCTCAGCTCATCGAAGTACGAGAGATCAGACGTATTAAATTTTTTTATTTTTTGGCCGGTAAATATTTCTTTTTTTGGACCAATGTTGACTGCGTCGATATAAAAGTAATCATTGTGTTGATAAATTATCTTCCATAAAATTAAGTTACCAAAACTTGGTTTTACGCTAATAATTTCTGGGTGATGATTTCTTTTTGTAACTATGTCTTTTGCTACTTGTTCTGCTCGATGATTTTGTATAAATCCAAAAAATAAATAAATCAAACCCCACCCTAAAGCAATTTTTGCCCAGAAGGATTTTCTTTTTATGAGTGATAAGATTAAAAAAATTAGGACAGGAATCGTAAATAATGGATCAATGATTGAAATATTGTTCCAGCTTATACGTTCGTTTGAAAATGGCCACAGTAACTGAGTTCCATAACTGGTGCACGCATCAAGTAATCCATGTGTACCATATCCTAAAGTTGCAAATAACCAAGTTTTTAAAAAACTAAAAGGGATTAATTTAAAAAATAAACCATAAAAGATTAATGTGAAAATCAAACCACCCACTGGAATAAAAATTAATGAGTGTGTGAATTGCCGGTGAAATTCGAGAAATAAAAGTGGGTCATGGTTTGATCGAAAAAAAATGTCGATATCTGGGAAGATGCCAGCAAGAAAACCAATAATAAATACTAAAAAAATATTTTTTTTATTGGAAAAGATTTGCGAGAGTGAAGCACCAAACACTCCTTGACTTAAAGGATCCATTTATCTAGTAGATTTTATATAAACGTCATCGCTAAAACTAAAAGTGGGGTACACGAAACTTTTTTCTAATTTATAACCATTATTTTTTAAAAATAGCTTAACTTTGTCATTATTATTAATTTCATACATGTTATTTTTTGCATTTTCAACTTGAATAAATTTAACATTCATTGTTTTTAAAATTTTGGTGGCACCCTTTAAGACTGAAAGCTCACTTCCCTCAACATCGATCTTCAAAAGAACTTGATCTTGCTTTTTTAATTTTTTTATCAGCACATAATCTAACTTATTGGTTTTAACAGTTATTTTCTTTTTAATAAGGCTTTTTTTCCCAAGAATAAACTTTTTAAACTTTATCCATAAGTTTTCTTCATTTGATTTCAAAAAGGACGAAGTTAATGAAAGTTCATTTATATATAACTCTCTTAAATCATTTTTTTCATCACATGCGATATTAAATAATTCAACTTCCTTAAAATTGCTTATATTTTTTTTTAAAACTTTATATATTTCTGGTTGTGGCTCAAATGCATAAATTTTTTTATAGTTATTTGTTCGCATTTTTTTCAAATACTCACCTTTGTGCGACCCAACATCAATTAATTTATCAATATTTTTATTCTTAAAATAGTTTTTAATTCTATTTTGATGATATAAATCAAGAATATTAATAAGATTTTCAACTAGCTTTGAAAGCATTGCTTTATCTATTCCCATTCAATTGTTGAGGGTGGTTTGCCTGATATGTCATATACAACCCTATTGATCCCTTTAACTTCATTAATAATTCTATTAGAAATTTTAGCTAATAAGGAATAGGGTAGTTCAGACCACTTAGCAGTCATAAAATCAGTCGTTTCAACCGATCTTAATGCAACGACATACTCATATGTTCTTCCATCACCCATCACGCCAACGGATTTTACGGGCAAGAAAACACAAAATGCCTGAGAGGTTTTGTCGTACCAGCCTGATTGTTCTAATTCCTGAATAAAGATATCATCAGCCTCTCTTAGCAAATTAGCGTACTCTAATTTAATTTCTCCAAGAATTCTGACTCCTAGACCTGGACCGGGAAAGGGGTGGCGATACACCATATGATCTGGAAGACCGAGTGCAACTCCAAGTTTTCTGACTTCATCTTTAAAGAGCTCACGTAAAGGCTCTAATAATTTAAGGTGAAGAGTTTCGGGCAAACCACCTACATTATGATGGCTCTTGATGTTATGACCTTTTTTAGTTTTACCACCTGCTGATTCAATGACATCTGGATAAATTGTCCCTTGAGCTAACCATTTCGCATTTTTAATCTTTTTTGATTCATCCTGAAAAACTTCAACAAAGTTTCTACCAATTATCTTTCTTTTCTCTTCTGGGTCATTAATCCCTATTAAATCATCCATAAACTTTTTGGTTGCATCCACATGAATGACTTTCACTCCAAGATTTTCTTTAAATAAAGAAAGCACTTTTGTTGCTTCATCTTTTCTCAATAAGCCGTGATCAACAAAAATACATGTGAGTTGATCACCAATTGCTCTATGCAGTAAAGCAGCAGCAACGGATGAGTCAACGCCGCCAGATAAGCCTAAAATAACATGTTCATCATGAACTTGATTTTTTATATCCTTAATGGCGGTTTCAATATAATCCGGCATATTCCATTCTGGTTTGCAATCAGCGATATCTAATACAAATCTAGCTAAGATATTTTCACCTTGGCTAGTATGAGTGACCTCTGGATGAAACTGGACACCATAAATTTTCTTTTCATCATAAGCAATGGCAGCAATGGGAGTTGAGTCGTTGCTCGCAATGATTTTGAAGTGGTCTGGAATACTTTCCACCTTATCTCCATGACTCATCCAAACATCGAGCAATCCATGTCCATCGGGATTTGTATGATCTTGGATATCTTTTAAAAGAAGTGAGTGACCATGAGCTCGGATTTGAGCATGACCAAACTCACGCTTGGAGCTGTTGGTCACCTTACCACCAAGTTGTTCACATAAAGTTTGCATTCCATAGCAGATTCCAAGGATTGGAATATTCATCTTAAATATTTCTTGTGGAGCCTTTGGTGTTTCATCTTCATACACTGAGTTTGGGCCTCCAGACAGAATAATTGCTTTTGGAGAAAAATCATTTATCTTTTCTAAGCTGACATCGTAGGGGTGGATTTCACAAAATACATTCATTTCACGAATACGTCTCGCAATTAACTGTGTATATTGCGAACCAAAATCTAAGATGAGTATTTTATCCAACTTAATCCAATCTATAATTTGGTGCTTCTTTTGTGATATGGACGTCGTGCACATGAGATTCGCGCATACCTGAATTAGTAATCTGCACAAATTCAGCTTTTTCTCGCATGTCATTGATATTTCCAACTCCAACATAACCCATGGATGCTCTTAAGCCTCCCATAAGTTGATGAATGACATTTTTAACCGAACCTTTATATGGGACTCGACCCTCAATACCTTCGGGGACTAATTTTTCAGCATTATCTTCCGTATCTTGAAAATAACGATCTTTAGATCCCTGTTGCATTGCTCCAATTGAACCCATGCCTCTGTAAGATTTATACGAGCGACCTTGAAATAATTCAACTTCACCTGGAGCTTCTTCGGTACCTGCAAACATACTTCCAAGCATAACGTTATAGGCCCCAGCAGCAAGTGCTTTAGCCACATCGCCTGAATAACGAATACCACCATCAGCAATAAGCGGTATTTTTTTTGCTTTTAATGCTTCCGCAACATTGTTAATTGCAGTAATTTGAGGAACACCTACACCAGCAACAATTCTTGTTGTACAAATAGATCCAGGACCAATACCGACTTTGACGGCGTCTGCACCTGCATCCACTAATGCTCTTGCAGCATCTGCGGTGGCTATATTGCCGCCAATCACATCTGTGTTTGAGAAATTTTTCTTGATCCAATTGACTCTATTGATCACGCCTTGGGAATGTCCATGAGCGGTATCAACCACAATTACATCTACACCAGCATCGACTAAAAGTTCTACTCGTGCTTCAGTATCTGCACCGACACCCACGGCAGCACCAACTATTAATCTTTCTTTATTATCCTTGGAAGCAAAAGGATGATCAGATGATTTTTGAATATCTTTAACGGTAATAAGACCTTTCAGTTGATCGTTGTTATCAATTACAAGCAATCTTTCTAATCTATGTTGATGAAGTAAGCGCATCACTTCTTCTTTTGAAGCTTTTTCGTTAACAGTCACCAACCTTTCACGGGGGGTCATCACATTCTTAACTGGCTGATTTAAGTTCTCTTCGAATCTGAGGTCCCTGTTTGTAACAATACCGACAACTTTATTATTTTCAATCACAGGTAATCCAGAAATTTTATGTTTCTTGGTTAAATTAATGACCTCATCAACCGTCATATTCGGGTCAATTACAATAGGATTTAAAACCACACCTGACTCAAAACGTTTCACTTTAGACACATTTTCCGCTTGATGTTGTGGAGACATGTTTTTATGAATAATACCAATGCCACCTTCTTCGGCCATGGCAATTGCTAACTCAGATTCAGTCACGGTATCCATTGCAGCTGAAAGCAGGGGGATATTGATTGAAATATTTTGAGTGAGTTGAGTAACTAGTGAAACTTCTTTAGGTAATATGTTCGATCGAGCTGGGACTAATAAGATATCATCGAATGTTAAAGCTTGTTCTAAGAGACGCATGTTGAATTCCTTATCGCGCAAAACAAGATTATACAGAAAACTTAAGCTTTTGAGGAGTCCTCCTCATTATTCCCTCCACCTTTTTTCATTTTTTTCCCTTGCTCTGCTCTTTGCCTTCTTATTTCTTTGGGATCAGCTATTAGGGGACGATATATTTCAACTCGATCTTTCTCTCTTAATTCTTGATCAATGGTGGTGTGTTTGCCAAAAATACCCACAGGACTTTGGCTAAGATCAATCTCTGGGAATTGTTGTTGTATTCCGGATTGAACTATCGCCTCTTGAACCGTCGTCCCTGTTTTGACATGGATGGGGATAATCAGTTGTTTGGTTGGAGAAGCATAAGCCACTTCAACTAAAATTGTTTTATCACTGGTCATTATTGCTTTTATTTGCCTCTTTTATAAATTCATCAATAAATGTATTTGCAATCATGTTAAATACTGGTGAAATTAATTTTTCAAGGATAATATTACTAAACTGATATTCTAGCTTTAATTCAATTTGGCAGCTATCATTGTCTAAATTTTTAAAAATCCACTGACCAGAAAGAGACTTAAAGGGACCATCAATTAGTTTGATCATCATTTCTTTATTTTGCTTTTTGGTATTTTCAGTGGTGAAAGTTTGTCTTATTCCTTTATAGTTAATTTCAATAGAAGCAATGGTTTTGCTGTTATCTCGTTCAAGGATTTGAGTCGATCCACACCAAGGTAAAAAACGAGGATAGTTTTCAACTGAATCAACAAGTTGAAACATCTTTTTTGATGAATGAAGAACAATGGCTGATTTATGGATATTATGCATTTCTTTTATGGATAATGAACTATCAAGTACAATGCTATTTTAAATTACTTTCAACCTGATTTTGACTATTATTACCAATAAAAAAGCTTTCCATGACTACTTTATTGAAGAAAAGTATGAGGCGGGTATTGTGCTAGAAGGCTGGGAAGTTAAAGCTATTCGAGACAATCGAATTAATATTAAAGAGTCCTATGTCATTATTCAAAGAGGTGAAATCTATTTATTAGGTTGTCATATTACCCCTCTTGGAGCAGCCTCAACCCATATTAGACCAGATGCTATTCGCACTCGAAAGCTTCTTTTAAAAGGTCAAGAGATCGTCAAGCTCATTGGTAAAGTAGAGCGCTCTGGTTTTACACTTGTCCCATTAGACTTTCATTTTTCAAGAGGAAAAATAAAGGTTCAAGTTGGTTTGGCAAAAGGTAAGAAGCAGTATGATAAACGCCAAACTGAAAAAGAAAAAGATTGGAATAGGGAAAAATCTAGAATTCTTAAGTCAGCTAATGCAAAATAAAGTAAATATATTCATTGTCATATTTTTTCTTATTAGTTATCTAACTGGAATTTTTTTAAACTTATCTCCAATACCTATACAAGACAGCTGGGATCAGATTTATTCTTTTTTAAATAAAAAAAATGATTTAGACAGCTGGATTAGCTTTCATAATGAACATTTAATTTATACGGCTAGAATATTTTATTTTTTTAATTTTTTACTCACAAATGGTCATCCTTACGGATTAATTCTTTTAAATAATTTCTTTGTATTTTTTAGTCTATATATTTTTTTATATTTTTTTAAAAAAATGTATTCATTAGGTAATTATGATTTATTAAAAAATTCACCAATTATAATTGTTCTTATTTTATTTTGGTCGCAGAAAGCAAATTTTACCTGGGATGTTCAAGCTCAGATGATATACACTCAAATTTTCCCTTTAATACTATTTTTGTTACATTTTTTAATCAATTATCAGAATAGGAATCGATTACTACCTGTTTTTTATTTATTTTTATTCTTAACTCTTGGCGGAATGGCAAATGCTCTTTTATCAGCATTTATACTGATTTTTATTTCGTTATACGATATAAAAAAAATTAACAAGTATTATTTTTATCCTCTCATAATTTATACAGCTTTAATTGTTTGTTTATATTTTTTTGGATTGCAATCAAGTCAAGAAATTCATGTAGATTTTTCTTTAATATTTATTAAATTATTAAAAGCTATAATTTTTTCTACGATTCTTTTAGGCAGTGTTGTTGGGTTTTTGCTTGGCAAAAGTACACTTTCAATGTTTGCAGCTGCATTGATAGCTTTAATGTGTATCGTATTAATCTCTAAATCTTTTTTGACTTTTAAAACAAAAAAAAATATAGATAATATTTGTTTTGTATCGATAATTATCTTTAGTATTTATCTTGCATGTACAGCAATTTTAATTGGCTTTGGCCGAGTTGATGATGAGGGAATCAAAGCTGCTTATTCAGGGAGATACTCAACAATTTCTGTTTATTTTTTTATATCTACTTTTTTATTGTGCTTTAGTTACTTAAAAAAATATATCAATGGCAAATTGTATTTTCTACTTCTTATCCTCTTTTGTGGTTATCATGCAACATCTTTCACAAATAAATATACTAAAGTTAAAGAGAAGGAGTGTGCTTTCATAGAGCCTTTTTTAAATAAGAGATTGCTTTCATATGAAAAATTACATCCATCAGAGAATCATGTGAGAAATATTTTTGATGAATCATTAAATAATGAATATTATATATTTGCAAAATTTAACCACTTTATTTTAGATAAAGAAAATTCATTAACTTCGATAGACTTTAATGGTGAAACTGAATATGAAATCGAGCCTAGTATAAATGCAGAAAGATATTCTAAGGTTTATATAAGTTTTAATACAAAAATCCCTTCAGATTTTTCTGGTAAGTCATTCATTAAAATCAGCAACAATACAAAAGAAATAGGCTATTTTACAAACATAAATGATACGAAAAAAAAATCAACACTTTGTGGTTATGTTGATAAAGATAATTTTGATATCTTAGAATTGTCTAATTACAGATTTAGATTATATGAATAAAGTTATTAAAATTTTAATAACGGCTCTTGCTCTCTATGTATGCTCAATGCAATTAAATATGTTTAGCATAAGAGAAATGCTAAATAATCTTAATTATCTATTCTTAATTCCTATTTTTGTTTCAATAATTTGCCATCTCTACTTTTTGGCATTAAGGTGGCATTACTTAAATAAAAATCTTCACATCAAACAATCAAAAAAAAAGATATATTATGCGACCTTTTATGGTTTTGCCTTAAATCAAATACTTCCTACGTCAATTGGTGGCGATGGATACAGAATATACATATTAAAACAATTCAAAAATAAAATAATGAATTCAATATATGCGGTAACACTCGATCGTTTTTTTGGATTGTATTTTTTAATTTTCATCACAATGCTATCAAGCCTTTATCTTGGAAAAATCAATGACTTATTTTTCTTTATGTCTCTAGCTATTTTTTTAATATTTATAATAAGTTTAATAATATTTCTTATAAATGTTCAGGTTAAAAATAAAGTCGTTAACTTTTTTTTGAAGCTTAATTACGACCTTAATCATTTAATTTTTTCTAAAAATAATTTTAATATCGTTGTTTCTAGCATAATCAGTAAATTTTTTAACATTTTAATATTTTTATTTACTCTATATTTACTCAACTTTGATGTCACATGGGATAAAATTTTAATTATTCCACTAATTCTTTTTTTTGGATCATTACCTATATCTTTTGCAGGTTGGGGTTTACGAGAGGGCGTATCAATTTATTTATTTTCTTTTTTATTTATTGATATTAATCAAAGTTTTACCGTATCTTTTATGTTTGGTTTTTTGCAGCTTATTTTTGCTTTATTTGTGTTCATTTTCAATCTGTCATATGAAGAAAAATAAACATATTTTTGTCGATCTTGATGGCACATTAATCTATGAGGATTGCTTTAAACTTCAGATTAAATCATTTATAAAAAAAAATTATTTTAATTTTTATAAATTAGCTCTACTTTTCATATTTTATAAAAGATCAGCTGTTAAAATAAAATTATTTAGCTATTTAGGTTTTGATATAAATCAAGTTACTTTTAATATGAATCTCATCAATTATTTAAAAAAAAAGAAGCAAAATGGATACTCACTTCACTTATACTCAGGCTCATGTGAACAAATTGTAAAATTCATATTTAATCATTTAAATATATTTGATTCTTATTCTGGATCTACAAAAAATATCAATCTGACAGGTCGATTAAAAAGAGATCATATACTTGATATTTGCCCATTAGGAAATTTTTCATACATTGGGAATTCTTTCTCTGATCTTTTTATATGGAAAGTTTCAAGCAATCCGTTGATTGTTAGAAGTTCTTCAATAGTTAAGATGGGTCTTCACAAGGTATTTAATTTAAATGTTATTAATGATTAATTTTTATAAATTACTTCGCTTGCAACAGTGGTTAAAAAATATTTTAATTTTTTTCCCATTGTTTCTGTCATTTGAGGGCTTTAACTCAGAAAATTATTTTCAATTATTATTAGGTTTTGTAATTTTTTCCTTAGCATGTTCATCAAATTATATTTTAAATGACATATTTGATTTAGAGGATGATTTAAAGCATCCTGCAAATAAAAATAGGGTCATCCCCTCTGGCTTGATTTCATTAAATTTATCCAAGATTATTTTTTTGTTATTATTTTTAATTTCAACCATAACAGCCTACTTATTTAATTTAAATTTTTTCATTCTGGTTTTATCTTATTTATTTACAGCTTTGATCTACACATTATTTTTAAAAAAATTTCCTATCATCGATTTGGTAGTTCTAAGCAGTTTTTATATCTTTAGGATAATCATTGGTATATCAATTGTTGGTATTGAATATTACTCACATTGGCTCATTATTTTCTTTTTTCCATTTTTTTTAAATTTAGCAATTATAAAAAGATTAGCTGAAGTAAAAAATAGAGCAGATATTAATGATTCCAAAAATAGACCTTATGTTAAATCTGATTTTTCCAGGCTTCGACTTGGTTATTTTTTTTCACTCACAATAACTTCTTTGTGTTTTTTTATGTATGGAATTAGAGATGAATCAATTGAACCTAATTTAGTATTCTTACTACTGTCATGTTTTTCTATTTTCTTATGGAATTTTTATATTTATAGAAAAATGTTAAATAATGTAAATTTTTTTGATCCATTTTCAGCTTCAATTTTTGATAATCGAAGTATATTATTGGGCGCTTTATTTATTTCTTTTGTGTATTTGTCAAATATCTTATGAAAAATTTTTTTAAATCATGGGGAAATTTAAATAAGAATACTTTAAGTAACTTTACTTATTTAGATAAAAATTTTACTAAGAAAGTTTATAAAATTGACCAATATACAACATTTGGAAATGGCAGAAGTTATGGTGATGTCTGTCTTACAGATAAAGGATTGTATGTTGATACAAGCAATAATAATAAAATCCTTAAATTAAACAAAAAGAAGAAATTGCTAAATGTTCAATCTGGAGTAATGCTGTCAATGATTTTTGAATATTTAACTGACTCAGATTTAACGCTACCTGTTGTTCCTGGTACAAAATTCATTACAGTTGGTGGGGCAATTGCAAATGATATACATGGAAAAAATCATCATTATTCTGGTTCATTCGGAAATCATATTGAGTCAATAAAGATATTAAGGTCAGATGGTAAAATTTACTCATGTTCGAAGACAGCTAATAAAGATTTATTTTATGCAACTATAGGGGGTTTGGGTTTAACTGGCATAATAATAGAAGCCACATTAAGATTGGTTAAACATTATTCAGATTTTGTTAACATTAAGAATCTGCCTTTTTATTCTATTGGTGAATTTATTGTTTTAAGTAGTAAATATAAAAAATTCAATTATATCGTTGGCTGGCTTGATGTTACCTCAAAAAAAAATAGAGGGATATTGGAGTTTGCTAATTTTTCAAATGTTAAAAAAAGAGTAAAAAAAAATAAGATTAATAAATATTTGTTTAGTTTTCCTGGTTTGAGATTTAATATATTATTTAAGCCATTAATCATATTATTTAATTATCTATACTTTTATAATCTATGTTTTTTCAAAAAAAATATTACCTCAAGCTTTTTTAAATACCACTTCCCGCTAGACAGTATTAAAAATTGGAATTACATGTATGGACCAAATGGTTTTTATCAGTTGCAATTTTCATTCCCTAAAGATACGGCTGAATTTCACATTGACTATATTTTAAATTTTTTTAAAAATTTAAAGCAAAATTCTTTTTTAACAACAATAAAATGCTTTGGAAGTCTTGATAGTCCAGGGATGCTGGGATTTGTTAAAAGCCATCACATTACCGTAGCCTTAGATTTTGTTAATTCAAAACCCTCAGTTCAATCAATAAAAGTAATTCAGGACTATATTGCTGACAATAATGGAAGAATTTATCCTGCAAAAGACGCTTTGATGACAAAATCAAACTTTTACAAAATCTATGGAAAAAAAACAATCCAGAATTTTTTAAAGCATAAGGACAAAAATTCATATTCATTGATGTATGAGAGGTTATTTTGAAAAACTTATTGTTTATTGGATCAAACTCAGAGCTTGCTCGTGATTTAAGAGTTTATTTAAACCATAAAGATTATGGTTTAAATATTTCAGGCATCTCCAGAGCAAAAAAGTCTTTGTATGTTGATTACTGTATTAAAAACTATTTTTCTAATAACTTTACAACCTTATTAAGAAAAGTTTTATCTAATAAGAATATTGATATGGTTTTTATTTTTAATGGATCTTCTGATGAAAATTTATCTAACGATGAACTTATCAATACCAATTTAATTGTTCCTTCTAATATTATTGATATCTGTAACACATTTTCTCTTAAGAGCCACAGGCCAATTAAGATAATATTTGCATCCAGTGTGGCATCACAATTCATAAAAAAATCAAACTATACTTATGGCCTTTCAAAATTTTTTGTTGAAAATTATCTAATTAGAACTTCAACTTCAAATCCATATTTATCTTATTTAATTTATAGATTAGGGCCTTTCAATAGCAAGTTAACCAAAAATTTTAAACAAAAGTTTGCAATTGTAAGTATTCGTCTAATAACAATAGGGATTTATAGAAAAATGTTTCGAATTGACTCTGTCTATTCGATCCCATCAATTTGGTTCCTTATAAATATTATTCTTAATTTTTTTCCATTTCTAAAGAAAAGGCTATGAGAAATAATAATTCAATTGCAATTCTTGGAGGTGGTCCAATGGGTTTAGCCTTTGCTTACGAATTAAAAAAACTTGGTTATGATATTTCAATTTTTGAGGCAGATGATAGGCTTGGAGGTATGACCTCGGTTTTTGAATTTGGTGATCTTAAAATTGAAAGGTTTTATCATTTTCATACCACATCAGATACAGATTATTTCCAATACTTAAAAGAGCTTGGTATTTATGATAAATTAGTTTGGCGAAATACCAAGATGAGTTTTTTTATTAATGGAAAATTATTCCCATGGGGAAGTGTCTTTTCTCTACTTAAGTTTCCTTACATTAATTTTTTAGACAAATTTAGATATATCTTCCACATTTTTTACTCTACTAATCTTGCTAATTGGAAACAATTAGACAAAATTGATGCAATTTCATGGTTAAAAAAATGGTTAGGACCTAAAAGTTATAGTCTTTTTTGGAAATCCTTATTAGATTATAAATTTTATGAACTAAAAGATAATCTTAGTGCGGCTTGGATTCAATCAAGAATAAAGCGTGTAGCTAAATCACGAGATATTTTTTTAAAAGAAAAGCTAAGTTATCTTGAAGGATCATCACAGCTTTTTTTAGATGCTATTGAGAAAAATTTAAAAAATAGTAATGTTCGTATTTACAAATCATCTCCGGTCAAAGAGGTTCTTGTAAATAACAACACTGTGAAGCACATTCAACTTTTTGATGGTCAAAAATTCAATTTTGATCAGGTTATTAGCACCATTCCAACCCCCTTTGTTAGCAAAATTTTTCATGGTTTGCCTACAAATTATTATAAAAAAATACAATCAATACAAAATGTAGGTGTTGTTTGTTTAATCTATAAAATAAAGGGAAAATTTAGTGACTCATTTTGGTTAAATATAAATGATTCAAAAATGGATATCCCTGGTGTAATTGAATATTCAAATTTAAATCCACTAAAGCATGGAATACTCTACATTCCTTATTACATGCCAATAACAAATATGTTATTTGATAAAAAAGATGAATTTTTTATAAAAAGAACAAATAAATTTTTGAAATTAATTAACCCAAATTTTTCTGATCAACTAATTCTTGATGTAAAAGTAAACAGATACAAATCTGCACAGCCTGTTTGTGAAAAGAATTTTAAAAATATGCTGCCTAATTTCAAGGTCGATAATATTGATAATCTTTTCATTGGCGATACCTCATTTTACTATCCTGAAGATAGGGGAATTTCTGAAAGCATTAAATTTGCAAAAAAAATGGTAAAGTTATATTTCTAAAAGAATTGTTTTGGGGCTGACCCGGTTTCGACGTGGGTTACAAAACAGAATAGGGCATACCGAGGCCTAGTGCCCTCGTAAAAAAAGCTAGAAAATTAGTAATCGCAAACGACGATAACTACGCTTTAGCTGCTTAATCCAGCTAAACGCTGTCCTGATATGCCACTCGCTCAGGCTACAGCGTCATATAGAGAGGCTCGGAAATTATTGGGTTACTTAGTAGTTTCTTAAATTTAAGGTGACTCGTTAATATATTTGGTTGCTTGTTACTGAAGTGTTAATTAAATTAAATAATAAGCTAAGTATGTAGAACTATCTGCAGAGGACTCGCGGACGGGGGTTCGATTCCCCCCAGCTCCACCATTGTTATTAATTAAATGATTTATAAATCGTTAAAGTCAATAATTTTGTAGTTTATGAAATTTTACCAATAATTAAAAAAATGAAATTCTTCAATAATCTTTATAGAAAAAAATCAATATTTATTGTTTCAGTTCCGAAAAGTGGAACAATATATACATGGAATAAGTTAGCACAACTAACAAATTTTAAAGTTCCAAATTTTGCAAAAATGAAAAATTTCTCATTACATTGTGCTGGCCAAGATTTTAATCACGGCATATATGCTTATTCTGATGTTTATTCAACTGTTTTAAGACCAAATGTATTGAAAAAATATCGTTTTAATAATGTCGTAATGGCACATATGGGTCCATCTAAGAACAATAAAATGGTGTTAGAGCAAACAGGCTTTGATAAAATAACTGTGCTCTTAAGAGATCCAAAAGATGCGTTAGTATCATGGTATTATCATTGTGAAAAACACCACAATTGGGACTATTTTTCAAAGATTTACTTTCACCCGAAAGAATACTATTCATGGAATAAAAAGAAAAAAATAGATCATCTAATAAAATCTTATTTTCCAATAATAGCCAATCTCATAAAGTCATGGTTGTATGAATATTATTTAAATAGTAAAAAAATAAATTTAATGAGATTTGATGAACTTAAATCATACCCTGATCAGTATTTTAAAAATATATTAAATTTTCACCAAGTTGTACAACATAATAATATAGATCTTGCACCAAAAAAAGATGCAATGCATTTTAGAAAAGGCCTCAATAAAGAGTGGAGAAATGAGCTAACAACGGATCAAATTATCCAATGTAATGCAATTATTGGATCAGATTTTAAGGAATTATTTAATACAATAATATGTAAAAAGATTAATACGAAGATCTTATTAAGTAAAAAAAATGCTAATTCATTTCATAGAAAGTTATCATCCTTCATATATCAATTTCCTAATTCAGAACTTTTATATAATGCACTACTTAAGGTATGTAGATATAAGAAAATTAAGAACATAATTAAGTTTGAAAAATTTATTAAAAGTATTGATTATGATGATCATGGCAATTTTTATTTGGAAAAAGAAAGATTAGATTCAATTAAAGAATATTTGTATCAATAAAAGTAAATCATTCTTAATTAAAAAGCTTCTATGGCTTAATTATCATTCCATGTCCTGTTGGTAAATATAAAACTTCAAGGTTTTTTGATTCAGCAAATTTATCAAAGACTTTTAGATAACATTAAACTGGGTTGGGTAGCAATTTTGATATACTCGTTGTAGTATGAAGCCTGGAACTATTAATTACAGGGATTTTGAGAGGTTATTTATTCCCCCCAGCTCCACCATATAAAAATAGTTTGATTATGAAGTTAGTTTGTGTGTAAATCTTTGTAATATAGGTGCTATTAAGATAATGCTAATAAACACCACAGGCCAAGATATTTTCATAGCATATATGTATGTATCAAAAATTAATTCGTAGCCAATGTCTTTGTAAAAAATATGCGCAATGGTGACTAGTGATGCTGTTGCAAAAGACATCAAAAAAGCAAATATAACTTTTGCTACCATTTAACTACAGCCCTAAATCTAATCTCATTTTTTCTCAATTTTGAAATTGCTTCATTTATCGAATCAAAACGGAAAATTTCAACATCTGGATAAGTTTGATGTTTTTTTACAAAATCCAGCATTTTGACAATATTCTTTGGACTCCCTACAGGTGATCCTGAAATTGATTTACGTCCTTTCATGAGATTGAAAACACTTACATCTAAAGTATCCAATGTTGCTCCAACCATATGGAGTCTACCTCTAGGCTTTAGGCATTCAAGATATCGATTCCAATTAAGTTTGTGATTTACTGTAGATATGATGAAATCAAATCTATCATTATATTTTTTTAAAGTTTCATTATCATTAGATTGAATTACTTCATTTGCCCCCATCAAAAGTATTCCATTTTTCTTTTCGGGAGATGAGGAAAAGGCAGTTACATCGCAACCAATTGCTTTGAGGAATTTAATCGCTAAATGTCCCAAGCCTCCAATTCCAATTACTCCAACCTTGTCATTTTTTTTTATATTAAATTCGATGATTGGAGTAAAAACTGTTATCCCTCCACATAATAATGGCCCAATTTTATCTAAATCCATTCCTTTTGGTATAGGGATAACAGCTGTTGAATCAGCATTTACAAATTCAGCAAATCCACCAGTTTGGCTATAAATAGTTTTTTTTGTTTTTACACAGAAATTGAAATCGTCATTTTTACAATATTCACAATTATGACAATATCCAGAGTGCCAACCCAGTCCAACTATGTCTCCAACATTATGGTTTTTTACATTTTTACCTATGCTGATGACTTCACCAATTATCTCATGACCTGCAACAAGAGGAAATTTAGAAAGATTCCAAGCATTATCTATTGCGCTTATGTCACTATGACATATTCCACAGTTGATGACTTTAATTGAAACTTCATTGTCATGTATATCGGGAAGTTCCGTAATAATCAATTCTAAATTATCTTTATTTTCAATTTTTGCGTAAGTTTTATTTTTCATATAATTAACTTTAGCATTAGTTGTAAACATTATGTTTGGATTACAGTATAAATTCTAATTTACCACTCAATTTGTATGTCAATTTGCAGTGGTTTGAAATATAGGATGATAGAGAGTGGTGCAGTAAAAATGAAATATTTCTAGTAATTTGAGTATTATTATAGATACCAATGAGCCTGCGGAGAGGACGGCTGATTGCTCCCCAGCTCCACCAATTTAATTTTTATCTAGAGCGAAGAGTGCGATGTAATCGCCTTGAGGAAAACCCATAATTTTATTTCCACCTGCAACAACAGCGATATACTGTTTTCCTCTATATTTAAAAGAAATAGGCGGGGCATTTACTCCTGCCTCAAATTTATAAGACCATAATTTTTTACCAGTCAGTGAATTTACTGCATTAAAAGTACCATTACCTTCTCCAAAAAATGTAACGTTTCCTCTTGTGCTTAAACTTCCACCAATAAGAGGTTCATTTGTTTTGTAGTCCCATCTCTTCTGACCAGTTTCAGTGTCAATTGCAGAAAGAATGCCATATTGTAAATCTGATATCGCTTCTGAACTTGTATATTCAAGATCATTAACGGTATTTTTTTTATGAAGTTGATATTTTATTGGGGCATGAATTCCAGAAATTATAGCTAGTTTATTATTTCTTGAGTAACTTACTGGGGACCAGTTTGATCCACCAAGAAGTCCAGGGTAAATTTCAATTCCATCTTCTGTAGGATTTTTAAATAAGTTTTTTTGAGGTACAAAGGGTTCTGATTTTTGAATTAAATCACCATTCTTAGCATCATGAATATAAAACCAACCGGTTTTTGAAGCTTGACCAACGACTCTAGTTTTTTGTCCTCGAATTAATTTATCAAAAATCAATGGTGGTGACGCTACATCATAGCCCCATAAATCATGAGGAACTTGTTGGTAATGCCATTTTTTTTCGCCTGTTAAAGCATCTAGAGCAACCAATGAAACTGTATATAAATTATCGCCTGGACGACTTTCACCATTCATTTGGGGTGATGGATTGCCAGTACCAAAATATAGTAAATTATTTTTAACATCAATGGCTGGCGTTGTCCATGCTGATCCTCCTCCAAATTTTGCAGCTTGAGGATATTTAACGATTGTTTGCTTTTCTTTTGCAATATTTCTCTGTAAAGATATTCCATCTTTGGTAGTATTTTGCATATCACCTTCCCAGCCTTCATCTGGAATGGTATTAAAGTGCCACTTTTTGCTACCATTACTAATATCGAATGCAGCTAAGAATCCTGGCCTTCCAAACAAACCTTCAATACCAATCACTGATCCTAGAGGTGCATCTTTATCTTCATCAACATGCAAACCATATCCTACCCCAGTAATTCCAATGATGACTTTATCTTTATAAATTACAGGAGCCATATTTATTCCAACTCCAGTACCACCACTCATAAAATTATGTTTTAGATTATTGTTTTTACCGAGCTGATTAAGTGATTCTGAATTTACAATTGAATCAACTACATCTATATCCCATATTTTTTCTCCATTAAATTTATTTATAGAAATTAATCTTGAGTCAATAGTCCCCATGTAAAGAGAGTTTTTGTGAATTGCTAAACCTTTATTGGCTGGACCACAACACATTGGCCAGTTTTCTTTTTTGGTGTGTTTATATCTCCAGAGCTCTTCTCCAGACAATATATCTATGGCAATTATATGATTGAAAGGAAGAGATACATACATAACGCCATCATCCGTAATTGGTGTTGCTTGAAATGTAGAATTTATTCCTGTTCTTTTTAGCCATACAAGTTTTAAGCGATCAACATTTCTGATATTTATTTCATCAATCTCTGAAAATCGTTGATTTTGTAGGTCATTTCCATAACTTGACCAATTAATATTTGAATCAGAACAAGAGAATAGAATGAAAAAAAGACTAATCACATATACATTTTTCATAAATCTAATATAACCTTTATTCTTCTATGATTGTGTTTTTTAAATTTTCAGTACCCATATAAAAAACAATAAATTTTGTAACGGTGTCTCCTGGATTGAATCCAGAATGTTTTTTGTTAATCATCTCTATAACCACATCACCTTTAGAAAATGTCTTTATATCATCTGATTCACTCTGAACACGAATTGTTCCTTCTAATATATAACCAAATGATGGCACCTCATGGTGGTGCATTTGCATTTTTGATTTAGGCTGCATTTCAACGAGCAGAGCAGTAATTTTTGTATCACCCTTCGGGTAAAAGATTTTTGTTTTTTCCCAACTCGAGTCTGTTTCAATCAATTTTGTGACTTTAATACCCCCTTCATTCTCTATTGGAAATGAAGGCAGTGATAAAAAGAGTAGTGAGTAGGTTAAAAATAAGCTAATTATTTTCAAATTTTTTTCCCTTTCAGTAATGATTCGAATTTTAAATAGAAAATCCTTGAATAAAATTATAAGTAAAAGTTTTGAGTTTATAATCTAGTTTACTTTGATTTTCCTGGACGATAAATGCAGTCAAGAATTTTACGAATAAAAAAGGGCGGTGGTTTTGATTCGGTATTTATTTCAACAGACGACATTCCAGCCATTAATGAAAACCAAATTCTAGTCCAAATTAAAGCTTCATCATTAAATTATCATGATTATGCTGTTGTATCCGGAATGTGGGGACCAGCTGAGGACAGAATTCCAATGTCCGATGGAGCCGGTGAAATTATTGCCATTGGTGAAAATGTAAAAGATTTTAAGGTAGGAGATCATGTGGTCAGTACCTTTTTCCCTTTTTGGGACAAAGACGAGTCAATCTATTCAAATTTCAAAACAGTACCTGGGGATGGTGTTGATGGCTATGCGCGTGATCATGTTGTGGTGGAAGAAAATTTTGTGACCAAAGCTCCTAAACTCTGGACACATCTGGAGTCTTCTACATTAACCACAGCAGCTTTAACTGCTTGGCGTGCCTTGTTTGAAGACGTTCAAATTACAAAGAGTGACACTATTCTTATTCAAGGGACCGGCGGGGTATCTATTTTCGCTCTTCAATTTGTGAAGATGATTGGAGCAAGGGTTATTGCAATCAGCTCTAGCGATGACAAAATAAAACGACTGTATGAGCTTGGTGCTGATCATTGTATTAACTACAAAAAAACATCTGAATGGGGTGCGGCAGTTTTAGATTTTACTAATGGCCAAGGAGTCGATTATGTTGTCGATGTTGGTGGTCCTAATACTATAAATCATTCCTTGACGGCTTGTAAGGTGAATGGCCATATTTCTTTTATTGGGATTTTGAGTGGTCTTGATGGAAAATTAGATATGATCAATTTGCTTTTAAAACAGATTAAAATTCAGGGAGTTCTCGTTGGTAGCCGCCAGCATCAACTAAATATGATTAACGCAATCAATCAGCATCAATTTAAACCTGTTATTGACAAAGTCTTTCCTTTTGATAGTTTAATTGATGCTTTTAAATATCAAGAATCGAACCAACATTTTGGTAAAATTTGTATTCAATATTAATAATTAGTGTCTGATGTTTATTAATATTCTTAAGCATGCTCTCAGTCGGGGATCAATTATCCTCACTAATCAACTCTCCATTCTTATTGCGATTCCTATTTTAGCTTCACGATTGGATTTTTTTATTTTTGGTCAAGTGGCCATAGGTTTTGTGCTGGTGCAATTATCTTGGGTCTTAAGTGACTGGGGGGTTCAGCACTTCAGTATAGAAAATTGGAGCAAAGCCAAAACACTGCAAGATAAGAATAGATTTATCAGTCTGCTGTTAACTCTAAGGTTAAGTGTAGCCACCATTTGTTTATTCATTATCCTTTTTTTAATTCAGGTAGATTTTCTAAACTTTCCTTTGTTATTTTGGATTTGTATTATTCCAAGCATCTTAATAGGTGGGGCATACCCTTTGTGGTTTTTTCAAGTCAACAAAATTCCACAAACCATGATTTTGCCAACGTTTGTATCACGACTAGTTTATTTGCTCGTTATATATTTATTGGTAAACGATAATTCATCAGCTTATTGGTCTTTCTTAGCGCAAGGAATTAATATGGGAGCAATTACGGTGTATGCATATGTATGTATGATTGTGCGACATTCCTACTCCTGGATAAATTTCAATCAAAAACAATTCATGCTGGTTCTTCGATCAAGCTTCCCTTATTTATTAAATGCAGTGACTAATAATCAAATTAATACCTTATGGGGGTTTGGTCTTGCTGTTGTAGGTGGACCAGTGGCCATGGCAATTTTTAACCTAGGTGATCAGATTTATCGAATGGGAGGGGCTTTAACCAATGTCATTGCACAGTCGGTCAGAATATATTCTAAGGAGAGTAGTTTTAATAAAACCTTACCTACGGTTTTATTTTTCATTCTGCTGTATTTGATAACCGCTTTTATTGTTATTTTTTTTGCTAAAGATATCGTTATGAAATTTTTTAATCCGGATTATTATGAAGCAATCAAGTTAATTCAAATAATGACGATTATATGGGCTTTGCATGCAATTATAAAAATACTCAATTATCCTATTTTAGGAAAATTTTATAGCACTCATTTTATAAATAGATTGACTTATAAATTCTTGATTCTTCATGTGCTTATTTTTTTAGTATGGATTAATTTATTCAACTCACCCTTATCCATGTCTTTTTTCTTTGGCTGTGTTGTGCTAGTTCATTTATTAATATTTTTCTATCTGGTTTGTTATAAATTATATTTAAAAAAATGATTTCTAACTTTAATCGTTTTAAAAAAATTTGAATTTTATTTTTATAATCCTAAAATGGTGTTAAACAAACAATTTAAGGATAGTCATGAACTTAGAAAGCATAGCTCTGCACTCAGGGTATACATCAGAATCTACAACCAAATCAGCTACAACGCCAATCTATCAAACCACTTCATTTACATTTGATAACACGCAACATGGAGCCGACCTCTTTGATTTAAAAGTTGAAGGTAATATTTATTCAAGAATTATGAATCCAACCAATGCCGTTTTAGAGCAAAGAATTACAGAGATGGAGGGAGGCATTGGTGCACTAGCCTTGGCTTCAGGGATGGCAGCTATTACTTATTCAATACAATGTATCACCAGAGCTGGAGATAACATTATTAGTACAAACCAGTTGTATGGTGGAACATTTAATTTATTTGCACACACATTTCCTCAGCAGGGGATTGATGTGAAGATGATTGATGCTTCTGATTTTGGCTTGATTGAACAATCTATTGATGAGAAAACAAAGGCCATTTATTGTGAATCCATTGGTAATCCACTAGGCAATGTGGTTGATATTGAGACCTTGGCAAAAATTGCTCATAAGCACGGAATACCTTTAATTGTAGATAATACCGTCCCGACTCCTTACTTATGCAGACCCATAGATTTTGGTGCAGATATCGTTGTTCATTCATTAACAAAATATATAGGTGGTCATGGAACAACGGTAGGTGGAATTATTGTGGATTCAGGAAAATTTGATTGGGCAAATAATAAAGAAAGATTTCCAATGTTGAACGAGCCTGATCCTTCGTATCATGGGGTTGTTTATACTGAGGCCTTAGGCCCTGCAGCATATATTGGAAGATGTCGAGTTGTGCCATTAAGAAATACTGGATCAGCACTAGCAGCCTTTAGTGCATTTCAGATTCTTCAGGGCTTAGAAACTTTGGGATTGAGGATTGAAAGACACTGCGAAAATGCTCAAACATTAGCTGAATATTTAAAAAGTCATTCAAGTGTCAATTGGGTTAACTATGCAGGACTTCCGACAGATAAGTATCATGATGTTTGTAAAAAAATCTCGAAAGGAAAGGCATCTGGCATTATCAGCTTTGGCGTCAAAGGGGGGAGAGAGGCTGGTGCAAAATTTATTGATGCCTTACAGATGATTCTTCGATTAGTAAATATTGGGGATGCAAAATCATTGGCATGTCATCCTGCAACGACCACGCATCGACAACTTAACCCTGAGGAGTTAAAAAGCGCAGGTGTCTCAGAAGATATGGTCAGAATTTCTGTGGGTATTGAACACATAGAGGATATTATTGCCGATATTGATCAAGCTTTAAAGAAGTCACAGGAGTAGATGAAACTAAGTTATCCTATGACTTATCCACAAAAAAATAATTTTTTAAATTAAAAAATATAACTTCTTTTTTAACTCTTTGCTTGTTATATTGTTAAATATAGATTAATAAGTTATTGTTTTTTAATAATTATTTATAATTCATGATTTACTATTTTAAATCTTTAGATTTGAAATTTTATCATTATTTTATTTATCCACAAAGTTATCCACAGAAAATTAATTATTGCAACCTTAATTTTTCTGTGATATTTTGACTACGTATATAAATATATTTTTCCAAAAGGGAGATTTGGAATGTTTGAATTAATATATGTGAGTACCGCTGCCAATAGGATGACTAAGGATGACCTTCAGTCCATAATGTTTGAAAGTATGCGACATAACTCTGATCACAGTATTACGGGTTTATTACTCTACGATCAAGGATCATTTTGTCAGGTGCTTGAGGGTGAAAAAAAAGATCTTAAAAATCTTTATAAAAAAATTGAGAAGGATCCTCGACACTTCAATGTAAATTTAATCTCAGAGAAAGATATTGATATAAGAGAATTTTCAGCCTGGTCCATGCGTTTTATCAATTTAGATTTTTATGATCGAGATAAAATTAAAGGGTATCAAAAAGATAACGGCAACCTGATGGATTGGAATGCAATCAATGCATCCCTTGCCAAAAATATCCTCATGCAATTCAAAAGTATCTAATCCTTAATTTTTTTAATGACCCAGTCAAACCAAGCCTTCAAAAAATATGGTTTTTGGTTTGGTGTATTAATTTTTCTAATCTTATCTTTCAGCAATACTCAGACATCTATAAATTCTGAAGCTTGGACAGTTTTATCAATCGTATTACTGATGATTGTTTGGTGGTTTTTTGAAGTTATCCCCATTTATGTTACTGCTTTACTCCCCTTAATTTTGCTACCTTTGTTGACTAATCAGAATTTTCAAGATGTAGCAGCTCCTTATGCAAATCCAAGTATTTTTTTATTTTTAGGGGGGTTTATGCTGGCTATTGCAATAGAAATGTCTGGCCTACATAAACGATTCGCTTATCACATGATTACAAAATTTGGGCGAAGCATGTTTAGTATTTTGGCATGTTTTATGTTGGTGTCTTATTTTACAAGTATGTGGATAATCAACACAGCCACAGCCCTAATGCTTCTTCCTATTGCTATTCAGGTCTGTAAAGAGATAAAAGTAGAGAATTCTCAATTTGAAATTTTACTGTTATTAAGCATTGCCTATTCAGCAAGTATCGGAGGAATGAGCACCATCATTGGCACAGCCCCAAATGTTTTTTTTGTTGGCTTTATGCATGAAAATTTTAATATACAGATTTCTTTCTTGGAGTGGATGAGAATAGCCTTGCCTGTATCAGCAGTCATATTACTTCTCTCCTTTTTTATCTTCTTTTATTTGATAAAAAAAAATAAAAATATTGATCAAGCCAGTTGGCAAAGTATTTCTCTAGAAAAATTACCCCCAATAAGCAGCGATGAAATAAAGGTGCTATTGGTTTTTATCTTAACGATCGCTGCATGGGTGTTTCGTGGAAACTTAAATCAATTTAATTTTTTGTCTAATTTGACTGATCCTGGTATTGCCATTACATCAGCTTTTTTATTTTTTTTAATTCCATCTTCAAATAAAAAAAATGATTTATTGCAGTGGAAACAAATGAAAGAATTGCCATGGGGTTTGTTGATTCTTTTTGGAGGTGGTTTGGCGTTAGCAAAAGCAATCATGGTCAGTGGCTTAGGGGACTGGCTTGGATCTCAATTTACGTTTCTTCATAATTTTTCCGTACTTTACATTATTTTTGCTTTGATTTTTGCAACTGTTTTTTTAACTGAAGTTTTGTCTAATACGGCTTTATCGATATCATTTCTGCCAATTATTGGAGCTATAGCTATCGATATGGACCTTCCGGTAAACATCATTGGTATGGCTGTGGTGATGGCCGCCAGCTGTGCTTTTATGTTACCAATTGCGACGCCTCCAAATGCTGTTATTTTTGCTACAGAAAAAATTAAGGTGATGGATATGGTCAAGGTAGGTTTTATGATAAATATTTTTACAATATGTATTATCACTTCAATTTTTTATATTATGATGTGATTTATTAATTACTTTATCTATTTAGCATATGAATCAACTCATGGAAGTTGCAAGCGCTATACAGCTTGCGGTAGCACCAGCTTTTCTTCTCACCGCAATTGGGGCAACCTTAACTGTCATGACTAACCGGTTAGCTCGGATTATTGATCGCTTTCGAGTATTGAACGAGGTTCGATCAAAATTAAGTAATGATGACTTATTGGAAATAAATTTACTGCGGTTAAGAGCTAAATGGACCCATTGGGCTATTGCACTCACTACCTTATCAGCATTGTTGACCTGTATTGTTATTGCTTCAATATTTATTGGTACAGAAATACAATTTAACTTTGATCAATTTATTGCTTTTTTATTTATTGGGGCAATGAGCGCACTCATTTTAGGTTTGATCTCTTTTACACGAGAAGTGACTCTCTCAAAGAATGTGGTGAAACAGTAAGAGCTAGCTAGATCAGTGAAGCAGAATTTACTACAATCGCTAGAAGTGCAATTAAAGATAAAATTCCAACGTAGTAAACACTTTTACTAGTTTTTTGTTTTTGTTGGTGGTTTTTTAAATATTTTTCGAAATCTGTCATTTGTATTTAGATTGATTTGTTAACCTTAATGTTAATGATAATGATTCGCATTTAAAAAATCAACAGTAAATCCAATTTTTTTAAAAATTTTTTTAAGAAACTGCTTCTCTGGCCTTACTAAAAGCAGTGATAGCGTGATCTAAGTCTTCGAAACTATGAGCAGCTGAAATCTGAGTCCGAATCCTAGCTTTGCCTTGTGGAACGACGGGATAAAAGAAACCAATCGCATAGACACCAAGTTTTAGTAACTCTTGACTCATTTTTTGAGCAAGCACGGCATCTCCAAGCATGATTGGCACAATTGGATGGTCACCATCATCGACATTAAAACCATTCTCTTGCATCCCTTTTCTAAAATAAAGCGTATTTTTTTCTAACTTATCTCTTAACTCAGTAGATTGATTCAGCATTTCAAATACTTTTAATGAGGCAGCGCATATGTTTGGCGCAAGAGAATTAGAAAAGAGGTAGGGTCTAGATCGCTGTCTTAACATATCGATAATTTCTGATCGACCGGATGTAAATCCGCCTGATGCACCACCAAGTGCTTTGCCAAAGGTGCTGGTAATGATGTCAACTCGATCCATGACATTACGGTATTCATGAACACCTTTACCATATTTTCCCATAAAACCAGTAGCGTGACAGTCATCATGATGAACCATGGCACCAAATTCATCAGCAAGATCACAAATTTGATCAAGTTTAGCAATCGTACCATCCATTGAAAATACACCGTCGGTAGTAATTAAAATTCGTCGTGCTTTATTATTTTTCGCTTCTTCTAGCTTTGCTCTTAGGTCATGCATATCATTATTTTTATAGCGATAACGTTGAGCTTTACACAATCGAACTCCATCGATAATCGAGGCATGATTTAATTCGTCAGAAATGATCGCATCTTCATTATTTAGTATGGTTTCAAATAAACCAGCATTCGCATCAAAACAGGCCGCATACAGAATAGTATCGTCAGTGCCAAGAAATTTTGATACTTCTTCTTCTAATTTTTTATGAAGTGTTTGTGTCCCACAAATAAATCTGACTGAAGCTACACCAAATCCCCAGCGATCTAAGCTTTCTTTAGCTGCCAGAATAATCTCTTGATTATTGGCCAATCCAAGATAGTTATTCGCACACATATTAATGACGGAGGATCCATCTTGAAGTGTAATTTTACTTTTCTGATCCGAATCGATAAAGCGTTCGTTTTTCCATAAACCCGCGTCTTTAATATCTTGCAGATCAGTTTGAAAAGATTTTTTTAGTATTTCGAAACTCATAACTTATATCCAGTTTAAGATAACTTTTCCAGAATTTCCCGAGCGCATGACATCGAAACCCTCTTGAAACTCTTCATATGAGAAGCGGTGGGTAATAATTTTTTCTAAGGGTAAGCCTGATTGCACCATCATAGAACCTTTGTACCAGGTCTCAAAGATTTCTCGGCCGTAAATCCCTTTAATGGTTAAACCTTTAAAAACTACCATATCCCAGTCAATTCCTGACCCCGCTGGCATGATCGCTAGCATTGCAATATTACCGCCATTAATCATGAGATCTAGCATCCCACTGAAAGCTTGTGGAGAGCCTGACATCTCTAAACCAACATCAAAACCTTCGAAGATACCGAGTTTTGCCATCATCTCTCTTGTAATTTTCTCTTTAGATACATTGATGGTAATCACTTCTGGCAGTATTTTTTTAATGAGATCGAGACGGAACTGATTCATGTCCGTAATCACGATATTTCTAGCACCGGCATGTTTGGCAACAAGGGCAGCCATGCTACCAATGGGACCTGCCCCAGTAATTAAAACGTCCTCACCCACCATATTAAAGGATAGGGCGGTGTGAACTGCATTGCCGTATGGATCAAACACAGATAGAAGATCTGTCGAAATTTCACGACTCGGTTTAAAAATATTTTTGGCTGGAATAGACACGTATTCTGCAAATGCTCCGGTACGATTCACGCCTACACCAATGGTGTTAGGACAAAGATGAATCCTGCCGGCTAGACAATTTCGACAGCGTCCACAAGTAATATGGCCCTCACCAGAAACAATATCGCCCACAGATAAGTCGGTGACATTTTGACCTACTTCAACAATTTCTCCAGCATATTCATGACCAGTGATCATCGGAACGGGGATGGTTTTTTGAGCCCACTCGTCCCAGTTATAGATATGAATATCGGTTCCGCAGATAGCGGTCTTGTGAATTTTTACAATGACATCATTATTACCACATTCGGGTTCCGGCATATCCTGAAGCCATATACCTTCTTCAGCTTTTGTTTTGACTAAGGCCTTCATAGTTATTTACACTTATAGATACCGTATACGGCGATGCCTGGTTCAGGTTCTTCAATTTTCACAATCGTGTCACCGCCCTGGTCCACTGCAGCATTTTTACCCATCATGTCGAGTTTTTCTGCGACATACTCATCCATTAAGTCAGCAAATCCAATTTCAGATAATACAGTGACGCGAGACTTGCCTTTGGATTGACAGCTCACAACAGTATCCTTATCAGTTACAGTGACATTTTCTGAGCCTGGTTTTTGTTCCACAAAGGAACAGGCAGATAGACTGGTTAAAGCAACAACTACTAGATATCGCAACATATTTTATGTACCCTTAAAAATTTAAATTAAGAGTGCAAACTTTATCACGAAAAGGGTAATGATTAAACTAGGTTTTAATTAGTTTAATTAAAATTTATGTAAATTTACTAAAAATATACTTGAGTAAAAATTAAAAGACCGATCATGATCGACAACAAAATACCTGATGCGATCAAGACATCTTTCATTTCTTTTAAAAGTTTCATTTTTCTCTCCCAAAAACTACAAAAATAATACACATATTTATTAAATTTTGACAACCCCTTTTTAGAAAAAACTAGTTTTGATAAGAAAAAAAAATCAAAAAAAGGGATTGACTTATACACACCTTTGATAATCAACCTATTTTTTCCTATTTTTAATGACTCACAGCATATATAAATCAAGGACTTAATAATAAGTAATTGATTTTATTATATTTTTTTTTGATTAAAAATTAATCAATTTTATAAATCACTACAAAAAAAAGGGGATGTAAACTAATTTTTTGGGTTTATACACAATTTTATCCACAGATAATGTGGAAAAAATTTAACAAATATTGAACTTATTTTTATGCACTATTATTGAGCAAATCCGTTAAGTGATTGATTGACTTCAATTTTTACAAATTTGTTACAAATTACCCCTTCTTTTTTATATATTTTAGGAGTAATTTAAAGATGTGGATCTAATAAATCCATAGAAAAGGAGATGTAAATTTAGTAACAAATTCTATAGTTAAATATACAACATATTAATTGAAGGAGTTTTAATGAATTTACAACATTTGCAGTCAAGACATAAAGAACTAAGTGAAAAAATTGTTGATGCTTATCAACACTACTTATCAGATAATATTATTACCAAATTAAAAAAAGAACGATTAAAAATCAAAACATTAATTGTGAATGAGTTAAGAAATACGTGACAAGAAAATAATCAACTTAAAAACCAGCTTCGGCTGGTTTTTTTTGTCAAAAAGATTCATGATCGAATTTAATTCCTTGGTTATAATATGTGTTATGAACAAAATTATTAGCCAACACCTCCAAGAGCACCAGACCGTATTATCCACCCTTAAATTATTAGCTCCTCAAATCGAAACAGTGGCAAACCAGATGATCCAGGCCTTACAGAATGGAAACACCATCTTTTGGTGCGGGAATGGTGGCAGCGCTTCTGACGCACAACATTTAGCAGGGGAGTTAGTCGGCCGTTTTGTCGGGGATCGTAAAGCCCTTAAATCAATATCACTGAATGCAGATTCTGCGGTTATGACCTGTATTGTTAATGATTATGGTTATGAACATATATTTTCACGCCAGGTGGAAGGATTGGGAGTTAAGGGGGACGTGTTGGTGGGTATTACCACCTCCGGTAATAGTGAGAACGTACTCAACGCCCTAGCACTCGCCAATCAAAAACAGATGACCACTGTTGGCTTATTAGGCAAGGGTGGGGGCAAAGCATTATCTTTAGTGAAAGAGGCTATTGTCATTAACTCCAATACAACAGCGCGCATCCAGGAAATGCACATCACCATCGGTCACATTTTGTGTGACCTCATTGAAGAAGGATTACATTTAAAAGTATGAGCATCATCGTCACCGGCGCGGCCGGATTTATCGGCTCAAATTTTGTTTTAAATTGGCTTGCTAACAATAACGAAAAAGTCATCGCGTTAGATAAATTGACCTACGCGGGTAACCTTGAGAATTTAAAATCAGTTGAATCAAACACCAACTATCTTTTTGTGCAAGGTGATATTGGCGATTCAACACTGATGGCTAAATTATTACAAGAACACCAGCCCCGTGCGGTTGTGAATTTTGCGGCGGAGAGTCATGTGGACCGATCCATCCATGGACCGGATGACTTTATACAGACCAACATTATGGGCACCTATCGCCTGCTGGAAGAGGCTCGATCATTTTTTAATACCTTGAGCGATGATTCAAAAAAACAATTCCGTTTTCTGCATGTATCTACCGATGAGGTATATGGTACCTTAAGTTCAACTGATCCGGCGTTTAAAGAAACAAATCCCTACGAACCCAACAGCCCATACAGTGCCTCCAAGGCGGCATCAGATCATTTGGTCCGTGCCTGGCACCACACCTATGGCTTGCCAGTTTTAACGACCAATTGTTCCAATAACTACGGACCTTATCACTTCCCCGAAAAACTCATCCCACTGTGTATCCTCAAGGCCCTGCAAGGCCAGGACTTACCAATCTATGGCGACGGTCAGCAAGTACGTGACTGGCTTTATGTGGTTGATCACTGCAAAGGTATTGCAACTGTATTGGAGAAGGGTGTTGTAGGTGAGACCTACAACATCGGCGGCTGGAATGAGAAGGCGAATCTTGAGGTAGTGTATACCTTATGTGATTTACTAGACGAACTCAAACCCCGCGATGATGGCAAGTCGTATAAAAATCAAATTACTTTTGTTAAAGATAGACCTGGGCACGATCGCCGCTATGCGATTGACGCCACCAAGATTAGTAATGAGCTCGGCTGGAAACCGGAAGAAACGTTTGAGACCGGGATCCGTAAGACCGTCCAGTGGTACCTGAATAACCAGGAGTGGGTCGCTCATGTTCAGTCGGGTGAGTACCAACACTGGCTCAATAAAAACTATTCATGAAGATCCTCATTACGGGTGTCAAAGGTCAGGTGGGTCATGCACTCATGCGAGAACTCACCGAGCATGAATTGATCGGCTTAACCCGGCAGGACTGCGACCTGACTAACCTAGATCAAATAAAAGAGGTCATCGACCATCATCAACCGGAGCTCATTATCAACCCCGCAGCGTATACGAAAGTCGATCAGGCCGAGGACGAGCCCGAGTTGGCTTTTAAAATAAACCGAGACGCACCCAAGGTGATGGCGGAAAAAGCACGTGAATACAATATCCCGCTCATCCACTTCTCCACCGACTACGTGTTTGATGGTGAAAAAAAAGCGGCTTATGTGGAGGATGATCCCACCCATCCGTTAGGCGTTTATGGTCAGTCCAAGTGTGCGGGTGAGGAGGCGGTCCAGGAAGTGGGTGGATTAATTTATATTTTTAGGACGAGTTGGGTGTATTCGAACATTGGGTATAATTTTTACCTCACCATGAAGCGATTGAGCCAAGAGCGCGATGAATTGAAAGTCGTGGCAGACCAAACAGGCGTCCCGACCTCAAACCAATTTATTGCCGAGCAAATCAAAGTGATCATCCCGCAACTTACAGACATCAATACCGGGGTCTATCAATTGGTGCCGGATGGATCGTGCTCCTGGTACGAGTTTGCTCAAGCCATTATGAGCCAAACCAGCCTGCAATTTGATTTGGATAATTTATATGCGATTCAAACCCATGAGTTCCCAACAAAAACCAAACGACCCGCAAACAGTATCTTAAACAATGCTAAAATCAAACAATCGTTTCATTTAACTTTGAACGATTGGTCGAAAGAATTACAAAAGATTATTCATGGATAAGCATATACAATTTCAACACTTTGCCTTAACGCAAACCGAGCGCGCGAACATCAAACAGCAGGGCCCGATGTGTCTATGGATGACGGGTCTGTCGGGAGCTGGGAAATCAACCTTAGCAAACGCGTTAGAACAAGAACTCAATAAAAAAGGTAAGCACACTTATATCCTGGACGGGGATAACTTGCGCCATGGTCTTAATTCAGATTTAGGCTTCACAGAAGCCGACCGCAATGAGAATGTTAGGCGAGCAGCCGAAGCAGCAAATTTGATGGTCGATGCGGGATTGATTGTGATCGTCGGCTTGATCTCTCCGTTTAAAAAAGAACGTGACTGGGCGAGAAGTCGCTTTAAAGACAATCAATTTAAAGAGATCTATGTCTCAACCTCACTCAAAGAGTGCGAACAGCGTGATACCAAGGGTCTCTATGAAAAAGCCCGACAGGGTGAAGTCAAAGACTTTACCGGTATTGACTCGCCTTATGAGGCACCCGATAACCCAGACATCATCATCGACACCGAAAATAGAACAGTGGATGAATGCGTGCACATGATTTTACAAAAGGTTGGTCTGATGTGACTAGATGGAGTTTGGAGTTATTAGACCAAGTGAAAGGTGTTTCTGAAGAAGCCGGGCGTGCGATTCTTCAGATTTACCAGCAGGACGACGTGGGTATCCAAACCAAGGGTGATCAGAGCCCACTGACCCAAGCAGATGAAGCTTCCCATGAGATCATCACCAAAACCCTCAAGCAACTCACCCCAGATATTCCTATCCTTAGTGAGGAAGGTTTCTTACTTGGCGGCGAGGTCGATACCTTCTGGTGTGTGGATCCCCTGGATGGCACCAAGGAGTTCATCAAAAAAAATGACGAGTTTACGGTGAACATCGCCCTGATCGAAGATCATCAACCCATCTTAGGCGTGATTCATGTTCCAGTAACAAATGAAACTTTCATGGCTTTACAAGGCGAGGGTGCGTTTAAGACACAAAACAATCAAACGCAGACGCTAACCAAACAAACCCGTGAAAATCATTCACCTCAGATCTTTGCGGTGTCTCGATCGCACCTGAATGAAAAAACCGAAGCCTTTATTAATCTGCATCAAGCAACAACTGTACCAGCTGGATCGAGTTTAAAATTAACACTATTAGCGGAAGGAAAGGCCGACGCCTACCCAAGGTTCGGTCCAACCTCGCTCTGGGACATGGCAGCCGGTCACGCGATTTTAAAAGAGACTGGGGGTGAGATCTATACCTTAGATTACCAACCCTTGGTTTATAATATTAATCAAATACTCAATCCGGACCTTATTGCTGTGAGAGATAAAAATATAAAGTTTAATATGGAGGAAAAACATGAAGCGTAAGGGCATAATTTTGGCGGGAGGCTCTGGCACAAGACTGTATCCTGTGACGCAGACCATCTCCAAACAACTCCTCCCAGTGTATGACAAGCCGATGATTTATTATCCACTCACCACACTCATGATTGGCGGTATGAGGGATATCTTGATTATCTCTACCCCGGAAGATACCGCCCGATTTGAATCTTTATTGGGTGACGGGTCGCAGTGGGGAGTGAATTTTAAATACAAGATCCAACCCAGCCCGGATGGGTTAGCCCAAGCCTTTCTATTGGGCGAAGAATTTATCGGCGATGATCCGTCAGCTCTCATCTTAGGCGACAATATTTTTTACGGTCATGATTTACAAGAATTACTCCAGTCAGCAGACAAAAGAGAAACTGGGGCAACGGTGTTTGCCTATCACGTGCATGATCCGGAACGTTATGGCGTGGCTGAATTTGATGGCAACAACCAAGTGATTTCCTTAGAAGAAAAACCCACTCAACCTAAATCCAGTTATGCGCTCACTGGCCTCTATTTTTATGACGAGCAGGTGGTTGAACTAGCCAAGAGTCTCAAACCTTCACCGCGAGGTGAGCTGGAAATTACCGATCTCAATAAACTCTACCTTACTCAAAAAAACTTAAGTGTCGAGATCATGGACCGTGGTTATGCTTGGCTAGATACTGGCACACACGACTCTCTGTTGGATGCGGGACAGTTTATTTCTACTATTGAAAATCGTCAGGGATTAAAGGTAGCGTGCCCGGAGGAGGTAGCATATCGCCAAGGTTGGATTGACTCTTCTCAGTTAAGTGAAATTGCCAAATCTTATAAAAATAATAATTATGGCGATTACCTTCTATCACTACTAAATTAATTTTATAAAAAAAATCTATGATTTGAATATAAAGGTCTAAGGAAGGATTTTATAAAGTAAATAAATTTTCTTATCTTAAAAGAAAAACTAATATTTTGTTTTTTGGAGATTTTTTTTATTTGCTTTTGAATTAACTTTTCTTTGCTGTCGAATTTGAAAGAATTATTAATCAAAGGTAGTTTTTTTAGAATTTTATAAAGAGCTATAGTTTCAGATGAAAGGTTAAATTTTTGATTGGAAGATCTTAAATAAGATGAATTATAAAAGTGTTGTTTGAATCTAGAAAATTTTTCTGTGTCATGAGTGATTTGAAGATATTTTTCGATATTTTTTAAACACCTTTCTTTGCTATTAACAAAATCATTAAAACATAACGAATAAAATTTTTTATCTTTCAAAAATTTTAGGATTGAATGATTATCGCTAAGCCACAAACCCTCAGCTTCGTCAAAAGGAATGAAGTCTCTTTTTGTGATGCTATGAATGAACTCGCTAGGATCTCTGTAAAGAAATAAATAATCAATTTCATAATTTTTTTTTATTAAAACCTCATGCCAGCATTGAGCAAGAGTAGACATTCTAGGATCTTTAAGCAGTATGTTCCCTTCACTGTTAGAGATAATTTTATTAACACTCGTGTCAATTAGATTCAAGTATTTTTTTTTAATTTTTCGATGAATACTAAACCACACAAAATTATTTTTTTTTAAGATATATTCATTTGTTCCCAATAAATGAATATTTTCATAATGACCTTTAGGGTTGCTTTTTTTAATTTTATCAATCAAATAACTGACTTTTAGTGTTTCTCCAGAATTGTAGTTGAAACACTCAAAAAATTTTGAAATTAGACTGCTACCCGATCTGCCACTTGTAAGGATAATTAAAATTTTGTTTTTGTATTTTGAGTTCCGGTTTGATTTCATTGTATTATGTTTATATGAATCTATTTTATTTTGATGCAATGTTCATTTTAATCTTGTCTATACAGACTTTTGTAGTTTATCTTGATAATCATATTAATTTAAATATTTTTTATAAAAAAATAACATCAAAAAACATTGCTACGGCATATACACAAAGAAGCAAATATCTCTATATTACACGATCTATATTTTTTATTACACCACCACTTTTAGGTGTTGGCTTAACGCGATTTACACAAAATGAGTTTGTGTTTTGTTTTATTTCAGCAGTTTGTATTACTTTTGTTTTATCATTTATTCAATTTTGGATTTTTATAAGAAATAACCTTTTTTTTAATTTTTTAAAAGACAATTTTTTTCTTTTATTTAAAAAAATTAGTTTCTATATTGGAATTTTTGCCTTTTCAATATATTTATTATCTCCTTTTATATTGAATTTTATTGCTTTTATTTTTAGTGATTCTGCTCTTTGGATTGTTCAGCTTAACCCTGTTGTGTCTTCAATAGCAACTACATATATAGTTTTTTGCCTAGACCCAAAGATCTCCAAAGCTGTTGATAAGAGTTCTAATTTAAATCTTGTTTTTTTTGAGAGTATTTTAGTTAGAATTTTAGGTAGATTTTTAATTCTTCTTATATCGCTCCTAATTTTTTTAAAAATTTAATATGAATTTCACCCTTCTTACAGGTGGTTTAGGATATATAGGTAGTCATATTGCTGTTGATTTAATTAATAACGAGCATAATGTTGTCATAGTCGATAATTTAAGTAATTCTTCAATTGAGACTTTGGATAAAATAAAATCCATATCAAGCAAATTTAATAAAAATATTATTTTTTTCAATGTAGATATTACAAATTATGAAGATGTTAACAATATATTTGAATCATATAAAATAAATTCTGTTATCCATTTAGCAGCCTTAAAATCAATTCCTGAATCTTTTAATTATCCGGATTTGTATTATAAAAATAACGTTGTTGGCTTAAAAAATATTTTTAGCTTATCTGATAAACATAATGTAAGGTCTTTTATATTTTCCTCATCAGCAGCTATTTATGACTTCTCAAATAAATATCCTGTGAATGAGAGTGGTACGCTTAGCTATAGTAATCCTTATGCAAAAACTAAATTACAATGCGAGGAATTTTTACAAGAAAATCATAAAAACAATAACTTTAGTGTTGGTATACTCAGATATTTTAATCCTGCAGGAAATATCAAGTCTGGATTGATTGGTGATTTTATAAAAAAAGAAAGCAGCAACTTATTTCCAATGATATTTAAGAGCATATTAAATAACGATGAAATTTTAATATTCGGTAGTGACTATAATACATTTGATGGTTCACCTATAAGAGATTTTATTCATGTTGTTGATTTATCAAATGCTCATGTTTCAACAATGACTTTTCTTGAAAATACAAATGGAATCCATGTTTTTAATGTAGGTACTGGTTCTGGTTTCACTGTTAAACAAATTTTGGATACTTTTGCAGATGTTAATTCAGTAAAAATTAATTATAAATTTTCAGAAAGAAGATTGGGAGATATCGGTATTTCATTTGCCGATACAAGCAAGATATATTCACAAATAGGTTGGCGAGCAACTAAATCAATTGAAGATATTTGCAAAGATGCATTTAAATTTTTTAAAGAGAACTATTTATGAGTTGTTTAGGTTATTTTAAAAAAAGAAATCTAGAAAACATATATAGATTTACTCCTTTTTTAGTATTTTTTATTTATACATTGTTCCTATTGTATTTAAATAATAACTATATTAATAATGACGGCATCGGTTATCTTGTTATTGCCAATCTTATTGGTGCTGGCAATATTGAAAAAGCAATTGAATTGAATGTGGATTTATTCTTTCCTAATTTAATTTTTTTATTTTCTAAGTATTTTTTTATTGATTTATTTTTAGCAGCAAAGTTAATTACTTTAATATTTTTTTTAATATTTTTCTTTTTTTTCTCTTCAATAATAAGACTTTTATTAAAAGATAAATTAGCTAATTTTATATCATTAATAAGTTTAATTTGTTTTTATCAACTATTTGATAAGTATCTACCTATGATAATTAGAGAACCGGGATTTTGGGCTGCTGGTATTGGCGGGATATTCTTTTATCTAAAATCATTTTTAGAAAGAAAACCATTTTTTTTAATTTATTCGATAATGTTTTTTGTACTTGCATCTCTATTTAGAACTGAAGGATTATTTTTTGCATTATCTTCTTTTTTAGTGCTAACAATTGTATTGTTAGCAAATATATTTAAGCAACATAACTTTAAAATTCCATATAAAAAAATAATTAACTATATTTTTATTTTTTTTGTAATTATTACCTTGCTCAGCTACTTTTATTTTTCTAATAAAATTTATTTTCATAGGATAAATGAAATTATAGAAAGGATTGGTGTTATTTTTAACCCTCTTGATTTATCTTCAAATGATAAATGGTTAATAGAGTTGATTAAAGATAATCCACTCTTACTAAAAGTTTCATTTTATTCCTCACTATTCACTTATAAACTTTTAAATTTAATAGGTGTAATAAATATTTTAATTATTTCTCTATCATTTAAATCAAGATTACTCGATAAAAAATTGAAGGTGATTTTATTATCAGCTTTTTGTGTAACACTTGTTCCTCCATTATTAAATTTATTTTCATCAAATGTAATTTCTTCTAGATATTTAATTTTAAGCTCTATTGTTCTTTTCATTTTTCACAGTATCGGTATTCACTATTTATTTTTTCAAATACAAAAAAAATTAATACACTATCTGTTTTCTTTATTTATTCTAATAAATGTTTTATTTATTTCTTTTGATAAACAAAAATTAAATGAGGAGAAAGAGATTGTTGATTGGTTTATTAGCAACAATATAAAAATTGAATCGATATTTATTGATAATATGAAAATAAGATTTTACTTTGATAATTATGATTATGTAAATCCACTTAGCCAAGATGATCTACAAAATAATAAGTATAGTTTTTTTGTGTTTGATTCGGAGGTTAAATATGATTTATATAGCATGGGTTTAGTAAAAGTGGACGATGATTCTTTAATCAGAATAAAGAAATATTTTATATATCGAAGATAAAATGAGTGATCTTTTTTTAAATAATATTTATATCTTTTTATTTTTTATAGGTTTGAATTTTTTTCTAATCCGTATTTCTAATTTCAAATCATTTTTAAAATTTTATAGAAATTACGATGCTATTCAAAAAATTCATTTTGGATACATACCTAGAATTGCTGGTCTTTCTTTATTTATCTTCTTATTGTTTATTAGTTTTAATAATTTATTCTTTTTCAGTAATTATATTTTTATGGTCTTGATGATATCAATCCCGTTTGTATGCATATCTTTATTTGAAGACTTTTTTATTGAAATTAGCCCTTTAATTAGATCAATTTTTTTAATTTTATCTGCCTCTTTTCTTGTAATCTTTTTTCTTAAAGATTACCCAACTATTGAATTACCAATACTTAATTATTTTATAAACAATTATCCTTTTATAAACTATATTTTGTTTATATTTTGTATTTATATTCTATGTAATAGTATTAATCTTGTAGATGGAGTTAATGGCTTAGCTTTTTTTAATTGTATTTCGATACTAATGAGTTTGATTTTATTATCGATCAAAATTAATGACCCATATTTCCAGAGTATTTTTCAATTTTTATTATTATGTTACTTGATTCAACTTTTTTTTAATTTCCCAATATCCAAATTTTTTATGGGTGATCTGGGATCCTATTTTGCAGGATTTATTCTCAGCACTCTAATTATTGATTTTTTTGCAAAAAATAATTTATTAATAAATTCATGGATTGCAGTTTTAATTCTTTTTTATCCAATATTTGAGCTTCTATTTTCAACACTCAGAAGATTTTATTTAAGAAAGGGATTAACTTCACCTGATAATAATCATTTACACCATTTAGTTTATAACTTTCTAAATAAAAGACTTAGTAGTAAATTTGCTAATCCCCTAACATCTATAATTCTTCTACCTTTATGGTTTTTCCCATTTTTGTGGATTTCGTATTTTGATGTACTTAATAGTATTTTTTTATCTTTTACAGGAATTGCTTTACAAGTATGTTTGTACATATCAACATATTTTTTTTTCAAAAAATTAAATATATGTAAAATATGATTTACCTAAGTATTTATTTAATTTTTAATTATTGACTATGCCAAAATCGTACAAGCTTTCAATTCCAGATTTGGTTGTTATAGAACCAGATTTATTTGAAGATAATAGAGGTTTTTTTTACGAGTCATACAATAAAAACACTTTTGATGATATTGTTGGCAAAAAAATAGATTTTGTGCAAGATAATCATTCAAAATCAACAAAAGGTATTTTGCGAGGCCTACATTATCAAAAATACCCTTATGAACAAGGAAAGTTGGTAAGGGTGATCAGTGGTGAAGTTTTTGATGTTGCTGTTGATTTAAGACCAAAGTCTCAATCTTTTGGGAATTTTGCTTTTGAATATCTAAGTTCTGAGAATAAAAAACAATTATGGATTCCTGAAGGATTCGCACACGGGTTTCTAGTAATGTCAAAGGAAGTTGATTTTGTTTACAAAACAACTAAATTTTATAATCCACAATCTGAAATAACTATTAATTGGAATGATCCTGATTTAAATATTCCTTGGCCAAAAATTGAAATCTCACTTTCAAATAAAGATTTTAACGGTGTAAGTTTTTCAAATTTTTCGTCAGAATTAAAAAATGATCTTTGATTATGCAGTAATTGGCTCAGGTATAGTTGGGATTTCAGTTGCCTATAATCTATTAAAAAAACATCCAAAGTCAAAAGTCATATTAATTGAAAAAGAATTAAAGCCCCTCTATCATCAATCATCACGAAACAGTGGTGTTATTCATGCTGGATTATATTATTCCCCTGGTTCACAAAAAGCTAAATTTTGTAAACTTGGTCTTGAGAAAACTTACGAATTTTGTAAAAAAAATAATATAAAGTTTGATCGATGTGGAAAGTTAATTGTTGCTTCCAATAGCACTGAGGCTGATGATCTACATAAATTATATGACAATGCAAATAAAAATGGACTTTCTCTTAAACTTATTCCTCAATCAAAATTAAAGATAATTGAGCCAAATTTAATTGGCAATGAAGCAATCTTGAGTCCAAAGACAGGAATAATTGATTGGGCTAATTTTGGTAATATTTTGTTAGAAAAATTTAAAATATTTGGGGGAAATGTAAGATATGATTTTTTGGTTGAAGAGATAAATGAAGATGATAAATTTGTAAGACTTGTTGACCAAGTAGGTAATGCTATTAAAGCACATAAAATAATTTCTTGCGGTGGTTTGCAATCAGACCGCCTGGCTAAGAAGATTGGTATTGAATCAGGGTTACAAATTATTCCATTTCGAGGCGATTATTTTAAATTAAGTAAAAGATATTCAAATATTTTTAAGCATCTTATATATCCTGTTCCACAAAATAATGTCCCATTTCTTGGTATTCATTTTACTAAAACTATTAATGACTCAATGATTATTGGACCTAATGCTTCAATCAATTTTTCTAGAGAAAATTATGAGCGATTCATATTTAATTTTAAAGATATGTTTGACTTTCTTTTCTATAAAGGTTTTTGGAAACTTTTATTAAAAAATAAAAAATTTGTTTTTGATGAACTTTTAACATCTTTCTTTAAATTTTATTATTTAAATAAATGTTCTAAATATTTTAAAGGGTTAACTAATCATGATTTACTACATTATCGTTCTGGAATAAGAGCTCAGGCTGTCATGAATGATGGAACATTAGCTCATGATTTTATTTTTGAAAATACAAAAAAAACATTATTTGTGATTAACGCACCTTCACCTGCTGCTACATCATGTTTACCTATCGGTGAATATGTTGCAGAGAAAATTGATCAAATTTGAAAAATATTAAAAATTTAACACTATCGATAGTTAGTCACAAAAATATTGATGAGATATTTTTGTTACTAGACTCTTTACTTGGTGCTGATTATGAATGTATTGCTAAGATAGTCATCACAATAAATACACCAGAGAATATTTCTGAATCTAATTTTGAAAAATACCCATTTATTTTTAAATTTATTAAAAATAAATCAGTTAAGGGTTTTGGAGAAAATCACAACAAAGCATTTAAGTTTTGTGATACACAATATTTTCTAGTTATCAATCCAGATATTATTTTTCCGACTACTTTTAAATTTCAGAATTTATTATCTAAATTGATTATGCCGTGTGGGTTAGTTACTGGAAATATAATTACGAATAATAAAATAGTACATCCTAGAAAATTCCCTAAAATAAAAGATTATTTACTTTTGAAAAAGAATATTCATTTAGCTTGTCAGTTTAATAATATTGATTGGATATCTGGTTGTTTTATGTTGTTTGATAAAAATATTTTTTCTGTTGTTAATGGATTCGATGAGAGATTCTTTTTATATATGGAAGATGTTGACATATGCCGAAGAATCAAAAAGAATAAATTTGTTATTAGGGTAGTACCTGATGTTAATATTATCCATAATTCAAAAAATAAATCTTATAAATCACTTAAACATTTATTTATGCACATTATTAGTATTTTTAAATATTTTAAAGGATTCGATTGATGATGAAAGTCGTAATTTTAGCTGGTGGATTTGGAACTAGACTCTCTGAGGAGACAGTTAATACACCAAAACCAATGGTAGAGATTGGCGGAAAACCAATTTTATGGCATCTTATGAAATATTTTTCCTATTTTGGTTTAAAAGACTTTGTTATTTGCGCAGGTTATAAGTCTCAACAGATTAAAGATTATTTTTTAAAATATTCATTAATTAATTCTGATTTAAAAATTGATCTTAGTAAAAATAAAGTTGATATTTTGAAAAAAAATATTGATGACTGGTCAATTGAGATTGTCGATACTGGAATTGATTCTATGACAGCAGAGAGGTTAAAAAAAATATCACATTTAATTCATGATGATTTTATATTAACCTATGGCGATGGTCTTGCAAATGTAAATGTTAATTCTCTGATTGATCATCACAAAAAAAATAAAAAATTAGCAACAATTACAGCTGTTAGACCTCCGGCTAGGTTCGGAGCATTGCAACTAGATAAAAAAAATAATTCTGTTTCAGATTTTAAAGAAAAACCTGATGGTGATAATAGTTGGATAAATGGTGGTTTTTTTGTTTTAAATAAAAATATATTTGATTTCATCAGTGAGAAAAATGAAGTTTGGGAAAAAGAACCATTAGAAAGAATTGTAAAAGCCAGTCAACTTAATGCCTATAAACATGATGGATTTTTTCAACCAATGGATACCCTTAGAGATTTAAAAGTTCTTAATAATTTATGGTTAAATGATATGGCGCCATGGAAAATATGGGTTTAGAATCAACAATAATCATTCCAACATTTAATAGACATTCTTTTCTTGTAAGGCTTATTAAATATTACCTAAATGATGATTCTTTCAAATTTTTTAATTTCGTAATTGCAGATTCAAGTAATGAAAATATTTTAAAAAAAAATAAGCTCTTTATTAATAGGCTTAATGCAAAAAATGTATCGTATTATCAATTTTCAAATAAAATTGATGTTAATAAAAAGATATACCTTGCCCTTGAAAAAGTGAAAACAAACTTTGTATCAATCTGTGCGGATGATGATATTATTTTCCTCCGTTCTATTATTCGGTCAATTGACATTTTGAAAAAAGATACTCAATTTTCTAGTGCTACAGGTATTTTTATCAACTTTTCTGTGCATGAAAACGGACATATCTCATTAAATACCGAATATCCCAATAGTGCTCTAACAGATCAATATGCCATAAATAGAATTCGTAATTTATTTATAAGCTATAGAAGTCTTTTGTATGGAACACACAAAACATCAACTATTAAGAAAACTTTCAAATATTTAATAAAAAATAAGTCCTTATGCTTTTCAGAAATTTTTCAATCAACTGCTACATTAATTTCTGGAAAGGTATTTGATATTGGAAATATATTCGGTGCTAGACAATCTGTTACTGAAGCAGATATAAATAGAGATGATTGGGAAACCTTAGCTTGGTTTGAAAAGAATCCAAAAAATTACTTAGAAAATTATTTTCAATATTTCCAAATTTTTTTAAATTACCTTATGAAGGAACATAAATTAATTTTAAATAAAGATGAAATAAATTCCATGCACAGATCTCATTTAAATTTCTTGATACCAAAAAGTAATATTCAACAAGGAAAAAAAACTACAATAATTCTAGATAAGATTTGGTTTAAATTTATTAGTTTAGTAAAAAAGATAAATAATAGTTTTATAAATATTTGCATGTTTTTTTTTCAAAAAAGACATATTTATTTTGATAAAAATGAATATATAAAAAATTTTTTATTAACAAAAAAGATTTGTTTTATTAAAAGAGAGTTGAATAAATACCAAAAATGAAACAAAAAATATTAATAACTGGTGCTCTAGGCTATGTTGGCTCAGTTTTAATTGATCAACTTAAGAACGAGAATTATATTCTTTATGGTTTAGATAACGGTTACTTTGCTAATTGTAATTTTAATGATGATTTTCAGAATGAAATTTTTTTAAACGATATTACTTTTTGCGATATAAGAAATCTTAATCCAGCCATTCTTGACAAAGGTTTTGATGTTGTTGTTAATTTATTGGCAATTTCTAATGATCCAATTGGTAATCAATTTAATGTGGTCACAGATGATATTAATATTAAATCTACAAAGAAATTTATTGATAACTGTATTAAATATGGTGTTAAAAAATTTATATTTGCTTCAAGTTGCAGTGTTTATGGTGACTTGGGAAGTAAAAAGAGGTCTGAGCTAGATCCTGTTAATCCCCTTACCATATATGCTAAATCAAAAATTCATATTGAGACTTACCTCAAAAATGTTACATCTGAAAATTTTAAAGCCATCTCTCTAAGGTTTGCAACGGCATGTGGCTGGAGCAAAAGGTTTAGGGTTGATTTAGTATTAAATGATTTTGTTTTATCTTCTATCCTTAGTAATAGAATTGATCTATTGAGTAGCGGTCTATCTTATAGACCTTTGATTTCTGTATTGGATATGTCTAAAGTTATTAATTTTTTCATAAAACATGACTCAACAGAATTCTACAATTGTTTCAATTCTGGCTCGGATGAATGGAACTATAAAATAATTGATTTGGCCAACCAGGTCGCAGAAATTTGTGGCCATAATAATGTTTATGTTAAAGATAACAAAGCGGTTGATAATAGAAGTTATAAAGTTGATTTTTCAAAGTTAAAAAATTACACAAATAACGAAATCAATTTTCTATCTATAACTGATGTTGTTAAAGAAATGGTAGATGAAATTAGTAATTCAAGTTTTGAAGATCTGAACTTTCGTAATAGTAAATTTAGCAGATTGAGTTACTTAAATTTCTTAATAAGTAAAAAATATATCAATAAAAACTTAGAATGGATTTAATATGGAAAAGCATCTTTTAGCAGAGGCTAAAGCTTTTGATAGCAGAATATCAGAAAGAGTAAAAATGGGTTTCATACCTGATCTCCGAAAAATTGTTAAATGCGATTATTTTTATAAAAGTTTTTGGAGAGATCCACTTTTTGTCGATCTTTATCTTGGCGAGATTAATAAAAATTATTTAGAAATGCTAGATAAACATTCTTTTAGAGGATGTAAAATTCTTGATGTAGGTTGCGGTGCTGGATATATGTCTTTAGAGCTTGCCCGAAATGGATATGATGTATATGCGATTGATATTTCCGAGAAATGTATAGAAGAGGCAAGGAAAGTATTAGAACAAAATGAATATACTGAAGGGTTTGGTAAACTTAAATATGAAGTTTGTTCTTTGGAGGATGTAGCTGGGGAATTTGATGTGATTCTTTTTAGCGTGTCACTCCATCACATGCTTGATCTTAATAGAACTATTAAAAAATGTAAATCTATACTAAAAAAAAATGGTGACCTTATGTGCTACGAGCCATGCCATGATTTATGGCATAAAAGTGATGCCTCAATTGTTGCTTTAATTAGAAGCATTCTTTCAATCACAGGTCATTGGTATGATCCAAAAGAGTTTTATGAAACTAATTTTAATGTTGATAAATTTAGTTCATTGATAGACGATATACACTACGAGTTTGTAGAAGAACAAGACAAGAATGAGATTGGACAATCACCTAATGATAACGAGTCCAATGGGAAGGATATGATAGAGGCTTTAGAGAAAAATTTTGATAAAATCGAATTTTTTAAAGGACATTCTTTTATCTATAGATTGCTTGGTGGCATAAGAGGAACAGACAAGGAAATTAAAGAATTAGCTTTATTGATTAGTAATTTTGATAAATTATCTGTTAAAAAAAACTATATGAATTCAAATGGCTTTTATTTTTACGGTAAAAATAAATGAATAAACTAATCATAGATTTTGAAAATGAAGAGATACAAATTCTTGAAAGTCATAATTCTTACACACATAAGTTTTCAACTGAAAAAGCTTTTAATGCAGTAGCTCAGGCCTATCTGCGTCTAGGTTGGGATAATAAATATGTCTATTCATTCAAATGGCTTGGTCGACCGATTATTCAGCTCCCTGATGATATTATTAGGCTTCAAGAGTTAATATATGAAGTGAAACCAGATGTAATTATTGACATAGGAATAGCTCATGGAGGGTCATTGATTTTCAACTCTACTCTATTAAAAACTTATGGTGGAAGAAAAGTGATTGGTATTGATATAGATATTAGAGAGAAAAATTTAAAAGCCATAAAAGAACATAAGATGTTTGATCAAATTGAATTAATTCAAGGCAATTCCACTTCAGATAATGTATTTTTTGAAGCAAAAAACTTTATAAAAGAATCTGACAAAGTTATGGTATTTTTGGATGGAAAGCACACATACGATCATGTTTATAAAGAATTAGAAATGTATTCAAAATTAATCACAAAGGGTTCATATATCGTTGCAATGGATGGAATCCAAAGAGACCTTGTAGGAGCTCCTAGGTCCAATCCAGATTGGCAAACAAATAATCCTGCAAATGCTGCTGAGGATTTTGTTAAAAATAATAAAAATTATGAAATTGATTTAAGATTACCATCCTTTAACGAAGGCAACATAAAGCAACATGTAACTTATTGGCCCTCGGCATATATAAAAAAAATCAATGATTGATAAAAAATGCAGTTTTTGTAAAAGTGAACTTGATTTTAAGTTTGCTGATCTTGGAACTTCACCAATAGCTAACAATCTTGAATCTGAGGAGGTAAGCGTTAATAAGACAAAATATCCACTTAATGTTTTTGTTTGCCAGGAATGTATGCTTGTGCAGCTTGGAGATTTTTTAAATCATGATCTCATATTCAAATCTGATTATCCTTATTTTTCTTCATATTCTACTAGCTGGGTCAAACATGCACAGAACTTTGTTGATTTTATGTGTAAGAGGTTTAAAAAAAATCTTGAATTTGTTATTGAAATTGCCAGTAATGATGGATATTTACTCCAATTTGTAAAAAAACAAAATATAGAATATTTGGGTATTGAGCCATCACAAAGTGTTGCAAATAAAGCTATTCAAAATGGTATTAAAACCGAGCTAAAATATTTTAATAAACAGACATCAAAATTTATTGTTGAAAATTATAAAAAAGCATCCTTTATTATTGCAAATAATGTTCTTGCCCATGTTCCAGACATCAATAGCTTTGTTGATGGATTGAGTTTTTTACTCGATAAAAATGGTGTTATATCAATAGAGTTTCCTTATCTTAAAAGCTTAATTGACAATGTACAATTTGATACAATTTATCATGAACATTATTATTATTTTTCTCTAACAGCTTTAGTAACAATTTTTAAAAAATATAATTTAAATATTTTTGATGTTCAAAAAATTAGTACGCATGGCGGATCTTTAAGAATTTTTGTTTCTCATCTTCAATCAACTCACAAAACTACAAATGCTGTTAAAGATTGCTTGAATAACGAATGTAAAAATTCTTTAAATACTTTGCATGGTTATAAAGATTTTCAAAAAAATATTGATCTTTACGCAAACAAGTTAAATAATCTTTTAAAAAGCTTGAATGAGAATAATAAAAAAATTGTCGGATTTGGAGCTGCTGCAAAAGGAGTAACATTGTTTAATTATGCCAATATTAATTCAGATACTTTAAGTTACATAGTTGATTCAAATCCAAATAAGGTTGGTTTTAATTATCCTGGTACAAATATTATTATTAACTCAGTTGATGATCTATTTTTAGATGAAGATGTTGATGTGGTTTTTATAATTCCTTGGAATTTAGGATCTGAGATTTCAAACATTATTAGACAAAAAATTTCAAAACAAGTTGATATTTATTTATGTGACCAAAACTTAACACGTTTATGAAAATAATTGATGAAACAAACATACACAACTGTCTGATTATAGAGTTAAATAGTTTTTCTGATAACAGGGGTTTGTTCACGAGAGTTTTTGATAAAGAATTTTGCAAGGATAAGTTAAATTTTGACATTAAGCAGTCAAGCATTTCACTAAATAATGATAAAGGTATTTTTCGTGGACTACACTATCAAAAACCACCTTTCGCTGAAAATAAAATAATATCTTGTTTAAATGGTTCAATTTATGACATAATTGTCGATATTGATAAATCTTCTAAAACATTTGGTAAAGTGTTCCAGATGAAACTATCTTCAAAAGATAATTATGCAATATTTATACCTAAATCATGTGCTCATGGTTTTTTGACTTTAGAAAAAAATTCAACTGTCTATTATTCAATGGACAAAATTCACAGCAAAAATCATGCCACAGGGATAAATTGGAATGATAAAAAACTTAATATTAAGTTTCCATTTACTCCTAAAATAATTTCTGATAAAGATAGTTTGCTACCTGTATTTGATAATTCAAAGTGATGATACAATTTAAAGATGAAAATTTATATATCTGAAGATGATATGTGCACCACACAAAAGCTTAATCTTGCAAGAGTTCAGAAGTGGTTTTATGCCAACGGTTGTGAGATTGTTGATGATATTGAACAATCAGATAAAGTAATATGCATGACCTGTAATGGTTGGTCACTTTTAGAAAATAATTCTTACGATCGAATTAAAAACTTACAAGGAAAAGTTAAAAATGCTAAATCAGATATGATTGTTATGGGCTGCGTTGTTGATGCCCATAAAAAAAAGGTTGACGAAATTTGGAATGGTGCAACTGTAAGAACCAAAAGTGATAAACCATTTTCTTTCGACGAAATTCAACAATTATTTCCAGACTTTAAAATCAAGCTCGATAGTATTCCGGCACAATCTGTATTTAGAAGAAAGGAGGACTACAGGGATTATAACCTTCAAAAAAGATTCATTAACATCGCCGAAGGATGCGCTTTTTTTTGTACCTTCTGCACACACAAACCTGGTTTAGGTAATAGAAGAAGTAGACCTATAAATGAGATTAAAGAGCAAATAAGTACTGCACTTGATGAAGGTGCTAACGTAATTAATTTAATGGGAATGGAAACCTCACTCTGGGGTTTCGAATTTAAAAGTAATTTTGCAGTACTCCTAGAAGAAGTTCTAAGTATCAATGATAATTTTGAGGTCCATGTTGCTCAATTTAACGCGAGTGGTATGAATAGATTTCATGAAGACTTGTTACCTTTGTTTCAAAATAAACGAGTTACTGATATTCAGGCACCTATACAATCCACCTCTGAAAGAATTTTAAAAATGATGAATAGAAAACTTCATTTTGATGGACTTGGTCATTTTTTAAGGGAAGTTCGCAGAGTAAATTCAAGAGTAATTTTAAGAACTGATTTGATTGTGGGATGGCCCACCGAAAATAGGACTGAATTAATAGATTCGTTGGATTTTGCAGGTGCTCATTATGATGAGATTGCTGTGTACTCCATTGAGTTGTCACCAGACCTTCCTGCATGGAAATATAAAGATGATGCATACAGTGAAAAAGAATTGGAAGATATTAGAAATTTTTCTGTTGATTATTTAAATAAAAAATTTCCTAAAGTAGTTGTTCATTCAGGTCAACAGGATGATAATTCAATGAAAAAGGCTGAGAAAAAAAGAATTATTTTAAGAGAAGAAAGAGCTAGTTTGAAATGAATATCCTTGTGACCGGTGGATGTGGTTACAAAGGCCATGTTCTTGTCCCAAAACTTTTAAAGAAAAATTTTAACGTCAAAGTTATTGACATTCAATGGTTTGGTAATTACTTAGATAATCATGAAAATTTAGAGGTTATAAAAAAAGATATTCGTGACCTAAATATTAATGATTTTAATGGTATTGATTTGGTAATTCATTTGGCTGCAGTTGCAAATGACCCATGCTCTGAACTTGATGCAAAGTTAAGCTGGGAGGTAGGTGCTTTGTCAACTATGAGGCTAGCAGACTTTGCTTCTAAGAGTGGTGTTAAGCAAATCATATATGCCTCTTCAGGAAGTGTATATGGTGTTAAAGATGAAATTAATGTCACTGAAGATCTAGATCTAGATCCTATCTCAGAATACAATAAAAATAAAATGGTATCTGAAAGAGTCCTTCTTAGTTACAAAGAAGACATGATAATACAGATTGTAAGGCCTGCTACTGTGTGTGGTCTTTCACCACGAATGAGACTTGATGTCGCTGTTAATTTGCTAACAATGCAAGCCTTAAATAAAAATGAAATTACTGTTTTAGGTGGTGAGCAAACAAGACCAAATATCCATATCGATGACATTACTGATATTTATTTATTTTTGATAGATAATCAGCAGATTTCTGGTATTTATAATGCAGGGTTTGAAAATATCTCAATAATGGATATAGCTTCTTTAATAAAATCAAAATTAAATGTACCGATAACTATCAAAGAATCTAATGATCCAAGATCATATCGTGTAGATTCATCAAAGCTGCTTAATGCAGGCTTTAAGCCATCTAAGAATGTTGCTGAATCGATAAATGAAATCATAGACGCATACAAAAACAATAAATTGCAAGACGAAGATCGTTTTTATAACTTAAGATGGATGCAAAAAATGCTATTAAACAATCAGTATTAAAGAAAAACAACATGAGTTTTGTAAATTACACATCTAATCTAAATAATGCATTAAACACAGTATCTACCGATGATATAAACGTTGTTTATGATTTATTATTAAATTGTAAAAAAAATAATAATACATTATATTTTTGCGGCAATGGAGGTAGCGCAGGAAATGCAAATCATCTGGCAAATGATTTTATTTATGGGGTTGCAAAAAAAACTGGTGAAGGTTTTAAGGTCCAAAGTCTTTCCGCAAACTCATCAGTTCTAACTTGTCTTGCAAATGATGTTGGTTATCAAAATATCTATTCTGAACAGATTGAGGTATTAGGTACAAAAGATGATATTTTGGTATGTTTGTCTGGAAGTGGTAATTCAGAAAATATTATACGTGCCCTTGAGGCTGCAAAAAACAAAAAAATGAAAACAATTTCAATTCTTGGTTACAATGGCGGAAAAGCAAAATTCTTGTCTGATTATGTTGTTCATATCGATATTGATGACATGCAAATTTCAGAAGACTTTCAGTTAATCCTCTTTCATTATTTAATGCAAAAGCTATACATGGAATATAACAATGTCTAAGATTTTAGTCATTGGAAGTAATTCATTTTCTGGGTCAAGTTTTATCAAATTTATTTTGGATAATTCATACTTTGATAATAATGAAATCTTTGCAATAAGTCGCTCTGAAGAACAAATTAATCCATTAAATCCATCAAAATGGCCAAATAAAAAATTTAATTTTTTTAGATTCCATTTAGTAGATGATATAAACAAAATTATTGCTAAAGTTAGTCAAATTAAACCAAATTTTATTATTAATTTTGCCGCCCAAAGCATGGTTGCACAAAGCTGGGACTCTCCAGAAGATTGGTTTGAGACGAATTGTGTTGCCACAATTAAATTACATAACCACTTAAAAAATGCAGATTATCTTGAAAGATATATTCATATCTCTACCCCAGAAGTTTACGGAAATTGTAACGGTTCTGTAGATGAATATTTTAAATTTGATCCAACTACGCCCTATGCAGTTTCGAGGGCTGCGTGTGATATGAGTCTCAAAACATTTTATGAGGCTTACCAATTTCCTGTAATAACAACTAGAGCTGCAAATGTTTTTGGGCCTGGACAATCTTTATATAGAATCATTCCTAAAACTATTTTATCCATTATGAAAAATGAAAAGCTAAATTTGCATGGCGGTGGAGTTTCTAAAAGAAGTTTTATACATATAGATGATGTTTCAAATGCAACATATCTTTTAATGAAAAAAGGCAAAGTAGGTGAAACCTACCATATATCAACTGAAGAGCTCATATCGATAAAGTCACTAGTAGAAAAGATATGTTCATTTATGAATGTCGATTTTGACAAACATGTTGATATTGATAAGGAGAGGCTTGGAAAAGATATGGTTTATGATCTAAATTCATCTAAGATTAAAAAAGAACTCTCTTGGAATCCAAAGAAATCATTAGATGACGGAATTAAACAAACGATTTCATGGGTGCAAGACAATTTTGATACATTAAAAAATGTAAGTGATGTTTACCAACATAAAAGATGAATAAAGCTAATATACGTCAATTAGAGAGCACTGCGAGAGAGTTAAGAGGGGAGATTGTTCGTAATTCATCATCAAATAAAATACCACATTTGGGTTCATGTTTGTCTGTTCTAGATATTTTAGTTTATTTGTATTTTTATAAAACTAATTTGAAAAAATCATCTTTTAAAACACACAAAAGAGATAAAATTGTTTTGAGTAAAGGCCATGCTGCACCAGCATTGTTTTGGGCCTTAAATAAAAAAAAATTGCTTAATTTTGATTTAGAGAAAGAATATAAAAAAAATATTTCCTTTGTAGGTGAGCACCCTCCAATTCCATCCGAAATAAATTCAATTGAAGCTGCAACAGGGTCACTTGGTCATGGCTTTTCTATGTCAATTGGAATGGCTTTATCCAATAAGATTAATAATTATGACAATAGTGTTTATACCGTATTAGGTGATGGCGAATTGAATGAAGGAGTGGTTTGGGAAGGTGCAATGTTTGCATCAAAAAATAGATTAAATAATTTAACTGTTTTTGTTGATTTTAATAAATGGCAAGCAACTGGACGATCTGAGGAAATCTTAGATATTTCTAATTTAGTAAAAAGATGGCATACGTTTGGTTGGGATGCGATAGATATTGATGGGCACTCCTTTTCTGCATTAGATAATGCTTTAAATCATTTTAAGAAATCACATAAGCCTAAAATTATTGTTTGTAATACGATAAAAGGCAAAGGGGTAAGCTTTATGGAGGATGATAATAATTGGCATTATCGAACACCTAATAAAAGTGAGCTTGATCAAGCTTTAAAAGAACTAGAGGTGAATTTTTGAGAGATACTTTCGTCAAATCTTTAACGGAATTTTCAAAAAAAAATAAGAAAATCATTATTCTTTCTGGTGATATTGGTAACAGAATGTTTGATAATTTTAAAAGTCTGTACCCCAAGAGATTTTATAATTGTGGCATTGCTGAGGCAAATATGGTCAGTTTAGCTAGCGGCCTTGCTTCAACTGGTTTTTTACCCTTTGTATACACAATTACTCCTTTCATCACCACAAGATGTCATGAGCAAATCAAAATTGGGATTAGTTATCATAATTACCCTGTAACAATAGTTGGTACTGGGTCTGGACTATCTTATGCTGAATTAGGACCTACGCATCACTCATTTGAGGATGTATCACTTTTTAGATCACTGCCACATATGAGAATACTGACTCCTGGCGATCCTTCTGAAGTTATGGATTCAATTGCTCTTCAACTAAAAGACCCAAAGCCAACCTACATTCGACTTGGCAAGAAAGGGGAGCCAGATTTAAATTTTTTAACTAAATTTAATAAAAACAAAATTAGATTTCTTCAAAAAGGAAATAAAACTCTTTTACTTTCCTGTGGAAATATTTCATTCGAATGCATAAAAGCCATTAAAACACTAAATGATTGTGGTATTAATATATCGCATGCCCATGTCAATTCAATTAAACCCTTTAACTCAGCTTTTCTAAAAGAAGATTATAAAAATATTATTTCCGTCGAGGAGCACTCCATATATGGTGGGCTGTCCTCAACAGTAGCAGAATTAAAGTCCAAATTTAATTATCAATTCAATCACTATAGCCTAGCAATACATGATAAATATATACATAAAAGTATGAGCCAAGATATGGCAAGAAAATATTTTAAAATATCAGCAACAGATATCATAAAGCTTGTAAAAAAAATTCATGATTAGATTAGGAATTGACTTTGATAACACTATAACTAATTACGATGGTGTATTTTCTAGAGTTGCATTAAGTGAAAATATGATTAGTAAAGATGCACCTCATGTTTATAACACTAAAGTTGATGTTAAAAACTATCTTATTAATACAAACAAAGAAGAAAAATGGACTGAGTTACAAGGTTTGGTTTATGGAAAATATATTAAATTTGCAAAAACTCAAAAAAATTTAATTCAAACAATCAAATCTTTATCAGAGAAAGACATATTTCTATGTATTGTAAGTCACAGAACAAGATTCCCCTTCATTGGGGAAAAAGTAAATCTTCACGATGCGGCAAGACAGTGGTTAAATGACAATTTATTTCAGTTAATTCCTGATCAGAATATTTACTTTGAAGAAACAATTGAAGATAAGGTTAAACGAGCTAATTCATTAAATTTAGATTTTTTCGTTGATGATCTTCCAAAAATACTGCTCCATGAAAAATTATCACAAAGAATTAAAAAAATTTTATTTAAACCAGAAAAATCATTAAATAACAATAACTTAATAGAGACTCAAGATTGGTCTGAGATTGCAAATATTGTTTTAGATAGTCTATGAAGTCTATTAAAAACTATTTTTTATCTAAAGATGAGGTAGTTGAGCCTCTAGAGAATTCAGGCAATCATAACCTTTTTTTAATAAAGGCTAAAAAACAAACTTTTCTTTTAAAAAAATATACTACACAAGAGCCAGAGAGGGTGTCGCGGGAAGTTGATTTTTATAATTTTTTAGAAAAAAATAATTTCGACAAAATTCCTAAACTTATTGATTTTGATATCAACCAAGGTTACTTAATTACAAGCTTCTTTGCTAACAAAAATAGCTTAATAGATCCAATAAACAATGACCATATAGAAAATTATGCATCATTTATTAATACAATCAATTCTTTTTCTAATATACAAACTTATAAAAATGATGCTAAAGATTCATTCGTTTTGCCGCAAGATTTCATCGCTTTACTTTTAAATATTTTAGAGATTTACAAGAAAAGTCCTTTGATAGAATTTGAGCAAATTTTTGTAAATCTTGAGGTGATAGAGAAAATAATCTTTAATTTAACAATTGATAAAAATAATTTAAAAGATTTACCATCTAGGATCTTATCTCCATCAGATGTGGGTTTTCACAATACCTTAATATCTGATGGTTCAATGCACTTTTTTGATTTTGAATATTCTGGATTGGATAGTCCATTAAAACTTGTTTCAGATTTTATTCTCCAACCAAGGTATGAGATATCATCAATGCAGTCGAAGATTTTTCTTAAATCTTTATACTTTGCCGATAAAAAATTCATTGATCAGCTTAATGTTATATTTCCACTATTTGTAATAAAATGGATTTTTATTTTTTATAATTTCTTAGATCCAAAAAACAATGACAAGTATGTTAACTATAAATCAGCCAATTTTATTCAACGTATAAATAAAGCTGAAAGATATTTTAAAATTTTAAAGGAAAGAAATGAAATATATTGATTTCATGTCACCAATTCATAAAGCTACAAAGAGAGATTATCTAGCAAGAGTTAATGATGTTGACTATCCAAAATATAAAGCTTCTGAATTAGCAAAAAAATATGATTTTGATTATTGGGATGGCGATAGACGTATAAATTACGGGGGATATAAATATATGCCTCGGAGATGGAGCCCTGTCGCTGATTTGATGAAATCAACCTATGATCTTAAGCCTGATCAGAAAGTTCTTGATATTGGTTGCGGTAAAGGTTTTCAAATGTTTGAATTAACTCAGTCTGTTCCTGGCATTGAGGTTTTTGGAGTTGACGTTTCTAAGTACGCTTTTGATAACGCTAAAGAAGAGATAAAAGAAAATATAACAGTATCATGCGCCTCAGATTTACCATTTGAAGATAACTATTTTGATTTTGTCTTTTCAATCAATACCTTACACAACTTAAAAATCGATAAATTGTTTAGTGCAATTAAAGAGATTAATAGAGTATCAAAGAATAATAAATATATATGCGTAGAATCTTATAGAAATGAGCTGGAGAAGCAGAATTTATTATATTGGCAAGTTACATGTGAAAGCTTCTATTCCCCTGAAGAGTGGGAGTGGATATTTAAATCAAATGGGTATTCGGGAGACTACTCTTTTATATATTTTGAATAGATATGAAATTTAAAGCAGCAATATTGGTTGAGCAAAAAAAACCTCTGGAAATCGAAACGATAGAATTAAATGAAAAACTTCATTATGGTCAAGTTTTAGTTAAGCTAACTTACAGTGGCATCTGTGGATCACAATTAGGTGAAATTGATGGTATTAAGGGAAAAGATAATTATTTACCTCACCTACTTGGACATGAAGGGTCTGGTATTGTTGTGGATACTGGACCTGGCGTTAAAAAATTCAAAAAAGATGATGATGTTATTCTCCACTGGAGGCCATCTGATGGAATACAATCCGAGCCACCAAAATATTCACTAAAAGGTAATACGATCAATGCTGGTTGGGTTACAACATTCAATGAATATGCTGTTGTTTCTGAAAATAGATTAACTATTGACTCCTTTCCTGGAAATAAAAAGATAAGTAGTTTGTTTGGTTGCGCAGTTACAACAGGTTTCGGTGCAATTGAAAATAACGCAAATCCAAAAATTGGACAAAGTATAGTTATCTATGGTGCAGGGGGTGTTGGTCTGAATATGATTCAGGCAGCCAAAATTATGAAATTATTCCCTATTGTTGCTATAGATAGATTTGATAATCGCTTAGACCTTGCAAGACAATGTGGCGCAACACATGTTTTCAATTCGACAAAATATGATAATGATTTAATAAAATCCTCTATTAAAGAATATTCAATTGATTTTTTTATTGACAATACAGGTTTGCCTAATGTTATTGAATTTGGTTATTCTTTAATTAATAAAAATGGCAAGCTCGTATTAGTAGGAGTTCCAAGAGCAGGAGAAAATATTAACATTCATTCACTTCCAATGCATTTTGGAAAACAAATTGTTGGCTCTCATGGAGGGGAAACAATCCCTCATCAAGATATTCCTAGATTACAAAAATTATGTTCTGAAAATTATAGTGGCTTTGAAGCGCTTATTACCGAGGAATATACTCTTGAGGACATAAATAAAGCAATTGAACGAATGAGATATGGACAAATGTCTGGAAGATGTGCAATTAAACTTAAATGAGTAAAAGACTGTTAGCTATCTATGATTTTTCAGTTTATCCTTATGCTTTAGGCGATCTTACTACTTGGTATATTAAAAAAAACTGTCAAGCTATTAGCTTAAATTACAATGAGATATACTTTATTTTAATATCCACTGATAATGTTAATTATTATCAAAATAGAAATTTACTAAAGGAAAAAAATCGAGTCTTGGAAGATTTGATATCAATTCCTCAATATCTTCGAATTAGAAATAAAGTTAAGGTTATTAACAATTACACAGAATTAAGTCAACTTAAGGAAGATAAATCTATAATTTCTTATGCATTAAATAAACAAACTTTGGAATCTTTTATAAATAAAAAAGATCGAAATAACCTAAAACATTACCTGATTCATCCACATTCTGTCCATTTTAGGATAGCTTCATCATTATATAGAGCCGTCACTCCTTTAGGGATAAGAAAAATCATAACTCCTGTACTTAAAAAACCAATAATTAGGTATTTAGAAAATTTAGAAAAAGAGAAGAATGCGTTTATAAATGATATCGCTTCACATCGAGATTTAAACTTTTTTTTTAAGAAAAATAAACATTTCCCATTTTTATACACTATTAAAAATAATATTAAAAATAATACTATTTCAATGCAATTTCGCTTTAGACAACATGATTCTAAGGTATTTGGTAAAGATGCGATTGAAAGAGATGCTTCAATAATTGTATGGTCATTAATTATTAATTTAATAAATAGATTTTTCCCGAAAGAAAAAATTTATTTACTTGGTAGAACTGAAGAAAAACCTCATTTTTTAAGAAATTTACAAAATGTTTACGTAAGAAATAAATCTCAATCATTAAAAGATGATTTAAAAATCATGCTTAATAGTTCTATTTTCTTAGGTTCATCAAGTGGTTTTGCTGCCATAGCAAATTTTTCAGAACTACCTTACTTAATTACAAAAGTTAATAAAGACGCCAGGAAAAACTACGATATCTCATCAAGTTCAATAAAATTACCTTTTGCTAGACCTAATCAAGCTCTTATTGACAAAGAAGATCCATTAGAAATTATGAGTTTTTATTGCAAAATTAAAAAACAAGATTTTTCTGTCATAAAGAATTATTTTAAAAATAAATTCAAATTATTTGCTAAGTTAAAAAATAAGGAAACAATCATTTTGGAAAATCCTGTCATTCAGAATAACAAATTTTTTATTAAGGAATACATGGTAAATTCTGAAACAAAAGAAGCAAACTTATTCTATTTGTATTTAATTTGCACCCTAAATCAATGATATTTACATCAAAAATTTTTGTGTCATTTTTACTTTTACTTTTAGGTGTTTTTAAAACAATACCTAATAACTTTAGAGGATATTTATTAACTATTGCTAGTATTTTTTTCTATGCATGTTGGTCACTTCCATTTACGACTTTGTTAATAACATATTCCTTTATTATTTTCTTTTTTGGACAAGTTATTTACAAATTAAAAAATGATAAATATTTTCTTTTCTTAATACTGGTTTCTCTTTTTCCATTAATTTTTTTCAAATACCGCTATTTTCTGCTTGAAAATATAAATTATTTATTTTCAACAAATTTTGATATTGCAGATTCTATATTCTTGCCATTAGGTATATCTTTTTTCACTTTTCAAGGTATAAGTTATTTGGTTGACATAAAAAATAAGTTAATAAAACCTGAAAAAAATTTTTTAATTATTCTTTTATTTATTTCATTTTTTCCTCAATTAATTGCTGGCCCAATTGAAAAAGCAAAAAGATTAATTCCACAGTTAAAAAAATTATTTAGTTATAAAAAAGTAAATATTACTAAATCAGATATTAAATTTGCAATTTTTTTGATTGTTCTAGGTTTTTTTAAAAAACTCGTGATTGCGGATAATATTGGCCTCTTATCCGATTTTTTATTCTTAAATTTTGATAAATTAAATTTTGCTACTGCAACTCTATTAATGTTTTCTTTTTCTTTTCAGATATATTTTGATTTTTCAGCATATTCCCAAATTGCTCGAGGTGTTGCAAAGTTATTTGGCATTGATCTAATGATTAATTTTAATTTGCCATATCTTTCAAGCAATATAGCTGAATTTTGGCGCAAGTGGCACATCTCTCTCTCTAACTGGTTTAGAGATTATGTATATATTCCTCTTGGAGGTAATAGATTTGGAAGTATTAATCAATTTAGAAACTTATTAATAGTTTTTTTTCTTTGTGGCTTGTGGCATGGCGCTAATTGGTTGTTTATAATTTGGGGATTTTTTCATGGGTTCCTTTATTTGATTTATTATTCGTATAGCTTTTTTATTAAAAAACTTGGATGGGATTTTTCATCAAATATTTTTTATAAGTTTACATCAGTTTTTTTAACTTTTAATGCTGTAAGTATTGGATGGATCATTTTTCGATCACCTGACTTCGACACACTTATTCAAATACTAATGTCATTTCAAATTTTTACAGACAATATGATAAGTGGTTCAATATTTGGCTTGCTTCATGACTTTTTAATCCATAATGGCCGCTCAAATTTTTTATTATTATATATTTATTCTTTTATTTTAATATATTTCTTGCTTGGACTTCTTCAAACACAACTATCCTCAAATCTTAAAAAAGTATTTATTAACCACTCATATATTCCTATAATTGTAATCATTTATTTTTTTGCTAACCAAGAAACTAAAACTTTTTTATATTTTCAATTTTGATTATGAAAAATATTTTAATTTCAATTTTCCTACTTTTATTATCTATCACGGTTTTGGATATTTTTCTTCCAATTGACTATTATGCATACAGGCATTGGGAGAAATTTTATTCTCCTTTTATGTTACCTGGTCCATTCATCCCAAATAAAACTACCGAGGGTTATGAATATCTAGATAGATATCTTTCTAGAAGTAAGTATGAGAGAAAGGCTGCAAAAAGAATTTATACAAAATGGCAAACTGATGATTTAGGTTTTAGAAATGATAAGTTAAAAAGTACTATAAATAACTCTAAGGTTATTTTTGTTGGCGATTCCAATTTTGTTGGTTCTTCATTTGATCAAGAAGAAATTGTATCTGAGCTTTTTATGAGTCAAACTAATGATAAAGCTTATACAGTAGCTTACAATTTGAAATATATTCTCACATTAATTGAGAATAATAAATTACATAATATTAAACATATAGTTTTAGAATCAAAACCATCCTATTTTAATGGAGTATACAAAGAAATTACCCCTTTTTATATAAATACAAAGTGTGAGATTTTTGCAATTCATTATCCTCATTTAATTTATATGAGTAATTTTAAATTATTCGATTTTTATAAATATAATTTTAAAAACAGACCATTTAGTAAATTCATCAGGTCAAAACTAGGTATTTATAATTTTCCAGAAAACTATAAACCCAATAATCTAGATACTTTAAACAAAAAAAATAAAAGCTGTAATAATTTAGATAAAATTCAAGATATATCAATTAAATATGATCGTATTGATTATGATAAAAATCACATAACGCTTGAATCAAATGATGATAAAAATTTATATTTTAAAAATATAATGCTTTACCTTAATAAATATCTAGAAGACAGAAATATAAAATTTACAATGTTACTTTTAACCGACCACAATACAGATGAAGTATTTAAGATTACAGTTAAAGAATTAAATTCAAATGGTAAGTTTGTTTATGATTCCAATGATTTGATGATGAATGGAGATATCTGGCAGGCTGGAGATTCTCATTGGAAAGTAGAGGCTGCTAGAAACTTTATTAATATAATAAAAAATCAATGAACAATATTCTTATTGTAGGCAAGGAAAGTAATATCAATTGTAGGCTAAGCCTCAGTTTAGAAGGATTTAATATTACATACACATCTCGCAGATCTTTCGATAACAATACTGTATTTTATTTTGATATTTTAGATGATGATTTTTTAAAAAAATTTAAAGAAATTTTAGTTGAAATTAATCCTTCTATAATTTTATGGTGTATTGGCCAGACAAATATTGAAGAATGTCAAAGTAACTTATCCACATATGACCTAAATGTTTCTAGAACAAATTCAATAATCAATTTAATATCCCAAAGCAATATTAATTTTATTTACTTTTCAAGTAATGCTGTTTTTGCCTGTGATTCTGAAATTACTAACGAAAAAGAAAAGTACTCACCAACTTGCGAATATGGAAAACAGAAAGTTGAAGTTGAGAGATACATTTTTAAAAAAAATTTTAATAGTGCAATTATTCGGCTATCAAAACTTATCTCTTTAAATGACAGGTTTTTAAAAGCCATTGATGAAAGACAGCAAAGTAATGATAAATTCAGGTTATTTTCTGATGTTTACATTGCTCCTATAACATACAATTACTTAAAAAAATTTTTAGAAACATTAATAACAAACTTCAGACCAGGTATATTTAATCTCTCCGCTGATTTTATTTTAAATTACGTAGACTTAATAGAATTACTTGTTGAAAAGAATTTAATTAAATTAAATTTATCCTTATGCGAAAAAACTAAAAATTCAGATGCATTATTTAAACCACGATATCCAAAATTGCCAATGATAGAAACATTAAATATTATGAAATTTGATTATCTTACAAAAGAGCAATTTATACTGGATCTGTCATGAGGTGTTTAAGCTGTCAGTCTGAGTTTTTTTATTATTTTGATGAATTTCAAAAACTTATGAGAATTACTTCAGATGTGAAAACTTTTGCTGATAAGGGCGAGCTTTATTGTTGTAACCAATGTGCATTAATTCAAAAAAAGATTACAAAAAAATTAATCAATGAGATCTCAAATATTTATCAAAGTTATACGCCTTATCATTATGGTAACGGTGAGGAGCAATATGTTTTATTAAATGATCAAACTTTTGTTTCACGAAGTTATTATTTATTCTTATTAGTAAATAAATTTATAGATGTTGTGCACATTAATGAACTATTAGATATTGGATGTGGAAATGGAGTTACATTAAAGTTATTTAATGAGAAAGAAATTAATCTTTATGGTTATGAATACTCAACTAACAATGAAGAACATTTACAGGAAATTTCAGATTTCAAAAAATTATACACATCAAATTTAGGCTTAATAAACAAAAGATTTGATGTAGTTTTACTAGTTCATACATTAGAACACTTTACCGATCCATTAAATGAATTAAATAATATAAAAAAATTGATGCATGAAAATTCGTTTCTTTTTATTCAAGTTGTTGATAATGATTTTAATGAATTTGATATATTAACCGCAGATCATGTTACACATTTCTCAAAATCTACTCTATTTAATATGTTAATTAATGCTGGATTTTCTGTTGAATATATTGCTAACGATATTACTAAAGAAATTACATTAGTAGCAAAAATTAATTCTAACGGATTTAATCAACAAAAATTACCTATTAATTCAAATATTACAATTAATGAAACAAAAAAAATAATAGAAACACATATACATAACTCTATGACTTATTCTAAATTAAAGAAAGACATAAGCATTTTTGGGACATCTATTTCATCTATTTGGGCTTATAATTATTTAAAAAAAACAAATAAAGTATGTTATTTTCTTGACGAAGATCCATCAAAAATTGGAAAACAAATAGATAATATAAATATAATTCACCCCAATGATTTTGATTATGAAAATTCTATGGTTTTAATTCCTCTAGCTACTTCAATAAAAAAAATTATTATGGATAAATATAATAAATTTAATTTTTATGAATAGATTCAAATATTATTTTTATCGGATTTTTTATGTATTTTTTATCTTAAAGAATAAAAATATTACTCTCGATTTAATATCAAAGATATTTAAAATATTTATCTCTGTTTTCTTAAGATTTCTTTTATGGATAATTTTCTTACCAATTTCTGTGCTATTACATCTCTTTAAAGTAAGGTTTGTATATATTATTTCTCAACACATTGGCCACTTAACTATTCAGCCATATATTATTCATAACATTACAAAATATGATGCTAAATTTAAAAAACTTAAATTTATTCTTTTATCAAACTCTATATCAAATTCTTCTGTTTTAAGAAAGTGGTCTGAAAAATTACTCATTTTAAAAAACCCTACTTTATGTTTTTTACTTAAAGGACTTTCCTTTTTTTACTTTTGTAAATTTGACGTAAGAAGATTTGATGCCTCACATTTTAATGCTCAGGAGATATATAAATTTAATAAAAAAGTAAAAAGTAAAAAGTTTTTAAGTTTAAATAACAAAGAGTTATCAGATTTAGAGATTCTAAAAGATAATATTGGTATTAAAAAATTTAAGTTTCATGTATGTATTCAAGCAAGAGATTCATCTTATTTTAAATTTGATTATCTCCAAAATCACAGGAATAATGATATAAACCGCTATCAAAAAGCTGTTGATTATATTAACAAATTGGGAGGTGTCGCAATTGTTGTTGGGCGTTATAATAATAAATGTTTACTAAAAAATGTTATTAATTACAATATAAGTAATCACTGCAATGATTATCATGACATGCTTTTAATTGCTTCAAATTTATTTTTTCTAGGTCAAACCTCTGGACTATGTTTTTTGAGTTCGGTTTTTAATAAACCAGTAATGCATAGCAATATGATTCCAATATCAACAATGGGTCTATTTGAAAATGATTTATCAATTAATAAAATGTTACGAAATGATAAGGGAATTATTCATTTCAAAAATCTTATAAATAAACCTTTAGGCAATTATTTTTATTCATATCAATATCGGTATCATCCTGTTACTATTGAACAAAATAGTGAAGACGATATCTATATTGCAGTAAAAGATATGTTTTATTTATTAAAAAATAAAAGATTTAATGATACACAAATGAAATTAATTAAAAATTATAAATCTTCATTCTGTAAAACCGATTATGGCTATTTATCTCCTGCGTTCCCATCGCCATCATTCTTAAAAAAATATAAAAAATATTATTTTTAATGATAGTTTTTATTCCAGGAAATTTTAATAAATTCCATATAGGCCATTTAAGGCTATTCCAGTTTTGTATTCAAAAAAAATTAGAGATAATTATTGGATTATATGATGATAATGAACCAGGTGTAGATGAATCTTTTGCTTTTAGAAAATCTAATTTATCTTCAGTAGGGTTTATAAAGAAAATAATCAAATTAACTCGTAAAAATTATTTAAAAACCTTAAATAATATTAAACCTGATTTTTTACTTAAAGGAAGTGATAGATCTCTATCAGACACTGAAGAAAAATATTTATCGGATTCATCTTGTGAGGTTATTTTTAATAGTGCAAATCAAATTATTACAAAAAAACCAAATCGTAATGATATTAAAAACTTACAGTTAAATTTCTTAAATAGACACAACATTAATGTTAAAAAAATTATTAATAAAATATCCGTCACGAGCAAATCAGTAGCTATTTTTGGTGATTTAATTATTGATGAGTATATAACTTGTAACTCTAATGGAATTTCACAAGAAGACGATCATACAATTTATTCTATTCAGGGTAGTAAGAAAATTTTTGGGGGTTCTTTTATAGCAGTAAGTTTACTTTCTGAGATAAGTAAACAGGTCATTTATTTAAATCCGGTTGACGATTATTTGTATAACGATATTAATAAATTTGATTTTAATAGCAATATATACTTACTAAAATCAAAACAAAAAAACCATGTTATCAAAAAACGTTTTATAGATGGTAAGGGTCAAGTTCTTTTTAGGTTAACTGATTTTAATGATTCTAATAATAAATTCTATGATGAACAAATTCTTAAGTGCTTTGTTGATAAAATAAATGAAATTGATTATGTAATTTTTTCAGATTTTAATTATGGATCCGTAAGTGATAATTTAGTTTTGAAAATTAAAAATATCTGTAAAAAAAGAAATATTCCAATTTTTGCCGATTCTCAAAGCTCATCTCAGTTCGGTGATTTAAAAAAATATAATAATGTTACCCTTGTTACTCCGACGGAATATGAGGCTAGAAGTTGTTTGCAGTCTAATGACGGTTTAGCATTGTTGGCTGAGAAATTAGCAAAAGAGCTCTCCTGTAGGTATTTGGTAATCACTCTCGGTGAGTTTGGTATTTTTATAATAGATAATGTTTCAAAAAGGAGTATTGATATTTTTCCTGCTCTTAATATTAGCCCTAAATATATTTCTGGAGCAGGTGATACACTGCTAGCCTATTTATCTTTCGGATTAGCAAATGATTTAAACATATGGGAGGCAGCATATCTGGCATCTGTTGCTGTATCTGTTAAGTTGAATACTCACAATACTAAAATCATTAAATCTGTTATAAAGTATCTTAAGCGTCAATTATGAACTCTCTGATCTTATCCGCTGGACTCGGAACAAGATTGCTACCTCTTACAAAGAATTGTCCAAAATGTTTAATGCCTTTTGGTGAATTTAAAATTATTGATTTTTGGATTAATTATTCAAAATCACTTAATTGTCAAAATATATATATTAATACTTATTACTTAGCAGATATGGTAATCGATTACTTATCTAATAGGTATCCAAATGAAATTAAGTTTATAAATGAGACTAAGCTGCATGGTACTGCAGGTACTTTAATTAATTTAATAAATAATCTTAATTCTTTTGATGATTTTTTTATTGTACATGCAGATAATTTTTCGATATTTAATGCAGTTGATTTTTATAATAAATTTTTACATCGCCCTGATTATTGTGTGGGAACAATTATGTCATTTATCACCGATAGACCAAAAGATTGTGGTATTTTAGAAACTGAAAATAATTTAATGATGAATATTCACGAAAAGGTTGACCATCCACCATCTAACTTAGCAAATGCTGCAGCATATATATTTGATAAAAATTTAATAGCTAAAATAAAAAATAGCAATTATTCTGATATTGCAGCAGATATTCTGCCAATGTTTTTTGGTAAAATTAATATTTATCACAATGATATTTACCATCGCGATATAGGTTACATAGATGATTACAAAAATTCATTAAAATTTTATGAAAAAAATAAGCAATTACATAAAGATTACTTACCTTGATATTTTAGCAACCTTTCTTAATGGAGCATGGTTTAATTTAGCTTTTGAGGATCTTAAAAAAAGATATAGAAGATCACTTATAGGTCCATTTTGGATTACCTTAAGTACATTACTGCTTGTTATTGTAATTGGGCCATTATATGGAGTAATTTTTAATCGTGAATTAAATGATTATTTTCCTTTTTTGACAGCGGGAATTATAATTTGGCAATTTTTTTCCACATATGTAAATGAGTCAGTTTTCGGTTTCATAGAGAATGAAGGGTATATTAAGAACATTAAAGCACCGTATTTTACATTTATATTTAAATTATTTTTTAAAAATTTTTTAGTATTTTTACATAACTTTATTATTATCATTTTAATAATTCTGTACTTTGGAATCATTCCAAATATTCTCTTATTTCTTTTTGGAATTTTTCTCTTAACCATCAACTTATTATGGATAGGCGCTTTACTTGCAATTCTCTCTGCTAGGTTCAGAGATATGCCTCAAATAATAGCCAATCTTATTCAGATTTCATTTTTTTTAACTCCGATAATCTGGCAAATTGATATGGCTGGCAGGCATTTTTATTTAATTAACTTTAATCCAATTTATCATTTTATAGAGATTGTTAGAGCACCTTTAATAAATGCTCAAATTAACAATTTGTCCTTTATTTTTACTTCAATTTCTGCAGTAATTGGTACTTTAATCACATCTTATTTTTTTGGTAAATTTTACAAAAGAATCAGTTTTTGGGTTTAATGATGAATGAAACGATTATCCAAGCAAACAAAATTTCTCTGCGCTTTCCAATTTTAGGAACAAACGCAAAATCCTTTAGAAAAAGTTTAATTAATGTTGCCACTGGTGGTAAGTTAGATAAACATGATAAATCTGTCTCTATTACAGCTCTTGATAATGTAAGCTTTAATTTTTTTCGTGGAGACATTATTGGTATAACTGGACATAACGGTGCTGGAAAAAGCACCTTGTTGAGAGTTTTGGCTGGAATATATGAAGTTTCCTCTGGGCATATAAATATTAATGGTTCAGTTTTGCCGTTACTAAACATTAATGTTGGCATGGATCAGGATGCATCAGGACTTGATAATATCTTTATAAAAGGTTGGTTATTGGGATTTAAAACTAATGAAATTAAAGCCAAAATTGATGACATCATTAATTTCTCTGAATTAGGTGAATATATTAATTTGCCAGTAAGAACTTATTCAACAGGAATGGTAATGCGATTATTTTTCGCAACTACTACAGCATTTCAAAGAGATATTTTGCTAATGGATGAATGGCTGAGTGTTGGAGATGATAAATTTGCCGAGAAGGCTAATCTTAGATTAAATAATTTAATGAATTCAGCAAAATTAATTGTTATCACGTCACACAACAAGGACTTGATTAACAAGCTATGTAATAGAGTTTTTAATATGAATCATGGCAGACTTTATGTTGTTAAATAAATAATATTTTTGAATGATTCTATTGATTGATACACCTTCACCTGCGTCCAATCTTGAAGATATCCATATCCATAATCTGCTTTAATAAATTTAAGTTTATTTTTATTGGCTGACAATCCATCATTAATTGTATCTCCAACAAAGTAGCTTTGAGAAAACGACTCATCTTGTTTAATGATATCTTGAATCATGGCATCTTTATTTCTCATCTCAGGTTGACTGTCGCTACATTCAACTGAAGAAAAATAATCATTCCAGCCAAAATGGTCCAACAGTTTTTGCGTCGGAGCTAATCTTTTGTTAGTGGCTACCGCCATGGGTATATTTTTATTGTGAAGTTGTCTCAAGACCTTGATTACATCAGGGTAGGGTTGAGTATGCTGAATCACTTGCTCGTCATGCATGGCGATAAATAATTGCACAAATTTACCTAATGAGTCCTGATGATCAGGGCCAAGGATTTCTGATGCAGTATCGCGCAAAGGTGGTCCTATAAGTATATTTTTTGCGTAATCGACTCTTTCAGGAGCGAGCCGTTTTGTAATATTCTGAAAACATTGATATATCGCTTGTTCGGAATCAACTAACGTCCCATCAAAATCAAAAATGAAAGCTGAGGTCAAACGGAAACCCACTGTCTGTTTTGAATCGACTGATAAACTGCTTCCATCGTTTCTGACTGATGAATGGCGTCATCCATGCTTAATTTATCACTCTCTTTGTTATTTAGAATACAGTCGACAAAATGATCAATCTCTAAATCAAAGTGATTACCTTTAGGAATTTTTTCAATGACTGGAGCGGATCCATCTAATTCATAACTGATAATGGCCTCATCATCTTCATGCTGCCAGACGGTGTGACATTTTAAGCGTCCCTTATCCCCAAAAATTTCAAATTCGGATCGTCTTACACATTCAAAACTGATATCAAAGGTTGCTCGACGCTGATCAGTGAATTCTAAAATTCCAGTGGCAGACATGTCGGCTTGGTGACTGTTCATTTTAGCTGAAGCATTTACTTGTTTAATGTGACCTCCCATCACTTGTCTGAGTGTGTGAATGGCATAGGGACCAATATCCCATAAGGCTCCACCACCATCTTTTATGGATCGATTGATTCGATAGTATCGAGCTGGCTGGATTGGAAAGGAAAACATGCTGTGCGCATATTGAACGTGGCCTAATTTTCCTGAGGCAATCATCTGTTGAATAAAATTAAATTGGGGGTGAAACACATACATAAAGCCTTCCATGACAACGACATGATTGTCTTTTGCCGCTTGAGTGATGCTTTCCACTTCCTGTTTAGTTAGCGCCATCGGTTTTTCGATCAACACATGTTTTTTGTGTTGGATCGCTTTGAGCGCCACCTCAGTATGTTCTTCATTAGCTAGTGGAATATAAATGGCATTAATGTCTGGATGCTTAATGACCTCATCAAAATTTTGACTTGCTTTGACTTCACTTGGATATTTAGAATATTGGTGAATACATTCTTGAGCGGCTCCATCACGACGGCTCGCCAACATGATGAGTTTAGAATGAGGATTGTTTTCAATAGCGGGCAGTAAGCGCTGATTGACTCGAGCGGCCCCTAAAATGCCCCAATTAATAGTTTTCATCTTTATCCTTTTGATTTAATGGTACATCCTTAAACTCACGTCCAATGTGCACTTCTCCTCGAGCCTTGGCCAATTCAATTTGTTTTTGGCGCTCTTTCAATGCTGCTTTTTTTTCTTGACTCAACTGATCATGGCAATAGGGACATGACTGTCCCTTTTGATATAAAGGTGACAATAATTCTTCGGGGCTTAACGGATGTCGACAGGCATAACATTGGTCATAAATTCCTTCCTCAAGACCATGGGTAACACTGACTCGTTGATCGAATACAAAGCATTCCCCATTCCACAAGCTTTCATCCTTTGGCACATGCTCCAGATACTTTAAGATCCCGCCTTTAAGGTGGTAGACCTCTTCAAAACCTTCATCTAAAAGATAGGAAGTCGCCTTTTCACAGCGAATACCGCCCGTACAAAACATCGCTACTTTTTTTGTTGTTTTGGGATCAAGGTTATTTTTGACATACTTTGGAAATTCACGAAAAGTTTTCGTATTTGGATTGATGGCATTTTTAAATGTTCCAATGTCATATTCGTAATCATTGCGCGTATCGATTATCACTGTCTCTGGATCCGAGATCAAGGCATTCCAGTCTTGAGGATCAACATATTGACCCACGTGCTTTTTTGGACTAATTCCGGGGACACCGAGGGTCACTATTTCCTTTTTCAGCTTCACCTTCATGCGGTAAAAGGGGTTGGATTCAGCCCACGATTCTTTATGGTCAAGGGCTTTAAAAGCGCCGTCAAATAAGGGATCATTTTCAATAAATTGGTGAAAATCTCTAATCGACTGAGTTAATCCTGCAATCGTTCCATTTATACCTTCTTGGGCGAGTAGTAGCGTCCCTTTAATCTGTTTTTTTTGGCAAAAATCAAGTATCGGTTGTTGAAAGCTATGAAATTGATCAATGTTCACAAAGTGATACAAGGCGGTCACAAGAAACTTACTCATAGACTTCTAATACTTCCTGATTAAATCGTTTATTAATGTCTTAAAAAATGTTATTTTAACGCTCTTTTAAGATCATTTGGAGATATTCATGGCAGTAGAACAAACATTATCAATTATCAAACCGGATGCGGTGGCAAAAAATGTTATTGGAAAAATATACAGTCGTTTTGAGGATAGCGGTTTAAAAATTATCCACGCCAAAATGGCACACCTAAGCACAGAACAGGCACAAGGATTTTATGCAGTGCATAAAGACCGTCCTTTCTTTAATGATCTAGTGGCTTTTATGACCTCAGGCCCAGTGATGATTCAGGTATTAGAAGGCGACAATGCGGTGCTCAAAAACCGTGAATTAATGGGCGCCACAAACCCTCAAGAAGCTGCACCTGGAACCATCCGCGCTGAATTTGCTGAAAGTATTGATGCAAATGCTGTGCATGGATCTGATTCATTAGAAAATGCTAAAATTGAAATTGAATATTTCTTTGGCTAATTTTTTTGATTAACTTACTTGATATTGATTTAAAAACTTTTCAAGATCAAATTGCAAAATCTGGTCATCAACCTTTTCGAGCCAATCAGCTGTGGCGTTGGCTCTTTAAGGAAGAGCAAACTGATTTTGCAAAAATGACTGATCTTGCCAAAGAATTCCGCTTATTTCTTGCTAACAATTATCAGCTCAATTTCCCAAAAATTAACTTCGATCATATTTCCAAGGATGGAACGCGTAAATGGTTATTTGATATGGGCTCAGATAACGCGATTGAAACGGTTTTTATTCCAGAGAAAAATAGAGGAACTCTTTGTATCTCATCACAAGTCGGTTGTGCTCTTGAATGCACGTTCTGCTCAACTGGACGCCAAGGGTTTAATCGCAATCTCTCCCAGGCTGAAATTATTGGCCAGCTGTGGCTAGCAAATCATTTGCTGTCGGATGATTACGATACAAGTGAACATAAACCAGTAACCAATGTCGTAATGATGGGTATGGGCGAGCCACTAGCAAACTATGATCAGGTGGTTTCTTCTTTAAAAATTATGTTGGATGATAAGGCTTATGGTTTAAGTAGAAGAAGAGTCACAGTCTCTACCAGTGGTTTAGTGCCGGCAATAGACAAATTGAAATATGATTGCCCTGTGTCTTTAGCCATTTCGTTGCATGCACCAAATAATCAAATTAGAGACGAAATTGTTCCTATCAATAGGAAGTACCCCATTGAGGTTTTACTAGACTCTTGTCAAAGCTATCTTGAAGAAGCGCCACGTGATTTTATTACGATGGAATATGTCATGTTAAAAGATGTGAATGACCAAGATCAACATGCAAAGGAATTGGTTGAGTTAGTAAAATATACACCCTGTAAATTTAATTTAATCCCATTCAATCCTTTTCCTAAGAGTGGGTATGAATCTTCCAGTAGGGAGCGGATATTAAGTTTTCAGAAAATTTTAATGGACAGTGGTATTGTCACAACTATCCGTAAAACCCGAGGTGATGATATTGATGCCGCCTGTGGTCAGTTGGCTGGGGATGTAAAAGATAAAACAAAACGGACGTTGCGATTAATTCAAGAGGGAAAAAAATAGTTGATCAAAAAAAATAGATTAATTGTAAAAGTTGGTGACATTCATATCGGAGGTCATCACCCTGTGGTTATTCAATCCATGACCAATACCGATACAGAAAATGTAGAGGCGACGGTTGAGCAAATTTTAGAGTTATGGAGGGCTGGTTCTGAAATAGTTCGTATTACTGTGAATACTGAGGCGGCTGCTCAAGCAACAGTAAAAATTAAAGAAAAGTTGTTAAGTCTTGATTGTAATGTGCCACTCGTTGGAGATTTCCATTTCAATGGTCATAAACTATTGAAGCTTTATCCTGATTGTGCAAAGGCGCTTGACAAATATCGAATTAATCCAGGGAATGTAGGTAAGGGCTCAAAGCGTGAAGATCAGTTTTCACAAATGATTCAATGCGCTATTGACTATAACAAGCCCGTCCGGATTGGAGTGAATTGGGGGTCATTGGATCAAGACTTACTAGCCAAAATGATGGATGAGAATCAAAAATTAATTGAGCCAAAATCTTCCAATGATCTCATGCGGGAAGCATTGATTCAGTCTGCCTTGCTAAGTGCTGAGGCTGCAGTTAAGCAAGGATTACCAAAGGACCGAATTATTATTTCTTGTAAAACAAGTGACACACAAGATCTCATTTTTGTTTATGAGCAGCTGGCCAAGCGCTGCACTTATCCGCTGCATTTAGGGCTAACAGAGGCTGGTATGGGTACTAAGGGAGTGGTCGCTTCCAGTGCATCAATGGGTTATCTTTTGCAACAGGGCATTGGAGACACGATAAGGATATCATTAACCCCAGAACCAGGAGAAACTAGGGCTAAGGAGGTTGTTGTTGCGCAAGAGCTGCTTCAAACAATGAATCTTCGATCTTTTGTTCCTTTGGTGATAGCCTGTCCTGGGTGTGGCAGAACCACTTCAACTTTCTTTCAAGAACTGGCCAAGCAAACCCAATCATTTTTAAGAGAAAAAATGCCGGAGTGGAAAAAAAATCATCCAGGGGTAGAAAATATGAAAGTCGCTGTTATGGGCTGTGTGGTAAATGGACCAGGAGAATCTAAAATGGCTGACATTGGAATTAGCTTGCCTGGAACAGGCGAGATTCCAGTAGCACCTGTTTACCAAGATGGTGAAAAAACAGTCACTTTAAAAGGTGATAATATTGCTGATGAATTCAAAGATATTATTGAGAATTATATTAATAAGAAATATAGATAAATGAAAAATTATCAATCCATCAAAGGTTTCTATGACGTCCTGCCGGAAAAGCAAAAGTATTGGCGTTTTTTTTATGAAGCCGCTTATCAGGTGTTAGATCGTTTTGCCTATGAGGAAATTAAACTTCCAATAGTAGAAAACACGGACCTTTATATTCATAGTGTTGGCGAGCAAACAGACATCGTTGAAAAGGAAATGTATTCTTGGCAGGATAACCTCAATAATGACAAATTAACTCTACGCCCAGAGGGAACAGCGGGTTGTGTGCGGGCAGTGATTGAAAATAACTTGACTTATAACGGCCCAATTCGATTATTTTATCAAGGACCTATGTTTAGGCATGAGAATGTTCAAAAAGGACGGCAACGACAATTTAATCAATTGGGTATCGAGGCCTTTGGTTTTTCTGACCCCCTTGTAGATGCAGAAATCATTTGCTTGCTAGACTCTCTTTGGAAAACTTTAGGTTTAAAAAATATAGAACTTCAAATAAATAACATTGGAGACCCTGAAGAACGAGCCGTCTATAGAAAAGAACTGATTAAATATTTTGAATCTCATCAAGATGAGCTTGATGAAGATGCTAAACGAAGACTTCACACAAACCCGATGCGAATCTTAGATTCGAAAAATCCAAAAATGCAGGGTTTGATTGATAAGGCTCCAAAATTCTTGGATCAAAATTCTGCAGAGAGTGCAAAACACTTTGAGCAGGTGCTGCAATATCTTAACCAATGCAACATTCCTTATAAGATCAATAAAAATCTTGTGAGAGGTTTAGATTATTACAACCGAACCGTTTTTGAATTCGTTACTGGTGACCTAGGAAGTCAAGGTACTATTGCGGGTGGGGGTCGATATGATTACCTTATTCAGTCAATTAACGGTAAAGAAACTCCGGCTTTCGGAGTTGGGATTGGAATTGAGCGGATCATACTTCTGCTTGAGGAACTAAACAATAAGAATTTTGATATAACACCACAAGTATACGTCGTGTCCCTTGGGGAGAATGTCGATCACTATGCATTTGATATATCTAATCAACTGAGGAATTCAAACATTTCAGTCTGTATGAATGTTGGAAAAAATAGCTTTAAGTCGCAAATGAAAAAGGCTGATAAATCTGGTGCACAATTTGCTATCATTATTGGCGATAATGAAGTGAACAATAACAGTGTCCAAATTAAACTTTTACGACAAGAGTTGTCACAAGATGAGATTAATAAAAAAGATATTGTTAACTTTATCACTCAACATGGCAGCTAATAACATCCTTGAAATAAAAAATCTGACTGTTTTTCCAGACAAGAATAAAAAAAATATTTTAGTGAATGATGTTTCTTTTTCTCTTGAAAGAGGAAAGCTGACTTGTATAGTTGGAGAATCTGGAAGTGGCAAAAGCCTCACCGCACTTTCAATTATCAAGCTATTGTCCAGTCAACTAAAGTTTGATGGAATTATCAGTTTTGAAAACAATGATTTATCTCAATTTAATGAAAAAAAATTAAGAGAATATCGTGGCAAAGAGATATCCATGATCTTCCAAGATCCAATGACATCATTGAATCCCGTCTTTACCGTTGGGTACCAAGTCGCTGAAGCATTGCATGCTCACAATCACATGAGTAAATCAGAAGCTAGAAAAATTGTTGAGCAGACTTTTCAAGACGTTGGAATTCCACCCGATCGATATGAGAGTTATCCTGATGAGTTATCAGGCGGGCAAAGACAAAGAGTAATGATTGCTATGGCAATCATTAATAAACCTAAGCTTTTAATCGCCGACGAACCAACTACGGCGCTAGATGTGACTGTGCAAAAACAAGTTTTAAACTTAATACAAGATCTGCAAAAAAAATATCAGATGACTGTCTTATTTATTACCCATGATTTTGGTGTTGTAGAAGATATTGCAGACCAGGTGTTAGTGATGTACCAAGGTCGAATTGTCGAACAGGGTAAAGCAAACAGTATAATTCGTCATCCTAAACATCCATATACAAAAGCTCTTTTGCAGTGTATTCCTAGCATACATTCAAAAAAAGTTTTAAAACCAATTGATTACAAATGGCTTAAAACTGAAATGGAAAAATTATAAATGTATATTGATGTTCGAAATTTAAAAAAGACTTATACAAAACATACAGGTTTTTTAAATACAAAATCATTTATAGTGAATGCCTTAGATGATGTTTCTTTTTCAGTACAAAAAGGTCAGTGTTTAGCGATTGTTGGTGAATCAGGAAGTGGTAAATCAACATTGGCTAAAACAGTCATGAAGCTTCTTAGTCCTGATAGTGGCGAGATCAATTTCATGAAACAGAATATAGTGAATCTATCTTCTGATGAAACAAGAATTTTTAGAAAAAAAATACAAATGATTTTTCAGGACCCTTTTTCATCATTGAATCCTAAATTTACAATACGTCAAATCCTCTCAGAACCTTTAGAAATTCATATGATGGGCGATAAAGATGAGATTGAGAGCAAGGTGATCGAACATATCAAGTTGGTAGGTCTTTCTGAGGACGACTTATCGCGTTACCCCCATCAATTCAGTGGCGGACAGAGACAAAGAATTTGTATCGCAAGAGCATTAATTATTAAACCTGAAGTCATTGTCTGTGATGAGCCTGTTTCAGCTTTGGATGTATCAATTCAAGCACAAATTTTAGAACTGCTGAAGAAATTACAAAAAAAGTTTCAGCTCACTTATTTATTTATCACTCATGACTTAAGGGTGGTAAAATACATCGCCGACGAGGTGATTGTTTTACAAAATGGCAAGCTAGTTGAGAAAGGTTCAGTTACACACTTATTCAATAAACCTTCCACAGACTATACAAAAGCCCTTATAGAAGCAATACCTGGTTCAATTTAGTACTCAAAGGATTAATATGGCACAAGATATCGAAAACAATTCAGAACAATTTGAAAAAATCAAAGAATTCGTGCAGAGAAATAAAAAATTAATTATTGGCTTAGTTGTTGCTTTGTTAATTATTTTGATTGGTAATGATTTCTATCAATCAAAACATGAGCAAAATACGGGAGAGGCTTCGCAGTTGTTTCAAAAATTATTAATAAGTAAAACAACAGATATTGAAAATTTAAAATCAATTGCTGATGACTTAAAAGATCATTATGCTAAAACACCATATGCTGCTAGAGCGCAAATTATTTTTGTAAAAACCATTCTAAAAAATGATGCTGCTGATCAAGACGTTAAAGATCGACTTCAGTGGGTTAGTCAAAACGCGGTGGAACCTTCAATTAAAAGTTTATCGGTTTATTATCTTGGATTAATTTCATTATCCGAAGATGATCTTGAAGGCGCTAAAAACTTCTCTGAATTAATTAAAACTAAAGGTTTTGTAGGTTTTAAATTTGATTTACAAGGAGATATTGCCAAAAAAGAAGGTGATATTGATAAAGCCAAAGAATTATACGGCAAGGCAATTAGTTCTTTTTCACCACAAAGCGATTTTTCAAGAGTAATTGAATATAAACTGCAGAATCTTTAAGAGTTAAGTAGCAAACAACCTCATGAAGAATTTATTTTTTTTAATTTTGATAATCCCTATTGTTGGCTGTATTGGTCCGCTCAAGGAGCTTGAAAGCCAAATTCAGGATGTATATTTTGATGGAGTTCTTGACAACGCTCCTGAACCATTGCCTGATGATTTTGTTAATCAGGTTCAAATCAATCAACCGTGGTTAAAAGAATTCGACCTCTTGCCGGGATACGCTGAAATAGTTTTTAAAGAAGATTCGATTTTTTTTATTACCGAAGATGGAGTATTTACTAAAATTTCTCAAGACTCTGGGGAAGTGCTTTTTAGCAAAAAGATTAATACTAAAATAAAAACGGGTTTATTTGGTGGTTTAGACAACTATTTTTTCTTTACAGACCATAGAAATTTTTTAACAAAAATTGATCATAATGGTAATTTAATTTGGAGTACAAAGCTCACCAATAGCTTGAATCTCAAGCCTTTCTTTTATAAAAATCAAATCATATTGAAGTACATTAATAACAAGATTGAATCTTTTGATTCTAACAATGGCTTATCCTTATGGTCTTATGTGAGACAAAACCCACCTCTTTCAATTAATGTTCAATCTCCAATTCTAATTGTGGATGATATTTTATATTCAGGTTTTCCTGGAGGGAAGGTGGTCATCATTGAACCCGAATCAGGTAGCTTTTTAACTGAATTAACGTTGTCTAGACCGAAAGGTGTAACCGAAATTGATCGCACAAATGATGTTGCGGGAGATTTAGGTATCATTGACAATATGCTATTTGCTTCCTCTTACAACGGTGAAATTATTTCGTTTGATAGAGCCTCAGGTTCTAAATTATGGTCCCGAAAATTGAGCTCTTACCATGGCATCTCAACTGATAATGTAAATCTTTTGGTACCACATGAAAATGATTCAATCTATAATTTTGATTTAAAGTCTGGTAAGACATTATGGAAAAATAATGACCTAAGTTATAGAAAAATATCAAAACCTTTGATACTGAATGATTTCATGCTTGTTATTGATTATCTTGGAGTTCTTCACATCATCAACCTCAGTGAGGGAGAAAGAGTGGGTGTGTATAAATTTGGAAAAGACCTTCAGGAATTAATTGATTTCGGGGAAACGATGAGTGTTCAAAATTCATTAAATACGACGAAAATGTATAAATTTGAAGATTTTGCATATATCTTATTAAATCATCAAAAAATTATTAAAATTCAAATCAATGAGTAATGTAGCTATAGTTGGAAGACCTAATGTTGGAAAATCTAGTCTTTTTAATAAATTAACCAAATCAAAAAAAGCAATCGTTTCAGAATTTGAGGGATTGACTAGAGATCGACAGGTAAGCAAAACAATTATTGATAATTTTTCCTATGAAATAATTGATTCAGGTGGACTTAATTTTTCAAACAACAAAAGTACTTTAGATTCACAAATACTCAACCAAACAAACCTTGCCACAGATGAAGCAGATCTTGTTCTATTTGTAGTCGACTATAAGTCTGGACTTTTGCCTGATGATCAAGTGATATCAAAATTATTAAGAAAAAAAAATAAAGATATTTGCTTGGTCATCAATAAAGTAGATGGTGTTTCTGATGAAACTGCAAAGCTTGACTTCATGAAACTTGGGTATCAACAAGTAATCTGTACTTCTGTGAGCCATAACTATGGCATTGACTCAATTATTGAATTTATTGCTCATAAATTAGATGGTATCCCCGTTGAGCCAAGTGAAATAAATGACAATTTTAAAATAGCTATCTTAGGAAAACCGAATGCAGGGAAATCGACTTTAATTAATTCATTAATTGGCTCCGATCGACTTATAGCGAGTAATTTGCCTGGTACGACAATTGATTCGATTGAAATTGAATTTGAATTAAATTCAGATAAATATATTCTTGTTGATACTGCAGGAATCAGAAGGAAAGGGAAGGTAACTTCCAAGGAAGAAAAATTTGCACTATTAAAGTCTCTTGAAAGCGCAAAGAACGCTAATTTCATTTTACTGATTATTGACTCCTCAGTTGGCATAACCTCTCAGGATCAAGCACTTATTTCTGAATGCTTGAAGTCGTTTAAACCTTTATTACTTTTATTTAATAAATGGGATTTGCTGAATCAATATGAAAAAGATAGATTTAATAGTGATTTAGAACAATTTAATCTAAATTTTGGTTTTATTGACAACATAAAGATTTCTGCTGAAAAGAAAACAAATCTATCTAAAATTTTTAAAAATATAAAAGAGATTCGAGAACATTTATCTAAAGAGTATAAAACATCGATTTTAAATAAGCTTTTAGAAGACGCCCTTATCAATCATCCTCCTTCAATTAGTAAAGGAATAAGACCTAAATTAAAATTCATGAGCTTTGTTTCCAAGTCTCCATTATCTTTTAAAATCCATGGAAATCATTTAGAGGGTTTAGCTCCTTCGTATAAAAAGTACTTAGATAATTACTTTAGAAAAGCACTGTCCTTGCAGTCTATCCCTTTAAGAATGATTTTTGAGGCATCAGATAATCCATATGCTTATAAAGCGAAAAGAGTTAGCACAGGATTGGTCACAAGAAGAAAAATAAAAAATCAGTTAAGAAAAAAACTATCTAGTAAAAATTAATCTGCTAAGCTTTCCCAAAATTTCCACCATGTTTTTGTACCTTCATTAACATCCAATGTTAATTGATTATTTGGATAGTTGTGATCAATAACTTTCTTAGTGGCCACTTCGAGATCTTTTAACTTTAGCTCTTTATAGGCGATATACTGAATGACCAAAGATTCTTCAACATGAATACTTTCAGGATAGCTTGTGTACACATTTTTTGCTCGATTCAGTGCCGCCACATAAGCCTTACGCTTCATATAATATCTTGCAACATGAAGATCGTATTCAGCGATTTTATTCATCAAATACGTCATTCTATCAGTTGAGTCTTGACTGTATTTTGAGTCTGGAAATTTCTTAACCAGCTCACTGAAAGCATCAAACGCTTGTTTAAGATTATTTACATCCCTGTCACTAATATCTTGCATGGTCAGCTTATTAATAATACCTCTTTCCTGATAAAGATTTAAACCTTTAAGGTAGTAAGCATAGTCCATAGATGGGTGACTGGGGTACAAGGTTACAAATTGGTTAACAGTTGATGTGCTAAGTTCCTTTTGCCCAAATTTGTAATAAGCATAGGCAAGATTTAATCTAGCGGACGGTATAAGCTTATTATCTGGATATCGCTTAATAAGCTTTTCAAGAAAGTCTATGCTTTTTCTGAAATCTCGTTGATCCTTTAATCCTTCAGCTTTATCATATATCCATTCAGGACTTTGGCCAGTGGTTTCATCAAATTCAGTAGGCTCCCCAAAAATAAAACAACCTGTCAGAAATATTGAGGAAACAAATAAGGTAAGATATCGAATCATGACTAAAATTGATGTTAATAAAAAACTTATCATACCTGCAACTTTTTTTGGGTCAAGGTTAGATGCGGTTTTATCAAACTTACTTCCTGAGTTCTCCAGATCAAAAATTCAATCTATGATTAAAAATGATTTTATTTTTCTCAATGGTTTAAACGTCTCACAAAATTATAAGGTTGTTGGGGGTGAGGAAATTATGATCAATGGTGTCATTGAAGATGAAATTGATGTTGTAGCGCAAAATATTCCATTAGAAATTATTTATGAAGATGACGATATTTTGGTTTTAAATAAACCAAGCAATTTTGTAGTGCACCCTGGTTCAGGAAATACAAACGGAACCTTGCTTAATGGTTTAATTCATTACAACAAGAATCTTGAGAAACTTCCTAGAGGAGGGATTGTTCATAGGCTTGATAAAGATACGACGGGGTTGATGGTTGTTGCCAAAAATGAGGAATCACAAAATAATTTGATCAATCAATTACAAAGTAAAGCTGTTTATCGAGAATACAGAGCGATAGTATGGGGACAAATTTGGCAAAATAAGGTAATCAACAAGCCAATTGGTAGACATCCCAGGCAAAGAACAAAAATGGCTGTTACTAAAGTGAATGGTAAAAGTGCAGAAACTAGTTTTGAAGTACTTGAAAGGTTTAATTATCATACTTACGTCAGGTGTCTTTTGAAGACTGGAAGAACACATCAAATCCGTGTCCACATGCTAGATAATAATTCCCCAATAGTTGGAGACAAAGATTATGGATTAAAGAAGATAATCCCGACAAAAAAAATGAGTGATGATTTACTTAACGCAATTAAAATATTTGATAGACAAGCCCTGCACGCCATTTCACTAGGATTGATTCACCCGAAAACTAACAAGGAGATGAAGTGGACGATTGATCTTCCAGAAGACATGAAGGAGCTTTTGTCTTTAATAAGGAAAGATTCAATTGAAAACGATTTTGGACCTACAGACCATTTTCTTCAACAAGATTTTGAGTTAAATGATGATTTAACTTTTGATGATGAAAGGTAGAATAAAAGTTGACTGGGAGTTACCAGTTCATGTTCGAGCTTTTCAATCAGAGGCTAGTTTCAAAATTTATACCAACTCCACATATGTTCAATCTAAAGATTTGTTTGAATTCACTAATCGACAATTTTCATTAGTTAATCAGGTTCATTCAAACAAAGTTTGCCAAATTTATAGCAATGATCATCATCTTACTTGCGATGCAATTTTTACCTATGAACCAAATGTTATTGTGGCAGTTAGAACAGCAGACTGCATACCTGTTTTACTTTCAAATAAAAAAGGTTCTTTTGTTGCAGCAATTCATTGTGGCTGGAGGGGTCTTTCAACAGGTATTATTCATGAAACACTAAAAAGGATTAAAACAAATTGTGAGGAAGTTGTTGCATGGATAGGGCCTGGTATTTCACAAAAATACTTTGAAACTGATCGGGATGTCTATGATTTATTTATGAAGAAATATAATTTTCTTGGGAAGTATTTCAGATACCAGAATAATAAGTTTAATGTCGACTTAGTTGGAATTACAGTCTCATTATTAAAATTTCATGGTGTTCAAAATATATATGGTAATTCTATAAGTCAAAATTATTGTACTTTTAGGGACAATTTTTTGTTTTCTCATCGTCAAAATAAAACACCATTTAGATTGATTTCTCTGGCATGGATTAATGCTTAATTCTTTAAATTAATGACGTATAATCCCACTTTATGAATTTATTGATCATTATTGCTGTTTGTTTTTTTGGCTCTGTTTTAAGTCTTATGCTTGCGTATTTATTTAGCAAACTTAAGATGGTTAATTATGCGGATTATTTTGTTAGCCTTGCTGTTGGTACTTTGTTAGGGGCAGCTTTTCTAGAGATCATTCCTCATGCCTATGAGCTATCGGGCGACTTACATCAAATCTCCCTAATTGTTTTAATTGGTATTCTCGTGTTTTTTATTTTAGAGAAATTGTTAGTTTGGAGGCATTGTCATGGATCGCATTGTGAGAATCATTCCCCAGTGGTGAATCATGATGTAAAAAAAGGAAGTATCTTGATTATCGGAGATTGTTTTCATAATTTCATTGATGGTATATTGATTGCCAGTGCATTTATTGTCGACATTAATCTAGGCTTAATCACTGCTCTTGCAATTATTGTGCATGAAATTCCTCAAGAAATTAGTAATTTTTCAATATTAATTAATTCTGGTTATAGTTTATCCAGGACCCTTATGATGAATATTATTACTGGTTGTGCAATGATTATTGGTGCTATCCTTGCCTATTTTGTTTTGAACGACCTTGAAGAATTAATTCCAATTATCTTATCTCTTGCTGCATCAAGTATGATTTATGTTGCTATTTCTGATCTTATTCCATCGCTGCATAAAAAAGTGCAAATCATGCAAACACTTCAACAAACTTTCTCTATTTTATTTGGAGTTTTAATTATTTATTTTCTTCATTCACTCATTCATTAAGTATGCCATCAATAAAGATTCCTAAAATTGGCTTTATTTCGCTTGGCTGTCCTAAAGCAGGATCAGATACAGAAAAAATAATGACAAGAGTTAAAACCCAAGGATACGAAATATCATCCTCATACGACAAATCAGACGTGGTGGTGGTTAATACGTGTGGTTTTATTGATTCCGCAATTGAAGAATCTCTTAACACCATTGGCGAAGCTTTAAAAAGTAATGGCAATGTTATTGTGACCGGTTGCTTGGGTGAGAAGAGAGAAATTATTAAGGAGAGATTTAAAGATTTAATTGCCATCACTGGTTCCGAATCGGATAAAGAAGTGGTAGATATTATCAATCAAGTTGCTCCTAAACCACATGATTCTTTTATTGATTTAATTCCAAAATCTGGATTAAGGCTAACCCCGTCACACTATGCCTACATTAAGATATCGGAAGGGTGTAACCATAAATGTTCATTCTGTATTATTCCTTCAATGAGAGGTAAATTGGTCAGTCGAACTCCTGAAGATATTCTAAAGGAAGCGCAAAATCTTGTTGACTCTGGTGTGACAGAATTAATTATCATTTCCCAAGATACCAGTGCTTATGGTGTTGATTTTAAAGTGAAGCAATCTTTTTGGGATGGCAAGCCAGTCAAGCGAGACTTATATCATCTAGCAAAAGAATTGAAAAAGTTTGGTGTATGGGTTCGTTTTCATTACGTCTATCCATATCCTCATATTGACCATATGATTGAATTGATGGATGAAGAAACAATTCTTCCTTATTTAGATGTTCCATTTCAACATGCTAGCCCAAAGATTCTAAAATCAATGAAACGACCTGCTGATTCTGAAGATAACCTAAAAAGAATTCAAGCTTGGCGTGAAATTAATCAAAACATATCTTTAAGAAGTACGTTTATTGTCGGCTATCCCGGAGAAACAGATCGTGATTTTGACCAGTTAATTGAATTTATCAAGGAAGCAAAATTAGATCATGTTGGTTGTTTTGAATATTCAAATGTCGAGGGAGCTACCGCTAAATTGATTCCTGATCAAATTTCTGAAGATGTTAAAAAAGAAAGATATAACTATTTGATGGAAACACAAAAAAAATTGAGCGAACAAAAACTAAAATCTCTAATTGGATCAATTCAGCATGTTGTGGTTGATGAAGTGGCTCATGATTATGCCTTAGCGAGAAGTTTCCGCTCAGCTCCTGATGTGGATGGGGCTGTCTATTTAAAAGATCCTGAGGGATTGCTGGTGGGCGATAGACTTGATGTTAGAATTATTGAAAACGATGAATATAACTTATTTGCTGGACCGATAAATGATTAAAACCCGATTCGCACCAAGTCCTACTGGATTTCTTCATATCGGAGGAATACGTACGGCAATATTTAATTACGCATTCGCGAAAAAAAATAATGGTAATTTTTTTCTAAGAATTGAAGATACTGATTTGGAGAGATCTACCCAAGAAGCAGTTGATAAAATTCTTGAAGGGATGTCTTGGCTTAATTTAAAGCATGATGGTGATGTTATTTATCAGGCACAAAACTTTGATCGTCACAAAGCGATTATTGCTCAGTTATTAGAGCAGGGTCATGCATATGAGTGCTATGCAAGTAAAGAAGAGCTTGAAAAAATGCGACAGGATTGTGAAATGAAAGGGATTAAGCCTAAATACGATGGTACCTGGCGACCTGAGGAGGGTAAAAAACTTCCGCCATTACCTGAAGGGGTAACTCCAGTGATACGCTTCAAAAACCCAGTCGACGGTAATGTCACCTGGGAAGATCAAGTTAAAGGACAAATAACAGTCAGCAATGAGGAGTTGGATGATTTGATTCTTCAAAGATCAGATGGATCACCAACTTATAATTTGAGTGTGGTGGTGGATGATGCGGATATGGGGATTACCCATGTGATACGTGGAGATGATCACATCAATAATACTCCACGTCAAATCAATATATATAAAGCTTGTGGATTTGATGTTCCATTATTTGCACATTTATCAATGATTCATGGAGAAGATGGCCAAAAGCTATCTAAGCGTCATGGAGCGGCAAGTGTGACTGAGTACCGAGAGCTTGGCTTTCTTCCTGAGGCGGTCAATAATTATCTTGCAAGGTTAGGGTGGAGTCATGGAGATGCTGAAATTTTTTCTCTTGATGAATTATGTCAATTATTTTCTTTACAAAGTATTACTTCTTCACCATCGCAATTTGACATCAAAAAGCTTCAATGGCTCAATAACCACTACCTTAAACAAAAAACATTTGATGAGATTGAGGCGCTACTAGATCCACAATTTATGCTTAGATTTTCAAACCGCAAGCAACTGTTAAGCATTTTTGATCTTTATAAAGATCGATGCCATTCACTGCGAGAATTTGAAGTAAATGCTGAGACTGTCCTAATAAAGCCTGAAAATATTTCACATGATTTGTTAGAAAAATACATCTCTGATAATTCGATAAAACATTTACAAAATTTAAGCAACTTATTTAATGCATCTGAGTTTACTTCTGAATCCATAGAAACTATATTAAAAGCTTATGTCAAATCAGAGCAAATCAAGTTTCCTGAAGTTGCTATGCCTCTAAGGGTCGTGTTGTTGGGAACTGATCAGTCTCCGTCAATTGGGCAAATTATTGCAATAATAGGTAAAGATAATTTTAATAGTAGATTAAGTGAGCAAATATAAATGGCAAAAAAAATAAGCACTGAATTTTTTGATACTTTGGTAATTAATTCTGTAAATGTCTCAGTTTATCTGATGAATGGTATAAAACTTCAAGGTTTAATTGAGTCTTTTGATGACGAGAGTATTGTCCTCAAAGGTAATTCACCACAATTGATTTTTATTCATGCCATATCCTCAATAGTGCCTAATTACAAATAAGCTACTTGAGTTCAAATAATACAATCCTTCCTAAAGAAAAGTGTTTGATAATTAATACTCATGATGGTTATGGTCGCAAGGAATATGATCATCATGAAATTAAAGAGCTGGTCAAAACTGCTGGTTTTGATATTGTTGAATCACTAGATATTAAAATTGTTACTCCAAATCCAAGTTTTTATATTGGCAAAGGGAAGGTTGATGAAATTAAACAATTAAAAAATTTATTTAGTTTTGAATTTTTAATTATTAATGAAGACATCACACCTGCTCAAGAGAAAAAATTATCAGATGCCTTGAAGGTGACGATTATTGATAGAACGAATTTAATCTTGAATATATTTTCACAAAGAGCTAAAAGCCATGAGGGTAAGCTTCAGGTAGAGCTTGCGCAACTAGAATATTTATCTACCAGGCTCGTGCGAGGATGGACTCACCTTGAGCGTCAAAAAGGTGGTATTGGTGTAAGAGGTGGGCCTGGAGAAAAACAAATAGAACTTGATCGAAGAATGTTAAGGATCCGCGTCAAACAACTAAAAGAACGATTAAAAAAATTAACCAAGCAAAGAGATATGCAGCGACAGCGAAGAAGAAAAAGTGGTGTCTTTACAGTTGCTATCGTGGGTTATACCAATGCAGGTAAATCCACCCTATTTAATGAGCTAACTAAGCAAAAAATTTATGCTGCAGATCAATTATTTGCTACCTTAGATACGACCTCGAGAAAATTGTTTATTCCACCTTCAACTTCTCTTGTTATTTCAGATACAGTTGGTTTTATAAAAAACTTACCAACCAATCTTATTGAATCTTTTAAATCCACTCTAGAAGAGTCCACCAGTGCTGATTTATTATTGCATGTGGTTGACTCAACAAATGAAGAAAGAAAAGAACATATTGACCAAGTCAATCGGATTTTAAAGGAAATACATGCTGATCAAGTGGATCAAATTCTCATTCTCAATCAGATAGACAAAAATAACTCTTTGCCTCAAAAAGATATCGATGAGTATGGTAGAATTAATCGCATTGAATTATCTGCTAAAACTGGCCAAGGAATTGAATTTTTGAAGGAAGCATTGGTCGGAAGGGCATCACTCTTTAATAATCAAGAAATTAACAATTATGACGAAAACTTTAAATAACATGTTTAAAAAACTTGGCATTTTTTCAAAACAAGATGGACCACCAGACCTTGATGAGGTATTAAAGGATCTAGGCAGAAAAATCGATAATATCTTTAAAAGAAAACCTCGTATTGTTGTTGATAATAATGGGGGTGGCGCAAATAATAATGGCAATAAACAAAATATTAATGGTGGAGATATCCCTTTATTACCGATTTTATTGATTGTATTCTTAATTTGGCTTCTTACTGGTTTTTATATTGTTGATCAGGGTTCAAGGGGGGTCGTTTTAAGATTTGGTGAACATATTGATATCACCCAGCCAGGACCACGTTGGCATCTTCCTTATCCAATCGAGACTGTGGAAATTGTTAATCAGGAGCAGGTGAGAACAATTGAAGTGGGCTATAGATCATCCAATGATCTGGGAGCTAATTCTCAAGACCTCAGAGAGTCACTAATGCTCACTGGTGATGAAAATATTGTGGACTTGCAGTTTGCTGTCCAATACAACTTAAAATCTGTTGAAGACTTTATTTTTAATAATCGAGCTGCAGAATCGTCAGTGAGGGCTGGTGCTGAAACAGCTATTCGTGAAGTGGTAGGTAAAAGTGAGATGGATTTTGTTCTCTATGAAGGCAGAGAGGAAATTGCAATCCGAACCAAAGATTTGATTCAACAAATATTAGATAGATATTCAACGGGAATTAATGTGACAAGTGTAACCATGCAGAATGCCCAACCACCTGAACAAGTTCAAGCCGCTTTTGATGATGCTGTGAAGGCTAAACAAGACCTGGAAAGACAGAAAAATGAAGGTCAGGCATATGCCAATGATGTTGTTCCAAAAGCAAGGGGTACGGCAGCTAGACTTTTGGCAGAAGCTAATGGATATAAAGTGTCTATTGAAAATGAGGCATTAGGTAATTCAAGTCGATTTGAACAAATCATGAAAGAATATGAAAGGGCGCCTGAGGTCACTAAAAATAGACTATTTTTAGAGGCACAAGAGGAGATTTTATCCAACGTAACTAAGGTTATTATTGATCAAAAATCGGGTTCAAACAGCCTAATTTACTTACCACTTGATCAAATAATGAAAAATAATAACAGATCGTCAGTTAATTCTGTTTTGAATTCATCACCCAACAATATAGAGCTCCCAAAAACCGAAAGTACCTCGATTGATGTAACACAAGAGAGATCAAGAGATGCATTTAGAGCTAGAGAAAGAGAGATGAGATAATGCAAAAAACAACAAGAGTTTTTGTAGCCATTTTAGTTTTCTTAATTTTATTAAGCATGGCTACCTACACAGTGGATCAACGCGAACATGGGCTTGTTTTTCGTCTTGGGGAAATAGTCGCAGTTAAAAAAGACCCCGGTTTATATTTTAAAGTCCCATTAGTAGATAATGTCCGTCATTTTGATAATCGTATCTTAACTTACGATTCATCAACGCCTGATCGTTTTATTACAAGTGAAAAAAAGAATGTTTTGGTGGATTCATTCATTAAATGGAGAATTATTGATCCTTCAAAGTACTACGTGTCTGTTAATGGTGATGAAAGACAGGCTGAAAGACGCCTAACTCAGACTGTTAATGATGGCTTGAGAGCAGAGTTTGGTAAACGAACGATTCAAGAGGTTGTTTCAGGGGAGCGTTCTGAAATTATGGATATTATTAAAGAAAGAGCAGACCGTGAATCTAATAACATCGGAATACAAATTCTAGACGTTAGACTCAGACGTGTTGATCTCCCGAAAGAGGTCAGTGACTCTGTATACCAACGAATGGAGGCAGAGCGTAAGTCTGTGGCTAATGAGCTAAGATCTGAAGGTTTTGCCGAGTCTGAGAAAATTAAGGCGAATGCAGAAAAAGAAAAAGAGATTATCATTACGGATGCATATCGAGACGCACAAAAAATAAAAGGTGAGGGCGATGCAAAAGCCGCTAGAATTTATTCAAATGTTTTTAATAAGAATAAAGAGTTTTACGATTTCTACAGAAGTCTTGAGGCATACAGAAACAGCGTAAACAGTAAGGATGATATCTTGGTCCTGGATCCAAACACTGAGTTTTTTAAATACTTACAACCAAAAAAGAATAGTAATCAATAATTGACATTAAACTACTTGGTCTTATTTCTTGGCTCTGTCTTGCTTTTTGAAGGCCTGTTTCCTTTATTATTTCCAAGATTATGGCTTAAATTTATTGCAAATGTTTCAAAATATAAGCCTGGTCAGCTAAGAATGCTTAGTTTATTTTTAACATTGTGTGGTTTATTATTATTTTTATTTGGAATTAGAAATTTATGATTACGACCTGGTCAATCCCTGATAAAGTCGAAGATTTATATCCCCAGAAGGCATTAGAGTTAGAAAAAAACAGAAGGGCTTTAGTTGATTTCTTTTTAAAAAATAAGTTTGAACTGATCAGTCCAGCGATGATTGAGTATGCGGATAATGTATCTTTTAATGGTAAGTCTGTCGATAGCGATATGTTTAAGTTGTCTGATCCATTATCATCAGGTAGGCTAATTGGAATTACTCCAGATTTAACAATTCAAACAGCTCGAATTGATAACTATTTAGCATCGTCGTCGACTGACATTAAAAGTTATTGTTACTGTGGACCAGTGCTAAAAGCTGATACCAGTTCCTTTAACCAGTCCCGAGAAGAGCTGCAAGTCGGCGTAGAGATTTATGGTAATGAAAAAGTTGAGGCAGATATTACTGTAGTTTCTACATTAATAAATTCTCTTAAATTATTGAAAATAAAAGATATATTATTGTCGTTTAATGATATAACAATTTACACTGAATTTTTAAAGTCATTAGCATTATCTGCCCATGATTCAAAACAATTAAGATCTTTTTTTGCAAAGAAAGACTTGATATCCATAAAAAATTTACTTGGAAAAAATATCAATTCTGACAAGATTAGTAAAATTGAATTATTCATGGATATGTTTGGAAATGATAAATCTTTCAAAAAAATTCAAGAATTTTTTGTTGGCAACAGAGTTATCTTAGATCGATTAAAAAATCTAAAAAAAATAATGAACGCCTTACCGTCATCAGTAAAAATTATAATTGACCTATCAGATGTCGATTTTTACGAATACCACTCTGGGTTTATTTTTAGTGCATACTCTTCAAAGTACACGTCCCCGATTGCCAAAGGTGGTCGGTTTGAAAATCTAACAACTAACTTTGGAAAAAAAAGACCAGCTGTTGGATTTACTTTTGATTTAAGAAGTCTTTTATTTGTTGGATAGTTTATGAAGAAAAATTTAGTAGTTATCGGCACTCAATGGGGCGATGAGGGAAAAGGAAAAATTGTTGATTGGTTAACTGATCATGCCTCTGCTGTTGTTCGCTTTCAAGGTGGTCATAACGCAGGTCATACCCTTGTTATCGAGACCAATGGAGTACAAAAAGAATATAAGTTGAATTTAATTCCATCCGGGATCGTTCGTGAAGGTGTCGAATGTTTAATTGGTAATGGTGTTGTTCTTGATATTAGCCATCTAATCACTGAGATTCAAACTTTAGAAAAAGACAACTTGGATGTTCGAAATAGGTTGTTTATCAGTCCAGGCTGCCCGCTGATCTTAAAATCTCATGTCTTAATTGATCAAGCAAGAGAGGGGGCTCGATCTTCAGAGAAAAAAATAGGTACAACAGGTAAGGGTATTGGACCGGCTTATGAGGATAAGGTAGCTAGGAGATCCATCAGGGTTTATGATCTATTTGAACCTATTGCTTTGAAAGAAAAGTTAACTGATTTATTAGCTCATCACAATTTTATTTTAGAAAAACAATTAAACGCCTCACCGGTCAATATTGATGAAATTTATGATAATTTAATTGAGTGTGCAGAGGTGATCAAACCTCTTGTGATTGATATCTCAAAAAAGATTTATGATCTTAATCAGCGCGGTGCAAATGTCTTATTTGAAGGTGCTCAAGGTGCTTTATTGGATATTGATCATGGGACTTATCCTTTTGTAACATCATCTAATTGTGTCGCTGGGCAAGCATCTGCTGGTTCAGGTGTTGGACCAAATCAATTGGACTATATACTTGGAATTACCAAAGCTTACACAACTCGTGTTGGTGGAGGCCCTTTCCCGAGCGAACTAGATATTGATGAGCCTGGTTCTCCTGGTTATCAAATGTCAGACGTTGGTAGAGAGTACGGCACAGTGACTAAAAGAAAGAGACGTTGTGGGTGGTTTGATGCAGTCGCTTTAAAAAGATCCGCAATGGTTAATGGCTTGTCTGGATTATGCATAACAAAATTGGATGTTCTTGACGGGTTGGATGAAATAAAGATTTGTACGCACTATGAACTTGATGGAAAAGCAATAGATATTCCTCCACTGGGCGCTGAAGATGTGTCTCGATGTAAGCCGCAATTCCTTTCTATGGCTGGCTGGAATGGGACTACCTTTAGGGTAAAAAAATGGGATGAGTTACCAAAAGAGGCTCAAAATTACCTACATAAAATTGAAGAGGTGACGGGAATTCCTATTCATATTATATCTACAGGGCCTGAAAGAGATGAAACAATCCTCATTGAACATCCATTCGAGATAGATTAATGTCAGATATAAGTAATAACCATTTTGGCATCCACGCGAAATGGATTTATACTGCAAACTCCAAACAAGAATTCCTTGAAGATCATATCATCTTAATTAAAAATGATTTGATAGAAGAAATCGTTCCATTTAGTGATTTTAGTAATAATGAAGATTTAAACATATTGAATCTGGGTGAATCACTTATAACTCCAGGGTTAATTAATGCGCACACACATTCAGCAATGACTTTTTTAAAAGGTATTTCTGATGATCAAAGATTGAATGATTGGTTAGAAAAATCAATCTGGCCAAATGAAGAGAAACTGCTAAGCAACGACCTTGTTTATGATGCATCTCAACTGGCTTGTTTAGAAATGCTGAGTTCAGGCATAACGACATTTAATGATATGTATTTTTTCCCTGATGCAACAGCAAAAGCGGCAACAGTTGTCGGAATCAGGGCCAATATAGGTTTAGTCTTTATTGAATTTAAGAGTAGTTACGCAAATGACTTTACCGATTATTTAGACAAAGGATTAAAATTTAGAGATGACTTTAGAGGTGAGGAGAATGTCACTACTACATTAGCCCCTCACGCACCTTATACTGTGTCAGATGATTCTTTTTTAAAAATTAGAACTTATGCTGATCAGTTAGGGATGAATATTCACTGTCACATGCATGAAACAGAGTGGGAAATAATAAATAGCATTGAACAACACAATGTTCGCCCACTGACTCGTCTTGACTCGCTGGGTCTATTAGGGCCAGATTTTATTGCTGTTCATTGTGTACATCTGAGCTCATCTGATATAGAAATAATTAAAAAAAATCAAATCAATATAGTGACATGTCCAGTATCTAATTTAAAATTGGCAAGCGGAATGCCAAAAATTAATACAATGCTCAATGCTGCGCAGAATGTTTCAATTGGATCTGATGGGTCAGCAAGTAATAATAAGCTTGGCCTATTTGATGATTTAAAACTTTCTGCATTACTGCAGCGCAATGAGGCAGGCGTTACAGAATTTACAAATTCAAAAAATTTATTCGACATGGTGACAATTAATGCAGCAAAAACGCTCAATATGCAAGACCAAATTGGCTCGATTGAAAAAAATAAAAAAGCCGATCTAGTGGCTTTTAATTTATCTGATATTCATTTGCAGCCGATATATGACCCACTCTCAACAATTATATATTCCGGAGGAAGGGATAATGTAGAGCATGTATGGGTTAATGGCGATTTAAAGTTCTCTGAAACAGAATTCATCAATGATATTGATGTCGAAACCAGTATAAATAAGATTAAATTATGGAAAAACAAAATATCAACGTAGATATCAATGAGGTAGAAAAATTTAATAAAATTGCGCATAAGTGGTGGGATCCGTCATCTGAATTTAAACCACTGCATGACATCAATCCATTAAGGGTCAATTACATCAATGATTTATTTCCCTTAGATAAACAAAATATTTTAGATGTGGGTTGTGGTGGTGGCATTTTAGCCGAGTCAATGGCAAAGCTTGGTGGAAATGTGACCGGTATAGATCAAAGCGAAATTGCCATCAAAATTGCTCAACTTCATGCAAAAGAAAATAATTTAAGTATTAATTATAAATTATTGAATATAGAGGATTTTTTAAAAAAAGATTCAAGTAAATTTGATGTCATTACATGTCTAGAAATGATTGAACACGTGCCTGATCCAGCTTCAATTATTACCTCTTGTTCAAAAAAACTGAAGAAAAATGGACGCCTATATGTTTCCACAATCAATCGAAATTTGAAAGCATTTTTATTTGCAATAGTTGGAGCGGAGTACATTCTTAATCTCTTACCTAGGGGAACACATCATTACGATAAATTCATTAAGCCCAGCGAAGTTAAATCTTGGGCAAATGGTTTAAATATGAATATCTCAAATATCACGGGAATGACTTACAACCCATTCTTGAAAAAATATTCTTTAGGCTCTGATGTATCTGTGAATTATATTTTAGAGTTACGATTTAATAATGATTAATACTTTTTTATTTGATTTCGACGGCACCCTTGTAGATACCGCACCCGATCTTATTAATACCGCAAATGAAATCTTTTTAAAGTATAACCATAAAGAAATTAGTTTTCAGGAGGGATTAGGTTGTTCTTCAAATGGAATCAATGCATTTTTAAAGAAAAGATTTAGCTTTGACGAAATCAATAACAATTCTTTGTTTGATGAATTTGTTGAAATTTATAAAAATAATTGCTTTCTCAATGCATCTCTATTTCCAGGCTTTCAAGACATATTAAAAGATTTAAAAAAAAGGGGATTCAATATCGGTATTGTGACAAATAAACCACGAATTTTTACTGATTTGATTCTTAATCATTTACGTATTGATTCGATGTTTGATATTGTTCTTTGTCCCGATGATGGTTTTAAACCTAAGCCAGATAACCAGATGTTTATTGAGGTATTTGACAAGTTGCAAGTGGATCCAAGCCAAGTTATTTATGTTGGGGATGGTGAGAGGGATATTATTGCAGCTAATGCATCTAATATAATCTCTGTATTTGCTGGTTACGGCTACATCGACCCGGCAGATAATACTGAAATATGGGGGTATGATCTTTTAATCAATACAGCCGATGATTTAAAGAAGTTAATTAATATTTTTTCTCTCAGAAATTGCTTGAGCTAATGTTCCTGTGTCAGTATATTCAATTTCTGATCCCGAAGGCATTCCTCTAGCAATTCTTGAAATCTTTTTATTCAAGTCTTTAACAAGCTCTGTAATAAATGTAGACGTCGCATCACCTTCTTTTGTAAAGTTTGTTGCAATGATAATTTCTTGAATATTTTCATCTTTGCACCGCTCATATAATGAATTCATGTCAAGTTCTTTAGGCCCAATTCCATCCAGGGGAGACAATCGTCCCATTAATATATAGTAAAGCCCATCGTATGAGTGAGTTTGTTCGAACATTAATAGATCAGTTGGCATTTCAATAATACATAGAACTGAATTATCTCTACTCTGATCTGAACATAGATCACAAATAGTCGTTTCACAAAAGTTGTTACATGATTTACATTTGCCTAAGAGCTTAAAGCTATTCAGTATTGAATTTGCTAAGTTTTTTGCTCCGTTGGGATCACGCTGAAGAAGGTAATAGGCCATTCTTGTCGCAGACTTTGGGCCCACTCCAGGCAAACATTTTAAACTTTCAATTAAATCATTCAGAACTTTTGACATATTTTAATTAAAAGGGCAGATTCATGCCAGGAGGGACTAATCCAGACATTTTTTGGCTCGTTGTAGATTCAATCTTTGCCTGTACATCTTTAAGCGCAACTAAAATTAAATCTTCAAGTAATTCTTTATCGCTTAGTAATGATTCATCAATCAACACTTTTTTTACTTCATTTTTGCAAGTCATGGTAATTTTTACTTGTCCATTACTTGCAGATCCCTCAACCTCGATATTGCCAAGTTCATTTTGTGCTTTTTGCAGATTAGCCTGCATCATCTGAGCTTGTTTCATTAGGTTACCCATTCCACCTTTTGCCATAATTTTCTCTCCTAATTAATTTTTGTCGACTTGATTGTGCTCTCAATAATTTGAGCATCGAATTCATTTAAGATATTTTCTAGTTTAGAATCTGTTTTTATAGAGTCTGTGGCTGCTTTTAGAGCATCATCTTTTTCTATTTGTTTTTTTTGAGCAGGTGATGATGTTATTGTCTCTTCATTGATCTCGATTTTTATTTTTGTTTCATAAATCATAAACAGTGATTCTTCTAAAATTTTAATATATTTATCATTGTTTAAATGTTTAAATCTTTCATCAACAATCAAATGTAATAAATGATCCTCTTGTGACTTTAGTACACAGTTTTGCGCTAAGGTTTTAGCCATACCTGGTTTTATTTGCTCCACAACTCGATCCCAATCATTAATTTGAATATCTTTTGTTGTATTTATCTGTTCAGGTTCTTTTTCTTCAACTATTTTCTTATGTTCGTCAACTTTGTTTTTTTCTACCTGCATTGAGTTACCGTTGTTTATGGGTATAAAATTCAACAGTCTAATGATTGTCATCGTAAAGCCTATATGAAGACTGGGCGCATATGGTAAGTCTTTTAAACCATTGATAGATATTTGATAAAGAGTTTGTAAGAGTTGAAGATTAATTTGTTCGTTATACCTAACTGATTTATTATGCCCACCAAATGTTTGTTGCTCTGAGATCGCAAAAATTTTTTCTGACAATACTTTAAGTGCACTTTCATATGAAATATGGTGCTCTTTGAGCTTGTTTAACACTCCAAAAACCTTTTGTTTATCATTATCTAAAATGTTTGCAAGTAATTCATCAATGACGCCATCAGAGGTGACCCCAAGAATTTGTGTTAATTTTTCAAGACTAACATTGCCATTTGTAAAATTTATGACTCTATCAGCAAGTGATAGAGCATCTCTCATGCTACCGTCGGCATGTTTGGATATCATATTTATTGCTTCATCTTCGTAGGCTATATTTTCCTCATTGAAAATTTTTTTTAATTGACCAGAGATCTCCTCATTTGTCATCTGCATTAGATTAAAATGCAGACATCGTGATATGACTGTTACTGGTATTTTTTCTGGATCAGTGGTGGCGAGTATGAAGACAACATGTTCTGGTGGCTCTTCAAGAGTCTTTAACATTGCATTGAATGAGCTTTTTGAGAGCATGTGGACCTCATCAATAATAAATATTTTGTATTTAGATGAGGTGGGTTGGTAGTTTGCATTTTCAAGCAACTCACGCATGTTATCAACTTGAGTATTAGATGCAGCATCAAGCTCGATGACATCAATAGATTTAGATTGATCGATTTCCACACACGAAGAACATTCACAACAAGGATCTGGGCTGGATCCATTGTGACAGTTTAAACATTTTGCATAAATTCTAGCAATAGTGGTTTTGCCAACACCCCTAGTGCCTGATAAAAGATAAGCATGATGTAGTCGATCACCTACGATGGAGTTTTTTAAGGCTTCGATGATAAATTCTTGACCGACTATAGTCTCAAAATTTTTTGGACGCCATTTTCTTGCAAGAGCTAAATTTTTCATAATTTTAATTAATTAAGGCGAGCCATGGTCTCGGCACTTGTTTCATTAGTTGTGGCTGCTTGCTTCCGCACCTGACCAGGTTGGCTAAATTACAATGCGAGGTGACCCGCCAGTTCTTATTTTACATTATCTTGAAGTCGGTTGTTGAGTTAACCACATTTTTTTACGGGGTGTTTTGAAAGATAATCCCACTCTTCATCTGTGTAGAGTCTTGATCTAATAAAAAACCTTAAACCTGTTGGGCGTTCTAAAGAGAACTGACCGCCTGTGCCAGGAATCGCATCTAAGGTGATATGTGTGTGCTCCCAGTATTCAAATTGAGATGCGCTCATATAGAAGGATGCACCATTAACATCCCCTAAGCATACGTCACTTGACCCTAAATAAAATTCACCATCAGGGTAGCACATTGGCGAGCTTCCATCACAGCATCCACCTGATTGATGAAACATGACAGGACCATGCTCTTTTGTTAGCTTTTCAATTAATTCATTTGCAGCGTCAGTGGATGAGATTCTAGTTATCATAAAAAAAAGGGTTACATTGAATAACCCTTATTTTATAACAAATTAACGACCTAAAAGAAGCCTAATTTATTTTCACTGTAACTTACAAGTAAGTTCTTAGTTTGTTGGTAATGATCAAGCATCATTTTATGTGTTTCTCTACCAATACCAGACTGTTTGTATCCCCCAAACGCTGCATGAGCAGGGTAGGCATGGTAACAGTTAGTCCATACACGACCGGCTTGGATTGCACGACCCATACGGTGAGCAATGTTTCCATTTCTTGACCAAACACCAGCGCCGAGACCATAGAGTGTGTCATTGGCAATTGCAAGAGCTTCAGCTTCATCTTTAAATGTTGTCACTGAAACGACTGGACCGAAAATTTCCTCTTGGAAAATTCTCATTTTATTATGGCCTTTAAGGATTGTTGGTTCGATATAGTAACCATCAGAGAGCTCTCCATCTAATGAGCGTAAGTTACCCCCGGTTAGTAATTCAGCACCTTCTTCTTGTCCTAGTTTGATATATGACATGATTTTTTCTTTTTGCTCGCTTGAAGCTTGTGCACCGATCATTGTAGCCGCATCAAGTGGAGACCCACTTTTAACTGCTTTTGTCCTTTCGATAGCTCTTTCAATAAACGCATCATAAATTGATTCTTGAATTAAAGCACGAGAAGGGCATGTACATACTTCACCTTGGTTTAAGGCAAACATTGTGAATCCTTCAAGACATTTATCAAAATAAGCATCATCTTTTTCCATCACGTCTTCAAAGAAGATGTTTGGTGATTTGCCACCAAGCTCGAGAGTAACTGGGATAATATTCTGAGATGCGTACTGCATAATCAATCGACCGGTAGTTGTTTCACCAGTGAAAGCGATTTTAGCTATGCGGTCCGAACTAGCCAGGGGCTTGCCTGCCTCTAAACCAAAACCATTAACTAAATTTAAAACACCTGGCGGAAGTAAATCGCCAATAATTTCAGCAACCACCATAATCGATACCGGTGTTTGCTCTGCAGGTTTCATAACAACACAGTTTCCAGCCCCAATAGCAGGCGCTAATTTCCAAGCCGCCATCAAGATTGGAAAGTTCCACGGTATGATTTGACCTACAACACCTAAAGGTTCATGAAAATGATAAGCAACGGTCTCATGATCTATTTCACACACTGATCCTTCTTGTGCTCTAATAGCTCCGGCAAAATATCTAAAGTGATCAATTGCTAGCGGAATATCAGCAGCCATAGTTTCACGAATAGGCTTACCGTTATCAATAGTTTCTGCTAATGCAATCTTTTCAAGATTCTGCTCCATTGCATCTGCAATTTTATTAAGAATATTTGCTCTTTCTGTTGGGCTTGTTTTTCCCCAGGCATCCTTTGCATCATGTGCAGCGTCTAAAGCTAGGTTAACATCTTTTTCTGATGATCTTGCAACCTCACAAAATGGTTTACCAGTTAAAGGGGTAATGTTTTCAAAATATTTACCATCAACAGGTTTAACCCATTTGCCGCCAATGTAATTATCGTACTTTTCCTTGTAAGGACTATCAATCCCAAGGTTTTTAAGTGTATCAAACGCCATTTTCTCTTTCCTCCCAAAAATAAAATTAGCTGTGATGCTATGTGTGTTAAATGCCTAATCAATACATTAATTGGATTTTGCCTTTAAATCAAGTCAACATACCGGATAATATTTTATGTATAATCCTCGTCTCATATTATCTGGAAGGGTGGATGAGTGGTTTAAATCGCACGCCTGGAAAGCGTGTTCAGGTTGAATAGCCTGACGCGGGTTCGAATCCCGCCCCTTCCGCCATTATCCTAAAAGTTATTAAAAAATAAAAAACTACAACAAATTGAATTTTTTTGTATAATAACTACTCTATATAGTGTTTTTACTATTTTAGGAGATTTCATGATGACAAAAGAAGTCTTGAAATACCTGGTAATACCTACAATGATTTTCTTCATCTTTGGAATATATGTCCAACATTTTGTTTCAAAACCAATCCCACCAAAAAAATTATTATGCGATAAAGGTAATTTGCTAGCCCAAATTGATGGGGTAAGTTCAGTTTACACAAGGTTGGGTGGCTTAGCATGCAAGTATGATAAAGGCAACCTAATTATTAGGGATCAAAACAATATAGTTGCATTAAATATTGAATAAATAGCCAATTTTATAGAAGTGAGCAAAAACTTCCGTTTATTTGTTGCTCAGGACCCCTTTTTGGAATCATGTTTGATAATTTGTCTAAGAACTCAAGGTAAATATTTTTTAATTGGATGTCATGTCTGGCTTGTAAATACATTTGTTTTTTTATCGATAATAGGCCACGATCTATTTGCACTGATGGATCTTTAAATAAATAGTATTTTAAATCCGCATACATTGTTTGCATGAGTGGATTGTAAAAAAAATTGGGTTCGAGTTTTACAATAAAGTCCGAGCTGCTAGCTTCATTACACTCAAAGAAGGATATGTTTTTATAGTTTTGTTCGTAATCCAATAATGCTTCTTTAAATATATCAGAATGTTTATAAAATATTCTACGATTTACTCTGGTCGATATTCTTTCCGAATCAGAATAATAATTATATCGATCATCAAAAAAATATTGGACAGCAAGTTCTTCACTTGCTATTAATAATGGCATGAACATAAAGTTAATAACTAAAAATAAAAAACTGATAATCACATTTATTTTCATCATAATTACTAGTCTGCCTGAAGTAGCTTTTAGTTCAACTTTGGATGGCAGAATAACTAAAATTATTGATGGTGATACAGTATATTTTCAATCGGTTGGCGACAATAATTATAAAAAATTGAGGCTTGTAGGCATTGACGCGCCAGAATTGAATCAACCATTTGGCCAGAAATCTAAGCAATGTTTGGCTAATTTTTTAAATAATAGGCCAGTGCAAATTATTTCATTTGGTGAAGATCGTTATAAAAGAACTTTAGCAAAATTACTTATAGAGGAAATCGATATCAATCTAGCCATGATTAGAGAAGGCTGTGCTTGGTTTTATAGAAGATATAAACAGACATTAAATAAAAATGATCAGTTTATGTATGATCAGGCAGAAATTTTAGCTATTGAAAATAAAAAAGGGCTTTTTGGCAATCAAGAGCCAGAAGCTCCATGGGTTTGGAGAAAAAAGAATTGAACAATTTTTTATATTGCTTATCAATAAATAACTTAAGGAGTATTTAATGAAAAAAATATTATCAGTACTTTCACTCTTTCTTTTTCCGGCAGTAGGTATCGGTGCCTGTGGTGATTTTTATGACACCCCTTTAACAACCCTTCAGGGTGATAAATTTAATCTGTGTGAGCATAAAGATAAACCTATTATCTTTGTGAATACAGCTAGTAAGTGTGGCTTTACTTCCCAATTTGAGGATCTTGAGAGGCTATACTCTGACAATAAAGACAAACTTTTAATTGTTGGCTTTCCATCAAACGACTTTAATCAAGAGCCCGGTTCTAACGAGGAGATTCAAAAGTTTTGTAAATTAACTTATGCTGTTGAATTTCCAATGATGGAAAAATCCAGTGTAGTTGGCCCCAAGGCAAACCCAATCTATCAAAAACTGAGTGATGTTACGGGTAAGGCGCCCATGTGGAATTTCTATAAATTCGTAGTCATGCCAAACTTTGAAAAAGTGCATGTCTTTTCCAGTATGACCAATCCTGAATCTAAGGACATCAAAAAAATACTAAAACCATTTGATATTAATTAGCTTTTATTGATATGTTGAATGATAATCGCCGAAAGTTCTTCAACAGAACGGCTGGTTGAGTCTGCAATCGGGACTCCAAGTTTTTGCATTAATCGTTCGGCTTTCTTAATTTCATCTTTACAATTTTCAAGACTTGCATAGTGACTATCTGGCCGTCTTTCACTTCTAAGAGAGCTTAGCCTGTTTGCCTGAATTGTGAGACCAAAGATTTTATCCATGTATCCTTCAAGGATTGGAGGAATAGTACCTCTTTCAAAATCTTCAGGGATTAAAGGATAATTTGCAGCCTTAATACCAAACTGCATGGCGAGATAAATACTTGTTGGTGTTTTTCCACTTCTTGAAACTCCCACTAAAATAACGTGAGCTTGATTGAGTCCATTATGAGTCATTCCATCATCATGGCCTAGAGCAAAATTAATGGCTTCAATACGATTGCCATAATTAGCACCGTTCATACTGTGGGCCACCCCGGGACGAGTCAGGGGTTCTTGATTTAGCTCTTCGCCAAGCGGGAAGATAAAGGACTCAAATAAATCAATATAATAAGCATCCACCTCTTTAAGTTCGCTGCGTAGAATATTGTTTCCAATAGACATGATCACAATTGGTCTTATTCCATTGATCAATTTTGCATTGACGATTCTTTTTTGAGCATCTTCAATTTTTTGATGAGAGTCAGTAAAAGGAATCCTAATTTGTTCAAACTCTGTATCAGGGAAATGAGCTAACAAACCACCAAGAGAGCCAGCTGTGATGCCTGTACCATCAGATATAAAGAATGCTCTCCTTTTGTTATCCGATGACATTATTTAGAAATTTTTTTCCATGTTGAAATCACGGTATCGGGATTTAAAGATACAGATGTTATTCCTTTGTCCACCAACCATTGAGCAAAGTCATCATGATCTGATGGCCCCTGCCCACAAATACCTACATACTTATTTTTTTTCTTTGCAGAATTAATTACTTGTTCAATAAGTTTCATTACCGCAGGATCTCTTTCATCAAAACCATCAGCTAAGATACCGGAGTCACGATCAGTTCCCAAGGTTAATTGCGTTAAATCATTTGATCCAATTGAGAATCCATCGAATAATTCTAGGAATTCATCTGCCAGAATAGCATTAGATGGTACCTCACACATCATAATGATTTTAAGATCATTCTCTCCTCTTTTGAGGCCATAGCTTTCTAATATTGCAAGAACTGATTTTGCTTCCTTTAGAGTTCTCACAAATGGAATCATGATTTGGATATTAGTAAGACCTAACTCATCTCTTACTTTTTTTAAGGCTTTACACTCTAAAGCGAAACAGTCTTTAAATTCTTCAGATTGATATCTGGCTGCACCTCTGAATCCAATCATTGGATTCTCTTCATCAGGCTCATAAATTTCTCCTGCAACTAATTTTTTATATTCGTTTGATTTAAAGTCTGATGTTCTTAAGATAACGGGATTTGGATAAAAAGCAGAACCCAATGTAGCTATCCCTTCAGCAACTTTGCTAATGTAGTAATCTTCCGGATTTAAGTAACCTTTTGACTTTTGATCAATTACCTCCTTAACATCGCTTGGCATAGCATCATAATTAATAATTGCTTTTGGATGAATACCAATAATATTATTAATAACGAATTCTAATCGTGCCAACCCAACGCCATGGTTTGGAATTTGGGCGAAGGTAAAGGCCATATCAGGATTGCCAACATTCATCATGACCTTAACAGGTGGAGTAGGTAACTCACCATCTTCTTGAATCTCAACATTAAAATCCAGCTTACCTTGATATACAATTCCAGTTTCACCTTCAGCGCAAGACACAGTAACAAGATCACCATCTTTTAGTAATTCTGTGGCATTTACACTGCCAACAATCGCTGGAATACCAAGTTCACGAGCAATAATTGCAGCGTGACATGTTCTTCCACCTCTATTAGTAACCAAAGCTGAGGCTCTTTTCATAACAGGTTCCCAATTTGGGTCGGTCATATCTGCTACAAGAACATCTCCGGGTTGAACAGTGTGCATTTCATTAGGATCTGTAACAACTCGCACCGGTCCCACCCCAATTTTTTGTGTGACTGCTCGTCCAGCGACAATGGCTTTGCTAGTTTCATTTAGCTTAAAGGTTTCTGTGACATTTTTCTTTTGTGATTTTACTGTTTCCGGACGTGCTTGGAGAATGTACAGTTTATTATCGATACCATTTTTACCCCATTCAATATCCATTGGGCAGCCGTAATGTTCTTCAATAGTTATTGCATATTTTGCTAGCTCTAAGACTTCATCGTTTGAGAGACTAAACTGGTCCGCATCCTTAACATCAACATCAAGAGTTTTTGTGCTTTTACCAGCTTCATTTAGATCGGAAAAAATCATCTTAATTTTTTTTGAACCGATCGTTTTTTTCACAATGGCGGGGAAATTATTTTTTAAGAGGGGTTTGTGGACGTAAAATTCATCCGGGTTCACGGCACCTTGCACCACAGTTTCACCTAGTCCGTATGAAGATGTAATAAAAACAACGTCATTAAAACCAGACTCGGTATCAATTGAAAACATTACACCAGCACATCCAATATCACTTCTTACCATCTGTTGCACACCTGCTGATATAGATACGTCTGCATGAATAAAACCCTTATGGACTCTATAAGAAATTGCACGATCGTTATACAGTGATGCGAACACTTCTTTAATTGCTTTTTTAATATTCTCGATTCCCTGAATATTTAAAAAGCTTTCTTGTTGACCGGCAAATGATGCATCAGGAAGATCTTCTGCAGTTGCAGATGATCGAACTGCAAATGTCATGCCTTCAGATGATCTTTGGGTTAAGTTGGAATACTCTTCCTCAATTGAACTATCCAATTTTTCTGGAAAAGGCGTTTCCATAATCCAATTACGAATTTTTTTTCCAGATGCGGCAAGTTTTTGAACATCATTAATATCTAATCCATCTAGCTCTTTGGTTATTTGGTTGCCAAGGTCATCATGTTTTAAGAATTCTTGAAATGCAAAAGCGGTAGTTGCAAATCCGGTTGGAACGCGAATTTCTTTTTGTGTTAACTGAGAAATCATTTCACCAAGTGATGCATTTTTTCCACCAACTGAACCAACGTCAGTGTTTCTCAAATTTTCAAAAGGGATAACGTAATCTGCCATGATGTTTTACTCGTAATTAATATGTGTATGGATGCTTTTAACCAAAACTAGTAATTCTGCCAAATTCACAATCAAATGTCATTAATTAATGTAACATTAGTTAAAACTCCTGTTCAAGTATATGAAAGATTTTGATAAAGATATTGCATACATTTCAAGCATAAGTCGTTACTTTGCTAGACTTATTAAAAATGATGAGTACCTTGAATACATTCGAGCATCATACTCAGAGTCTTTTTGTAAAATTGATGTTGAAAATATTTTATTGTTCGATGTCCATGATGAAAAAAGCTTTCTAAGATCAATTAGAATCGCAAAAAATAAAATCTTAATGCGATTAATTTTTTGTGATTTAAAACAAATTATTCATTATGAAGATGTTGTAGACATCTACTCATATTTTGCTGATCTCGTTATACAAAAGACTTTTACTTTTTATGCTGAGAGTTTTAATTGTAAAAAAGAAAATTTTTATATCATCGCAATGGGAAAATTGGGGGGCCAAGAGCTTAATGTGGCTTCAGATATCGATTTAATATTTGCTCATGACAATGACACGTCTGATAATCAACAGGTCTTAGAGTTAGCAAAAAAAATTATCTACGCACTCGAAAATAATGATGAGAATGGTTTTGTATTTCATGTTGATATTAGATTAAGACCTCATGGCAGTGAAGGAAGGTTAGTCCCATCATTAAATTTTATTGAAGACTATTATCTTAATTACGGCAGAGAATGGGAGCGCTATGCATGGATAAAGCATAGAGTGATTGTTGGTAATGAAGATAAGATTTCTAACCTAATCACCCCTTTTGTTTATAGAAAATATTTGGACTATAAAACGATCTCCGAGATTAGAAATTTAAAAAAATTAATCAAAAAAGATTTAAATGAAAAAAATAAACTAAATGATATTAAATTGGGTGTTGGCGGAATTAGAGAGATTGAGTTTATTGTTCAGGCAATCCAACTGATTAGGGGTGGAAAAAATCCACATCTTAGAGTAAAAAATACGCTTGAATCTTTGCAACAAATCTTTTATGAAAAGGTCCTTAATAAGGACGAATATAGTAAATTAAAAACAGCTTATATTTTTCTTAGGAATACCGAACATAGAATTCAGTATCTTGATAACAAACAAACTCATTTGATACCAGGAGGCGATGACTTAAATCTTTTATCACAAAGCTTTAAGTTAGATTCTGAAGAGTTTTTATTGAAGCTTAATAGCTTTAGAGAATCTATTAATTTTCAATTTGTTAATTTTTTCAAAATCGAAAATGATCATGAAGAAGAGGTGGGTCAATTCCATGATAAAGAAAATAAAGATTTGGTTGATAATTTAGCAAAGTCAAAACGCTGGAATAAATTATCTATTTCAAATCAAGAAAAAATTCTTACTCTTTTTAGATTATTAGATGAAGAAATTCTCATCAATAATTACAAGAAAGACCAAAAAGTTTTTTTAAGGGTATTCGACCTTATTGAAACAATATCTTCGAGATCAAATTACATCACATTTTTTATTGAATATACCGATTGCTTTAAATCAGTTATTAGGTTTGCCTCTTATAGCTCTTGGATTATTGATTATATTAAAAAACATCCAATTTTGATTGATGACCTTTTAATTAATCATGGCAATTATGAAGTTGACTATGACGAATTACATGCACGAACCTTGGAAACGTTAATTAAACTCAAAAGCCTAGATGAGCAATTAGATTATCTGAGAGATTTTAAGCATAAGTTAATTTTTCAACTCGCTATTTTGGAAATTAAAGGTGAAATTAAATTGGAAGCGGTTTCTGATGAGTTGTCGAACATTGCTGATTTTTTTATTAACATCACCATCGATTTTCTAAAACAAAAATTTAATAATGACGACCTTTTTGATTCATTTGCTATTGTTGCCTATGGAAAATATGGCGCGAAGGAGATGAGCTATGCATCTGACTTGGATATTGTTTTTCTATATGAAGATACCGGATATGATAAGTCAGAATTTATTAATATTGCCAAGAAGCTAAGCACGTGGTTTTCTAGTTACACAAATGCTGGAATTTTATATGAATTAGATTTAGCTCTCAGGCCTAATGGGAATAATGGCTTGTTGGTCAGCTCATTTGATGCTTTTGAAAAATACCAAATGGAACAAGCATGGTTATGGGAACATCAAGCATTATCAAAAGCAAGGTGTTGTTACGGAAATGAAGCTTTAAACAATAAATTTAACAAAATACGACACAAAGTCTTAACTAAACCGAGAAACATTAAAGAACTAAAACATGAAATATTTAAAATGCGTCAAAAGATGTATAGTCAGAATAACTTCAAAGCTGATAGTTTCGATTTAAAAAATGATAAAGGTGGGTTAATTGATATTGAGTTTTTAGTCCAGTTTTTTGTATTGATGTATTCAAATAAACATGAAAATTTATTGTTAAATATAGGTAACTTGGCATTAATTAAAGCTTTGGAGAATTATCAGTTAATTAAAAGTGATGAGTCAATGCTTCTCAAAAAAGCATATCTTTTATACAGACAAGAAATTCACAAATTAGCATTAAATAATCAAACTAATTCATCGGTAGATAGTGAGCTCATGGAGAATCTTCCACATAAAGTTCATCAATGTTTTTTATTTTATCTTTCATAGATTTAATAATAATTGCAGTCTTTAATTGATATTGTTAGAATTTAGTTCTTTGGATATTTCCCCAAAAATATAGAGTTATTCATTATTAAGGTTTAAACCCAGACTGGTTTGAATCTTTGAAAAAGTCAAAACGGAGAAAAAAATGGCATCTTTATTAGAACAATTAAAATCAATGACCACTATTGTTGCAGACACTGGTGAAGTTGATGCAATTAAAACGCTTAAGCCTGTTGATGCAACAACAAACCCATCATTACTATTAAAGGCTAGTCAACTTCCACAATGTGAATCAATGATTGAAGAAGCAATTGCTTATGCAAAGGCTCAAGGAGGTTCTACGGAGGAGCAAGTTGAAAATGCAGCAGACAAGTTAGCTGTGGCTGTTGGTCTAGAGATTCTGAATCACATCCCAGGACGTATCTCGACAGAGGTTGATGCAAGCTTATCTTTTAATATCGACAAGATGGTTCAGAAGGGTAAAAAGCTCATTAAACTTTACAACGATGCTGGCGTATCTAATGATCGTGTGCTTATTAAATTAGCTTCTACATGGGAAGGTATCAAAGCAGGTGAAATTCTTGAAAAAGAGGGTATTAACTGTAACTTAACCCTTTTATTCAGTTTTGCTCAAGCTAGAGCGTGTGCTGAAGCTGGTGTTTTCCTCATTTCTCCATTTGTTGGAAGAATCATGGATTGGTACAAGGCAAAAACTGGTCAAGAGTATGCTCCAGCTGATGACCCAGGCGTGCAGTCAGTAACCAGAATTTACAACTGGTACAAAGAACATGGCTTCAACACGGTTGTTATGGGCGCATCTTTTAGAAATGTCGGCGAGATTACTGAATTAGCTGGCTGTGATCGATTAACTATTGCTCCTGCTCTACTTACTGAGCTTGAGAACACTGACGGCACTTTAGATAAGAAACTGGTTGATAATGGGGCTAAAACCGAAAAACCTGCAAAACTAACCGAAGAACAATTCAGATTCGATCATAATGAAGATGCGATGGCAACTGAGAAGCTTGCTGAAGGAATTAGAAACTTTGTTGTTGATCAAAATAAACTTGAAAAAGCACTTGCTGAGAAACTGTAAGCTTTTTTGAATTGACAAGAAAACTATCTACCTATAATATTCCCGTTCTAACAGGAAATAGGTAGATATTCTATTTTTTATAAATTTTATCGGGAGATATAAACGATGGCATTAACACAAGTCGCATTAGACTCATTAGATTTTGACGCAACAGTTGCTTTAGCTGAAAAAGTTGCAGCAAATGTTGATATTTTAGAAATTGGTACTCCATGCATTAAGCACAACGGTATCAAATTATTAGAAACTTTAAGAGCTAAGTTCCCAAACAACTTAATCTTAGTTGACCTTAAAACAATGGATGCTGGCGAATATGAAGCTGAGCCATTCTATAAAGCTGGTGCTGACATTTGTACAGTGCTTGGCGCTTCAGGTATCGCAACAATTAAAGGCGTTATTGCAGCTGCTAAAAAATACGGCAAAGAAGTTCAAGTTGATATGATCAACGTTGACGACAAAGCAACTTTAGCTAAAGAAGCTGTTGCTGCTGGCGCACAAATCATCGGTGTTCACACTGGTCTTGACGCTCAAGCTGCTGGTCATACACCATTTGAAGATTTAGCTGCTATTGCTGCTCTGAACACAGGCGCTAAAATCTCAGTTGCTGGCGGTGTTAAAGCTGCTACAACTCAACAAGTTAAAGATGCTGGTGCTGCAATTATCGTTGCTGGTGCTGCAATCTATGGCGCTGCTGATCCAGCTGCTGCTGCTAAAGAAATTACAGACATTGCTCACTAATCGAGTAAAAATCTAGTATTTTTTAAAATCCCGACTCAGGTCGGGATTTTTTTTGGTATTATCTTGTTTTATTTATGAATTCATTAATTTAAGGGATGCTGAATGGATACACAAAAACTTATTTTAGATAGATTAACTACAGTACTTTCAGAAACTGATAAAAGTAATGCAGCTAAATTAAAAGCACTTGTTGACGGTGCTGGAAGAATTTTCGTTGGTGGAGCTGGTCGTTCTGGACTTGTTTCACGTTTCTTTGCAATGCGTCTTGTTCATTCAGGTTATCAAGTGAATATGGTGGGTGAGGTTGTTACACCTGCAATGAAGGATGGTGACTTACTTGTAGTAATTTCTGGATCTGGTGGAACTAAGACTCTATTACCTATTCTTGAAACGGCAAAATCGAAGGGTGGCAAGATTGCGGTTATTTCACAAAAAACAAGTTCGGCAATGGCTGAGATTGCTGATTTGGTTGTACAAGTTGGTAATGATGACAGTTATTCGACCTACACGGAAGGTATGCCAATGGGTACTGTGTTTGAGTTATCAACATTAGTTTACTTAGAGGCAGTGATTGCGGAAATTATCTTTGACAAGGGTCTAACTGAGGAAGGCATGAGAGCGATTCATGCTAATTTAGAGTAATATCCATTTTTTTTAATTAAAAAGGGAGCATTAGCTCCCTTTTTTGTTTAAAATTTTTAGAATGCATATTTTTGATCTTCCTTATCAAGAAAACTCATCCATCTGGTTTGATAAATTCGCTTCGAGTCGCACTCCGATATTTCTTGATAGCTGTTTTCAAGCTAATAACCATCTAAATGATTTTAATCGATATGATTTGATCTGCTGGGATCCTTTTATAGAAATAATTCAAAAGGGGTTTAAGACTCTAATCATTAAGGATGGTACATCTTTCTTATCTGATGAATCATTTGCTGAGATTGTAGATGTCATTTATTCAGGTTTATTAGATAGCTATGAAAATAATTCTTTATTGCCATTCACAGGCGGCTTGATTGGTTATCTCTCATATGAGTTTGGTCAAAAAAGCACAAAGGATACAGTTTTACCTCATGCAAGAGCGAATGCATATAAAAATACTATTCTTGTTGATCACCTTGAAAAGAAAACATACTTTATTAGTTTTGATAAAAAAAGAGATGCAGAGTTAATTTATGATCAATGCTTGAATCATGAAAAAGAGATCATCGATGAGTTTGTTATCACAGAACCAATAGTGAATATTGAATCTTTCGAGGACTATAAACGTAAATTTAATAAGATCCAGCAATACATTATCGATGGTGATGTTTACCAGGTTAATTTAGCCACAAAATTTTCTACTAAATACTCAGGAGATCCATGGGTTTTTTATAAAAAATTTCGTGAAATAAATAAATCTCCCTACATGGCCTATTTGAAGTTTGAAGATTATGCGATTATTTCAGGCTCGCCAGAGCAATTTATTTCAGTCAATGGGTCAACTATCACCTCGCGACCGATAAAGGGCACCATGCCACGTGGGGATGACCCAAAGTCAGATTGCGATAATTATGAGAAATTGAGCTCCAGCGAGAAAGATAAAGCAGAAAATTTAATGATAGTGGACTTGATCAGAAATGATTTAGGAAAAAATTGTGACACAGGTTCTGTTAATGTAAAAAAATTATTTACCATTGAGAGTTATCCAAACGTCCATCATCTAGTGAGCTCTATTGAAGGACAGCTGAAGAAAGAAATATCTCCATGGACTGCATTTTGTGACAGCTTTCCCGGTGGATCAATTACCGGTGCTCCAAAGAAAAGATCAATAGAAATTATTAGTGAGTTAGAAAGTTTTTCTAGAGAGGTTTATTGCGGATCAATCTTTTATTTATCTTTTAATAAGACCCTGAATTCTAATATCGCAATACGATCCTTAATTGCTTATGATGAAAAATTAGAATATTTTTCGGGAGGAGGTATTACTAAAAGCTCGACAGTAAAAAGTGAGTACAATGAAATATTTAATAAAGCTGCAAATATTGAAAAAGCTATTTCCTACTTTAGAAGGTAATTAAAATGAATGAAGAATTAATGAGTAAAATTAAAGCAGATTTAACTGAATGGACGATTCAAAATGAATTGCTTGTTAAAGAATTTGTATTTTCAACCTTTCAAGATGCAATTCATTTTGTTAATGCAGTCGCAAAAATTGCAGATGAAGCAGACCATCATCCAGATATTTTTATCTCATATAATAAGGTTAAAATCTTATTAATCACCCATGATCTCGGCGAAATTTCCGAAAAAGATTATGCACTCGCCAAAGAAATTAAATCTTTAGAAGTTTAAAAATTTTGTCTTTTTGAAATCACCATAATTCAGTAAAACGGTAGGTAATATTAAGAGATTTAAAATGGTAGAGGTGAATAAACCTCCGATAATGATCATGGCCATAGGACCTTCGATTTCTTTTCCAGGCTCTCCAGAACCAATTGCAATCGGAAGCAGGGCGAGACCAGCCACCAGGGCAGTCATTAAAATAGATGGTAACCTCTCCGATGCCCCGAGGATGCATGTTTCTAAATTCCATGCGTGACCTTCGTAATCCACAAGATGTTGATAATGTGAAATCAGCATTATCGAATTTCTTAATGTAATTCCAAATAGTGTCACGAACCCAACAAGCGAGCCAATTGATATCCAGCCCCCATGAAGCGAGGCTGCAATCACACCTCCAATTAAAGCAAAAGGTAAATTAAGGAGAGTTAAGCTGAGATTTTTTAATGTCCCAAATGCAATATAGAGCATCAAAAGAACCCCAGCAATTGCAATAGCCGAGTGCGCAATCAAATCTTCACGTGATTTAGCATTTTCTTGTGCCTCACCAGTTATCTCGAAATAATTTCCTGAACCCAGCTGGAGTTGCTCGAGACCTTTTTTTACATTACTCACATAATCATTTAGGTCATAATTATTAATATTAGATGTTATTGTTTGCACTCGCTTACCACCCTGATGCAGTATCTTGGATCGTCCACTAACCTGACTTATTTGAGCAATATCTCCTAATTCAACAATCTGACCTGAAGAAGAGCTGAGGGGTAATTTTTTAATATCTTCAAGGTCATCTTTGAATTCTGAATCTATTGTAACGGCAATGTCAACTGGAATCATCCTTTCATAAATTTGTGCTACCGGTAAATTTTCATAGGCTGCTCGGATTACATCTAGAGCATCTGCACGGGAAATACCATAGTTAGTTAGTTGTTCTGGTAACAATTTAATATTGACTTGAGGGTTTCCAGGAGGAGATTGCAACATAATATCTTTTGAGCCTGGAAGAGTCTCTAACATTTGAGCAACTTTAATGGCATCCTGATCGAGTGTATCTAAATTCTTACCGTACAGATTGATAACCACTGCTGCATTGTAGCCAGAGATAGTTTCTTCAATTCGCTCAGTCAAAAAAGTATTGATTGCAAAATTAACTCCAACAAAACCATTATTCTTATCATAAACAATATCCTGAATTGATTTCAAGATTCTCCTTTGATCATCTCCAGATTTTTTAGACAACTCAATCTCAAATTCACTGTAATGAGTTCCAAATGTGTCTGCACCAAGCGGCGAACGCCCAACCCATTGAGCTATAGATTGCACACCATCGATTTGAAGAAGCTGTTCTGAAACTAAATTACCAATGCGCAGTGACTCATTTTCAGATGTTCCTGGATATGCAGTCATGTGCATAATGTAATGACCTTCATTCAGGGGTGGGATAAAGTGTGTTTTAAATAAGGGTATAAAAGATAGTCCAAATGCAATTACAAATAATGAGATAATTAAGACAACTTTAGAGTGCGATTCAATGCTAAGCAGTAATTTACGATAGTTTCTTTTTAATGACTTAATGACTGGTGAGTCCTCAGTGTTCAAATTCTCATTTTGCCCTAACAACATAAAGCTCATCGCAGGTGTAACGGTGAGTGCAACTAAAAGTGATGCCAAGATAGAAAGTATGTAAGCAATCCCTAATGGACCAAAGAGCTTGCCAGCAACCCCTGTTAATGACAATAATGGTAAAAATACAATAACTATTATGAGTGTTGCATAGACTACTGATTTTCTGACTTCCATTGAGGATTCAAAAACAACCTGATAAAGAGGTTTCTTATTTTTTAAAGTTTTATTTTCTCGAAGCCGGCGAAAAATATTTTCAACATCAATGATGGCATCATCAACAACTTCACCCAGAGCGATCGCCAGACCACTAAGCACCATAACATTTAAACCTAGGTTCATATGACTCATGACAGAAATTGCAGATAAAAGAGACAAGGGGATAGCTATTGCTGAAATAAAGGCTGTTCTAAAGTTAAAGAGGAATAGATATAAAATTCCAATAACCAATATAGCCCCGATAATAATATCTACCCTGAGACCTTTTATTGAAGCATCAATAAAATTTGCGGGTTTAAAAAGTTCTGGATGTATAGTTATTTCTTCTTTTTCAGCAATTGGCAATAAAGATTGGATTGCGATATCAAGGTTTTTAGTTAACTCATAGGTGTCCGATCCAAGTTGACCTTGTATGGACAAATAAACTCCAATTTGACCATTGATTGACGCACTACTTATGGATGGAACAAACCCATCCTCAATAATTGCTACATCTTTTAACCTGAGTTGCTTTCCTTGTTGGTTGGTTAATGATGTTTGTTCAAGTTCTTGTATAGTGAGCGCCTGGCCTTCGGTGTTAATAATAATTCTTTGATTTTCATTTTGAATAAAACCACCACCTCGAACAGCTGATGCTTTTTGTGCAGCTGTGAATATATCTTGTAAGCTCAGATCATTTTCTAATAATTTTTTTGGAATTGTTTTGATTTGATACTGCCTGACCTTTCCACCGAATCGATTAACATCGGCTACACCCTCTACACTCATTAAGTGCGGAATAATAACGTTATCCGCAAAAGTTCTTAATTCAATTTCATTTGCGGTAGCTGAAGTTAAACCAATCCCAAGAACACTTGATGCTGAAGAGGTTAAGGGTGTAATTTTAGGGATAATATTAGCAGGTAAGATATTTGTGAGCGTTGATAGTTTTTCTGTGATGGATTGTCTATTTCTATAAATATCCGTGTCTTCATTAAAAACTACAGTAACTACTGAAAGTCCTGGTATGGATTGAGACCTAATCTGCTTTATGCCAATTGTTCCAGAAACCATAACCTCAATCGGGCGGGTGACTAATTTTTCGACAAGATCAGAAGAAAAGCCTGGGGACTCTGTCTGAATAACTACCTGGGTAGGGGAGAATTCAGGAAAAACATTTAATGGACTATTTTTAATTTGAACGATACCGTACACAACCACAATTAAAGCCAGACCAATAATCACTCCAGCATATTTAATTGAAAATTTTATTAATGATGACACTTAATCCTCATTCTCATTTTTTATCTGATACTTATATTCTTCTGATAGAAGAAGTTGAGCACCTTTGGAAACAATAATGTCATTTGTTGAAAGTGCTTCCGAAATTACCAGCCATCCATCTTTAATCTCATTTTCAAGAGAGACTGGTTTTTTCACAAAGAGAAAAGGCTCTTCTTCAATGTAGACCCATGGTAAACCGTTACTCCAAACTATTGAGCTGCTTTGCACTTCATAGCGATTCATTTGTTTATCATTGTTTTGTTTTTCTTTATAAAAACCAATCAGCTTTGATCCAATTCTTATATCAGGAGATTGAATTAAATAATAAAAGGTTTGACCAAGGATACTGGGTTCGATGGTAGGTGCTTTATCTAAATATATCCCCTCAGTTTCGTTATTACCATTGATCGGTGTAAAAATTATTTTATGCGGGATAGAGTTATCACTATCGCTAGAGGGGAGGGTAATTTTTACTAATCGAGCCTCACCATTAAGTAGAGGATTTAATTGTTTATCTTTAGCTTTACCAGTAATGGCCATATAAAATTTATTGCCCCACTGGGATAATACTTTTTGTTGGAGATTTTTCTTTAAAACTACTTTTTTTTCAACAGACACTTTCAGATTATTGACTAATGTTTGTTGATCAAGAAGAGCTTGATCAGAGATATTTTTTCCATCTGCATTTAAATCAACAAATGCGAGATATTTTTTTTCTTCTGTATTAATTTGATTTTGTAATGTATTGATTTCTTGCATTAACTGATCGTATATATTTTTTAGATCAATTAATGTATCTGTCGCCTGAACTATTCCATAATTAGAAAATGAGGATTGCTTATTTGAGCTGATAATTTTTGTAGTTTGAATGCCGCTATTTTTTACTATCGCTTCTGTCAATCTTATTTGATTTAAACCTTCATCATTTACTTCAATAAACGACAAGGTTTCCTCTTCATCAAATAAATCATCATCTACAAACTCATCACTGCCCATTAAAATAACGACCCAAATAAGCAAAATAATCACGAATGATTGAATAACAATAATCATTAAGCTTTTTTTATTCATTTGGTTCTTTTTCTACGTGCAGTTGACTAACAAATGGGATATGAAATGTTTTTTCAATCTCATAACCTCCCTGAATTCGATTATATAAGCTATCTAAATAAATATAATCAATTTCGTATAATTTTATTTTTTCTTGTTCGAGTTCAAGACGACTAAGAATGCCGTTATTAAATTTTTTTTCTAAACTGATTAGTAGTAATTCCTTTTCATCATATAAAATCTTGGCGTTATTATATTTTTCTGATGAGTCATTTAAGTAAGACAACAATGTATCAATGTCGTTAGATATTTTCAGTTGTAGATCTATTATCTTTGAAGATTCTGACTCTCTGAATTTTTCTGCTTTGGCAATTAATGCTTTGTTTTTTTCTAAGTTGGGAATGAGAGTAGATATTCCTAGTGTCCAAATTTTATCTCCAAAGTCATATAAATAAGCAGGACTAAATTTGATATCTGGATACTGTTTAGCAATTTCAAGCTTGAGATTAGCTTCAGCTTTTGCATAACTTGCTAGATCTCTTCTTAAGTCAATTCTGGTTTGAATCGCTTGCTCCCGCGTAAAAGAAATATTTTCATCATTAATAGTTTCAATTTTATTCATCAGGTTATTAATTATGTCATCGGCAAGGATAGGATTTTTTTCTAAATGATGTATCTTAATCCCTGCGTTTTGAGCAATTTGTTTACGAATTCTGAGTTGATTTAATTGAAGATTCTTTAGTGTATTTTCAGTTACCTGAAGAGCAATTTTTGATTGTTGCAGTTGAATATTATCTTCTAATCCTTTTTCAAACCTTTTTTTTGTCATCAGATAAACAGATTGACGAGAGAATAATTCATTTTTTATAGCATTTATTTTTTTTATATTAAAGGCATATTCGGTGAGTGCATTAATCAACATTAATCTTTCATTCCATGAAAGCAACCTATAATCTTCATAGGCTGATTGGGATGTATTAAGTGCTATTTCATATCGAATCAATCGTTTATTTGCTGTTTCAAACGGGAACATCACCCCTAAGCCTTCAACATCTTTGGATAAGTCATCGTTAGCACCATCTCCTGAGCCCACTTCGATTCCAATGGATGACTGTGGTCGAAATTTTGCTATGACTTCATCACTTTTGACAGTTTGATATTGTTTCTGTGCTGTTTTTATTTTTGTGTTGTAAAAATATAATGATGCTAATAAATTGTCGGTATTCCAACCATTATTTGAGGCCGGCACATCTTGTCCAAGCGTGGTTATAAATTGTGAAAAAATCTCAGCTTGTGGGTCTTGATTATCAATGGCAACATTGTTGTTACTTAAATCGATATCTTTTTTTGAATACGGAATAAGCTGGCATCCAGTAATGTTTAGAATGACCAAGAAAATAATAATGATAGAACTAAAAAAATTAGAGAAAATCAAAGTAAGCAGTGTAATTTAAATAGGTTTAAGTATTAGTTAATTCTAACAAATTTATCTATTAAATTTTATGGAATTTATTTATCAAAAATCTATCCAAAATGGTATAATCTGCGGTTCTCTGGTACATGCGAGAGTGGCGGAATTGGTAGACGCACTGGATTTAGGTTCCAGCGCCTAAAAGCGTGAGAGTTCGAGTCTCTCCTCTCGCACCATTAAATTATAAAACTTAAGTTACAAATTAGTTATTTAAAAGATTTTATTAGGATTGAACATGACACAAGCTGTTGAAAAAATTAATGATATTGAAAGAAAAGTTAAGGGGAAAATTATTATTGCTCCGCTTGAGAATGAAATTAAGCAAAGATTCATTCAAGTATCAAAGAATGCAAAGATCCAAGGTTTCCGACCAGGAAAAGCTCCAATGAGCATAATTGAAAAACAATATGGTCCGGATATTAGATCTGAAGTTTATTCAAGAGCAATTGAAAACCAGTTTGGTCAGATCGTACAGGAAAATAAATTAAATATTGTTGGTATGCCTCAAATCAATCATGATCCTCTTCCTGAAATTAAAGATGATTTTGAGTTCACCGCTACTTTTGAGGTTCTGCCTGAGGTGAAAGACATTGATTTTAAAAAAATAGAAATCATACAGCCAGACGTGAAATTAACCAAAAAAGATGTCGATGCAACTATTGATGTCATGCTAAAACAAAGAGCAACATTTAAAAAAGTAGATCGTGCTTCTAAATTGGGTGACCGCGTTGGTGTGAAACTAGAATCTTTCATTGATGGAAAGACTGCTGAATCAACTGGCTCACAAATTCTTAACTTTATACTTGGGGATAAAAATCGATTAGAAGTTTTTGATAAAGAGTTGGTTGGATTAAAAGCTTCTGATATGAAAGATTTTGAAATCCATTATCCAAAAGATCATGAGCCAGCACAGCTGGCAGACAAAAAGGTTAAATATACTGTTGTTATCAATGAAGTTAATGAAATGGAGCTTCCAAAAATTGATGCAGATTTTGCCAAGTCGCTCGGAGTTGATAGCGGTGATGTTGATGAGATGAAAAAGCAAATTGAAGAATCATTGGCTGAAGAAGTTGAAAAGCGTGTGAAACTTAAAGAAAAAGACCAAGTATTTGTTGAGCTTGTTAAACATGCAAAATTTGAGTTACCAAAATCTATAGTTGACAATGAGTCATATCGCTTAATGCAGCAGATGATTGAAAATATGGAAAGACAGGGTGCGAAAGCCAAGGACTTAAAATTAGAACCATCTATGTTTAATGAAAGAGCAGAGCAAACAGCACGTTTAAGAATTGTTTTAGCGCATTTGGTTGATAAGGAAAAATTACAAGCAACCGAAGATCAGATTAAATCTAAAATTGAAGAATTTTCAAAATCATATGATGAGCCTGAAAAAGCAGTTCAATGGTTTTATGAAAAACAAGAGCGTTTAAATGAACCTGCAGCTCTTGCGACTGAAGATAATGTCGTGAATTTTGTTTCAAAGGCTTGTAAGATCAAAAAGGAAAAAGTTTCATTCGACGAATTAATGGGTAACAATTAACATGTCATTTGATAAATTCTCAACATCCAATAGACCTATGGGGCTGGGCTATATCCCAATGGTTGTCGAACAAAGTGGCAGGGGTGAAAGAGCATATGATATTTACTCAAGACTGTTAAAAGAAAGAGTTATCTTTTTGGTTGGGCCAGTCGACGATATGACCGCTAACCTGGTTGTAGCCCAACTTCTTTTTTTAGAGGCTGAAAATCCAGATAAAGATATTTCCTTATACATTAATTCACCAGGAGGTTCTGTGACCGCTGGTATGGCGATTTATGACACCATGCAGTTCATTAAGCCTGATGTGAGTACTTTGTGTATCGGCCAAGCCGCTAGCATGGGAGCTCTTTTATTAACGGCTGGAGCAAAAAATAAGCGTTTCTGTCTTCCTAATTCAAGAGTGATGATTCATCAACCACTGGGAGGATTTCAAGGTCAAGCATCTGATATTGAAATACATGCCAAAGAAATTCTCTATCTCAAAGATAAATTAAATAGAATCTTATCGCAACATACAGGTCAAGACATTAAGACGATCTCAAAAGATACAGACAGAGACAACTTTATGAGCTCTGAGGATGCAGTAAAATATGGACTTGTGGACAAAGTCATTAACGAAAGATAATTTATTTAGGTATATTCTGCTATGAGTGACCAGGATAAAGATAAATCGCTATTTTGTTCCTTTTGTGGAAAAAATCAGCACGAAGTAAAAAAACTAATTGCTGGTCCATCTGTTTTTATTTGTGATGAGTGTATTGATCTTTGCACTGACATTATCAAAGAGGAAATAAAAGCTGCCGATTCAAAAAAATCTGTTGATACCGATTATATTCCTAAGCCTCAAGAAATATTTGATCAATTAAACCAACATATTATTGGTCAAAATCATGCGAAAAAATCATTGTCTGTCGCTGTATATAATCATTATAAAAGGCTCGGTAGTCATGGTGATGACGATATAAAAATTGCTAAAAGTAATATTCTACTGATTGGCCCGACCGGGTCTGGTAAAACATTATTAGCACAATCCTTAGCCTCATTCCTCAACGTTCCTTTTGTTATTGCTGATGCAACTACATTGACCGAAGCGGGTTATGTTGGTGAGGATGTCGAAAACATTATGCAAAAATTATTGCAAAAATGTGATTACGATGTCAGCAAAGCTCAAAAAGGAATTATTTACATTGATGAGGTCGATAAAATCTCAAGAAAATCGGATAATCCTTCGATTACTCGTGATGTCTCAGGAGAGGGTGTTCAACAAGCATTACTAAAATTGATTGAGGGTACCGTAGCCTCTGTTCCACCTCAAGGTGGAAGAAAGCATCCGAATCAAGAATTTGTTCAAATTGATACATCTAATATTCTGTTTATCTGTGGCGGGGCATTTGATGGACTAGAAAAAGTTATTCAAAGAAGATTGGAAAGTAATAGTATAGGTTTTGGAGCAAATGTGGCTTCAAAAAATGACAGCAGGACCACATACCAACTTTTAAAAGAGACTGAATCTGAGGATTTGGTTAAATTTGGTCTTATCCCTGAATTCATTGGACGTTTACCGGTTATCTCAGCGCTTGAGCCTCTTGATATTGATGCATTAACTAAGATTCTCATTGAGCCGAAAAATGCATTGATTAAACAGTATAAGAAATTATTAGAAATTGAAGGAGTGGAATTAGAGTTTAGAGATCAGGCATTGATTCATATTGCAAAAAAAGCTCTTGCTCGAAACACTGGGGCTAGGGGTCTTCGATCAATATTAGAGGAAACACTTCAGGATGTCATGTTTGACATCCCATCTGATAAAACAATTGAAAAAGTAATCATTGACGAAAAGACGATTACTGAAAAAAATAAGCCAATTTTAATCCACTCAGATCAAAAAAAAATTAATCAATAATTCTATTAATTCCTTGAATTATTCAGATTAGCCCTCATAATAAATACTAAGAATAAATAATCTTTTATATATCAAATATGGCTCAAGAAATAATTAACCCTATTACCCCCTTATTACCCTTACGAGATGTTGTTGTCTATCCTCAGCTTGTTATTCCTTTGTTTGTTGGACGTGACAAGTCAATTAAAGCAATTGAGAAAGCAAATAATGGAGATAAACAGATACTGCTAGTTGCTCAAAAGTCAGCAAACAAAGATGATCCGGACGTTAAAGATTTGTTTGAAATTGGAACCTTAGCTACAATCCTACAAATGTTAAAGCTTCCTGATGGAACAGTTAAAGTTCTAGTGGAAGGAATTGAGAGAATTCAATTAACTAAGTTTTATGATTCTGGTGAATTTTGGTCTGCAGAATCCAAGGTTATTAAATCTCGTGAAGTGAAGGATAAAAAATCAATCGCATTGATGCGAACACTATATTCTCAGTTTGATCAGTATGTGAAGCTCAATAAGAAAATTCCGCCTGAGTTATTGACAACTTTGTCATCAATTGAAGAACCTGGACGCATGGCTGACTCGATTGCAGCAAATTTAAATCTTAAGCTTCAGGATAAGCAAAAATTACTTGAGACAATAAATATTCGTGAAAGACTTGATCTTTTATTATCTCTCCTTGAGGCTGAGCTTGATATTCTGCAGGTAGAAAAAAGAATCAGGGGGCGTGTTAAACGCCAGATGGAAAAATCTCAAAGAGAGTATTATCTAAACGAGCAAGTTAAGGCTATTCAAAAGGAACTTGGCGAACAAGATGAAACAGCTGAATTTGATGAATTAGAGAAAAAAATTAACACTGTTGGAATGTCTAAAGAGGCCCAGGATAAAGCTCTGGGTGAGTTAAGAAAGTTAAAAATGATGTCACCAATGTCTGCAGAGGCTTCCGTGGTGAGAACCTATATTGAAACTTTGATCAACCTTCCTTGGTCGAGCAAAACTAAAATCAATTCAAGTCTCAAAGATGCGGAAACAATTTTAGATGCTGATCATCATGGCCTTGATAAGGTCAAAGAAAGAATCATTGAATATTTAGCAGTGCAACAAAGAGTGGACAAGGTCAAATCTCCAATCCTCTGTCTTGTCGGTCCTCCTGGCGTTGGTAAAACTTCTCTAGGGCAAAGTATTGCTAAGGCAGTCAACCGTAAATTTATCAGAATGGCACTAGGTGGGGTTCGCGATGAATCAGAAATCAGAGGACACCGAAAAACTTATATTGGCTCCATGCCGGGAAAAGTTTTACAAAATATGACCAAAGTTGCTGTTAATAATCCATTATTCCTTTTAGACGAAGTGGATAAAATGGGACAGGACTTCAGAGGAGATCCATCATCTGCTTTGTTAGAAGTTTTAGATCCTGAGCAAAACCACACCTTTATTGATCACTATGCAGAGGTAGAATACGATCTTTCTGATGTCATGTTTGTGGCAACTGCAAATACTTTAAATATTCCTGAACCACTTTTGGATCGTATGGAAATTATTCGATTACCTGGTTACACGGAGCAAGAGAAAATAGATATTGCTCTCACCCATTTGGTACCAAAACAACTTAAGGCTCATGGATTAAAAAGAAGTGAGTTGAGTATCGCGCATTCAGCAGTGAAAAGCATTATACAATTTTACACGCGTGAAGCTGGGGTTAGAAGATTAGAGCAAGAGATAGCAAAAATCTGCCGAAAATCAGTCAAACAGCTTCTTACTAAGAAAAAACTGACAAAGTTATCAGTTACGGCAAAGAATATTAATGATTTCTTAGGTATTAAAATTTATGACATTGGACTAGCCTCGAAAAAAAGCCAAGTTGGTCAGGTGACAGGCTTAGCCTGGACACAAGTTGGAGGTGAGCTATTAACAATTGAATCAGTAATTATGCCTGGTAAAGGAAAAATAAACCTCACCGGCAAACTTGGTGATGTCATGAAAGAATCTATTCATGCTGCGCTAAGTGTTGTGCGAAGTCGTTCTAAAAGGCTACATATCTCAGAAGAGTTTTATGAAAAGAATGATTTTCATATTCACCTACCAGAAGCCGCGACACCAAAAGATGGCCCTAGTGCTGGAATTGGTATGACCACGGGTATTATTTCATCTTTAACTGGAATTCCTGTGCGCGCAGATGTTGCAATGACGGGTGAAATTACTTTAAGAGGAGAAGTTTTGCCAATTGGAGGACTTAAAGAAAAATTATTAGCAGCTCATCGTGGAGGAGTAAAAAAGGTAATCATTCCTCATCTTAATGCAAAAGATCTGATTGATATCTCTCAAGAGGTGCTAAAGAAAGTTGAAGTAATTCCAGTCAAAACAATCGATGAGGTGCTCAAAATTGCTCTGACCAAAGATCCTGAGAGTTTAAAAGTCAGTAAAACAAGAACTGCAAAAAAAGCAGTTTCAAAGAACCATTTAGAGAAAATTGACAAATCTATCGCTCATTAAATTTAAGCTAGCATTTCATCATTTCTTATTGTAGAATGGCGTCCTCGATATTATTTTGGGTGCTTAGCTCAGCTGGTAGAGCGTCGCCCTTACAAGGCGAATGTCGGCGGTTCGACCCCGTCAGCACCCACCAAAATAAGGAGTGGTAGTTCAGTTGGTTAGAATACCGGCCTGTCACGCCGGGGGTCGCGGGTTCGAGTCCCGTCCACTCCGCCAACTTTATAGAACTTTTTGAAGCAAGAAGGTCATAAAAATCATGTTAGAAACAATTAGAAATGGTTTAGAAAAAAAATGGGCTAAGGTAGTATTAGTGATCATTGTAGTTCCTTTTGCTCTTTTTGGTATTGACTCTTACCTCAACTCAATGGGTTCAAATGTCACAGTAGCCTCAGTGAATAATTTTGAGATTACTGCACAAGATTTTCAGCGCTCCATGATGGTTCTTCAAGAAAGACTTGATGCTGAAGGGCAAGATAGATCAATCCTTCAATCTCCAGAATTTAAAAAAAGTGTTATTGATTCTTTAGTTGACAGTCAGTTGATTAAGTCAGCAGTCGATAAATATAACTTCCGTATTTCTGATGACCAGCTATCGACCTATATTGTTGGTATGCCTGACTTTCAAGAGAATGGTAAATTTTCACAAGACAGATACGATCAAATTGTTCAATATAACGGCCTCACACCAAAGAAACTTGAACAGCAAATACGAGGTGACATGGCAACTCAGCAAATTCAAGGCACTTTGGCTAACTTAACTTTTTTCCCGAAAAAAAATATTGAAGAGATAGCGAAGATTGCCTATCAAAAAAGACATGTCAAACTTTATGACATGTTACTTCTTGATTATGAGGATAAAGTTAAAGTATCAGATGACGAAATCAAGGAGTTCTATGAGGCGAATACCGATTCTTTCATTCGACCAGATCAGGTCAAAATAGAGTTTGTTGTATACTCTGTCGCCAATATCGTTCCTAATGTGAGTGTTTCTGATGAGGAAGTTAAAGAGTTTTACGAGTTCAATAAACAAAACTATGAAGGTGATGAAGAGCGTTCCGCTAGCCATATTTTATTTTTAGCTGATGCTTCTCAATCTGATGATGAGGTGGAAAAAGTCAGACAAAAGGCATCTAATGTATTAAAAGATATTAAAAAAAATCCTAAGAAATTTGAGGAGTTCGCTAAAGATCTATCCCAGGATCCAGAATCAGCTAAAAATGGAGGTTCGCTTGGATTCTTCAAACGAGGGGTGATGGTTAAGGAATTTGAAGAGACTGCTTTTACATTAAATAAAGGTGAAATTTCTGACTTGGCCAGAACAGATTTTGGCTTCCATATTATTCGTTTAGATGATATCAAAGGTGATCAAGTATCATTCAAGGATGTTAAAACCCAAGTAAAAGGTGAGCTTTTGTATGGAAAAGCTTTGGAAATTTACAATACCAATGCTGAAGATTTTAGTAATATCGTCTACGAGCAAAAAGAGTCTTTAGATCCTGTCATTGAAAAATATAACCTAGAGGTTCAACAAAGCCCTTGGATGTCAAAAGCTGATGCAGAGAATTTCTTTAACAACCCTGTTTTTTCTGAAGCCGTTTTTGACCAAACTATCATTGATAACAAGTTTAATACCCCAGCCGTTGAAGTTTCTCCCAATAATCTTGTTTCTGCGAGGGTTATAGATTTTAGAAAGTCTGAGACTCAGTCATTAGATGATGTAAAAGATAATATCAAAACATTTTTAATGAAGAGAAACTCTCAAGAAAATTTAATTAATGATGGCAATAAGTTAGTGGAAGCGCTGCAAAACGGATCTGTAAAAGAACCAGAGTGGATTGATGAATTAACTATTGATAGATCTGATAAACAGGGATTATCTGACGTCATTTCAGAAGAGATTTTTAAAATGAACGCATCTGATTTGCCAGTTTACTCTGGAATTTATGACCCTAAAGGCGAATTTATGGTTATTAAACTAGACAAAGTTGACTCTGACAATATCTTGAAAGAAGATGTTGAATTCTTTAATGAAGAGTTCATGGCTGCTATTGAAAAAGAAATTGAAAAATCTTATATTGAAGATTTAAGAGCTGATTCAAAAGTAAAAATCAACTCTAAGTTTCTTCAATTTGCGCAGTAATTCTTAGTCGATTGCCCCCGCGGCCGTAATATTCATACCACCATCTACGTAAGTCACTTCACCGGTAATTCCACTTGCGAGATCACTACAAAGAAATGCGGCTACATTACCTACTTCGTCAATCGTCACATTTCGTCTTAATGAAGCGTGTTTTTCGTTAAATGAATACATCTTATCAAAATCAGAGATTCCAGATGCAGCTAAAGTTTTTATAGGACCTGCGGATACAGCATTCACTCGTATCCCCTTAGGTCCTAAACTTTGAGACATATATCTCACATTTGCTTCTAAGCTTGCTTTTGCTAAACCCATAACATTATAGTTAGGCATTGTTCTTTCAGCGCCTAGATAACTGACGGTAAGCAAGCTCGCATCTTTTGATAGCATTGGTAACGCTGCCTTAGCAAGGGCAGTAAAGCTATATGAGCTAACATCATGAGCGATGCGAAAATTTTCTCTTGAGGTGTTTTCGACAAAGTCTCCTTGTAACGCATCTTTTGGTACGAAGGCAATGGAATGAACCAAGATATCAAAATGATCCCAGTGTTTTTTTAATAAACCAAATAGATTGTTTATTTGATCATCATCTGAGACGTCGCAAGGCAATACAATATTTGAATTAAAATTTGCAGCTAGTTTTTGCACTCGCTGCTCATGTTTTTCCATTTGATGAGTGAAGGCTAATTCAGCCCCTTGTTGATGCATTGCCTTTGCAATGCCGTAAGCGATCGAACGATCACTCAATAAACCTAAAATAAGTACACGTTTGTTTTTTAAAAAAGACATGGAAACCTCGTATATAAATATTACGTATTCTGGTCGAAGTTATCTCTAAGACCCTCTCCGAGAAGATTATAACCTAATACGGTAATTAATATTGCTAGTCCAGGAAACAATGACAACCACCAAGCAAATTGGATATATTCTTTTCCATCAGTTAATATATTTCCCCATGAAGCAGTAGGTGCTTGAACTCCAAGCCCGAGGAAACTCAGACCAGATTCTACTAATACAGCGCTAGCAACACCTAAGACGGTACTGACAATAATAGGACCTAGGCTATTTGGTAATAAGTGCGTAAGAATAATTCGGAAGTCACTTGCACCCAAAGTTTGAGCTGCGAGCACAAAGTCTCGCTCTTTTAAACTTAAAAACTCAGCTCTTACCAATCGAGTAACACCCATCCATGAGGTCAGACCGATGACGATCATGATATTCCAGATGGAGGGAGTGAGGAAAGCTATGACGGCAAGAATGAGAAAAAATGAGGGTATGGATAACATGACATCAACTAATCTCATAATTATAGTATCAGCAATGCCACGATAATATCCCGCTAAAGACCCTAAAATGATCCCAATGAATGTAGATATTCCGACAGCGACAATTCCAACAAGAAGTGAAATTTGTGCTCCATGTAACATTCGAGAAAAGACATCCCGACCAAGTGCATCGGTGCCCATCCAGTGGACTTCATCAGGAGATAACAAGATTGCATCGATATTAATATAATTTGGATCAAATGGGCTTAGATAACCTGCAAATATAGCAAGTACTCCTATAATTGAGATAATAATTAACCCAGCTAAAGACATGGGGTTCTTTATAATCTTTTTCATTTGACAAGCCCTCTTCGAATTCTGGGGTCTGCCCATGCATAAGCTAAATCAGCAATTAAATTACCTATTAAGGTCAAGATGGACCCAATAGTTAATATGCCCATCACAACTGGGAAATCTCTCATTAGAACTGCATCATAAAACAATTTACCCATTCCAGGGATGGCAAATATTGATTCCGCAATGACTGAGCCGCCGATTAAGCCAGGTATAGATAATCCTAAGATGGTAATTAATGGAAGTAGAGCATTTTTTAAAGTATGAACAAAAATAACTTTTTTTTCATACAATCCTTTTGCTCGTGCAGTTTTTATGAAGTCTTGATTCAGAATTTCAATCATTCCGTTTCTGACATATAGCGAAATTCCTGCCAATCCACTCAAGCAAGAAATAAATACAGGTAATGCCAGATGTTTTAAAAGATCAAATATTTGACCCAACTTACTCATTTGCTCGTATCCAACAGAATGTAATCCCGATATAGGCAGAACTTGATTCACAACCCCCAATGAGTACATTAAAATCAAGGCTAACCAAAAACCAGGAATGGCAAAACCAATAAATACAAACAGGGTTATGATGCGATCTGGGATCTTATTTTTTTTAATGGCAGCAATTGTTCCAAGCAATATAGAGATCGAAAAAATAAGCAGTATCGTTAAAAAATTAATTAATAGGGTTATAGGCAGTGCTTTTTGAATTAAGCCTGGTTTAATGTTGCCATTTTCATCTTTACTTTCCCATAATACTGGCCTTTGATGGGAAGCAAATGATGAACCAAAGTCCAACTGGACAATTCTTTTTAACCATAACCCATATTGGACAATAATAGGTTTATCAAGATTATATAATTCTCTAAGCTTTTGACGTGACTCCTCACTGGCTTTTGGATTAAACGCACTTTCGTTGGACGTGATATCACCTGGTGCTAAATGCATTATAAAAAAAGATATTAAGCTGATTCCAATTAACATAGGAATCATCCACAGTATTCTTTTGATTAAATAATTTAACATTTAGAGACTCATCTCATTTCTTCTAAATTTTTTTGGAATATACCACTCGTAATCATTATGAAATACACCTGCTGGAGGAGTGATTTTCTTTACACCTTTTATTTTTTTATGAATAGCTGTTAATCCATATCCGGCATACAGATATATAATAGGTTGCTCATCATAAATAATTTTAGAAAACTCGTCGTAGATTTGTTTTCTTCTTTCATTATTCAGTTCTTTTCTTCCGCTCTCAAGAAGATTATCCACTTTAGGGTTGTTATATCCAATAAAGTTGAATTGTCCTGGCCCTTGTTGCGAAGAGTGCCAGATGCTGTATTGGTCTGGATCAAGGGAAAGACTCCAACCTAAAACGACAGCTTCAAACTCACCTGTTTTGATAAACCTGTTCACAAAACTTGCCCATTCAATGACTCTGATACTGACATCAATACCTATATCCTGAAGGCGCCGCTGAATTAGCACTGCAGTCATTTCTCGTTGTTTGTTTTGGTTTGTGAGAATTTCAAAAGCAAGAGGCTTGCCATCTTTTTCGTAGATATTGTTTGCATTCAGTTGGTAGCCAGATTTTTCAAGCAATTCTCTGGATTTACTAACATCAAAAGAAATTTTATTGATCGACCTATTTTCCCAGTAAGTACCCGGCTTATATGGGCTGGTGATTTCTTCGCCTAATCCAAGCAAAACACCATTGATAATTTCTTCTTTGTTGATAGCATAACTAATCGCTTTTCTGATATTGACATCATCAAAAGGCTTTTTCTTTAAATTAAAACCAAAGTAGGTATACCCATTACCCATCTCTTTATAGAGATTAATTTTATCGTTCAACTCAGATCGACTAGGGAAGACTCTTGAGTACTGAATTGGGTTTATATTCATCAAATCAATATTTCCTGCAATCAGTTCCATAAATTGGGATGATAGGTCAGGAATGATTCTGGTTATCTTTTTTTCTAGAAGTGGTCGACCATGGACGGAGTTAGGGTTAGTTTTGAGCTTTACCTGCTGACCGGTTGTCCATTCATCTAGGGCATAGAAGTTAGTACCTGTAGGGTTTAATGAGAAGTAGGTGTCGTTAATATTTTCATTTTTAAGTAAATGTTCTGGGAGTATGTGCAAGGACGCCCATGTTTCAAGGGCAGGAGCATAAGGTTCATCGTACTCAGCAATAAATATGTGATTGTTTGCACATGAAGCTGAACTGACCAGTTGATAATCAGACCCGTAAGGAGTTCTAGTATCTGGGTCAGTTACTTTCTTCCAAGTAAATAGCACATCTTCACATGTAAACGGTTTGTCGTCAGCCCATTTAATATCTTGCTTTAAATTAAATGTAATTTTTTTATAATCATCAGAAATTGTCCAACTGTCGGCCAGGTCTCCTTCAAAACCAAGATTTTGATCATATTTTAAGAGTGCATTGAAAATTTGTCCTGCAATCGCTGAAGAAGCTGAATCTCCAGCAATCATAGCAATCAGGTTATTTGGCTCGCCAATCATTGCATTGGTCAGCACACCTCCAGATTCTGGTGGGATAGGGTCATCATAGTTGGTATTGTCAAGATTTTGACTATTATTACAACCAACGACAAGACTTAAAAAAATTAAAGCTAAAAACTTATGCATATATCCTTATTGAGGAATATCGATGTACTTACCTACGATTATTTTTGTGCTTTTGAGTTCATTAAACTCCATTAAATCTTTGATTGAGATCTTATATTTTTTAGCTATTCCGCCCAACGTATCTCCTGGTTTAATCTTATGGGTAATAATCGTTGAGTAGGAGTATAAATTATCTGTGTTAATTGGATACTTCTTTAAAACATCAGGTGACGCAGGAATTAAGATAATTTTGTTTTTAAGAGTTTGATTGCTTCTTAATTGATTAATCTTAATTAATTCCTTTATATCAATATTAAATTTTTTAGCCACATGGTTTACCTTTTCTCCTTTGATGGGTGTATACGAAATCCAGTTGGTTAGGGGATCCTTATATTCTTCCAAATTTTTCAAAAATGTATCCACACTGTCAACAGGTAATAGTATATCCTGAGCACCAAAATGGGCTTTCATTAAGGGTCGGTTATGTTCAGCATTCAATAATTGGAATTCTTCGAAGGGTATATCTGCTAATTCAGCTGCTAAATGTGTATCCATTTCATCAGGAACATTAACAACTTGGAAATAAGGTTTATCTGGAATGTCCTTAATATACAGTTGAAATCTTTCAGGATCTTGAATAATTTTTTTGACCGCTAACAATTTTGGTACATAGTTTGTTGTCTCTTTAGGTAGTTTGAGGGAATAATAATCAGTAGCTAATTTTCTTTTTTTATTTCTTAAAATAGCTCTTTTTACTCGACCCTCTCCAGCATTATAAGCTGCTAGAGCTAATTCCCAGGACCCAAAAAGATTATGAAGATACTCAAGGTAGTCCAAGGCAGCATTAGTTGAGTCAATAATATTTCGCCTCTTATCTCTCCACCAGTCTTGCTCAAGGCCAAATAATTTTCCTGTTGATGGAATAAACTGCCATACTCCTACTGCTTTTTGCCTTGATTTAGCAATAGGATTGTAAGCACTTTCAATCATAGGAAGTAGAGCTATTTCCATTGGCATGTTTCTTTTTTCTACCTCTTCGACAACATGAAATAAGTAACGAGATGATCTTTCGATCATCCTCTCAACATACTCGGGTCTAGATTGGTACCATTTTGCATATTCTTTAACTCTTCTGTTATCAATATCTTTAATAGCAAATCCATTTTGTATTCTTTCCCATAAATTTTTATCTCCCTCAATGTAGTGCACTGTCTTTTCATTGTCCAGCAATGGATCATCAAACAATTCAAGAGTTACGCCCTCGACATTTTCAATTGTAGTTGGGAATTCAAAGGAATTTGAAAAAAGGGAGGGGCTCAGGAGGATTGAAAAAAACAGTAATATATATTTCATTAAAATAGGTCTTTTGCTTCTCTTAATTTTTTAAATTCTTCAAATGAAGAGTTAAGGAATGGATTTGATTCTAACTCATCCTTCAATAAAGAGGGCAAAGTAATCATTGATTTTGATAAATCTTGGTGTTTATTTTTATAAAACTCATTATCTTTGAAATAATATTTTAAAAATTCGAGGTTTTTTAGTGTGTATTCATGTGTGCAATAAACCTTTGAGTTTGGATCAATCGACTTGATTTTTTTCAGGCTGTCATACATTTGTCCAAAAGAACCTTCAAAAATTCGCCCACATCCAAAACTAAACAAAGTGTCACCACAAAATAAAAGCTCATTACCATGATAAATTATATGTTCTAAAGTGTGCCCTGGGACTTCTATTACTGATAATTCTAATTTGTTATCGAAAAGCTGAATTTTGCTATTTTCTTGAACTTGATGATATTTAAAATTAAATTTTTTATGATATGGGGCATACACTGGAACGTTAAATTGATTAGTGATCTCATTGACCCCTCCAATGTGGTCGTGGTGATGGTGAGTAATCAGTATGGATGTTAAATCAAGATTGTTTTCGTGATGGTATTTTAAAACTGGATCAGATAAACCGGGGTCAATCACAACAGTCATTTTGTCGTGAATGATTGTCCAAATGTAGTTATCATTTAGAATAGGGATGGGAACAACTTTAAACATTAACTAATTATAAACTTAAACATGGCTTGGTTTGAAACAAAAAGAGGTTCGGATTTATTGTCATTAGAGCAAAAAATTCTCGATCAATTATTTGATCATTTGTTTGGGTACAACATTGTCCAGATTGGCAATCATCGAACATTGATTGAAAATTCTAGGTTTAAGAATAAATACACATGCAAGCAAATTCAATTTAATGCTGAGCAAATGCCCTTTGAGTCAGATAGCATTGATTGTATTGTTCTTCCTCATCAAAATACAGAAGATGAAAGGATATTATCTGAAGTTTATCGTTCTTTGATCCCTCATGGCCATGCGATATTTATAAACTTTAATCCATGGAGCCCAATAGGGTTAAGAACTTTTTTTTCTATGAGTTCAGAGGAGCCATGGAATCAAAATCTTGAGAGCTTTACCTCTTTTCAAAATAAATTATTAAAACAGGAATTTGAGATTGTAAATGGAAAATTTTTTGGATATCACCCACGCTTTAAGTCAGCATCAAATAAGTCGAGGTGGGATAAAATTGGTGACCGATGGTTTCCATTGTTTGCGAATATTTATTTAATTGTTGTACGAAAAAAAATATTTACCATGACCCCAATTAAACCATCATGGAATGGTAAAATTCAGAGAAACCAAGTAAAAGTAAAAGAAACATATGAGCTATAGAATTTATACAGATGGATCATGTCATGGGAACCCTGGTCCTGGTGGCTGGGCATTTGTAATTGTTTCAGATGGAAGAGTTGTGATGGAAAAGTCTGGATCTATGAAAGAAACCACAAATAATCAAATGGAATTATCTGCAGCCATTCAAGGACTTTTTTATTTCAATGAACATGTTCAATTAAAGGAGGTACATTTATTCACTGACTCTAAATATGTTATTGATGGCATTAATTCTTGGATTCATGGGTGGAAGAAAAACAACTGGAAAACATCAACGAAAAAGCCTGTTAAAAATGAAGAGTTATGGAGGAGTCTAGATGAATTAAATTCAAAATTAACAGTGAATTGGAATTGGATCAAAGGCCATAGCGGTGATATTTTTAATGATAAAGTAGATCTATTGGCAAATAATGCAACAGTAGGAGATTGTGTTTAATGAGACAGATATTTTTAGATACTGAAACGACAGGTCTGGATCCTGCTCAAGGACACCGCATTATTGAGATTGCTGCTATTGAAATGATCAATCGTCAAGTAACCAGTAATCAATTTCACGCATACATCAACCCGGAAAGAGAAATTGATGAAGCTGCACAGGAAGTTCATGGCCTTACATTAGAATTTCTTTCTGATAAGCCCAGCTTTGAATCTATTTCCGAAAAATTTATTAACTTTATTTCTGATGCAGAATTGATTATTCATAATGCTCCATTTGATATTGGTTTTTTAAATATGGAGTTAGGAAGAATAAAAAAAGGAATTATTGAAGATTATGTTCAGATTATTACGGATTCATTGGTTATGGCAAGGGAATTGAGGCCTGGGCAAAGAAATAACTTAGATGCCCTATGCAGACATTACGGGGTTGATAATTCTGAAAGAAATTTGCACGGGGCCCTGCTTGATTCACTTTTGCTCGCAGAAGTCTTCATTGGAATGACCAGGGGGCAGGAAGCTTTAGAAATAGATTTTAATAATCAAGAAAAATTATCGATCGATTTTGATAAAGATATATTAAAAAAATTAAAAGTAGTTAACGCTAGCCAGAAAGAACTTGAGCTTCATCAAGAATACTTAAACAAAATTAAACACTAAGATGATGATGCATCAGCCCAGTTGTTTGGCGTCTCGTACAGCCGAACAAGACTTGGCTTAATCTTACCATCAAACTTATCGTTAAAAGCCGCCTCAAGCATCTGAAATGCGATCAATGCCATATTTTCAGCAGTAGGGACTCTCTCTAAAATGACCGTCTTATGATCCTTGATTTGATTTAAAAAATTTAGAACTTCCAAGTCCTTTTTATAAACAATAAATGCATGATCCCAAGGATCTACAATCGTCGTTCTTATTAGTTCTTTTGCATCCTTAAAATCTAAAACCATACCAAAGTCAGATTGGTGTTCTTGCTGAATAATTTCTCCACATAGCGAAACTTCTATAGCATAGCGATGACCGTGTAAATTTTTACATGTTGATTTATGATTTGGAATTCTATGGCCAGCATCAAATTCCATTCTCGATGTAATTATCATTTAGCTTCTAAAGCCTTAATTCTTGCCATCGCAGGAGGGTGGCTATCATAAAAATTAGAGTAAAGATTGTCCGGCGTTAATGTTGAAGCATTGTCTCTATAAAGCTTAATGAGCGATTCTTTTAAATCTTTAGCAGGAGTAAATTTACATGCATAGGCATCTGCTTCATATTCATTTTTTCTTGAATAATGCGCCATAAAAGGCCTCACAAAAAATAAAAATAATGGTGAAATAAGAAAAAATAGAAGGAGTGCAATTGCATTTGTTTGGCTCTCAACACCCAGACCTAAATAAAACCAATCATTTGACTTAAGTAAATCTAAAAAATAAAGACCTATAAAAGATAGTACAAAAAGAAAAATTATTCTCTTCTTCACATGATTATGGGCAAAGTGCCCTAATTCATGAGCCAAAACTGCTAAGATTTCATTAGGTGAAAGTTTTTCAAGCAGTGTGTCAAAGAAGACTATTCTTTTTGCTTTACCAAAACCAGTAAAGTAAGCATTTCCATGTGTGCTTCTTAATGAACCATTCATTACAAATAAACCATCAGATTCAAATCCACATTTCTTTAGGAGTTGTTCTATTTTTGCTTTTAATTTTTTATCTTCCATGGGTTTAAACTTGTTGAAAATAGGTGCAATGTAGAGGGGGTATATTGCCAACATAGTTACGTTGAAGATTGAAAGAAAAATCCACAACCAAAACCACCAATAATCACCAAGATTACCAAAAATCCAAAGTGCAATGAAAATGACTGGCAACATAATAACAATTGATACAAGGCTTTGTTTAATTAAATCTGACACATATAAGGAGAGGGTCATTTTATTGAACCCAAATTTATCGTCAATCACAAATGTTTTAATTAAGCCTAGAGGAGCTTCGATGATACTCGATATGATAATTACAGAAAAGATTAATACAACCCCTTGCAAAATTTCATTTTCAAAATATTGAAAAGCAAGTTCATTGATGTAGTTAATCAAACCACCAAGGGTGAGTATAAATAAGAAGATGGCCTGTACTATAAATCCAAATATATTAATTTTTGCTTTCGCAGACGTATATAATGCTGCTTTTTTATGATCTTTTGGTTTTACAATTTTCTTGAAATCTTTTGGGACTTCATTTTGATTGCTGAGCGCACTAGCATTTTGTCGAATTGATAAGTAGATCTCGGTTATTGTTGAGAGAATTAATAAAAACAGAAAAATATAAGTAAAAGTCATTGTTGTATTCATTAGCTAAAATCAGCATTTTAAAGTAAAAGAAATGTTAAAGTTATATATGTCTTCAAATGTATAAATTTTAATGGAAATCATGACAAAAAATAACAATAACTTAGTATGGATTGATATGGAAATGACCGGATTAAATCCAGGGACCGATAAGATCATAGAGGTTGCTGTTATTGTTACCGATCCTCATCTAGAAATAATTGCTGAAGCACCAGTTTATGTCATAAAACAATCAAGTGAATTATTGGATTCTATGGATGCTTGGAATACAAATACCCACTCAAAGTCAGGTTTAATTGACAAAGTAAAGCAATCTCAAACCACTGAAGATGTGGCTGAGCGTGAGCTGATTGGTTTTTTAAGCCAATATGTGGATAAGAGTAAATCCCCGATGTGCGGAAATTCGATATGCCAGGATAGACGATTTATGGCAAATTATATGCCTCAATTAGAGTCATATTTTCATTACAGAAACCTGGATGTCAGCGTATTTAAAGAATTGGCTAAAAGATGGAAACCAAGCCTTCTAGGAAAATTCAAAAAGTCAGCAAAACATGAAGCTCTGGCAGATATTAAAGAATCAATTGAAGAATTAAGATATTATCGCGAACATTTTTTAAAGTTTGATAATGAATAACCTATATCAGTTTTTTGTAATTGGCTTGTTTGCAGCTTTTGGAGCAATGCTGAGGTATTTTTTTGTTTTATTATGGCCATTTAATTTTTTTATTATCAACGGAGTTCTGGTTGCTAATATTGTTGGTTGTTTTTTAATGGGTGTTGTGTTGTATCTAGATTCACAATATCAAATTATGAGCCAAGTTATTAGAATCGGTATCGTAGTTGGATTTTTAGGAAGTTTGACAACATTCTCAAGCTTTGGAGCTCAGTTTTTTGGATTCATTGAAGAAAAGCTTTTTTTAAAAGCTTTTCTTCATATCTCACTTACCGTTTTTTTGTCTTTAGTGTCTATTTATTTCGGATACTGGTTAATGAGTCTACTTTTCAGCCGTTTTTTTAGTTGATTTCTTTGATGAAGCCCTGGTGCTCGCAGCCTTAGCTGATTTTTTTGCCGCATCTTTTGTCTCAACCATTACCAACTTTTCTGTTTTTTTAGCTGTTGTTTTTTCACTTTTAGCCCACGCAGCTTTTTTTCTTTGAGCTGGTTTTTTTACTTCTTCATTTGGAATTATCTCCGAAATAGATTTTTTATCTGTTTCAACTAACTTTAACCCGACATCAGCAAGATTTATATCTTTTAGATCCTCAACTTTTCTCTTAGGTCGATTTCTCTTTGGTTTATCTTTGGGTTGATTGCTAGCATCTAAATTTTTATTGCTGTTTTTTGCAATATCAACAGGAGTTTCAACTATAGCCTGCTCGGTTTTTTTATCGACATTTTCTTGGTTTTGTTGATTTGATCTATAGTTTCGTGAGCGATTATTTCTCCTTCTTCTATTATTTTTGAACGGTTTTTTATTAGCTTCGTTCACCTGTGAGTCTTGTGGTGATTCATTGTCGCTTGAAGAATCAGAAACAACCTCGGAAGACTCCTCAACAGCATCGTCGCTAGCAATCAATCCCCTTATGAATCCAAACAGTGATTTATTTTTGGTTTTTTTAGATCTTTTTTCTGGAATAACACCTTTTACAACAGGAGTCTGTTTTTCATTTATTTCAACATCACTATCTTCAAAAGTCTCAATATCAGGAACATCTATCTCTTGATAACTTAATTCTTTTTTATTACCTAAATCTGACGATGTAATCTTGTACTGAGGAACATCAAAGTATTTGTTAGCAATAATAAATATTTTATTATTTCCATCTGACTCAGCTTGAATAATTATTTCTCTTTTTTCATTTAATAGAAAAGTTGCAACATCGACAGGCACTTGAACTGAGATTTTTTGCCCCTGTTTTTTATTTGATTGTTCTTGAATCATTCTGATTATATGTAACGCAGATGATTGAAAATCACGAATTCGTCCTGTCCCGTTACACTTTGGACATTCGCCATTGCTTGTTTCTCCAATGCTCGGCCTTAATCGCTGCCTGGAGAGTTCCATTAATCCAAATCTTGATATTCGACCCGTTTGAATTCTCGCCTTATCATGCTTTAATGCATCCCTTAAGCAGTCTTCAACTTCCCTTTGATGTTTGGGATTTTCCATATCGATAAAATCAACTACAATTAACCCACCAATATCTCGGAGCCTTAATTGCTTAGCAACTTCTCTTGCAGCTTCAATATTGGTATTAAAAGCAGTATTTTCAATATCTCTACCTTTGGTTGATCGGCTAGAGTTAACATCAATTGATACTAATGCTTCGGTGTGATCAATTACAATAACCCCTCCTGATGGCAGCTGAACTTCTCTTAAGAATGCAGATTCGATTTGATTTTCAATTTTAAATTTTGAAAAGAGAGCGGTGCTGTCTTCGTAAAGTTGGATACGATCAGCATAATCAGGCATTACATGGTTCATGAATTGCGATGCTTGGTCATAGATATCTTGATTATCAATTAAGATTTCTTCTATATCGGTGTTGAAATAGTCTCTAATAGCTCTAATAACGAGATTACTTTCTTGATAGATTAAGAACGGGGCTGCTTGTTGAACTGAAGCTCCTTGAATTGCTTCAGAAAGTTGCGTCAGGTAATCAAGATCCCATTGAATCTCCTCAACATTAGCACCAATGCCGGCTGTGCGACCAATAACACTCATCCCTTTTTTTACTTTCAACTGAGAAAGAACTTCTTTAAAGTTAGTTCTTTCATCTCCCTCAATTCTTCTAGAAATTCCACCACTTTCTGGGCTATTGGACATTAACACAATATATCTTCCCGCAAGAGATAAAAACGTTGTGAGGGCAGCTCCCTTGTTACCACGTTCTTCTTTTGAGACCTGGACAATTACTTCTTGACCTTCATTGATTACATCAGAAATGGACAAGTTTTTTTTGCGGGATTTTTTGGAATAAAATTCTTTTGCAATTTCTTTAAAGGGAAGAAAACCATGTCGATTAACTCCATAATCCACAAAAGCTGCTTCTAGTGAGGGTTCAACACGGGTAATCGTACCTTTATAAATATTACTCTTTCTTTGTTCCCTAGTACTTCTTTCATAGTCTAGGTCCTCAATAGTAGAGTCATTGATGATCGCTACACGTATTTCTTCAGATTGAGTTGCATTAAATAGCATCCTCTTCATTATCATATCTCCTTATAGATAAGAAGATTCTGATAGGAATAATTTTAAGCTTTTCGTTTCAAACCTTAAGCTTAATTAAATTCTTATATCAAAAATCTTGTTTAAAAATTGCAACTCTTAACATCTATTTGTAAATGAGGTTACAATCTTTCATGTTCAAAAAATTCTTTAAAAATCAACTATTTTGATTTAAAGACTACTGGAAGAGTATAGGGTAAAACGGATAAAAAGAAAACAATTAGATGCAGAATAAGCAAATTCAATATATAGAAATAGATGATTCATCTGAAGATCAGCGAATTGATAATTTTTTATTTAAATTATTTAAGGATGTTCCAAAAAATCATATATTCAAAATTATCCGCAATGGAGAGGTGAGGGTTAATAAGAAAAGAATAAAAACTCTTTATAAGTTAAAAATTAATGATGTAGTAAGGATTCCTCCGATTGATTTTATAGAGAAGAAAGAAAAAACACCTTCAACCGCATTTAAACCAGAAATTATTTTCGAAGATGAATGGTTATTGGTAGTAAATAAGCCTAATGGCTTAGCTGTGCATGGAGGGAGTGGAATTGATTTTGGATTAATTGAGCTTATGAGACACCTAAACCCAGAACATAGGTTTTTAGAGTTGGTGCATCGTATCGATAAAAATACTTCCGGTATTATTGTGATAGCAAAAAAAAGGTCTGCACTAAGATTAATGCAAGAACTTTTTCGTAACAAAAAGATTAAAAAAAATTATCTAGTTGCAGTCAAAGGAAATTGGGACTTACAAAAGAAAGAAGTGATTCTTCGTTTAGAAAAAAAACAAACACCTGAGGGTCATCATGTAAATGTGGTCGAGGATCCTTTGAAGGGAAAGTTATCCAAGTCTATATTTTATCTTGTGAAAAAAATGCCACATAAATCATTATTATCTGCACAAATAATTACTGGCAGAACCCATCAAATTCGTGTTCAGCTTGCTTTCTTGGGATTTCCGGTGCTTGGCGATGATAAATACGGTGATTTTGCACTCAATAAAAAATTACATTCAAGTGGGTTAAAAAGAATGTTTCTTCACGCTCACAAGTTATCTTTCACGCATCCATTTACTGAAGAAAAGGTAGAGTTAGTTGCTGACTTACCAATAGAGCTTGGAAAATTTTTTGATGAGTAAGTTAATTATTTTTGATTGGGATGGGACTATTGTTGATAGCACATCTCATATTGTTCAATCAATTAATCAAGCATGTTTCACATTATACAAACAAACTTTTGATGAAAAAAAAATAAAATCAGTAATTGGATTAAGCCTTCCGATTGCATTTAAAACTCTTACAGGTTCAGAATCTCAAACAGAATTTAATGAGTTCGCTGATTTATATAAAAAGCTTTATATTGTTGAGCGTCCAAGACCTTTTGAGAGCGTCATTTTAGGTTTAGATCGATTGAAAAATAATAACTTTACTCTAGCAGTCGCTACCGGAAAAAGCCGACGTGGACTAGATAATGATTTTACAGCCTATGATCTACGAAAGTATTTTAGCGACTCAAAAACTGCTGATGAATGTTTTTCAAAGCCACATCCTCAGATGATTGAAGAGATATACACAAATCTAATGTTTGATCGCACATCCGTTACAATGGTGGGAGATTCACTAATGGACCAAAATATGGCAAAAAATGCCCATGTTAACTTTGTTGGAGTAAACTATGGTGCAAGCTCACTGGGGGATTTTGATGATTATGGAAATTTCTTTGCTGACTCTCCCATCGTTCTATTTGATTGGTTATTAAATAATGCCTGAGTCAATTATCTTTGAAAAAAACAAAATTATAAATTCAGCCACAAAGGCTGTTAAAGCATATGTAACTAATGAAACATCAATATTTGTTGTTTATTATGAAGGTGAATTTCATGCTTATATTAACCAATGTCAACATCTACCAGTTGAGCTTGATTGGGATGATGCACATTATTTCGATGAAACAGAAAAATTTTTGATTTGTGCAACTCATGGAGCTGTCTATGATCCAAAAAATGGCCATTGTCTTTCCGGACCATGCAAGTCAAAATACCTAAAAAAATTAGAGGTTATTGAGAGAAATCATAAAATTGAGGTAATTTACGATGACAGTAAAAAATAAAGATCAAGAAGTTAAAGACCAGGCACTGAATACGTTACTGAATAATATCTTCATTGAAAATAGAAGAAATCGCAGATGGAGTAATTTTTTTAAAATTGTTACCTTCTTGTATCTTTTTATCCTTCTTTTTATATTTCTAGCTAAACCTGGTGATCAAATGAATACTTCAGGGGATTTTACAGCCTTGGTTAAGCTGAATGGCATTATCTCATCAGAATCTGAGATTAATGCAGAGGATGCTATCAAAAGTTTACAAAAGGCGATGAAAAATGAAGGCACTAAGGGACTTATTATAAGTATTAATAGTCCGGGGGGAAGTCCAGTCCAGTCCGCAATGATCAATGATGAAATAAAACGCCTTAAATTGATTTATCCTCAAAAGCCCATCAAGGTTGTTGTTGAGGATGTTTGTGCCTCAGGAGGATATTTTATTGCTGTTGCAGCAGATGATATATATGCAAATAAATCAAGTATTGTTGGCTCGATTGGAGTTTTGATGAATGGTTTTGGTTTTGATCAAGCGATTGAGAAGCTTGGGATTGAAAGACGATTGATGACTGCAGGGAAAAACAAAGGAATTCTTGATCCATTTCAGCCTGTAGATCCTGCTCAAATGAAGCATGTTCAACAACTTCTCGATGAAGTTCATCAGCAATTTATCGCTGCAGTCAAAGAGGGTAGAGGCGATCGATTATCTGAGGACCAATCAATATTCTCAGGGTTGTTTTGGAATGGTGAGTCAGCATACAAATTGGGATTGATTGATGGCTTTGGAACAGTATCATCAATCGCAAAAGATGTAATTGGATATGAAAAAGTGATTGATTTCACGACTTATGAAACCTTTGCTGATCGCTTTGCAAAAAAGCTAGGGGCTGGGATTGGTAGTGTGTTGCATAGTCAAATAATTAATAAAAATTATCAATTAAATTAATTATTTAGCACTTTTTTTTAATGTAATCTATTAGATTATTTGTTGAGGAATCAAAACAGCTGGTTGTCTTTTCACCTTGAATTTTTGGTAAAACGAGGCGGGCAATTTGCTTACCATACTCAACTCCCCACTGGTCAAATGAATTAATATTCCAAATAACTCCTTGGACAAATATTTTATGTTCATAAAGGGCTATGAGCCTACCTAGGTTTTTTGGCGTAAGCTTTTCAAATAGGATAGTATTGCTTGGCCTATTTCCTTCGAATGATCGATGAGGTAGCAAAGAAGATATTTCTTGATCGCTTAACCCTGAATTAATGAGCTCAGATCGCGCCTCATCAATGGTTTTCCCCATCATTAAAGATTGTGATTGAGCAAGTAGATTGGACATCAAGATTTTATGATGAAGATTTTTTTTATCTCCAGGGTTGTAGTGAGATTTTATGGGCATAATAAAATCACATGGTATAAACTGCGTGCCTTGATGAATCAATTGGTAGAAGGCGTGTTGTCCATTTGTACCTGACTCACCCCATATAACTGGACCTGTCTCTAGACATACTCGCTTGCCATCTCGATCAATAAATTTGCCATTGCTTTCCATGTCTGCTTGCTGCAAATAGGATGGCAACAAGGATAGTCCTTGATCATAAGGAAGTATTGCTTGTGTGTTAAATTTAAAGAAATTGTTATACCAAATGCCAATTAAAGCCATCTGAATTGGCATATTTTTTTCTATTGGAGCATGAAGAAAATGTTGATCCATCTCATAGGCACCAGTTTGAAGGGCTTTAAAATTTTGATAACCTAAGAAAATCGAAATAGACAGGCCAATAGATGACCACAAGGAGTATCTTCCACCAACCCAGTCCCAAAAAATAAACATATTTTCTTCGTTTATGCCAAATTCTTTTACTTTTTCGGTATTAGTAGATACGGCAACAAAATGTTGACTGATAGCATCATTATTTTTTGCATGATTTAAAAACCAATGTCGAGCAGAAAAAGCATTGGTCATCGTTTCTTGGGTGGTAAATGTTTTGGAAGCAACTATGAAGAGAGTAGTTTCAGGATCACACTTTTCAAGCGTCAAGGCTAAGTCCGCACCATCTACATTAGACACAAAATGAATTCGTAAATCTTTATGTGAGAAGGGCTGTAATGCTTTACAAACCGTTGCAGGACCCAAATCAGAACCACCGATTCCAATATTCACAATCGTATTAATTTTTTTACCAGTAAAACCTTTCCAGGATCCATCATTAATGGAGTTACTAAAGCTTTCAATCTGCTTTAAAACTTTTTTAACTTCTGGTTTAACATCAATACCATCAACAAAAATAGGATCATCATCTTGCGAACGAAGTGCTGTATGAAGAACTGCACGATCTTCTGTTGTGTTTATTTTATCACCACTAAATTGTTTAGCTCTCCAATCTTCTACATCAGCTTTAATAGCTAATTTGTTAAGAAGGACTAAGGTTTTGTCATTTATTCTATTTTTTGAAAAATCAAATAAAAAATCATCCAATGCTAGGTGAAATTTTTCAAAACGCTGCTCGTCATCTTTAAACAGATCTCGCATCTGAACATTTTTGATATCGTCAAAATGTTTTTTTAGGTCTTGCCACTCGTTGGAGTCAATTATTTTCGTCATTTATAAATGTTAATTTAGGTGAGTAAAATTGAAAGCGCTATTATAGCAAAAAATATATTATTTCTTCGCTTCTTGTTCGGTTATTGCCCATAAAACATGTTCTTTGATTAAATTTGAAGGATCCTCACTTCGTTTTATTAAAGCGTCTATAATTTTTTGATCATGGCCTGCGTTGCCTAGAGCAATTGCGACATTACTAATCCATTTTTCATAACCAATCCTCCTGATGGCGCTTCCATTGAAGTGATCATTAAAACGGTGGTTATCCATCAAAAAGCAGTCCATAAGAGAAATGTTATTTAACTTATGTCTTACAAAAAAATCTATTTCAGTGCTTTTCTTAGCAAATTTATTCCATGGACAGATAATCTGACAATCATCACACCCGTATATTCGATTACCAATTTTTTTCCTAAAGCTTATAGGAATTGTGCCTTTATGTTCAATTGTCCAGTAGGAGATACACTTAGATGCATTTAGATAGTAAGGTTTTTCAATGGCCTGGGTGGGACAAATGTCAATACAGGCTGAGCAAGAGCCGCAGTGGTTTGTGCTTGTTGTGTGATTAAAAACTAATGGAGCGTTCGTATATAGTTCACCAAGAAAGAACCATGAGCCATTATTCTTGTTGAGTAATAATGTATTTTTTCCACGCCAACCTAGTCCAGCCTGAGTCGCAATTTCAATCTCTGGGCTTGGTGCTGAATCAGTAATCGCTCTGTATTTAAAATCAAAATCACTTTCTGTAATTATAGATTCAATCAAACTACCAAAGTGATTAAGTTTTTTCTTTAATGTCTTGTGATAATCCCTTCCAAGAGCATAGCGGGCTATATAGGCTTTATCTTTTTGGTTAATTAGATCAATAAGATTTTCGTTAAGTGGAAGATAGTCAATCCGCACACTAATAATACTTTTCGTGTTAGGTAAAATATTTTCAGGATCAAATTTAATCTCTTGATGATCTTCGAGGTATGACATGGCGCCATGATTTTTAGCGTTAATCCATTCCTTATAAAGTCCCTGATTTTGATTAATTGTTGAATTAGATATCCCTACATCGCTAAATCCTAGCTCTTTACCAGTAGCTATAATTTTTTTTGATATATCTTTCCAATAAGCCTTATCTAACATGAAAAAAAATAATAAACTATGACGTAATGAATCATATACATCATATCTGCAAATCAGAGGAAGATACAAAAAAAGTTGCCGAACTTATCGGGCTAAAACTCAAAGCGGGTATGGTAATCTTCCTAAAAGGCGAGCTAGGTGCAGGAAAAACTACATTAGTGAGATATCTGCTAAAGTCTTTGGGGTATCAAGATAAAGTAAAGAGTCCAACTTACAATCTCGTCGAAACACATCAATTAAAAAAACTGACAGTACATCATTTTGACCTTTACCGTTTTGGGTGCCCAGAAGAATGGTTTAGCGGAGGGTTTGACGATTATTTAATGACAGATAATACGATTTCTATTATTGAGTGGCCTGAAAAAATTAGGGGTGTGAATATTAAACCAGATATAGAAATCAACATTTCAAATGAGCAACTTGATGTTAGAGTGATGGACGTTTATATCAAAGAAGAGGCTGATAATGCCATTATATAGAATTTGTTTTAGCTTTCTGTTAGCTTTTTTTGTAATAAATGTGTATGCGGATGTGCAAACTCGTGTGTGGCCATCCAATGAGTATACGAGGTTTACTATTGAATCAACTGACTACATAAAAAATGATCAATCAATTTTAAAAAACCCAGACCGGGTAGTTATTGATTTAAAAAATATTAATATAAACAATAGTTTAAAAGATTTACCTAAGGTTGATTTTAAAGAAAATTCATCTATTTTTGGAGTGCGTGTTGCACAATTTGACCCTGGTACCGTACGTATTGTAATTGATCTACGTCACGAGTCTAAGATTAAAATCTTTAGTTTGAAGCCTATTAAGTCATATGGCCATCGACTTGTTGTTGATGTCTATCATGAGGAAGATGAAATTGCACACTTGCTAAAACAATTACAAGCCAGGGAAGGTGATGATCAAAAAGACAATAAGCTCATGACTGAAGATAAAAACACTACTTTAACTACTAAAGAGATAGAGAAGCCGAAAGAAGAGCCGCCAAAAGAAACTGAGCAGGCTAAAATTATAGTTGCAATTGATGCCGGCCATGGTGGAGAAGATCCTGGCGCTAGAGGGTCTTCAGGCACCAAAGAAAAAGACATCACTCTCGCGATTGCGAAGAAATTGAAAAATGCTATTGATAAAGAGCCAAACATGCAAGGGGTTTTAATCCGTGACGGCGATTATTTTATCCCTCTTGCAAAAAGAGTCGCAAAAGCTAGAAAGCTTGAGGCTGATATTTTCGTTTCAATTCATGCAGATGCTTTCACTAAAAAATCTGTAAAAGGATCCTCCGTGTTTGCTTTATCCGAAAGAGGTGCTTCCAGTGCATTTGCTAAGTTTATTGCGAACAAAGAAAATGAGTCCGACTTGATTGGTGGGGTAAGTATTGATGATAAACACCCAGTTTTGGCGCAAACTTTACTCGATTTATCCTTAAGTGCGACGATCAATGATTCAATGAAATTAGGGCGGTATGTTTTAGATGAAATGGGCAAGGTGAATACACTACATAAAAAATATGTGGAGCAAGCTGGTTTTGCAGTTTTAAAAGCTCCAGATATTCCATCTATACTTGTCGAGACTGCTTTTATCAGTAATCCAAAAGAGGAAAAAAACCTTAGGTCAGAAAGCTTTCAAATCAAACTAGCTGAAAGTGTGGTAAAAGGTATCAAGACATACCTTAAAACAGGTGCCAATCTTGCATTTTTTATTGAGCCTGAACAGTGAAACAAATATTTTTAATGGGTCCAACGGCCTCGGGCAAAACTGGAATTGCAACAAGACTATTTCAAGAATTAAAGCTTCAGCTTGTAAGTGTCGATGCCACACAGATTTATTGTGACTGCAATATTGGATCGGCTAAATTACCAGTAGATGAATTAAAAAAATATCCTCATGAATTGGTAAATATTATTTCACCCTGCGATCATTTTTCAGTAGATCATTTTTTAAATCACTATCAGCAAATTTTAAATCAATTAAATGAGAAAGGATTAAGTCCACTATTGGTAGGTGGAACTATGATGTATTTCAATGCCATCCTGAGCCCTCTTGATGATATACCCAAATCGTCTCCGGAGGTTAGAAGGCATGTAGAGGAATTAGTAAATAATAATGGACTAGATTGGCTTGCAACTAAAGTAAAGGAAGTCGATTCACTGTCAAAGATTGCAAAGACTGATAAGCAAAGGTTGATGAGGTCTTATGAGGTATTTTTAATCTCCAATCAGCCTTTATCAAGCTTTTATAACACAACCCCTAAGCAAGATTCGATCCATGATAAAGATATCCTTAAAATTGCATTGATTCCCAATGACCGAAAAAAGCTTCATGATGCAATCTCACTTAGAACTCAAACCATGTTAGAAGAGGGTTTAGTGGGGGAAGTGAAAGAGTTATTTGTTAAATATCCTCAACTAAATTGGAATTCAAATTCTATGCGATCAATAGGCTACCGACAAGTTGGAATGTTTTTAAGGGGAGAGATAAAGCAAGAGGAGTTGTTCGATAAAATCTTGTTTGCCACGAGACAATTGGCAAAGCGACAAATCACTTGGCTCAGGTCAATGCAAGATATCCAAATTTACGATCCATTTGAAATTAATGTTTATCAAAAGATTAACGATACAGTAAAACAATTTATCAATTAAATGACGATGAAAAAAGAAGAGTTTTTAGGTTTAAGCTGTCTGCTTTATGGGACAGTGTTTTGGGGCCTCGTTTGGTATCCATACAGGCTGCTTGAACTAAATCAAATTTATCCGATATCTGCTAGCACTCTTACCTTTGTGGTTGCTAGTTTGTTTGCAGTGATTTTTATATTTCCTAAAAGATATGAGGATATTTTTTCAAATATAAATTCATTAGTGATTTTTGCTTTAGTAGGATGCGTCACCAATATTTCATATGTGATTGCTGTTGTTAATGGAGATGTTGTCAGATCCATGTTGCTTTTCTTTATGTCACCCCTGTGGACGATATTTTTAAGTTATTTTTTAATTCCCAAAGATACATTTCAAAAAAAAGATGTATACATTGCCTTAATGTCGATTACTGGCGGCTTTATTATCTTGTTTGATCTTAATTCATTTTTAATGAAAATAGAGTTCAGCGATTTTTTTGCCCTAATGGCTGGAATTTTCTTTGCTTGCACCAATGTATTAGCAAGAAAATTCAGCAAGATTCATTATCAATCAAAATCTTTTGCCATTTGGATTGGTGTAGCAGTTGGCGGAACATTATTAATATTAATAACCAATGATTTAAATGTCACTAATTTAATGAATTCAAATAGTCTAATATTGTTATTCATCATCGGGTTCCTTCTTTTTTGTTCGACGCTAATTATCCAATACGGTTTACCTAAAATTAATCCTGTTAAAGCAAGCCCTATTTTTACTTTTGAAATCATTGTTGCTGCATTGTCATCCTATTGGCTGGCAAGCGAAATATTGGCAATTAAGGATTTGGTTGGAGGCTTATTTATTATCCTTGCAATTTCTCTCTCTGCTCTGAAATAAAATTTAAATAAATTTCTTCGATATTTTTTATATATTCATCAGGCTGAAATAAGACATGCTTTTTATTATTGATTTTTATATTTAAATATTTTAAGTTCTGTTGGTTGTTATAGAAGAAAATAGCTTGTTTTTTGTAATCTTGGAGATTATCAAATACCAGCTCTTCAAAACAATCGATGGCATATAATAAACTTGCTCCAACTCTCGATTGCATTGCTTCACCAATATGCGTGATGGTAGGCTTATTTTGGTAGATTGCATCAGCTATGGTGGTATGTGCATTGTATGGATAACAATCTAAAAATAGGTCTACATGCTCAATTCTACCTATGTGCTCCTCAATAGGAGCATACTCAGCAATAATTATTCTGTTGTCATCTAGACCATTTTTTCTTACATATTCTTTAATATTTCTTTTTGAAATATCGTTTTGCAGCAGTATCCATAAGGATGACTTTGGGCATTCCTGGAGAATGTTTATCCAGACATCAAAGATATCTTTTGTAATTTTTAAATTCTGATTAAAACTGGCAAAGATAAAATGATCATCCGGGAGGTGGTATAAATCTCTTGATACTTTAATTGAAGGTCTTTTAAAATTATTGGGTTGGTAGGTCGGTTTTAAATTAATGATTTGTTCAGAAAAGAACTTTGTGTTTCTTTTATCAATAACAATTTCATCCGCAAATATGTAATCACACAATGGTTTGCCATTGAAACTTCCGAACGTTCCAGGATAGCCGAGCCAGTTAACTTGAATTGGAGCGGGGTGATATTTAAGGATATTGGTCCTGCTATTTTTTGTAAACCCTGATAAATCAACCAGAATATCAATATCTAAATCACTAATTTTTTGAACAAGCTCATGATCAGGCATGTTAAAGGTGTTGATAAAGTTTGTTGATAATTTTTTAAAAGATAAATACTCTTTTGATTTCTCTTCAACACCATTGAACAAAAAAAACAGCTCAAATTTGTCCTCATCATGAAATGACAGAGCATCATGTACCAAATAAAATAAAGGATGATTCCTTAGATCTGAGGACATGTAGGCAATTTTAGCCTTTCTGTCATTTATTTTAGTGGAGCGGTTATGCATTGCAGGTTCAAATGGTAATTTTTTATTCCACTGACAGGCGATTTTTAAGTATTGTTCATTAGAGAATCCTGGTAGGGTAAGCATAGGGAAGGGTGGAAAAGAAAAATTGTCATCCTTTAGTCGATTATGAATATCTTTCATTAGGGTATCAAACTCACTCCAGTCATTAATCTTTTGATTCAGATGAAGTAATTGGACTAAGGCATTGTCATTTTTTTTAAACTGATATGATTTCTCATAACATTTTTTTGCCTCACTTAAGTTATCTAGTTTTAGATAAGCATTCGCTAAATTGTTATACAGATCTTCATCGCCTCCACCCCCTTTGCTTTGAGCGGTTAAATAATGATTAATGGCAGCTATAATTTCATTGTTGGCTTGCAAAACATTGGCGTAATTATAAAAATGCCGCCAATTATTATTCTCATGATTTATTAGTTCTTCAAAATATAGCTTTGATTGTTGATAATTTCTTTTTATAAATGCCTCATTTCCAAGTTCATTGAGACAAAATGAAATTGATTCAGCAAGATGGTCATTGTCGCGAAAGACATGATATACCCTTCGAAAGTAACCCAGAGCCTCTTCAAAATCTCCAGCCAAAGCATAATAGTTACCAATTTCAGTTTGGATTGAAAGGTCCCGGGGTACTTTCTTGAGCTCTTTTTTTAATAGCTGTATAGCTTCATCGAATTTATTTTGTGATTCTAGGTCAGCAAGAATTTTGTTAAGATCATGCATAGTTAAAGCCAATTATATTTTTTTTATTATGTCCTTTGACAAGGTTTTGATATGGGTTTAAATAATTTAAAAATTTAGCATCAAGCTCATCAAGTTCGCCAGTCAGTATTTTTACTATAATCCTTGAAGCAAGCGGAGCTAAGGTAAAACCTTTGGAGCCATAAAAGCTATTTATTAAGATATTATCTCGCCAAATAAATTCCATTCCATTATGACTTTGCTTTACTTCTTTTAGCGCTTTACCCACGTATGGGATTCTCTGTTTTGTTGTAAAACGGGTCCCAGTCCATATTTGTTTTTTTGCATTTTGAATCTTTGATATATCATCGAACCAGGCTATTTTTTTTTCAAGAGACTTTTTCTCTTCATTCTCATCTATATCCTGAATATCTTTATTTTTATGGTAACTTGACCCACATATAAAAGTTTTATCATCAAAAATTATATATCCTTCTTGTGATAAATTTACCTTTTCTGATGATTGATAATTTCCTTGTAGGATTGATCCAGAGTACTGCTCACAATTAATTTTGTGGCCTAATAAGTTATTTATACTTTGAGGGTTACATAAGATAACGACATCATGATCGGCAATAACTTTTCCATTAACATCGATCAACCGATATCCTGAAGATTTTGATTGGATTTGCTTTATTTCAATTTCGGATTTCTTTATTTCTAGGCTGAGAATTCTTTCAGTATTAACCCAGCCGGCTGTCTTGTGAAAGATTGCATTTTGCTCACTCTTATGGCACATGACACTGATTTCTTCGGAAAGGAATGGGTTGTTTTGAACCGTTTTTTTCACTCTTTCATTCAAGTCTTCATTGTTAATAAAACGATAGAGTCCAGGAAAGGCGAAGGAGGTTCTGTCTAAGTATTTGGAATAAAATTCTTTGGCATACTCGATTGCATGAAAATGCAGTAAGTTGTGATTATATGAGGCAATGCCATATTTTGGATTAAGTGAAGCGTAGGGAGGTGAATTCTGTAGGTATTGTTTATCATCACTATATAATACAAAGTCAAATCCAGATTCTTTAAGTGCAACTGCCGAACAAATTCCTGCGATACCGCCACCAATTATTCCAACATTCAAATCAGCCATAACAAAACAACCAGCAATATTGTGGCGCCAAGAGTTTTTTTAAAATATTTATATTTAATTTTGCTAAATATTGTTAAATAAAGTTGAAATCGAATCCTCTCAAAATAGTTAAATTTGCTCGAATTCATGTATTCACTTATAAGATTTTTATAATTTATCAAACCGAAATTTATAATGTCATCTTGGTACTTAATCATTCTTCTAAATGCACGTGCTCTTGTAAAAACAAACAATGGCCATGGGTAGAAGTGAATATTAGTGATATCTATGAGAAATAATTTTTTATTATGAAGCAATATATTACCAAGATGCATCGCCCTAAAATATATGCCTTTTTTATGGATGTTGGAAATATAATTAGCCAGGTCGGTTATCATATCCATTGAAATTTTACGCCTCAAATCGCGATATGTTGTACCGGGAATGTATTTGTATGAGACACCAGATAATCTTTTGTTGTATTGAAAAACTAATTCATTAGTAATTTCAATTGATGGGATGTCATATTTTTTTAATTTGAGCGAATTCTTAATGATACGACTGGCGTAAGTATTGAAAAAACCACTGGATATGAGTCCTCTTACGTTAAAAATTTTAATTATTTCGTTTTTTTTATGAAAGGTCTTTCGGTGACCTAAATCATCGGCTTTCTCAATATATTTATTAAATTCCACATCATTTTTAAAGAAGATCTTTTTCATTTTGAGGTAAGCGGTTTAATGGTTTTGATAAAAGAATATGGAAATCATTAATAGCTCTTTCTTGGAAGCCGCCAGCACAATAAGAAAAATAATAGTTCCACATCTTCATGAATCTCTCGTCAAATCCAAGGCTAATAATCTTTTTGCTATTCTTATTAAAAGATTTTTGCCAGAGCGTGAGCGTTTTCGCATAGTGCACATTAATGTTTTCTAGATCAGAAATGATCAGGTCAGTATGTCTTGTAATAGTTGACTGGATAATATCAATTGAAGGAATACATGACCCTGGAAAGATATATTTTTGGATAAAATCTACAGTCTTGACGGCTTCGTTGTATCTTTGATCACGAATGGTAATTGCTTGAATTAATCCCATACCAGTCGGTTTCAGAAGAGAGCTTACCTGTTTAAAATATTCAGGGTAATAATGATGTCCAACAGCTTCTATCATCTCAATGGATACCAACTTATCAAACTGGCCGCTGAGATGTCTATAGTCTTTAAAGAGTAAGTTAATTTGTTTTGTTAACCCTTTTTTCTTAATTAACTCTTTGGCGAAATTATATTGCTGCCTTGATATGGTTGTTGTAGTTACCCTACAGCCAAACTTTTCAGCAGCATATATCGCAAAACCACCCCAGCCAGTTCCTATCTCGATGATATGATCAGTTCTTTTGAGTTGAAGTTTTTTGCAGATAATATCCAGTTTATTTAAGGATGCGTGGTGCAGTGATTGAGATTTATTTTTAAAGATAGCTGATGAATACATCATTGTTTCATCTAAAAATAATTTAAAAAAATCATTACTCAAATCATAATGTGCTGAAATATTTCTCTGGCTATTTTTTATAGAGTTTTTATTAAGATAATGAATTAACTTAAAGAGTGGCTTGATAAAGAAGTTAAATTTTGTTTCTAATTTTTCTGTTAATTGTTGATTTACAGCAAAAACACGAATGACATTAGTTAAATTTGGACTACTCCAGTATCCATTCATGTAAGCCTCACTCGCACCGATGGATCCACCAAAAACTATGTACTTATAAAAGGCCTGGTCTTCAACAGTGATTTCAGCCTTTAGAGATTCTCTATTTGAGCCAAAAACATGCTTTTGCTGACCATCCAGAATCACCAAATTTGCATGGTTCAAGAGTTTGAGATTCGAAAAAAGAAGTTTTTTTAGCATATTTATTTTGACGGGTGGGAATAGAATGGTGTTCTCTTCAACCAAAGTTTAAACGCATTCCAATATATCTTAAAAATGGTCTCAAGTGGAGATAGTGGATATTTAAACATATATGTAGCTAAACTAAGTCCTGTAATCGATCTTCTTTTTAATTTAAGGGTAGCATTAAATATTTTTTCACTATTGAGATTGTTGTTCATACTTATAACGATAACATCATTTGGTTTTGTAAATTGCCAGCTATATTTTATCTGCATAGGCATGAAAGGGGATATATGAAATTCCTTATCAAAGTTAAATGTATAGGTTATATCTTCTTGGTCGCATGGATGGATATATGCGAATCTTTCATTCCAGGGCGTATTATTGATGTCAGATATAATGGCCCTTAGGATAGAATCCTTGTAACAATAATAGAAACTGACAGGGTTGTAACACACACCAAACACACGAGGGGTTGTCAGTATAAAAATTTTGTTTATCCCCTTAATCTTTTTAGTTGCCAAAAAGTCAATTAAGTCATTTTTTAAGTGCCTTGATTTGCGGAAATAGTCTTTTTGTCTAAAGCAAACAATATTTGGACGATCAAAACTCCAGAGAAATGATCGCCGAAAAGTTAAGTTGACCTGATCAAGGTCAAGCATCAGCATCGAATACCTGTATGAGAATTTATTTTTTGTGGGCGCAATTCTATCGTGAGTGACCACGCCACTATAAATTCCCTGGTTCAATTATTTACCCCGCTAAATTTTATGGCATTCAACGCACTAACAACTCCATCCTCATGGAAACCATTTCCCCAGTAAGCTCCTGCAAAGGCAAAGTGGCCATTACATAATAACTTCTGCTTCTTTTGAGCTGCAAAAGTGTTTAGGTTAAATGTGGGGTGCTCATATGTTATTTTTTTTAAAATCTTTTTGTTGTTTATTTTATTATCAATATTTAAGCTAACCATTAAATCTGATTTTGTTTTGATGTTTTGCAAAATATTCATGTTGTAAGTGACCGTGACATCGCTAATAAGCTTCTTATTAACATGATAATTCCATGCCGCCCATGCTCTTTTATTATTTGGCATGAGTGATGAATCTCGGTGTAATAGGGTACTATTTTTTGCATAAGCAAATTGCCCAAGAATCTTTTTTTGTATGGATGTTGGCTTTTTGATTAATTTAAGCGCTTGGTCGGCATGACAGGCAAAAAAAACATGGTCGAATGAATAACTATTCATCTTTGTTTGTACAATACATTTCTTTCCATTCTTAACAATAGATTGGATATTTGCATTAAGAATAATTGAACCGTTAAGTTTTTTAATTATTTGATCCACGTACGTCTTAGACCCATTTTTAATGGTAAGCCATTGGGGGCGGTCGTTGACATTAATCATGCCATGATTATTTAAAAATCTTAAAAAAAATAGTAAGGAAAATTTTTTCACATCTTTAAAGCTGGAAGACCAAATGGCTGAGGTCATGGGTAATAAATAGTTGGTCATAAAATAATTTGAAAAGTTGTACGTGCTTAAAAATTCTTCGATAGTGATATTTTTGATTTGAGAGGCAGGCGTTTTGAGTAACTTTTTACCTAATCGATTAAATTTCAATATCTCCCATATCATTAACCAGAATCTAACATTAAAAATATTTTTTCTTTGACTGAATAGCGTATTAAAGTTATTGCCATTATATTCAAGCCCATTTAATTTAGATTGAACGCTAAAACTCATTGAGGATTTTTGAAATGGGACATCAAGCTCTTTAATTAATTTTAAAAAATTGGGATATGTTTTTTTATTAAAAACAATAAAACCAGAATCAACGTTAATTTTTTTATTGTCTATTTTTATAGAGTGAGTGTGCGTATGTCCACCAACTCGATTATCTTTTTCAAAAAGCGTAATTTGGTGTTTTTTGCCAAGATAATGAGCTAGAGTAAGACCTGAAATACCTGACCCTACTACTGCTATTTTCATTAGTTATGCTTTTGTCTAATTGCTTTACTAACTGTTCTTAAATTATAAACAATCCCTACAAAGGAAAGACATCTAAGTGCATAGTAAGTTAAATCTATTTCCCACCAATAAAACCCTTGTCTAATTGATCCAGGATAATGATGATGATTGTTATGCCAACCCTCGCCGAAAGTGAATAGGGCAACAAAAAAATTATTTTTACTTTCTTCTTTTGTATTGTATCGCTGAGTCCCCCATAGGTGAGCGATGGAATTGACAGCAAATGTGCAATGATAAACGAGGATTGTTGATAAACAGAAGCCCCAGATAACCATATGCAAACCACTGATACTTGAAGTTAGCGATAAATATTCTCCAATAAGGAATAAGGATAAAAGTAATAGGACAGGCGGTAACCAATCAAAGCGATCAATTAAAACCAATTCTTTAAATTTGATTAAGTCACGAACAACCTTGCGATCTGTTAAAAAGTTCTTCTTAGCCAAGAACCAACCCATATGGCTCCATAAAAAGTGATGTGTATGTGGTGAATGGTGGTCATTGTGCTTATCTGAATTTAAGTGATGTCGGCGGTGATGAGATGCCCACCAAATTGGACCTCGTTGTGCAGCTGTAGAACCAATGAAGGCAAAAATGAATTGCATGAATCTGGATGTTTTGAATGTTTTGTGAGAAAAATAACGATGATAAAACCCAGTAATAGCAAACATACGAATGACAAATAAAACCAAAGCAACCCAGACTAAAAACCATTCAAAATGAGTCCATAAGGCACCTAAAGCACCAATATGTATCAGAATGAAGGGGATAACCCTAAACCAGTCAATTGAGTCACCATCAATATTTTTTTGTTTTTGATAGAATTTCTCAGCGTAATTATTATCGAAAATTTTTAATATAAAATGTTTCATTAGTTATGAGGGACAAAACGTAACAAGTTTTTATCATAACCTAGTTCCGTGGTTTTTTTATAAATCCATTGTTTTTTTTCTGTCGATAATTCACTTGATCTTGACATAAACCATAGGTAATCTCTTTTATCTCTTGCTACAATTGTATTTTCATAACCTTCATCAATATAGGTAATGATATATTGTGCCTTTATAGGCCATATAAATTGCATCCCCCAAACGGCGTTATTTGTTTCTGGAATGACAAATCCTTTTGGTTTGTAGATTTTTTTTGGACCATCTAAGGCACCTTTATTAAAAGTAAAAGTAGTTTCAATCACCTGATCTGTTTTATTAAACGAGTAACTCTCGACAGCGTTAAACGCATTTTTTTCGATCAGTGCTGGGATGTGAGCCAATACGTACCAATCACCCATAAAATTATCTAATGAAATCTTTTCTACAGGCTCAATTTTTGGAAGATTGCTTGTTGCACAACCAGAGATTAGTATCATTAATATAAGAACAATTTTTTTCATAATAACTTTCGTAAATAAGGTCTTAACATGACCAAAGTGATGGCACCTAAAAAAGTTAGGATGCTTATAAGTTTGAATAAGTTCAAATTCAAGCTTTGAACTAGTGACGGAAGCAGTCCTGCAAAATAGCTAGCAATGGCAAAGGTCAAAAACCATAAACCGATCATTAAAGATTGTTTTTTTTTTGGCGCAACTTTTGTTACCATCGATAAGCTTGTTGGCGAGAGACACAACTCACCAACGGTATGAAAAAAATAAATTAGAATAATCCACGCAAAGTGAATGTTTTCCATATTTTGGATGAGTGTCAGAATTAGAAACCCGATACTCATGAATATCAAACCAAAACTCATTTTTTCGGGCGTATCTGTTTTAAAGTGTGAATCTACATAAAACCAGATTTTTGCGACAACAGCCCCTAAACATATAATAATAAGTGGGTTGATGGCAAGAAAGAAAGTTGTTGGTATAGTAAAATTCATAAAACTCTTATCTACTTTTGAGTCTGTAAAAAGTGTCAGTGATCCACCAGCTTGCTCAAAACCTACCCAGAAAATAATTGAAAATAGACCAAGGGTAAAAATGTAATATATTTTTTTTAAATCGTTTCTACTCAGCAAAAAAGATGTTTGCTTAACGAAAAATAATATGACCAAAAGACAAAGTAAAATCACTAACCATATTGGCGAATAGATGAAGAAAAAAATTAAAGTTATATTAAGAAATAAAAAAGTTTTAATCTTTCTGTAATTTATTTGATTTTTCAAAATCTCAATTTGGTTAATTTTTAAACAAAATATGATTAAGCCAATAAGCATACCTAAAGCAGCCATTAGAAAACCTAAATGCCAACTGTAAAACTCTCCTATAAAGCCAATTACTAGCGGTGCTAAGAATGCACCGATATTTATCCCAATATAAAAATAACTAAACCCCTCATCTCTTAACTTTTCTGGTTTTGATAAATATAAATTACCTAGCATGCTTGAAATATTTGGTTTAAAAAAACCATTCCCAGCAATCAAGAAGCCCAGTCCAATGAAAAATAGAGGCTCGAATGCGAGCAAGGCATGTCCGACCATCATCAAGGCCCCACCAATTAAAATAGCATTAATACTATTCGTGTATTTATCTGCAATATAGCCCCCTATAAGAGGGGTTAGATAGACCAATCCGGTATAGATGCCATAAATATGAAGCGCGTCGGTATCTGAGTAAGCCATTGCATTGACTAAATACAAAACTAGCAATGCGCGCATTCCATAAAAACTAAATCTCTCCCACATTTCAGTGAAAAAAAGTGTTCGAAGTAATCTTGGATGTTTCATGCAGTTATTGAAGAAGGCTTAAAAGATCATTCTCAAATTTTTTAGGCTCAAACTGTGAATCACTGTTTTTGAAATCAAAATGATCCTCAACTCGTTCGCCCATGGTCGTAATTTTGGCATTAGATAGATTGATATTGTATTTTTTTAATACAGCAGCAACCGATAATAATAATGCTTTTCTGTTCGAGGTTTTAATTTGCAGGTGGAATAGCCCATTATTATTGATTAGCTCAACAAAATCTTCAATTTGATGGAAATTAGCTTGTCTTGATTTTTTCATTAAGTTTTTAGAGATATTAATCTCATCTTGATTAAGATCCTGATTGATTTTATTCGTCAGATTTACTTCAATATACTGAAAAAAATCCTTAAACCTCAATGAGCTTTCATCTTCATATGTCACATGAAAGACATTTAGCGCATAATTGTGATTTGTTGTGAAAATTTTAGCTTGACTGATTTCACATGATATTTCGTTGAAAAAATGGCATGTTTTGTAAAAAATATCATTTTTATCTTTGGTATAGACCAACACTTCGATGCCTTGCCCACCTTTTTGATGCCTCACCCTGACAATTGTTTTGTCTGTGTTTGCGTGAGATAGAAGAAGTCTTGTGTGCCATGATATCTCTTGTGCCTCAAACTTTGTAAAGTATCCATCACCCATCAACGTCCAGTTTTTTTGATACATGAAAGGCTCAATTGAATATTTTATTAAATTATTCTGAATTTGCTTTACTCTTTGATTCACAAATTGCTCGTTAGTGACTTTATTTTGGAGGTATTTTGTTGTTGTTTGATGAAGGCTGTTTATTAATACAGATTTCCATTGATTCCACACTTTATGGCTTGTGCCTCGAATATCTGCAGTTGTTAATAGGAATATCAAATCAAGTCGCTCTTGATTTTGTACTTCATCTGCAAAGGATCGAATGACCGTGGGATCGGCAAGGTCTAGCTTCTGAGCAACATTTGACATTAACAGATGGTTTTTCACTAACCACGCAATCGTTTCCACCTCGAGTGCAGGTAGGTTAAACATGCGACCAAATTTGCAAACTTCTTTTTCACCTAAGCTTGAATGATCCCCGCCTCTTCCTTTGGCAATGTCATGAAAGAGACCTGCTAAATATAAAATTGAAGGATTTTTTAGTCTTTTGAATGCTTCGTATGATTCGGGTGATTCATGTTTAAGTGTGGCCTTGCTGTATCTTCTCAAGTTATCGATGACATTTAATGTGTGTTCATCTACCGTATAGATATGAAATAGATCATGCTGCATTTGCGAAATTATCTTTCCAAAAACAGGCAAAAACTTCCCTAAAATGTTATATCGATTTAGCAGCCTCAATGACCGATTTACTTTTTGTTTTTCTTTAAATATTTGCAAAAAATCTTTTTGTATATTTTCATCTGCACGATAGGGTTTATTGATAAGATTGGCTGTTGCTATGAAGCTGTTGATTAAATTTGGCCCAAAGCCTTCAATTGATGGATTACGTTGATAAAGATGAAAATATGTAAAGATTTTCTTTGAAATATCCATCTTTGTATTTTTGTTTAGCTCTAAGAGACCATTAGATAAATAAAGCTCAGAGAAGCCATCAACTTTTTTTTTGGTAAGGTTAAATTCAACCGTAAATTTTTTTGTAATAATTTCATTGAATAATATTATATAACGTATTGATTTATATAAACTATTCATTACATATTCACTTGCTTTCTTATCTGGTGAATTTTTAAATCCTAGATCTTTTGCAATCTTTGATTGATAATCAAAAAGCATCCGATCCTCTTGATGGCCAGTGATAATATGAAGAAAAATTCTTCTTTTAATTAATTTGTTGTAATGAAAGTTAATTAGGTTGAGTTGTTTTTTTGTAATCTCATTACTATTTAATAGCGTTTTGAGATTGTGGTCTCCATATTTTGCTGCACAAAGCCATCGAATGAAATGAATGTCTCTTAAGCAACCTCTAGATTCCTTTATATTTGGCTCTAATAGATATCCAGACTTGCTAAATTTTTGGTGTCTTAATGTCTGTTCTTTTACTTTTGCCAGGATAAATTTTTTAATATTTAATGTTTTTTTAAACTTTTTATTATATTTTTCATAAATGAAAGAATTTCCACAGATCAGCCTGGATTCTAAAAGGTTGGTAGCAATAGTTATATCTTTTATATCTTTTGGTATTTCATCAACTACTCTCTGACTGACGCCCAAATTAAAACCAAAATCCCAACATAACTGAATAAAATTTTCTAATATTTCATTATTTGTATTTATTGCATCAAGACCGCTGGAGATGATTGTTATGTCAATGTCGGAGGATGGATAAAGTTCTTTTCTGCCATATCCACCAACTGCAACAAGACAAAAGGATTCATTCAAATTTGCTAAAACCCATAATTGTTTGAGAACATCGTCACAAAGTTTAGCATTCTGCTCTAAAAAACTTGAACTGTTATGTTGTTTTAAAAATTGAGACTTAATTTGTTCAAATCGCGCGTCATATGATTTTTTTATGAGCCTAAAATCATGTTGTTTTGATTTCATAAAGCTCAATCAAGAAAGGGAGGGGGAGTTTGTTCGGATACAGTTAAAACTTCATATCCGTCTTTAGTAACTAAAATTGTGTGTTCCCATTGCGCTGATAATGATCGATCTTTCGTGACAACTGTCCAACCGTCAGGCATCATTCGGATATCTTTTTTACCTGCATTTACCATAGGTTCAATGGTGAATGTCATGCCTTCCTTTAATTCAAGCCCCGTACCTTTTTTGCCGTAGTGGAGCACCTGTGGTTCTTCATGAAAAACTTTCCCAATACCATGCCCACAAAACTCACGTACGATAGAAAATCCATGGCTTTCCGCAAACTGTTGTATTGAAAACCCTATATCGCCTAATGTTGAACCAGGCCTAACTTCTTGAATGCCTTTCCACATTGATTGATACGTGATGTCACAAAGCCTTTTTGCTTGAATTGAGGGCTCGCCAACAAAAAACATTCGACTGGTGTCACCATGATATCCATCTTTAATCACTGTGATGTCAATATTAACAATATCACCTTTTTTCAGCACTCTGTCACTTGGTATTCCATGGCATATTTGGTTATTAATCGATGTACAAATAGATTTTGGGTATGGTGCATGGCCGGGTGGTGCATAGTTTAGTGGTGCCGGGATTGTGTCTTGAACGTTAACCATGTAATCATAGCATAAACGATCAATTTCTTCAGTTGTAATTCCTGCTTGGACATGGGGAGTTATAAAGTCTAAAACTTCAGCAGCCAGTTTTCCGGCAACTCGCATATTGCGAATATCATCTTCATTTTTTATTGTGACCGACATGAATTTCCTATACTTACAATCTAAATTGTACTATAATTGCGTTTTTTAAAAATATGCACTTATGCCACCTAAGGTGCTAGTTCTCTAGTTTGGCGTGAGTGAAGTGATAACCTATAGGAGAATATCATGTCAGTTACAATGAGACAAATGCTTGAAGCTGGTGTACATTTCGGTCACCAAACACGTTACTGGAACCCAAAAATGGAATCATTTATTTTTGGTGAACGTAATAAAATTCATATCATCAATCTTGAAAAAACCCTTCCTCTTTTTGAAGAAGCTTCAAAATTTCTAAAAAATCTTGCTGCCAACAAAGGTAGAATTTTATTTGTTGGAACAAAACGTCAAGCAAGAGAAATCGTTAAAGAAGAAGCGGAAAGAGCTGGGTGTCCATATGTTAATCATAGATGGCTAGGTGGAATGTTGACAAACTTTAAGACTGTTAAACAATCAATCAAGCGCTTAAACGAATACGAAACAATGATTGCCGACGGCTCTTTAGATAAATTGAAAAAAAGAGAAGCCTTAACATTAAGACGTGATCATGAAAAACTGGTGCGATCAATCGGCGGGATCAAAGAAATGACGTCACTGCCAGATGCTATTTTTGTCATTGATGTTGGTTTTGAAAGTGGTGCTGTAGAGGAGGCAACAAAATTAGGTATACCTGTCGTAGGTATTGTTGATTCTAATAACTCTATTGAAAATATATCCTATGTGATTCCTGGCAATGATGATTCAAGTAGGGCTATTCGTCTTTATTCAAGGGGTATGGCTGATGCAGTATTAGCTGGTAAAAACCAAGCGATTACTGAACTGGCCAAGTCAATATCAGAAGAAGCTACTGAAGAAGAATAATTTTTAACTAAATATAAATTTTAATTTAAGGATATATAAATGGCTGAAATAACTGCTTCTCTTGTTAAAGAATTAAGAGAAATGACTGATGCACCGATGATGGATTGCAAAAAAGCTTTATCTGAAGTGGATGGAGACTTACAAAAGGCCGAAGAGCTTCTTCGTGTTAAGTTTGGTAATAAGGCCTCTAAAGTAAGTTCGAGAGTAGCTGCTGAAGGCTTAATTTCAATTGCTATTTCGAGCGATGGTAAACAAGGCGCTATATTAGAAACAAATTCAGAAACTGACTTTTGTGCCAAAAATGACGAATTTGTTAGTTTTACGCAAAAAGTTGCCAATGCAATTTTAGACTCAAAGCCGTCTGATATCGATGCACTTAAGACTGTATTAATAGATGGTACTTCTGTTGAAGAAACTCGTTCAAACCTTGTTGGAAAGATTGGTGAAAATATTTCACCAAGAAGATTTGTTACCGGAACCTCAAGCGGAAAATACCATTCATACCTTCACGGAGGTAAAATTGGTGTTCTATTAGATCTTGATGGTGGTGATGATGATTTAGGTAAAGATATTGCAATGCATATTGCTGCATCAAAACCTAAAGCACTTGATGAATCTGGCATATCTCAAGATCTTATTGATGCTGAAAAAAGGGTTGCGATTGAAAAGGCTAAGGAAGCTGGAAAGCCTGAAGAGATGTTGGATAAAATCGCAACAGGAACAGTTAATAAATTTTTAAAAGAAGTGACATTACTGAATCAAGCTTTTGTGAAAGATGACAAACAAACCATTAAGAATTTATTAGATTCAAAAGGAGCAAAAATTCACTCCTATACTCTTTTCGTGGTTGGTGAGGGAATTGAAAAAGTTGAGTCAGATTTTGCTGCAGAGGTAGCAGAAGCCTCGAAAATTTAATTTAATGAAAAAGGTTGCTTAGGCAACCTTTTTTTTTATGTCATAATTAAATCATGTTAAATAAGCCGATTAAGAGAGTTCTTTTAAAGCTATCAGGGGAGGCCTTGATGGGAGAAAATTCTTTTGGTATTTCACCAGATATTGTTAATCAGATTGTCATTGAAATAAAAAAAATTCTTGAGCAGAATATTCAACTCGCCATTGTAATTGGAGGTGGAAATATTTTTCGTGGAATCTCACTGGGCGATCAGGGTATGACTCGTGCCACAGGAGATTATATGGGCATGCTAGCTACAGTAATGAATTCGCTTGCACTAGAGGATGCTTTTAATAAAAATAACATCATTACTCGCGTTCAATCAGCAGTCAATGTTGAACAAATTGTTGAGCCTTATATCAGAGCTAAAGCTCTTCAATATCTCAGTGAAAATAAAGTTGTTATATTTTCTGGAGGAACCGGCAATCCTTTTTTTACTACTGATACCGCAGCTGCATTGAGAGCATCAGAAATTGATGCTGATATTATGATTAAAGCTACTAAGGTAAATGGTATTTATTCAGATGACCCTATAAAAAACCCAAATGCTATGAAGTTTGATCAAATTTCATTTGATGATGTTATAGACAAAAAACTTAAAGTTATGGATGCGACTGCCTTTACCCTCTGCAGGGAACAATCAATGCCGATAGGTGTTATAAACATATTTAAACAAGATTCCTTGTATAATTTCATTAATAAAAATTTCTCTGATGGAACATTGGTGACAAATTAGGATAGGTTATGGAAGAATTAAAGACAAAGATGGAAAAAACTATAGAAAGATTAAAAAATGATTTTTCTAAAATAAGAACAGGAAGAGCTCATACTGGTCTATTGGATCATTTATCTGTTGATTATTACGGAACAATAACCCCATTATCACAAATGGCTAATGTAACTTTGGGTGATAATGTAACTATAAACATTCAACCGTTTGACAAATCTCAAACAAGCGCTATAGAGAAGGTGATCAGAGACTCAGACTTAGGTCTTAATCCGGCAGTCAATGGAGACTTAATAAGAGTTCCGATGCCTCCATTAACGGAAGAAAGAAGGAAGGATTTAATTAAAGTTGTTAAATCTGAAGGAGAGAATGCCAAAATATCGATTCGTAATATAAGAAGAGATGGTAATGATGAGCTAAAAAAACAACTTAAAGAAAAGTTGATAAGTGAGGATGATGAAAAAAGAGATCAGGCAAAAATTCAAATCCTTACTGATGAATTTATTAAATCTATTGACAGCTTAATCACATCAAAAGAAAAAGATCTATTAGAGATTTAGGTTTTTATTTTGCAAAAAAATAACATTCCATATCATGTTGCCATTATTATGGATGGAAATGGGCGATGGGCAGAAAATAAGAATATGCCAAGAAGTATTGGACATGAGCATGGTTTGAAAACATTATCTAAAATTACTCAGAAAGTTTTTGAAGTTGGAGTAAAAAACCTTAGTGTTTATGCATTTAGCTCGGAAAATTGGAAACGACCAAAAAATGAGATAACACATTTGATGGCTCTATTTGAAAAGGCACTTGAGACTAACTTTCAATATATGGTGGATAATAAAATCAAATTTAATCTTCTAGGTAATATAAAAAAATTTCCACCATCGCTGCAAAAAAAAATTAGAAATCTTGAGGAAATTACACAAAAAAATAAAGACTTTAATTTTTACCTTGCTGCAAATTATGGATCAAAAGAAGAGCTTGCTTTTGCTGCAGAAACCTTAAGAAGTAGTTCAAGAAAAATAACCGAAAACATTTTTAAAAATGCCTTCTATACTCCTAATTTACCAGATGTTGATTTGCTAATAAGAACAGGAGGGGAGACAAGATTAAGTAATTTTCTTCTCTGGCAATCTGCATATGCTGAAATTTATTTTACAAAAACTTTATGGCCAGATTTTAAAACAACTCATCTTAATAAAGCATTAGAATTTTTTAGCAGAAAGATTAGAAGGTTTGGAAAAATTTATTAATTCTAATTTTGGTTTAAGGTTGGGGTCTGGTTTGTTATTGATTCTTGTTTTTGTTTACGCCCTTATATATAACGATTTTTTATTCTTATTAATGATGTTTATTGCTTCGGTGTTGGCATTTTTTGAATTGGTAAAAATGCAAGGGCTTAATTTAAAATTGATTTTCTTAAATATTTTTTTCTTTATCTTCTTATATCTTTTATCATCTCTCAATACTTACATTTTTATTTACATTATCTTTTTTTTATTTTGCTTTTTGTTCCCGCTAATTCCTTTTTTAAAAATAAAACAAATTTTTCTTAATATAACTCCAGCTTTTTACATTTCTTCTTTTTTTATTTCATTAATCATTTTAATGCCTGAACATAAATTACTTTTATTGCTTACATTCATTGGTATTTGGGCCGTTGATATTGGTGGTTATTTATTTGGAAAATTTTTTGGTAAGCATAAAATTTTTCCCATCACCAGTCCAAAGAAAACTTATGAGGGATTGTTAGGTTCATTGGTGTTGCTTTTACTTATTCAATCTACTGCATGGTATTTTTTTGAGATTTACTCCTTAATTGAATTTTTGGCGATTAGCTTTTTAACTTTTGTTGGTTCAATCTATGGTGATTATTTTGAATCATTTTTAAAACGTAAATACCATATAAAAGATAGTGGAAATCTAATACCTGGCCACGGTGGTTTATTAGATCGTCTAGATTCAGCAATTTATACAATTCCTTTGATTACAATTTTATGTTTAATGATAATAAATTAATAATTCTCGGTTCTACTGGAAGTATTGGTAAATCTACTCTAGAAGTAATCAAACATAATAAAGATATCTATGAGGTTATTTGTTTAACTGCCGATAGCAACACGATTGCTCTAGCTGAGCAAATCAATTTATTTAAACCCAAATATGCTTATTTAAATAATCATGAGCTAATTGATGATTTAAAATCAAGATTAAGTCACAATCAAACGAAAGTTTTAACCGATACATGTAAGTTGCATGATATTTTAAAATCTGATTTGTATAGCACATTGGTATCTGCCATGTCTGGCAGTACTGGTTTATTACTAACATTCTTTGCATTACAGTCAAGTAAAAAAGTTCTGTTAGCGAACAAAGAATCTCTTGTAATGGCTGGCGACTTGTTCTGTAAGTATAGAAAACACATTATCCCGATTGACAGTGAACATAATGCAATTTTTCAAGTAATTGGGAATTTGGATTCCCATGAAATTGATAAAATTACTCTAACAGCTTCTGGCGGTCCTTTTAGAGAATATCCACGATCCAAATTTGATTTAATTACTTTGGAAATGGCTCTAAAACACCCCAACTGGTCTATGGGAAGAAAAATTACCATTGATTCAGCCACTATGATGAATAAATGTTTAGAAATTATTGAAGCTTATTATTTGTTTAATCTACAACCAGATCAGATTGATGTCCTTGTCCATCCGGAATCTATTATTCATTCAATAGTAAATTACAAGGACGGCTCATCATTATGTCAATTTTCTGAGCCAAACATGCAAATACCTATATCTTTCGCTCTTGGTTACCCAAACAGAATTAATTCAGGTGTAAGTTCTTTGGACCTTTCAGCTGTAGGAAATTTAAATTTTTCAAAAGTCGACCATGATAAATTTCCATCTATAAATTATGCTTATAGGGCTTTAGCTGGGTCAGCAATGTCATGTTTAATAATTAACGCGGCAAATGAGTTAGCAGTTAATGCTTTTTTAGAAAAACAAATTAGCTTCTTGAGCATTTTTTCTATTATTGAAGACTCTTTTAGTATTTCTTTGAACAGCACATGCTCTAGTATTGATGAAATTTTAGATGCAGATATTCTTTGTAGACAGAAAATTAAACAAATAATTAAAAAATATTTATTTAATTAATGGTTAAATTTTTAAGTTATTGATTTAATTAAAACTTCTTTGAATATTTCTTTTTAACAGATATAATGCAAACAATAATTTATTTGATAAGAAAAAGATTGAAACATATATATAAATTTTTATTCGTTATTTTATTCTTGATATCTAATTTAATACATGCCCAAGTTATTAATGATATCAAAATCAAAGGTCTTCAGAGGGTTGAACCTGGTGTTATATTCGACAGCATTCCTTTCGATATCGGTGATGATGTTAGTGAAATTGATCCATCTGAAATCATTAAATTTATCTACAAGTCTGGTCAATTTCGAGATGTGTCTGTTGAGTTTGATTCTGGAGTTCTAACTGTTGTAGTTTCTGAAAAGCCTATAATTGCTAGTATTGAATTCAGAGGCAATCAATTAATTCAGGAAGATAAGCTTAGAGAAGGAATCCGTCAAGTTAATTTGTATGAAGGCGCTGTTTTCGATAAACAAGTGTTATCAAATTTAGAAAAAGATTTATCAAAAAGTTACAACTCCATGGGTAGGTACAATATATCTGTAAAAGCATCCTTTAGGCCACTGGAAAGAAACAGGGTAGCAATCAATGTTGATATCGATGAGGGAACTTTAACAAGAATCTCTAGTATATCAATAAACGGTTTAACTAAATTTTCTGAATCTGACTTACTAGGAATAATGGAGTTAAAAGCAACTAATCTGCTTTCGTGGTGGGAAAAAGATGATAGATATTCCAAATCATCGCTATCCGCCGATTTGGAAAAAATTAAAAGTTTTTATTTGGACAGAGGTTATTTAAATTTTAAAATTGTTTCAACAGATGTATCGATTACTCCAAACAAGAAAAGATTAGCAATAACCATAGATGTTGATGAAGGTGATAAATATTCATTCGGGGACATTTCTATCTCTGGAAGCATAAATGAGTTCTCAGAAGCAGATCTAAAATCAAACATCACTATAAAGAAAGATAAGGTATTCAGTTCGAAAGAAGTTAACAATTCCTCAAATAATATCAGTAATTATCTTGGGAATTTTGGTTATGCCTTTGCCAATGTCAATCCAATTTCAAAGATTGATGAGGAAAATAAACAAGTTTCGTATGATTTTTTTGTTGATACGGGCAATAAAATTTATGTTCGTAATATAAATTTTATCGGTAATACAAGAACTAAAGATAAAGTTTTAAGAAGAGAGATGAGGCAATTTGAATCTTCATGGTATGACGAATCCAAAGTTGCAAGATCAAAATTTAGACTAACTAGGCTTCAGTACTTTAGTGCCGTTGATGTTGATACGGCAGTTGTTCCGGGAAACACAGACCAGGTCGATTTAAATGTGAATGTTACTGAACGAAATACCGGAAAAATTATGGTGGGAGCAGGTGTGAGTTCTGCTGAAGGTTTAATGGGTTCTTTTAACATCAGTCAAAGAAACTTTGCGGGAAGTGGAAACACTGTTGCTCTAGGCGTAAGTACAGGTCGAATTAACAGAACATATTCTCTGTCTTATACGGATCCATATTACACAGAGGATGGGGTTTCTAGAGGTTTTCAGATCTACCGAAGAGACCGAAATACAGCGAAACTACGAGGTATTGGCACCTATAATACTTACTCATATGGTGGAGGCGTTAATTTTGGAATTCCATTAAGTGAAAAAGATTTTTTAAATTTTGGTGCGACGTTAGATTTTACAGAATTAGAACTAACAGAAAGATCACCAACTTTATATAAAGATTATTGTAATAAGGCTTCATCTACTGGTGACGTTGATTGTACGGCCAACTCTGTTGCTTTTGATGTTGGCCTTACTACAGACACCAGAGATAACGTATTAATTCCAACTGAAGGCATGATGACAAAATATTCAGCAACGGTGACTGCGCCAGTTCTAGACTTGCAGTACTACAGGTTACAGGCTCAAACAGAATTCTACAAACCGCTTGATCAGGCTAAGAAATTTACGCTTAAATTAAGAGGCTCTTTAGGCTATGCGGATGACTATGGAGGCGAAGAGTTCCCGTTCTTTAAAAACTTCTACATGGGTGGGGTGAGGTCTGTAAGGGGATACAGAACCAGTTCCATCGGCCCAAAATATAAAAACACTACTAACGGTCAATACTATACTACCGGCGGTAATAAATCAGTGCTTGTTAGTGCTGAGTTGTTTTTCCCAGTTCCTGGGTTAAAGAAAAATGATGCTTTTAGGTTAAGCACATTCTTTGACGCTGGCGGCGTTTTCTCTGATAACGAATCTCTTACAGTAGCTGAAGATTATTCTCAAGGTGAGATGCGTTACTCAGTAGGTCTTGGTGTTCAATGGAACTCACCTTTTGGCCCGCTTCAGGTCTCGATAGCTGAGCCACTGAATGATGACAATAAAGATAGAACTCAGAGATTCCAGTTCGGCATGGGTTCAACATTTTAAATTTTTTTAGGAGGATGTTATGACAAAACTTTTTAGTATATTAACTTTATTTATGATTACATTTGCTGTTAATGCTCAAGAATTAAAAATTGGTATTGTGGATGTGAATAAAATTTTGAAAGATGCACCACAAACCATTTCTGCCAATAAAAAATTAGAAAAAGAATTTAGCTCAAGAACTGAGAAATTAAAAACTAAGATTAAATCATTAGAAACTGATGGTAAGAAATTTCAAAAAGAATCTTTGACAATGTCTGATGACCAACGAGAAAAGGCAGATAGAGCTCTTCAGCAGAGAAGAATTGAAATTCAGAGAGATGAAAGAGAATTAAGGGAAGATATGGATCTTAGGAGAAGAGAGGAGATTGGAGATCTTCAGGAAAAAATTAACGTAACCATCGATAAAATGGCTGCAGACAGTGGCTATGATCTGATCTTATATAACGGAATAGCTTATGCCAGTGCAAAAGTTGATATGACTGATGATGTTATCAAAGCACTCGGCGGCGGTTCATCTAAAACAAAAGAAGGTTCAAAAGAGCCGAAAAACGATAAAACAACAGAACCGAAGAAAGATGCAAAAGAGTAAAAGATCGGTTGATGATATTAGTGCACTAATAAATGGAAAGGCCTCTGAAAAAGGCCTTTTTGTTTACGGTTTAAATTCTTTAGATTTGGCAGAAGAAGGCGACATCTCCTTTTTTGCTGGAAACAAAAAAAATACACCACTTTTGCTCAACACAAATGCTACTGTTGTAGTATTAAAACAAGATGATATTAATCACTGTAAAACCAATTATATTGTTGTAGATGATCCATATTTAGCATTTTCAAAGCTTTCAAATATTTTTGATTCTAAAAAAATAACAATTCCTTGTATTAAAGAATCCGTAAAAATTGGTATAAATTCCAACATACCGAAATCATCTTTTATAGATGATTATGTAATTATTGGTGACAATGTAAACATTGGGGCAAATGTTTCAATTTATTCTGGCGCAAAAATTGAGGACGATGTAATTATTGGTGATAATTCAGTCATTCAGCAAAATGTTGTTATCAAGAAAGGCACTAAGATTGGTAGAAATTGCACAATATTTCCTAACGCTACCATTGGTACTGATGGCTTTGGATACGCACAAGATAAAAACCAATGGGTAAAAATCAATCAGTTAGGCTCTGTTGAGATTGGAGACTTTGTTGATATCGGTTCCAATACCACCATTGATAGAGGAGCTATACAAAACACCATCATTCATGATGGAGTAAAGATTGATAATCAGGTCCAAATAGGTCATAACTGTATTATTTTAAAAAATACCATCATTGCAGGCTGCGTGGGTATCGCGGGCAGCACCGTTATTGGTGAAAACTGTAAAATCGGTGGTGCAGCAATGATTTTAGGTCATTTAGATATTGCACCTGATACAACAATATCACCGGGAACCATGATAGCTTCCTCAATCGCAAAAAAGGGTAAAACCTATACAGGATTTTTTCCATTTTTTGAAAAAAGTGATTGGATTAAAGTTACAATGTTTTTAAAAAGATTATTAAGAAAGTGAGATCAAAGATGCAACTGGATATTCATGAAATTCTAAATCACTTACCCCATAGATATCCTTTTGTCTTAATAGATAGAATTACTGATCTTAAGTTAAATGAAGAGATAACTGCCTTAAAAAATGTAACTATTAACGAACCATTTTTTCCAGGTCATTTTCCTTATCATCCGGTAATGCCAGGTGTTTTAATCGTTGAAGCAATGGCACAAGCTGCAGCTGTTTTGTCATTTAAAACAATGAATATACTTCCTACAGAGGATTCGGTTTACTATTTTGCTGGTATTGATAGCGTAAGGTTCAAAAAACCAGTTTCACCTGGCGATCAGCTTATTTTAAATGTTAAAATTGATAGGGTTTTGAAGGGGATATGGAAGTACAAAGGCCAAGCAAAAGTAGATGGTCAAATAGTTGCTGAAGCTGAAATGATGTGTATCTTAAAAAATATCTAAAAATAAATGTCAAAAAATATTCATTCAACTGCGATTATTGAAGATGGTGCAGATATCCATCCATCTGTAAAAATTGGTCCATACTCAATAATAAAGAAAAATGTATCAATTGGTGAAAATACAATCATTGGGTCTCATGTAGTTATTGATGGTGTAACTACAATCGGTAAAAATAATCATATTTTTTCTCATAATAGTATTGGTCAAGCCCCTCAGGATAAAAAATATAATAAGGAAGAAACAAAACTGAGAATAGGGGATTCAAACACAATAAGAGAATTTTGCACCATTAATACTGGAACAGTTCAAGATAATGGAATTACTCAGATAGGATCCAATAATTGGATTATGGCTTATGTTCATATTGCTCATGACTGTGTAATTGCTAATAATATAATTATGGCAAATAACTCTTCTTTGGCAGGTCATGTTGAAATTGGAGATTACGCAATACTTGGAGGCTTCACACTAGTGCATCAGTTTTGTAAGATTGGCTCGCATATTATGTCTGCGGTTGGGACTAAAGTCTTTAAAGACATACCCGACTTTTTAATGGTTCATGGAGAAAAAGCTTCACCAAGCGGACTAAATATTGAGGGTTTAAAACGGAGAAATTTTTCGTCAGATGATCTCAACGAGTTAAGAAAAGCCTATAAAATTATTTATAGAGAAAATAACACTGTCGATGAAGCTATAAAAATTTTAGACCAATCTAATAATAAAAATATTATGAAATTAACTAAATTTATCAAATCATCCCAAAGAGGAATAGTGCGTTAAATGAAAATAGCATTTGGTATCGGTGAGTTATCAGGTGATATTTTTGCTGCTTCTTTAATTAAATACATAAAATCAAACTACCCTGATATTCAGATTATTGGTATAACTGGACCAAATTGCTTTAAACAAGGTTTATTTTCAAAATTCAATATTAGCAGCCTATCAAAAAGAGGTTTTTTTGAAGTCTTATTCAACCTGAGAAAGTTAACCAAATTTAGAAGTAATTTTTTGCATTATTTGTATGCTGAAAAACCTGATATTTACATTGGTATAGACGCCCCTGATTTCAATTTTTATATCGAAAAAAAACTTAAATCCAAACATGTAAAAGTTTTTCATTATGTCTGCCCATCCGTTTGGGCTTGGAGATCATCTAGGATAAAAAAATTTAATTCATATTTCGATCATTTATTTACAATTTTTTTCCATGAAAAAAAATTTTTAAAAATATTTGGTTACAAGAGTCATACCTATGTAGGTCATCCTCTTGCAAATGAGATTCCTTTTAAGCCAAACTATAAAAAATCATTGGATAAGTTAAAAATTGACCATAAAGGAAAAATTATCGCTTTATTACCCGGGAGCAGAAACTCAGAAGTTTTATGGAATACAGAAGTATTGATTCAAACTGCAGAGAATGTGACAAAAAAATATAATAATTTATTATTTTTAATTCCTGTTACGTCCAAGGATAATTTAATTTTTATAAATAAAAAAATTTATGATTTAAATTTACAAAATATTAAAACTATTCACGGTCATTCTCATGACATTCTTAATGTGAGTGATGTAGCGATTATTGCTTCAGGGACAGCAACACTTGAAGCAGTTTTTTATAAAACGCCCCTGGTCGTTTTTTATAAATTATCATCGATTTCCTATTGGCTTTTTAAAATACTCCTGAAATCTAAATTTATTAGTTTGCCAAATATTCTTAGCGGAAAAAGTATTGTTCCAGAATTGATTCATAAAAAAGCCAATGTTGAGAATATATCCAATGAAATTGAGAGATTATTAAACCAAAGTGCTCTGAGAAATAAACAAACTGAAGAGTTTAAAAAGATACACAAAATGCATATGTTAAATACCAATGAACTAATATGTAAAAAGATATTTTCTAAATGAATATAGGGATTGATGAGGTTGGTCGTGGTTGTGTCGCAGGTCCAGTAGTTGCAGCAGCTGTGGTTATTGATGATTCCTTTGACGTTCTTGTCTCTGATTCAAAACTACTCTCTGCTAAGCGAAGAGAAATTTTAGATAAAGAGATAAAAAAAAAATGTATAGATTTTTCCATTTCCGTCATAAATTCTAAGACTGTGGATGAAATAAATATTCATAAAGCCTCTTTACTTGCTATGGAACAAGCGTATATTAATTTGCATCATCAATCTGGTTCAATTAAATGTGATGGAAAATTTCTTCCCAATATTGATGGGGTAGTAGCTCATATTAATGGTGATAAGTTATATACTGAGATCAGCGCAGCATCGATCATTGCAAAAGTTTATAGAGATCATTTAATGAATTATATTTCATTAAAATATCCTAATTACCATTTTGATAAACACAAGGGTTATTTAACTAAATTGCATTTAGAGGCTATAGATCAGTATGGACCGTGCAATATTCATAGACTATCTTTTAAGCCTTTTAGTTAACTAAAAAAATACACGGCTTCTTTTCAAACTGAATATTTTTTTTCTGCCAATCCTTAATGGTATTTGTAAGAATAAATTCATTATGGCCATTTATATCATAAGCTATACACACTAGATTGTCAGGATTTAAACTTTCCAATAAAAATTTGAATGTCTCATTATTTCTATGCGGTGTTTCAATAAAAATAAAAGTCTTTTTTAAATTTTTAATTGCATCATTTATACCACTTATAAATCTCTTTCTTTCATTTTTATCTATTGGAAGATACCCAACAAATTCAAAATTCTGACCATTAAAGCCGGAACAAGCAAGCGATGATAAAAGAGATGATTCTTGTGCGATAGTTTTTACTTTTATATTATTAAAATGACATTTAAGAACTAACTCTGATCCCGGGTCAGCTACTCCAGGGAGACCGCAGTCAGAAATTAATCCAACGTCACTACCTAATTTAAGAACATCAATAATTTCTTCATAATTTAAATGACTATTTTTGTTATTCTCAAAAAGCTTAAGCTCTTGAAGGGGCGTATTTAATGAAAGTTTTTTTAAAGAATTCCTAGCTGGTTTTTTATTTTCAACTACAAAATATTGAATATGATGAACATTTTTTTTTTGCTCTACCGTATAAAAATCATCTACATCTTCACTCAGTGGAGTAGGTACCACATACAAATACCCATCAGTTTTTGACATTAGATAATATTTCCATCAATTATAATTTTGGAAATCTTTATAAGCGGTAATCCAATAATGGATGTAGGATCATCATTTTTTATATACTCAAGTAGTGTGATTCCATAGGATTCAGATTTAATACTACCGACACAAAAATATGGCTCGTCTTTTTTAAGGTAGTTTTCTATTTCTGTATCATTGAGCTTTTTATATTTAGCAACAAATTCAGTGTAATCCTTAACAACAGAGTTTTGGTTCGTATTTAATATACAAAATGCACTAAAGAATTTAACTTCTTTACCGCTGAGAAATTGCAGCTGTTTGAATGCATTTTCATATGTCATTGGTTTTTGTAGGATGGTATTTTCAACTACTGCTGTTTGATCACAGCCGATAATAAGGGAATTAGGCCCTGAAGATTCTGCAACTTTATTTGCTTTCTCTTCTGATAGTCTCAGCGCCATATCTAAGGGGGATTCACTATCCCTTCTATCCTCATTGATATTAGGTGAAATAGATTCAAAATCTGAAACAATTCTTTTAAGCAGATCCCTCCTGTAAACAGATGAGGAGGCCAGAATTATTCTTATTTTCATAAAAATTTATGAATTAAGGTTGTATCTCAATTAAAGTGACATCGGGAGATATGCTTTGACCTTTGGAAATATGTATTCCAATCACTGTGCCTGATTTAGGAGCTTGGATTTCGTTTTCCATCTTCATTGCTTCAATAACAATTAGGGAGTCGCCAGCATTAACTTGATCGCCGATATTAACTTTAATATCAATAACTGTACCCGGCATAGCAGTTGTCACACATCCGTCATGTGTTGGCCTTAAGCTGTTTCCTGATTTAGAGTTATTGGAGTTGGATGTGGAATTTTCATTGTTACCTACCTGAACCATGTCAAGCGTTTCAATAAGAACTTCTTCAGAAATACCATCTACAACAACATGAAATGGCCTTTCATGTTGACCTGGATTTCCAGATCCAGTGAGTTTGATATGATAAGTTTCGCCATGCAGTGTTACATTAAATTCTGAAGGAGCATATTTGGCTGCGTTTGATTTTGACTCCTCTATATCAAGCAGCTCCTCTGGCTCAAGTGTACCTGCATTTCTTTCTTTAAGGAATGTGTTTGCTAGGTCTGGGAACATAGCATAAGTCAGCAAATCCTCTTCGGATTTCGCAATGTCTTCACATTTTACTTTGAGATTATTAATTTCTGGTTTCAATTTATCAGCTGGTCGGCAGGTCATTGGCTTTTCATCAGCTATAGCTTTTTTCATAACCTCTTGATTAATATCACCCAGCGCTTTTCCATACTCACCTAAAAAGTAATTTTTAACTTCGTTAGTAATTGATTTATATCTCTCACCTGTAATAATATTTAATGCTGCTTGTGTTCCAACAATCTGTGATGTTGGAGTAACAAGGGGAGGGTAACCTAAATCTTTTCTAACATTTGGAATTTCAGCGAGCACCTCATTCATTTTATCTAAAGCGCCTTGGTCTTTTAATTGACTAGATAAGTTTGATATCATTCCACCTGGAACTTGATTGATTAATACTCTTGGATCGAGGCCAGTAAATTCAGATTCAAATTGCCAATATTTTTTTCTAACATCTTTTAAATACGAAGTGATATTTTCAATTTTATCTAATTCAATTCCAGTTTCATAGCCAAGTTCATGCAGTCCTGCGATGACAGATTCTGTAGTTGGATGACTTGCTCCTTCAGAGAAACTTGAGTTGCAAGTATCAATCATAGTCGCGCCACATTCAACAGCAGTAAATAGGTTAGCTGTTGCCAAGCCTGAAGTTGCATGACTATGAATATGGATAGGCAATGAAATTTCTTTTGCAATACTTGTAACTAATTCTTTTGTTGATTTTGGGGTGAGTAAACCAGCCATATCTTTAATGGCTAAGCTATCGGCACCATGATTTTCAATTTCTTTAGCGAGTCCAGTAAAGTAATCCACGTTATGAAGAGGAGAGGTGGTATAACTAATTGCTACTTCCGCATGTTTTTTATATTTTTTTACTGAATCTAACGATGTTTGAATATTTCTTAAATCATTCATTGCATCAAAAATTCTAAAAACATCAACTCCATTGTCAGCCGATTTTTTTACAAAAAGATCCACTACATCATCTGAATAGTGTCTGTAGCCAAGCAGGTTTTGTCCGCGAAGTAACATTTGAATCCTGCTATTAGGTAAAGCATTTCTTAATTTTCTAAGTCTATCCCATGGATCTTCTCTTAAATATCGTACACAAGCATCAAAAGTAGCGCCGCCCCACGCTTCAATTGACCAAAATCCAAGATTATCGAGCTCACTACAAATAGGAAGCATATCCTCTGTTCTTAATCTGGTGGCAATATGGCACTGATGTCCATCTCGTAAAACTAATTCTGTGATATCAATTTTTTTCATAATTTACATACCTTCATGTGCGGCAATAGCAGCCGATATAGCAGCGGCGATAACATCTGGTGGAAGTTCGTCGTTAAAATCTGTTAATTCAGGGTGAGATGTTACAAACGAAGTATCAAATTCACCCGCTTTAAAACTTTCATTGTTTAAAATTTCTAAATAATACGGAATGGTGGTTTTAACACCATATATAATTAGATCATCAAGAGCACGTTTTCCACGTTGAACTACATCTTGCCAAGTGAGTGCCCAAACGGTCAGTTTAGCGCACATTGAATCATAATATGGTGGAATAACATAACCTGTATAAATTGATGCATCTGTTCTTACTCCGGGTCCTCCAGCAGCATAGTATCTCGTAATTTTACCAAAGGAGGGAAGGAATTCTTGTTTTGGATCCTCAGCATTAATCCTGAATTCAATAGCAAAACCTCTAAAATTGACATCATCTTGTTTGAACCTTAGTTGATGGCCAAAAGCAATTCTAATTTGCTCTTGAACAATATCAATTCCAGTTATAGATTCTGTAATAGTATGCTCAACTTGTAATCTGGTGTTCATTTCCATGAAATAGAAATTATCATCTTGGTCGAGAAGGAATTCTACGGTGCCGGCATTTTCATAACTCACAGCCTTAGCAGCTTTTACAGCTAGACAACCAATATAGTCTCTTTGTTCTTTTGATAACTGCGGGGAAGGGGCAATTTCAATAAGCTTTTGGTTTCTTCTTTGAATAGAACAATCTCTCTCAAATAAATGAATTGCATTTCCATGAGAATCAGCCAATATTTGGACTTCAATATGCTTTGGGGAAACAACACACTTTTCCATAAATAACTCAGGATTACCAAATGCTTTAGTAGCTTCTGAAATAACACGATCATAATTTGAAACTAATTCTTTATCGTTATCACATCTACGAATACCTCTACCACCACCACCATTTGTGGCCTTAAGCATCACAGGATAACCAATTTGATTTGCTAAAGATTGCGCCTCTTCAACACTGTTAATATTTCCATCACTTCCAGGCGTCACAGGAACTCCAGCTTCAATCATGGCTTTTCTGGCTTGTATCTTATCTCCCATCTTATGAATAATGCTACTTTCAGGACCGATAAATTTTATACCGCGCTTTGCACAAATGGCAGCTAATTCTGGATTTTCTGATAAAAACCCATAGCCTGGATGTATTGCATCACATCTTGCTGTTACTGCAATATTAACTATCCTATGGGCGTTTAAATAGCCTTTAAGAGGGTCATCACCAACAAAATATGACTCGTCAGCTTTTTTAACATGTAAAGCGTGTCTATCTGCATCAGAGAATATTGCCACGCTCGTAATGCCCATTTCTTTACAAGCACGAATAATGCGCACAGCAATTTCCCCACGGTTTGCAATTAAAATTTTATTAAACAAATCGTTTATCCGTAAAATTGATTGAATTTTGAATTTTTGATTATATCATGAGAGAAATATTTCAATAATAATTTAACATTTAATGAAGAATAATTACAATTTACAAAACTTTGATTTATATAGATTTATTGCAAAAAAAGAGAAGATATGTGATAAAATTCCGGTCTTTAAATTTAATCGAATATCAGATTTTAAATTTTCTGATAATGACAGCTTGTTTTATGATGTTTCGGTTTCAGAAGATCTCGGACAGTACTTCTTTAATCTAAATATAAATATCGATTTAAGGCTGTTATGTTGCCGCTGTTTGGAGGATGTTGAATTCACAGTTAAAACATCCAATCGTTACGAGCTAGTTCAGGCAATCGGTAAGTCGGAAAAGCATGTTATTGATGATATTAAAATTGAAATTATTGATAATTTTGATTTATTATCTTTCATTGAGGATGAGATTCTATTAGAATTGCCAACTTCACCAAAACATGCATTTAAGTGTAATTAATTAAGGAATAAATATGGCTGTTCAAAAGAGTAAAAAATCACCTTCAAGAAGAAATATGAAAAGGTCACATGATGGTCTTGATAATCCAGCTTTGGCAGTTGAGCCAACTACAGGAGAAATACATTTAAGACACCATGTATCACCAACAGGATTTTACAAAGGTAAAAAGGTTATTCAAGACAAACCTGAGTAATTGCATAAATGACAGTATCAATTTCTGTTGATGCAATGGGCGGTGATTTTGGACCCAAAATCACTGTTCCAGCTTCTTTAAAGTTTCTTAAATCACACCCTGATGCTTATATCACTCTGGTTGGTAATGAGTTAATAATAAAAAACTTTTTAAAAAAACCGATTGAATCTTTTGAGAGATTATCAATAGTTCATACAACACAATTCGTGACAATGGATGAGTCTCCTCAATCAGCCCTTAAAAATAAGAAAAACTCATCAATGCGACTAGCCATTAATTTGGTAAAAGAAGGATCAGCTGATGCTATTGTAAGCGCAGGCAATACCGGAGCCCTAATGGCTACGGGCAGATTTGTTTTAAGGATGTTGCCAGGCATTGATCGACCAGCTATTGCATCATTCCTTCCGAATCAAAAAGGTACATCTTGCATGTTGGATTTGGGAGCTAATGCTGATTGCACAAGCCATCATTTAACTCAATTCGCTATTATGGGATCCATTCTATCTTCTGTCATATCGAAAAAGAAAAGACCATCAATCGGTCTTTTAAATATTGGTTCAGAATCACTTAAAGGTAATGAAGTCACTAAAGAGACTTATGAGTTATTAAAAAAGAGTCACTTAAATTTTTATGGCAATGTTGAAGGAAATGATATTTTTAAAGGCACGACCGACGTTGTGGTTTGTGATGGTTTTGTTGGCAATATATCCCTAAAAACCACCGAGGGATTGGCAAAAATGTTTGCTGATTTTCTAGGGCAAGAATTCAAGAAAAATATTGGGACAAAATTTCTGGCATTATTTGCTCTTCCTGTTTTAAAAGCCTTTAAAAGAAGGCTTGATCCAAGGCGTTACAATGGCGCTGCATTTTTAGGAATAAATGGTATAGTTGTTAAGAGCCATGGAAGTGCTGATGCGTTCTCTTTTGAACATGCATTAATGACTGCCTATGAGGAGGCTAACAGTAAGATGATTGCTAAAATTTCCAAACAATTAAAGATAGATCAAAAACTAATCTAATCATGAGTTATTCAAAAATTGTTGCTACAGGATCCTTTTTGCCTAAAAAAATATTATCCAATACAGATCTTGAAAAAATTTTTGATACCTCTGATGAGTGGATTCGAACAAGAACAGGTATAGAACAAAGGCATATTGTGGACGATGATCAGTCCACTTCAGACCTTGCATATTTTGCTGCTTTTGATGCTATTGAAAAATCTTCTATCGATAAAAATGAAATCGACTTAATCATTGTTGCGACCACTACACCTGATAAAATTTTTCCGAGTGTTGCCTGTGCTGTCCAGCGAAAATTAGGTTTAAAAAATATTCCTGCCTTTGATGTTCAAGCTGTATGCAGTGGTTTTATATATGCTTTAACAACTGCCGATAGCTTTATTAAATCTAGCATGTATGAAAAAGTTCTTGTCATAGGGGCTGATTGCATGTCAACCATCACTGACTATACTGATCGTTCAAACGCAATTTTATGGGGTGATGGAGCAGGCGCAGTTATTCTAGAAGCATCAAAAGAGCCAGGTATTATTAAAAGCATTATTAATAGCAATGGAGAGTATGAGAACCTCTTGCATGTGCCTCGCAACCCTAAAGATAATAAACCCAATACAATAGAAATGCAGGGTAATGCTGTCTTTAAAATTGCAGTAAATACACTAGATCAGATTGTTGATGAAACTCTTCAAGGAACTAATTACTCAAAAAAAGATATTAATTGGCTTGTTCCTCATCAAGCTAATATCAGAATTCTTCAAGCAATAGCAAAAAAGCTAGATATGACAATGGATAAGGTGATTGTTACCATTAATAAACACGGCAATACATCAGCCGCATCTATTCCATTAGCACTCAATGAAGGTATTACTTCTGGAAGAATTAAGAAAGATCATATAATTTTAATGGAAGCTTTTGGTGGAGGATTTACCTGGGGCTCATCACTTATAAAGGTTTAGTATGAAAAGTGTCTTGTTATTTCCTGGACAAGGATCTCAATCAGTTGGAATGATGAATGGGTTTGATAGCTCAATAGTTAAAGAAACGTTTGCTTTGGGTTCAAATGTTTTTGGTGAAGATTTATTAGATTTAATAACATCGGATAATGACAAGATTAATCAAACAATATATACCCAGCCAATTATGTTCTTGTCCGGCTATACCACTTATTTATTGCTGAAAGAAAAAAAACCGAATTTTCAGATTGATTATGTAGCTGGTCACAGCCTCGGAGAGGTCACCGCTGCATGTGTAGCTGGGGTATTTTCAGTTGATACAGCAATCCAGATTGTTCAGAAAAGAGCGCAGCTGATGCAAAATGCCGTTCCTGTAGGAGATGGGGCTATGGCTGCGATTTTGGGTTTAGAGGATTCTGTTGTTGAGGAAATTTGCGATGCATTGCGATCAACTGGGGTGATTGAGCCAGTCAATTACAACTCACCAGGACAAATTGTAGTGGCAGGTGAAAAGAAATTGATTGAACAGTCTTTGGATAAATTTAAAGATAAGGGTGCAAAAAGAGCTCTTTTGCTTCCCGTGAGTGTTCCATCTCACTGCAGTTTAATGAAGCCGGCTGCTGAGGATTTTGGCAAATACTTAAATGATTTTGAGTTTAATAATGCAGATATTCCGATCATTCAAAATGTGTGTGCAACAGAAGTGATTGATAAAAGCCTGATAAAAGAAAACCTAGTGGCTCAATTGTTTAATCCTGTGAAGTGGACTGCGTCAATTCAATATTTAGAAAAACAAGGGGTGAGTAACTTTATTGAGTCGGGCCCTGGAAAAGTGCTATGGGGTCTAAACAGAAGAATTACTCAGTTAGAAGATAGTAAACATATTACAATCAATTCTGATGAAGTATTTAATGAATTATAAATATTAGAGATTAATTATGAAAAAAATAGCATTAGTAACAGGAGCTAGCAGAGGAATAGGTGCCTCAATTGCAGTTGAATTGTCTAAACAGGGATTTTTTACCATAGGTACAGCCACATCATCTCAAGGTGCGGAAATAATAGAAAAAAACTTTCAGAATCATAATTTAGAAGGCAAAGGTTATGTCTTAAATGTTAATGACAATACTTCAATTGCTGATTTAATTTCGACAATATCCAACAATCATGGCGACATTGATGTTTTAGTTAATAATGCAGGCATTACAAAAGATACTTTACTTATGAGAATGTCAGATGATGATTGGGATAGCGTCATACAGACTAATCTAAAATCTGTCTACAAATTATCTCAGGCTGTATTAAAGCCTATGATGAAAAAGAGGTCTGGAAGGATCATAAATATATCCTCAGTGGTTGGACATATGGGCAATGCTGGCCAAGTCAATTATGCAGCGACAAAGGCTGGTATTGCCGGCTTTACAAAATCATTAGCCCAAGAGTTAGGTAGCAGAAATATTACCGTTAATTGTGTTGCTCCAGGATTTATTGATACGGACATGACCAAGGGACTGAATGATGAGCATAAAGAGAAATTAATCAGCCTCATTCCTTTGTCTAGGCTGGGAAATCCGGAAGATGTCGCAAAGGCGGTTTGCTTTTTGGCATCTGATGATTCATCTTACATAACAGGCGAAACAATTCATGTCAATGGTGGCATGTTGATGGTGTAAAAAAAATGAACATTTTTGCATCAAAATTGATTCTTTTTGCTAAAATAGCGTTTTTTAATATTTAAGGGGTAATTAGATGTCTGACATCGAACAAAGAGTTAAAAAAATTGTATCTGAGCAATTAGGTACAGACGCAGCTAATGTAAAAAACGAATCATCTTTTATTGATGATTTAGGTGCGGACTCCCTCGACACAGTTGAATTGGTCATGGCTCTAGAAGAAGAGTTTGGTACAGAGATACCGGATGAACAAGCTGAGAAAATTACAACTGTTCAACAAGCCATTGATTACATCAATAACAATCAATAATTCCTAAAATGTCTCGCAGAAGAGTCGTTGTGACTGGACTGGGTTTGGTCACTCCTATTGGTATAGGGGTGAAAGACTCATGGAATAATGCTTTAAAAGGCGTTTCTGGCATAACTAAAATTTCAAAGTTTGATGCTAGCTCTTTTGCATCACAAGTTGCTGGAGAAGTGAAGGATTTCGATCCTAGCAAATACTTACCTCCAAAAGAAATTAGAAGAATTGATACCTTTATCCAGTATGGTTTAGTGGCGGGTATAGAAGCATTTAATGATTCCGGACTGGAAGTAAATGAAAAAAATGCTGAAAGAATTGGTGTTGCAATAGGTTCAGGTATTGGTGGTTTAGGTATGATTGAAAGCACCAATGATACTTTTGATGAATCTGGACCACGAAGAGTATCTCCATTCTTTATACCGGGAACCATTATTAATATGATTTCTGGCAATTTATCGATTATGTACGGGCTTAAAGGTCCAAATATTTCAATAGTTACCGCTTGCACTACTGGTACCCATTGCATCGGTGATGCTGCAAGAATGATTGAATATGGTGATGCAGATGTCATGGTTGCTGGTGGCTCAGAAGCAGCAATTACAGAGTTATCTGTCGCAGGCTTTGCTTCCGCTAAAGCGCTATCAAGTCGAAATGATGATCCAGCATCCGCGTCAAGACCATGGGATAAAGGTCGTGATGGATTTGTGATTGGAGAAGGAGCCGGAGTAATGGTGTTGGAAGAATATGAATCTGCAAAAAAACGTGGTGCAAAAATCTATGCTGAACTCTCTGGTTATGGGATGAGTGCAGATGCTTACCATATCACAGCTCCATCCACTGACGGGCCAAGAAGGTCAATGGCCAATGCTTTAAAGAATGCTAATTTAAATCCTCAAGATATTGGTTTTATAAATGCTCATGGTACTTCTACTCCATTGGGCGACATCAATGAAACCAATGCGCTAAAAGAGCTCTTTGGGGACCATGCATATCAATTAGCAGTTAATTCAACCAAATCAATGACGGGGCATCTCTTAGGGGGCGCAGGCGGCATTGAATCTATTTTCACAGTTTTAACTTTGCATCACCAAAAATCTCCACCAACCATCAATCTCATAGATCCTGATCCTGAATGTGATCTAGATTATGTTCCTAATGAGGCAAGAGACATTCAAGTTAAGGCTGCATTAAAAAATAACTTTGGTTTCGGTGGAACTAATGGTAGTTTGGTATTTAACACTATTTAATACTTATATAATAAGTTGTGAAAAATACACTTGTTAACGGAAAATTTACCAATCTAATTTCAATTAATGACCGAGGCTTTCAATTCGGGGACGGTGTGTTTAGAACATTTGTATGCAAAAATGGAAAGATACCTCACTTTAGTCAACATTATAAAAAATTAAAAAATGATGCAAAAATTATTGGCATCAAAATTCCAAAGAAAGATGATCTTTTAACAGATATTTTAAAGGTCTGTAATCAAACTAGTGTAAAAGTTGTCAAGGTAATTATCACGAGAGGCAACTCTAGCCGAGGCTATATGTACAATCGTTCCATCAAGCCCAATATTGTGATCCAATCCTATGACTTCGATCATAAGCGCCTCATTCAAAACCAAAAAGGTGTACTAGTTGAATCTGCCTATTTTCCAATCAATAAAAATATTATTTCTGAATTAAAACATCTTAATCGCATACTAAATGTTCTTGCCTTAGTAAATAAAAAAGGGGATATTATCGATCGAATTTTTCTGGATAGAAAAAACAGGGTCATTGAAGGTGCTTATCACTGCATTTTTTTTCGAAAAAAATCAAAATTTACTTTACCTAGCAATCTAGGATCTGGGCTCATTGGTGTCAGTCGACAACTCCTGATTGATTATTTAACTAAGAATAATGTGCCTTTCGATTTTCAATCTATTCATTATGATAAAGTGAATTGTTTCCAAGAAATGTATCTTATGAACTCTGTGTATGGAGTCATTCCGGTGAAAAAATATGATGATATTTGTTTTAATATTAATTCAGAAATTACGAGTGAGTTGAATACAAGGCTTAATTTTGATTATGCTCAAAAATAAATTATTAGCTTTTTTGTTTGATAAACATTATATATTTTATAGAATTATATTTGTTCTCATTTTTATTCTTCTCTCCATCCATTTATTATTCTTTAAAGTAAATATCACCGAAAATAATCAAGATTTTGAAATTGCAGATGGATCTACGCTTAATTCAGTCATCCAAATGTTTTATGACAACGACTTAATAGCTTCGACCTGGAGATTTAAATCTCTGTTCTACATTACTGGTAACCAGAATAATATTAAAAAGGGGAGTTATAGGCTAAAAGATGGAGATAGTTCTGTGGATCTTATTCGTATGATCACTCAGGGCTTAGAAACCACTCACGCAATTACATTTGTTGAGGGTCAAACTATGCAGCAGATATTTAATTTAATTAAAAAAAATCCAAATATAAAACAAACTGTCGATGAATATGACGAAGAAAAGATTTTAAAATTAATGAACATTGAGGCAAAAAGCCTGGAAGGCTTGGTTTATGCAGACACTTACTATTTCACAAAAAATACCACGGATATAGAGCTTCTTATAACAGCGCATAGCCATCTAGATAAGAAGCTTAAATTAGCCTGGAATCATCGTCAACAAAACCTGCCATATAATAATCAATATGAGGCTTTAATCATGGCGTCGATTATTGAAAAAGAAGTGGTTTTTTATGATGAAGCATCAGAGGTGTCAGGCGTTTTTGTAAACCGACTGAACATGGGAATGCCTTTGCAAAGTGATCCGACAGTGATTTATGGAATTAAAAAGTTTGATGGCAACATTAGAAAAAAAGATTTAAAAAAGGATCACCCTCATAATACTTATACCAGAAAAGAATTGCCGCCTACGCCAATATGTATTGTCAGTTATCAATCAATTAATGCCGCTTTAAATCCAGCAAAAACAAATGCATTGTATTTTGTATCAATGGGCAATCATCGACATAAATTTTCTGTTACTCTAGAAGAGCACAATGAAGCAGTAAATATATATCAAAGAAAAATTAAGAAAAAATAATGGCATATTTTATTACGGTTGAGGGAATTGATGGTGCAGGAAAATCAACTCACCTAGAATTTATTCAAAATTATCTCAATAAAAAAAATATTCAGAACAAACTCACTAGAGAACCTGGTGGCACCGACATTGGTGAAAAGTTAAGGCAATTATTATTACATGATGAAATGGATGTTGGTACCGAGACCATGATGATGTTTGCTGCACGACACGAACACATAATCTCTGTAATTCAACCTTCATTAAAATCAAATATTTCTATTGTCTGTGATCGATTCACCGATGCAACTTACGCATATCAGCAAGGAGGCAAAGGGATCGATCCTTCTTTTATAAAATCGCTAGAGCAATTAGTTCATCCAGGCCTCACTCCCGATCTCACTTTTTTATTTGATCTTGATCCGGATGCTGCACATTCTAGAATTTCGAATGAGCGCGACTTAGATAAATTTGAAAAACAATCGCTAACATTTTTTAATGGTGTTAGAAAAACTTACCTTGAATTAGCTAAAGCGCACTCAAGATTTCATGTGATTGATTCATCACAAACCATTGAACAAATACAAGATATTATTTCTATAAAATTAGATGAGTTATTCAAGTGATTAATTGGTTTGAACAATACCATTCTCCAGAATTTGTTTCTGATTTTCCTAAGACACAAACACATTTATTTGATGCTGAGAACGGCATTGGCGCAGATCTGTTAATAGAAAATTTACTACATAAGTTGTTGTGTGAAAACGTAACCAATGATAAACAGCCATGTAATGCTTGTCCTTCATGTCGCTATCTTATAGATGAGCATCCAAATATAAGACTAATTGACAACAATCCAGAATTAAAAAGTGATGTGATTACCATAGATCAAATTAGAGAATTGTCTTCTTTTATAGAGTTAGCCAGCACAAGTGAGCATGATAAAAAAATTATTTTTATTAAGAACGCTCATTATTTAACCTCAAGTGCAGCGAATGCATTATTAAAAAATCTTGAAGAGCCGCCTAATAATACATTCTTTATATTACTTACCTCGAATCTTCATAAAATATTACCTACTATTCGCAGTCGCTCAACGATCTACAAATTAACTTCACCTAGCAAGGTGCAATGCGAAGACTTTTTAAAAGAGAAACATCAAGAGGCGATCAAGTTTCTTGATTTAGCAGAGCACAAGCCATTTTTAGCAATTCAAATGGCTGATAATAAGGAATTAATTAACTCTATACTAAAGGTTTTTCTTCGTGGAAAAAGTTTCGATATGATGGATGTGAATGAAAATTTATTGGCTTCTGGTCCACAATTTTTTGTCGATCTGATGCAAAAATGGATTGTTGATCTAGCTCAATTCAAAGAATTTAAAACCATCTATTATTTCAAGAACTTACAAGATCAAATTGAACTTATCAGTAATCAACTTTCCTATAAAGAATTGTTAAATTTTTATAAAAAATTGATTGAGTATCGAAGGTTATCTGAAACAACAATTAATAAGTCGATTGCTCTTGATAACCTAATGATCGATTACAAAAGGATATTTGTTTAATGTACGTAGATTCACACTGTCATTTAAATTTTCCAGAGTTAAGAAGGAATTTACCGGAGATTCTGACTAATATGCAGGAGAATCAAGTTACACATGCACTTTGCGTAAGTGTGGAGATGGATAAGTTTCATGAAATAAATGAGTTGACCAAAAATCATGACAATTTATTTGCCTCAGTAGGGGTCCATCCTGATTATGAGGATATTATTGAGCCAACAGTCGATGAATTGGTCACGCTTGCTTCTAAAGATAAGGTAGTTGCTATTGGCGAAACAGGACTAGACTACTTTCGCTTGAAGGGAGATTTGGAGTGGCAACGGGATCGATTTAGAACGCATATTCGCGCAGCTAATGAGGCAAACTTACCACTGATTATTCATACGCGAGAAGCTCGCGAAGATACTATTCAAATTCTAAAAGAAGAGCTCAGGCCTGGTACTCGTGGAGTGCTTCACTGCTTTACCGAAACATACGAGATGGCCATGCAAGCGATTGAGTTGGATTTCTTTATCTCTTTTTCAGGCATCGTGACTTTTAAAAATGCTAAAGATTTAAAAGAAACGGCATCAAAAATTCCTTTAGAGCGGATGCTGATTGAAACAGACTCACCTTACTTAACTCCAGTTCCTTTCCGAGGTAAAACCAATGACCCATCAAAGGTCATCTACGTTGCGGAGGAAATTAGCCGATTGAAAGATATTTCGGTGGAGAATGTGGCGAATGTGACTACAACCAATTTTTTTGATCTATTTTCTAAGTGTAAACAATCGCAATGTTAGTCACGGTTTTAGGTGCGGGCTCAAGTGCAGGCACACCTGTAATTGGATGTGAGTGTGCGGTATGCCACTCCGACAATCCAAAAAATAAAAGGTCTCGATGCTCTTCGCTAATCAGCATGGATGACGGCACAAATATCTTAATTGATACTTCACCAGATTTTAAAATGCAAGCTATGCGCGAGTCCATCGATAAGATTGATGCAGTGTTATATACCCATCATCATGCCGACCATTGTCACGGCATGGATGACTTAAGGGCTTATTGTCAAAAGTATAAAAAAGCTATTCCAATTTTCGCGAATGAAAATACCATGGGTGAGCTTAAATTAAAGTTTCAATATGCGATTCGTGAGGAAACTAAGTTTTGGGAAACGCCCGTGTTACATGCTCATATAGTCAATCAAATGTTTAACGTAGGTAGTCATGAAGTTATTCCGCTGCCAGTGATTCATGGAAGGATGGAAATATTGGGTTATCGTATTGGTAATTTTGCTTACATAACCGATGTATCCGAAATACCTGATTCAACACTAGAGTTATTAGAAGGAGTCGATACATTAATGTTAGATTGTTTGCGGTTTGAACCACATTTCTCTCATTATGGTTTTAAACAAAGTTTAGCTATGGCTGAAAAGATCAACCCAAAACGAACTTTTTTAATTCATATGACTCATGATATAGAGTATGATGCTGTTTCTGAATCTTTACCAAAGCATGTTTTTCTTGCATACGATGGGTTAAAATTAGAAATTAAAAATAATTAGAAGGTAAAAAAATGAAATTGAAGTTATTATTAGTAACATTAATTACGGTACTAATCTCATCCGTTACTTTTGCAGAAAAGAAAATTTTCACTGAGGATGAATTCTTAACTATTTTTAATGGCAAGCCCAAAGCTAGAGTATTAAAGTATCTTGGTGAGCCTGAAAAAAAAGAAATTGGAGTTCAACCAAAAGGTGCATCTAAAACAATTGGTCGCCCAACAGATAATAAAGACAATAAGAAGAAAGATAAGGTAGATATGTGGTACTACTCTAATATCGTCAAATCAGGCAAAGATACAACTTGGAAAAGAATTGAATTTACCTTTATTAATGATCGATGCATGAATATCGCGTTTTCAAATTAAAAATATTTACCGCTTCAAAAAGCTCTGTATTTGCAGAGCTTTTTTTTTATGTTAGATTAATCTATGTAACTTAATCAACAAAAAGGTCTATATTATGGATGGTGATATTAAGTCTGCAATTCAAAAGCATCACGGTGGTTGTCCTCATGATTGTCCTGATACTTGCTCAATGGTATTTCATGTTCAAGATAAAAAATTAATAAAAGTTCAAGGAAACCCAGATCATCCAATGACTAGAGGCGGTTTATGCGTCAAGTTAAATGATTATGAAAAAAGACACTACCATCCCGATCGACTTCTTTACCCAATGAAAAGGGTAGGCCCCAAGGGTGAAAAGAAATTTGAAAGAATTACTTGGGATGAGGCCTTTGATACCATAGTTAATAAATGGCAAGAAATTATTGCCGAACATGGTCCACAAGCCATCATGCCAAATAGTTATTTGGGAAACCAAGGTTTAGTCCATGGACTTAATGGAGGCGATGCTTTTTTTGCAAGACTTGGTGCAACCGTTACTGAACGAACTTTTTGTGGCGAGGGTTCATGTACGGCTTGGCTCTTAACTATAGGACCAACAGCTGGTGTAGACCCAGAAAGCTTTATTCACTCGAAATTTATTATTGTTTGGGCTTGTAACTCAGTCAGCACCAATCTTCATCACTGGCACATTATTAAAGAAGCTCAAAAAAAGGGTGCTAAAGTAGTGGTCATTGATGCTTACGCATCCAGAACTGCTAAAGAGGCAGATTGGCACGTGTGTCCAAAACCTGGCACGGATGGCGCCTTAGCTATGGCAATGATGAATGTTATTATAGAAGAGGGTCTAGTTGATCAGGATTATGTAGATAATTATACTGTTGGCTATCCAGAGCTATCTGAAAGAGCAAAAGAACGCACGCCAGAATGGGCTGAAAAAATCACGGGTATTGCAGCTAATGATATTCGCCAGCTAGCCCGTGAGTATGCAACCACACAACCATCAGCCATCAGGATTGGTGTTGCTTTAGAAAAAAGCTGGGGTGGGAGTCAAGCTATTAGGGCTGTTACAGCATTACCTGCACTAACTGGAGCGTGGCGACATGTTGGTGGAGGAATTCTTCAATTTCCGGTATGGGAGCACCCATATAAATTTGATGTCATTTGCCGTCCAGATTTAATCCCTGAAGGTACTCAGGTAGTTAACAATCTTCAGCTCGGTCGAGTTTTAACCGGCGAACAAAAATTAAAAGTGCCCATTAAATCAATGATGTGCTGGAACACTAACCCGGTTACCCAAGCTACAGAATCAGAAAAAATCTTAGAGGGTCTTAAACGTGAAGACCTATTCTTAATTTCAGCGGAACATTTTATTTCTGATACAGCGGCCTTTGCTGACGTTCTTCTGCCTGCGTCAATGGGCGCTGAACAAGAAGATATCATCTTGTCATGGGGTCACTTGTATTTGACTTACAATGAAAAATGTATTGAGTCGCCTGGAGAATGCTTACCTAATAACGAGATATTTAGGCAATTAGCGAAACGTTTAGGTTTTGAAGAAGATAACTTTAAATGGAATGACACAGAGTGTCTTGAAAACTATATTGATTGGGATTCTCCTGCTTGTGAAGGTATTGACCTCAATTATCTAAAAAAACACGGTTATGCGCGTTTAAATGTGGGCACCAAAGATAATAGGGCGCCTCACAAAGAGGGTAATTTCCCAACCCCATCAGGAAAGTGTGAATTCAGGGTTGTTGGCGCAAAAAACTTTGTTGCAGGACCATTTAGACAAATGTACGAAGGCTTTCAGCCAGGAGAGGATATTCCTGAACTTCCCGATTACGTGGCTTCCAAAGAAACTCATGAGGCCAATCCTGAATTAGCAAAAAAATATCCACTAAATATATTGGCTCCAAAAAGTCATGGATTTATTAATTCAAGTTATGCCAATATAGAAAATAAACTTAAAGGGCAGGGTGAACAATTTGTTTTAATTAACCCAGCGGATGCCGCAAATCGAAATATTTCAAATGGTGAAAAGGTCAAGGTCTTTAATGATCGAGGCTCATTCGAAGCTCTAGCAAATATAACTAATGATGTTAATGACGGGATTGTCGTTACAACTTTAGGGTATTGGAGGCAAATGAATAATGGCGTAGTAAATTCCGTCAGTTCGAATGCGTTTGGTGACATGGGTAACTCACCAACGTCGCATGATTGTTTAGTTGAAGTTGCCAGACTGTAAATATATTAAATTAGAGCTCTAAAAGCTCTTTTATAATTACTTGACTTGCATTATCAATGTTTTCAGGGAGATAGCCGCCTTCCAACATATACATGATCCCTTTTGCATTACTGTTTTTGTATATTGTGTTAATTAATCGAGCAACCTGTTTATACCCATTGGATGTATAAGATAATTTACCAAGTAAATCATTTTCATGTGCATCAAATCCAGCTGAGATTAGTATAAATTCAGGTTTAAAGTCTTTCATTTTTGGAACCAACTGTTCTGAAAATCCTTTAATAAATAGGTCATCACCAGACCCTTCGGCAAGATCAATGTTTAATGTAAAACCTTCACCATCCGCAATTCCAGTCTCATTAGGTCTTCCACTTCCTGGATAAAAAGGATGTTGATGGATACTGAAGTAGAACACTGATGGATCATCATAAAAAATATCTTGTGTTCCGTTACCATGGTGGACATCAAAATCAATTATTAATACTCTCGATAAAGAGTATTTATGTTGAAGGTATTTAGCAGCTATTGCAGCATGGTTGTATATACAAAACCCCATACCTTTATCTTTGGTGGCATGGTGTCCCGGTGGTCTATTGAAAGAAAATGCAGCTTTAACATTACCATTCATAATCTCGTCAATACCAACCAATGATGAACCAACTGACATTTGTGCCACATCAAGACTTATTGGAGAGATAACCGTATCCCCAGTACTAAGAAAAGTAGGGGTCTGACTATCAAGCGCCCTAATTTCATTTTCAACAAGCTGGATATATTTCTCAGAATGAGCTAATGCTATTTCTGGATTACTAGCTTTACGAACTTTTGGCCAAACAAGATCATATTTAAAGTCAGGATTGTTTCTTAACGAATCAATGACGTCATGCAACCTCTCAGGTCTATCTGGATGTCCTGAGCCAGTGTTGTGTTCTAAAAAGATATCATCATATAAAATTGCGACTGGAGTTTTTGCTATCAATGAACTATTAATAAATAGAAGAGATGTGATACTGAAGATATAAACAACAACTTTCTTATAATCAAACATATCATTGGTTTCGTATAATGTATATTATGTTAAATAGACTATATATCATTTAAAAGATCATTGGCCCCTATGCGATTAGCAACATCAGTTGCCTTTGCCAAATAAGCGTCTTTGTTATCTTTTGATAGTTTATGAAGCTGGATATATGTCTTTGCTAGATAATATTCTCCACCAGCATCTATACATAATTTTTCGAGCTCTTCTAATGTATTCATAGCTAGATCATATGCATCATCAAGCACTTCATACTCAGCCTTCAGTAAGGTTAATTCTGCATACTCACCCAAATATCCAGTTTTCTTATAAAGCACTGATCCTTTCAATGAATATTCACGCGCTCTATCATAGTATTTCTGATGTGCTGCGCTGCGTGCCAATTTATCATAGGACTCTGCACGTTCTTCATCATTGGATGATGCTTTTAATGATTTGGCATAGGACTCATATGCATCTTCATGCTTTTCTAATGTTTCTTGTATGTTTCCCATCTGAATAAGAAATCTACGCTCAAACTGAACGAACTTTGAATTTCCAAGCTTTGCAGTTTCATACCCAGTATTAAATACATTAAATGATTGATTTAGATCGTTTTTTTCCTTATAAGCTAATCCTTTAAACATTATCGCGAGCAGTTGATCAGCTGGATGTTGTGCTAATTTTTCAGATTTTTCAAACTGTTTAATTCCGTCATCTAGTTTATTTTCATTTACTAGAACTTTACCTAGACAAAATTCACCATCGAAAGCATTATCTTTACTTAATTTAATTGCTTCATCAGTTGCAGCTTTGAAATTATTACCTTGAATTGCTTTTTCACAATTATTTTCTAAGTTATAAGCATAAACATTGTTTATAAACAATAATTTAAAAAATAATATTAATGTAAATTGTTTAATCATTAAGTAACTCCATTAGTTGTTTTTCGTTAATTATCTTTACTCCCAGCTCAACAGCTTTGTCTGCTTTTGATCCTGGATTATCACCAATAATCACATAGCTAGTTTTTTTTGACACACTGCCACTTACTTTTCCACCATTATTCTCAATTAATTCCTTTATTTGGTCTCTTGAAAAGCTTTCAAGAGTTCCTGTTACGACAAAGGTTTGTTGGTTAAGTTTTTGCTCATTGCATTCATTTTGCGCCTGATCGTCCCACTTAACCCCAAACTGCACAATATTATTAATGATTCTCTTGTTAACATCCTCTTGGAAAAATTGATGTAATGATTGAGCTACTACAGGCCCTATATCATTAATTTCAAGAAAATCGTCGATGGAAGCTTTCATTATATTATCTAAACTTCCTAATTTCTTAACGATATCTTTAGATGTGGCCTCTCCCACATTTCTAATCCCTAGCGCATAAATAAACTTTGCCAATGTCGTTTTCTTACTAAACTCAATTGCTTCTCTCAAATTCTCTGCGGACTTCTCTCCAAATCCTTCCATTTTTTGTATTTGCTCATAATCGAGATTATAAATATCAGATATATTTTTTATCATTCCTTGTTCAAAAAAGTGATCTATAATTTTTGTACCCAAGCCATCGATATTCATTGCTTTTCTAGATACATAATGAGATATAGCCTGTTTTGCTTGCGCTTCGCATTTTAGTTGCCCTGTACACCTTTGTGCTGCCTCACCATCCAATCTTATAACCTGAGAGTTACAAATTGGACAATATTGTGGCATTTCAAAAACTTTAGCATTAGATGGGCGTTTTTCCTTGATAACCCTAACGACCTCCGGGACAACATCCCCTGCTCTTCTCACTATAACGCTATCACCAATTCTGATATCTTTTCTGAGCATCTCATCCTCATTATGAAGGGTTGCATTTGTGACTGTAACGCCTGATACAAAAACAGGTTGTAATCTTGCTACCGGAGTAATAACGCCTGTTCTACCAACCTGAACATTTATGTCGTTTACAACTGTTTCAGCTTCTTCAGCAGGAAATTTGTACGCAATCGCCCATCGTGGAGCTTTAGAAACATTGCCTAGATTTTCCTGATTCGTAATTGAGTTAACTTTGTAGACAATTCCATCAATATCAAATGGCAGATTATTTCTTTTCTTTAAAATGTCTTCATAAAAATATTGCATTTGATCTATTCCAATTACTCTTTGTGAGTATGAAGATATAGGAATACCAGCATTCTTTAGGTAATTTAAGATATCCGTATGGTTTTTGAATTCAAGTTCCTGATCAATTTGACCAAGACTATATGCATAAAATTTTAATTTTCTTTTTGCAGTGATTTTTGGATCAAGCTGTCTAAGACTTCCAGCCGCTGCATTACGAGGATTTGCAAAAGTTTTTTGGCTTGAGCTTATTTGATAATCATTTAATTCCTTGAAATCATTTTTATCCATTAACACCTCCCCTCTTACTTCAAGGGTCTGTGGATGATTCTCTCCATGCAGTTTAAGAGGGATCGTTTTGATCGTTTTTATATTATGAGTCACATCCTCGCCAACATTTCCATCACCTCTCGTTGCTGCATACTTCATTACTCCATTCTCGTAAAGAATAGTTACCGCAAGTCCATCAAACTTTAATTCAGCATTAAATTCAACATCGTTTGTGTCGAGGGTGTCGTTAATTCTTTTATTAAAGGCTTCTAGCTCATCAATACCAAATGCGTTTCCCAAAGAGAGCATCGGCTTATTGTGCTGGATTTGATTGAACTCGCTAATCGGCGATCCACCAACTCTCTGTGTCGGAGAGTCTGAAGTAATCAATTCAGGATGAGAATCTTCAATATCTTTTAATTCTCTTAATAATTGATCATATTCATGATCAGATATTTGAGGTTCGTCGAGAACATAATAATTATGATCATGTTCCTGAATAACTGATTTTAGATAATTTATTTGTTTTTTAATAGCTTCAGTCATAGCTGATTTAGGCAAAGTATTTTTGTGCTTGGTCACTTCCAGGAATTAGATTATGTTTTCCCATTTCTTTCACAATTTGATTCATATGATTTTTAATTGCAGCCACGTAAACAGAATCAATTTCTTTATTTCGCCCATCAACCATAACCGCATTTAATTTAATACAAAATTCATTCATTAAATTAACCATTTCTTCAAAAGCATCTATGCTATTGGTTGTTGTGGGAATATCTAAACTCACGATAATACCTTGTATAAAAGAATCACTTTCTATTTTTAGGGGCTGTCTATTTAAACCCATAACCTTGAACATTTTTTGACCGTCTATTTTTGGATCAAAATACCAATGAAAATCCTTAAAGAGTCTTATATTGGCTTTATTAAAAAAGTCCTGGAAAGCACCAAAATGAAACGAGCTGTCTGTTTTAGGTTGAATTTTAACTAGAAAGTTTTTATTAATGAAGTTTTTAAATGTCTTCAACTCCTCAGCTCTTTCAATAATATCTTCATTTGATAGCCATATCTGATTGACATCTAATTGTTCTTTTATTTTTTCAATTAAGTTTAAAAAACTTTGTTTAACCTGTTCAGTAATTTCTAATTTTCTAGAAATTAGAGGCAATGATAATAAAATTTGATCAAAGGTAAAGCTTTCATCAATTGCTTCGCCTGTTGCCCAAAGATCATTATCTTTTCTGAGATAGAAACTTAATCTAAGGTCATGCAGATAAGAGGTTAAATTAAGATTTAATAACACGCTAGCCTCACTTGTTTTATTCAAGGTTAGACTGACCACAGACTCAAAGTCCATGTTAATTTCATCAGGTAAGTTCTTCTTTAAAAACTCTTTTGAAACGGTTTGGCTTGATGGATCATGAACAATATAATCCTCCAGCTCTGGAGAATTATTAAGACTGCTATTAAATAACGGGTCTTTTTGTCGATGCATCGACTCTGTTTTCTTTTGCTTAGCTCGAGTTTTTTTTAGTTGAAGCCAGTTAAAAATTATCATGAATAAGATAATTGTTAATCCAAGAATTAACAGAGCAATCTGGATATCATTCATGAATTCACCTGAGAGGTTTTATTTTGAGAGGAATTTTTTGCGATGTTTAAATCTACCTCAACAATTTTTGAAACACCTGATTCTTGCATCGTGACTCCGATGAGTTGCTCAGCAAGCTCCATAGTAATCTTGTTGTGAGAAACATATAAAAACTGAGTATTAGAAGACATCTCTTTAACTAAGTCACAAAATCTTTCTGTATTTGAATCATCGAGAGGAGCGTCAACCTCATCTAGTAAACAGAATGGAGCTGGGTTTAATCTAAACAAGGCAAAGACAAGGGCTATGGCCGTTAAAGCTTTTTCACCACCAGATAGAAGATGAATCGTAGTATTCTTTTTACCTGGTGGTTGAGCAACAATTTGTAAACCAGTGTCAAGTATTTCATTACCAAGAAGCTCAAGAGCTGCCTTACCTCCGCCGAAGAGCTTTCTAAAATAATCATTTAAATTTTGATTAACACTATTGTATGTTTCTTTGAGCTTTTCCCGAGTTTCACGATCAATTTTTCCAATCGCAGTCTCAAGCGTTGCACTTGCTTCAGTTAAGTCTTCAACTTGAGTCGTTATGTATTTTACTCTTTCTCGTTCACTATCTAGTTCAGAAACTGCAGCCATGTTTATAGGGCCTATACGTTCAATTTTTTGATTTAATTTTTCAATTTTTTCAGAAATCGATGATGCATTTTCACCATTAATGTTATTTAAAATCTCTTCGTCATTAATATTAAACCTAGAGAACTCTTTTGCCGCATAATCAAAATCAATCTTGGTTTGTTGCTCTTTTAATTTCTCTGCTTGAAAAGAGTCATTAATGGGAGTGATTTCTTGAATTAAGGCAAGTCTGGATTGCTCTTTATTTCTAAGATCAGATTCTTTAATAGCTAATTGATCACGTTTATCTTTTAACTGAGCCTCGGCAACCTGTTTTTCTTTAAGAAAATTCTCTAGGTTTTGATTAAGTTCTTTATGTTTTTGTGCAAACATTTCTAGATTGAACTCACTTGAGGTTCTCATTAATGAATTTTGTTCATTGGTTAAGATGTCTTTTCTTTCAGATAAATCATTAATTTTCGTCTGAGCTAAATTAATCTTGTATTCGATTTCACGTTTTTCCTTCTCAGCATCATCAAAGATCTTTTTAGCTTCAATGAAGACCTGTTCTTTAAGATCCCTATCTGACACTAAATCTTTTAGCATATTTGCAACATCAGAAATTACCTGTTCAAGATCTTGAGTGTTGCCATATTTAGTTTGTCGATCTGTTGATATTAATTCTTTTTCTTTATTTAATGTCACTAACTCATGAGAGATGGTCTGAATTCTCTCAGTAGCAGTTGTTTTTTGATATCTTTGTCTTGAGAATTGAATTTCTAGAGCTTTGGTCTCTTTTTCAGCAGTATCACGATGTTCAATCAAATCATTCAACCGATCCCTATATTCATCTAATTTTTCTTTTTTGGAGGAAATCTCAGTAAGAATTAATTGGTTTTTTTCATTAAGCTTATTGAGCGTTACGCTAAGTTCATCAATTTTTGCTTTTGTTGCAAAAGCATCCACCGATAAATCATTATTTCCATGGATATATTGATAAAGCCTTCCGTAAATATTCCCTTTTATATCCACCAATGTCTGTCCTGGTTTGAGCTTTTGGCGATAAGTCTCTAAATTATTTAAATTTTCAATAATAAAGACATTGTGAGTCATTTCTCTTATAACCGACTGATGTTCAATGTCGGATTGAATTAGCTGGCTTAAGGGTGTTAGGTTTTCAAAAACTGGACTATCTATTGTTGATTCATTTGTGGATGTCATCAATGTGATAGCAAATGTCGAATCACTTATATTCAAGTTAGATGAAAAGTATGCATTTGACTTAATTCCCATTACTGAATCTAGTGCTTTCGCATATTTTTCATCAATTTTCACCTTGCTGATTAAATTTTTATCTGACTGGATATCATTTGCTTTAAGCCACTCATTAATTTGCTCTTGATTCACCTGAGCATTAATTAAAGAATTTAAAGACTTAATTTCAGCCTCAACCTGGCTTAATTCGGTTTGAATATCTTGTCTTTCATCGTATAAAGTATCTAGCTCCTCAGAATGATTATCGATTAATTCTTTTTGCAAATGTATTTCTTGATTTAAACTATCAATTCGAGAATTAAGATCAGTAATTTGATTATCACCAGAGCTTGTTGCTTCATCAAGTAATGTCTTTTGGTTGTTCAATTCTAATTGAAGCTGCTCTAATCTTTTATCAAAGTCTTGAATCTTTCCATCCATAAAGGAAATCGTATTTTGATCTAATCTTAATTGCTCTCTATTACTTTGAAGTTTTTCTTCAATGGACCTATATTCAATATTGATTTGAGAAAATTCTAATTCAGCTTTTTTAAAAGCACTCTCTTTTTCTGAATAAGAGTTTTGATAGTCATTTATATGTCGTTCATTTTCATTTAGGTCATTTTGTAATTGGATAAATAGGTCATTTAATCTCTCTAACTCGCCAGATATTTCCTTGATGCGATTGTCACTTTGCTCAACCTGATTTCTAGCTCTCTCCTCTTCGCTACGATTCGATTCAATCTTGCTTTCGACAGAGCTAACTTTAGAACTAATTTCATAAAAATTAGCTTGAACAGGATTCAAGGCTTCATTTTGAGATCTAAGCTCTTCACGTGAGACATCAACTTCAAGTTCAGCTTTTGTCAGTTCGGATTTTTTTTGCTCTAATTTGATTTGAGATTGCTTTAATTTGTCTTGCGATTCTCGCCATAATAGTGCGGCTGATTCTTTTTTAAGAAAAGCCAATTGAGCTTCCAATTGCTTTAATTGATCTTTAAATAAATTATATTTTTTTGCTGCCTCTGCTTGGGCTTCTAGTTTAGTGATTGCTGAGTTAATTTCTTTTTCAAGATCCTTCACGCGCTGAAGGTTGTCTCTTGTGTCACGAAGTCGGTATTCCGTTTCTTTTCTTCTTTCTTTGTACTTGCTTATTCCAGCGGCTTCTTCAAGGAAGTTTTTTAACTCTTCTGGTTTTGCCTCAACAAGTTGTGAAACAGTATTCTGTCCAATAATGGCATACCCTCTTGTCCCTAAACCAGTTCCGTAAAATAGATCAGCGACATCTTTTCTTCGAACATTAATTCCATTGATAGAGTAAGTTGAGCCTTTATCTTTTTCAATTGTTCTTCTTACAGCGATTTCAGAATATTTAGCCCATTCGTTTGCCGCTTTATTTTCATTATTATCAAATAATAATTCCACACTGGCTCTAGAAATAGCAGGTCGTGTATCCGTCCCATTAAAAATTACGGATTCCATAGACTCACCTCTCATCTCTTTGGCTGAGGATGAACCGAGAACCCATTTGACTGATTCCATGATATTCGACTTGCCACAACCATTAGGTCCGACGATGCCAACTAATTGGCCAGGAAGTGATATGGTGGTTGGATCTATAAAGGTTTTAAAACCAGCTAACTTAATTTCTCTTAACTTCAAATACTTCTCACTATGTTTTAATAGTTACAAAAAAATTATTGTATAATTGCAAAAATTTTTTTAAAGGTTATACATCACGATGAAACTTACAAAACTAGGAAGTAAGCCAACTGCACAACCGACTAAAGAGTTAGAAACGTTTAACAATCCGAATCCGAAAGGTGATTTTCATATCCATATGGAAATACCTGAATTTACTTGTTTGTGCCCAAAAACCGGGCAACCAGACTTCGCAACTCTCTATTTAGATTATATCCCTGATAAGCATTGTGTGGAACTGAAAAGTCTAAAATTATATATGTGGTCATTTAGAGATGAGGGTTGCTTTCATGAGGCCGTCACCAACCAAATTTTGAATGACTTAGTTAAAGCAACAAAACCTCGTTATATGAAATTAACAGCTAAGTTTTATGTTCGTGGAGGAATATTTACTAACGTCGTGGTAGAACATAGAAAAAAAGGTTGGAAACCGCAACCTAGAGTTGATTTAGATCAATTTCCAAGTCAAAATAGCGTTGTTTAAATAACTGGGGGTATAGCTCAGCTGGGAGAGCACTTGCATGGCATGCAAGGGGTCAGCGGTTCGATCCCGCTTACCTCCACCAACTTAAATATTTATCTAGGTGATTGAATCACTTTTTTTCAGTCTCTTTGGTTTCATTGATATTTGAATCAACAGGAAGCATTTTATTACCATCCCACCTTTGACCACACCAGCACACACCCTCTTCATTGATTATACAAGTACCACTTCCACAACACCTCTTATCCTCCATTTATCACTCCTTACTAATTAAATGTAATTTCTAAGAACCTAATAGATCGTAAAAGTGCATTTTAAAAGTTAGGTTTTTTAATAAAAATGACACATACTGTAACTAATGTATGTAAAGACAGAGAAAATACTACGGTCAAAAAATGAAATTAATAATTCTTAATTATTGGCTTATGCTAAATGAATAATGATATCAATAATGTCGATGTAATCATCATTGGAGCAGGAATTGCCGGTATTTCTTCAGCATATTACTTACAAAAAAATTTTCCTGACCTCAAGTACATAATCATTGAATCAAGAAGTGATCTTGGAGGCACTTGGGATCAGATGACTTTTCCTGGGGTGCGCTCCGACTCCGATATGTACACATATGGATACACATTCAACCCCTGGAAAGGTTCAATAATTGGAACAGGAAAAGATATCAAGCTGTATCAGAATGCTACTGCAGAAAAATTCAATATAAGAAAAAATATTTTATTTAATACTTCTGTTGAATCACTTGCATGGAAAAATAATCAGTGGACAACTAAAACAAATAAAAAAAACTTCCAAAGCCAATACGTTATTTGCTGTACTGGTTCCCGTGATTATAGTCAGCCAAATTTTCCTAAATTTAAAGGAGAAAGCAAATTCAAAGGGAAAATTGTTCATACTCAGTCATGGGGAAATACAAAATTTAAGGGAAAAAATGTAGCTATCGTTGGAAGTGGTTGCACAGCAGTCACAATGACACCCGCAATAGTCAAGGAAGCAAAATCAGTCACTTTGATTCAACGAAGTCCTGCTTGGATTGTAAATGTAAATGGCAATGAAAAATCGAATAGGCTTTATAAAACTTTTGAAACATTGGTTGATTATGCCTTGAGTAGAATGTTTAAGAAAAGTTATAAAAAGAAAGTTTTATCGAAGTACTCTAATTATTACAACGATACCAATATCCCATCATATGGTTATTGGAACCAGCGACCCGCCTGTAGTTTAGATAATGATTATTTTGACGCTTTCAAATCAGACAAAGTCTCTGTAGAACATACAGGAATCAATAATTGGGAAAAGAATGGTATTAAGTTACAGAATGGTAAAACTATTGGATGTGATCTTGCAATAATGGCGACAGGGCTTAATGCTCAATTGTTGGGTGGAATTGATATCTTTGTAAATGAGAAAAAAATTAATCTCAATAAAACAAGCTGGTATAGAGGTATGATGTTTAGTAGCATCCCTAACCTCTTTGCACATACAGGTTACATTAACTTTAGCTGGACTGCTAGATGTGAGTTAGTGAGTGAAAGGATATGCAAGACAATGAAATTCATGAAAAAAAATAAATTTACTTACTGTGAACCAAAATATATAGGTGAAAAATCTAAACCAGCGATAGAAGCAAATTATGTCCTCAGGTCGATGGATAAATTCCCTAATAGAACATATAAATTCGATAACAGAAATTATTTAATAGAGTACATGAACTTTAAATGGGCGAAGATAAACGACGGGGTGCTAACTTTCCACTAAATTAAGGATATAAACACATGAAACTTGAATCATTAGCTCTACATCATGGGTATGAGCCAGAACAAACTACCAAAGCAGCAAATACTCCTATATATCAAACATCGGGGTTCACTATTGATGATACGCAACATGGTGCCGACCTCTTTGATTTGAAAGTTGAAGGAAATATTTATTCAAGAATCGGTAATCCAACAAATGCTGTTCTGGAACAAAGAGTAGCTGCAATGGAAGGTGGTATTGCTGGGTTATCCTTAGCTTCAGGAATGTCAGCGATTACTTACGCTGTGCAATGCATTGCAGGCCCAGGAGACAATATTATTAGCACCAATCAATTGTATGGTGGAACATACAATTGCTTCACCCACAGCTTTCCAAAACAAGGAATTACGGTAAAGATGGTGGATGGAGCAGATTTTAATGCCCTTGAGGAAGCCATCGATGAAAATACTAAGGCCTTGTATTGTGAATCTATAGGCAACCCATCTGGAATAATCATTGATATACAAAAATTTGCTGAGATTGCTAATAAATACGGCATTCCTCTTATTGTAGATAATACTGTAGCAACTCCCTACATATGCAGACCTATTGATTTTGGTGCCTCAATAGTTGTTCACTCTTTAACTAAATATATTGATGGTCATGGCTCTACAATTGGCGGCATGATTGTAGATTCAGGGAAATTTGATTGGACGAAGGAACCAAAAAAATTTCCCATGCTGAATGACCCTGACCCCTCTTATCATGGTGTTGTTTATACTAAAGAATTCAAAGAGGCTGCATTCATCGCCTGTTGCCGAGTTGTTCCTTTAAGAGAAACAGGGGCATGTTTGTCGCCACACAGTGCTTTCTTAATAATGCTTGGGCTTGAATCTTTAGGTGTCAGAATGGAGCGACATTGTGAAAATGCGCTTACACTGGCTAAATACTTAGAAAATCATGATCGTGTGGAGTGGGTTAACTATGCCGCCCTTCCAAATGATAAATATAACAATGTATGTCAAAAAATAACTGGGGGAAAAGCGTCAGGTATTATTAGTTTTGGTATCAAAGGTGGGATGAAGGCAGCAACAAAATTTATTGATGCTCTTCAAATGATTCTAAGAGTGTTAAGCATGGGCGATGCTAAATCTCTCGCATGTCACCCCGCCTCCACACTTCATCGTCAGTTAAGTCCGGAACAACTGGCATTAGCAGGCGTTAGTGAGGATATGATAAGGATATCGGTTGGTATTGAACACATCGATGACATAATTGCTGATGTGGAGCAGGCTATTCAAGCGTCAAAAATATAAGCTAGTTAGTTATCGACAATTTATACACTTTCCTTCGGTCTTGTCCCAATTTTTAACTGTATCAAGACCGACCACATCTTTAAAATTAGCATTATTTATCTCAGCTGCATTTAAATCGGCACCGGTCAAATCAGCACCGGTCAAATCAGCTTGAATTAATTCAGCCCTATTTAAATTGGTATTTTTTAAATTTGCTCCTTTTAAATTAGCAAATTTAAAGCTCGCTATATTTAAATTAGTATTTTCAAAATTAGTATTTTCAAAATTTCCACCAGTTGAATCAAACTTCATCTGACCCATCGGTTGATTGCCAACATCTAAACCTAAATCAGCATCTGATACATCGGCACCTGACATATCAACTTTTCCAAGCGTCCCTATCAATCTAACACCTTTTAAAATAGCATTACGAAAACTTGTATTACCAAAAATAGGTTGAAATATAGTTGCCATCGAAAGATTAGCTCCATTAAAATTTGCTTCCTCTAATCGAGCTAAATTGAGATACGCTCTTTGTAAATTTGCACCAGATAAGTTTGCTCCCCTTAAGTCGGCTCCAAAGAAGCTAATATTGACCATTTTACAATGTGTTAAGTCTTTCTGACTCAAATTGAGGTAGCCAAGATCAAGATTGGATAAGTCACATTCGGGGTCATTATTCAATATATCGTCGACCTCTTCTTGAGTTATTTTTTTTCGATCATCATTAAATGTTGTTGAAAAAAATACCTCAGCTTTCTGAATCACCTCTTGAGGATTTTCAAGGAATATCTCAAGACCAGACTGATTACCGAAGCAGTAAGTTTTGCCTCCAACCACCTCGCTAACTGAACAATCTGTAGCCTGGAAATTACCTTCAGAGAGACTTGTTGCGCAGAAGTTATTAAATTCTTCACCGTAAACTGAAAGATTAAATGTGATGAGTATCGTGATAAAAATTTTTTTCATAATGATAAATTAACATTATTTGAACATTTTTTCTAAATATAAATAAAAAGGGGCATTAAGCCCCTTTTAATTAAATTAAAGTAACGATTACTTTTTTTCTTTTTCACCTTCTTTATCATCAGCGGCAGCTACAACAAAACCTCTTTCAGCTTTTTCTTTGTCGTCACCTTCTTTTTTATCATCACCAGCTACAACAAAACCTCTTTCAGCTTTTTCTTTGTCGTCACCTTTTGTGTCAGTTTCATCTGCAGCAAAAACAAAAGTTGTAATTGATAATAATATAAGACCTAATAATTTTTTAAACATAAAAAATCCTTTCAGTTATTTTTTATAAAAAAAAAGCTTAAGCTGCAGAAACAACTTAAGCACTAATTATAACCATAACATATAGATTATTTACTTTGAACCCTGTATTTCTAAATCCTGCTTTTTTTATTGAAAATGCAGGATTTAATGAATTGTGTATAATGGCATGTGTAGAATATGGCAATCGAAGTATACTCCAAGCAAAATATTCAAATAAAAAATCCAGATTCCGATTATGGTTATCAGATATCTGAACTGATAAAAAACTCTCCGCCCTTAGATCTAAATTCAACTTATCTTTATTTTATACAATCCCATTACTTTAATAAAACATGTGCTATCGCTGTAAATGAGATTGATAGAGTTATTGGCTTTGTGTCTGGATTTCAAGACCCCAGAAAAAAAGATACCTTATTTATTTGGCAAGTGGCGATATCAAAAGACGCCCGAGGAAATGGCTTAGCCTCAAAGCTAATCTATTTTATTTTACAAGAACTTCCGCATATGCAATTTATTGAAACCACAATAACAAAGGACAACACATCATCCATATCGCTGTTTAACAAAATTAGTCAGGAGTTAAATACCAATATTATTGAAGAACCATTCCTCGATAAAACAAAGCATTTTTTAAACCAACATGATTCGGAAAATCTTTTTCGAATTGGACCGTTCAAAATATTAAAGGAAAATCCATGAAAATATTTGAAGAAATAGAATCAGAAGTTCAGTGTTATGCTCGCTCATTTCCCCGAGTTTTTAATAAAGCTCAAGGTGAGTACTTATATGATACCGAGGGAAATCAATACTTAGATTTTCTCGCTGGCGCAGGAACATTAAATTACGGGCACAATAATCCTGTATTTAAAAAAGAGTTATTAAAGTATATTGAAGCAGATGGAATTACTCATGGTTTAGATTTACATACCAAAGCAAAAGGAAATTTTTTAAATACATTTAATGACATGATTCTTAAACCAAGAAACATGGATTATATCGTTCAATTTACCGGTCCAACAGGTGCAAATGCAGTTGAAACTGCAATGAAACTAGCACGGAAAATTAAACAAAGAGAAACCATTATCAGTTTTACCAATGGTTACCATGGGGTTACCCTTGGCGCATTGGCCACAACAGGTAATCAACACCATCGAGGTGGTGCTGGTATGTTATTAACAGGAGTTGATACTCTCCCCTACGATGGATACATGGGAGATGATATGGATACAACAGCATACTTAGATAAGGTATTGACTGATAGTAGTAGTGGAGTTGATCATCCGGCTGCAATTATTCTTGAGACCGTTCAAGGTGAAGGCGGCATCACTGCTGCGAGTTATGCATGGTTACAGAATATTGAAAAAATATGTAAAAAACATGACATCTTATTAATAGTGGATGATATCCAGGCAGGTTGTGGACGAACTGGTACTTTTTTTAGTTTTGATGAAGTTGGAATACAGCCAGACATTATTACCATGTCCAAGTCTCTAAGTGGGTACGGTCTCCCTTTTGCAATGGTGTTATTTAAGCCTGAGCATGATATCTGGAAACCCGGAGAACACAATGGCACATTTAGAGGGAATAACCTTGCTTTTGTAACTGCTGAAGCGGCTATCAAACATTACTGGTCAGATGATTTATTCTCGAAAGAAGTAAAACGAAAAGGTAAATACATGTATGACCGCATCAATAAAATAATTGATCAATATGGTGAAGGAAATTTTTCATCACGTGGTCGAGGAATGTTTCAGGGAATTAATTGTGTCAGTGGAGATTTGGCGAGCAAAATCACCAAGCTAGCTTTTAAAAATGGATTGATGATTGAAACCAGCGGTGCGGATGATCATGTCATAAAATTCTTATGCCCATTAACAATCTCGGATCAAAATTTAAAAAAAGGTATGGATATTCTTGAGGATGCCATTGAAACGGTATGTGCCAAGGTTAAAAACTTTGATGAAGAAGTCGATTTCTTTCACGAAGATTATGAGGTTGAAGAAGAATGATTGTAAGACATATAAACGAAAGCTTGAAGGATAGGAAAATTGAGGATCCCAATGGAAACTGGAATAGTGTTCGTATGTTGTTAAAAGATGATGGCATGGGGTTCTCTTTTCATATCACCACCATTTATGCGAATAGCTCCATGAAAATGCATTATATAAACCATCTCGAGTCGGTCTATTGTATTTCAGGTTCTGGCACAATTAAGGATATCAAAACCAATCAAGAGCATAAAATTGAACCAGGAGTAATTTACGCTCTTGATCAACATGATGAACATGTGCTTACTTCACATGACGAAATGCAACTAGCATGTGTTTTTAATCCACCAATCACAGGTACTGAAGTTCATAACAGACTAGGTGCGTATGAATTAGAATAAAACTTAATATGGAAATAGTATTCCTCGGACTTTTATTTTTCATTGCTTTAATTGGAATCTCTTCTAGTAGATTTAATAAGCCCACGGTAAAAAATTACTACCTTGCAGATAAGTCGCTCAGCCCATGGTTGTCAGGTTTATCTGCAATGGCAACAAATAACAGTGGCTACATGTTTATTGGTCTTATTGGATTTACCTATCTCAATGGCCTTTCCAGCATATGGCTAATGATTGGTTGGATATTAGGGGATTACCTAATTACAAAAAAATTATTTCCAAAAATAATCACTAAAAGTTTTACTTCGAAAAATGTAACTTACGCATCCATCATTGGGGACTTGGCAAAAAATAAACTGATTACCAAATTAATAGCCATTATTAGTTTTGTTTTTTTACTGATTTACGCCTCCGCACAATTTGCCGCTTCTGGAAAAACCTTAATGGTGGTTATGAATTGGGAATTCTATTATGGTGTCATTACTGGTGGTTTAATTGTTCTCGTTTATTCTATAACAAGCGGAATTAGGGCTTCGATTTGGACTGATGCGGCTCAATCAATAATCATGTTCGTTTCTATGGGTGCATTGGTTATATTTTCCATCATCGAGCTTGGTGGAGTCAATCAAGCCTTATTTCAATTATCTGGGATTGATGGCTTTATGAGTCCATTTCAATCTGACCAAACAGATTCTATTGTATTTAATATATTCTCATCTCTTAGCTGGGTAGTAGCTGGAATGTTTGTGGTTGGGCAGCCCCATATTATGATCAGATTTTTTGCAGTGAAGAATAATAGCGACCTCGTCCAATCAAGAGCCTTTTATTATTCAAGCTATATATTGTTTTATGGATTAGCTTTTGCAGTCGGAATGTTATCAAGGCTGGTTTTAGATCAAAATATTGGATTTGACCCAGAGCTAGCTTTGCCGATGATGGCACAAATATTATTTAATCCATTCATGGTGGGTTTAATCATTTCTGGAATATTTGCGGCCACAATGTCGACCGCTGATTCATTAATCATTAATTGTTCAGGAAATATCTCACAAGACATAATTGAATTAACGAAGTTTTCAAAGATGAAAATTACAAGCATCACACTCATCGTTGCCCTAACTGCAATAATAATTGCTCTAATTAATAGCGGAAGTGTATTTTCGATTGTGGTATTTTCATGGACGATATTAGGTTTTTTGCTAACCCCATTATTAATAATGATATCTCTCAATAAATCAATTAGCACAAAAGACTTTGTCATTTCCGCATTGCTATCAACCACGGTCTTTTATGTTGTTAATCAATACGCTCCTTTTGATGGCGTCTATTTGGGAATATTTCCATTTTTTGTGAGCTTAATTTACCTATATCTTGTCAAAAAGAAATAAATTACCCATTTTAATTTAAGGGAGTAACATAAAAGATATGAAAGATGCTTACTTAAACATAAGTGAGATCGTACATTCGCTCAAAATTGACCATAAAACACTTATGCAGTGGGTTGATGCTGGCAAATTTCCCCCTCCAAAAAAAATAATCAATGATCGCTTTACCATTTGGAGTTACGCCGTTATCGAAAAATGGATTTCAGAACAAAAAGAGCACCAGGATTGGTTTAATGATATTGATCCAGATTCTTAAAGGTCTTACTGTGAAATAAAGCTTAAATTTTATTATTCTTATTGTAAAAAATCGTCTTGAGAATAGTATGTTTTTTTAAAAGCCTTTAGACTTAAAAAATAAATAAAAAAGGACTCCAAGCAGACAAATGGGTAGAGCTAAAATGAATGATTCTTTCGGTGTATTAAAAATACTTTTTAATGCTTCGCGGTAATAAAAACCAACCATCAATAAGATTAAAAAAAGGCCTAAAATGCGAGCAAAATCTGACTCCATAATCAATTGAGTCGTTTATCAGTGTTTCTAGCTTGCTTGAGAAGAATGTTTTCCATCTCAGTCTCTTTAGCGCTTCTTTCCTTCCAGGAGATAGCTTTTGATGTGGCATACTGACCCTTGTATTCCTCTTTAATTAACTTGTTATACTTCCACCCCTCGATCAGCTTCTCATTACCCTTGCTGTCACTCCAAGAGATTTTTGTGGTGGTTGGCATAATGTCATAGTAATCAGCAGGAATCTCCACCACATCATAGCCAATCGAATTAAGTTTACATATTAGATCTTCCGCTCCAACATTGGATTCAAGGATCTCATCTTCAGTAAGCTGAAAAGCTTCAATCTCAGGATAGGTTTTGGCCAGATAGATTTGCAAAGGTGAGCCTTTAGGGATAACAACACGATAAATTAACTCGCTATTAACTTCCTTCGTAAAAAAATCCCAGTAACTAACTGAACCTCTGTGCCATATCTCCTCAGCCGAAGCCTTGATCACGATACCGTGTTTTTCCAGACTTTCGTCTTCATCATCAAATAAATTAAAATCTTCTGACATGTGTATATCCCAAATTGAATGCTATGAATGATTAGTGAATGCTTAAAAAGTTGCCTATTCTTCCAAATAATTGCTAGTTTGTCGAATCAAGATTTCTCTTTTGAACAATAGGCCGCTATGAGAGACAAGAATCCCATTAAAGAGAGATAATAACCCACATAATCAAATCCAAAATTATTAGCAAGCCACAGAGCGATAAAAGGTGCAAATGAAGCTCCTAAAATACCGGACAAATTAAATGACAGCGAGGCTCCGGTATACCTCACCTCGGTTGGAAAGACATTGGACAACATTGTCCCCAATGGTCCATAAGTTAAACCCATTAACGCCATTCCAATAAATAAGGTCATCATTACGCCAATCGAATGAATGTTGATCACCTCTTCCAGAAATAAACCAAATACCAAAATAAAAAAGGATGTCACAACCATTATTTTTCTTGGGGTTAACTTATCGGCAAAATAAGCGGATATTGGAATCATTCCAGCAAAAAAGAGTATCGAGTAAAGCTGAATTACGAGAAATTCCTCATCAGTAAAATTGAGATGCTGAATCGACCAACCTGCAATAAATACAGTCATCAAATAAAAAATTCCGAAGGTGGCGATGCCGGTGAACGCGGCTAAAAATAAAGGCAGTTTTTGCTCTTTAAATATATTTGCTATTGGAACATTTTGATGAAGTTTTTTGTTTTTACTAGCTTTAATGAACTCTGGAGTTTCAGAAATTTTTAATCTGATATATAAACCAATTGCAATTAATATTGCGCTAGCAATAAATGGGATTCGCCATCCAAAGTCAAGAAAATCTTCCTTGCTTAACATTTCAGTTAAAATTAAAAAGATTCCGCCAGACATTAATAAACCTAATGGTGCACCCAATTGTGGAAACATTCCAAACCAAGCACGCTGACCCTTCGGTGCATTCTCAACAGCCAACAAGACTGCCCCTCCCCATTCACCGCCTAAGCCAAAACCTTGACCAAACCTGCACAAAACAAGCAATATTGGTGCCAAAATGCCAACAGAATGGTAACTGGGGAGTAATCCAATCATAATGGTCGACAAACCCATCGTCAATAAAGCAGCAACAAGTGTAGCCTTGCGACCAATTTTATCGCCAAAATGTCCAAAGAAAGCAGAGCCTAAGGGTCTGGCAAAAAAAGCTACCGCAAATGTGGCTAATGATTGCAGCATTTGAGTAGTTGGACTTGATTCTGGAAAAAATAGATGAGGGAAAACCAAGATGGCCGCATTGGCGTAGATATAAAAATCAAAAAATTCAATGGTCGTGCCCGCCAAGCTAGCCATTAAAACGGTTGTTTTGGAATTGGATTTATTTGTCATTTAAAGCTTTTCAGATAGGTTAATCAGATGACAATCTAACACAAAGCCTCATAATCTATTATTGCTGAGAATCCGGGACAAATTTTAATACCGCACTGTTGATACAATACCTCTTTCCAGTAGGTGGAGGTCCGTCATTAAAAACATGACCCAAATGAATCCCTGAGCTAGCGCTTAGTACTTCTACCCTCATGCCGTCGTCATGAAATGATAATGCACCTGGAATTGGATCAAAGAAGCTAGGCCATCCTGTCCCGCTGTCAAACTTCGTATCACTTCTAAACAATTTAGCTCCAGTGAGTGGGTCTACATAATAGCCTGGCTCTTTGTTATCCAATAATGAACCTGTGAATGGATATTCGGTCCCGCTTTCAAAAGCAATTTTTCTTTGTTCCGGAGTCATAGTTTGCAAGCTAACCCATTCCCAGAATCTCTTTTTATCTCCGTCATAGCCTGTGTATCGAGCAATTTCTTGTTGGTTTTTGGTCATGACTATCGTCGGAGTGACCATAATAGGCTCACTTAGCTGAATTGACGAATCATTAAAGTCGTAAGTTTCGGTAAGCGCAACTTCAGACTGCCACGTATCTGTCACATCCTTTTTAAAGCGATGACAGGAGGAGCAATCTTCCGCCTCGTAAACAACAATTTGTAATTCTTGAATGATTTCTGTGGCTACATGTTCTTGCTTCATTTTTCCGGCCTCTAACAAAGGAGCAATACTCAATAAAAAGATAAAAATTATAGGAATTGCTAGGTAATTTTTCATTAGTTAAAGATTATAAATCATAATATTTATGATAGATTATTTTTGTAACATAATGTTCAAAATTTAATAAATAATTATTATTTTCAATAACTTATTTATATTTATTAATGTAATTAATCTAAATATTTTCATTGAAATAAATTTTATTTCTTGTACTCTAATAGGCATGAGTAAATTTGATAGGTTAATATCTCGTTTTCACACTGACTCTGTACGCTGGGATAAGTATAACAAGGATATCATTCCTCTTTGGGTGGCAGATATGGACTTTGAGACCCCCCAGTGTGTCATTGATGCCATGACAAAAAGGCTGGACCATAAAGTTTTTGGTTACACTCACGCACCTGATAGCCTCAAAGAAGAAATTACTCGATATATTCATGATCAGTTTAATTGGAGCATTGATCCTGAATGGATTGTTTTCACCCCTAGTCTGGTCTCTAGTCTTTATTCCATTGCACAACAAGTCACCCAGTCTGACGAGCATGTGTTGACACTGCAGCCGGTTTACCACCATATCCTTCAGGCGGCTTCCTTCTCTAACAGAGACTTTTCCGCAGTCCCGCTAGAGACTGATAATCGTCGACTAATCCTTAGCGAGGACGGACTGAAGCATTACCGACAAAAGAATACTCGCTTACTGTTTTTCTGTAATCCCCATAACCCAGGCGGGTCTGTGTATTCTCAGGCAGAACTCAATGATATTGCAGCCTTTTGTGTCAACAATGATATTGTTATCTGTTCGGATGAAATTCATTGCAATATGGTTCATGCTGGACACCAGCATATCCCCATTGCCAGCTTATCTGATGACATTGCTGACCAATCCATCACATTAATGTCCTTAAATAAGGTATTCAATATCCCGGGAGCTGGCTTAGCTTGGATGATTTGCAAAAATAAAGACATGCGAAAGAAGATACAAGCGCAAATTGGAACCCTAATTCCTGATCCGCAAATTTTCAGCTACATCAGTACCCAGGCTGCTCTTCATCATGGAGACCCTTGGCGACGAGAACTTATTCAATATCTTGAGAACAATAAAAAATTACTGCAAACTCACATTACAGAGATGCAACCATTAGAGTTATATACGATGGAAGCTAGTTATTTAGCGTGGATTGATTGTAGCCAATTAAGAACTAAAGATCCGGCGCAATTAATCTTAGATCATGGGCTTGCGTTGCAGCCAGGATCAATGTTTCAACAAGATGACCATGTAAGAATTAATATCGCCACACCCAAATCTATTCTCAGTGAAGCTTTAAACAGAATGCATGCCGCTATAGATAGACTGCAAAGCTAAAATAAATCTTTCAGTTTTTTTAATTCTTTAATATTCTCAAAATCACCAAGCTCAGACTCAATTTTTTTAATGGCCTTTTCAGCTTCTTGATCAATTTGTTCTTTTAAGTTTTTTTCAAGATCATGCACTAAATTTTTAAAATTAATCGCTCTCTTTAAGTCTTTTTCCATGGAGTCAACAAACACTCTCATCAATTCATCTGCCAACAACCCATTCTCTTTTGCCCCGATGTTATTTAATTTAATAGTGGGTAGCTGGACTGACAAGGTCTGACTCGAAGCAAACGGCATAGCAGCCTCAACTTCGGTATTAATCATCTCAAAGGAACGAATAATAATTTTTTTACTTTGCTGGGTTTTCGATTGGCTAGAGATTTTATCCTGCTCACCAATTGGCTTATGTTCTTTATCACTACTTTTTTTCTTTAAATTTTTATCTATGTTTTTTTTCAGCTCAACAAAGTTAGTTTTGCCGTCATTAAACTCATACAAGATATTTGCATGATTAATAAAAACTCTTTCGATAATGACCACGTCATCTAAAATACTACCCACATCAATATCCAGCTCAGCTTGGTCAAAACGGAAAGCATATTTGGTTTGGAATCCTACTGGATTCCCTTGTTGGTAATTATTAAGAACGCCAACACCCTCTTTTAAATTTAGTTTAACCTGAGCTAGGCTCACATTGGTCTGTGTCGCCTCTGAAGCAGATGTAACAATAATCTCTCGGACAATTTCATCAAGATTATCTTTTAAAAAAACGAATAATCCTGATATCACTATCAAAACAATCAATAAAACAACTAACAACTTTTTCACAGCAAAAACCTAAAATTACTATTCATAAATTATAATAATTTGTCTTTTTTTTTTAGTCAATTGACTTCAGGAAATTGATATCTTTAAATGTCGGAAATAAAAACTAAACTAAAATAATTCACCATAAACATCATAACTATAAAAATGATAGTGACGTATTTAGTCTCTTTTTTAGTTTCATCAACAAAAAAAGGAATTTTTGGGACATTCAGTAATACAAAAAAATTAAAGGTAGCTAATACGGCTATCCAAAATTCTGCGATAAAACGATCCCTAAAAAAGAAAAGCGCCGCCGAAATTAATAATGCTGCATAAAATGATTTTCTCCAGGTGGTTTGACTATTTTTAATTTCAAAAATTATTTTTTGCATTTCAACTACCTTTTAACCTTAATAAATTTTGATCGTATTGTTTATTATATTTAACTTGATACTCGTCACAGAATTCATCCTTATTATTTTGACTCTTGCCGATTGATTCTAACATTTTGGTCGAGTCATAATTTTTCTCTAATTCGAGCGATTGCAGTTGCCCTTTTGTTCGATCATTAATGGGCAACATATGAACAGCTATCCCTTTGCAAAGCTGGGAATTAACTATCTCAATACCTGGACAGTAATTAGATTGAATGAAGTCGCCATCAAGACAATGATTGATAAAGGCATTAAAGTTATCCATTATCATCTCGGCATAAATTGGGAAAGATAAAAAAATTAAAAATAGCCGGAGGCTTATTTTAATTTGCCCTTTCTTGCTGAAGTTTTTCAAATGCTTTTTGGAGCTCTTCTGGCGACATTGATTCATAATCAATTTCACCCTCTTCCACTTCTTTTTTGGGTGCTTCGCAAAAGTAATTACAGTAAATTGTTGAGATAATTTTATAATTAATGGCTAACCAAAGTATAACCATTAGTAAAACACCTATCCGAATTAACAATCTTTTCACACACACCTCAGCTTCTTCAAAAAGTTTGACATCATATTATACAAAATACTTAAGCAGGTAAAACCTTTAAATAAAAAAATGTCATATCAATGTAATCATTAAACTTCTGTGGCACAATACGGTCCATTAAAAAATATTAAAAAGAGTTTTATATGGCTTCAGACTTTAACTATTTAAAAGATCACTTTCCTAAAAATTTTAACCAAACTGTGATGGAGCATCAGGCAGTCAATAAGGTACTGACCTTTTGTAATAAAGACACACAATTTTTGCTGTTTACTGGTATGTTCCATGAGGTCAATGGCGGTAAAGGCATTACGGATGACTTAGAAGTTTACTTAGTAAATTATTTAGCAGAAAAACTTAAGGTTACCGCATTTGGTCGGGCTGCTGCTTATGTCTTAGAAGATCAAACCAAATTTATTGGTTACGACATTAAAAGTACGGACAATGAAATATGGTCTCAACAAAATATATTTGAAGCTAATGAAGAAGGTCGAGTAACTAAGGTCATTGATAAATTTAGCAATACCAGCGATACCAATCCTATATGCCCCTTAGTCAGTCGTTACTTTGAAAAAATTGATTTTCCCGATGACACTCTTGAGTTTTTGAAAAATCTTCATGCACAAGTGACACCGAGCCTGGTTGAAATAAAACGCTCATAACAGCTTTTAAGAATTATGACCGACTTGGCAGATGTGACTACCTTCTCCAAATAATTTTTGACACATCACTGGGTTTAAGAAAACCAAAGCAACGTAAATTACGACAAAGGCTATCAATCCATATTTAAGATTTTTTTTCATGATCTTAATAGTATCTATATAAATGCCAAAATCAAGGCATAAATTACTGGTTAACAGTGTAGAATCACATCTCTTAAAATAATCATCTAAAATATTTATGCAATACTCTGTTAACGAAATAAAAACTAACCTTCTGAGTGGTCTCACAGTAGCACTAGCCATGGTACCTGAGGCAATTGCATTTGCCCTGATCGCGCATGTTTCACCTTTGACTGGGCTTTATGCAGCCATAATTGTGTGTTTAATTACCTCTGTTTTTGGTGGTCGTCCTGGAATGATTTCTGGAGCCACAGGTGCATTAGCGGTGGTCATGGTTGGCTTAGTCGTAAATCATGGAGTGGAGTACTTGTTTGCTACAGTGATTTTAATGGGTCTTTTCCAGCTAATTTTTGCTTTATTTCGTTTAGGTAAATTTATTCGCATGGTCCCCTATCCGGTGATGTTAGGGTTCGTAAATGGATTGGCAATTGTAATTTTTCTAGCTCAGTTTAATCACTTTAAAATTACAGATGGATCTGGAGTTAGTCAGTGGATGAATGGAATTGCCCTCTATACAATGGTAGGACTCACATTATTGACGGCGCTATTAATCTATTTGATTCCAAAAGTGACAAAAATTATCCCAGCGCCTCTAGGAGCGATCGGTATTGTTTCATTCATCACTATATTTTTTAGTCTTGACACCAAAACCGTCGCTGATCTTGGAGTGATTGGTGGGAATCTCCCAAGCTTTCAGATTCCAGTCTTGGATTATAATTTTGAAACTTTTCGAATTATTACCCCTTACGCTATTCTTCTTGCTGCAATTGGTTTGATTGAAACTCTGCTGACACTAAATCTTATTGACGATATGACAGAGACACGTGGAAGACCCAATCGGGAATCTATGGCTCAAGGTGCAGCGAATATAATTACTGGTTTTTTTGGAGGCATGGGTGGCTGTGCAATGATTGGTCAAAGCATGATCAATATTAACAACGGCGCTCTAAAAAGATTATCTGGTATCGCAACAGCAATTTTTTTAGCGTCCTTTATTCTTTTTTTATCTGACTGGATAGAAATGATTCCACTAGCCGCTTTAATTGGGGTGATGTTTGTGGTCGCTGAAAAAACTTTTGAATGGGGAAGTTTAAGATTGTTTGGCAAAGTCCCTAAGGAAGATATTATTGTAGGTCTTTTAGTTGGAGGCATCACCATCATTGCAGACCTGGCTATCGCCGTAATTGTGGGTGTTATTGTCTCAGCTCTATTCTTTGCATGGGATCATGCAAAAAAAATTACTGTAAAAGAAAAAACAAATAAAAAAGGATGGAAGATTTATGAATTAAATGGGACTCTTTTCTTTGCCTCTGTTCAAAATTTTCAAGATCTTTTTGATTATAAGAATGACCCAAAGGACGTGATCATAGACTTTAATAACTCAAAAGTGGTTGATCATTCTGCAATAATGGCAATCGATAACATTGCCAATAAGTATAAGAAAATTGGCAAAAAACTTCACTTAGTGCATCTAAGTCCTGAGTGTCTTGAAATTTTAGATACCGCCAAAGACATGGTCGAAGTAAATCTTCTGGAAGATCCAAAATATCATATTGCCGATGATAAATTAGCTTAAATTAAAATGTTTAAACTGAATAAAATATTGGCACATCATAATAGTTTATAGTAGAATACCGACTTCTAAATGATGTCCCCATCGTCTAGAGGCCTAGGACACTGCCCTTTCACGGCGGCAACAGGGGTTCGAATCCCCTTGGGGACGCCAACTAAATACTCTCAATAACAGTAAATACAAGGCATTCACAAGCACCCTATTTAAATTATCCTTCTAGTGTATGTTATGGTGTATGTTTTATAGGTCTAGAACGCACATAATCGCTCTCTGTGAGACTTTTTTATCCAATTGGTTTGCACATAAATAGTGCTAGTTAATATAGTGAATATATACAGAGTGATTGTTACACATCAGAGGTTAACAATACCCACATAAGTCATTGATTTTATTAGGAAAAATCTTGATTGTTTTTCTGTGTAAGTTATTGATTTTAAAGGACTTTTTGTAACTGACTCCCTCTAGCAAAATACACCTAAATTGATTAATAAATAAGCATTGAGAAATACCCCCATAGTTTCAATGGTTTATCTTTTTACTATCAGTCTATCCACAAACTAGTCCACAGATAATGTGGATCAAACTTGATAAACTTGATTGTTTTTCAAAATAACTCCAAAAATTTGCCTGACCTAGATATAGATATAGCGACCCCCACATACCCCCCATATGCCACTTCAAATATGGGACTCCTACATATCGCCTTTACTCTAAGACTTGCATGAATAGTAATGAAGGGATGAAAGCACTTATATTCTTAATGTTTCTTTTGACTGCCTCTTGCCACTCCCCAGTTCATATGGTTCAGGAATCATGTTTTGAGAAGTATTCAAATTTTGAAGATGTTTTTTATTGCGTCAAACCAAGATTGTTATCTCAATATGGAGAAGGTACAAGAGCATATAGAAAATCTCAAGCATACATAGAGATATATCTCGCTCAAGGGGAAAAGATTTTAAGGAAGGTTGATAATGGAGATATTACAGATAGTGAAGCATTATCATCTTAGCGAAAGTATGCGTCGGGCGCCGTTTAAAACAATGAACCCAATGATAACACCGATGATCAAGTCCGGTATCTGAGACCCTGTCAGGGCCACCAGGGTTCCCGCAATGATCACGCCGGCATTGGCCAGCACATCATTCGCCGAAAATATCCAACTGGCTTTCATGTGGGCGCCCTGGTTACGCGATTTAAATATCAACAGTAGGCACACAATGTTAGCGAGCAAAGCGATGGTACCCATGCCCATCATGAGTGTGGAGACGGGTTCGCTCCCAAAGATCACCCGTCTCAGCACTTCAATTAAGACGCCCAGTGCAAGCGCAAGTTGTAACCAGCCGGCCAAGTGAGCCGCTTTGAGCTTCAGTCTGGCAGACTTGCCCACTGCATACAATGACACACCATATACTGCAGCATCGGCAAACATATCCAGCGAATCGGCTATAAGACCGGTGGATTGCGCCATAATGCCCATGCCAAGTTCAAGTACAAACATGCTGGCGTTAATGGCCAGCAACCATCTTAACACCTGCGCTTCCCGCGTTTCATTGACCTTTGTGGCTTCCTGGGCGGCTTGAATCGTATTGTGATCGATAGAATCGAATGAAACTAAGGTTGCGCCAAGCCCAGCGGACCTCATGGTTCTTTCCACTGTCTCCGCAATATCGGGGTGATATACCCGCACTCTGCGGTTGGGGATGTCGAATTCAAAAGTGAGCGCTTCACCAAGGCTGGCAAACGCGGTGCGAATCAGGTTCTCTTCCGATATGCAATCCATCTTCGGAACGTCAAACACGCTCAGGTGACTCGGCTCAGCTTGAACATCACTTTTTCTTTGCGATTCAGGTTGCTCTGACTTGCCTTGACTGGGGTTACAACCGCAACAGGTCTTTGAGTCTACAGACATAAATGGCTCTTGTTTACAGGATAAAGCATAGTGTAAACTCTATAGTAACTATAGAGTCAAGGGTGGAGTGATGAAAATTGGTGAACTGGCAAAGCGCAGTGGCTGCTCAGTGCAGACCATTCGGTACTATGAGAAGGAAGGGCTTATATCGGCCCAATCACGTTCTGAGGGTAATTTTCGCCTTTACGATAAGCAGACACTTGAAAAACTCCTGTTTATAAGGCATTGCCGCTCTCTGGGTTTAACCTTGAAAGAAATCAAACAGCTCATCCTGCTTCAAAGCACACCAGAATCCGATTGCGAGGAAGTCAACGATATAATCAATACCCATCTTCACCTTGTGGAATCGAGTATTGAAGAGCTGAAAAAACTTCATAACGATTTGAGTGCCTTGAGACATCGCTGCACGCCCCCAAAAACGGTCGGCCAATGTGGAATCTTAGAACGCCTAGTCGAAAACACTTCAAGCAAGAGTGATTCCAAAGTTTTATCAATGTCATAGTTCGCCATTCTTTTTTGCCCTTTCTAAATCAATAGAACCTCTTGGTCTTGTTGTATAAGTATCCAAGTAATCTATGTCTTTCCTACCCACTAATGTATTCCAGTCATCAGGAGTAAGATCGCGACCCCCACATACCCCCCCATATGCCACTTCAAATATGGGACTCCTACATATTGCCTTTACTCTAAGACTTGCATGAATAATAATGAAGGTATGAAAAACCTACTCATCCTACTTTTACTAATTCCTATGGTTTCTTTTGGTGAATCAAAAGAGGAGAAGATAAAATTATTTATCGAAGAAGCAATTAAAAGAAATATTGCTCTTAATGAAATAAAAAGAGTCCTTAAAGAACGAGGATACTCACTAAATAAAGAACATACTGAATTACTTCAGAATTATAAGAAAACTATCAGGTTAAATTGTGCTTATAAAAGTGAAATTGGAAAGACTGACTTTACTGCCAAAAAGATTTACGAAACTTGTCTCGATAAAAACGGTGTAGAAGATAAATGAGTAAAAAAGACAAAGAACTGGGTCTATGCCCATTAGATGAACTACTTCCTTATACGATGCACATGATGGAAACTATGTGGTCTTACGATGAGGAAAAACAAAAGAAGGTAATCAAGTTAGAAGACGAAAGAATGGCGAGACTACTTAAGAAAAAACTAAAGGACGAATATGAAGGATAAATTATGGAAACTCTACTAATACCCTTTGTCATTGGTTTTATTTTAAACTTGGTTATCCCAATTGAGAGTTTAGTTAACCAAAAGAAAGACCCGTATAAACCTAATGACGCAGTTACTAAATGGATAGATATTATTTTTGGCACAATAGGTTGGACGATTATTGTTTGAATACCATTTTATATTCTTTTCCTCTAGAACAACCTTGAGTCTACATCCTTACTAATCCAGTCTTCCGTCTGTTGCTTCATGCCTACCCAGTCCTTTACTTCTTTCTCACTCCATAAGACTGCACCATTATGCAGTTCTAGAGGTTTAGGGAAGAGACCATGCTTTGCTAATAGTGATACTTTTTCTTTACTAATTCTTAATGCTTTTGCTATTTGTTCGGCAGTTAGGTAGGTTTCCTTCATTTGATAAATGTAACATAAATCAAAAGTTACACTACAAATTGTGCTATTCCGTCTTTAAATGAGAAATCAATATCACGATTTTCAGTGAATGTAATAAAGATATTTGATGGTTTTACTCCAACTGCTTCATGTAAATCTGCGACACATTTTTTATAAAACGCCTGTTTTGCTTTGTCAGGTCTGCCTGCACGCATCACTAAATGCATCATGATTCTATCTTCATCACGACCTTGATACTGTAAACAATGAGACGGTAATTCATGCACAACTTGATAACGGTCGTCTTCTGGGAAATTCATAGTTTCAATAACTGCATCATTAATAGTGTCAGTTACTTTCTGAATGTAATCTTTACTTTTACCATTGAGGATATTAATAGTTACAAAAGGCATTTCTACTCCATACTAAATGTGAAATAAAATACTACCAAAAATTTGAGTGTGACACCTAAATAATATCCCATATGGGTGGGAGGCAATAAACCCCATTACAATATATTTAACCTTTTTATAACTTCTAAATAATCCATACACCCTATGGTATATATCTATATAGGTGTTCAAATAGTGAGTAGGAAATATCTTTTTATCCTCTTGACTAAATCATATAGAGAGTAATCATATAACTCATAATTCTAGACTAGTTCATATAGTGAGCAATGGTGTTTGATTAATTCAAATAGTGAACAGAATTATTACTTCCAAATACCTCTAAAGGCATTTGAATTTGCCATACCTGCATCCAACTTTCCTTTGCATTCATCAAAACCGTGCAAGGTGATGCCATATAAACTGCATTTGTTTCTGCCACCTTGTCTTGTTTTAACAATAAATCCAGCATCTATTAGTTCGTTAATTGCTTTCTGAAGTGTGCCACTTGAATGCCACCCCTTTTGCTTCATTATAGAAAAGGCACAAGAGAAATCACCGTTATTGTGACCATTGTATTGTGCAAACAATTGAATATATAGTTTTGTTGCATTTCCAGAAAGAAGTGCAAATTTTTCATGATTCAGCATAAAGTGTGGAAGAGCAACAAATCGCTCTCCACTTCTTTTAGGATGCTTTTTCCTTACCATCAAATATCTTCTATATCAATGTTTTGGTTTTTGAGACTCGTTGAGATGAGGTTTTCTGCTTCCTCTTTAGCATCTTTATAGGAATCTTTGGAAGACTCTCTTATCAACGATTGCCGACAACCTTCTAGCGCACTAGGAAAACTAGTGTAACTTCCCTTATGACGCCACTCATCATCCATATTTTTTCTAGGAACTCTTGACTGTAGTTCCCACGCATGTGGAGTGGATGTTATTCTTAATTCATTTCCTATGAAAACTTTTGGCATTACTCCACTCCTCTTTTAACTTTTGTATTAACCCAATTTTCTATGTCATTTTTTTTCCATACAGTTACTCTATCGGATAATTTAATACCACTTGGAAAACTGTCAGTTGGGTCTGATGCTTTTGACCAAATTGTTGAACGACCCATATTTAAATACTCTATTAATTGGTTGATTCTCAAGTAACCATTTTGATGTTGTTCCATTGTTTTTCCCTTGATATGATTAATCTATAAGGACTTATAAAGTCCAGTTCATATTGGTATTAAATACTTACTTATTAACTAAATCAGGGTATAAACTTACGTGTCTTTTAATCCCCCAGTAAGAAATTTTGATGATTGGGTAGAGTTACTTCAGAGAACTTTGCAGAACAATAATTGGCATGATTTACATGAGGGTTTTAAATGTAATTTTTACTTTCGCAAACTTAAAGACACGCTTGATTACTTTGAAGAAAACCAATTCAACATTCCCACAGAGCATTGGGACTGGAAGAACATCAAAGACTCTATAGATAGAAACCTCAATCTATGGTCTGCCTTTTGCCAATCGTTTTCACTTCAAGCATGTATGTTGGGTAGTGCAACCAAGCAAGATATAAATACAGTAATGAATATGTTTATCAGAGCAGAGCAATTCAGTATGTTTAAAGACCGACCAGATGATTTTGATACAAACTGGAATTTGCTCACCTTTGTATCAGAAGCATTTAAGAAATTTAAGCATGATGAGAACGTTAATACACTAGACCAAGCATTTGGGTTAGTAGGCACACAAGGCAAGCGTCAGACCAACCCATACTATGTTCCTGACTGGGTCTTTAGAGTTGTTGCAGACATAATAGATAACGACATCTCTGCCAATGATGCATTTAAAAATGAAGACAAAAAGACCTCATATAATGACTTTGAAACCATGAAGGCATACTTCCAAAAGAAACAACATGCAGACAAGAACTATAAGTGGATTGGTTTAAATAGTTATCTTCATGACAGAATCATTCAAAAGAGAAGTGACTTAACAGATAAAGAAATCAAAAGAGTTGAGTCTATATGGCACATCACCCTTCCAAGTAAACTTGAGGTCTATTGGACTAATGCTACGTTTGCATTTGCGAAGATAAAAAGTGTTAAAGCACAAGTAATTAAAGGTAAGTCCTCAAAGACTAAACACTAGACGACCTCTTGCGCCTTCATATAAAACTGTGCTTGATTATCTGCCCAGTCTGAAAAGTATTGCACCAACTCCCTTCTCTCATCTAAAAAGTCTTCGTCACCTAAATAAACTTTTCTAATGGTAGTCTTGGTGTATGCGTGAGTTAACTGTGACTCAATACGTTCTTCTGTAAACTTCTTGGATTTAGTAAGCACAATGTTAAACAATGTTCTGAAACCATGAAGGGTTACTTCATTATCATCTAGTAAATTGCGTAAGAAGTTTCTAAAGGTATTGTCACTCTTTGGTTTATTAAGGTCTTGTTGATGACTGACAAAGATATAGTCATTAAGATTTGTAGTCACACTATGTTTAGCAAGAAGTTTTAACTCTGTAACTGCTTGAGTTGGTAAAGGACATCTAAACTGCTTTCTATCCTTCATATACTTACTAGGAATAACTAATACATCACCTTGCACCCATGACCATTTAGCATTCAATAATGACCCAACACGAAGTCCTGTGACCATAAGAAGGTATATAAAAGTATTGTTAACATAGTTCTTACTTTCGCCTAGTAAAACAATTAACTCACCAACTCTATGCTCTTTTAAATACTCAAAGCGTTTATTCTGTGGTTTCTTAATGAGACTATTACCTTCAAGAAGTTTGCAAGGGTTAGAACCTCTAAACCATTTTTTTTCAATAGCATGGTTAAACACAACACTAATTAAACTCTTTGCCTTGCTTGCAGTTTGTGGTGCATGTTTGTATATATCCTCTACTACCTCAAGAATTATTGCATCATCAATGTCTGACAGTGGAAGTGAACCTAGAGTATGTTTTAGATACTTGTTGTATATCCCTTTCCATCTTCTTTGGTGTCTTTCAGAATGCTTCTTCTGGGTAACATTGATATAAGTTTGTTCCTGAACATGTTCAAAGGTTTGCTCAAGGTTAGATATAGCAACATACTTCTGCTTTTTACGTTCAATACTTGGGTCTTTACCATCTTCCCACATCTCTCTATAGGTATCCCTAATCTTTCTTGCTTCTGCTAATTTAATATCAGGATAGAACCCAATACCTCTGTTTGCCTTCTTTGCACCATAGAGTTTTACAAACCAATATTTACTATTATCTTGCTTAACCCTTAAATATAAACCCAACCCATCTCTGTAATCCTTCTGTTTTAGGTGCTTTGGACACTTTAATGACTGAATCTTTTGTTCATTTAGCAAGTTTATTTGTGCCATAGTGTATGTTCCAGTGTATGTTCTAGTGTATGTTTTATGACTAGATTCTATCAGACTATATTGATATGTAAAAGACTGTAATACCTGTTAATACTGGGATATATAAAGTTAAACAAGAATACTAAAATACACTTAAGATACTACTAGGGCGTCCCTTGGGGACGCCAACTAATTCAATTGTAAAATAAAAAAAACCACCCGAAGGTGGTTTTTAAAGTGCTATTTGAATAAACGTTTATTCAGCAGTGATTTTATATATCTTTCCTTCATCAACTGCGGCATATAACGCTCCATCAGGACCCATAGTAAGACCTCTGAATCTTTCGCTAAAGCCCACTGGCATTGTAATTACACCACGGATAGCTTTGCCATCATCTGTTAGATCGATGACATCAATTCTCGCACCAGCCGGTGTATCACCAAAGGCAATACCCATGACGCCCACAATAAGTCTATTTTCCCATTTACCCCACTGTTTTCCGGTTAAGAATGCAGCAGACCCTGTTCCTTGAGATAATCCCATGTTGTTCCATGTTGGGTACATTAAGTCTTTAAAGCGAGTATCACTCATTGGTGTAAATGCACCCCTGACTGCAGGATCCATTCCTTCTTTCTGGTTTGGCATATATCCACAGTAATCATCAGGACAGTCACCTCGGCCACCTACATTTGGTGCAGGATCCCAGCCTCCATTTTTACCATTTTGTAGCAAAGTGATTTCATCATTATGCCAAGGACCATGTTCCGCAGTAAACACTTGATTTTTCTTAGGATGGAAAGCTATACCTTGCACGCTACGATGCCCATAAGTATAAATTCTCTTATCAAAGCCTTTTGGTGGTTTATTTCCTTTCCAGGCATTACCATCAGTATCAACCCTTAAAACCTTACCGCAGATTAAAGTTGGTGATTGAGGACAGTCGCCCTTGTGTCTGTCACCGCCTGTTACCCATAACGCACCTTGTTTATCAAATCTAAGCCTTGCTCCATTGTGCGCACCAGGGCCACCAAATGGATGATCAGATTCAAATGGCTTGTATTGAATGTCCGTAATGATGTCATTTCTCTCAGCAACGGATTTAAAATCCTCACTGACTTGAAATTTCATAACAATATTGCCATTACATACATCTTTATTATCCTTACAACCATCGCCATGATGCTTATTGGATGTAGATGCAACATAAATCATTCTATTTTTTTTGAAATTTGGATCAATCGCTAAACCAAGCATTCCAGCTTGACCTTCACAAAATAAATCCTCACCTTTAGCTGGATATCCTTTGCTACCCTTCATGCCGTAGAGTTTATTAACCCCATCTTTCGTGGCAACAGATAAACCATCACATTTTTCAGTAAAAAACATGGTGTCATTATCTAGAAATGCCATATCCCATGGGTTTTTTAGATCTTTATGGACCTGCTCAACTTTAATTTTAGGTGTATCGTCTGCGAAGGCACTGACAGATAAAGCTGATAAACCAATAATTAAAGACTTTGAAAGCCATTTAATTTTATTACGCATTACAATCTCTCCTTAAAAATTTACTTAGTCAAAATTTTGCTCAGATAAATAAGCAGTTAAATCGGCTATATCCTCATCTGATAATTTTTTTGCATTCATAATCATTAAATCTGAATTGGATCCAACCTTCTTTCCTGCTCGATATGTTTCTAATCTTTTTGTAAGATAGCTAATTTCTTTTCCACCAATCCTTGGATAACTTGCAAGACCCATTCCCTTCGGACCATGGCAGGTTACACAATTCTTCTCCTTAAACTTTTTTTCACCAATTGCCGCGTCACCAGCATAAGTGAATAAAGAAATAGAGAAAGCACAGGATAAAGTGATTAACTTGAGTACAAAAAAACTTTTATTTATCATATTTAATTTCCTTACAAAACTTCACTTTTGACATTATCATGTAATTAAATAAATTGTTAGAGAAATATTCCTGAGTTTTATGACTAAGATTACTTTTGTATGTTGTGCCTTATTTTCAATGACAGCTTTTTCCATGGATTTTTTATTTAATACCCGTGAGGCTGTACAAAAAGGATTGGATACGGTTGAAATTAATGATTGTCGATATCAATCAAAGCAAGCATTAAATTTTTTAAAATTTGGTACTTACACAAACAAGATTGTGGAAGATCATTTAAAACAAGCATCATCGTCAAAAAATATTAATAAATGTCATCAGTATCTCAAAATTTGCATAGGGTTAATTTAGCTAAATATGACACATATTGGTAATATCAAGCAATACAATTCATTAAAAGATTTCAATTGAAAAAAGAAACTGCAAGAAAAGTATATCTAAAAAAACGTCAAGAACTATCCTCTTCAAAATTGGATGAGGCGTCATCCTTAATCATTCAAAGTGCGATTGAAATTATTAAAAAATATAAGCCTTTATGTGTGCATTGTTTCTTAACCATTGATAAAAAAAATGAAATCAACACTTTCCCAATTATTGAATATTGTTGTGACAATCATATCGATGTCGTTGTCCCAGTTTCCAATTTCAGGAACAATTCACTGAAAAGCGCTAAATTTAACCCCAATACCAAAACAGTATCTACAAAGAATAATATTCCTGAGCCCATTGATCCAATATGGGTTAATGATGATCAAATTGATTTAGTCATCGTACCTCTGTTAGCTTTTGATGCTTTTGGGAATCGAGTTGGATATGGGAGAGGATTTTATGATCGCCTATTTTCATCTTTACGCAAGAATGTGAAAAAAATTGGAGTCAGTTTTTTTGCACCATGCGAAGCTATAGAGGATATAGAAGAGCATGATATACCCCTAACTCATTGTATAACTCCACAATCAACTCATTATTTTTAAAAAAACTATTATTTTTTATAAATTTTAGGGAGCAAGAATGCTCCCTAAATTATCTGAATTATTTCTTAGCAGGAGGATAGGTCTCAGCTTCTGATGGAAATGCTCCAGAATGAACATCTACTGCAAATTGATTCACTGCTTTTGTAATTAATTCTGCGCCATTCATATAGGTTCTAACAAACCTTGGTTTAAAGTCAGTACAAAAACCTAACATATCGGGAAGAACAAGAGCCTGACCATCGACATCTAAACCTGCCCCAACACCGACAACAGGGATACTCACGGCGTCACGAACGGCCGCCCCAACATGTTGAGGTACTGCTTCTAAAACAATTGCGATACATCCTAGTTCTTCAAGAGTTTTGGCTTCATCGATAATCTTAAGCTCACTCTCTTTAGTTTTTCCCTGGGGTTTAAATCCGCCGATGGCATTATGATGGGTCGGAGTCAAGCCAATATGACCGATGGTAGGAATGCCTGATTCCGACAAATGAGCGTAGAGCTCCTCATTACCATCCACGCCCTCAATTTTAAGTGCGTTAGCGCCTGCTTTCATGAGGATTTCGACATTATCAAGCGCATCATACAAGCCCTTTCTAGTGCTCATAAATGGCATGGCAGCAATAAGAAATTTATCTTTTGCTCCCTTTTTTACAGCTCGAGTATGCATAGCGATGGTCTCAACATCGCAATTAATGGTATTTTCATTACCATGGATTACCATGGATAAATCATCACCAATCAATATTCCATTGATGTCTGTATCATTGAGAATTTTTGCACTCCAGTACTCATATGATGTAACAACAACGATTTTTTGACCATCCGCTTTTAATTTTTTAAAAGTTTCTAAAACGCTCATATTACAGTCCTTTCTCAAATTCATCATTTATTGTATATGAGAAAACAATATAAGCCATTAAAAACCATTTATGTTTTATGGTTTAATGAATGAAGTAAAAATTGTATCAATACTTTGTCTCATAAAAGTTTTAAAAAAACTAATATTTTTATTCGTAATCACACACAAAAAAAATATTTTCTTTATGATGAACATTAAATTAATTTCTCTAAAATATTGCTATGTCATTCGCTCTTAATCTCGCTGAAAAGAATTTATTACCAGATTGGTTAATTCGTATCGGAATCAGGAAATTACTTAAAGATCGTATATTTGAAATTTGTTCAGATAGTTATGAAAATCAACAAAAAAACAAAATTGATTTTATACACAATATGAACCGTTCCCCCATTGCAGTAGATACTAATTTGGCCAACGAACAACATTACGAAGTCCCGGCAGAGTTTTACGATTATGCACTTGGTAAAAATAAAAAATACAGTTCCTGTTATTGGAATAATAAAACTGAAACATTAGATGATGCCGAGCAATTGGCTTTAAACAAAACATGTGAACATGCTGAATTAAAAAATGGTCACAGTATTCTTGAATTAGGCTGTGGATGGGGATCTCTAACCTTATGGATGGCTAAAAAATATCCCAAATCCAAAATCACAGCTGTCTCTAACTCACATTCTCAGCGCAAATATATTGAGAACCAGGCTAAACAGAGGAAGTTAACGAATGTAAAAATTATTACCTGCAATATGACGGAGTTTGATACTAAATCGAAATTTGATCGGATTGTATCTGTTGAAATGTTCGAGCACATGAGAAATTTTGCCGTTTTATACCAAAAAATTTCAACATGGCTAAAAAAGGATGGAAAGTTTTTTAAACATATCTTCGTTCATAAAAGCGCGCCTTATTTATTTAAGGTAAAAGATAAAAATGACTGGATGAGCCAATACTTTTTTTCTGGTGGCATGATGCCGTCTATTGATTTACCACTCTATTTTCAGAGCTCACTTAAGATTGAACAGCAATGGCTTTGGGATGGCACCCACTATGCCAAAACAGCCCGAGAATGGCTTAATAATACTGACAAAAATAAAGCAGAGATCATAAATATTTTTAAAAACTGTTATGGGTCGGATAATGCCCAACTTTGGCTTCAAAGATGGAGAATATTTTTTATGGCCTGTGAGGAACTTTGGAATTATGACCAAGGTCAAGAGTGGATGGTTGCTCACTATCTTTTTTCAAAATGAAACATAAGCTGATTAACTTTGTTCTTTTTCAGAGCATTTGGTTTATTTTTATACTCTCAGCTGCACACAATTCCTTATATGGCTTATTTGTTGGTCTTAGCTTATTAATCCTCCAGTACTTATACGGAAAAAAATTATTTGCAGATTTTATTCTGATTCTATTAGCAATTGTCATTGGGTGTATCCATGATGGAATTCTAAATCACTTTAACTTTATAGATTATAATATTGTTTTTATTGACTTTTATGCTCCTATTTGGATTATTGGCTTATGGATATCGTTTGCTTTAACCATCAACCATTCACTAGCTTGGTTACAAAATAAGACAGCACTTCAAGTCTTTTTTGGCCTGATTGGCGGCCCTTTAGCTTATCTCGCTGGAGAAAAACTTGGGGCAATCACCATGAATCATGAACACGCCCTTTTTATATTAGCTTTCAGCTGGGCTCTTGTAACACCAATCTTGTTTAAATTTTATACTAAAGGCACTTAGATGAATGTTTATTTAGATGCATTACAGTTTTCTTTGTTGTTTGGTTTCATTGGTTGGATTTATTCCTACCTAAAAACTAATGTCAATATTGTTGACTCCATGTGGAGTCTATTTTTCATTGTTAACATTTCCTGTTTTGCTCAGTCAGACAATATTTCTGATAATCAGTGGTTCATTTATGCTTTGCTGGTGGTCTGGGCAGTTCGATTATCAGCTTATTTATGCATTAGAAATGCGAACAAGCCTGAAGACTCCCGCTATCAAGATATTCGCCGTAATTATTCGCCACACTTTCCCTTGAAAAGCTTATTTATTATCTTTGTCTTCCAAGCTATTTTAGCGTTAATCATTTCCTACCCGCTGTATTATATTTTTAACCCTATTAATGACCAAGGATTGAATTTCCTGTTACCGTTTAGCTATATCATGATTGCGCTTGGAATACTGTATGAATCTATTGCTGACTATCAACTTTATATATTTAAGAAAACTAGTATTTCAGGTGAAGTATGTAATATCGGACTATGGAGGTACTCAAGACACCCAAATTATTTTGGTGAATTATTAATCACTTGGGGTATTTTTATCAATGCAATTCAATTTGGACATATTTTTATCATCGTCTCTCCCCTATTGATGACTTATTTTCTCTTTAAGTTTTCTGGTGCAGGCTTGATGGAAGAAACCATCATTAATCGTAAACCAATGTATAAGAAATATATTCAATCCACCAATTCAATCCTGCCATGGTTGCCAAAAAAGTCATAAGTTTTATTTCTTTTTTGTTATTTGGCTTTAGCGCCTACGCTGAACAAATAAATTTCCAAGTCCAATTGAATGACAAGGAGATTGGCTTTCATGAATTTAATGTTCAGGATGACACGGTTAATAATAAGGCTCAATTTGATGTGAAGTTGTGGTTTATTCCAGCCTATAAATACCGTCACACGGCAACAGAAACATACAAAGATAATTGTTTAGTAAGCTTACAAAGCGAAACTCAAGATGGTGCAGATTTCTTTGAATTATCCAGTATTACCGACTCAACATATTTTAAAATTAAAGTGAATGATAAGGAGCACAATCACCCAGTATGTTCACAAACCTTTCGTTATTGGGATATTAAATTTACAGAACAAAGTCTTGCCATCAACCCTCAAGATGGTGAAATTTTTAAATTATCATTTTCAGCTGATGAAGACGAGGAAGTAAAAACTAAAACAAATTCTTTTTTAGCCAATAAATTCACCTTGCGCGCCGTCAACGATCAAGATGAAAAATTTCACATTGAGCTTTGGTACGAACAAACTAGCAAAAGATGGATCAAATTGAAATCCTACTTAAAAGATGACAACGTCCTCACCTACATACTAAATGACTAAATCCATACTAAAGCCAGAAGATCTGTCTCGACTTATCGAGATGGCCTGGGAAGACAGAACGCCATTTGACGCAATTTTCAAACAATTTGGATTAACTGAAAACGAAGTCATGCGCCTCATGCAACAAAATCTCAAACGCTCTTCTTACGTCTTATGGAGAAAAAGAGTGAAAGAGATTGGTTTAAAGCATCAAAAAAAACGTGGATTTTTGACATCTAACGCATATGCTAGCAATCAATATAAGCCAAAATAACGAAATTTAACGAGCAATGATTCTCCATTGTTTTGGGCCGCTAGAGTGAATTGAATTACCGTCTTGATCGACAGCCACAGTAACAGGCATATCTTTCACTTCAAATTCATAAATAGCCTCCATTCCAAGATCTTCAAAAGCTATTTTTTTTGCTTTTTTAATTGCCTTAGAAACTAAAAAGGCAGCTCCACCAACCGCAATCATATAAATCGCTTTATTTTTTTTAATCATGTCGATCGTTTGTTGCCCTCTTTCGGCTTTGCCAATCATACCGATTATCTCTTGATTAAGAATAGATTCACTAAATTTATCCATTCTGGTTGCTGTTGTTGGGCCTGCTGGGCCCACCGCCTCTTCTTGTATTGGATCTACTGGCCCAACGTAATAGATAACTCTATTTTTTAAATTAACTGGAAGCTGTTCGTTATTGACAATCATAGACTCAATTCGTTTATGTGCCGCATCCCGAGCTGTAAGAATTTTGCCATTAAGCAATAAAGTATCGCCAGCTTTAAATTGACTCATCTGATCTTTTGTTAATGTATCAAGATCAATAGCAATTGCATTTTCATGAGGTTGCCACTCCTCTTTTGGATAAAAGTCTAGCCTGGGTGGCACAAACTCAGCGGGACCATTTCCATCCAGTTTAAAATGAATGTGTCGAGTTGCTGCACAGTTAGGGATTATAGCAACAGGAAGTGATGCAGCATGAGTTGGAAAGTCATTAATTTTTACATCTAAAACAGTGGTGAGACCACCCAATCCTTGAGCTCCAATGCCAAGTTGATTAATTTTTTCATACAATTCGAGTCGTAATTCATCCACTCTTGATTTAGCACCTTTATTTACAAGATCTTGAATGTCAATGGCTTCCATTAAAGACTCTTTGGCCATAATCACAGCTTTTTCTGCAGTGCCGCCTACACCAATCCCCAGAACACCTGGTGGGCACCAGCCAGCTCCTAAGTTAGGAATTAAATCTAGAATATACCCCACCAGATCATCTGATGGGTTCATCATTTTTAAATGCGCTTTATTCTCTGACCCACCACCCTTGGCAGCAATCTTAAAGTCTATTGACTGACCTTTAACTAATCGAGTATGAATGACTGCAGGGGTATTATTCTTTGTATTTTTTCTTAACCCCAATGGATCCTCTACTATTGAAGCTCTAAGCGGATTTTCAGGGTTTAAATAAGCTTCAGCAACACCTTGGTTGATCAATTCATCAATTGTCTGATTGCCCTCAAATTTCACATCCATTCCGACTTCAACAAAAATAGTTACAATACCAGTGTCCTGACACAAGGGCCTCTTACCTAGAGCCGATAATTTAGAACTCGTTAAAATTTGTAACATGGCATCTTTAGCTGGTTTGGATTCTTCCTTTTGATAGGCGGCGGTCATCGCTTGAATAAAATCTTCGGAGTGGTAATAAGAGATAAACTGGAGCGCATCGCTGACGCTAGAAATAATGTCTTGGTTTTGAATCATAGTTTAGCGCACCGTTGATTGAGAAACTGCAATCGATTTATCAATATTTTTTCTTAATATCTTACCATTTTTAGTTTTAGGAAATTCATGAGCAATGTAAATCGTTTTAGGAGCCTTGTAAGCAGCTAAATGATTTTGTCCAAATTTAAGAAGCTCGTTAGGGTCTGGCTGTTTGCCTTCATGAGGCAGGATATAAGTCACAACCAATAATTTATCTTTTTCAATCTCTTCCCCAATCGCTGCACAATCTGCTACATCAGGATGAGATTTAAATACACGTTCAATTTCATAGGGAGATACACGGTAACCGAAGCTTTTAATAATGTCGTCTTTTCTTCCTAAAAACCAAATGTAGCCATCTTCATCATATTTAGCATAATCTCCTGTAAAGAACCAACCGCTATGTAAATGTTTATCAGTTTCTTCGGGTAAATTCCAATACCTTAAAAATAAACCTGGGTCACTATCAGGAACACATATCATTCCTTCTTCCCCAGTGCTCACTTCTTGTAAGGTCTCAGGATTTATTAATTTTATATCATGTCCTGGTTGAGGAAATCCAGCTGAACCAGGCCGGATAGGGTTATATTTATTCTCAGAAAGATAATATGAAAATTCTGACATGCCCACTGCCTCAAATATATCTTGGTCAAATCTATCTCTCCATTGATTTAATACCTCATCGGATAAATGCTCACCGGCACTCATACAATATCTTAATGAAGGTACATCTTCAGCCTTATAATCAGTCTTTTGTAAGATCTGTCGATAGATTGTTGGGACGCCAATAAAAATTGTAGCATTGTGTTTTTTAATCAACTTCATCCAGGTGTCGGCATGATTTTTTCCTTCATACACCACAATGGTTTTTCCAAGATGCAAAGGGTCCATCAGTCCAGATCCCAAAACATAGGTCCAGTTAAATTTTCCTGAGTGGACAATTCGGTCATCCTCGCCTTTAAAGTCAAACCAGTATTCTGATGCAGGCTTTCTCCCAATAATTGCTCGATGCGCATGCAAAACACCCTTTGGATAGCCTGTCGTTCCTGAGGTATAAACCAAGTAAGCAGGATCATTAGCTGTGGTATTTATAGAAAAATCGATGGTGTTTATTTTATTAATTTCTTGATGCATATCGAAAATATCAAATTTATCTGACTTTTCAATACCACCAGCTCCTGTTAAAAAAATGTATTTGAGTTGTGGCGGAAGAGTATGCTCCTGCAACGATTTCCACATGGATTTGTCCGTGACTAGAGCTGTGGCTTGAGAATCATTCGCCAAATAAACAACCTCTTCTGCAGTTAATAAAGTAGAAGTAGGCACAGAGACATATCCTGCCTTCATCGCACCTAAGAAAGAGATCGGATAGTCAAGAGAGTTTGGTAAGCGAATAAGAACTCTATCTTCCCTTTGCAAGCCTAAATTGATCAGACATTGAGCAAACTGATCCGTTTTTTTTGCTAACTCTTTAAAACTGATTTGATCAGTGCCAAGTTCATCGTTCTCCACAATCATGGCCAATTTATTTTCAAATTCCGTTCCAAGATGAATAGATGAACATAACTGTCCAATATTAATTTCCTTGGGAACGTTCCATTCCCACTCAAACTTTTGAATCATTATAGTATTGCTCCATAAGGCCAGTTTTCACGAATCACTTGAGCTGGTAATTTATTCAAAACACTTATCGCAAAATTTGTATCCTCCTGATTTAAAGCTCGAAGCGCATGCGCCCTCAAGAGTGTCTGCAATGCTTTACCAAACATAGGAGGGTCTAGCATTTCTCCCTCAAATTTAATAGCTCCGCCAAGCAAAGCATCAGCTTCGATTGCCGCCTTAAGTACCCTTATTCTTAGATTGATTTCTGTCGGTGATGGGGTATATGCCACTTTACATAAATGAATATGTCCTGGATGAATTACCTGCTTTCCTGTTAATCCTTTTTCAGCTTCAGTCACAGCGTGACGATAAACAATTCGTGATTCATCATCTCCATGCAAGTCAAGCCAACGACGAACGTCATGTGGCTCAATGAATTTCTCAGGCATGATGTGTTCACCAATTAAAGTTTCTACTCCACCAATGACACCTTTCCCAGCAATTCGGGCTTCAAACATAATTTGATTTAAAAAATAGGTAAGCTCTTCAATCCAATTGGCAGGAGTAATGTTGATACCCATGGCTTTTGAAAAGTCATGAATACCAAAGACCACATGCTTTACCGTATTGTAAGACATCAAATCAGGAACAATTTTTAATGACCTAGGATGTTCGATAATTGGCTGAATGGTGATTTTTGGATTGAGGTCTAAAAGAATACTTGATAAATCTCTCACTTCAGCTGAACCATATGCCTCACCTGCTTTAGCCAACATGACAACATCAACATAATCAGATACAACTTTTAATAAAGTAATATCTTTTTCAAATTCTGTTGTTCTAAATGGATTTATTCGAATAGCAATTTGCACATCTGGTCGAGATTTTCTTAGATCCCCTAACTCTAATTTTAACAGCTCACGACTTAATTCTTTTTTACTGCACCCATCTTCCAAGTCAAAAATTAGGGTATGCGCAATAGTTTGATGAGCATGTTTTTTAAACCTAGTTGATGCTGCTTCTAAATCCTCATACGTGCTATTGGAAGGTGAATATTTTACTGGAGGATAATACAGTTGAATTCCAGGCCAAAATCCTCCAAACAGATCTGAATCTATTTTTGAGATATTTTTTTCATTAGTCATCACTTACCTCTTCTTTGATCAATTCTCTTAAATTTCGTGTAGATAAAATATTCCAAAGGTCGTTATCTTGTTTTTTTAATATTTTTAATAAAGCATTTTTTTCAACTAATGATAATGATTCATATTCGTTTTGATAAAAATCTCCCAATACAAGATCAAGCTCCAACAAACCTCTTCTGCTTTTGTACCGAATAACGTGATCAATGTTCATGAAGACTCCTTTTTAAGTGAAAATATTTTCTTCATAGATGTTTTTTTTCTCTTAAATTGTAATTCTTTAATACCTGATATTGCTTTTGCAGGGCTTAGTCCTTTAGGACAAACGTCAGCACAATTCATAATGTTATGGCACCTAAATAAACGATCTTCATGATCTAAAAATTCTAAACGTTCCTCGCCACCCTGGTCTCTAGAGTCTGCTAAGAATCGATATGATTGAAGTAATGCTGCAGGACCCATAAATTTATCAGGTCCCCACCAAAAAGATGGGCATGAGGTAGTGCAAGCTCCACATAAAATACATTCATATAACCCATCAAGCTTTTTACGATCTTCAGGAGATTGAAGTCTTTCGGTTTTAGGTGCCTTTTCATTGTTTATGAAATATGGCTTCACATCATGATAATTTTTAAAAAATTGATCCATATTCACAATTAAATCTTTTACCACAGGGAGTCCTGGCATTGGACGAATCACAACCGGCTCTTTTAAATCTTTTAATTTAGTTACACACGCTAAGCCATTTTTTCCATTTATATTCATTCCATCAGAGCCGCAGACACCTTCACGACAAGATTTTCTTAATGCTAATGTTTCATCTTGTTGTTTAATTTTCATTAAAGCATCTAATAGCATCTGGTCGTTATCATCTAAATCAACCTCATATTTTTTCATGTAAGGTTTTTTATCTACCTCAGGGTCAAATCGATATACTGAGAATTTCATAATTAATACACCCTTTTTTTAAGAGGAAAAGTTTCCACCGTCAATGGTTTTAAATTTACTGGACGATAACCAATGGTGTTGGTTTGTGAATAATACAAAGTATGTCTTAACCATTGTTCATCATCTCTATCTTCAAAATCAGACCGACAATGAGCGCCCCGACTCTCTTCACGCGCATAAGCTGACTCGATCGTAGCTTTAGCAACCTCAATTAAATTTTTCAATTCTAATGCATCAATTCTTGCCGTATTGAAGATATTACTATTGTCTGAAATATGTAAATTTTGTGAACGCTCCGCAATGTCTTGAATTTTCTTAACCCCCTCTTTTAATAATTCAGGAAATCTAAATACACCGCAATGTTGTTGCATAGTTGAACGTAAATCATTTCCTAATTGAACTATATTTTCAGAACCTTTATTTTTTTTATTCAAGGACGCAACTCTTTGCTGAGGAAATTCGATCGCTTCTTGAGGGATGTCCGGAAATTTTTCTTTTTGATCAATGGACTCAATTACATGAAGACCTGCCGCTCTTCCAAATACAATTAAATCCAGTAATGAATTAGAACCTAGTCGGTTAGCCCCATGAACAGAAACACAGGCACATTCTCCGACAGCATAAAAATTTTCAATTCTATCGCCAGAATCATTTTTTCTCACCTGACCATGTAGATTAGTTGGGATACCACCCATCATATAATGAACAGTTGGCACTACAGGAATGGGGTCTTTTACTGGGTCGGCATTAGCAAATTTAATCGCAATCTCTCGAATACCTGGAAGTTTTTCATTGATCTTATCTTCTCCGAGATGGGCTAGTTGCAAATATACTGCATTTTTATTCTTTCCGATGCCCTTGCCATTTTTTATCTCTGTGGCAATTGCTCTAGAGACAACATCCCGACTCGCAAGGTCTTTAGCATTTGGTGCATATCTTTCCATAAAACGCTCACCATCTGAATTTTCTAGATACCCTCCTTCGCCACGACAACCCTCTGTCACTAAAACTCCAGCTCCCGCTATCCCTGTGGGATGAAACTGCCAGAACTCCATATCCTCCAAAGGAATATTGGCCCGAGCAGCCATACCCAATCCATCTCCTGTATTGATGTAAGCATTAGTACTTGCCTCAAAGATCCTGCCTGCACCGCCAGTTGCAAAAATTGTTTTTTTGGCCTGAAAGATTGCTAATTGACCAGTCGCCATCTCATATGCAATGACTCCTAACACCTCATCATCATTCGACTTAATTAGATCCAATGTGCTCCATTCGATGAAAAACTGAGTGTTATTCTTTACGTTTCTTTGATACAACGTATGTAACATTGCATGTCCGGTGCGGTCTGCAACAGCACATGTGCGTGACATAGCTGACTCACCAAAATTTTTTGTCATTCCACCAAATGGACGCTGATAGATTTTACCGTCTGCATTTCGGTCAAATGGCATACCGTAATGCTCTAATTCATAGATAGCATCCGCCGCATTTTTACACATATATTCGATAGCATCCTGATCACCCAAGTAATCAGAGCCCTTAATCGTGTCATACATATGCCAGATCCATTTATCTTCCGTCACATTCCCAAGAGCCGCAGCTACTCCTCCCTGAGCTGCAACAGTATGAGAACGTGTCGGAAAAACTTTTGATATTACTGCAACATTTAATCCTGCATCAGAAAGCTGAAGAGCACTTCTTAAACCGGCACCACCTGCGCCAACAACCAAGACATCAAATTTAAAATGCTGCATTTGTTAAATATCCAAGAGAAATAAAAATAAAAAAATAATCTGTAATACCATACTTAAAAGTAATATTAAATATATGACCTGATTCATCCATTTATTTTTAATGTAATCATCAATCACATGCTGAACACCAATCCAACCATGAAAAAAAGTAATTAAAAATAAAATCGTAATAATGGATCGATGAATGACCGATTGAAAAAAATCCACCCAAACTTGATAACTCAATTGATCGATTTGGATCCAATTAAAAATCAGATAACCAATAAAAAAATATAAACAAAATGCAGAGAATCTTTGGTATAGCCATTGAGTCATTCCCCCAAACAAGCTAAAAAAAGGATTTTTTACCATAACCAAAACCCCGCAATAAATGTCAAAAGAAAACTCACTATCAAGACAATTTTGCTGGTCATTCGCGCAATAATCAGATCAACACCAAAATGTAAATCAAGAAGAAGATGTCTGGTACCAGCAATTAAATGATGGATAATGCCCCATAACATCAAGCATTTGATTAACTTAAATAATGTAGTATCAAATATCAACAGAATCCAGTTGAAGATATTCTCATTTTTTAATGACCAGTAGAGCGATATTGTTAACAATGGCATCAACACAAACAAAACAACACCGCTCACCCGGTGCAAAATCGAAACCATAGCAGGCACGGGAAATCGAATGGTAAATAGATTTAAATTTTTTGGATTTCTATTTTCCATGAAATTCCTCTAAAGCCGCCAGGCGAACATTTTCTGCAACATATTCCTTTAATCTTGGATCAAATGGTTTAGGGATAATATACTCAGCTCCAAATTTTAATTCCTTCACTTGATAAGCGTCCAATACTGACTGTGGAACCTTTTCTTTTGTTAATTTAGCCAATCCCTCAGATGCAGCTAACATCATTTTCATTGTGATTTGAGGTGCTCTGGCATCCAAAGCTCCTCTAAATAAAAAAGGGAAACCCAGTACATTGTTAACTTGGTTTGCATAATCTGATCTGCCAGTTGCCATAATGACATCTTCTCTTACAGATCTTGCCTCATCTGGGGTGATTTCTGGATCAGGGTTGGCTAAAGCAAAAACGATCGGATCTCTTTTCATTTTTAATAAATACTCTTTTGGAAATAAATTGGCGCCAGATAACCCAATAAACACATCCGCATCTTCAATAATTTCCTCGAGTGTGTTTGCTGAGGTATTACTTAAAAACTCTTTGTTATATATATTGGCATCATCTCTGGATTGGTTTAGCACTCCTTTTCGGTCAACTAAATGGATTTCATTTACGCCTAAATGTCTTATTAATTTTGCACAGGATAGTCCTGCAGCACCTGCGCCAAGAAATACCACCTTAATATCTTCAATTTTTTTATTAACAATTTCTAATGCATTCTGCAATCCTGCAGCCACTATGACTGCTGTTCCATGTTGATCATCATGAAACACGGGAATGTTGAGACGTTTTTTTAATTCAGCTTCGATATAAAAACATTCTGGAGCTTTGATATCTTCAAGGTTAATACCACCAAAGGTGGGCGATATCGCTGCAACAGTTTCTATAAATTGATCAGGATCAGATAAATCAATCTCAATATCATATACATCTATATCAGCAAACTTTTTAAAGAGTATCCCCTTGCCTTCCATGACAGGCTTGCTAGCAAGTGCGCCTGTATCGCCCAACCCTAAAACAGCAGTGCCATTAGAAATAACTGCAACCAGATTTCCCTTGTTCGTATATCGATAAGCATTATCTTTGTTGTCTTGAATGGCTCTGACTGGCTCTGCTACTCCTGGAGAATATGCAAGAGATAAGTCATGAGCTGTATCGCATTGCTTCATTGAAGCGATCTCTATTTTTCCAGGTTTTGGATGCTCGTGATAATTTAAAGCTTCATCTTTTAAAGACATATTATTCAAGCTCCGTCTGATAATGGTAATTTTCGGTGAGGCACAATCCCAATCTCCATTCCACTGGTTTTTCACCATAGGTATACGAAAGTCTCTCAATACTTAATAATGGAGTTTTTCTAGGAATGCCTAATATTTTGGACACCTCATCACCTGCCGCTACCGCTTTAATTTTTTCATTGGCATTAAGCATTTGCACTCCATAGCGTGATTCATACAATCGATATAGAGATCCTTTTTTTTGATTAATCATTTCTTCGTTCAATCCTTTAAAGACAGATGATGAAATATAAATTTCATCCAGGATGAGTGGTTTTTTAGCGAATGTAAGTAATCGCTTAATTTGAAACACGGGTGAGCCTGGGATTAGGTTTAATTGTTTAGCAACATAGCTGGAAACTCTAATTTTTTTAAAAGAAAATAATTCGCTTTCAAGTTTTTCTTTATGGCCCTTTGTTGAAGTTAATCTTAAAAAACGTAATTGAATCTGCTCTTCATCATGGGTAGTTACGTAGGTTCCTTTTCCTTGACGACGTACTAATATTTTTTCAATTGAAAGTGCATCAATAGCTTTCCGAACGGTTCCTTGACTTACTTTAAAATCATTTGCTAATTCAATTTCACTTGGAATCATATCTCCTGCTTTCCACTTACCAGAAACTAATTCTTCCGTGATTCTTTGTTTTACTTGTACATACAAAGGTGTATTCATGCTTTTAAATTAAAATTAAACTTATATATATCTTATATAAGACTTAATAAAAAATCAACAAGAAATTAAAAAAATTTATTTTTATCTAAGTTATTGAAATAATAGATAAATACTATATTAATATTGAATAATAAATGAATAACATATATAAGACTTAAAATAATATTGACATAATTTTTTAATTATTTACAATATAACATTAATTAAATAATTTAATTTATATTGATGCGATGAACACAAATACTTACAAACCAAGACGTTCGATGTTGTATGTTCCTGGTTGCAATAAAAGATACCTAGAAAAGGCCAAAGTATTAAGAGCAGACACAATTATATTGGATCTTGGTGACCCTATTCTTCTGGATGCCAAAGTCCAATCACGAGATAACGTGATTCATGTGCTTCAAGAAAGGGGTTATGGCAAAAGAGAGGTGGTCGTCCGTGTCAATGACTTTGATTCACCTTGGGGCTTAGATGACATTAAAGCAGTAGCCCCACTTCAGCCTGATGCTATATTGTTTCCAAATATTGAATCAAGAGAAGATATCCTAAACTGTATTTCAGAGTTAGATCGGTGTGGTGGTCAGGATATTTCAGTCATGGTTATGATTGAAAGTCCTTTGGCTGTGCTGAATGCAAAAGAAATTGCGAGTGCATCAGATCGGATTATTTGTATGGTCTTAGCTACATCAGACCTAATATCTCAAATGTATGCCAGGACTACACAAGATCGAATTGCTCTTACCACGAGCCTATCTTTAGTTATTCTGGCGGCACGTGCCTATGGTCTCTCTGTGATTGATGGTATTCATAGCAATCTTAAAGATACTGCTTCTTTTGAATATGCCTGTCGTATGGGAAGAGATATGGGCTTTGATGGAAAATCCCTAGTCCATCCAGACCAGCTGGCTTATGCAAATGATGCCTATACACCCAAGCCTCAAGAAATCGAACAAGCGAAAGCAATCATTAGTGGACTTGCAGAAGCTAATGCCTCTGGCCGAGGAACAGTTGTGGTCGATGATAAATTGGTCGAGCATCACCATGTCACGGCAGCAAAAAGACTGCTCGTCCAATACGAAATGATGGAAGAATTGGAAAATAATATATGAGTCAACATCAAGGAAATTTTTTAGAGGATTTTTCACCTAACCAGGTATTTGAGCACGCCATTCCAAGAACCATTTCTGATGGAGATGTTTCTTTATACCTTGCTCTTGTAGGCAATCGAAATCCCTTGCACTGCTCAATTTCAACTGCACATAGTATAGGTTTAAATGCCATCCCAGTCGATGATATGTTACTTTTTCATATCGCATTTGGTCGAACAGTGAATGATGTTTCTTTGAATGCAGTTGCTAATTTAGGATATGCAAATATTCAGTTTAAAAAGTGTGCTTACGTTGGAGATACCATTCGATCAGAATCTCAAGTTATTGGTGTAAAGGAAAATTCAAATAAGTCGACTGGCGTACTCTATGTCAGATCAACGACCTTTAATCAAGATAATGAAGAAATACTATCCTGGGTGCGCTGGGTAATGGTTCCAAAAAGAAATAATGACTCAAAAATTAACGAACTTATCCCGAATGATTTACCAGAGATTTCAGATTTATCTGAGATTCATCGCAACAATGTTTCATATGCAGATTTTAATTATAGCGATACCGGATCAGATTTATTATTTGAAAGTTATGAAATAGGTCAAATCATAAATCATTCCTCTGGAATGACCATTGACGATACAGATCATACTCTTGCAACCAAACTCTATCAGAATAACGCAAAGCTGCATTTCGATGCTCATATGATGAAATCTACGCCATTTAAAAGACGTTTAATTTATGGAGGTCACATAATCTCATTATGTCGCTCATTATCATTTGAAGGTCTAGAAAATGCCCTACAGGTGGTGGGTGTGAATTCTGGTGTTCATTCTAACCCAACATTTGCTGGAGATACCATTTACACAAGAACAGAAATTATCGATAAATTTGAGCACAATAATTTTTCAAACGCTGGAATTTTAAGGCTCAGACAATTGGGTATAAAAAACTCGCCTAGTGCTCTTATTGAAAATATTACCAGTGAAAAAAATGGGAAAAAAATTTACAACCCAAGCATAGTTCTTGATATTGATTATTTTGTAGTAATTCCAAAAAGGAAATAATTATGGCTTTAACTCATCCTAACGAAGCATTATTTACAGGTGAAAAACCTTTCCCAATGATTCCAGTGTGTGAGCACTTTGCTGGCAGTGAAAAATTAATTACTAAAGCACTCGGTTTGCAAGAGACACTAGGCCCTGTCTTTAACATTACCTGTGACTGCGAGGATGGAGCTGCTGCCGGCCAGGAGCAGGAACACGCTGAGATGATTGTTCGTATCCTCAATTCTGAAGCAAATCAATTTAAAATGGCCGGTTCTAGGATTCATGACTTCACTCATCCTCATTGGAAAAAAGATGTAGATATTCTTGTTGCTGGAGCAGGAAACGTTCTTAGTTATATTACGATTCCTAAATCTACCAATGTTGATCAACCAAAAGAAATGATTGCTTACATTCAAAAAGTCGCTAAAGATAATAATATTAATCGTGAAATTCCAATTCATGTGCTTATTGAAACGCATGGAGCTCTCGCTGATGTGCATAACATTGCAAAACTTCCTTGGCTACAAGTGTTGGATTTTGGGCTTATGGACTTTGTCAGTGGTCACCATGGGGCCATACCTGCATCAGCGATGCGAAGTCCAGGTCAGTTTGATCATAGGTTACTATCGAGAGCTAAAAGCGAAGTAGTTGCTGCAGCGATAGCCAATGGAGTAGTGCCTGCACATAACGTTACATTGGATTTAAAAAATACTGAGACCACCTTTTCGGATGCGAAAAGAGCACGTGATGAGTTTGGTTTCATGAGAATGTGGAGTATCTATCCAACTCAGATCACAGCAATTGTCGATGCAATGAAGCCAAATTTTAATGAAATACAAGATGGAGCAGAAATATTAATACTCGCCCAGGATGCCGACTGGGGGCCGATACAATTCAAAGGTGAGCTTCATGATCGAGCGACTTATCGATACTTTTGGGAAATCCTTCAAGCTGCAAAACAAACAGGTCAAAATATTCCTAAAGAAGCTGATCAGAGATTTTTTTCATAGAAAGGTTATTTGATGTCTGCTGGTAAAAAATTTAGAGATGCGCTTGTTCAAGAAAAACCACTTCAGGTAATTGGTGCGATTAATGCTTACCATGCCCTTCTCGCCACCCAAACTGGATTTAAGGCATTATATCTCTCTGGTGGTGGTGTTGCGGCGGGTTCCTTAGGGATTCCTGACTTAGGTATATCGACTTTGGAAGATGTATTAATAGATATCAGAAGAATCACTGATGTTACTGATACGCCCTTGCTTGTTGATATAGATACAGGGTTTGGTGGTGCATTAAATATATCTCGGACAATTAAATCAACCATCAAAGCTGGTGCCGCAGCTATACATATTGAAGATCAGGTGCAAGCGAAACGATGTGGCCACCGTCCAAATAAAGCTATTGTTTCACAACAAGAGATGGTAGATCGGATTAAGGCTGCAGTTGATGCTAAAACAGATCCAGACTTTGTCATTATGGCTCGTACCGATGCCTTAGCAGTAGAAGGATTATCAAGTGCAATTGATCGAGCATGCGCATGTGTAGAGGCTGGTGCAGACATGATATTTCCTGAGGCAATGACAGAGTTGTCTATGTATCAAGAGTTTTCCAATGCAGTCAAAGTCCCTATTCTCGCAAATATTACTGAATTTGGATCAACCCCACTTTTTACTAGAGAGGAATTGGCGGGTGCTGATGTCAGCCTAATTTTATATCCACTAAGCGCCTTCCGAGCTATGAATAAAGCGGCCTTATCCGTTTATGAATCAATACGGCAAGATGGAACACAACAAAATGTAATAGAGCAGATGCAGACCAGGAATGAATTATATGAATTTCTCAATTATCATGCCTACGAAAAAAAATTAGATGAGCTCTTTGAGCAGGAGAAATAGATTACGAAGGAGAATTTATGAATAATGTCACTGAAAAAAAAGTAAAAAAGGGAGTAGCCCTTGCAGGTGTAAATGCTGGTACTACAGCTGTTTGTACCGTTGGACACACTGGAAATGATCTGCATTATCGTGGTTATGATATTTTAGATCTTGCAAAATATTCTAATTTTGAAGAAGTGGCTTATTTATTAATTCATGGTGAATTACCGAATTCTGATCAATTAATAGCATATAAAGATAAACTTAAAACACTTCGAGATATTCCAGATGCGGTCAAGATAGCGTTAGAGCAACTGCCAAAAAATGCTCACCCAATGGACGTGATGCGAACAGGTTGCTCTGTCCTGGGAACAATTGAACAGGAAGGCGAAGATCGTGATATTGAGAATACAAAAAATATTGCTGACCGTCTTATTTCTTGTTTTGGCTCAATGCTGATCTATTGGTACCATTTTTCTCATCACGGAAAAAAAATAGATTGTGTATCTGAGATGGACTCCATAGCAGGACATTTTCTATATTTATTGCATGGAAAATCTCCCTCAGAGCTTCATGAAAAGGCGATGAATACTTCACTTGTCTTGTATGCAGAGCATGAATTTAATGCATCTACCTTTACCTCTCGTGTTATTGCTGGCACCTTATCAGATATGTATTCAGCAATCACGGGGGCTATTGGCGCTCTTCGTGGACCAAAACATGGTGGTGCTAATGAGGCAGCGATGGAGATTATTGCACGCTATAAAGATGCTGATGATGCAGAAAAAGATATTCGTGATCGAATGGCTCGCAAAGAAATCATTATTGGTTTTGGGCACCCTGTTTACACTATTGGAGATCCAAGAAATGAGAGTATCAAATCTGTCTCAAAAGCATTATCAGAAGATGCTGGAGATATGAATTTATTTAATATCTCAGAAAGAATTGAAAAAGTGATGTGGGATGAGAAGAAAATGTTCCCCAATTTAGATTGGTATAGCGCATCAAGCTACCATCTGATGGGTATCCCCACTTCTATGTTTACTCCAATTTTTGTAATTTCAAGAACAACAGGTTGGTCAGCTCATGTCATTGAGCAAAGAATTGATAACAAAATTATCAGACCGAATGCAGAGTATACCGGACCAGAGAATAGATCGTACACACCAATAAATCAAAGATAAAGAAAGGTAAAAAATGTCTTCACATATTTCTAATATAAGGCCTGAGCCCGATCAGGTCATCGTAGATATTGCAAAATATGTAAATGAGTATGAAATTAACAGCGATGAAGCTTTAGATACAGCAAGATATTGTTTAATGGATACATTAGGATGTGGTCTAGAAGCACTTAGCTATTCAGCATGTACTAAACTTTTAGGGCCGGTTGTTCCAGGAACTACTGTTCCTAATGGAGCAAAAGTTCCAGGAACTAATTATCAATTAGATCCCATTAATGCAGCATTTAATATTGGGGCCATGATCAGATGGTTAGATTTCAACGATACTTGGTTGGCAGCGGAATGGGGTCATCCATCGGATAACTTGGGAGGTATTTTAGCTGTTGCGGATTGGCTTTCAAGAACAAGAATTGCGGAAGGTCAATCTCCTCTTCTCATGAAAGATGTGCTCATCGCCATGGTCAAAGCCCATGAAATTCAAGGGGTGATTGCTCTTGAAAATAGTTTTAATCGAGTCGGTTTAGATCATGTGCTTTTAGTCAAAGTAGCCTCAACAGCCGTCGTCGCAAAGATGTTAGGAGCAAGCTATGAGCAAATTATTGACGCCGTCTCTAATGCTTGGTTGGATGGACAAAGTCTCAGAACCTATCGCCATGCCCCAAATACAGGTTCAAGGAAATCATGGGCTGCAGGTGATGCAACCAGCCGCGCTGTAAGATTAGCGCTCATGGTAATGAAGGGTGAAATGGGTTATCCATCAGCACTTACTGCAAAAACATGGGGCTTTTATGATGTATTATTTAAAGGCAAACCTTTTGAATTTACACAAACATACGGTTCGTATGTAATGGAAAATGTTCTTTTTAAAATATCTTTTCCCGCTGAGTTTCATGCTCAAACCGCAGTGGAGTGCGCGCTAGCGTTACATCCAAATAATATTGACTTGATAGACACCTTAGAAAAAATAAATAAAATTGATCGGATTGAAATTACAACCCACGAATCAGCGATTAGGATTATTGATAAAACAGGTCCACTAAATAACCCAGCCGATCGTGATCATTGCATACAGTACATGACATCCATTGGTTTACTCAAAGGCAATCTTACCGCACAAGACTACGAGGACACGGTAGCAAATGACCCGCGAGTGGATGCACTTCGAGAAAAAATGACTTGTGTTGAAAAACCAGAATATACCAAAGATTATCTTGACCCAGATAAAAGATCAATTGCTAATGCAGTACAAATTTTTTATGAGGATGGCTCATCTTCTGAACAAGTGGCAGTTGAATATCCAATTGGGCATCGACGTCGAAGAAGTGAGGGAATTCCAGAGTTGATTAAAAAATTTAAGATCAACTTGAAGCGTGAATTTGATGATGCTCGGGCTGAAAAAATTATGAATCTGAATTTAGATATTGATTTACTTCAACAAACACCAGTCAATGAATATGTGGATCTATATACTAAGTAAGCTCAGACTGTATTGCTCTTAATTCATCAAACGGATCTTGGTATTCATCATATTCATGATCCGTTTGGGCATACCAATAACGACTATTAGGTTCATCCCCTTCAATTTTATGAAGGACTGCATGGATCCAGTTCGAGTAATTTGAATGCATCTCTTGTACAATTTTGTGAGACGCATCCCATTCATCATTAATTGCTAACTCTAGTGCTTTAACAAGACTATCATTGCTCACTAATTTGATTCCTTTTGCTGTCTATATTCGCAATCCGGTAAATGATTTTCTAGTAACCCATTGATTGTTAAAGTGGGTACTTTACAAAATTGACACTGGTAGTTATTCACACCCTCCTCAATTCTTTCTTGTGGGTAATCGATAAAATATTTACTCATTAATACCTGTCTCCTTAATCATCCATTCTAAATATTTTTTCTCTGCATGTATATCAAGCACAATTAACTCTGGTGTCTCGTATGGGTGATTCACTAAAAAAAAATTTTTAATCTCTTTGATCTTCTTATTTGTAGTTTTTATAATCACCATTGTTTCAGTATCTGTAGCGATTTTATTTTTCCACCAATACATCGATTCCACGTTATCAATCAAGTTGACACAAGCAATCAATCTTTGATTTAGCAATTCACTAATAAAAGACTTACAATTCTTTTTAGGTAATGTAGTTATGATAAGTTTGGGGCTATTAAACAACATAAAAAACTATTCAAATTATTTTCAATACATTATAGTTGGAATCTTATGTTATTTAAAAAACATTTAACAGAAGCTGGAAAACCATATTGGAGACATTTTATGTTTGCTTTTAAGGCTGGTTTCCTTCTTATCTATGCTGGTATTGCCTCAATTATTCATGCATTAATTCCCTCTATATTTCCATTTGTAAGTCAAAAAATTGTCCAAAGGTTAGTAAAAGAATCTGAACAAGAAAGAAGATCGAAATGAAATACTTACTCATCCCCCTTTTAATCTTATTTAATTGTATCGTTCATGCATTACAAATTGGGGATACAACCCCTGACTTTAATGCAAACACAACGAAAGGCGATCTTAATTTTTACAAATGGTCTAAAGACAGTTGGGTGGTATTATTTTCTCACCCTGGTGACTTCACTCCCGTCTGTACTACTGAACTAGCTTATGCGGCTTTTCTGCAACCCGAGTTTGCTGACAAAAATGTCAAGCTTATCGGGCTTAGTGTTGATTCACTTGAGGACCATAAGGAGTGGATCCCGCACGTGAATGCTTACAAAGATAAAATTAAAACAGAATTCTCGCTAGAAAAATCTTTGGATAAGTTTACTGATGTATTTAAAAGCCGTCCTGATGTGGATTACCCGATCATCGCTGATACCTCAATGGAGATTGCAAAAATTTTTGATATGATTCACCCGAATGCTAATCCCAATGAAAGTGCCTTTGGAATCAAACATAAAGCCACTATAAGATCTGTATATATTATTTCGCCAGATAAGAAGGTCCAAACCATCCTCACCTACCCCATGCACGTAGGAAGAAACTTTTATGAAATTCTTAGGACGGTTGATGCCCTTCAAGTCGCAGATAAATATAAAGTTTCTACGCCAGCAAATTGGAATCCTGGGGATGAGGTGATTGTTCCCACCTACATTACCAACGACATGATAGAAGAGCATTACTCAACTAATGATTTCACCGAACATCAACAATATTTAAGGATGATTGAACAGCCTGGTTTTTATCAAGGCAATAAAAATAGAAATAAAAGCCGGATTTATAAAAAGTAATTAGTTTAGATCAAGAATTGTTAATGTACCCGCTTTCATATCAGGAACATAAACTTTTTTGTTATCTTGACTTAAACTTATATCGGCTGCCGCTTCAAACTTATCATTTACGAGCTCAGCTTTACCATCAATAAGCTTATAAAGCTTGCCTTCTAACCAACTACTTAAAAAGAAGGTTTCCTTCACTTTAGCAATTCCGTCTCCACCATTAAATCCATCGGCAATTTTCTTGAAAGATTTTTTGTTTAAATCAGCTTGAAAAAACTCACCAGCCCAGTCCAGAATATAGAGTGTCTCTCCATCTAAAAGAAGGCCGTTGGGAGCTTTAATTAAATTTCTCTCATCCTCAAATATCGTTTCTATTTCACCTGTGGTCTTGATTACAAAAATCTGACCCGTGCTCTTAAAATCACCTGAATCAGAGACATATAAATTTCCTTTATCATCCACGTCAATATCATTCAAGAAGACAGGACTTCTGGGAAATTGCATGGTGCCTGCATGCACGGCAGACGATTTACTTTTTAAATCAACCTTAACCACCACATCTCGATCGGTCACATATAATTTATTATCAAACAACACCAAACCTTTTGGGTCATATAAATCATCAACGATTGTGATGCGTTTTCCACTTTTATCAATCATTGTGATTTTTCCGTCTTTATCAACATCCCGCTCACCTATTTCTGAGACGTAAATATTACCGTCCTTATCCTGGGCAACTGATTCTGGCATCTTGAAACCATCGATGACGACATCAGCAAAGACTGAGCTTGATAACATACTTAAACCTAATAAAATCCAAAGTAATTTCATAAACATTCCTAAATAATTAACGTGTTAACTTCCAAACTGGTGATTTTCTTAGATCAGTAATTAAATAGATATCACCCTCTTGATCAATCTCAAAATCACGAATACGACCTATATCGCCACTGAGAATAACCTCTTCACCAACAATTTCTCCATCCTCAAAATCCAATCGGATAAGACTTTCACCATTAAGTGAACAGAGAATTAAATCGCCTTGCCACTCAGGGAAGGTTTTTCCAGTATAAAATTGTACACTGCTAATTGCCATTGAAGGTACCCAGTTCAGTTTCGTTGACGTAAATTGATTATCAAATGGTGATTTACCAATTTTAATGCCAGTGTATTCGCTACCACCCCATGATATATGTTTCCAGCCAAAATTTGCTCCAGGCTGAGCAATCGCAATATGATCGCCCCCTTTGGGGCCGTGACTGGAAAATAAAACATCATTTTCTGGTGTCAAAGTAATTCCTTGTGGATTTCTTACACCGATGGAATATATTTCGGGTAGCCAATCAGGATGAGATGTAAAGTGGGGGTTGTCATTTGGAACTGACCCATCTGTTTTAATTCGAACGATGCTGCCTGGATGAGTCGTCGGATCTTGTGCAATCATCTCACCCCCTCGCTCACCAAAACCGGCATATAGGTTGTCATCTTTTATTACGATGCGTGATCCATAGTGCCTATTTTCTTTTAGCTTCGGTGAGGCTATCAGAAGATTTTGAAAATCTATAATTTCATTAGCCTGCAGCTTACCCTTGGCAATTGCAGAACTCGAAAATTTACCATCATGATTGTAACTGTAAGTAAGATATAGATGGTTATCTTTTGGATTAAAATAAACATCCAACAACCCACCCTGCTTTCCTCCTGGCTTGTATTCAATGTGTTGAATGTTGTGATTAATTTGAGTTTTGTCGGCAGTTTGTTTATTAAATTTAAATAAACTGCCACCTTTTTCTGAAACGATCATCTCTTCATTACTAATTGAAGTAATACCCCAGGGATGTTCAAAAGAAACATCGTATTTTTCTAATCTAAAATCTGATTTTGTCTTTACATATTTTCTGTAATCACTTATTTTAGGATCAGCAAAAGTCAAAGAAATATGAAAACTTAGAATGAATAAAATTATCTTATTAAGCATATCAATTTAAAACGGCAAATATTGTTTATTAATTTTACTTAAAAAGTTGTACATTTGTTCCTTATTTATATTTTTGTCATATCAGTTTCATATCGAAAAAACATAATCCCTAATTCAAAAAAAATAATTCACATATTAATGAAAAATATCGATGTTGGCTTTATTAACTATAAAACACCTAAACTAACCAAAATCTGTTTAAAGTATTTAAAAGAAAATGTTTTAAATCAAGTAAATAAAATTTTTGTAGTTGATAATAATTCTCAGGATAAGAGTTTGGAGCTTCTTAAGAAGACTAAATTTATTAACCTAATTGAAAGAAAAACAATTGATAGTAATAGTTATCAAGCTCATGGCAGAGCTCTAGATTTAATTGCAAAAACTTCAACAGCTGATTACTTACTGATAATTCATTCAGATACTTTTATATACAGTAACAAATTAATTTCTAAGATGTTAAAAGAAATAAAAAGGAATAAAAATAATTTTGTTGTTGGATGCCTACAACAAACCAAAAAAAGTCTACTAAGAAGATTTACTAGACTAATCAAAAAATTTTTTCGTAAATATACAAGATTAATCTTGAATTTTTTTGGAGGCAATTATCGAGTATCAAATTTTAAAGAAGTGCATATAAAGTCTTTTTGCGCACTTTATAATTTAAAATTAATTAAACAGCATAATTTGAGCTTTTATAATGTCACTGTTGAAACACCCTCATACTATATTCAAGATTATCTCCAAAGCAAAAAATTTAAAAGGGTTATATGGTCGGATAAAAAAATGTTTTCATTTTTAGACCATGTTGAAGAAGGAACGAGAGCCGAAAACGGTAAGGTTTTTAAAAAACCAAAAAGGCTTTTAAGATACAAAGATCTTACTCAAATCTCATCTACATAATGAAGTAAGAAATATATGTGTTAACTAAAGATAATGGCGGAAGAGGTGAGATTCGAACTCACGGTGGGCGCGAACCCACGTCGGTTTTCAAGACCGGTGCATTAAACCACTCTGCCACTCTTCCGTGGTGCAAATTTTATCATAGGTTTGAAATCTGCAAAACTAATCTTTAAATATTTCTTCATGAAAACCGAAGTACCTGTAATCCTCTATTTTCATTGGATATAAAATCCCATCTAGGTGATCGCATTCATGTTGCACCACACGAGCATGAAAGTCTTCCACTTCCCTTTCAAATTTCTTTCCATCGGCATCATAGCCTTCGTATTTAATATGAGTGAACCTTGGTACAACTCCTCTGAGTCCAGGGACGGATAAACAACCCTCCCAACCATTTTCTTTGTCATCCGACAAGGGTGTGATGACTGGGTTAATGAGGACAGTAAAGGGAACGGCGTCTGCCTCTGGATAGCGATCGTTTGTATCAAACCCAAAGATGACTAAACGTTTAAAAACACCAATCTGAGGGGCAGCTAGACCAGCCCCATCATTCGCCTTCATGGTCTCTTTCATATCCTCAATGAGCGTTTTAAGGTCATCTTTTTCAAAATCTATCGGCTCACTCACCTTAAGGAGATCAGGATTACCCATTTTTAGAATATCTCTAATAGCCATAAGTTTTTACAAGGTGAATAAGGATATCGATGGTGTTTTTGATGGTTTGTTCCGAACTGTGGCTAAGCATGGCGGACGTGATTCCCTCTGCACTCTCTCCCCTTCCTGCTGCATGATTTGCTACAGGACAGATGGCAACATAGCTTAAATTTAACTCACGAGCTAGCGCTGCCTCTGGCATCGCTGTCATGCCCACAATCGTTGCTCCATCTTTTTCATAACGATCAATTTCCGCCGCAGTTTCCAATCGAGGACCTTGGGTTGCTGCATACACTCCTTCGCTGACAAAGTTGTATTTAAGTTTTTGTACAGACTGAATAATAATTTCTCTTAAACTCATATCATAGGGATAAGTGAAATCAATGTGTTTGACGGGGTTCTCTAACCCATCAAAGAAGGTGTTGTTTCTTCCATAAGTATAATCAATAACCTGATGCGGAATGACAAAATCTCCTACCTTGATTGATTTTTCAATAGATCCTACTGAAGCAATTGAAATAATAGACTTAACGCCAACCGATTGGAGGGCCCAAATATTTGCTCGATAATTAATATTATGAGGAGCCAAAGTATGATTAGCACCATGTCTCGCCAAGAAAATAACCTCTTTACCACCTAGATTACCAAAAATCAGGGGTTCTGATGGTTGGCCGTAAGGAGTTCTTACAATTTCACGGCGTATTATTTCAAGTCCCTCAATATTGCCTAGTCCGGATCCACCGATTATTGCTAGCAAAATAATTTATCCTTATATAATAATTAAATGAGATCAGATAATTATATAAGTCTAAAAGATAATCAAGTAATCAGAAAGCATTATGAAAACTTTTCTATTGCTAAATTTTTACCCAAGAAAAGTAAAAATGCCATTATTACCATCTATACTTTTGCTCGGATTGGAGATGATATTGCAGATGCCGAAAATCTATCAGCAAGAGAAAAGCAATCTCAACTCAAAAAAATGAAATCTCAGTTAGATATGATAAAAAAAAACTGTATCCCAAGCGAACCGCTATTTATTGACTTATTTCATCTCATTAAAACATATAAACTCAATATTCAATTCTTTTATCAACTCATGGATGCTTTTTTTCAAGACACAATCAAAAAGAAATACAAAAATGAAAAGGAGTTATTTGATTACTACAAAGATGCGGCGCATGCTGCTGGGAAGCTATACCTTCAAGTCAATAGGCTGGATTCAAAAGCAACGTATGCCCATGCAAATCATATTTGTTCTGCTTTTGCTATGATTGATATGATTCAAGATATCCGTGAAGATCTCAATAAAAGTCGAGTTTATCTGCCAGAATCATTGATTAAACAATATCAACTTAATGTTCCAGCACTTCAAAAAGGGCAATTTCTTGGAAATTGGGAAAATTTTAAAAATTATTGGACTGATCAAATCAATAATCGCTTAATATTAGGAAAAGACATTCTTAACTATGGAAATTGGCGTTTTAAATTTGAAATGAAATTATTAATATCAGCTGGCCTCATGCTTAGTCAAAAAATCAAAAAAGAAAAAAATCCATTCCACATAAAAATGAATGCCATAAGCTGGTTTATTGTTTTTACCAAGGCTTTTTTCCTGCGATGACTCCAGATCAGTATTGCAAAAAAAAACTCAAAGAAAGTAAGACCAACTTCGCCCTGCCTTTTCTCTTTCTCAATTCACAAAAGAAAAAAGCTCTGATTGCTCTGTACGCCTTTTGCCGTGAAGTAGATGATATTGCAGATAATTGTATTGAATATGAAGTTGGTTTAGCGAAATTAAACTGGTGGTACTCTGAAATCAACAATTTATACCAAGACAAACCTCAACATCCAGTAACCAAAGCTCTTTTAGAGCCGATTCAAAAATTTAATTTAAATCAGAATTACTTTATAGAAATCATTGATGGCATGAAAATGGATCTGGATTTTAATCGCTATCAAGATTTCAAGCAATTGCAACTATACACCTATCGAGCAGCCTCGGTTGTTGGTATTTTAGCAGCTCATATATTTGGGTTTGAGAACAAAAAAACATTAGATTATGCGCATAATCTGGGTATCGCACTTCAATTAACGAATATTATCCGAGATGTGGGCGAAGATATACGAAGAAATAGAATTTACATTCCATTAAATGACTTAAAACAATTTGATATTGATGAAAAAGATTTTAAAAGCAATATAGACAACCAAAAACTTATCAATCTAATGAAATATCAAATTGAACGTGCCAGATCATTCTATCGCAAGGCTTTTTCATTGTTACCAACAGAAGATAAAACCAATCAACTTCCTGGCATGATGATGGGTTACATTTACTATGATTTATTACTGTCGATTGAGGAAGGTAATTTATCCAATATTCTTAACGAGCGAACCCAACTCACACCGATAAGAAAAGGTTATATAATATTAAAAACAATAATAAAAATAATAACTTAGAATAATATTTTCATTTAAATTATTACTATTTAAAAGCCTCGTTTAATGCATTTTTGATATTATCAACAGGAATTAATTCGACATCATGAATAGTTTTTTTAGGCAGATTCTTTCTTGGTAAAATTATTCGTTTAAAGCCTAATTTTATAGCTTCCTGGATTCGCTCCTGCCCTCGTACAACTGGCCTTACTTCCCCTCCCAAACCAACCTCTCCAAAAATAAGAGTTTTGCTATGCAACTGTTTTTCTTGCAATGAAGACGCAATGGCAATCAAAACAGCTAAATCAACTCCTGGTTCCGCAATTTTAACCCCTCCAACCGCATTTAAGAAGACATCATGGGTATGACAAGATAAACCTAAGTGTTTATTTAACACCGCTAAGATCATTGATATTCTATTACTCTCCAAGCCAACCGATAATCTCTTCGGAGAGGATTGCTTTGATTCATCCACCAACGCTTGGAGTTCGATGAGAATTGGTCTGGTCCCTTCTTGCATGACGGTAACCACTGAGCCTGCTTGATCAAAAGAGGTTTCTGATAAAAATATAGCTGAGGGATTTAAGATCTCTTTTAAACCCTTTTCAGTCATTGCGTAAATACCCAGCTCATTGACTGCGCCATATCTATTTTTAATTGATCTTACTAAGCGAAAAGAGGAGTTTGATTCTCCTTCAAAATATAAGACTGTATCCACAATATGTTCTAGTACTCTTGGGCCTGCTATCGAGCCTTCCTTGGTCACGTGGCCCACTAAGATCATACTGACATCATTCGCTTTAGCCACTCTTGTCAATTGTGCAGCACATTCTCTTACCTGGGATACCGAACCTGGGGCTGAGTTTAGCTCCTCAGAAAAAAGGGTTTGAATTGAGTCAATCACCACCACACTAGGTTTTTCTTTCTCAATGACTGTAATAATGTTGTTCAAATTTATTTCAGACAGCACTAAAAGATCAGAAACCTCCAAATCTAACCTTCTTGCTCGCATAGCAACCTGCTCAATAGATTCCTCGCCCGTAATATAGATTACAGTTAATTCTTGATTTGGATTTTTTGTTAGAGAAGATAAAGCCTGAATTAACAACGTAGATTTTCCAATGCCAGGATCTCCACCAATCAATGTCACACCACCAGGAACAAGCCCTCCACCTAAAACACGATCAAGCTCTCCATTGTTAGTTGGATGCCTAAATATTTCGTTAATTTCTACTTCATTAATATTAATAAGATTAGATTTTTTGTTTAATGACTTAAAACGGGATGTTGAGGTCTGCAAGACTTGTTCCTCCAGACAATTCCACTCAAAACAATGTGGGCATTGGCCTTGCCATTTTGAAGACTGACCACCGCATTGTTGGCACTGATATAAGGTCTTTGATTTAGCCATAATTTATATCAACAGGTACCCTAGATGCTGATGAGATCGCACACAACAGCTCATAGCCAACTGTTTTGGCATTATGAGCCACTTCATCGACACTCAACTGTTCTCCCCATAGCTCAACCATAGAGCCATAATTTACATTTCCTAGGTCAGTAATGTCTACTGCAAGCATATCCATAGATACCCTGCCAACTGTGCTAGTTTTAACTCCATCAATAAGCACAGGAGTTCCGGTTGGGGCATGTCTTGGATAACCATCCGCATATCCACAAGCTACAGTCGCAATCCTCATATCTTTATTGGCAACAAATTCTTGGCCGTAGCCAACATTCTCTCCCTTTTTGATTTCCTGAATAGAAATTACCTCTGAACGGAGAGTCATGACGGGTTTTAAATCAGGTATCTTTTGTGAAAAATCGAATGGACTTGCTCCATACAGCATAATTCCTGGCCTAATCCAGTCTGCATGTGTCTTATTATCAGAAATCAGAGCCGCAGAATTTGCAAGAGAGAATGGTTCGTTGTAATCATTCATTAATTTTTCAATCTCCTGATACTGTTGATCAGTACCATTGGTTTTATCAGCATTCGCAAAATGACTCATAAATACAATCTCATTGATACGATCATCATTCTTTAGCTGATTGTAGACTTTTGAGATTGATTTAACTGAAAAACCAAGTCGGTTCATGCCCGTATTTACTTTTAAGTGAATATCAATCCGCTTATCATGTGGAAGTTGTCTTAATAATGCCAACTGGTAATCATTATGGATCACCAAATCAAAATGGTAAGCCGCAGCAATTTTCAGATCTTCCTTATCAAAAGCACCTTCTAGCAACAAGATTTTTTTATCAAACCCAGCCTCTCTAATCTCAATAGCATCTTCAATGGTGAGCACAGAAAAAGCATCTGCATCATTAAAGGCTCCTGCCATAAGAGTTAAGCCATGTCCGTATGCATTAGCTTTGAGTGTTGCCATAATTTTTGATGAGGGTGCTAGAGATCTCACATAATTTAAATTATGTTTCGCATTTTCAAGATTAATGAGAGCTTTTAGAGGACGCATTAGTCAGGAATATCATAGCCTACAGGATTGGCGTAATTTTCAAATTTTGTATATTCACCCAAGAATGTCAATTTCACCCTGCCTACAGGACCATTTCTTTGTTTAGCTAGGATAATTTCAGCAATCCCTTTGTCAGGTGTTTCAGGGTTATATACTTCATCACGATAGATAAACATAATGACATCAGCATCTTGTTCAATCGCGCCTGATTCTCTTAAATCTGACATAACTGGACGCTTATCCGGTCTTTGCTCCACACTTCGATTCAATTGTGATAAAGCGATAACTGGAACGTTGAGTTCTTTAGCTAATGCTTTTAAAGATCGAGAAATTTCAGATATCTCAGTGGCTCGATTTTCGGTCGATCCACCCGAACCCATTAATTGCAAGTAATCAATCACAATAAGACCCAATCTACCACACTGTTTATGAAGTCTTCTGGCGCGAGCTCTCACTTCGTAAGGGTTTAACGCGGATCCTTCATCAATAAAAATTGGCGCCTCATTAAGCTGACCGAGAGCGTAAGATAATTTTTCCCAGTCATTATCATCTAATTGACCTGTTCTCATCTTGTGCTGATTTAACTTGCCCACAGATCCAATTAATCTAGATACTAGTTGTGTTGACGCCATCTCCATGGAAAAAACCGCAGATGGCAAACCTGTATCTATGGCAACATATTCACAGATGTTCAAAGCAAGCGAAGTTTTTCCCATAGATGGACGACCAGCAATAATGATTAAGTCTCCAGGTTGTAAGCCTGAAGTCATCATATCCAGATCTTTATAGCCGGTTGGAATTCCAGTCACATCAGAGGGGTTATCTCTTTGAAATAATTGGTCAATTCTTTCAGCGACCTGAGGTAATAATTCTTTAATATCAGTAAATCCAATTCGATCATTTTTCCCAGCCTCAGCGATTTGAAAAATTTTTGACTCAGACTCATCTAACAATTGTTGAGCATCCCTCCCTTGAGGTGACAAGGCATTATCAACAATATCAGTTCCAACCTCAACTAGACTTCGCATGATTGATCGCTCTCTGATAATCTGAGCATACCCTCTAATATTTGCAGCCGTAGGTGTACTTTCAGCGAGAAGGCCTAAATATTCAAGGCCGCCAACTGTATTTAATTCTGAATTCGATTCAAGAGACTCACCAACGGTAACTATATCTGCAGGTTGAGATCTTTCAATTAATCGGTGAATGTGTTGATAGATAATTTGATGATCTTGTCGGTAAAAATCTTTAACTGAGACTATATCTGCGACTTTATCTAGTGCTTCATTATCAATTAACAAACCTCCAAGTAAAGACTGCTCAGCCTCTAATGAATGGGGTGGAAGTCTTAATTTGCTAATAGAATCGTCGGCCATTTATTGATTATAAACGATAAAAAAAAGGCTGCCAGTGGCAGCCTAATAAAATAAATTTTTATTCAGTTTCTCCGAGCACAGAGACCGTAATTTCAACCACTACATCGGCATGAAGAGCAATTGACACTTTATGGTCACCAACAACCTTAAGCGGGCCCTCAGGCATTCTAATTTCAGATTTAGTGACTTCATGACCTGCTTTTACAAGCTCTTCAGCAATGTCAAAATTTGTTACAGAGCCAAATAATTTACCATCTACACCAGCCTTTTGAGTAACTTGTAATGTGAAACCATCTAATTTTTTAGCACGATCCTGTGCTGACTTAAGAAGAGCTGCTTGTTGTTTTTCGAATTCTGCTTTTTTAGCTTCAAATTCAGCCATATTTGATTCGGTTGCTCTTTTTGCTTTACCTTGCGGGATCAGAAAGTTTCTGCCATAGCCGTCTTTTACTTTTACCACATCACCAAGGTTACCTAAGTTGGCAATTTTTTCTAATAATATAACTTGCATGCCTATCTCCTTAATGTTTATCCGTGTATGGAAGAAGAGCTAAAAATCTCGCGCGTTTCACAGCCGTTGTAAGCTGTCTTTGGTAACGTGCTTTCGTACCGGTAATTCTAGCTGGAATAATCTTACCATTCTCTAAAATAAAGTCTTTTAATAAATCAACATCTTTATAATCAACTTCTTTGATACCTTCTGCAGAAAAGCGGCAGTATCTTCTTCTTCTTATCATATCTCTTGCCATATCATTTGCTCCTTAACTTATATTCTTGAATATGAAATAACAGCTGATTCGATTTTTTTGACTTTCTATCTAAAAAACCTTTAAATTGGTAAGTTTCGTTAATCTTAAAACCTTCTTTTACCAAATCGCCTATTACTACTGCATTTATCTCAAATTCAACAAATTTAAAAAAATGTTTTTTACTTGAATCTTCAAAATGAATTGTTAAATTTCTGATTGGAATATTTGCTGGTGAGTATCTAATGTCATCAAGACTGGATACTACTCCAACCAATATCAATTCATTCAAGATTCGCTAGTTTCCTCTTCTTTAGTGTCAACTACTTCTTTATCGCCAACAATTGTTTTAGATTTCTCTTCTTTCATCATAGGAGATGGAGAAGTCACTGCATCTTTTGTGGCAAATGTAAGATGTCTTAAAACAGCATCATTAAATTTAAATGATGTTTCTAGCTCTTCAAGAGTTTTTTGATCACATTCAATATTCATTAAAACATAATGGGCTTTATGAATTTTTTGAATTGGATACGCTAACTGTCTTCTTCCCCAGTCTTCAAGACGGTGTATGTTGCCAGAGTTTGTTTTTAGGAGGGTTTGATATCGCTCAATCATCGCAGGAACTTGTTCGCTTTGATCAGGATGAACGATAAATACAACTTCGTAGTGTCGCATAGTGTTTCCTCATGGTTATAGCCTCCAGTCATATGCTGTGAGGCAAGGATTAAAAAAACAAGATTATACTAACATTTCAAAGAATATCAATAAAAACAAACAGCCTCTAGGACATATGGTCTTTTAAGTTGGGTCCGTATACTTTGACTTTTAAAAATTTGATTTCATCTCTAACCTCAGCTGCTTTTTCAAATTCTAAATTTCTTGAAAACTTCTGCATATTTTTCTCAAGTTTGGAAATTTCTTTAATCAGTTTTGGTTCAGTTAGGTCTTCATATTTTCTATATTTCTTCCGCTCAGTTTGATTAAGCTTAAATGATTCAGTATCTATTTCTTTTTCAATAATATCTTTAATTTTTTTTCGAACTCCAGCTGGAGTAATATTATTTTCTGCATTATAGGCAATTTGACGTTCACGTCTGCGTGACATTTCGCTAATGGCGGACTTCATACTTCTAGTTTCTTGATTTGCGTAAAATATTACTCTTCCATCTAGATTTCTTGCAGCTCTCCCCGCAGTTTGAATCAATGAACGCTCAGATCTCAAAAAACCTTCTTTATCAGCATCTAAAACGGCAACTAAACCTACTTCGGGAATATCGAGGCCCTCCCTTAAAAGATTGATACCAACAAGAACATCAAATTCCTTTAAGCGAAGATCACGAATAATCTCCACCCGCTCCACTGTGTCAATATCTGAATGTAAGTATTTCACCTTAATGCCATTTTCAATTAAATAATCCGTTAAGTCTTCTGCCATTCTCTTAGTCAAGGTGGTGACTAACACTCTGTTATCTTGTGCAGTGGTTTTTTTTATCTCGCCCAGCAAGTGATCAACCTGCGAGTCGGCTGGATAAATCTCTATCTCAGGATCCACCAAACCAGTTGGTCGAGCAACCTGTTCGACGATAATTTTTGAATGCTTATCTTCATAATCTGCTGGAGTCGCTGAGACAAAAATACATTGCTTCATGAGGTTTTCAAACTCTTCAAATTTTAACGGGCGATTATCCATAGCAGACGGCAATCTGAACCCAAAATCAACCAGATTCTCTTTCCTTGCCCTATCCCCTTTGTACATTCCGCCAATCTGAGGAATGGTAACGTGACTTTCATCAAAAAACATTAAAGCATTATCAGGCAAGTAATCAATCAATGTTGGTGGAGCCTCTCCTGTACCCCTCCCTGATAAGTGTCTAGAATAGTTTTCAATCCCCTTACAAAAACCAATTTCATTAAGCATCTCAATATCGAATTTTGTTCTTTGCTCTATCCGCTGAGCCTCAACCAGTCTTTTTTCTTTAAGATAAAAATTCACCCGCTCATGAAGCTCCACTTTAATCTTTTCAATTGCATTCACAACCGTTTGCCGAGGAGTAACATAATGACTGGATGGGTAAACCGTAAATCGTTTGATTTTATTAAAAAGTTGACCAGTTAACGGATCAAATAAAGTAAGACTTTCAATTTCATCATCAAACATTGAAATTCTTAAAGCAGTTTCCGAGTTCTCAGCTGGAAATATATCTATCACGTCTCCGCGAACACGAAATGTTCCCCTTGCAAAATCAAAATCATTTCGATCGTACTGCATCGAAACAAGTCTTTGCACAATATTTCTTTGTAAGATTTTTTCTCCTGACTGAATATGCAAAACCATTCCTTGGTAATCCACTGGGTCACCAATACCATATATGGCCGAAACAGAAGCAACAATAATCGAATCATCACGCTCTAAAAGAGCCTTGGTTGCAGAGAGGCGCATTTGCTCAATATGATCATTTATGCTTGAATCTTTTTCTATAAAAAGATCTCTAGCAGGAACATAGGCCTCAGGTTGATAGTAATCGTAATAAGAGACAAAATACTCAACAGAATTGTTAGGGAAAAATTCTTTGAATTCTGAATACAGTTGTGCAGCTAAAGTTTTATTAGGCGCCATGACAATGGCAGGCCTTCCAGTTTGAGCAATTACATTTGCAATCGTAAATGTTTTTCCTGAGCCTGTTACACCTAGCAATGTCTGGAACTTCTCATTTCGATTTATTCCGTCGATTAATTGCTCGATAGCTTTCGGCTGATCACCTGATGGCTCAAATGGAAGAGCTAACTCATAAGGACTGTGCGGATATTTTTTAAATTTGACTTCATTCATAAACCTTAAATACTATCAGCAAAAGAACTTTATAGTCTTAGTTCAGTCATTAAAATATGAAAAAATTAATATTATCTCTCATTCTTTTGTCTTCCACTGTTGTAGCATACGACCAAGCGGCATTAATGCACGCATACAACTCTGTGGTGATGATCAGAGGATATCAAGAAAACGGATCGCTTGGTTATGGGTCAGGAGTGATTGTTGGTGAAAATGAAATTGTCACAAATTGTCATGTCCTTCGTGGAACAAAAAAACCTTGGGTATCTCAGGGTGACACAACATACTCCATAGTCTCAGTTAAATCGAATCCATGGCATGATCTTTGCCTTTTAGAAGTTCACAATTTAAATCGAACTCCCATTTCACTTAGTACTTCAAAACTAAATAAAAATGAAGAAGTGGTAGGTATTGGTCATTCTAATGGTGCCCCCGTGCCTTTGACTATTGGAGGATTAATTATTGCAACTTATCCAAATCAAAACGGTAACCTTATTCTTTCAAGTGCTAAATTTCGATTAGGTGCGAGTGGTAGCGGGCTCTTCAACATGAATGGTGAGCTTGTTGGTATAAATACTTTTAAGACGACAGGTTATGGAACCTATTACGCTGTCCCTGTTGAATGGGTAAAAGAGTTAATGGCTAAAAAAGAATTTGATGATTTTCCGATTGATGGCAAAGCCCTGTGGGAGGAAGACGAGGACAAAAAACCTTACTATTTGAGGATAGCTGTGCCGAAGGCAAAATTGGAATGGAATAAGGTTGTTCCGTTAGCTGAAGAATGGACAAAGATAGAACCCGAAAATACTGAAGCATGGTATGAATTAGGTTATGCTTATTTATCCATGGAAAAATATATTGATGCAAAGGAAGCATTTATAAAATCTAATCAATGTGATAATAAAAATATTGACCCATTATTCGAGTTAGCTAAGCTTTTTAAAGATGAAGACCCAGGTATGGCTTATGCATATTATCAAAAACTAAATCAAATTAATCTTGATAAGGCGCTCGAATTAAAAGATCTTTTTGAGAAATAATTCTTCACGTGTAGTCAATTATTTTGTAGAATCTTAATCTTTACATACTTTTATTTAATTACTCACCTTGTCTGAAAATATTACTCTATCTTCTGCAGTTCAACGCATTAAAGAATCCCCAACTCTAGCTGTAACCGCAAAAGCTTCTTTATTAAAATCACAAGGGATAGATATTATTGGTTTAGCAGCGGGTGAGCCTGATTTTGATACTCCCGATTTTATTAAAGAAGGTGCTATTCAAGCTATCAAAGAAGGTAAAACTAAATATACTCCGGTTGGCGGCATACCCACTTTAAAAAATGCCATTGTTGATAAGTTTAAAAATGATAATGGCTTAGATTATAAACCAGAAGAAATAGTTGTCGGTGTTGGCGGTAAGCAATGCATTTTTAATTTATGTTTATCCATTTTAGATCCTGGCGATGAGGTATTGATACCCTCTCCTTATTGGGTTTCTTATGAGGATATTACTGTACTTACTGGTGCTAAAGCAAAAATTATTTCAACGACCATTGAAGATAATTTTAAAATTACACCGGAACAACTCGATAATGCCCTTACAGAGAAAACAAAATTAGTTTTCTTAAACTCACCCTCAAATCCAACAGGATCTGTTTATACAAAAGCGGAATTACTTCAACTAGCAACAGTATTTCAAAAATATCCGAATGTGATCATCGCCTCCGATGATATTTATGAGCATATCAATTTAAATAATCAAGCATTTAATAATATAGTTATGGTTGATCCGAGTTTAAAAAATAGGTCAGTAATTATCAATGGTGTATCTAAAGCATACTCCATGACTGGATGGCGAATTGGTTATGCTGCTGGTCCAGCAAAAATTATTAAAGCCATGACTAAATTACAATCACAGTCAACATCCAACCCTTCATCTATATCCCAGGCTGCTGCCGAAACGGCTCTTAGGGGAAATAATGAATGTATTGCGGAAATGGTTAAGGAATTTAAACTCAGACATGCTTATGTTGTAGAAAATATTAACAGTATTCACGGATTAAGTTGCATTCCTGCAGAGGGGGCTTTTTATGCATTTCCTTATGCCCAAGATGCCATTGATCGGTTGTTTGATGCAAATATTATTTCAAAAAATAACGATATCGGGTTATGCGAATATTTATTAGAGAAAGCCAATGTTGCCGTAGTTCCTGGTTCGGCTTTTGGTGCCGAAGGTTACTTTAGATTATCCTTTGCTACCTCAATGGAGAATTTAGTTGAGGCTATTTCTCGAATCAAAAAAGCAATCGAAATTTAATTGTATTTCAATATTGACCAAAAGCCATTTTCTGTTTACCATCTCACTTCTCTTCCCCAATAGCTCAGTCGGTAGAGCAACGGACTGTTAATCCGTGTGTCCCTGGTTCGAGCCCAGGTTGGGGAGCCAAATTCAGAGCCACATCATTTGATGTGGCTTTTTTTATAAGATCTTCTGATAAAGTCGTTTAACAAAATTAAATCTAAACAGCATGACCAATACTGCGCAAATAATGATGCTGAACACTACTACCATTGAAACGATATCAATAATTTCTTCTGATCCGGGGACATTATGAGTTAAAGGAATGGAGGCTAACACTGCCGCTGCCAATCCTTTCGGCGCCATCATTGAAATATATGACTTATCAATAAAATTCGTCTCTTTAAATAAAACCTTTGTCATTGGGATTCTGAAAATAAATATGAAAAAAACTAGAGCAATAGCAAATACAAGAAGACTGTACTCCTTAATTTCAAACTGAATTCCCAAGAAAATAAAAAAGAAAATTTTAAGTAAAAAAACTAATTCTCTATAAAAATCTAGCTCTGTTTTTGTTAGTGGCTTAATTTCATGTTTGGCTAAAATGAAATTATTAATGAATCCGAAAGACTTATAGTTAGTTAGAATTAAACCAAATGCCAATGCTGCAATTGGACCTGAATAAGAAAATAATTCGGTTATTCCATAGACAATAAATAGCCAAGCAATGGTAGTTGTTAAGGTGTTTGGGAAATTTTTTATTTTATCAATAATTATAAGCCACAAGGTACCTGCAAAGAGGCCAAACACTATTGCCATGATAAATGACGCGCCAATGCTTGAAATAAACTTAATGACATTAAAAGCCTGATCCTGCTCATAAAATTCGACAAGAGAGAATAGAGTGAGAATACAAAGCACATCAGTTGCTGCTGATTCAAGCAACAGGGTTGTTTTCGTTGTTGGCTCAATATCTAAAACATTAGTAATTGGGACAACTACGGCTGAGGATGTGCCGCCTAAAATAACGCCTAGCATTAAGCTAGAAAGAAAATTCAAATCTAAAAAACTTAATGAAAAAAAAGTAACAATGACTGTGGTTACAATAAAACTGGCAAGAGTTAAAAAACCAGAAGTTTTAAATGAGCTCATCAGAACCCTAAAGTTTAATGAACAGCCGCTTTCGAAAAGTATGACTACCAAAGCAATCGTCGTAATCACCTCTCCAATTTTTCCAAAATCAGAAGGCGAGACTATATTAAAAACTGGACCAATTACAATACCAAAGATAATAAGAATTAATACGTCAGGAATTAAGGTTTTTTTAAAAACAAAACTTAAGGCATGAGCAGCAAAAATAAGAAGACCTACAGCAAGAATTATTTGGTACATAATTTTAAGATTTTTAAATAATTACATATAATAACCCGATGCAAAAAATTGTAAATGAAATTGATATCGCCCTAGTTGGTGGCGGGATAATGAGTGCCACTTTGGCAACAATCCTGCATGAAATTGATCCAAAATTAAAAATTCATCTCTTTGAAAAATTACCCTCTTGCGGTGAAGAAAGTTCTGCTGCTCTTAATAATGCTGGCACAGGTCATGCAGGAAATTGTGAATTAAATTACACGCCTGAAAAAAATAATAATATTAATATTAATAAAGCGCTTTCAGTATGCGAAATGTATGAACTATCCTTGCAATTGTGGGCTTATGTTGTTAAAAATGATAAGAATATTCTTCCAGAATCCTTTATTACCAAATCATCGCATGCCAGTTTTGTATGGGATAAAGTCAATACAAAATTTTTAGAAAAAAGATTTAAGCTAATCAGTAAACAACCACTTTTTAAGGGTATGACTTTTACTAAAGAAGCACAAAAAATTAAATCGATTTTTCCGCTCCTTATTAAAGGACGTATAAATGATGATAATATCGCTCTCACAAATTATGAATTCGGCACGGATGTTAATTTTGGTCAGCTAACATCTATCTTAATAAAAAGATTACAGAAGAATGCATATTTTAAGATACATACCAATGAACACATATCCAAAATCAAAAAAATAAACAACTGTTACCATTTTCAAACTCAACTAGGTCAGATACATGCAAAATTTATTTTTTTAGGCGCGGGTGGAAATTCTATTAAAATTCTTCAAAATCTCAGGCTTCCCCAAGCGAGAGGGTATGGTGGTTTTCCAATCAGTGGTAAGTGGTTAGTATGTGATAATAAAAATATAATACAACAACATAAGGGTAAGGTTTACAGTCAAGCTGAAACGGGATCACCTCCTATGTCAGTTCCTCACCTAGATATTCGCAACATCAATGGAAAACAATCATTACTATTTGGACCATTCGCTGGTTTCACGTTTAAGTTTTTAAAATCAGGATCTTTTTTAGATTTTCCCAGCTCAATTAAAATATCAAACTTAAAAGAAATCTTAACTGTTGGTATTAAAAATTTAAATCTCCTTACCTACTTAATAAAACAAGCCTTACAAAATCATAAAAATCGAATGAAACATTTAAGAAAATTTTATCCTGAGGCAAAGTCATCTGATTGGAAATTGATATCTGCTGGCCAAAGAGTACAGATCATAAAACCCTCAGACGGTTTGTTTGGTAAATTGGAATTTGGAACAGAGATTATTTACGATCACAAAAAAACACTAGCTGCCCTTTTGGGCGCATCACCAGGAGCATCAGTATCAGCAGCCTCAATGCTTGAAATTGTTGAAAAATGTTTTTTAAATCAAAATCAGGAATATACAAAAAAACTAAAGAAAATTTTTCCAAGTTATGGAATTAAATTAAATGACAATCCAGAGATGCTTCAAAAAGTGAGGAATTCCTACAGAAAAATTCTTAAACTATTGTAGCTTTCTTCTAATCTCAGCAACACAAATACCGGTTGCAACAGACACATTAAGGCTTTCAATAGAACCTGTCATTGGGATTGAGAATGTTAAGTCACATTTATCTTTGGTCAGTCTTCTTATTCCCTTTCCTTCAGAACCCATCACTAAGGCAATATTTCCTGAGAAACTTTGATCGTAAATTGATAACTCGGAATAGCCATCAGCAGCATAAATAAAAAAGTCATGCTCTTTTAATAAATCAATGGTTCTTGATAAATTTGTCACTGAAAAAAAGGGAATATGATTAACAGCTCCGCTTGCGACTTTTGAAACCACGGGGGTGATCCCAACAGAATTATTTTTTGGAACAATTATCCCACTGAGATTAAAAGCGCTAGCAATTCTAAAACAAGCACCTAGATTATGTGGATCTTGAACTTCATCGAGGATCAAAAAGAAATGTTGCTTGATAGTATTAGCTAAAAAATCTTCAAGACTCAGTTTTGATAAAGAATCATTTTTACTCGATGCGGCAATAAATTGATGGTTATTGTCATTAAAGTTGTTTTTAAACCATTGAGCATCCATAAAGCTAACTGGGATTTTATTTTTTTGGGCAGCTTCAATGACCCGCATCACTTTTTCTGAATTACGATCTTTACAAACATATAGTTGATCCACATGATTACCTCTAACGGCCCCATCAACTGAATGCATCCCATAAATTAAATTAGACATTCTATTTATTCTTTAAATAAGTAAAATCAATTTTTCCAAGTTCTAAATCTACTCGAATAAGTTTAACTATTAACTCATCCCCCAGTCTAAATTTTTTCTTTGTTTTTTCCCCTTCAAGCATCTGTTTCTCTTTATTGAAAACAAAATAATCATTTCCGAGCTCTGTTACATGAACTAAACCTTCAATATGCAATCGTGGAATTTCAACAAAAATTCCAAAATTTGTCACGCTAGAAATAACAACATCAAATTTCTCACCAACCCTGTCTTTCATATAAAAACATTTCAACCAGTTTTCTACATCTCGGGTTGCTTCATCCGCCCTTCTCTCAGTGGATGAACAATGATTTCCAATAGATTCTAGATTTTCCGCTTTAAGTTTCTTTTTATTTAAAAAAGATTTAATCAAACGATGCACAACTAGGTCTGGGTATCTTCTAATTGGTGAAGTAAAGTGCGTATATTTCTCATACGCCAGACCAAAATGCCCCTTGTTTTCTGCGCCATAATTAGCCTGTTGCATAGACCTTAAAATCATAGTTTGCAGCATTTGGAAATTTTCTTTATTTTTAATTTTATTGATTAGTTCCTCATAATCCTTTACATCCGGACTTAAACCACCCTCCATATGTACTTTGAAATCTGATAAAACAGATTTAAGAATTTCAAGTTTTTCTTCCTTTGGTTTTTCATGATTCCTAAACAGTCCAATTTTTTTTGATAATAAATAATCAGCTGCACTGACATTAGCAGCAAGCATGCATTCTTCTATTAATCGATGTGCTTCATTTCGTGCCAAAGGGACAATATCCTTAATTTTTCCACCCTCATCAAATAAGATTTGAGTCTCTATTCGGTCGAACTCAATTGCATGTCTTTTATTTCTGGCTTCACTTAGAGTCTGATAAACTGACTTTAAAATATCAAGGAAATCAATTAATTCTTTTGGATGCTCTTTTTGATTCTTTCTTTGAAAAATTAATTGATCAACCAAGGTATAGGTCAAGCGATGTTTTGAATTAATAACCGCAGGGTAAAATTTATGGGATTGAACCTCTCCTGTTTTTGAAATAACCATATCTGCAATCATGACCAATCGGTCAACATTTGGATTAAGCGAGCATAATCCATTAGAAAGCTTTTCTGGAAGCATAGGAATGACTCTTCGAGGAAAATAAACCGAATTTCCTCTATCAAATGCTTCCTTATCTAAAGCTGTTCCCTCTTTGACATAATAACTGACATCCGCAATACCAACTAACAACTTAAAGTGTTCTTTATGATTTTCAGCATACACGGCATCATCGAAATCTTTGGCTGTTTCACCATCAATGGTTACAAAGAATTTATCTCTCAGATCAACTCGATCTTCCAAATCAGATTCATTGATTTCAGAAATTTTCTCTAACTCTTTTTCAATTTTTTTATCAAATCTAAAGGGAAGGTTATGCTTTCTTAAGGCAATTTCAATTTCGATACCACTATCATCCAACTTTCCAATAATCTCAATAATCTGACCCATAGGCTTAATATTCATGGCTGGCTGAGTAGTAATTTCTACTTCGACTATATCGCCTGGGACTGCATCCATGTCTTTGCCATATGGAATAATAATATCTTGATGAATTCTCTTATCCTCAGCAGCAACAATGGTGACGCCATAAGACTGAACTACGCGACCAACCAAAACCTTATTAAATCTTTCTAAGACTTCAACGATAGTTCCTTCCGCTTTACCCTTTCGATTTAAACCAGAAATTTGCACCATCACTCGGTCGTTATGAAAAACTTTACCCATTTCTTTTTGGTTTAAAAAAATATCATCATGATCTGGTTCGTCTGGTATCAAAAAACCATAGCCATCTTGATGGCCTTGGACTTTTCCAGAAATACAATTCAGTTTTTCGGCAATACAAAATACATCTTTTCGATTTTTTAAAATCTGACCATCTCTTCTCATAGCTTTTAAACGATGAGTTAATGCTTCTTCTTCAGATTTTTTTATATGTAATAGCTTAATAAGCTCATTTTTTTTAATTGGTGTGCCATATTTATCCATAATATCAAGAATAAATTCTCGGCTAGGAATGGGATGTGAGTATTTTTGAGACTCTCTTTTAAAAAAAGGATCTTTTGCTATTTTATTCGATTTTGTTTTAGCTGGTTTGCGCATATAAATTCACGTGATTTCTTTCAATTCCTTTATTATCTAAGCCAAACCCATAGACATAAAGATTTGGTACCTCTAACCCTTTAAAATCTGCGTCAATTTTTGCTTTTGTATTTGGTTTATAGAACAAAACACAAGAAGTAACTGTTTTAGCTCCCAGTTTTTTTAAAGTTGAAACACATTCAAAAAGAGTTTTTCCTTCATCGAGTATATCGTCAATCAGCAATACATGCTTGTTCAATACTTCATCCCTAGAGGGTTTATAGATCCAATGGCCATTTTCTATACCATTGTTGTCTATATATCTTGAATAGTGTAAGTAATTAATATGTAGAGCTTTGTGATTTAACAGTGGCAATAAATGCCCTGCAAAAACAAGAGATCCAGTCATTACAGGAGCAAAAACTATCTCCTTGTTATGAAATTTAGAATTGATCTGATTAGCTAAGTTGGAAATTGAAGCGATGATATCTTTATAAGAGTAAAGACATCGGTCTGGTGTTGGAGAAATCATTTAATTTCTCTTATATAGTCTTTTAATTCTTTACCAAATTCACTATTTTTAATTCCATAATCAATATTTGCCATCAAATACCCTAACTTTGAGCCACAGTCATATCGTTTACCCTTAAATGAATAAGCAAACACCTCTTCTTGTTTTAACATTAATTTGATGCCATCAGTTAATTGAATTTCGTTACCAGCGCCAAAGGAGGTTTTTTCTAAAAATGACATCAGTGTATTCGAAAAAATGTAACGACCGACAACCCCAAGGTTCGAGGGTGCAAATTCTGGATCAGGTTTCTCAATGATGTTACTAAGCTTCACCAGATCTGAATCAAAATTATTTGAGTCAATCATGCCATATTTATTGGATTCCGATTTGTCTACATTTTGAACTGCAATCACGGACTTTTGCTGCTCATTATACTGCTCAACTAATTGCATTAATACGCCAGGTTGCGCATCGATCAGGTCATCTGCTAGGGATACCGCAAATGGCTCTTCACCAACAACCGGCTTGGCTTGCAAAATTGCATGCCCCAATCCGAGCGGTTCACCTTGTCTAATATAAATACAGGATACATCTTTCGGAACAATCTGGTTCATTTCATCCATTAATTTTGCTTTTTTTTCATCTACATTAGAAAATCTTTCAAGAGTAGAATCAAAATGATCTGTAATGGCTCTTTTAGATTTACCAGTAATAAAAATAAGATCTTTAAAGCCAGCCTCAATGGCTTCCTCAACCGCATATTGTATTAAAGGCTTATCTACAATTGGTAGCATTTCCTTTGGTGTTGCTTTTGTTGCTGGCAAAAAACGAGAACCGAGTCCCGCAACTGGAAAAATAATTTTTCTTAATTTTTTCATATTTAAAACTTTATTAAATGAACTTTATATTATAAAAAGGATTCGTTATTATTATAAATAATTTACATTAAAAATAATTAATAAATAATTGTATTTATTACCATTTATTTACTTTTTCATAATCTTTTTTATTTACATCCACCCAGGATTCTGACTTTAACCCGATTTCTTTTTTCCAGAATGGTGCGTCAGTTTTTAAAAAATCTATTATAAATTCACATGCCCTAAATGCTTCTGTTCGATGTGCAGAAGTTACTGCAACTAATACAATTTCATCATTTAAGTTTAATTTCCCAAAACGGTGAATTATATTTACATCAAAAACATCCCATGCTCTTCTTGCCTTTTCTTCAATCTCTATCAAAGCTTTTTCAGTCATGCCAGGGTAAAACTCAATTTCCATTGAAGTCAGTGTATCAGATTTATTATCTTTAAAATCACGCACATAACCAACAAAGGTTACTAGTGCCCCAATATCACTTTCATCAGAGGGCTTAATTTTCTTAACTTCTGATTGGATATCAAAACCTTCTTCCTGAATCCTTACCATGGCTCAACCTCCAGTAATCGGGGGGAAAAAAGCAACCTCATCACCATCGTTAAGACTTAAATCCCAGTCTAGCACTAATTCTTGGTTAACAGCGGCCTTGATATTCTTGACATTGTCAATTTGCTGGTATTCTTGTCGAAGACAGCTTATTAGATCTCTAATTGAAGCAACTTCAGCTTTATATTCAATATCTAATTCATTGATTCTTAATTCCTCACGAAGTTTTGCAAAAAATAGCACCTTAATCATCTTCTTTTTGCTCACTCTTTTCTATTAAAGAGTCCTCAAACTCTAATAATTCATTCGGATCATCCTGTAATTCAACTTTTTCAATTTGAGAAAAACGTCGCGATATTTTTTGAGATGTGATGTGAACATCTTGGGCATTTTCATGAGCCATTCTAATGTTATCAGCTAATTTTTTCATTCTCTGATCAAATCTTTCAAATTCTTTGCCAAGCTTCCCTAATTCTGCCTTGATGATGTGAACCTGCTTTCTTGTTTCAACATCTTTTAATACCGCTCTAGCCGTATTTAAAACGGCCATCAGGGTCGTAGGTGACACAACCCACACCTTATGATTCATAGAGGCTTGTATAAGCTCTGGGTGATAAGCATGAATTTCAGCGAATACCGCTTCTGCCGGAACAAACATAACCGCCCCATCTGAAGTTTCATCAGGAATAATATATTTAGCAGCAATATCAGTGATATGTTTACGAACATCTAGCTTAAATTGTTTTTCAGCTTTTATTTTTTCAGGCTCACTCAAAGAGCTATCAAACATTCTTTGATAATTTTCCATAGGAAATTTTGAGTCAACTGCAACTGTGCCTGTTGGTTCTGGGAGAAATAAGACACAATCTGCACGGCTCCCATTCTTAAAAGAATGTTGAAATGAAAAAGAATCGGGGGGCAATATGTTTTTAACTAAACTCTCAAGTTGCAATTCTCCATATGCTCCTCGAGATCTTTTATCTCCCAACAACTCCTGCAAACTGACAACATTTGTGGTTAAACCATCAATTTTCTTTTGAGCCTCGTCGATTGTAGCCAACCTTTCCATTACGCTTAAAAAAGTCTCATTCGTCTTTTTAAATCCTTCTTCAAGTCTTTCATGTACTTTGCCAGTTATTTCCTCAAGACGAGTATCGACAGATTTAGTCAAAGACTCAATTGAGGCCAGAAGCTGCAATGTTGTATTTTTAAGAGAGGATTGAATAGATTCTTGCTGAATCCTACCTTGGTTCTGTAAAGCTTGATTAAGTTTCTCAACTACTTCAGCTTTTAATTGATTAATAATCTCTTGCTGACTAACTTTTAAATTTTCTAACACATCTCGATTATATTTAAATTCTTCACTCACAAGTTTATTAAAACGATCTGTAGTTTTGTTTAAAGAATCATTAAAGTCTTGGAGTATTTTGCGGTGATGATCATTTAATTCTGAGCTAATATCATTGCTGTTTGGTCGCTGCTTAAATAGGACCAACACAACTCCAATAATAACTATAAGCAAGCCGCCTAGACTAAGATATTCAAACATGAATCATATCCAATTGATTGGCTTTCAAAAAAGATTCAAGGTGCAATTCTTGTCCTTTAGGCAACTTAAGATGAAGAGTCACATTATCATCAAACTTCTTTTCAACTACCTCGCCTCTAATATTAGAAACTAATTTAATAAATTGATCTAATATATTGTATTTTAATATAATTTTAAAAAAATTATATTCCATGTATTTAATAAATTTTGCCGCTTCAAGTGACATTTGTGCTGCCTCACTATACGCCTTTACTAACCCTCCAGTGCCTAAATTTATCCCGCCATAGTAACGAATAACCAGAACTGCAGTATTGATCATACTCCTCCCCTCTAATATATTTAATAAAGGCTTACCTGCAGTCCCCGATGGCTCTCCATCATCTGAAAAATAAGCGTCAATGCCATCATTGTCATTCTTTGTTCTCAGAGCATAAACAATATGACTGGCGTTATTAAAGGGCTCTTTCCATAAATGAGTTAATTTTTGCTTAAGTAAAGATAAACTATCACAAGGTGTGGTTTGGCTAATAAATTTTGATTTATTAACAACTAATTCTTTGAATTCTGTTTCCTTTTCAACAACAAGCACTAAAATAACCCTTTTAAAATACCTTTGGAATTTACATCAATTGTCTCTGCCGCTGGTTTAACTGGTAGTCCCGGCATTGTCATAATTGGACCACAAATAACTACAATAAAGCCAGCTCCATTTTTTAAATCAAAATCTTTGATTTCCAAAATATGGTTCACTGTTGCACCAAGTTGCGCTGGGTCAGATGAAAAAGAATAAGGTGTTTTAGCAATACAAACAGGCATTCTTTTTACTCCACCCAACCTCTCAAATTCCTTTAATTTTTTTCTTGCCAAAGCTGATAATTTTATTGCTTTTGCCTTATAGATATTTTTAGCAATCGTCTCAATCTTAGATAGTATAGGTTGATTCAGTCCATACAAGGCATGTGCTTTGTTTTGCTTCTGACATAACTTTACAATATCTTTGGCCAAATGAGTCGCTCCTATTGCACCCTTTTCCCAGTGCTCACACAAATGCATACTGACATTTTCTGATTCGATTAGCTGTCTCAGCAATGATATTTCCTGATCAGAATCAAATTTAAATCTATTGACAGCAACAACTACATTCATACCAAATTGATTCAAACAATTTTGAATATGGCGTTGCAAATTCTCAAACCCCCTTCTAAGGGCATCTAGATTTTCTTTATTTAATTTATCTTTTAAAATACCTCCGTGATATTTTAAAGCTCGTATTGTTGCTACAATTACCACCGCGTCAGGAGTAGCTCCCAATGTTCGGGACTTAATATCCATAAATTTTTCTGCGCCAAGATCAGCTCCGAAGCCTGCCTCGGTCACAACAAAATCAGCTAACTTCAGGCCTGTTCGTGTTGCCATCACGCTATTACAACCATGAGCAATGTTCGCAAAAGGTCCGCCATGGATAATCACAGGAGTCTCATAAATTGTTTGTACTAAGTTAGGCTTAAAAGCATCTTTTAAAAGTGCAGTCATAGCTCCATGAGCTTTGATTTGTCTTGCATAAATCGGTTTACGATCTTTACTAAAAGCTATCAAAATTTTACCTAGACGAAGTTTCAAGTCATCCATGTCTCTGGCTAAACAAAATATTGCCATCACCTCGGATGCCACAGTAATATCAAACTTTGAGTCTCGCTCATAGCGAAGACCATCTTGATGAATAGTTCTAAGAGAACGGTCATTCATATCCAAACATCGCCTGATTTGAATTTTGTTTATATCAATATTTAATTTATTACCATGAAAGATATGATTATCAATCATTGCCACAAGTAGATTATTTGCAGAAGTGATGGCATGAAAATCACCAGTAAAATGAAGGTTAATTTCCTCCATTGGTAAGGCTTGTGAATATCCGCCACCAGTTGCGCCACCCTTCATACCAAAAACAGGGCCAAGAGAAGGCTCCCTCAGACATGCAATTGATTTTTTTCCTATTTTTCGAAGAGCATCTGTTAATCCCACTGTTGTCGTAGTTTTACCTTCACCAGCCGGCGTTGGACTCATTGCAGTGACCAGAATAATTTTTCCATTTTTTTTACGACTTGGAATGGAGTTAATTTTGGCAATATGTTTGCCAAAAGTGGTTAAATTAGTTGATTTTAAATTTATTTTCTTAGCTATGGTTATGATATCTCTTAACTTTTTGGCCTGAGATATTTGCAAATCTGATTTCATACTCTATCCTCCAACTTTTGTTTGAGATCATCTGACTTTAATCCAGAAAATCGTTGAATAAAATCAAAAACAAAGCTTCTTATAAAAAGATCTTTTCTTAATCCCAATAGTGTTGTGCTAGGTTCAAATAAATGACTTAAATCAATTGCTCTTAAGTCAATATCCTTGTTCTTATCGTATGCCATTTCAGCAACTAATCCAATCCCTAAATTGAGATTAACATATGTTTTAATAACATCCGCATCAATTGCTGTGAGGACTATATTAGGTGATAACTGCGCCTGCTTAAATGCTTTTGATACACTAGTACTGCCAGTAAAAGCATAATCATAAGTAATAATGGGATAGCGAGATAAATCATTCAATGTAATAGCATTGCTTAACTGATTCAAAGGATGATTCACTGGGGCGACTAAGATCCGATTCCATTGATAACAGGGAATAGTAAAAATTTTGCCATTCAAACCAATTGATTCAGTGGCTATGCCGATATCTGCCTCTCCTTTTTCAACCTGCTCGGTTACTTGGTCTGGATTTCCTTGATGAATATTTAATTTAATGTTCGGATATTGTTTTATAAACCACTCTACGACCTTAGGCAATTTATATCTTGCCTGTGTGTGCGTCGTTGCAATAGTGAATACACCATTTTCCGATGAAGCGTAATTGTCTGAAATATGCCTAATATTTTTTACCTTTTTTAAAATATCACCGATAGCCTCATAAACATAATGACCTGGTTCAGAAAGACCCACCAACCTTTTACCGTTTCTGACGAAAATCTTTACTTTAATCTCATCTTCAAGAAGTTGAATTTGTTTACTCACTCCTGGTTGTGAGGTGTGAAGATTTTCAGCCGCATTGGAAACGTTAAAATTACAATTAACGATTTCATAAACACATCTAAGTTGTTGTAATTTCATATAACTTTTTTTTATATAAGTAGTTTTTTATATTATTATTTTATATATAAAATCTGTTATAGTTCAAGCTGTTTTTTAATAATTTTTTTATGCTTTTCACTTTATCTGGCTTTTTAATTGGTTTACTCATTGGGCTAACTGGGGTTGGTGGCGGCTCTTTAATGACACCACTTCTCATGCTCTTCTTCAAAGTACCTGCTGCAATTGCTGTTGGTACTGATCTACTGTATGCATCAATAACAAAATCTGTAGGTATATTTAAACATCAAAAACTTGGCCATGTTGAATGGCCTATTGTGACAAATTTAATGTTAGGGAGTGTGCCGGCCGCAATATTAACGAGCATCTTCTTAAGTTTTAATCTCGTTCAAGAAGGTAATATGACAAGCTTTATAGAAATCTTCTTAGGATTAGCATTAATCGTGACCTCTGTTGCAATTTTTTTTCAACCTCTCATTATTAATAAGTCATTAAAAAGACCTTCTTTAAACGAAAAAAAACGAAAAATCATCACTATTATCTTGGGTATAATATTAGGCTTTATTGTCACACTGACTTCTGTTGGAGCCGGAGCTATTGGAGTGACCATGCTTCTCATTTTATATCCGAAGCTACCAATAAAAAAAATTATTGGCACTGATATAGCTCATGCAGTTCCACTAACATTAATTAGTGGTATTGGTCATGCGTCCATTGGTACAGTAGACTTTGAGCTGTTAGTAGTTCTTCTTGCTGGGTCAATCCCAGGGGTTTGGTTGGGAGCCAAGCTGAATGCCAAAGCAAACGATGAATGGATCAGGTTATTGCTCATTATTATTTTATTTGGAATTGCATTAAAACTATTAGGTAATCACGTCTATGTATAAATATGATCATTATGATAGAAAAATAGTCAATCAAAGAGTTGATCAGTATGAAGATCAACTCAACCGTTACTTTAATAAAGAATTAACTGATGAAGAATTTAGACCTCTTCGACTTCAAAATGGTCTTTATATTCAGCGTCATGCACCTATGTTGAGAGTGGCCATTCCTTATGGACTTTTATCCTCAAACCAATTAAGAGCATTGGCAGATATTGCTGACGAATTTGATCGAGGATATGGGCATTTTAGTACCAGGCAGAATATCCAATTTAATTGGCCTAAGCTAGAAGAAACGCCAAAAATTTTACGTAAATTAGCTGATGTAGAAATGCATGCCATACAAACCTCAGGAAATTGTATTAGAAATATCACTACAGATCCTTATGCTGGAGTCACGCCAGATGAGATTATAGATACTAGATATATAGCCGAAATTTTAAGGCAATGGAGTACCTTTCATCCTGAATTTGCCTTGTTGCCTCGAAAATTTAAAATCTCAATCAGTGGATCAAAACAAGATCGTGCTCTGGTCAAAACACACGATATTGGTTTGGAATTAGTCAAAGAAGATGATGATTTATTCGTCAATGTTTTTGTTGGAGGTGGGCTTGGCAGAACTCCAGTTATTGGACAACTTTTAAAAGAAAAATTACCAATTGAACATTTACTATCTTACTGCGAGTCTATTATAAGAATTTACAACCTATATGGCCGTCGCGATAACATGTATAAAGCAAGAATTAAAATTCTTGTTAAAGCTCTCGGAGTTGAATCATTCAAAAAACAAGTCGAGGATGATTGGAATGATGGAAAAGATTCATCCAACCATTTAAACGATAAAGAAATTAGTCGCGTCAAACAATTTTTTACAAGTCCTGATTATGAGATGCTTGAATCAATTAATTTGGAAGGTCAATATAGCGAGGATCAGAATTTTTTAAAATGGATAAAAAGAAATACAAGAGATCACATAAAAATCGGGTATCGATCCGTTACTATTTCTCTTAAAGGGAAAAAACAAACAGCGCCAGGTGACATACAATCAAGCGAAATGCGAGTTGTTGCTGATCTGGCAGACCAATATTCATTTGGAGAAATTCGATCCACTCATGAGCAAAATTTAGTTCTAGCTGATGTAAAAGAAAAAGATTTATTTGATGTCTACTCTGTGCTTCGTGAGAATAACCTAGGAGAAGCAAATATTGGATTAATCACTGATATCATATGCTGTCCTGGTGGTGATTTCTGTAGTCTCGCTAATGCCAAAAGCATTCCCATTGCAAAAAGTATTGATAACCTCTTTGATAATTATGACTTTTTATTTGATATTGGAACTATTTCGTTAAATATATCTGGTTGTATGAATGCATGTGGGCATCATCATGTTGGAAACATTGGTATTTTAGGAGTTGATAAAGACGGTTCGGAGTGGTATCAAATCACACTTGGTGGTCAGCAAGGTGTCAATGCCTCATTGGGAAAAGTCATAGGGCCATCATTTTCTGCAGATGAAGTACCAGCTGTGATTAAAGAAATTTTAAATATCTATATTGCGCAGAGAGACACGGAAGAAGAAGAATTTATAGACTGTTATAACCGCATAGGCTTAGATCCTTTTAAAGAAGCAATTTATAAAAATTAATATGGATACACAATTAATAAAAAATAAAGAATTAGTGCTAAATGATTGGTTTTGGATAGTTCCTGACACCAGTAATGAAGAGGTAAAAAAACAAGCTGGTAAGGTCGTTCAATTTAAGTTAACAGGAGAATGTTTTCCGAGTGATGCCACATTAAATAATGTGATACTTCCAGAAGCTGAAAAAGTGATCGTTCCTTTGCGTCTTTATTTATTACAAACCGATAAAATTAAAAAGAAATATAAGGAATATGGTATCTGGATATACTCGCACGACGAATTAGATCTATTCAGTCACCTGAAAGAGGATATTAATAGTTTTCCAGTAGTTGGGGTGTATGTTGAAAAATTTGCAGACGGCAGAATTTATTCTCTAGGTAATCTAATTCGCAGAAAATTATCCTACAAGAATGACCTCCGCGCCCTTGGCGACGTCTTCAAAGATCAATTATTTTATTTGGCTCGATCAGGGTTTGATAGTTTCCTGATAAAAGAAGGCTACGATGCAAAAAAAGCTTTGCTTGGTCTGGAAGATTTTTCATACAGCTACCAAGGCGCACTTAGTCAAAAGCCATTATGGGGTGAAAGATAATCGATATGAATAAGGCTCCAATAAAGATTGAGACAATTAGTGTCACTGAATCTCTTCGTACTGTCGTAACTGAAAAAGAAAAATCACTCTTGCAATTAATGAATGAACTTCCAAATCAATATAAGGCAATTACATTTGCAACAAGTATGGGCGCAGAAGATATGGTAATTACCCATGTTCTTAATAAAATTAATAGCCCAATTGAGATATTCACTTTAGATACCGGCAGGCTTCACCAAGAAACATATAACCTTATCGCTGAAATAAATCAAAATTATTCAACACAAATTAAGGTGTATAACCCATCATCAAATGATGTTGAAAATTATGTTTCTGAATATGGCATCAATGATTTTTATAATTCTTTGGAGTCAAGGAAAGAATGTTGTCGAGTGAGAAAAATTGAGCCATTAAAGAGAGCGTTAAATGGCAAAGATGCATGGATCACTGGAATTCGATCCGAGCAATCTATAACTAGATCGGATATCAAATTAATTGATAAAGATTCAACTTTTAATCTTGATAAAATCAGCCCCCTACTCGATTGGACTGAGGATGAAGTGTGGGCGTGTATCAAAATGAATGATATTCCATACAACAAACTCCATGATCATTTTTTTCCAAGCATTGGATGTGAGCCTTGTACACGAGCAATTTCTATGGGTGAGAATGTCCGTGCAGGTAGGTGGTGGTGGGAAAATCCAGAAAATAAAGAGTGTGGGCTACATAAAAAATAAGGAAAATAAATGCAAAATGAATTATCTCATTTAGACTGGCTTGAAGCAGAAGCCATCCATATTATGCGAGAGGTTGCTGGACAATGCAGTAACCCTGTTCTCTTGTTTTCTGGAGGAAAAGATTCTTTATGTTTATTAAGAATCGCTGAGAAAGCTTTCAGGCCAGGAAAGTTCCCATTTCCATTAATGCATATTGATACGGGTCACAATTATCAGGAAGTAATTGATTTTCGAGATAAAAAGGTCACAGAACTGAATGAACGCTTAATTGTTAGATCAGTTGAAGGTTCGATGGCAAGAGGTACGGTGAAGCTAAATTATGAATTAGAGCCTAGAAATAAGTATCAATCCATCACATTGCTGGAAGCTATTGAGGAATTTGAATTTGACTGCTGTATTGGTGGCGCTAGAAGAGATGAAGAAAAGGCGCGAGCAAAAGAAAGGATCATGAGTTTTCGAGATAGTTTTGGACAATGGGATCCAAAAAACCAAAGGCCTGAACTTTGGGATCTTTACAACGCCATGACTCATAAAGGAGAAAATATTAGAGCATTTCCAATCTCAAACTGGACAGAAATGGATGTATGGCAATATATTGAAAAAGAGCAATTAGAGCTTCCTTCTATCTATTTCGCTCACAAAAGAGATATTATTCGACGTGATGGTGCAATAGTTCCTGTAACAGACGTCACTCCTCCTAAAGATGGTGAGATTGTAGAAAATATAATGGTGAGGTTTAGGACAGTTGGTGATATTACTTGTACCGCCCCTGTAGAGAGTCATGCCGATGATGTACAAAAAATTATTATTGAAACAGCTGAAACAAGAATTTCAGAAAGAGGTGCGACTCGTTTAGATGACCAAATGTCTGAAGCGTCAATGGAGCAAAGAAAAAAAGAAGGATATTTTTAATGGATAAAACAGATTCTTTATTAAGGTTTATTACCTGTGGAAGTGTAGATGATGGAAAGAGTACGCTCATTGGTCGACTACTGTATGACTCAAAAACTATCTTATCTGACACTTTAAATCAAATTGAAAAGACATCTCATAAACGAGGTTTGAGTGCGGTAGATCTATCCCTTCTGACAGATGGCCTGCAAGCAGAGCGTGAGCAAGGGATTACCATCGATGTTGCGTATCGCTATTTTTCAACACCCGCAAGAAAATATATTATTGCTGATTCACCAGGACATGAGCAATACACAAGAAATATGGTTACGGCAGCCTCAACAGCTCAGGCCGCAATTATTCTGATTGATGCTAGAAAAGGTATTCTTACTCAAACCAAGAGACATACATATCTATCAAAACTTTTAGGCATTAATCAATTTGTCGTTGCTGTAAACAAAATGGATCTCGTCAATTATGATCAAGAAATTTTCAATTCTATAGTGAAAGAGTATAAAGCTTTATTTGATGGAATATCTGTTAATAAAAATAATCAGTTCAGTATAAACTTTATCCCCATGTCAGCACTCAACGGAGACATGGTTGTTGAAAGGCTAGAAAATATGAGTTGGTATCAAGGAGATACACTCCTGGAGATATTAGAAAATGTAGATTCACAATCAACTAATAGCAATCTTACGTTTAGGTACCCTGTTCAATATGTTTGTAGGCCAAGAGATTCAGAAAACAAGGAATTGCATGATTTCAGAAGTTTCATGGGGCGCGTTGAATCAGGAAGAATTCAGGTGGGTGACAAAATCAAATCTCTCCCTAGCAACCAAGAATCAACCATTAAAGCAATTTATATTGGAGATCAGTTGATCAATGAAGCTATCTCACCTCAATCTGTTTCAATTTTGCTGAATGATGAAATCGATATATCAAGAGGTGATATGTTAACCGAATTAACAAATACCCCTTCGATAACTAAAGATTTTAATGCAACCATCTGCTGGCTATCTGAAGAACCATTAAACCAGGGCAGAGTTTATAAAATAATGCATACGAGCAAAATCGCAAAGGCGAAAATATCATCAATATTTGATAAAATAGACGTTAATACTTTATCCTCAATTGAGACTGAAAAAATTGAGACAAATGATATTGCCAACATAAGGGTTAATTTAGCTCAACCTATTATGTCCGATAATTATTTTGATAACAGAAAAACAGGTTCATTTATAATCGTCGATGACAGCACTAATCATACAGTTGCAGCTGGAATGATTAACAATATTAATTAAAGGAAAATTATGACTTACGTAGTAACAGAAAATTGTATTCAGTGTAAATATACAGATTGTGTAGATGTTTGCCCTGTTGATTGTTTTGTAGAAGGTCCAAACTTTCTAGCAATTGATCCGGAAGAGTGTATAGATTGCACTTTATGTGTTGCAGAATGCCCAGCAGAAGCAATTTTTGCTGAGGACGACGTACCTGAAGATCAACTTGATTTTATTGAAATAAATGCAAAATTAGCAAAGGTTTGGCCGATTATCTCTGAAAGAAAAGATCCACTTCCTGACGCTGATTCTTTTAATGGAAAAGAAGGTAAAAGGGAATTACTCATCGAGGAGTAATTCCTCATCCTTCCACGCCTGAGTTTTGGTAATTGCTAGCAATCCTAAAAAGAATAGTACCAACATACCAATAGCCAAGGTAGCTAAAGATCCCCATATGATTGGTATTACTAGTCCTGCAACAAATGATGAGACCAACATCTGACTAAAAGCCTGACCGGATGCGGCAGTCCCCCTCGCCTTTGGGAAACAATCTAATGCTTTTATTGAAATTAGAGGCATTGCAGCCGCCATACCAATATTGTAAAAAGCAATCAATCCAATATTAACAAATAAAATACTTGGGAAAAATAAACAGAAGATCAAATTAAAAGTAGTAATTAATAACATCCACAAATAAGCTATTTTTAACATTCTCGCTGGACTAATGATACCTGCTGTTTTTTTTGAAATAAAAGATCCTAGTATCATCCCAGTCACCGTCGGAATAAATAAGTATCCAAATTGTGATGAGCTAAGATTTAAATGCTGAATCAAAAAAATTGGACTTGATAATACATAAAGGAAAAATGCAGAAAAATTGAATGAAACAGCAAGGATTAAAAAAATATAATTTTTATCATTCAATAAATCTTTGTACCTATTTAAAACCGATTCAAAATTAAAAGGGAGTCGATTCTGCTTACTAATTGTTTCTGGCAGAAAGTTGACTGAAAAAAAAGTTATTAAAACTGAGTAAATTATCAAAAAAATAAAAATAGCTTGCCAACTTATTCCTAACAATAAGCCACCAACCATTGGTGCAATAGCAGGAGCAATACCAAAAATAATTTGAATTGTTGCCATTACTTTTTGTGCAGTTGCACCACTGTAAAGATCTCTTACCATCGCCCGAGCCACCACATTACCAGCCCCGGCGCCTACTCCCTGAATTAATCTGCTGATCCAGAGCATCTCAATGCTAGTTGCAAACGCACATCCAATTGAACCAAGAATAAATAGTGACATACCATATTTAATTGTCTTAATTCTTCCAATCGAGTCAGATATAGCTCCATGAAAAATCGTCATGATGGTATAAGGCACTAAATAAAATGTTAGTGTTTGTTGGATAAAGTTAGAATTTGTTGCAAGGTCATATTCCATAACCTCGAAGGCCGGAAGATAAGTGTCAATTGCAAACGGAGCTAACGCAGTTAAGGAAGCTAGAATAAGAATTCTTGGATTAAGGAAAAACATGATTCATTATAAAGCTTATGGCATGGCTTTAAAATCTTTAAGTCTTTCTTTATGCTCTCCTTGAATTAATTCTTTTGAATTTTTATCGGTTCTAAAAATAATTGGTTGCGCCTGAAGTATTTCGTTTTTTGAATCCTCAAGGGCTTGATCAATTAGATGTCTATGAGGTGATTTTGTACATATCGGATCCGCTCCCTCCGCATCGCCAGAAAGTAAGTATGCTTGGCATCGACAGCCGCCTAAATCATTTTCTTTTTCAGAGCATGATCGGCAAGGTTCTTTCATCCAATCATCCCCGCGATACTTGTTAAATGCTGAGGAATCATACCAAATCTCATTGAGCTGATCATTTTTTACATTTGGAAAGTCAATGTTAGGAAGAACTCTAGCTGAGTGACATGGAAGCACATCGCCGTTGGCTGTCACAATCATAAATACTTCACCCCAACCATTCATACATTTTTTTGGTCTTTCAGCATAGTAATCAGGAACAACAAAAAAGATTTTCATCTTGTTGCCAATATATTCTCTAAACTCATTGGTAATTTTTTCAGCCTCATCGATCTGTTCTTTCGTAGGCATTAACTGATTTCTATTGATAAGCGACCAGCCGTAATACTGTGTATTAGCTAACTCTACATAGTCTGCACCAAGCTTCTCAGCCATTTCTAAGATTTCCTTGATATGGCCGATGTTATAGCGATGAATAACAACATTAAGGACCATCGGATAGCCACGGTCTTTAATCATCGCTGCAACTTTTTGTTTTAATTTAAAGGTTTTCGTGTCAGTAACAAAATTAGAAATCTCTTCGGTAATGTCGTGCATCGATAACTGAATATGGTCTAACCCGCCTGCCTTAAAGGCGTCAATTCTCTTTTCTGTTAAGCCAACACCAGAAGTAATTAGATTAGAGTAGTATCCCAACTGATTAGCCTCAGTCACGATATCCTCAATATCGTCCCTTAAAAGAGGTTCGCCACCCGAAATTCCAAGCTGTAAAGCACCCATTTTTCTGGCGTCTCTAAGTACTTTAATCCACTCATCTGTATTCAACTCATTTGTTGTATGATCTGCATAATCTGTTGGGTTGTAACAAAATGCACAGTGGAGTGGGCATCGATATGTAATTTCAGCTAATAACCATAATGGTTGTGTTTGAGTGATGTTTGATTCAACGCCATTGTTGAGAGTTGTCATTATTATTCCTTAGAAATCCAAGCTTTGTTAAGAGCAAATTCAAACATTGAAATAATGTCTTTTTCAATGTCTCCAGCATCATTAAACTTTTCTTTTAATAAAGTTACTACATTTTCTACACTATTTATACCGTCAACAAGATTTAAAATTTCTCCAGCACTAGGATTTAGTTTAACCATGCCTTCTGGAAATAAGATGACATAACAATTTTGTGCTTCTTCCCATTGAAATCTGTGGTGTGGTGCTATTTTATATATATCTGATAAATCAATTTTTTGTGTCATATCAATATACCGGTTGTTTGAGATATTCTCTACCATCCATGGTGATTGTAGATGACTGGAGCATGATTGAATCTGCGATTACCCATAAAATATTTAATTTAAACTGGAGGATGTCCAAAGCCTTCTCCTGCATTTCTCGTGATTGGCTGAAATAATCCAAAGTTACATTTAAACCTTGCTCAACATCTCGTCTTGCTTCCGTTAACCTTTTCTTGAAATACTTTAATCCTGACTCATCAATCCATGGGTACATTTCTGGCCATGAGCTAATCCTTTGTTGATGGATATGAGGTGCAAATAACTCAGTCAATGAAGAACACATCGATTCTTGCCAAGATCGTTGTTTACAAAAGTTAACATAGGCATCAACAGCAAATTTCACACCTGGAGAAACATGCTTGAGTGATACTATGTCTTCTCTAGACAAACCTACAGCCCCACCTAGTTCGACCCAGGCTTCTATACCGCCATAAGCATTTTCCATTGTTCCATCATGATCTGTGATTCGTACTATCCATTGTTTACGAGCCTCAACATCGGGGCAGTTTGATAATATTGCGGCATCTTTAAGAGGAATGCTGATTTGATAATAAAAACGGTTTAATACCCATGCTTGTAACTGCTCTTTGCTAAGTTTACCCTCATACATAGCAACGTGAAATGGATGATAAATATGATAACCCTGGCCCTTAGTCCTAAGTTTTTGTTCGAACTCTTCCCTGCTCCATGGTGCTTCCATTCAAAACCTTTCTTTTATATCTAGATTATTATATCCATACCGTCATAGGACACTTCTATCCCATGAGAATTCAAAACTTGTCTCTCAGGAGAGTCCTCACGAAGGATTGGGTTGGTGTTGTTAATATGAATCAATATCTTTCTTGGCTTTTCAAGCGAAGTAAGGGTATCAATGATTCCGCCTTTACTTGATTGATCTAAATGACCCATTTCACTGGCTAATTTATCATTTATTCCAAAACGGGACATCTCATCATTTGTCCAAACAGTTCCATCAACAAGAATAACATCAGCATTTTTCATAAAATCATATACATGGTCTTCAATCACCCCAAGGCCTGGAGCATAGAATAGATTTTTTCCTGTTTTTTTGTCTAAAACACGATAACCGACATTATCTCCAGGAACTGTATTGTGTCTGTGTGGTGAGTATGGTGGTGCTTCACTTTTCAGAGGGACTGCAGTAAATTCTAGATCATCGGCTTTAGGAATTTCAAAAGACTTCAAATCAGTCTTAACTTCATGCCAATTAACTCCCCTAAAGTGACCTAAAATATTAAAGATTGGAAAACCAGTGGTCATATCCTCATGGACAGACTTTGTACAATATATATCCCAAGGTTTATCATGTTCTCTTAGAATTAATAATCCCGTTGTGTGATCAATTTGTCCATCACAAATAATAATTGAAGCAATTCCGGTATCTCTAACTTTTCTTGCTGGTTGTAGCGGAGGGAACGACTCAATTTGAGCCCGGATATCTGGAGATGCATTAAAAAGAATCCAATCTTCTCCGTTACTGCTCACAGTAATCGATGACTGCGTTCGAGCGGAGGATTTTATGTTGTGCTGCCTTAAACCTTTACAATTTTCGCAATTACAATTCCACTGAGGAAAACCTCCTCCAGCACCAGAACCTAGAACTCTTATATGCATAAAATACCCTTAAAAAATTAAGTGATGAGTATGAAGTATATTTGATTTAAAACTTAGGCATAAATATGCAAAAAAAACTCATGGAATTCATGAGATCAAATTAGATTTTTCTATTTAATATGGATGCAATTTGGGTTAATTCAGACATCAATGTTTTTAACTCACTTGGGTCAATTGCTTGATCAGCATCACACCATGCCTCACAGGGAGTAGGATGCATTTCAACCAACAACCCATCCGCTCCAGCAGCTATTGCTGCTCTAGCAAGCGATGGAACCATCCATGCTTTTCCTCCAGCATGAGATGGATCAATAATGACTGGTAAATGTGTTTCACGCTTCAAAACAGGAACTGCAGTTACATCCATTACATTTCTATAGGCTGTCTCAAAAGTTCTGATACCTCGCTCACAGAAAATAATATTGTGATTACCTCCTGAGGCAATATATTCAGCCGCCATGAGCCACTCAGATATAGTTGCGGACAATCCACGTTTTAAAATAACAGGTACATGTACTTTTCCAACCTCTTTTAAAAGCTCAAAATTTTGCATATTGCGTGTACCAATTTGAATGACATCAACCCCTTTTTCAAGGAAGGTGTCCAAATGTCTTACATCTAGAAGTTCAGTTACTATAGGAAGATCTTCAGCACTGGCTGCTTCTTTAAACATATCCAAACCTTCAAACCCTATTCCTTGAAAAGAGTAAGGACTTGTTCTAGGCTTAAATGCTCCTCCCCTCATCAAACGCACACCTGCAGCTTTCACTGCTTTTGCAGCAGCTGTCATTTGAGACGGTGTTTCGACAGAACAAGGGCCAGATATAATTTGTATGTTTTCACCTCCAAGAAGATGGCCATTGATATTTACAATTGTGTCTTCATTGTGCCATTCTCTGGCGACAATTTTATATGGCTTTACGATGTGTAAAGCTTGCTGAACTCCAGGAAGTGACTCAAGTAATTCTGGATCAAGAATACGTTCATCGCCGATAGCGCCGATAACAGTCTTCTCAATACCTTTTGATACAGATGCGTCCAGACCTTTGTCTTTAATCTTATCGATAACATTATCAATCTGCTCTTGGGTGGCAGATTTATCCATCACAATTATCATTTAATATTTCCCATAAATTCAGTTAAACAATTAATAAACATTTTATTCTCATCTTCTGTGCCTATGCTGACTCTTAAGAATTCTGGCATGCCGTAATTGGCGATAGGCCGTAATATGATACCTTTATTTAATAAATAATCATAACAACCACGCGCATTTAAATCACTCTTAAGTGAAAAGCTTATAAAATTTCCATAGCTTTTAATGTAATCGATACCAAGGTTATCAAAATTATTTTCTAAATATTTTTTTTGTTCTCTATTTTTTCTTGCACCTTCTTTAACAAATTCAATATCGGATAGAGATAATAAAGCAGCCAATTGAGCAACTGAATTAACATTAAATGGTTGCCTAATCTGATTAATCTTGGCAATGATTTCTTTTGAGGCAGCACCAAAACCAACCCTAAGAGAGGCTAACCCGTATGCTTTAGAAAAACTTCTACTTATTAATAAATTATTAAATTGATTTAACCATTTAAATGAATCTGATCTTTGATTTTCATCTAAATATTCTTCATAAGCTTCATCTAATACAACTAGAATATGATCTGGTACTTTTTTCAAGAAGTTAAACAGCAATGGCTTATCAATCAAGGTCCCGGTCGGGTTATTGGGGTTTGCCACAAATATTAATTTTGTTTTAGATGTAATTTTTTTCAGAAAACCATCAAGATTATGAGCGTAATCAATAGCAGGTACAGTCACCTCACTTGCTCCAATTGCTTTTGTAACCAACCCATAGACCGCAAAGGCATGTTCAGAAAAAATTACTTCTGAATCTTGATCTAGAACTATACGAGCAGCAAGCTCTAAAATATCATTTGATCCATTGCCAATTACAATCTGATTTTTTTCAAGCTCGAAATGCTCTGAAATTTTATGAATTAAACTATAACCAGATCCATCAGGATATAGCTCATACTCATTAAATTTAGCTAGAGCTTTTTTTACAATAGGAGAGATGCCGTAAGGATTTTCATTTGAAGCTAATTTAATAATTTTATCTTCTGGAATACCAATTTTTCTGGACAGCTCCTCAATTGGCATACCACCAACGTACGGTTCAATATTATCTAAATTTTTTAAAAACTGTATTGTCATTAGATGAAGATTTTAATATTTTGGGTAGGAACCGAGATACTTTAAAAAACTTGCTTTCGATTCTACTTCAGCCAAGGATTTCTTTATTTTAGGATCATCATAATGACCATCCAAATCAATAAAGAAAACATATTCCCACATGCCAATCTTTGCAGGTCTTGATTCTAGTTTAGTCATGCTGACTTTATTTTTTGCGAAAGGTTGAACTAGGTCAGCTATAGCTCCTGGTTTATTTTTTGTTGCAACAACTATAGAGGTTTTATCGATACCACTTCTCTTCGTTTCCTGAGAAGATAAAATAAGAAACCTAGTTGTATTTGTTTTCTCATCTTCAATATTTTCTCGAATAATCTTTAATTTATATAAATTTGCTGCTCTTTCACTAGCAATTGCAGCGCTGCCCTTTTCTTTTTTGGCTAACCTAACACCTTCAGAATTACTTAACACTGCTTGAGTTTCCACATTTGGTAAGTGATTCATTAACCAGTTATGACATTGAGCAAGAGATTGACCGTGAGAGTATACTTTTTTAATCGACTTTAAATTACTCACTGAGGCTATCAGGTTATGGTGAATAGGCAAAATTACCTCACCACAAATTTTAAGGTCAGAGCTAAGCAGTAAATCAAGGGTTCGACTAACAGCACCTTCAGTAGAATTTTCCACCGGAACAACTCCATACTGACTCTCATTAGATTGCACATTACTAAAGACTTCATCGATACTTGCTGCTGGAACAAAATGAATGTTATTACCAAATTTTTTTATTACCGCCTCTTCACTGAATGTTCCTTGGGGACCCAAAAAACTCACTGCCAATTTTTTTTCTAAAGCTCTACAACTTGAAATAATTGATGAAAAAATTGAACGAATCGATTCGGTGGATAGTGGTCCTGTATTTTCTTTAATCAGCTTACTATAAATTTGTGCTTCACGCTCAGGCTTGTATATAACGCCATCTTTCTTTAGGGTACCAATTTTTTTTGCGCAGTCAGCTCGCTTAGAAACAAGCTCTAATATTTTTTTATCTATATTATCAATCGAGATTCTTAATTTATCCAGATTGCTCATTTATTATTTTTCTCAAAATCATTCATAAAGTTTAATAATTCTTCAATACCTTCAATTGGCATAGCATTATAAATAGAAGCTCTAAGTCCGCCTACCAATCGATGGCCTTTTAACTGATATAGGCCAGCAGATTCTGCCTCCTCTACAAACTTCATGGTTAATTCATCTTCCCTGATTCTGAAAGGAACATTCATTCTTGATCTATAATTATTATCAATTTCATTATAATAAAAATCAGAATTATCTATATAATCATAAAGTAATTTTGCTTTTTTAATGTTTAATTTTTCAATTTCATTTAGGCCACCACACCCAATCAGCCATTCAAAAACCAAACCTGCCATATAAATACTATAAGTAGTCGGAGTATTAATCATTGAGTCATTTTCTGATTGGATCTTCCAATTATAAGTCGTAGGTGTATCTATTCTTGAACGATCAAGCAATTCATCTCGAACGATTAAAATCGTTAAACCAGAAGGTCCTACGTTTTTTTGCGCCCCCGCATAAATGACTCCATATTTTGATATATCAACCTGTCTAGATAAAATTGTTGAGGACATATCAACTACTAGGGGAACATCAATGCTTGGAGTATTAAAATACTCAACCCCATGAATTGTCTCGTTCTGACAAAAATGCACGTAACTGTCATTTTGTGAGAAATTCCAATCATTAAATTCTGGTGGTGATACATATTCTTCAGATTCTGAGGATGCGGCTAAATTAATATTTTGAAAGGCAAGTGCATCATTGTAAGTTCTTTTGGACCAATATCCAGACACTACATAAGATGCAGTCCCCTTATTTAACAAATTCATTGGAACCATAAAATTTTGTGTGATTGCTCCACCTTGTAAAAATAAGATATGGTAATTTTTTGGTACTTGAAAAACTTTTCTTAAATCCTGTTCAGTTTTTCGAAAAATAGACATGTACTCTTTACTACGATGAGACATTTCCATAACAGACATGCCTGTCTTGTTCCAATTAAGAAATTCAGCAGAAGCTTTTTTCATTACCTCTGATGGCAACATTGAAGGTCCAGCCGAAAAATTAAATTTACATGGATTCTTTGCTAAACTTTGATGACTCACTGATCTATATCTCCATCGTCTTCATCATGATGTTCGCTTTCAGCTACCTTCTCTAAACCTCTCAACTTCTCATCATCACCAAGATTAATAAGGGTAACTCCTTGGGTGGCGCGACCAAGCTCTCGAATTTCACTCACCCTGGTTCTGATTAATACACCGCCTGTCGTAATTAACATTAATTCATCATGATCACCAACAAGCTTGGCTCCAACCACCTGACCATTTCTGTCACTCACTTGGATTGCTTTAACACCTTGAGTCCCTCTTCCAGATCTTCTAAATTCTGACAGCTGTGTTCTTTTTCCATAGCCATTTTCTGTTGCCACCATAACAGACTGTGCATCATTTTCGGCTATTAGCAATGATAGTACTTCACCACCATCAGTCAACTTCATACCTCTTACACCCCTAGCATTTCTTCCCATGCTTCTAACATCAGATTCACCAAACCATACTGCTTTGCCGTGATTAGAAACTAAAACAACATCGTTTTCACCCTTGGTTATTCCAGCACCAATCAAATAATCCCCATTATCTAGCTTAATGGCAATAATTCCAGATTTTCTTGGATTAGAGAAATCTGATAGAGGTGTTTTTTTAACAGTACCTTTTGCTGTCGCCATGAAGATATACTCGTTATCAACAAATTCCTTGACTGTTAATATTGCATTAATTTTTTCACCAGGCATGAGTGGAAATAAGTTCACTATTGGTTTGCCACGACTAACTCTACTTCCCTGAGGAACTTCATAAACCTTCAACCAATAGACTTGTCCGCGACTTGAAAAACATAAAATATTATCGTGGGAATTCGCAACAAACATCTGATCTATAAAATCATCATCTTTTGTTGCAGTAGCCTGCTTACCTCGACCACCTCGTTTTTGAGCACGATAATCATCAAGCACTTGAGCTTTAATATAACCAGTATGCGATAAAGTTACGACCATATCTTGAGGTGCAATCAAATCCTCAATTGACAAATCCTCTGCATTTTCAACAATCTCACTACGCCTATCATCACCATACGCATCTTTAATTTCTGCAAGCTCAGTTTTTATAATAGTAGTTACTCGATCTGGTTTGTTAAGAATATCTATTAAATCGGCAATAACGTCCATTATTTCTTTATATTCATTAACAATCTTATCTTGTTCAAGACCAGTCAATCTTTGTAGTCTCATTTGCAAAATTTCTTGTGCTTGAATGTCAGATAACTTATAACCATTTTCTTTTAAGCCGTAAACTGACAACAAACCCTCTGGTCTGTATTGTGAGGTATCACTGTTCTTCAGCATTGTTGACACAACGTTTGATTTCCAGTCTCTTTGCATTAATTCAGTCTTTGCTTCTATCGGAGATGGGGAAGATTTAATTATCTTAATCATCTCATCGACGTTCTCTAATGCTACCGCTAAACCCTCAAGAATATGTCCTCTGTCTCTAGCCTTTCTTAATTCAAAAACAGTTCTTCTTGTGATGACTTCTCGTCTATGATTTATAAAAGCATCAAGGACTTGTTTAAGATTTAACAGCTTTGGTTGACCGTCAATCAATGCCACCATGTTAATTCCAAACGAATCTTGTAATTGAGTTTGTTTATAAAGATTATTTAAAACAACATCAGGTATTTCACCTCTTTTTAATTCAATAACAACTCTCATTCCTGATTTGTCTGACTCATCTCTTAAATCAGAAATCCCTTCAATTTTTTTATCATTGACTAGTTCCGCAATTTTCTCGAGTAAGTTTTTCTTATTCACTTGATAAGGAAGCTCATCAATAATAATTGCCTCTCTCTTGCCCTTGTCAGTTTCCTCAAAATGAGTTCTGGCACGCATTACCACTCTGCCACGTCCTGTTCGATATCCCTCCCTAATTCCAGAATTTCCATGAATAATTGCTGCCGTTGGAAAGTCTGGACCAGGGATAAAATTCAGAAGCTCATCAATTGATATGTTTGGGTTATCAAGAATTTCAACGCAAGCGTTGATCACTTCAGTCAAATTATGAGGGGGAATATTCGTTGCCATCCCAACAGCAATGCCAGAACTTCCATTAATCAGTAGATTTGGTATTCTGGTAGGCATAATTAATGGTTCATTTTCTGATCCATCATAGTTTGGCCCAAAATTCACAGTATCTTTGTCAATATCAGCGAGAAGTTCGTGTGATATCTTAGACATCCTAATTTCTGTATATCGCATAGCCGCTGCATTGTCGCCATCAATGGAACCAAAGTTACCTTGACCGTCGACGAGCATATATCTCAAACTAAAATCTTGAGCCATCCTAACGATAGTGTCGTATGCGGCTGTATCACCATGTGGATGGTATTTGCCAATTACATCACCGACAATTCTTGCAGACTTTTTGTATGGTCGGTTATAACTATTGCTGAGTTCATGCATTGCGAACAAGACACGACGATGAACAGGTTTCAATCCATCTCGAACATCAGGAAGTGCTCTACCTACGATAACGCTCATGGCGTAATCGAGATAGGATTTTTTCATTTCATCTTCAAGGCTTACAGGGAGTGTTTCTTTGGCAAATTGGTTCATAATATTGACTATAAAATTAGTTATTTTACTTCATCATATTTTAGCATGGCTGTGCTTATTTATAGGGTGTTATTAGCTTTTAGACTAAAGGTTTTTAAATGTTTAAATCTGAAATAATATCTTCAATATGTTCCAGACCAACAGCGATTCGAACTAAACCATCATCTATTCCAGCATCATTTCTTTGTTCCTGAGTTAGGCGAGAATGAGTGGTTGTTGCTGGATGAGTTATAGTTGTTTTTGTGTCACCTAAATTCGCTGTAATTGACATTAACTTTGTTTTATTGATGACTTGCCATGCAGCTTTTTGTCCACCTTTGAGAACAAAAGATAAGACAGCGCCGCCGGAAGATTGTTGTGATAAGGCAATTTTATGCTGTGGATGGCTTTTTAAGCCAGGGTAGTAAACTTGTGTAATTTTTTTATTTTTTTCCAGATAAGTCGCTAAGTTCATTGCGTTATCTGATTGTTGGTCCATTCTAATTTTTAATGTTTCCAAGCCTTTTAAAAACACCCAAGCATTAAAAGGACTAAGAGAAACACCTGTATTTCTTAAAAAAGTATAGATCTCATTCATTTGTCTTTTTTTGCCAAGGACAGCACCACCCAAACACCTTCCCTGCCCATCTAGATATTTTGTTGCTGAATGAATAATGATATCTGCACCGTGCTCGATAGGTTTTTGCAAAGCCGGTGTACAAAAACAATTATCAACAATTAATTTAACTTTTTTTGATTTAGCCAATTGCGATAATTTTTTTAAGTCTACAATTTCTGTTAATGGGTTTGATGGAGTTTCAATAAAATAAAATTTAGTATTTTTCGTTGTTGCTTCTTCCCAACTATTTAAATCAGGTAGATCAACAAAGCTAATATTTAGTCCCCACTTAGCTAAAAAATTATTGAACAATTGAACAGAAGTACCAAAAATACTTTTGGATACAACCACATGATCTCCAGGTTTACAAAGGGCCATAAATGTAGCCAGAATTGCGGACATTCCAGAGGAAGTAGCAATACATTGCTCTGCACCTTCAAGTGATGCTAACCTTTCTTCAAAAGTTTTTACTGTTGGATTGGTAAATCGACTGTAGACATTCCCTGGCTCCTCACCAGAAAAACGTTTTGCCGCCTCTTGTGCATTCTTGAAAACAAAACTTGATGTGAGAAATAGGCCTTCTGAATGTTCTCCAAATTGAGATCGTTCAATTCCTGCTCGTACCGCATCAGTTTCAAAATTTTTATTTTTATTTTTCATAACTCTGTTTAACAGAATTCCTCAGTTTAGCTAAATTATGTTTGCGCTAGCAAGCTGGTGCAAATCAACGCGAAGACATTATCTAAAAAAAAATTATGCAGGTCAACTAAAGCTCAAGGACTTCATCAACGTTGTCGTTATCTTCGTTCGTGATTAAATTTAAATCAAGTTGTGTAATTGAGTTTTTTGGTTTGAAATTTGCTGATGAATCTGCTCTTACTGACTCAATCAAGTTAAGATAATTTTCATCAATGTCATCGGTAACGTAACGACCATCAAAACATGATGCGTCAAACTCAGTCAATTCTTTATTTTCTTTGGTCACATTCTTTTTTAGAGCGTCTAACTCTTGATATATCACACCATCAGCACCTATTTCTTCACAGATTTCAGCCTCGGACCTATCGAAAGCAATTAGTTCATTACGAGAAGGCATATCAATCCCATAAACATTTGGATATTTTACAGGTGGCGCAGCAGAGGCTAGAAAAACTTTTTTAGCGCCAGCATCACGCGCCATTTCAACAATTTCTTTTGATGTAGTTCCTCTAACAATTGAATCATCAATCAATAAAACACTTTTTCCTTTAAATTCAATCGCTATTGGATTTAACTTTTGTCTGACTGATTTTTTTCTTATCGCTTGACCAGGCATGATGAATGTTCGACCTATATATCTATTTTTAACAAATCCTTCTTTAAAATCTGTTTTTAACTTTTGGGCAACTTGCAAAGCTGTTGGTCGACTTGTGTCAGGGATTGGGATTACTACGTCGATCTTTTCATCTTTTAAAGATGATTTGATTTTTTCAGCTAATGTTTCTCCCATATTTAGACGTGTTTGATAAACTGAAACCCCATCGATGACCGAATCAGGTCTTGCCAGGTATACATACTCAAATATACAAGGGCTAATTTTTTTATCACTAACACATTTTTTAGAATAAAAATTTCCATCAAGATCAATAAATATTGCTTCACCCGGCTCCACATCTCTCAATAATTCAAAACCTAATACATCTAAAGCTACACTTTCTGAGGCGACAATATATTCCGGACCCTCACCCATTTCTCTTTTACCGATAACCAGCGGTCTAATGCCATGAGGATCTCTAAAAGCAAGCAAGCCAAAGTTTGCAATCATCGATACAACCGCAAAAGCTCCACTACATCTTCTATACAAAGAGGTTACAGCATCAAAAATCAAATCCGTTGTTAGCACACTTTTTTTTGATGAGTCGACAAGCTCATGAGCTAGCACGTTTATGAGAACCTCAGAATCAGAATTGGTATTGATATGTCTTAAATCTTGTTTAAACATATCTTGTTTTAATTTATTAGAGTTAGTTAAATTACCATTATGTCCAAGAACAATTCCATAGGGTGAGTTGACATAAAATGGTTGAGCTTCAGCTGCAGATGAAGATCCAGCTGTCGGATATCTAACATGAGCTATTCCAGCATTTCCAATCAAATTTCTCATGTGACGGGTCTGAAACACATCTTTTACAAGCCCATTATTTTTATGCATGTAAAATCTATTACCATCTGTCGTAACAATTCCAGCCGCATCTTGACCCCTATGCTGCAATACTAAAAGTCCATCATATAACATCTGATTGACAGAATTATTAGATACAATTCCAATCACTCCACACATTAGATGAGCTCCTCACTTATAACTGCATAATCATATTCTACATTGGTAGACTGATAATTTGGTAAATACTCTAAAACAAATGAAAATATAGGATCTAAAATAGGTATGAGTGAGGATTCATTACTATCTATTAAATTTATAAAAGGAATAAGTTGATTGAGGTATAGAATCACTAAAACTATCATTAAACCTCTTGCCATACCAAACACAAACCCAAAAAATCTATTCAAAATTGAAAGTCCTACAAGCTTTAAAACTTTACTAACCAATTTTATTAATAATGAAGTCAATATTAGAGTAGAAACAAATATTAAAATAAAAGCAGAAATAATTAAGAAATCAGACTTATTTTCAATTGGTACAATATTTGCCAAAGAGTTATCAAAGTTAGATGCAAGGTAAAAAGATAAAACTAAACCGGTAAGCGATAAGACTTCTTTAATAAATCCTCGATAAAGACCATAAATTGAGGAAACGATTAATAACGTTAAGATAAAATAATCGAATGGGCTCATGAATTATTTTTTTTTATAATCCCGCTAAATTTATTAGATTTTAAAATCTCGAGAGCGTTTTCTGCCTCACTGTAAGACGCAAAACCTCCTGTTTTAACTCGAAACATTTTTTTTCCATCTAATTCAACAGTCTCCAGTGTGCAATCAATTCCAAAAGATTGAACGGATGATAAAAGATCTGAGGTTTTTTCTTTATCTGAAAATATACCTATTTGGATAAAAAAACTATCCATTTCAAAAATTTCAGATGAAAGGGCAACATCATTATTATTGTTACTGTCACCTTCATCGACAAATGATATCTTGATATTTTGGTTGTTTATTATTGAGCGATTTTCAAGAAAAAAATAAGATAAAATTAGTAAACTTATTAATATTATTAAGGCACCTAATAATCTTTTTTTTGCTTTTTTTAGCTGAATCGCTTCTGAGAAAGGATCTTCATTACTCGGCATAATTACCCTCAAAAATCTCACTGATTACATAAAAACTTCCGAACACAATAATTCTATCATCATTTGTAGCCTTCTTTAAGGCTAATTCATAAGCTTTCTTAATAGAATCTGTAGTTTCAAAAATAAAATTATTTTTTTCTAGGTTATTTTCAATAAAAGTTAATTTTTGTGCTCTTGGGTTATTAAGCTCTGCAATCAACCATTCGAACTGACAAGTTAAATCTGAAAATAATTTGAGAATTGACGACAAATCTTTATCTTTCAATATAGAAAACACAAAGTAAGTTTTTTTATTGCTTAACACTAATAATGACTGAACTAGATTTTTTACGCTATCAAAGTTATGAGCTACATCGATAAAAATTTCTGGTTTTTTAGAAATTCTATTAAATCTTCCAAAAAAATTTTGATGCAACAAATCTTCTCTTAATTTGGAAATTAAGCTACACATCCCTAGTTGTTGTACGGTGAAAATTGCACAAGAAAGATTCTTTTGTTGCACATAAGTTAAATGATTCTTATCAAATGGAATAATGTTACTGTCAAAATCTTTATTAAAAAAATAGGGTTGTGCATTAATTTCTAAAGCTTGTTTTTTTAAAATATCAACATAATGCTCCTCCCCTATAACACAGGGTTTATTTGTCCTCATTACCCCTGATTTTTCAACTGCGATATCCTCTAATGTTTCGCCTAAAAATTCTGTATGATCTAGTCCAATTGAAGTTATTACAGAAATATCAGGTTCAAAAGCATTGACTGCATCAAGACGTCCACCTAAGCCGACTTCCAAAATAGCTATGTCAATATTATGCTTCTCAAATATAAATATAGTAGCCAAAGTCGTGATCTCAAAGAAAGTAAGTTTGTCGCTATTTTCAAAGCCTAAAATATATTGCAATGCTTCTAAAATTTCAGACTCAAAACATTTTTTATTATTTATTACAATTCTTTCATTGAAATCAAAAAAATGAGGTGAAGTATATAGGCCAATCTTGGAATTACTATGCAATAGAATTTGGTTAATATAAAAACATACACTGCCTTTTCCATTAGTTCCTGCAACAGTAATGATTTTAAATTTAGGATCCAAGCATAATTTTTGTTTGAATTCTTGAATTCTTTTTAATGACAAATCAATTGGATTGCTGTGCCGAGTCTCCAAACTTTGGAGGAGGAGATTTAACTTTTCTTTCAAAGATTATTTATGCAGTTTGGTGATTATATTTACAAGCGATTTTCGCATTTCTCTTCGATCCACAATAAAATCAATTGCGCCATGTTCTAATAAAAATTCTGCTCTTTGAAATCCAGCTGGTAATTTTTCTCTGACAGTCTGTTCAATCACTCGTGGTCCAGCAAAACCAATTAAGGCATTTGGTTCAGCAATAATAATATCTCCTAACATGGCAAAACTTGCTGAGACACCGCCCATAGTTGGATCAGTTAAAATTGAAATAAATGGAATTTTCTCTTTACTTAACTTAGTTAATGCTGCGCTTGTTTTCGCCATTTGCATTAAAGAAAAAAGGCCTTCTTGCATCCTTGCTCCACCACTCGATGAAAAACAAAGGAATGGGGTTTTATTTTCGATAGCAAAATCAATGGCTCGAACAAATTTTTCACCAACCACCGAACCCATTGAGCCACCCATAAACGAAAATTCAAATGCAGCAGCTGTAATATTTAACGACTCAATTTTCCCATTAATAACTAACAGTGCATCTGCGGTTTTATATTTATCTTGTGCCTCTTTTAGTTTTTCATTATAGGGTTTTGAGTCAACAAACCTAAGAGGGTCTTTGGGTAAAATATCTGTAAAAATTTCACGTTGCCCAATTGAGTCAAATAATAGTTTTAATCTTTCTCTGGCAGGTAGTCTATGATGATGGTCACACTTTGGACACACATAAAGATTTTTTTCTAGATCGCTATTGTAAAGAGCTGTTTGACATGAATTGCACTTGTGCCACACGCCATCTGGAACTCTTTTTTTTACAGTACCGACAATTTTTTTTATTTTTGGAGGAATAACATTTTTTAACCAACTCATTTAAATGGCCTCACGGATAGATTTAATAATCTTTGCAATATTCTCTAACATATTATTTTCATCTGATTTTTCAATCTCTTGGATAATTCTACTGCCAATAACAATAGCATCTGAAAAACTAGCCACAGCTTTTGCTGTTTCCGGATCTCTCACCCCAAAACCAACACCCACAGGTAAATCTGATAGCGATTTAATTTCAGCTACACGATGTTTTACTTGATCAATATCTATATTTTGAGCTCCAGTAACACCTTTTAAAGACACATAGTATAAAAAACCTGTAGCTTGTTTAATGATTTGTTGAATTCTTTCCTTCTCTGTTGTGGGTGCTAACAAAAAAATAGCATCAATATCATTCTGCTTAAGTTTAGCAACATACTCTCTTGACTCCTCTGGAGGGTAGTCAACAGTAATGATTCCATCCACATCAGCCTCTTTGCACAGTCTTAAAAACTCGTCAAATCCAATGGCCTCAATAGGGTTCGCATAACCCATGAGTATTAAGGGTGTATTTTGATCCTTACCTCTAAACTCTTTTGCAATTTCAAATGTTTTTCTTATTCCAACATGATTTGCCAGCGCTCTTTCACTTGCTCTTTGAATCACAGGTCCATCCGCCATTGGATCAGAAAATGGAATTCCTAGCTCAATCATATCTGCACCTGACTCTACAAGCTGATGAAGAATTTTTTTTGTCATTTCAACAGATGGATCACCTGCAGTAATGAAAGGAATTAATGCTTTTTTATTTTTAGACTTTAATAATGAAAATGTTTTTGTGATTCTACTCATAACTCTAGATTTTTATACCAGCAATATCAGCAACTGTATTAATATCTTTGTCGCCTCTACCAGAAAGGTTTACCAAAATTGTTTTATCTTTAGGAAGCTCTTTAGCCAATTTTTCTGCATAAGCAATAGCATGGCTTGTTTCAAGAGCAGGAATAATGCCCTCAGTTTTGCAAAGATTATGGAAAGCTGCTAGAGCTTCATCATCATTCACAGCCACATACTCCGCTCTGCCTGTATCTTTTAGCCAAGAATGTTCTGGACCAACGCCTGGATAATCCAAACCAGCTGACACAGAATGAGTCTCTATAATTTGTCCCTCTTCATTTTGCATCATGTAAGTTCTATTTCCATGCAGGACTCCTACCGGACTATTCGCAGTTAGTGGAGCAGCATGTTTACCTGTCTCAATACCATGTCCTGCTGCCTCAACACCAATTAATCTGGTCTCTTTATATGGAATATATGGATAAAAAATACCCATCGCATTTGAACCACCACCTACACACGCAATAACTGCGTCAGGCTGCTTACCTACTAATTCATCCATTTGCCCAATAGCTTCTTTGCCAACAACAGAATTAAAGTCCCTGACCATCATTGGATATGGATGAGGGCCAGCTACTGTACCAATGATATAAAAAGTATTGCTGACATTTGTTACCCAGTCTCTAAGTGCTTCATTAAGCGCATCTTTTAGAGTTTTCGATCCACTTTCGACAGGGACAACTGTAGCTCCCAATAATTTCATTCTATAAACATTCGGGCTTTGTCTTTTAACGTCCTCAGAGCCCATATAAACAACACACTCAAGCCCTAAGCGAGCAGCAATGGTAGCTGTTGCGACGCCATGTTGGCCTGCCCCAGTTTCAGCGATAACTCTGGGTTTTCCCATTTTTTTTGCTAACAAAGCCTGTCCGACTGTGTTATTAACTTTGTGGGCACCTGTATGATTAAGATCTTCTCTTTTGAAATAAATTTTCGCACCGCCAATTTTATGAGTTAATCTCTCAGCAAAATAAATTGGGCTCGGTCTGCCTACAAAATGTTTTAAGTCGTGATGAAATTCATCCAAGAATTCTTTATCATCCTTAAACTGGTTATACATTTCTTTCAGCTCATCAAGTGCCTCAATTAATGTCTCAGCTACAAACGTACCGCCATAGGGACCAAAGTGACCATTTTGATCAGGGAAATTATAATTATCCATTTTTCACAGCCTTAATAAATTGTTTTATAAGCTCTTCGCTTTTTTTGCCTTTCGTTTCACTTTCCACCCCACCACTTACATCAACCGCGTAAGGTTGGTAATCATTTAGGAGAGTTGTTACATTGTCAGGCGTCAAACCTCCTGCAATTATAATTGGCTTTTTTAAATTTCTTGGAATTAGTGACCAATCAAAAGACTTGCCTGTACCGCCAAAATAATCTGTATCAAAAGTATCAAGCAGAATTGCTGATGCGTCAACAAAATCATCACATATTTTTTCAATATTTGTATCTTTTTTGACAGAAATAACTTTAATAAAAGGAAACTTAAATGACGAACAAAACTCAGGGGTTTCAGATCCGTGAAATTGAATGATATCAATAACATTTTCACAAATTACAGAACGAACAAATTCAGCTTCAGAGTTCACAAATAATCCAACTTTTGTAATAAAAGGCGGAAGTGTTTGATTAATTTGAATTGCTTGTTCAATTGAGCAAAATCTTGGGCTGTCTTTATAAAAAACATAGCCAATAGCATCAGCGCCTGCATTGCTAGCATTTATTGCGTCATTACAATTGGTAATTCCACATATTTTTACTTTTGTATAATTCATATTATGACTGTATTTTTTAAATCAACTATCTTAAATGACTTTTCATACCTAATATTGGCAAGGTAGAGACCATTTGGTGAAAATGTATTCGATGCCTCCGTTCTGTCCTTAACCTCGAATAGGTATTGTACATAATCCAATGGTTTTTTTCCTGAAACGATATCTAGAATGACGCTCATCATATTTCTAATTTGGTGATGAAGGAATCCATCAGCAGTGAATTTAAAAAGAATAAAATTTTCTTTTTTTTGATAGCTTGCACAATGTATGATTCTTTCTGGCTTTTTTGATTGACACTCACTAGATCGAAAACTACTAAAGTCATGTTTACCAATAAATTCCTTCAAAACTTCATCAAGAAGTTTAAAGTTAATTTCATAGCCATAATGTCCAGCTTTTTGATACCAAATGGCTGAGGGTGTTTTAGTATGATGAAGCAAGTACTGATATTCTCTTTCCATAGCGTTAAATCGTGCATGAAAAGTCTGATCCACTTCAGATACCCATTTGATAGAAATATCGTGAGGTAAATAAGAATTAGCACCTTTTTGCCAAGAGCTTAAAGGTCTTTGTGATTCCGTATCAAAATGAAATACTTGACCAAGCGCATGAACACCAGCATCTGTCCTCCCGGATGCTTCAATCTTGATATCATGGTTAGCAATCTTTGATAAAGCATTTTGTAAAAATAATTGTATAGTATTTTGATTAGGCTGAATTTGAAAACCAGCATAGTTTGTTCCTAGGTACTCGACTATAGCAGCTATTCTCATAAAATAAATACAACCAAAAAGTAACAAAAAATGAATAAATAACCATAATTATTCAGCTCAAATGCAATTATCTTAATTTTCAAATTTTCTTGAGAAAATAAAAAACTATTAAAAGAATTTACAGGACTTCTGTAATTAAATTTTTTACGAGAAAACAGTCTGAAATAGCTAAATGTCAAAATTATTATCTTATACAATTTATTAACGTTCAAACCCAAAAACTTAAATGGATAAATAAAATACATGATTGAATTTACCACATCTATTTCTTGAGTTTTTAGTAAGTAAATTTTGGCAACTAAAAATATGTTTAGCAAAAGTAATGATTGTTTAAGGCCCGCATAAAAACCATCGTATGTGACCGAAAAATTAAAAAACTGAACCGCTATTTCCCCTGGAACAGATAGTGGAAAAATAATAAAGATGCTGATGAGGAAATATTTTACCTTTAAGAAAAAAATAAATGGATTGTGCTTTATATAAAAACAAACCAATATTAAAAAAAGAAGTAGGTAGCAATTCAGGGTTAATGATAAGTAATATATGAACTTGAGTGATATAAGGGTAGCTAATAATTTAAGAAGCTCAATCACTTATTAAAATGAGTTTTTATCCTCACGAGATAAGTTATCAATTACATCTGGTTCAGTATTTTGTTGGTTGGTATTAATTTCAGATGAGAATATTGGTTTTTCATCTTTTTTCTTTCTGGAGATGAAGAAAATAATCCCAACCACTAAAGTAATTAAAAATAAAAGGACTAAAACAATCATTAAGTTATTATTTTTATCATCATCTTTTAATAAAATTTCATTAATTTCTGAGTCAGCAGAGATAGAAGATGTGAACACATCACCATTAATTTCTTGTACATCATCATCTAAGACAATCTCCTCAATTTCAAAATCATCTCCTTTAATATCCGTCATTTCTTTTTGATCTGAGAAAGTCTCTGAAGGCTGATTCTTATTTTGAGCATCAGCTGTTAAATCGTTTTTCTTACTTTCAGCTAGCTCTTTTAATTTTTGTTCCGCCTCAGCAAGCTTAAGCTCTAACTTCTCAATCTTTTCTTTTTCTTTACTATTTTCTGGCTTCTTAATAGATTTATTTTCATTGGCTTTTGGTTGCGTTAGTTTTTTCCATTCATCATTTTGAGATTTCAAAATCTTTCTTGCTTCTAAATGACTTAATTCCGCAAAATATAATTTATTAGGTACTGTTAAAATCTGATTTTTATTCAATCCATTTATATTTCCTTCAGCAAATGCTTTTTTGTTATTTTGATAAATACCAACCACCATTTGCTCTAAAGTAATTCCTGATAGGCTATTTTCACGAGCAATTTGGTACAAAGTTTTACCTGGTGCAGATTTGACTGTTTTTTGCTCATCGATGTCTTGATCATCTATGACTGCTTCTTTGGTGTTTTTAACTACCTCCTTGGCTTGCTCTTTTTTAGCAGTTTGTTGATTTTCTTCTTCTACCTCTTCTTTTTGTGTCTCAATTAAGTCTTGATTTTCTTTGGATTTTTCTTTTGAATCAATTTCACGTTTTTTTCCTTCAGCCAAATCTTTTGCAGGAAGTTTATTGTTATCTTTCTTTGCAGTATCTTTTTCAAGAGTTTCATTTATCATCTTATCCATCGGGTCTGGTGGATCAAGAAGTACTGTGTATTCACGATAATTTCTACCCTTAGGCGAATCAATCTGGATTAACAAATCTAGGAAAGGGTCTTTAACCGGCTTGTCGCTTTTTAATTTTAAGTAAATCTTCCCCTCAGAGTTTTTTACAAAATTAGCATCAATGTTTGCATGGACAGGAAGTCTTTCAATACCCTGGGATTCAAAGTCTTCTTTTGAGGCAATGCTCGGGACTAACTCAGTCACATCATCAGCTTTGGTAAGAATGACCTCAATATCAGCATTCAGGGGTTGTTCTTGTTTCGAATTGATCGAGATTTTTCCTAGCTGCAGCGCTTGAGCAGAAAAAATAACTGAGAATGCAGTAGCAAAAAGAAATAATTTAATTAATCTAATCATTTGTTGGATATTATACTCAAGATTCGTCTTAATGGTTCAGCCGCCCCCCATAATAATTGATCCCCAATGGTAAATAGAGAGATCATATTGCTATCAAGGTTAAGTTTTTTTATTCGACCCACTAGAATATCTAACTTACCAGATGCATTGGTTGGGGATAAATGATTTATGGTCGCATCACGTTCATTAGTAATTAATCTTACCCACTGATTTCCTGCTGAAATTTTTTCATTAACATCCTCTATTGATAAACTTTCCTTCATTTTGATCGTTAACGCTTGGCTATGACATCTCATGGTACCAATTCGAACACATAATCCATCAACCATGACGGGTGCGTATTGTGATTCTAGAATTTTTAAGGTCTCATTTTGTCCTTTCCACTCTTCCTTGCTGCTGCCATTTTTAAGATCTGAGTCAATCCATGGAATTACACTACCAGCAAGAGGAACCCCAAAATTATTTATTGGCATATTTTTATCTAACATTGCACTAGATATCTTATGATCTATATCAAGTATTGATCCTTGTCGATTCTCCAACATATCAGACACTGAATTAAATAAATAACCCATTTGAGACAAGAGCTCTCTCATGTTATTTGCCCCAGCACCACTGGCTGCTTGATAAGTCATGGATGAAACCCACTCAACCAAGTTTTCTTTAATTAATCCATGTATTGCAAGCAGCATAAGCGAAACGGTACAATTTCCACCAACCCATGTCTTGGCGCCCTCCGAGTATGATTTGTCGATCAAATCTGAGTTAATTGGATCAAGCACAATAACTGCATTTTTTTCCATTCTGAGATGGGATGCTGCATCGATCCAGTGCCCGTCCCAGTTTTGATTTATTAGCTTGTCATAAACATCTATCGTAAATTGGCTTCCTTGACATGTGAGGATGACATCCATATTAGACAGCTCCTCGAGATTATTAGCATCAATAAGATATTCTGATTCTGCAAAATCAAAAGGACATTTATCACCAGCTTGTGAAGTTGAAAAGAAAAAAGAGGCATAATTTTTAAAATCATTTTCCTCGAGCATTCGCTGCATTAGAACTGATCCGACCATGCCCCTCCAGCCAACAAAACCAACTTTTAACTTATTCATTTATAAATTTCCTAAAATACGGTCACCCATCTCTTCGCATCCAATTTTCGTAGAGTTGTCATCCATTATGTCAGCAGTTCGATAGCCTTGTTGAAGTGTTTTTTCAACCGCTTCTTCGATCCTAATAGCTTCATTAGGCTGTTTAAAAGTGTATTTGTACATCATAGCTGCTGATAAAATCGTGGCAATTGGGTTAGCAATGTCTTGACCAGCTATATCTGGGGCCGAACCATGACTTGGCTCATATAAGCCTTTGTTATTAATATCTAAGGATGCAGAAGGAAGCATGCCAATAGAACCTGTCAGCATGGATGCCTCATCAGATAAAATATCTCCAAAAATATTTCCTGTAACCATCACGTCAAATTGTTTTGGTGCCCTGACTAATTGCATTGCCGCGTTATCTACATACATATGCGACAGAGATACATCTGGATAATTTGCTGATAAATCTACCATCACTTCTCGCCAAAGTTCAGTTGCCTCAAGAACATTGGCTTTATCTACAGAACATAATTTTTTATTTCTTAATTGAGCAAGTTGAAAGGCAACATTTCCTATCCTGCGGATCTCACTCTCTGAATAACGCATGGTATTAAAACCCTCACGTTCTCCGTTTTTAAGGTTATGAATACCCCTTGGCTGGCCAAAATAAATGTCCCCAGTTAATTCACGAACTATTATGATATCCAAACCAGAAACAATATTAGGTTTAAGTGAAGACGCATCCACCAATTGATCAAACAACATGGCAGGTCTTAAATTGGCGAATAAATTAAGCTCCGACCTTATTCGCAATAATCCCCTCTCTGGTCTCAACTCTCTTGGTAATTGATCGTACTTCCAATCTCCCACTGAACCCATCAGTATCGCATCTGCATCTTTAGCTTTTTGGAGAGTAGTTTGTGGTAATGGATCTCCATCTGCATCATAACCAGCACCTCCTATGGGCGCCTCATCAATATTAAAATTAGGAGACAATGCCTTAATTATCTTTACAGCTTGTTTTGTTATTTCTGGGCCGATACCATCACCGGGTAGGGTTAATATGTTCATTTTTATTCCTGTCTAAGCCACGGATAATTTGAAAAATAACTTTTTTCAAAATTTGCTATTACACTTTTATTCTCAAGAGTTAATCCAATCTCATCTAAGCCATTCAACAAGGAGCTCTTTTTAAATTCATCGATTTCAAAGGAATATGATTTTGAAGACTTAACAAATTGTTTTTCTAAATTAACTTCAATTTCAAGAGTTTTGGTCTCAGTTTCAGAAAATAACTCTTCAATTTCAACCTTTTGCAAAGTGATTGGCAAAATACCATTTTTAAAACAGTTGTTGTAAAAAATGTCAGCAAAACTTTCTGCGATAATGACCTTAATACCAAAATCTAATAATGCCCAAGGTGCATGTTCTCGACTAGACCCGCACCCAAAATTTTCTCTAACCAATAGAATCTTACTGTCTTTAAATTGTGGTTTATTTAAAACAAAATCAGGGTTGATCGATCTTTTAGAATTATCCATACCAGGCTCACCATGGTCTAGGTATCGCCATTCATCAAACAAATTTGGCCCGAAACCAGTTCTTTTGATTGACTTTAAAAATTGCTTGGGAATGATTGCGTCAGTATCAACATTAGATCGATCAAGAGGGATAACTTTACTAACGAGATGTTTAAACTTATCCACTGATTTCCTCATTTCTTATATCGACAAAATGGCCATGAACTGCTGCTGCTGCAGCCATCGCAGGACTGACTAAATGGGTTCTTCCACCCTGCCCTTGCCTTCCTTCAAAGTTACGATTTGACGTTGACGCGCATCTCTCACCACTTTCAAGTCGATCTGCATTCATTGCAAGACACATTGAGCAACCTGGATCTCTCCATTGAAAACCTGATTCCATAAAAATTTTATCTAACCCTTCGGACTCCGCTTGTTTTTTTACAATACCTGACCCAGGAACAGCCATTGCTAACTTAATACTCGGATTAATTTTTTTACCTTTCAAATACCGCGCTGCCTCTCTCAAATCCTCTATTCTTGAGTTTGTGCATGAACCAATAAACACTTTATCTACAAATATCTCATTGATTGGAGTATTTTCATTGAGGCCCATGTATGCAAGAGCCCTTTGAAAATCAAGGTGCTTGTCCGATGTTAAATTGCTTTTTTTAGGAATAGATTCGGAAATTCCCTTCACCATTTCAGGAGATGTTCCCCAGCTCACTTGAGGCTCTATTATGGTCGCATCAATTTCAACTACTTTGTCAAAAACAGCATCTGAATCAGAGTGAAGTGTTCTCCATTCTTTTTCTGCCAGATCCCACATTTTATTTGTTGGAGCAAAGGGCTTATTTTTTAAATAGTTAATTGTAGTATCATCAACAGCAACCATCCCCGAGCGAGCCCCGGCTTCAATTGCCATATTGCACAGAGTCATTCTTCCTTCCATCGATAACTGCTGAATGGCATCTCCACAAAATTCAATAGCATAACCGGTGCCGCCAGCAGTGCCAATTTGCCCGATAACAAACAAAGCAATATCTTTTGCTGAAACAAGAGGATGAGTTTTACCCTGAACGTCAATTTTCATTGTTTTAAGCTTTTTTTGAATTAAGCATTGTGTGGCCATGACATGCTCAACCTCAGAGGTTCCAATCCCCATTGCTAAGGCTCCAAAAGCTCCATGAGTGCTTGTATGAGAATCGCCGCAAACGATCGTCATACCTGGAAGAGTCAAACCTTGTTCAGGTCCAATGACATGAACAATCCCTTGTCTCACATCAGACATATCAAACTGAAGCAATTTATGTTCTTTACAGTTCTGGTCGAGAGTCTCCACTTGGATTTTTGAAATAGGGTCCTGGATTCCCTTATCCCGATCTGATGTTGGCACATTGTGATCAGGAACAGCCACGATAGATTCCTTGCGCCACAATGGGCGATCATGAATTTTTAAACCCTCGAATGCTTGCGGGCTAGTCACCTCATGAATTAAATGACGATCTATGTATATGAGAAAGGTGTCTTCCTGAGCTAGAACAACATGTTTATCAAAAATTTTCTCATATAGAGTCTTTGCCATAAACTAATCCCTAAAATTACCAAAATTTAGAGGGTAGTCAGACACATTTGCTTTTACCAATGCAATCGACTCCTGCAAAATATCTCTCTTCGCACCAGTAACTCTAACCGTATCGCCTTGGATTGAGGCCTGGGCCTTTAATTTACTGTCCTTTAATAATTTGATAATTTTTTTTCCAAGCTCTTGATCAATTCCATCCGACACTTCGATATCAAGTTTCACATTGTTTCCTGAAATACTCTCAAGATTTTTATCCATCAATCTTTTAGTTGAGTCAGGTTCTTTTTTTTCGAGTGATGGAAGTAAAATATCTTTAATTTGATTAATCTGAAAATCATTATCTCCAAATAAAGTGATAATTAAATCCTTCTCGTTAAATTCAATACTTGCAGATGTACCTTTAAAGTCATAGCGATTTTGTATTTGCCTTCTTACAACATCGACCGCATTTGATAAATTAACCTTATCTGCAGATGAGCTTATATCGAAACTGGGCATAATTTAATCCTTCTTATTTCTACCTAAAGTTTTAAGTCTTAATGCGTTCAACTTAATAAAACCTTCCGCATCATATTGATTATAGGATCCTCCATCATCTTCAAATGTGGCGATATTTTCGTCAAATAGACTGTGAGGACTGCTTCGACCAACAACCTGAACAGATCCCTTGTAACAAACTAAATTAACCTCACCGGTAACATTTTTTTGCGTATGATCAATCAGGGTCTGTAATGCTTCTCTTTCCGGAGCAAACCAAAATCCGTTATATATTAATTTCGCATACCTCGGCATTAGTTCGTCTTTTAAGTGAGCTACTTCACGATCAAGTGTAATAGATTCAATGGCTCGATGAGCTTTTAATAGAATGGTTCCACCAGGAGTTTCATAACATCCCCTGGACTTCATGCCAACAAATCTGTTTTCAACTAAATCTAGTCGACCAATTCCATTTCTTGAACCTACCTGATTTAGATAATGAAACACTTCATGAGGTTTCATGGTTTCATTATTGATAGCTACAGGGTCTCCATTCTCAAAAGAAATTGATAATGATTCTGGTTCATCATTTGCTGCTTCAGGCGACTTAGTCCATCTCCACATCGAGTCTTCTGGTGGATTGCTAGGATTTTCTAGATGTCTACCTTCATAAGAAATGTGAAGAAGATTAGCATCCATGCTATAAGGACTTCCTCCATTTTTATGCTTCATTTCTACAGGAATGTTATGTTTTTCAGCAAAACTTAATAATTTTTCACGACTTAAAAGATCCCACTCTCTCCATGGAGCGATCACTTTAATATCAGGATTTAATGCATAGGCATTCAATTCAAATCTAACCTGATCATTACCCTTGCCAGTAGCTCCATGAGCTATTGCATCAGCTCCTGTTTCAGCAGCTATTTCAATTAGTCTTTTTGCAATCAGTGGCCGAGCTATTGATGTTCCAAGTAAATATTCACCCTCATAAATAGCATTGGCTCTAAACATTGGGAAAATATAGTTTTTTGCAAAATCTTCCTCAAGATTTTCAATATATATTTCTTTAATTCCCGCTTGTTTTGCTTTTTCTCTGGCTGGCTCAATTTCTTCACCCTGACCAATATCAGCCGTAAAAGTAACCACTTCACAATCATATTTTTCTTGAAGCCATTTCAAAATTACAGAGGTATCTAATCCACCTGAGTAAGCCAAAACAACTTTTTTAATTGAATTCATAAAATTAAACTTTCCCAATAAGAAGATATTCTAGTAAAGCTTTTTGAACATGCAAACGATTTTCTGCCTCATCCCAAACCACAGACTTAGGTCCATCAATAACATCAGATGTAACTTCCTCTCCTCTGTGTGCCGGCAAACAATGCATGAATAAAGAATCTTTTGCTGAGACATCCATCATCTCTTGATCAACTTGCCAATCTGCAAAAACTGATTTTCTTTCAGACTGCTCTGCCTCGTACCCCATACTTGTCCATACATCAGTAGTTACAATGTGAGCATCTTTAGCTGCATCCATAGGATTTTCAAATTGTTCAAAATGAGAATCATCGTATAAGCCTGCTCTCTCAACCTCAACCTCATATCCTTTTGGGGTTGACACATGCATATTAAAATCTAATAACTCTGCAGCTTGTAACCAGGTATTACAAACATTATTAGAATCCCCAATCCAGGCGACTGTTTTTCCCTCAATTGAGCCTCTATGCTCGATAAAAGTAAATATATCCGCCAAAATTTGACAAGGGTGATACTCATTCGTCAGTCCATTAATCACAGGAACTCTGGAATTCTGAGCAAATCGTTCAATGATTTCCTGTTCAAATGTCCTTATCATCACAACATCACTCATTCGAGAAATAACTTGAGCTGCGTCCTCTACAGGCTCTCCCCTGCCTAGCTGAGAATCTTTTGTATTTAGATAAATAGCTGCTCCACCCAGTTGATGCATACCTGACTCAAAAGACAATCGTGTTCTAGTGCTTGCCTTTTCAAAAATCATAACCAAAGTTCTATCTTCAAGTGGCCAGTATTTTTGATACTCTTTAAACTGTTTTTTTAGCCATTTTGCTCGATCAAATAAATAATATATTTCATCTTTTGTAAGATCATTGAATTGTAAAAAGTGCTTAATCGTCATGTTTGATTTTCTTTCAAATAATTTTTTAACATCATTATTAAATTAGAAACCAAAAATTCTGACTCATCATCATTAATAATTAGTGGAGGAACAATTCTTATAACATTTCCAGATGTCACGCTGATCAGTAAATTATATTTTAAAGCATAAGTCATCAGCTCTGGGCAATCATGGCCAAGCTCAATACCGATCATTAAACCTTGCTGTCTAACGTCAATAACAAAATCCAAAGATTTTGTTTGTTCTCTCAAAGCGTGAGCAATTTTTGAACCTTGAATTGTTACATTTAAATAAAGCTTTTCTTGATCCAAGACATCAAGAGTTAAATTACCTGCTCGGCATGCTAACGGGTTTCCTCCAAATGTTGAACCATGTTGTCCTGGTTTAATAATATTTGTTATTTTTTCGTTCACTAAAGTAGCCCCAATAGGAACTCCTGAGCCAAGACCTTTTGCGCTGGTTAGAACATCCGGTTTAATATCTGAATACTGATAAGCATATAATCGACCAGTTCGACCCACGCCAGTCTGGACTTCATCTAGCATAAGAAGCCATTCATTGAGATCACATATCTTTCTCAAATCATTTAAATATGATGAAAGATTTTTTGGAAGTCTTACCCCACCTTCACCTTGAATAGGCTCAACTAAAATAGCAACAACATTTTTATTCTGATCAGCAATTTTTTTTAAAGAATTTAAATCATCAAAAGGAACTCGGATAAAGCCTTTTAAAAGAGGCTCAAAGCCAGCTTGAACTTTTCTACTTCCAGTGGCAGATAAAGTTGCCATAGTCCTTCCATGAAAAGAATTTTCCATCACAATAATTTGCGGGTCTGTAACTTTTTTTGAATTAGCAAACAGTCTCGCAAACTTTATAGCTGCCTCATTTGCCTCACAACCTGAGTTTGAAAAAAATACTGCTTTCATGCCCGTCAATTTTGTAAGTCTTGCAGCAAGTTTTTCTTGTTCACTGATATTCACGTAATTAGATACATGAATAAATTGATCAAGCTGATCTTTTAATCCCGAAGTAAAATAGGGGTGAACATGGCCCAAAGTATTTACTGCAACCCCAGCTAAAGCATCAAGGTATTTATTTCCATTTTTATCAAATAACCAAACGCCCTCACCTTTTTCAAAAGAAATAGGAAGTCTTCCATACGTTTTTAAAATTGAATTGTTTGATTCCATCTGGAATAAAAAACGGCGGCTACAGCCGCCGATTTTTACAAAGTTATTAAAGGTAAATTATAAACCAATTAAGCCTTTATGTGATAGTCCGTTTGTCATTAAAAATAACATCGGAATTGATAACAAGGTGTTAGTTCGAGATGCTAAAAAAGCAATTCTTCTAGCAGCAGTTTTTTCTGCATCGCTCGCTGGCTTTAAACCAAGAATTTTTTGTTGGTTTGGCCAAATAAGAACCCACACATTGAATAACATGATAGTACCCAACCATGAGCCTAATCCAATCGCTTCATAACCGCCACTCAATGTAAAAGCAGGAACAAAATTAGCTCCTAAAAGTGCAGCACCTGCAATCCATGTAGCCAATGCTGCCCAACGAAACCAAAGAAGGGCTAATGGAGCAACATGTTTGGTAATGCCAGCTGCTGTTCCATCAGCATTAGCATTTTTCAAAGCTGGAACTTGAACAAAATTGAAATAATAAAGTAGGCCTATCCAGGCCACTCCTACAATAACATGCAGAAATCTAACAATCGCGGTGAAATAATCGTACTCCATAATAATCTCCTAATATCTGGTAATGTAAATTAAAAAAAGTTTTTCAAGAGATATACAAAAACAAAAGTAAGTATAACGCCTGCGACAATAGTTCCGAGAATTGAATCTAATGGGTTTTTCATAAAAATTTCCTCCAAATTTTAAGAATAGACTATATTATTTAACAACATTGTCAAGATTGAAAAGGTTTCATTATTAACTATGAGAAATGTATCGTCAAAATATAAAAGTTTCCGATGGATGTTGTTGGCGACATTTTCATTTAGCATAATGGGTTTATGCGTAAAATTAAACTCCACTTCATTTAATGAATATGAATTAGTTTTTTATCGTTCGTTTGTGAGTTTAATTATCCTTGTTGTGTTGATGAAAAAAAATGACATTGCTATTAAAACAAAATATGTATGGTTTCATTTTTTAAGGTCATTTATTGGATTCCTGAGTCTTTTATTATTCTTTTACGCTATTACAAAACTTCCTCTGAGTACATCCATGACACTCAATTACACATCCCCTATTTTTTTGGGGCTTATGATTCCCTTATTAATGAAACAAAAATTTAACAGTTCCAGCTTATTTCTTCTTTTAATAGGATTCTTAGGAATTGTATTCATTTTAAAACCAGTTTTTAATCACAACTGGTTCGCAGGCTTAATGGGAGTCCTATCAGGATTTGGAGCCGCAATCGCTTATATTATGGTTGCAAAATTAGGTCAATTAAAAGAGCCAGATTTAAGAACGGTTTATTTTTTCACCTTAATATCATCAGTGCTTTCTTTTTGCTTGATGTTAAAAGAGGATATCAATCCAATTTCTTTTGACATCAGTTTAATTTATCTATTGTTGTTAGGGGTAAGTGCAACCATCGCTCAAATTGCTATCACAAGAGCCTACCGTGAAGGTAAAACATTAAATAATGCTGCTTATTCTTATATGACCGTAATCTTTTCAGTAGGTTGGGGAATATGGATATTCCAGGAAAGTCTGGATTGGTTAACGATGGTTGGAATCTTGCTGATTTTTTTAGCTGGTGTATTTATCAATAAAACTAAGTTAAGGCTCAAGTAATCCACATCGAATTGCGATAAGAGCTATTTCTGCAGAGTTATTCGCATTTAATTTTTGTTTAATATTGTATAAATGGGTTCCCACAGTGCGCGGACTTAAGCACATAGTATCCGCAATCTCGTTGGTACTTTTCCCCTTGGCCAAAGATATGAATACTTCAAACTCTCTGTCCGATAACACTTCAGTAGGGTCATTTTCTCCAGATAATTGAGTAATTGCTAATTGCTGAGCAACAGTAGATTCAATGTATTTTTTTCCACTTCCAACAGTTCTGATTGCATTAATCAGCTCTTCTGCAGCGCTTCTTTTTGTTAAATAACCAATTGCACCTGCACTAAGAACTCTTTTTGGATGTACGGAATCTTCATGCGCAGATAACACCAGTATTTTTGCATTTTTATCTTTTGCTATTATTCTCTCAATTGCTTCTAGGCCTCCAATGCCAGGCATGGTGATATCCATCACTACCACATCAGGTTTTATTTCTTGAAATTTGATGATACCTTCTTCACCTGTTTCAGCTTCGGCAATTACTTGCATATCTTTTTCGCTATCGATAAGCATTTTAAAACCCATTCTAACTACAGAATGATCATCAACTAACAATACATTTAAATTTGACATAGATTCCTATCTTTTCTTTACTGGAATTAATCCAGTGATTATTGTTCCGTTCTGGTCTGATTGTAACTCAAATTTTCCTCCAAGACCTTGAATTCTTTCTCTCATACCGACAATTCCAAATTGCTTAGAGGCTTTCAAAATATTTGTATCAAACCCCTTGCCATTATCGCTAAAAGTAACCTTTAAAAACCTTTTATTAGCCATTAAATCAATTTTTACTTCAGAAGCATCTGCATGTTTTAAGCTATTATTCATTCCCTCTTGTATGATTCTATAAATATTGATACTTATCTCCTCAGATAAATTTTCAACTCTATTATGCTTAAAAATTACTTTTATCGCAGGATATTGTTTTTGCCATACACCAACTAAATCATTAATTGTTTCCACTAATCCAAGATTATCTAGTGACCCAGGTCTTAATTTACGAATGATGTTATGCATACCATCATATATTTGATTGGCAGCGGACGTTACAGACTCAGCACTCGTTGCAATCAACTCATTCCCCTTGGCTTGATTTTTAATATTTTGCGTGAAAATTTTTATAGCAGAAACATACTGACCAAGTTCATCATGCAGCTCTCGTGCCAAACTTCTTCTTTCATCCTCTATTCTTTCTCGAATAATTCCAGTCAATTTTCTATTTTGGTCTAAAGCTTTTTTTGACTTTTCTGCTGTTAATTTTTCAGATATGTCTCTCATGCTCACAATATCACCGATCACCTCTTTTTTATCTGGATCAAATAGTGGAGATATTGAAATAGAGACATCTATCATTTTTTTAGATTTAGTAAGACGTCTTGTTTCAAGATTTTGAATTTTTTTATTCTTGTGTGTATAGGATAAATTTGATTTAAGTTCACCCAATTTATTTTTTGGAACAATCAATTCAACAGATTTACCCAGCACTTCCTTTTTTCGAAAACCAAACATGTTTTCAGCAGAATGATTCCAAAAATTAATTTTTCGATCTGAATCTAAAATCATTATGGCATCGGCTGTTTGCTGAGATATCAGAGCTAATTTTTTATTTTCATTTAAAAATTTTTCCAAAGATTGTCCCATTTTATTAAAGTTTGTTGCGATTCTTTGAAAATCTGGAACATCAAATTTTGGTAACCTTGTTTTTAAATTACCTCGTCCAAAATCCTCTATTCCTTTTAACAATGGGTTGATTGAAGATAGCCACCTTCCTAACAACATATAAATAAAAATATTAATTAACAGAAAAACAATTAATGAAATATATATAAAACTTCTTGTATGGTACCAAGCTTCTCTGATTGCGCCATCAGGAGCTGACTGAACAATTAACCTTCCATATTTAATAATTTTTGCATTTATTTCTTGCGGCGGTGCCATGTAATTTTTAAACCATGCCGGGGGGGTTATCTCTTGACGATAGGTTGATGTTGGGGATTCATACAATAAGTGGTTATTTAAATCATAAAGCGAAATGATATTACTCCGAACATGTCCTAGTTCAACTAGAAATGGTTGTATCACTTGATGTGTATAACCCCACTCTGGATTTTGTACAGAGCTAGTTATAAATGTATCCAATAATTGCAGACTAACTCTGTGTGATGATTCAACACCCTCCTCAATCGCTTTTTTTGAGGATTTCATGAGCGTAATTGAAAGCCCGATCAGAAAAAGGATCATGATTAGTGCAATTAATAAATTTAATCTTAATCTTAAGCTCATAGAAAAAATAAAATTTGGGAAATCAAAAAAACACTTGTATTATAGTTTATAACAATGACAGCAATATGATTTTATAATTCACATCAACACACTTAATCTAACGAAATTCAAAAAGGGAGGTTTGAATGGCGATTGAATCAGTGATGCATGAAAATAGGGTCTTTAACCCGCCAAAAACATTAAGTGAAAATGCATATATAAAAAACCAAAAAGAATATCAACTGCTATGTGATACGGCTGAGGCAGACTATGAGGGTTATTGGGCAGGCCTGGCAAGAGATTTAATAGATTGGAAAAAGCCTTTTACCAAAATTCTTAATGAAGATAATGCGCCATTTTATAAGTGGTTTGAAGATGGTGAATTAAATGTTTCCTATAATTGTATTGATCGACATCTTCCGAACAAGAAAGATAAAGTGGCTATTATTTTTGAATCAGATAATGGTCAAGTAACTAAAATCACTTACCAAGAGCTATATGAAAAAGTTTGTCAGTTTGCAAACGGCTTAAAAACTCTTAACTTAAATTTAGGTGATCGTGTCATTATATACCTCCCTATGGGTATAGATGCTGTTGTGGCTATGCAAGCATGTGCTCGAATTGGTCTAACTCACTCCGTTGTATTTGGTGGATTCTCTGCAAAAAGTATTCAAGAACGAGTAATTGATGCAGGAGCAAAATTAATCATTACAGCTGACTATCAAAACAGAGGGGGGAAAGAATTACCTCTTAAAACTGCTGTTGATGATGCCATTCTTCTTGGTGGTTGTGATTCGGTTGAAAAAATTATTGTTTTGAATCGAACTGGAAAAGAAGCAAAACTTAAAGAAAATGAAATTGATTGGCATGCATTATGTAAAGATCAAAAAATGGAATGCGAGCCAGTATGGGTGAATTCGGAGTATCCATTATTTCTTTTGTACACCTCTGGATCAACAGGCAAGCCAAAAGGGGTTCAACATTCATCTGGAGGCTATCTACTTCATGCAATCAACACAACCAAATGGACTTTTGATTTAAAAGATGATGATATCTTTTGGTGTACAGCAGATGTGGGTTGGATTACCGGTCATACTTATGTGGCTTATGGTCCATTAGCACTGGGTGGAACACAAATTATTTTTGAAGGGGTACCTACCTATCCTAATGCAGGTCGTTTTTGGGAGGTCGTACAAAAACATAAAGCGACTATCTTTTATACTGCACCGACTGCTATAAGGGCATTAATAAAAGCATCTGAAAGTGACGAAGCAGTGCATCCAAAATCATTTGATCTAAGCTCATTAAGAATTTTAGGAACGGTTGGCGAACCCATTAACCCCGAAGCTTGGATGTGGTATTACGAAAACGTGGGCAATTCAAAATGTCCAATTGCTGATACCTTTTGGCAAACTGAAACTGGCGGCCATGTCATTACACCACTTCCCGGCAGTACCCCCTTGGTTCCTGGTTCTTGCACTCTCCCCTTTCCAGGAATTTCAATTGATGTAGTGGATGAGACTGGTCAAAACCTAGAATGGGGCCAAGGCGGGCTGTTAGTTATTAAAAAACCATGGCCATCTATGATCCGAACTATATGGGGCGATCCTGAGAGATTTAAAAATAGTTACTTCCCAAATGAATTAGGTGGAAACTTATACCTTGCGGGCGACGGTGCGGTAAGAGATGCTAAATCCGGTTATTTTACTATCATGGGTAGAATTGATGATGTGCTAAATGTCTCAGGGCATAGATTAGGAACAATGGAGATTGAATCTGCACTTGTTGCTAACGAGCTGGTAGCCGAGGCAGCTGTTGTTGGAAGACCTCATGACGTTAAAGGGGAATCCATCATAGCCTTTGTTGTTTTGAAATCAGAACGTCCAAATTCCGAAAAAGCGACAGAAATAGTCAATGAATTACGTGCCTGGGTAGGAAATGAAATTGGACCCATTGCTAAACCTGATGAAATCAGATTCGGTGATAATTTACCTAAAACCAGATCAGGAAAAATTATGAGACGTTTGCTTCGATCAATTGCAAAAGATGAGGAAATCACAGCAGATATATCTACTCTAGAAAACCCTGCTATTCTGGATCAACTGAAGCAAAAAGTTTAAAATGTTTTAATGCTAAAAACAATTAATGCCGTTTTAAAATCTAAGAAAATAAAATATTTTTATTACGGCATTTGTTCATTAGCATCGATTATCATTTTATCGGTAACTATTGCATATCACTTTTTTCTAATACCCAATGTAGAGAACTACAAACAAAATATTGAAAGCTTTATCGCCAAGGAAACAGGCGGCGAGGTTTCAATTGATAAACTAAATATAGTATGGAATATCACGAACCCTTGGTTTCAGTTGCGAAATTTCACTATTACAGATAAAGATAATAATAAAACCATTCAATTGAATGCTATTGATTTTGAAATATCGTGGCTCAGCATACTCAAATTTGAGCCAATCTTAAATCAAATTATTATTGGTGATCTTGATATCTTGGTTGAGAGAACTGTTAACAATAAATTAAAAATTGCAGGAATTGAAATCATTGAATCATCTGAATCTTCTCTTTCTGATTGGCTTCTTAATCAACATGAAGTTAGAATAATCAATGGAAAAATAACTTGGAGAGATGAATACAGAGCAGCAAGAGATTTAATTATTAGTGGTATAAACTTTACCTACTCAAGTCCCACATACCTTACCTACCTTGATCGTCATAGATTTAATTTGAACGCACTAGTATCAGAGGGAACAAAAGATAGAATTTATGTAAACGGATTCTTTGATTTAGATTCAATTGATCGCATAGATCAAATTAAAACAAAGATGAAAGTGAATATATCTCAAGCTTTTTTACCATCATTTAAACCCTGGATCGATTACCCCTTTGATGTTAAGCAAGGTTATGGTGACCTAAAACTTAATCTTGCATTTGTTAAGAATGAAATTCAAGAATTAAAAACATCTTTCAATATAGAGAATTACATCGGTAACTTTAATAATAATCAAGATAAGTACATCAATATTTCTGAGTTATCAGGTAATGCAATATTTGACAACAGTAATAATGAAAAAAAGATAGCGTCAACAAATTTAAACCTTAAAACAAACAATATTGATATCAAAAACAGTGCATTTGAAATCAAAGTCAAAGATAATTTAGCGCAATCATTTAAATTAAAATTAAATAAACTGAATATTGATGCAGCTGAAATAATTATCAATCAGACTCCATTTTTTGAGGGTTTAAAATCTTATCTTGATGACTTTAGCCCTACTGGTGATATTCAGAATCTGCAGTTATCATGGGGAAAAAATAAAGAATTAATAGCCACTGGATCTTTGATTAATTTTGGTATTAGCTCACACAATGAATTTCCAGGTTTTAACAATCTCTCGGCTAGCTTTGATATAAAAAATAATAGAGGTTTTATCGACATTGCAAGTAAAAATATTACCATCAACCAACAGGATAAACTCAGAACAAATTTAATCTTTGATTCCCTTAATGGTTTAATTAAGCTTGATGGAGATAATTATAAATTTACAAATTTGTTACTTAACAATAATGACTTAAACTTATTAACATCTGGAACAGTAAATCTAAAAAATTTAAACAAACCAAATCTAGATCTAACTATCAATGTATCCATACCAGATATTTCTAAAATAAAAAAATATTATCCAAAAAATACAGATCCAGATTTGCTTAATTGGCTTGATACATCTCTGCTTGCAGGAAGTATTGAAAATTCAAAGATAACTATCAAGGGTCAGCTTGATAAGTTGTTTGACAAAAATACACAATCAATTCTTCAAATCTCTGGCAGTTACAATAATGCAAACATTGAGTATGCGACAGGTTATCCTGAGATTGAGAAGGCGAATATATTATTTAACCTTGATTCTAATATTCTTACATTATTGGCAAAAGATGGAACTGTGGCTGATCAAAATATTTCAACATTAGAGGTCATATCAGACTTATCTGAAACAGATTTAATGATCAATGCACATTGGATTACCAGCGGTGGGACCAATAATTTAATTCAGGCTATTAATAACTCCCCTTTATACGAAGATACAAAAGAATTTACAAATCAGCTGATTACGACAGGAGATGCTTCACTTGATCTTAAAATTAATCTCCCAATTATGAATCTAGATAAAATTGACTTTGATGCAAAATATAAACTGAATGATATAAACATTCAAAATCCAAGAATAGGTCTTCCACAAATAAAAAAATTAAATGGCATCCTTTTCATTAAACCTAATTTTTATGAACTTAAAAATGCATCTGGATCAGTTTTTGAAATGCCGATAAATGTCAGTGTTCTTGGTGAAAGCAATTTAACTAAAATTAATGCCACCGGAACAATTAATGAAAAATTTTTTATTGATAACCTAGGATCAGGTTGGATGAATAAGGTCCAAGGGTCTGCAGAGTGGATTTTAAAATCGAATATTACAGAAGAATCTAATTCTTTGTCTTTAGAGACTGATTTAAAAGGAATAGAGATTAATGGACCTCAGCCATTAAATAAAAAACAGGACGAGGTAAAAGTATTATCTATTGTTAAAAAGCCAACCAAGAACAAATCTACAAATTATATTATTAGGCTGGACAATGATGTCAACGGAAAAGTTTACATGAGCAATAATGGTTGGTCTGGTCAGATTAATATCCTATCCAATGAAGAGTTCCAAGACAGGAATGGGTTGTCATTTTTTGCAAACTTCAAAGATGTTGATCTTGATGATTTTTCATCACTAATCAACTTAAAATCAGACAATAAGCAACAAAAATTTAAGTTTGGCAAATCAAAAATAAATTTTGAAAAATTAGCTGTAAACGGTTTCAATCTTCATCGATTAGAAACAGTTGTCTTTCCATCCAATAACAGTCTGAAAGTATCCTTATATTCAAACGAAATTAAAGGTAATGCATTATGGAATAACAACGAAAGAAAGCTTACAGGAAGATTTAATAAATTTATCATTTCAAAAGATAAACAAATAGGTAAATTAAATGATGAAGATAATTTACCAAACACAACACAACCACTATCCATTGATTTGATGATTGATGAAGTGATCCTCAATGAAAAAAGTATGGGCAAATTCGATATCCAGGCATCAAATATAAATAATCAAATTTGGAAAATAGAAAATTTCACTGTCACCAACCCTCATCATGAATTTAAAGCAGACGGAGAATGGCAAGCAAAAGAAATTGGTACACAGACCAAAATGGACTTCAAATGGAAGGTGGATGACTTAGAAAAAACTTTAGAACAACTTGGGTATCCCAATCTGGTCAAAAAAGGAAATGCGAGATTTAATGGGATTGCTAATTGGGAAGGAAGCCCCTTTGATTTTTCTTCAGATCTAATCAGTGGCAATTTTTCTATGGATATCCAAAAAGGAGAAATACTCGAGGCTGAACCTGGTATTGGTAGATTATTCGGATTGCTGACATTACAAAATTTACCCAAAAGATTAAGCTTAGACTTTAGTGACTTATTTTCTAAGGGCTTTATATTTGACTCAATAAATGCTGGGGTCCGAATTAATTCTGGTGTACTGAGCTCAAATAATTTTAAAATGATCGGTCCGGCTGCGGAAGTATTAATGGATGGTGAAGTTGATCTTATCGAAGAAACACAAAATCTTCATGTTACTGTTAAGCCATTTGTGAGTGATTCACTGTCTCTTGCTGCACTAGCTGGAGGCCCTCTTGTAGGTGCTGCTGCATTTATTGCGCAAAAGATACTTAAAGATCCATTAAATAAAGTAATGACCGATGAATATCAAATCATAGGAACATGGGATGATCCAATTGAGATAGATAAGCCAAAATCAGAAGAATTATCTGAACTGGTGGATGAAGAGGTTATCCAACCTTCTGAAAGTATTTTACAAAAACTAAATATATTTAAAAATAAAAATGAATAACGAAATAGATAATCTGATATTAAACCCAGCAGAACTTGATAACCAAAAAATACAAAAAGTGATTAATAATTTGAATCATAAAAATATCGATTACAGCGACTTGTATTTTCAATACTCTAAAAATGAGTTCTTTGCTATTGAGGATGGCGCAGTAAAAAATGCTTCATTTAATATTGATAATGGTTGTGGCGTTAGGGCTGTCTCCGGTGATAAAACCGCCTATGCATATACTGACGAAGTTAATTTTCAAACGCTAACCCAATCCTGTGAAATCATAAATGCACTTAGATCTCAGGGTCAGAATAAGACCGTTCCACAAGTTAGCTCAAACAAGCCGCGACAACTTTACCAAAGTATTGATCCAATAATCAATACAGGCGAGAAAAAAATTGAAATTTTAAAAAAACTGGAAAGCTTAGCTTTTTCTCGAGATAAAAGAATTATCAAAGTTAGTGCTTCACTTGCGGCTGAATATGATGCAATTTTAATTGTAAATAAATTCTCCGATATGAAAACTGATATTCGCCCTCTTGTTCGATTATCACTAAGCATCATTATTGAAGACAAAAACAGAAGGGAGGTTGGAACAGCTGGAGGTGGCGGAAGATTTAGTATTGATTATTTTACTGATGATGTTCTTAACCTATATATTGATGAAGCATACCATCAAGCCGCAACCAACCTTGAAGCTATACCGTCTCCTGCGGGAATGATGCCTGTAGTTCTAGGTCCAGGTTGGCCAGGTATTTTACTTCATGAGGCTATTGGACATGGCTTAGAGGGAGACTTCAATCGGAAAGGGACCTCAGCTTTTTCTAAACTGATGGGAAAACAGGTGGCTCATAGTGACATCACTATTGTTGATGATGGAACAATTCAAGACAGACGCGGCTCATTAAATATTGATGATGAAGGCAACCCTACACAGCGGACTGTTTTAATTGAAAATGGTATTCTAAAAAATTACCTGCAAGATACTTTAAATGCAAAACTAATGAATATGCAAATTACTGGAAATGGTCGAAGAGAGTCTTATGCTCATATTCCAATGCCCAGAATGACTAATACCATTATGACGAATGGAAAACATAACCCAGATGAAATAATTAAATCAGTAAAAAAAGGAATCTATGCTCCTAATTTTGGCGGTGGTCAGGTTGATATCACCAGTGGTAAATTTGTCTTCTCCTCCTCTCTTGCATGGTTAATTGAAGATGGAAAAATTACCCGACCAATCAAGGGCGCTTCCATTGTTGGGAATGGTCCAGATATCCTTAAAAAAGTCTCAATGGTTGGAAATGACTCTTCATTAGATACGGGCGTTGGAACATGCGGAAAAGATGGTCAAAGTGTTCCTGTTGGGGTTGGCCAACCAACTTTAAAGATTGATGAGATACTTGTTGGTGGCTCTGATACTCAGGGTTAATTTATTTATTAACCCTGTTTTTATATTCAAGTGTTCTAGTATCAATCTCTATCATATCGCCAGTATCGCAAAATAAAGGTACCATCAGTTCAAAGCCAGTATTGATAGCAGCTGTTTTCATGACCTTACCGGAAGATGTGTCTCCCTTGACAGCAGGTTCAGTATAAGTGATTTCTCGAGTAACTGCATTTGGTAACTCGACTGAAATTGCTTTTCCTTCATAGAAAACAACCTCACATGACATACCATCCTCTAAAAATTTTAAAGCATCTTCCATGCTGTCTGGACCTACTTCATACTGATTGTATTCTTCATCCATAAATACATAAGCTGGATCAGCAAAGTAAGAATAGGTAACTTCCTTCTTCTCTAAAATAACGACATCAAATTTATCGGATGCATTAAAAACTGATTCGTTAGCAGATTCGTTGAGTAAGTTCTTTAATTTCATTTTTACTACCGCTGCACTTCGTCCAGATTTGTTGTATTCACATTTCAATGCAACCATTGGATTTCCATCCACCATAATAACGTTCCCTGGTCTAACTTCCTGTGCTGTTTTCATACCTATCCTTGAAAAAAAATTTTGTTGATTATACTAAATTATTTAATAAATAATGAATAAATTTGACCAATCCCAGTTCCTCTTTTTATAAATTTATCCCTTGCTTTTAAATAAAAATATTTCAGATTTTCAATATTTCCTAATAAATATTGCCAGTGTTCTAAATTTAGACCTTGATTACTCCACAATAGAAAAATTTCTCTTAACTGTGGTGGCAAGGAAGTAAAGTAATGATCAAGAAAAGCATTTAATTTTTCTATATGAAGATTATTATCTTGAATGTAAGGTTGCCAAATAAAAGGCGAGCCAGCCAAAATAGAACGGATCAAGCTGTCCTCGCCACGTACAAAGTTTATTAAACTAGAAGATAAAGCTATATCAAAATCATTAAAGCTCAATAAGTTATTAGCTCTGTTCTTGTTTTTATCAAATCGATCATGCAGTAAACAATCAATTTGCGGAAAATTAGTTTTTAGAACTTTAATTGAAGCATCAATGTTCTCATTAAAATAGCAAAAAAAGTTGATTTGAATTCTATCTTTTCTCTTTTCATTACAAATCAAGCCCATATCATTTAATGAAAATACTGGAGCACCTGAATTTTCGCTAACACCTGGAATATAAAATATTTTTTTATATTTTTTATTAATTGACTCTTTGAGGTGATAGCCATCAACCCATTGTTCAGCTGAAAAATACTCATAATTGATTAATAAATTTTTATGCGAGAGTAAAGCTTCATAACATGCCGGTAACTGTGTATCGAAAATCGTAACAACATTTGTGTTTGGTATAAAGTTGTTATCCATCTTATCAATATCAAAGATATTAATATTCTCATTAAATAAATTTTTCTCTAATATTTGTTGTGAAAGCTTATTAATGGTAAGAAATACATTACTAGAAACGCCATGTTCAATATAAAGACCTTTAGCAAGCCTTAATGGAATTGAAATATCTCCATAGTTATCAATAAACCTTGAAAATATATCTACTGAAAATGTCATCGATAAACAATAGTGATAATTTCTATCTCTATTTGTCCGGATGGGCTTTCAAAAGAAATAATGTCTCCAACTTGCTTGCCCAGAATAGCTTTAGAAAGTGGAGATAACCAACTTATCTTATTTTCTTTAGGGTCCACTTCAGGAACACCAACAATCTGAATCATGTTAATCTGACTCGTGTGTAAATTTTCATACTCAACTGATGCTCCAAAAAAAATCTTGTCCTTATTTTCTTGCTCAAGCGGATCAATAATCTTTGAGTCTTCTATAGCGGTAAGTAAATATTTTACTCGGGAATCAATTTGTCTTAACCTCTTCTTACCATAAATGTAATCGCCATTTTCAGATCGATCTCCATTGCTGGCTGCCCATGACACATCTTTCACAACCCTGGGTCGATCGACTTTTAAGAGATAATTTAACTCTTCCCTCAAATGCAAAAAACCATTTTTTGTCAGATAAGATGATTGCTCGCTCATAATATTGTTTTACTATAAAATTCAAATGTGAAAGATAACATAATTACAATTTGTAAAAATGACATTTACTTTAAAAGATTCATCCATTTAAATAAATCCACCCACTTTAACACCTTCACCCTTTTTGAATTTATTTCAAATGAATTAAGTAATTATTATCTTTCTTCCAATAAAGTTAGTAAAAAGATAATTAATAAATTAGAAGAATATATCATTCTAGAAGAGATTATTTCTGATGAAATTGTGGGGTATGGAAATCAATTTCTTCACGATATCGACTCACTCGTATTTTTTGTCCAGAATGCCATAAAAAATATTCATGAGTACGACATAGATTTTGAGGATGGGTCATTTAATCTATCTGTTGAAAATAAATTTCTATGGTCGGTAATGGATAGATATAACAAATATTTAAATGAAAATAATCTATTTACATATCACCAAGCAATTAATTTCTTTATTAAAAATATCGAATTTGATAATAAGGTCCAATTAATTGGTTTTAACCTCTACACACCTCTGAATCAATTAATTCAGGTTAAGTTTAAAACATTAAAGAGTAATTCTTTAAAAAAAGGCAATGACGACTATATCATTCAGCAATTTGATAATGAGCTCCAAGAATTTAACTGCATAAGTGATGAAATTATTCGCAAACATCTGCAAGGGGAAAAAATTGCAATTATTTCTGAAGATGTCAATAAGATTGTAACAACCTTTTATCCAACGCTGACAAGCCTGCAAACATACAACAAAGAAGCAAACGGACAAGAGCCAATTAGGTTAAATGTTCCGAATCAAACAGCTTTATCAAAATCTCCAATCATTCGTAGTATTTTTACTTTTTTTGATTTGTACTTCGGCTATTATGTTTCAGTCGAAAAGATACGCCACTTTGTAGTCACCTGCTTTCAAATTGATCTCTTTATGGTCAGTGATCTGGATCAAAAGATCAAAATGCTTAAAAGGCATGGAGTCAAAAAAATTAACCTAAAAAAATTTAATGAAATTATTGAATCTACTCCATTAAATAAATCTTGTTTTGAAGAAATAGTAAAATTACAAAGTAATTTAGCTATAGCAGATTGGGGAACTTACCTTGCCAAAATATTAGAAAGTAATTTATTTTGGAGTGAGCTAAAAATAAATGATGCATTAGTAGAGGACTTAAGTAGTTTTATTAATCTAATTAATAAATTTAACTCGGTTAGAAAACATAAAATTATTAATTATTTAGAGTTTAAAAAATACCTCAACATTATCCTAAACCAGACACAAAAAAACTTTTTTTTATCAAGCAATACAATTGATATCTACTCTCTTGATGATGAAGTTATCTCCCATTATGATACTATATACCTCATAAATTTTATCGATCGAAAAAATCAAAGCAGTTTAAGAAATCCCTTACTCCCCTTCTATCATCTCAAAAAAATAAATGATTTCAATAAAAGAAAAGTATTTATACAAAATCAATTAAATAAATTGTCAGAAAAAGGTAATTTATCGATTTCATATTCATTATTGACAGATAATATAGAAAATACCATTGCATCATCTGTTTCATTTAAAGAGGTTGTCAAAAAAAAATATTCAAAAGATTATGATTTTCTTCATGAAAATAAGACCCTATCACTAGATAATGACCACACAGGTAAAACATTACCCAAAGAAATTAAAAATATTCGAGGCTTACTAGAGCGTCTACAAATTTGTCCCCGATGGGCTTTTTATGAAGATGTTCTTCAATGCAAAGACGAGTCAAATCATCTGACGGAAGAATATAGTCCACGCTTAAGAGGTATTCTAATTCACGAGGCACTTCATACCATCTGGAAAAAGCTTAAAAATTTTAAGAACCTAAATAAAATTGACAATTTAGGTGAATTCATAAGACCTATTATTGAAATGTGCTTAGAGGCGAAGTATGAATTTTCAATAATGGGTGATTCAGTAAAAAAATTTGAAATTGAAAAATGTACAGCATTAATTCAAGAGTTGCTTAAAATAGAAAAGAAGAGATTCTCCTTTTCAATTCAAAGTTTGGAGCTAAAACAACAATTTATTCATGGAGAATATGTATTTGATCTTATTAAGGATAGGGTTGATAAGGACGATAAAGGAATTCATATCATTGACTATAAAACAGGTAAATTACCAACGGCAAAGTCCTGGACAGACGTGCCCATTAAAAATTTTCAGATTCCCTTATATTTTTTATTTTCTGACAGCGATGTCAGCTCATTATTACTTTATGAAATAAATCAAAAGAGAATTGCTATCAAGAGATTTATATTTAAGGAAAAAGAACAACAAATGGCTGACGATATCCCTCAACAGTTCATTAATAAAAGTTATATGGATCTTAAGAAAATATGGCTGGATGAGATTAACAGTTTGATGCAACTATACAAACAAGGGTATTTTCCTAACTCATTTGATAAAGAGGAAGATCTAACCTATTGTGGTAACAAAATTCTTCTTCGCCTTCCAGAAAAAAAATACCAATACGAGTTATAACAAATGAGCAGCGGTGACATTCATAATAGGATTAAGTGTCTTGAATTAAAGTCAATAATTGTTCAAGCCCCAGCAGGATCTGGCAAAACAGAACTATTGACTCAACGCTTTATAAAGCTCCTTGCTCAGGTCAATTCTCCAAGAGAGATATTGGCTGTAACTTTCACAAATAAAGCTGCAGCTGAAATGAAAAACCGGATAACGAATTATCTACAAAATAAAACCGTACCTATAAATGACACGACAAAAATATTAATTGATCTTTTGCATGAGGAAATAAAAAAAAGAGGAGTAACTGTCGATGAAATCATCTCAGATTTTAATATCCTAACCATTGATGCACTTAATCAACAAATTATCAATTCCATCCCACTGCTGACACAGTATGGTTACCAATCAGTAATTATTGAAGATGCCGCATCCATTCATTCTGAGATCATAAAAGAAATTATTTATGCAGAAAAAAATTCAGAATCAATTCATAAGATTCTCTTTATTTTAAATATTGAATTTCCCCAACTCGAAAATTACCTCTTGGAACTTCTAACAAATAGAGATAAATGGATTCACTATATCTTTGATTATGAAAGTAATAATGAATTTGATAGATATATCAAGCAAGAAGAGGAAAAATGCTTAACACACTTACAAAAAGTGTTTAATCTTAACGATTCAATACATTCGAAGAAAAAGGAATTGCTTCAGTGTATTGACTCGATATACACCAAACAAAAAAGTATTAGAAAAAATATTAAAGAAGAAGATTTATTCTTCTTTAATGAAAATTCTGTTAGTAATGTTAGTAAAGACATGGAATGGCCAGATTTTGCATGCTTTGAGAAAGAGTACTATTTTCTAAATATTTCTAATTTGCATCAGTACGATATCTTGAAGACGCTAGTACCAATTCTCAAAGAAGCCTATGCCAGAATTAAATTGCACTTTAGTCAAAATAAAATTATTGATTTTCCTGAAATTACTTTACAGGCTCTACTGGCATTAAAAAATGAATCAGGATTTACGGATTTAAATAACTACCTAAACATTAAGTATTCTCATATTCTAGTTGATGAATTTCAGGATACCAATAATAATCAATTACAATTATTTAAATATCTTACCCATGACTGGGGTCCAGAGAATACTTTTTTTTGCGTCGGGGATCCTATGCAGTCGATTTATCGATTTAGACAATCAGACGTTCGAATATTTTTAGATACTATTAAGAACGGAATTGGAAATGTAAAGTTAAATCATATTATTCTTTCAGTAAATAATAGATCTAAAAGTCGCTTAATTCATTGGTTTAACTCACGTTTTTCTAAAATTTTTACAGAACAACATATTGACAACGGTAGCATTCAGTATCAATTATGCAACCCTAGAATAGAAGATGATAGTGGCTCATTAAATTTTTTATCATACTCCTCTGAATCATCTTCAAAACCTTCAGACCTGGAAGCTGAATTAATCTGCCAACAGATATTAGCAAGTCAACATGAGTCTATAGCGGTAATTGCAAGGTCACGGAATCATCTAAAGCCAATTGTTTCATATATAAAAAAAAATTATGCAAAACAGATTCCAATTAATGCGATCGAACTTGAATCATTAATTAACCACCAATGTGTACAAGATATTCTTGCATTAACATTAGCTATACTTGATTTTAGCGACCGAACTCATTGGATAGCAACAATCCAGTCACCCTTATGTGGGCTAACAATCAAAGATCTCAATATCTTATTTGCTAATAAAGATGACAATATATGGAAACTGATTAATTCTGAAAAAGTTAAAGAATTAAATATTGAGAGTCAAAAGAGAATTAAGAATTTAATTAAGCTAATTAAAATTCATTATTCGTCAATGCACATGGCTAAGTGGAGTGAAATTATTAGATCATTGTGGATAGACTTAGCAGGAATTAAATCTTTATACATAAAAGAGGACATCGAATACATAGACTACTATTTACGAATCCTACAAAAATTTGATTCGAATGAAATAGATAAAGAAATTTTAATTAATACCGTTACTGAAACTATGGTATCCGATGTAAATAGTAATAAAAAGGCTGTTTCGTTTTTAACTATCCACAAATCAAAGGGGTTAGAATTTGATCATGTCATTATTCCAGGGATAGATAAATCTACCCGACCAAATATTCCTTTATTGATTAATTTTGATCACATAGATGGTGCTAATAAAAGTATCTCATCAATCAAAATCAATAATGATGAAATCTACTCACTACACGGTTACCATGAACAAAAAAATAAAATTAAAGAATATAATGAATTAAAAAGATTGCTTTATGTTGCTGTTACCCGGGCTATCAATCAGCTAGACCTTGTAGCTGAAATAAATCCAAACAATCAAACCATTAAGAAAAATACTTTCTTATATTTTCTTTGGGATGACTTTTACACCACAAACCCTCAAAGCACTGATGTTGAGAAGCCTTCAAATAGATATGAAAAATTTTCACCAAAATTGTTTAAAATTCCTCTTACAGAGTATATCAATGACAAGAAGAAAGGCCTTGTAGAGTTTTCCGCGATTTCATTGAAAGAGAACCTCAACATTGAGACCGAAGAAATCTATGTGGGTATCATCGTTCATAAATATCTCGAGTTGGTACATAAAAATTTTGATATAAATCATCATGATCAATTTGTAGAAAAAATGCTGAATACTTTAAATATTGACAAATCTCTTAATCTCAAAGAGATCGCTAATGAGTCTATGATTTGTATTAACAATATCCATCAAACTGAATCTGGACGAAAAATATTAAAAAAATATGATAACGATCAATGTGAACTCAAGGTTTCAATTCCAAATAAAGATCAAACTAACTATCGCGTGGATAGGACGTTTATCAACAATAATGAACGTTGGATTATTGACTATAAATACCATAAAGAGAAAGATAACCTGAACACATTAGCGCTCAATTACAAGAATCAATTGGATCGATATGCATCCTTTTTCACTGATCATAAGGTAAGACAATTCATTTATTTCTTGAAACAAGGTGAGTTAATTGAGATTTAATCTTTAAGATCAACTACAAGGGATTTAATCTTATTCAACTTGTCTAGTGGACGCTCAAAATCACCTGCTAAAGTAATTCTATTCGGACCATCAAGCTTAATGTGTTTATTCGACTGAACTAGATCAATGATCTTTAATGGATCAATGTTATTCTTTTCCCTAAAATTCAAACTAATAGTTTTCTTTCCAGCATCAATTTTAGTCACGTCTATATCTTTGGTTATTATTCGGATGTGATGAATTATGAATAAATTTTCAGTCTGCTCAGGAGCAACTCCAAAACGATCAATAAGCTCCTCCTGTATCATTTGTAAATCATCTAATGACTCACATGATGATAATCTCTTATAGATCACAAGCCGTTCATTTGGGTCACCGCAATATTGATTTGTCAGTATCGCTGGGGCATGAATATTAATTTCATTGTTTTCGTTATAGTCAGCATTAAAATCAAGAGTCTCATTATTTTTTAGGTGTGCAACAGCTCGGTTCAGCATTTTTAAATACATTGAAAATCCAATTTCATGGATTTCTCCACTTTGTTGGTCTCCTAATATCTCTCCAGCACCACGAATCTCAAGATCATGCATCGCCAAGAAATAGCCAGAGCCTAAATCTTCAAGATACTGAATAGCTTCCAATCTTTTTTTAGCTTTACTTGTAAGACTTCGATTTTCGTCAATTAATAAGTATGCAAACGCTTGATGATGGGAGCGTCCAACACGACCCCTTAATTGGTGTAATTGAGATAACCCAAAGCGGTCTGCATTATTAATAATAATAGTATTTGAGGTTGGTATATCGATACCCGTTTCAATAATCGTCGTGCAAAGCAACAAATTAAATCTTTGTTGATGGAAATCTTTCATAACTTGTTCAAGCTCTTTTTCTTTCATCTGGCCATGAGCAATTGCTACCTTTGCGTCAGGCATAATTTTTGTTAATTTTTCATTGATTGCATAGATAGAACTAACATCATTATGTAAAAAGTAAGCTTGCCCGCCGCGATTAAATTCCCTTGTGAGGGCTTCCTTTATTATCCCGTCTGAAAAATTCTTTACCATGGTCTTAATTGACAATCTTTTTTGCGGAGGTGTAGAGATAATTGAAAAATCTCGTAACCCTTCTAACGACATTGAAAGAGTTCGTGGTATGGGTGTAGCAGTTAAAGCCAGGAAGTCCGTATTTGTTTTAAACTTCTTGAGCATTTCCTTTTGACGAACGCCAAAACGATGCTCTTCATCGACAATAATAAGGCCAATATTGTCTATTTTTATATCTTTTTGCAATAAACGGTGAGTGCCGATGACAATATCTACTTTTCCATTGGCTAGTTTTTCTAGGACATCATTTTGCTGCTTATTGCTTTTGAACCTTGATATTTCCTCAATCTCCACAGGGAATGAGCTAAATCGATCAACGAAATTATTATAGTGTTGACTGGCAAGCAAGGTTGTAGGTACTAATATTATTACCTGACGGTTATTCATGATAGAGATAAACGCTGCTCGCATTGCTACCTCAGTTTTACCAAAACCAACATCGCCACAGATAAGCCGATCCATTGGTCTGGCAGATTCCATATCTTTGATTACAGACTCAATTGCCTGCATTTGATCTGGAGTCTCCTCAAAGGGGAATTCATTCGCAAATTTCTGATATTCAAACAAGTCAATTTTTGACACCAATCCCTTCTTCTTTTCTCTTAAAGCATATAGATTTAAAAGTTCTGCTGCTGTGTCATAAACTTGTTTTAACGCTTTTCTTTTTTCTTTTTCCCATTGCCCTGATCCTAATTTATGTAACGGTGCCGACTCGATAGGTCCACCTGTATATCTAGAAATAGAGTTTAATTGGGTAACGGGGACATACAACTTGTCGTCTTTTTCATAAGTTAACAATAAAAATTCATTTATTGAGCCAAGCATATCCAGTTGGACCAAACCTTGATATCTTCCAACTCCATGGTTCTCATGAACTACAGGATCACCAACTGATATCTCCGAAAGGTCTTTAATTACAACCTCGGCGTTATAATCCTTGCTTTTATATTTTGATTTTTCTTGATGAATGAAATCAGGAAATAAATCATACTCGGTGAATACTTCAAAAGTATCATTAGAAAATCCTTCTTTCAAGGGAGATTGAATAAGCTGATGCTCAATTACTGGATCTAATAAATTAATACTTTCAGATCTCTTTAGATTTTGGTCACACTCAGTGAGCATCTTATGAATTGTTTCTCTTCGACCTAAACTCTCTGCTGAAATGATGATTTTTTTGGGGCATTGGTTAATGTAATCCGCTATATTTTTATAACCGTCCTTATAATCGATAGTAATTTTAGGCAGCGGATTGTCTTTTACCTCAAAATTAAGATTTTTAAAACGTTTTAAGTCTTCATGAAATTTTATAGAATCCATCATGATCTCTTCTGGATTCAATATTGGTCGCTCAATGTCATAGGCATACATTTTGAATCTTGTTTGAGCATCTAGCCAATAGTGTTCTATGCTAGATAATAATTTAAAAGGGACATCGATTAATGTTTCATCGGGAAGATAATCAAAAATTGTATTGGTCTCTTGAAAAAAAAATGGCAAGTACCACTCCATGCCAGCAAAGGGGATCTTGTTTGATACGTTTGTATAAATTGGAGACTTACTTGGATCACCAGTAAATCTTTCGCGATAATTTTTTCTGAAGGTCTCAATAGATAGTTCAGTAAGTGGACATTCTCGTGCCGGTAATATCTCTATTTTATTTGTTGGATAAATACTTTTTTGTGTTTCAACATCAAAGGTTTTTATACTTTCTATTTCAGTATCAAAAAAATCAATCCTGTATGGAATTGTTGATCCCATAGGAAATAAATCAATCAACCCTCCCCTTACTGCAAATTCCCCTGGATGAAAAACCTTTTGAACATTAATGTATCCATTCTCTATCAAGACTATTTTTAAAGCCTCTAGGTCAACTTGTTGCCCTTTGTTATAAAAAAAACTATTCTGGATGATGTACTGCTTTGGTGGTAAGTAATTTAATGCAGATGTTGCTGGAATAATTAAAATATCGAAAGCTTTTTGGGTGATTAAAAATAGAGACTTTAAACGATCCGAGATTAAGTCAGGATGAGGTGAAACGCTATCGTAAGGCAATGTTTCCCAATCAGGGATCATAGTGACCTCAAGATCTTTATTTAACCAGTTCATCTCCTGCTGAAGCCGCGCAGCAACATAACTGTCTTTAGTAAAAATAACTAATGGAATATTCTTAGTTCTTAATTCAGAACAATAGAATTTTATTATCTGATAAGCATAAGATGAGTAATTCAGTATATTTTTTGTATTTGTATTCATTTGGCTTTAAAATTAAGCAGTCATTATAAACACATTCAATCCACATGGAAGATAAAGAAATTATTGCTATAAAAGCACTCGATTATGTAACGGATAATTCTGTGATCGGATTAGGTACAGGGTCAACTGCTAATTTTTTTATTAAACACCTCGCTAAAAAAATTAAGAATGAACAATTAAATATAAAGGTTGTGGCAAGCTCCACCGTATCTGAAATAGAAGCTATAAGAAATAAATTAAATTTGATTGGTATCGATACACTCGAAACTCTTGATCTGTATGTGGATGGAGCAGACGAAATTACAAATAATTTAAATGTATTAAAAGGACGTGGCTACGATTTAGTAAAAGAGAAGATGCTCGCCCAAAGTGCTGATAAATTTATCATTATTGCCGACCAATCAAAAAAAGTTGCTGGTATTGGCGAAAATTATCCAATTCCTATTGAGGTCTTAAAAAGCACTTGGAGATTAAGTAAAAAAATTCTGGATAAATATGGTAAGGGAAGCTTAAGAAAGAATGCAGCCGGAGATGCATATGCCATCTCATCTGCTGGGAATTATATTTTCGATTACTCTTTTGATGCAATGTCCTTAAGAGATCTTCATGAAAAAATATTAACCACACCAGGGGTTATTGAAACTGGCATTTTTTACGAAATTACTGACTGTGCCCTTATTGTTGATAATGGGCAAATTGAAGTGCTCTCTAAATAGAAATTATTGTTTTGTTTTTCATGTAAGGTTGTAATACAGATGGTATTTTGATAGAGCCGTCTGCTGTTTGATTATTTTCCATTATGGCCACAAGCGTTCGACCTACAGCAAGTCCTGAACCGTTCAATGTGTGGACAAGTGTATTCTTACCCTCATCATTTTTAAATCGAGCTTTTAGCCTTCTTGCTTGAAAATCTTCACAATTGGAGATTGAAGAAATTTCTCGATACTGTTGTTGTGATGGAAGCCAAACTTCAATATCGTAAGTTTTAGCCGCACCAAAACCCATGTCACCAGATGATAGCGTCATCACTCGATATGGTAAATCAAGGGCTTTTAAAATATTTTCTGCATGAGAAAGCATCTCTTCTAATGCCTCATAGCTTAATTCTGGCTTGGTTATTTGAACCATCTCGACTTTATCAAACTGATGTTGACGAATCATCCCTCTGGTATCTTTACCATATGAACCTGCCTCGGATCTGAAGCATGGGGTATGGGCAGTCATCTTAATAGGTAAGCGTTTTACATCAATAATTTCATCACGAACAGTATTTGTTAGTGAAACTTCTGAGGTTGGAATTAGATATAAAGATTCATCTTCGTTCTTCTGAGTGACAAACAAATCATCCCCAAACTTTGGTAACTGCCCCGTTCCCAATAAAGAATCTCCAGTCACCAAGTATGGAGTGTAGCATTCAGTGTATCCATGATTTTCGGTATGAGTATCCATCATGAATTGACCAATAGCACGATGTAGTCTAGCAATATCATTTTTCATAAAAACAAAACGCGAACCCGAAACTTTAGCAGCTGTATCAAAATCTAGTCCAAGAGGTGCACCTAAGTCAACATGATCTTTAACCTCAAAATCAAATTTAGGAAGTGTGCCAAACTCTTTTATCAATTTGTTATTTGTTTCATCAAAACCTATTGGAACTGATTCATGTGGCACATTAGGAATGAGGAGTAAAAAGGTATTTATTTTTTCCTGGATTAATATAAGTTGTGATTCAAATTCTTTTGATTGTGCTGATATGTTTGCGACCTTCTCAAGGACGACGCTAGCATCTTTGCCTTGCGACTTTAATATACCCACCTTTTTTGAAAGATCATTTCTTTCTTGTTGAAGTTCTTGTGTTTTTATTTGAATGTATTTTCTCTCTTCTTCAAGCGAATTGAAAAAATTAACATCTAGGTCAAACCCTCTATGTTTTAAAATTTTCTTTAGTGACTCTATGTCGTTTCTTAATAAGTTAATATCAATCATTATTTTTATTTTTTTTATCTAAATCATTTAGAAAATTTAACTTCTCATTAATTTTTATTTCTAACCCACGGCTATTTGGAATGTAGAATTGTATCGGATCTAGTTCATCAGGGAAATATTTTTCTCCAGCTGCGTATGCATGAGGTTCATTGTGAGCATAACGATAATCCTTGCCATAACCAATCTCTTGCATTAATTTTGTTGGCGCATTCCTGAGGTGAATTGGTACATCATAATTATTATGGCTACTCACGTATGCTTTAGACAAATTATGGGCCTGATAGGCAGCATTGCTTTTTGGGGCAGCTGCTAAATATAAAACAGCATTGGTAAGGGCCAGCTCTCCTTCAGGTGTGCCCAGTCTCTCAAATATTTGACACGCTTCAAGCGCAATAGTTTGGGCCCTAGGGTCTGCTAGGCCAATATCTTCTATAGCTATCCTTATTATCCTTCTGGCAAGATATAGCGGATCAGCTCCACCGTCGAGCATTCTTTGCAGCCAGTAAATTGAAGCGTCAGGATCGGATCCACGCACTGATTTATGCAGTGCTGAGATTTGATCATAAAATTGTTCTCCGCCCTTATCGAAGCGCCTATAGGAAGATGAAGCAATTTTTTTGATTAAATCAATATCAACTACTATTGGCTTGTCTTTAGAGTAAAAATAAACGACCTCAACGAGGTTCAGCAATCTTCTTCCATCCCCATTTGCGTAATCAATAATAAACTCAGTGGAAGATTCATCAAGCTTTATATTTTCTTGTATAGATAAAGCTTTGTTTAATATTTTTTTTAATGCCTCATTCGATAATGAGTTAAGAATATACACCTGGCAACGACTTAATAATGCAGAGTTAACTTCAAATGAAGGGTTTTCTGTTGTTGCGCCAATGAATGTAAAGAGTCCATTTTCAACATGAGGCAAGAAAGCATCCTGTTGACTTTTATTAAATCTATGGACCTCATCAATAAAAAGCATTGTTTTTTTTTGATTCTGATCTTTATTAAAATTTGCCTTATCGACTGCCTCCCGAATATCTTTGACGCCTGACAAAACCGCAGACAAAGAAATAAATTCACAGTTAACAGAATTAGCTATTGCAAATGCAATGGATGTCTTTCCCACTCCAGGAGGTCCCCATAAGATAATTGAAGGGAGTTTATTACACGTCACAGCATTTCGAATTGGGCAATCATCCCCTAAGAGGTGATCTTGACCAATAACGTCATCAATGGTTTTTGGTCTTAAGATTTCTGCTAAGGGTTGCGATAAGGTGTTCATTCTTTAATTTTTGATCACCTCAACGTTGTCTGGAACATTGAAAAGGAATGATGCTTCATCGATATCAGTGCTATATGAAATATTAACAAAATTTATGATGATCTTATTCTGAAGGCCATCAATGACTTTCATACCTTTGATCTTGTCTTTATTGAACGATATTTCTATAGATTGATAATCGATATCCTTTGATTTTGATTCACAACGATACCAAACCTCATCGTCAATTAAAATTTTTGTCACCTTAAAAGACGCCTCAAGATTGTTTAGAAAGAAAATACTAGCAGGGTTATTACTTTTAGATTGACTGAACCTAGACATAATCACTTGAGATAAGTCTGGGTCATAAATATAGACTGTCTCTCCATCACCAATAATTTGATTTTGATGAGGCGCTTGGTAAATCCATTTAAAAAAATGAGGTTTTTTGAAAACAACGTCACCACTCGCTTCTTCAATTAATTGGGATTTGTTGTCATATACCAATTGGCTAAATTGCCCGGAAAAAGCACTAGCTCTATTAAGAAGAGTTGATAACTCATCTGCAGGCGAGGCCCATAATAAATTAATATTTAAATTAAAAAGTAGTATGAATGTAAGGGATCTAATCACTCTTGATTTGGCTGGATAACCTCTCGGTTTCCGTTGCTTTGCATTGGAGAAACAAGTCCAGCTTTTTCCATGTCTTCAATTATCCTTGCCGCACGATTATAACCGATACGTAAATTTCTTTGTACATAGGAGATTGATGGTTTTTTGGACTCAATAACTAATTGAACTGCCTGGTCGTAAAGCGGATCTTTTTCTCCATTTATATCGCCGGATGAGCCGGCAGTAAAATCCACGGAATCTTGTGAGTTAATAATCTCTTCCACATAGTTAGGCTTGCCCTGCTGTTTGAGAAAATTTACCACTTTATGAACTTCTTGATCTGAAACAAATGCTCCATGAACTCTTGAGGGGTATCCTGATCCAGCCGGAAGATAGAGCATATCTCCCTGCCCTAAAAGATTTTCTGCTCCCATTTGATCCAAAATCGTTCTCGAATCTACGCGGCTCGATACTTGAAATGCCACCCTAACAGGAACGTTGGCTTTAATTAAGCCGGTAATTACATCAACCGATGGTCTTTGGGTGGCTAGCACCAAGTGGATACCAGCAGCCCTCGCTTTTTGAGCAATCCTTGCAATAAATTCTTCCGCCTTTTTACCAACCACCATCATAAGATCTGCAAGCTCGTCGATCACAATCACTATTAGTGGCATGGATTCAAGGATCTCAGGATTTTCAGGATCAGTGGAAAACGGGTTGGTTAGTGGAGACCCATTATCTGAAGCTTGTTTTAACTTTTCATTAAATCCTAAAATATTTCGCACACCAAATTCTGCCATTAATCTGTATCGTCGATCCATTTCTTTGACCGACCAATTCAGTGCATGACCAGCTTCTCTCATATCTGTCACTACTGGAGTGAGGAGATGAGGGATATCCTGATATACAGACAGCTCAAGCATTTTTGGATCAATCATGATTAACTTCACTTCATTTGCTTTAGCTTTGTATAAAAAGCTCAGTATCAAAGCATTAATCGCGACAGACTTACCAGATCCTGTTGTACCGGCTATTAAAACATGAGGCATTTTTCCAAGGTCTGCAACCACAGGCTTTCCTGATATGTCCTTACCAAGCGCTATGGTAGTGAGAGAGGCTGTGTCAGCAAACACTTTAGAGCTCATAATTTCTGAAAGATAAACAATTTGTCTTTTATTGTTTGGGATCTCAAGACCCATGTATGTTTTTCCAGGAATGGTTTCAACAACCCGAACACTAGTTACAGATAATGACCTAGCCAAGTCTTTGGAAAGATTGGTTACCTGACTGCCTTTGACTCCTGCAGAAGGTTCGATTTCATAACGAGTAATCACAGGGCCTGGTTGCGCTGAAATAACTTTTGCCTCGATTCCAAAATCCAATAGTTTCTTTTCAATTAAACGTGAAATAAATTCTATTGTTTCTGGTGATTGCTGATCGACTTCCTTGGGTGGTTGATCAAGTAAATGTAAAGGAGGTAAGTCTCCGTCTGAGCTAAACTCTTCAAACAAAGTGGTTTGTTTTTCTTTTTTAACCCTAGTGCTTTCTTTTATTTCATTCTTTGGGATTAATATTTCTACAGGTTTGCGATCTTCAAGTTTTTTTCTTTCATTTTCAACGAACTCAATTCTTTGTTGCTCGAATTTTTTTCCAGCCCTTCTATCAAAAAAATCATTCATCTTAATGATAATTTGATTTATCAGCTGTAAACATATCTCACCAATTTTTTCACTTATAGTTAACCATGACCAGCCAGTAAAAAGACTTAGTCCAGACGCAAGACTGATCACTAAAAGTAAAAGTGATCCTATGTAACCTAAAATTCCTCTTAGCAAAGAATCTATTGATGAACCTGCCAAGCCACCTTGTATAGAAGCATAGGATGCCTGAAGGCTGATCACATGCCCAGCCTCTAAAGCTGAGGATGATAAGAGAAAGACAGCAAAACCAAGATAGTTGATCCACAATACTCTTCTAGAATTTTCTGTATCTTCAATCCTCTTGTAAATTAAATTTATAGAATAAAAAAGAAGAAATACAAACCACCACGATGATAAACCAAAGAGGAAAATTAATATGTCAGAAAAATAGGCACCAAATGCGCCGCCAAGATTAAAAATTTTATCTTGAGACTGAGTTGTGTGTGACCATGATGGGTCTAGTGGATTATAAGTGGCTAAAGCAATAGTTAAATATATACCACTAAACAAGAGGAGTAAAAAACCAATCTCTCTTAATACACGATCAATTGTTTTTTTTTCGAGCAAGGCTTGATTCAGTAAGTCGTTGGGCTTTTTTTTATTTTTTTTATTAAAAATCAATTTAATTGTTCTGGGATTGTTTAAAAAATTATATCAGTTAGTGGGTAATTTTCGGAACCATTCTGATAAATATTTGCTCTGAAAAATTTAGTCAATTAAAATGCTTACTCTTATTTAATTTAGGTCCCATTATGCATGCAAAATTAATTATTTTAGGTTCTGGTCCAGCAGGATATACATCAGCAATTTATGCCGCTCGCGCAAATTTGAAACCAGTCCTTATTACAGGAATCCAACAAGGCGGACAACTGATGACAACAACAGACGTTGACAACTGGCCTGCAGATTCCAACGGCGTATTAGGGCCAGATCTTATGTCACGATTTGAAGAGCATGCAAAAAGATTCAATACTGAAATAATTTTTGATCAAATCAATTCAGTTGATTTTAAAAATAAACCGTTCAAATTATTTGGTGATAATGACACATACACAGCAGATTCAGTAATCATCAGCACAGGAGCGTCAGCTAAATACTTAGGCCTTGATTCAGAATCAAAGTTTATGGGCAAGGGTGTGTCAGCATGTGCAACCTGTGATGGATTCTTCTATAAGAACCAGGATGTTGCTGTAGTTGGAGGTGGAAATACAGCAATTGAAGAAGCCCTTTATTTATCCAACATTGCTAATCATGTCACGCTAATTCATCGGCGTGATCAATTTCGAGCTGAAGCAATTGAAATGGAAAAAATTTATAAAAGAGTTCAGGAAGGAAAAATAACCCTTAAAACTTTTAAGGTGCTTGATGAAGTCTTGGGAGATGATTCTGGAGTGACGGGATTAAAGCTTATTGATACTGTGAATGGCAATGTCGAAGAGATTAAAGTATCAGGTGTATTTATTGCTATCGGGCATAAGCCAAATACTGATATTTTTGAAGGTCAGTTGGAAATGGAGAATGGATACATTATTACTAATAATGGAAGAAATGGTAATTTTACCGCCACATCAATTCCAGGTATTTTTGCTGCTGGTGATGTCCAAGACCATGTTTACAGACAAGCGATTACCTCAGCAGGTACAGGTTGCATGGCAGCTTTAGATGCAGAAAGGTATCTAAGCAATAATGAGTGACAATGATCTTTTCAAGAAAGAAATAGGTGAAGTAAAACCTATAAAAAGAAAAGATACGGTTGACACTTATAGTCAGACCCCGAAACCAAAACCTATTGCTAAAAAGTTTATAGAAGATGAGAAAAAAGTACTAGTTGATTCAATCAGTGATAATTTTGAATCAATAGATTATTTTTTAGCAAGGGATGAATTATTCTATATCAAAAAAAATCACTCTCCTGATATTGTAAAAAAGTTGAGAAATGGTAGCTGGGTTGTTGAAGACTCAATTGACCTGCATGGACTCACCTCAGATGAAGCTAAACTTGCCCTGATAGAATTTATCTCATACTGTAAACAAAGAGGTATTCGTTGCATCAGAATAATCCATGGCAAAGGATACAACTCAAAAAATAAAGAGCCGGTATTGAAAAATAAAGTAAAAAAGTGGTTAATCCAAAAACAAGAGGTAATATGTTTTGTTCAAGCGCCTAACCATGACGGTGGCGGAGGTGCATTGCTTACTTTGCTTGAGAAGTAGTTTTAATAAGGCAAACAACTTCTGCTGCAATACCCTCTCCCCTTCCGATTGCACCCAATTTTTCCATTGTCTTTGCTTTAATATTTATGTCACCCAAAGAGCACATCAAATCAGTTGAAATATTTACTTTCATTTGACTGGAAAACTTCAGAATCTTTGGAGCTTCACATATGATCGTTGCATCGATGTTTGATACTGCATATTTCATTTTCACCATCTTCAGATAAACCTCTTGCAGCAGGATTCTTGAGTTGATATCTTTAAATTTCTGATCATTATCAGGAAATAGTTGCCCAATATCTCCCAAACCCATAGCTCCGATTAGAGCATCGCATATTGCATGCAAAAGGACATCTGCATCTGAATGACCCTTTAAACCCTTATTAAACGGAATATGAACCCCACCAATAATACAAGGGCGCCCTTCAACCAGAGGGTGAATATCAAAACCATGTCCAATTTTTAATTTACTCATATTATTTTACAAATCTTCTGGAAAGGTAATTTTTTTGTTATCAACAGGGCCCTTAATCACAACCGGCTTAAATCCTGCATATTCTAGAGCTTGGGATTCATCAGTTGGATTTCCTGGAAAACTCTCTAATGCTTTCAGTAGGATATTGTATGGAAACATTTGTGGGGTATGCGCTAGCCATATTTTATTTCGATCGACTGTAGAGGTAATTTGCATGGACTCATTTACTTCCTTAACGGTATCCACACATGGAATAGCCATAATTGATCCATGGGCTGTTTTTAATGTTTCATCTATATAATGAGACAATTGTGAGCTTGTTAAATAGGGTCTTACAGCATCATGTACTATAACCCAGTCCTCTTCTCCTACCTCATGAGCAATCATCCTTAGAGCATTTTTTACTGTATCTGATCGACTGCCCCCGCCGCACAGAATAAACTCAGACTTGGAGCAGAAATTTTTTTGTAATGGAAGCAGTAAATCTAAAATAACTTGATTGACGGCAATATAAATTTTGTTAATGACTTCAATATCAAAAATACGGTGAGTTTTTTCAAGAATCACTTCATCATCGATATGACATAGCTGTTTTGGAATCGTCGAGCCAAAACGTTGACCTAGGCCTGATGCAGGAATTATGGTGAAGATCTTTCTCATCACCAAATTTTAGCATGAGATTAGCGATCGATATCTGGTGAAGCAGTGATTTTATGAATAGATATATCAGCTCCGTTAAACTCAGACTCCTGATCAAGTCTTAAATTACTAATCGAGTTAATCACTCTGTAAACAATGTATCCAAAAACAAAAGCAAAACTAACGCCGATTAGAGAACCCACTAATTGCGCCATAAATGAAACGCCACCAAGTCCACCTAACATCTCAAGTCCAAAGATCCCAGCGGCTACACCACCCCATAAGCCACACAATCCATGCAGAGGCCAAACGCCTAGCACGTCATCAATTTTCCACTTATTTTGTGTCATGTTGAAAGTCACAACAAACAATGCACCTGCAACACCTCCCGTTATCAGGGCACCAATAGGGTGAAATAAATCAGAACCTGCACAGACAGCAACAAGCCCAGCTAAAGGACCGTTATACAAAAACCCGGGGTCATTTTTTCCAACCAACAACGCTGCCAAAGTACCTCCCACCATAGCCATCAACGAATTAACAGCAACAAGTCCTGATGCACCCGACAACTCTTGCGCGGACATCACGTTGAATCCAAACCAACCAACGGTAAGTATCCATGAACCAAGCGCTAGAAAAGGTATGCTTGATGGAGGAAAAGCAACCAAAGAGCCATCCTTTTTATACCTTCCGTATCTAGAACCAAGAATTAAAACTGCAGCCAGCGCTAACCAACCCCCAAAGCCATGAACAACGATAGAGCCTGCAAAGTCATGAAACTCATAACCAAAAATTGCTTCAAACATAGCTTGAATAGAAAAATTGCCATTCCACACGATCCCCTCAAATGTTGGGTAAATAAAACCAACGATAACGAAAGAGGCAATTAATTGTGGTTTAAAACAGGCCCTCTCAGCAATACCACCAGAAACAATCGCAGGTATAGCAGCAGCAAAAGTAAGCAAAAAGAAAAATTTAACTAATTCATAGGCACTTTTTTCTGAGATAGCTGCTGCGGAGTCAAAGAAATTCAACCCATACGCTAAAGAGTACCCAATAAAAAAATAGGCGATAGTTGACATTGCAAAGTCAGCAATAATTTTAGCGAGAGCATTCACCTGATTTTTTTCCCTTACAGTGCCTACCTCTAAAAAAGCAAATCCTGCATGCATTGCCAAAACCATTATTGCACCTAACAGCACAAACAAAACATTACTTTGATCAACTAGATTTTCCATTACTGATACCTACAAAAATTAATAAAAGATCAACAATACCTATTGATAAGATAAAATAAAAACTAAACAATCTTAATATCCCTAAGATGCACAATATTAAAACATTTAAATTACATTTTTGTAATATTTTGGTGCAATTTTGAATACATTATTTTTCATTTTATTAATTTCAGGTCTAATATTTTTTATTGACAGTTTAGCAAAGCAAGAAAAAGCAAAAAAATATGCAAAAAAACTAGTGTCCGACTTTAATCTTCAGTTCTTGGATGATTCAATATACTGTGGAAAGATATCGATCGTTCAAGGCAGTAAATACCCTTTTAATATTCAACGAAAATATTACTTTTATGCCTCACCATTTAACGACAGAAAACTTGCCTGTAATTTAGTCATGATCGGTTCAGACATGACTGATTGGTATATCGAGCCTTACAGTGAGTGATAATCTCTACATTGGTCGATTTGCCCCTAGCCCCTCAGGCAAGCTTCACATTGGCTCTTTTTTGAGTGCGATTACCAGTTACATTGATGCAAAACATAACAATGGGTTATGGAAACTAAGAATAGATGATATTGATTCTGAACGATCAAAAAAAATTCACTCAGAAAGCATAATAAAAATTTTAAAAGATTTTCTTTTGGACCCTGATGAGATCTATTATCAGACTGATCATCTGAATGACTATATTAACTATCTAGATCGCATTCCAAAAGAAAAAACTTATTTTTGTGAATGTACCCGGAAAATTATTAGCGCATTGCCTCAACACGACATCGGTGCAATTTATGATGGACGCTGTTTAAATAAAAATCTATACCAAGGAGCATTACGGATACAAATGAAAAAAATAAATTTTTCATTTAATGACCTAAACTTGGGTTTGATTGAATTGGATAAAACATACGTAAGTGACTTTATAGTTAGAGGGAAAAATCAATTTGCCTATGTCTTTTGTTGTGTCATTGATGACTATTTGCAAGAAGTAAATACCGTTGTAAGAGGCTCAGACCTTGTCTTTCAAACATTTCAACAATGCTATCTTCAAGAGCTTTTTTCATTTCCATTATTATCTTACTTTCATCATCCTGTGTTGTATGACGGGGTAAGAAAAATTAGTAAAAGTGATCAGGATGAAGAGATCCATCCTGATAACCGAACTGAAATTTTAATAAAGATATTAAAAATACTGAACCAAAAAATCGACCCTAATATTAACAGTTATAAATCAATTCTAGAACATGCGATTGAAAGCTGGGATATTAAGGCCATTCCTAAATCCACCGAAATCAACCTTTAATTAAAAGTCTCTGATCCAAGTTATTTTCGCATTCAGAGGCATGCCCACCATGATGTTATTCACATTATGAGCTGAAGAGTAATAGGTCTTGTCTAGCAAATTCTCGATATTAAATTGCACTCTGGTCTTTTCATCGATTCTGGCATAAGCTGCAGCATCCATCCTAGTCCAGCCAGGAATTGTCACACTCGTGGAGCTCGTTGGCGTGGCCGCATACATCTCACCCCGTCCGATCATTCCAATTGCAGCAGACCACGTGGAATTAAATTCATACTTATTCCATATTGAAAAATTATGACTAGCCACATTACCGAGACGCGTACCCTCAGAGATAGCACTTGAGCCAACACCCTGATCTTTTGTGATTTCTGCATTGACATAGTTATAACCAGCCAGTACAGAATATCGATCGGTTAAATTTCCATTCAACGTAAACTCCAACCCTCTTGATCTTTGACCATCAACAATTATTTTTTTGGTGACATCATCAGGGTCAGTTATTTGCATCCTCTCTCGCTCTAATTGGTAGAGAGCAAATGTACCAAACAGTCGCTCATGAAATTGAATCTTAGTCCCTACCTCATAATTCACAAATTTTTCAGGATCCTGATTGACATTATCGTTACTGATACCATCTAACTGATCGCCATTCCTTGGCTGGTAGGCGTTACTGTAAGAAGCATAATAAGATATATTCTCGTTGGGCTTAAAGATGTAGCCGATTCGGCTGGACAGCATGTTGTCTTTGATATTGAATTTCGCTGAATCCTTGACATTATTAAAGTCCGTCTCGTAATGGTCTTTTCTTAAGCCCAAAACAAACTGGTGCTGGTCATTAATTTTGATTTGGTCTTGAATATAGACAGATGTATAACGAATATAGGTTTTTTTATCCCGAGCGTAGGTATTGAAGCTCCAGCCAGAACTTACCGGGTTGTGCACAGAGACATCAACAGGATTTGCTTCAAGTCGATACCTTCTGTTATCCTGACTTCCTACCTCTAGTCCGGTGAGGAGTGTGTGCTCAAGACCTCCCATTTCAAAGTTCCAAGTCACATCAGTCTGATTAAAGAAATTCTGTCTTTGTGTGTTGTCGTAATATCCCTTTAGAGTGAGAGTGTCAGATGAGCTCACTGAACTTCCTGCGTACACGTTTTGATAATATTTATCGTAATCGGTGTATCGCGTCGTATTCTTGATCATCACATTGTCTGAAAAATTATGTTCGATATTAAAGAATGTTGAGTTCACACTGACCTCGTTAGGGCTGGCACTTGCTGCGCCATAATATGTTCCGCGATTCCCATTGTAAGGTCGCCCATTCTGTGATGGGATGCCCCTGTAACCAATCCTCTGGTCATGAAAATATTCCCTACCAAACTTAATGGTTGTTTTATCATCAAGTAAAAATGTAAATACAGGGTTGATGCCTTGTTTCTCATAATTGACTCCACTTATAAAAGAGTCACCCTTGTCTACCAAAACATTAAGTCTTACTGCAAAACGATCTGTTATTTTTCTATTGATGTCTAATGTGGCACGTTTAGAATCAAAACTTCCAAGCTGTAACGCATAGCTATTAATATCACCAAATAATGCTTGCTTGCTGACTCGGTTGACAATACCACCACTACCACCCTTGCCGAACAAGATGCCATTAGCTCCCATGAGAACATCAACTCGTTCTATATTGTAAAGATCTCTATAGTATTCTGCATCATCCTTAACCCCGTCTAGAAATATATCTGCCGTGGTTTTATTTCCTCTAATTATAAAGGCATCACGATTGCCCTCTCCTTGATCAAGATCTATTCCTGGAGCATAAGTTATGGATTGACCCAGGCTGGTGGCCTGCTGATCTTTTAATTGCTCTTGATTAATCACGTTGACTGACTGAGGCAGGTCAATTAATTTTGTATTCGTCTTTGTTGCAGTCACCGAATAAGAATTCGAATACTTGCTGATAGGAGCAGTCACGTCAATACTCTGCAGGCCAAGATCGCCGGCAAATAAGGTTGATGAGACAAGCATTGAAATAATGAAAGTTTTAATGAGTATACCTTTGTTCATAATTAAATCATAAATGAGAATGATTCTCATTCTAAATAAGAATGATTCTCATTACAAGTAAAATATTTAATCATATATATTGGTATAATCTGACCATGAAATCAGACCTCATTACCAGATTTATCATTAATAATTCCTCTATTCGAGGCAATATTATTCGTATAAAAAACAGCTTAGGTGAGTTAAAAAAATCATTAAATATTCCAGAACAACTAACATCCTCATTTAATGAAATCATTACGGTTTGTCCTATGCTAGCCGCAACACTAAAGTTCGAAGGAGGTTTAATTCTTCAAATACAGGGGAAAAAGTCCTTGAAACTAATCATCGCAGAGTCTGATAATGATTTTAAAATCCGTGGAACCATCAAACTATCAGAACATACAAATGAATCTTTTCGGGATTTGATTCAAGATGCAATTGTGGCTCTAACTGTAATTCACAAAGATCAAAAAACACCCTATCAGGGAATTATCGAAGTGGGGTCCGGTGAGATCAAGGCCATGATTGAGCATTACCTAACCCAATCCATGCAGATCAAAAGTAAAGTATTTTTTCACCAAACAAAAAATGAAAGTTTTGGCGTTTTATTTCAAGAACTTCCACATGAAAATGAAGAGCAAAAAGTAATTACAGAGTCCCTATGGAATGATATTGATCTTATAAATTCGAATGCTTTATCTGACGGACCTGAACAGTTTTTAAAAAATATTTTTACTCAAAATGATGTACAAATATTTGAGGAACATTTCGTTCAGTATGAGTGTTCATGCAATCAGGAGAAAATTTATAAAACGATCAGCTTAATCCAAGAAAATGAAATCTACTCCTCAATAAAAGATGATTGCATCGAGATGGTCTGCGAATATTGTCATAAAAAATATACCGTTACTAAAGAAGAGATTGATATTATTTTTAATAAAAATCAGCGCTTAAATTGATTCGAAAATTGGTAGCCAATTATTGATGCCGATACTGCAACATTAAGCGACTCCACACCATTCATCATCGGTAACGAAATTTTGTCATATTTAATACTTTGAAGGTTTGTTGAAATTCCTTGCCCTTCACTTCCTAAAATAAGTATTGTTTTAAGCGCAAAGTTGTAATCAAAAACATTTTGTCCATTCAAATCTGCTACAACAAAAGAAAAATCATGTGAGATAAGGCTATCGATATGAGTATTTTGGTATATTGGAAGCTGAAACTGAAAGCCTTGGCTCGCCCTAAGAGTTTTGGGTGACCAAGGGTCAGCACATTGTTCTGATAAAAAAATTCCTTTATGTCCTAGGGCCTGTGAGGTTCTTAAGATGGTTCCAAGATTTCCTGGATCCTGTACCCTATCCAAAAAAAGATACATACCATCATCAAAATGATTTGGGTATGCAGCACATTCAGGAATCTCAATTAACGCCAGAATTCCAGTTGGTGTTTTTAATTCAGATATATTATTAAAAAAATTATCGGGCAGGATATAAATTTTCTCTTGCCATTCCTCTTTATAATATTCGGGCCAATTTTTATTAAATGATTCGGAACAAAATAATGCTAAAAAATCATTTTTTCCATCAAGATAAGCTTCTACTAAATGCGGTCCCTCAATAATTGTCAAATTATTTTCCTGCCTATATGACCTATTCAATTGAATTTTTCTTAACTGCTTTAAGCGGATATTATCTTTAGAAGTTATAAATTGCATATATTTTAATACTAGTAATTAATATTTTTTACCTCAAAACCCATGTCTTTAAAAAAGTTTAAAACACCTGAAAAGCCAGCCAAGTGAGATGCTCCAATTGCTACAAAAACATTATCTTTTTTCATTGCCTCATATATTTGTTGATTAAAAATATGATTTCGGTCGACTAGGATTTTTTGTTTGATTTTATTCCATAAAATGTCAGTCATGATTTCAGATGTCATAGATTCATTCATATTCATAATATGATCTAAGTCACCATCCATGTACACCCGAATCAACTTTTCATAATTTTCATCTTTAACTTCCATCGGCCTCATTAATGAATTCTTTAGTAACAAAATTTGTTCTTCGTCAGTTAAAAAATCCAATGCGGAAAAATGATCACTTGTAGGCATCAGTCCTCTGGTAGGAATTCCAGAATCTTCAGCATATCTTTTTAATAAATTATCTTGATTAAATGGCGTTGCAGGTCTGGGTGAGTCTAATATAAATGCCAACAACCATGGCTTCATTGAAGCAATCCGATCAAAAAACATCACATGATAATCTGATAACTTTTTCAAGCTATCTAACTCATCCTCACTGAGCTGATCAATAAAATTAATATTGGATTGAATATGCTTTGGATCAGAGAGTTCATCGGTCTCCATTAAAAATAGGCTTGAGTTTTTGATAGATGTTAATAAATTTGCATTAAACGAAGTAATTCTACTGTCATCAGAATGAAAGGTGCCAAAAATAAAATGTGTTCTTCCTTCATGATCAGTCAGTTCATATAAAGTTGTATTAGCAAAAACTTGATTGCTAAAAAACCAACAAAGCGCGATTAGGAGTTTGAGTAATACATTAATGTGATTCATTCATTTATTATAAACAGCATGGAGAATAAAATTTTATTAATTAGAGAACCATCTGATTTTTGCAAGATTGATTTTACCAACATTCCAGACGATGGCCTAGTTGGTATTTCTGAGGATTTGGATGTTAATCTTATTCTATCGTCTTATAAATATGGAATTTTTCCTTGGTTTAACCAAAGTGAGCCTATCCTCTGGTGGTCACCAAACCCTCGACAGGTGTTATTTATTGAAAAGTACAAACCATCTAAAACATTGCTTAAAGAAATAAAGAAAAATAAATTTATATTTCATATTAATAAAAATTTTTCGGCTGTTATTCATGCTTGTAAAAATATGCAAAGAAATCAAACAGGGACTTGGATAGACTCAAGAATCATCGCCAGCTATACAAAGCTTCATCAAATGGGATATACCCATTCTTTTGAGGTTTATAATTTGGAGAATGATTTAGTTGGTGGGATATATGGAATGCTCACCAAAACTGCGTTTTTTGGAGAATCAATGTTTCATCTTGAAAATAATGCATCTAAAGTTTGTTTTTATTATTTATGTAGATGGCTGAAAGATAAAGGGATTGGGGTCATTGATGCCCAAGTCAAATCCGAGCATATTTCTCAATGGGGTGGTGAGCTCATATCACGAGATAAATTTATGGATATAATAATGTGATGAGCGTTCCAGAGAATAAAGAATTCAAAAAAATTCAATTTTATTTAACTGCAAATTACAATTGCGGTTATCTACCGGAAAAAAAAGCACAATCTATCGTTGCCTCGCCCTACCAAGATGTAAATCAAAATGAATTTGACAATCTAATCACGATTGGTTTTAGAAGAAGTGGAAATCACGTCTATAAGCCCCACTGTCATAATTGTGAGGCTTGCACTCCAATTCGATTGGACGTTTATCAATTCAAACGAAATAGATCTCAGGAAAGATGTTTTAAGAAAAATAATTTAAGAGTAATTGAAGAAAATCTAGATTACTCAGAAGAAGATTTCCTCCTATATTCAAGATATCAAAAAATACGACATAACGACCTATCTTCTTCTCTTGAAGATCAAAAGGAAGAATATAAAAACTTTCTTCTTACCAGTAATTTCATATCAAAAAAAATAAAGTTTTTTCATGATGAAGAATTGCTTATGGTAAGTATTTTGGATTATCTCAATGATGGCATTTCTGCAGTCTACACGTTCTATGATCAAGATTGCTTGAATCAAGGTTTAGGAACCTATTCAATACTCTGGCTGATAGAAAAATGTAAGAGAGAAAGTTTGCCGTATCTTTATCTAGGATACTGGATCAAGGAAAATGATAAAATGAATTATAAAACTAAGTTTAAGCCGTTTGAGCTTTTTGAAGATAAACAGTGGAAAATTTTTAATGAATAAAATTTGTATTATTGGTCTTGGGCTGCTTGGTGGATCCATAGGCAAGGAATGTATTTCAAAAAATCTAGCAAAACAGGTGGTTGGTTTTGGTCGTAAACATGAGTCTTTAAAGAAAGCAAAGCAATTAGGTCTAGTGCATGAAATTTCAGAAAGTTTTGAGGATTTAAAACAAGCTGATTTAATAATCATTGCCACTCCTGTTAAACAATACAGCTCTATATTTAAAAAAATAAATCCATATTTATCCACTACTACATTAATTACAGATGTGGGCAGTACAAAAAATAATGTACTAAAGGATGCAAGCCATCTGCTAAATGAACACTATCATAAATTTATTGGTTCTCACCCTATCGCCGGTTCAGAAAAACATGGACCTGATGCGGCACAACTTGGGCTTTTTAAAAATAAAAATATAATCATCACACCACATGAAAAAAATACCAATGAAGATATCGATTTTATTATTAATTTTTGGAATTCATTGGAAGGCATTTCATTAATCATGGACGCTATGAAACATGATGAAATTTTCTCAACTGTCAGCCATCTTCCGCATGCATTAGCAATGATTTTTATGAGCATGTTAAATAATAAAGATAACAAGGATGAGTTGTTAAGATTTGCGGCTAGCGGCTTTCGTGACTTCACAAGAATCGCCGCAAGCTCGCCAGAAATGTGGAGGGATATCTTTATTGATAATAAAGAGGCTTGTTTAAAAGATTTAAATGAATTTAAACAACAGATTGAAAAATTTGAATCTATCATTATCAATGAGGATGATTTAGAACAATATCTTCAACATGCAAGCATTCTAAGAAGCAATTGGAATGAATAAAAATTTATCTCTTAAATTAGCTCCTAAATCAAAAATTAACGGTGTGATAAAGCCGCCTGGATCAAAAAGCATTACTAATAGATTACTTCTTCTGAGTAGTCTCTGTAATCAAAGTATTTCATTGACTAATCATCTTATTTCCGACGATTCAAAATACATGATTAAAGCTCTCGAAGACTTGGGGGTTTCAATCAGCCAAGATACGAAAGACAAGATTACAATTTTTGGAGATCCAAAAAAATTTAATAATTCAGCTGATCTTTTTCTTGGAAACGCAGGAACGGCATATAGGCCTCTCTGTGCTTTATTGTCTATTTTGGGTGGAAATTATCGGCTTGATGGAGTTGAAAGAATGCATGAAAGGCCCATCAAAGATTTAGTCGATAGCTTATCAAGCATTGGTGCAGATATAAAATATCTAAAGAATATAGGATACCCTCCCGTTCAGATTTCTGATTTTAAATTTAATGGCACAACAAATATATCCATTAAAGGGAGTGTCTCCAGCCAATTCCTCACCAGTCTTTTAATGGCTGTTCCTTTGCTTGGGAAAGATTTTAAATTAAATATAGATGGAGAACTGATTTCAAAACCTTATATTGATATTACAATAAAGCTGCTCAAACTATTTAATATCAATTACATTAATCACAATTACTCAAGTTTTGAATTCAATTGCAACGACAATCCGAAGTTATATTCATTAGATAGTGGATTAATAGATATCGAACCCGATGCATCCTCTGCTAGCTATTTCTTTGCAGCAGCCGCCTTAAGCGGCAATGTCAGAGTAGAAGGTCTTAGCAAAGAATCCATTCAGGGTGATATTCAATTCTTGGAAGTATTAAAAAAAATGGGTGCTGATATTACTTACAATAAAAATTCAATCGATGTGAGTAAAGCTAATACTCTAGTCGGAGGTCAATTTGATTGTATTGCGATTCCAGATGCGGCGATGACTCTGGCTGCGATGGGATTGTTTACCAGTTCACCATTGGAGTTATTTAATATAAATAGCTGGAAGGTTAAAGAAACAGATCGAATTGTAGCTATGGAAAATGAGCTAAGGAAATTTGGAGCAACTGTGACATCCACAGAGAATTCATTAAAAATAATTCCTCCCACGAATATTTCAGACAATGTCTCCGTGCATACTTATGACGATCATAGAATAGCAATGTGTTTTTCACTTGCTTGTTTAGCAAATAAATCTGTTGAAATTCAAGATCCAGAGTGTGTTAACAAAACCTATCCTAATTACTTTAATGATTTTTTGAAATTACTATCATGAATCTCATAACTATTGATGGCCCTGCAGGATCAGGTAAAGGAACTATTGCAAAGCAATTATCACAAGAATTAAAGTTAAACTATTTAGATTCTGGTGCCATTTATAGAATACTAGGATTTCATCTCAAGAAAAATAATATTCCAATTGATAATGATGCATTAGTAAAAGAAAGCATCCTAAAAGCAAAAATTCAATTTATAGAAGATACAATTTATTTAAATGATCGAGATGTAACTGATGCTATCAGAACAGAGTCTATTGCTAAAATGGCTTCATTAATTGCTGCTAAAAAGACTGTTAGGGAAAGTATTCTGGATTTACAAAGATCATTCTTAAAAAAACCTGGGTTAGTTGCCGAGGGAAGAGATATGGGGACTGTTGTATTCCCAGAAGCGAAATTTAAGTTTTTTCTTACAGCAACTGTTGAAGAAAGAGCTAGTCGAAGATATAAACAGTTGATTTCTAAAGGTTTTGATGTTAGCATAGCCGACCTTGTAGTTGAATTACAAGAACGAGATTTTCGTGATACCAATAGAACTATATCACCATTGGTTCCTGCAGCGAATGCAGTGATTATTGATACAACTGAATTATCTCCTAGCCAAGTTATTAACTTTATACTTGGTGACATTTGAGTTCTTCATAGCTCCAAACTATGAAGTTTGATTAATAACCCCATTGCTAGATGGGAATTGGATATTTTAATGACAACTTTAACGAAAACAACAGAAACAAAGAATAACGAAAATTTCGCAGCAATGCTTGAAGAAAGTCTTGCCCTCAAAGAAATGCGTCAGGGAGAGATTATTACAGCGGAGGTTGTATCTATTGACTCAGATGTAGTCATTGTTAATGCAGGATTAAAGTCAGAGAGCTTTATTAAAGCTGATGAATTTTATAATGACAAAAGAGAAGTTGAGGTTGCAGTTGGTGACTTTGTAAAAGTGGCTATCGAAAAACTTGAAGATGGATATGGTTCAACAATTCTTTCTCGAGATAGAGCAAAAAAAATTCAAGCCTGGGAAGACCTTGAGAATGCAATGAATGATAAGACTACAGTATCAGGTTTTGTCAGCTCAAGAGTAAAAGGTGGCCTTAGAGTATCAGTTAAAGGAATTACTGCATTCTTACCTGGATCATTAGTTGATTCAAGACCAGTAAAAGATACATCGCCATATGAAAATAAAGAAACTGAATTAAAAGTTATTAAGATCGATAAAAAAAGAAATAATATTGTTGTTTCAAGAAAAGCAGTCCTAGAAGAACAAATGGGAGCTGACCGTGAATCGATTATTGAATCACTCACTGAAGGCGCAACTGTTAAAGGAATTATTAAAAATATTACCGATTATGGTGCGTTTGTAGATTTAGGTGGTATCGATGGATTGCTCCATATTACTGACCTTGCATGGAAAAGAATTAAACATCCATCTGAGGTTTTAAATGTAGGTGATGAAATCGAAGCCAAGGTCTTAAAGTATGATCAAGATAAAAATAGAGTTTCACTGGGCTTAAAACAACTTGGCGATGATCCATGGGTTGGCTTAGAAAGACGGTACCCAGTAGCAACTAGAATGTTTGGTAAAGTTTCAAATCTCACAGATTATGGTGCGTTCGTTGAAATTGAAACTGGCATAGAAGGACTAGTTCATGTTTCTGAAATGGATTGGACAAATAAGAATATTCATCCAACTAAAGTTGTAAACCTCGGGGATGAGGTTGAAGTAATGATTCTTGAAGTTGATGAAAGCAAAAGAAGATTATCGCTTGGTATCAAACAATGTAAAGAGAATCCTTGGCAAGCTTTTGAAAATGATCACAAACAAGGTGAAACAATCAAAGGATCGATTAAATCAATTACTGACTTTGGTATATTTATTGGGCTAGATGGAGGTATTGACGGACTTATTCATCTTTCAGATATATCTGCAACCGAATCAAATGAAGAAGCTGTGAAAAAGTATAAAAAAGGTGACGAAGTTGAAGCAAAAATACTTGCTATTGATGTAGACAAAGAAAGAATATCGCTTGGTATCAAGCAACTTTCAGATGACTATACTGAAGAAGCGATAGATGATGGTTCTTCGTCTGGCAAAAAAGAGACAAAAAAAGCTAAAACAAGTGTCGAAAAAGAACCAGAAAATGCTGGCACCACTAATCTTGGAGCTCTTTTAAAAGCAAAGATGAGTGATGCGACAGATAAGGAATAATTTATTTAAACAATGACACGATCAGAACTTATTGAAAAGTTATCTGCACAATTTCAGCATCTTCTTCAAAAAGATGCTGAGTTGGTTGTGAAGAATATATTGGATTCAATGTCAAAAACACTGAACAATGGCAAAAGAATTGAAATTAGAGGTTTCGGTAGCTTTTCATTAAATAAAAGACCTGCAAGAATCGGTAGAAATCCCAAAACAGGTGAAAAAGTTCATATCAGTGAAAAACTTGTCCCCCATTTCAAAGCTGGAAAAGAGCTGAGATCTCGTGTTGATAAGTAACTTTTAAAGTATACTTTTTATAATATTTTCTTTCTTAATTAGATATGGTTGAATTTGAGCTTTGGTGGCTTTTGCTTATCCCATTTTTTTTTGGGCTGGGATGGATTGCTGCTCGAATTGATATTAAGCATATAATATCTGAAACCACCGATTTACCCGCCTCTTACTTCAAAGGTCTTAATTACATCCTCTTTCAAGATTATGAAAAAGCATCCGAATGTTTTTCTGACGCAATCAGAATAAAACCAGACTCCCTTGAGCTGCATTTCATTTTAGGTAACATATTTCGAAAACTTGGAAAAATTGATCAAGCAATTAATCTTCACAATAAATTATTAGAACAGAAAGAGTTAACGCCACAACAAATTGAATCTGTTAAAGCTGAGCTTATGCAAGATTATTTTACAGCCGGATTTTATGACCGATGCGACACAATTTCAACAGAAATTTTAAATGAACAATATCAAGAATTTAAATTAAAAATTTTGTTAGATATATCCATTAAACAAAGACATTGGGAATCTGCCATTAAATATGGCAAAGAAGTTGAACAAAATTTTGGTACTTCTTACAGATTACAGATTAGTCATTTTTTATGTGAACTAGCTTTAGAAAAAATAATTATTGAAAAAAAAGACCATGCAATAAAACATCTCGAACAATCGTTGGATATTTACAAAAATTCAACCCGAGCAAATATTATTCTTGGCGAGTTGGAATTTGAAAAACAAAACTACAAGTCTGCAATAGAAATTTGGAAAAGAATCGAACTACAAAAACCTACTGAATTTATCTTAATAGCAGGGAAATTTTTAGAATGTTATGAAAAGCTAAACAAACAGAATGAATGTTTATCTTTCCTTTCTCATTTAAGAGAGAGTTACGGAATAAACCAAATAGATTCGGTGATCTTTAATTTTATTCTCCAAAAAGAAGGGCCAAAAAATGCTGAAGAATTTGCCAAAAATAATTTAATTAAAAAACCGTCTATTGAAGTACTAGATCAGTTGTTTAGCGCAAAGTCTCTAAGTGATGATAATGATAGTGATACTAAACTGATACAACAGGTGATTAAAAATAGTATTGGTACTAAACTATTTCACGTATGTAATCATTGTGGTTTTAAGGCTAAACAACATCATTGGCAATGCCCAGCATGTAACTCTTGGGAAACAATTTCCAACGAACTTAAAGATATTAGCAAATAATGAATAACTCCAAAATTATTGTAGCTCTTGATTTCGAATCTCTAAGTGAAACGGAAGGTTTTCTAAAAAAGGTCAAAGGTCAAAATTGCAGAGTAAAAGTTGGTAAGGAGCTTTTTACTAACGAGGGGCCAAATGTTATCAAATTAATACAACAATATGGATTTGAAATTTTTTTAGATTTAAAATTCCATGATATTCCAAATACGGTATCAAAAGCTATTAAAGCAAGCTGCAATTTAGGTGTCTGGATGGTTAATGTGCATGCATCAGGTGGAAAACAAATGTTGCTTGCTGCAAGAGAGGCTGTAGACTCCTCTTCAAACAAACCTATTTTAATTGCTGTCACAATTCTTACTAGCTATGATAATTCTTCCTACCAAGAATTAGGTTTTAAAAATAATTTACTTGACCAAATTGCTTATTTAACCACACTATCTGAAAATTCTGGAATGGATGGAATCGTCTGTTCAGCAAATGATATTTGCTCAATTAAACCTTTAGTAAAAGAAAAATTTCAATTTGTAACGCCAGGGATAAGACTTGCGAATAGTAATGATGATCAAAAGAGAGTGACAACTCCAGAAGATGCCATAACACAAGGATCTAATTATCTTGTGATCGGCAGACCTATTACTTTAAGCGAGGATCCTGCAGCTTTAATCGAGAAGATTAATCAAAAAATCAATTAGTTTTATTTGATTTTCATACCAGCCTGAGCACCATCATCAGCTAATAAAATAAACGGTCCTTCGTTACTGTCTGATGCGGCAAGAATCATTCCTTCTGAAACTCCAAACTTCATTTTTCTAGGTGCAAGATTAGCAACAAAGCTTACTTTCTTGCCAATTAAAGACTCTGGATTGTATTTGGATTTTATTCCAGCAAATACATTTTTCTTACCTAACTTCCCAACATTTAAAGTTACATGCAATAATTTATCAGCGCCATCTACATGACTTGCTTGAATCACTTCTGCCACACGAAGATCTATTTTACTAAAATCATCAATAGAAATATGATTTTCTTTGTCATGCTCTTTTTTTTTGTTATTTGTATTGTCCATTTTTTTATTATTTTCAATTAATTTAACTAAATTATCTTTATCAAGCCTTTGATATAAATGATTATATTTATTGATTTTTTTAATATTATCTTTAACTTGCTCAAAGCTATTAAAATCAGTCTCATTAAATAAACTGGCTACTTCTTGAGATAAATTTGGAAGGATTGGAGAAAGATAAATTATTGAATTTCTAAAAACAATTGCAGATGTTGTAAGAATATTATGAAGCTGTTCGCTATTCTGTTGATAGTCTTTTGCTAAACTCCAAGGTTGCTCATCACTTATTAATTCATTTATCTCTTCAACTAATGTGAAAACTTTTCTGACTAATTGGCTGTACAACCGGGACTCATACAAAACCACTATTTCATTTTTAAGTTCGATCGATTTTGATACCAACTGTGAATATTTACTACCTGATGGTAATTGATCTATTAACCTAATCTTTCCATTAAATAATTTATGAATAAATCCGAATGTTCTGCTTGGAATATTCACCAACTTCCCTACTAAATCAGAATTTACTTTAGACATTAAGTCATCTAAATTCAAATCTATATCAGACATTGAGTCATTTAACTTAGATGCAAAATAATATCTCAAAAATTCTGGCTCATGAATGTTGTCTAAAAAACTTCTAGCAGTAATGAACGTGCCTCTAGATTTAGACATTTTTTCACCATTGACTGTTAAAAAACCATGCGCAAAAATTTTCGTAGGCTTTCTGTAACCAGAGAAATGTAATGTTGCTGGCCAAAATAATGCATGAAAATACAATATATCTTTTCCAATAAAATGATAAAGCTCTGTTGAACTATCGGACGACCAAAAATCATCAAAATTAATTTTTCCTTTTTGATCAATTAGGTTTTTAAAGCTGGCCATATATCCAATAGGTGCATCCAGCCAAACATAAAAATATTTATCTGTTTCACCAGGAATCAAAAAACCAAAATATGGCTTATCTCTTGTTATATCCCAATCTTGTAACCCGGATTTAAACCATTCTTGGATTTTATTCTCTGCTTCAGGTTGTAAAGTTCCAGATGCCGTCCAATCTTTTAAAAATTGTTCGCATTCAGATAAATTAAAAAAGTAATGTTTTGTTTTTTTCTTTACTGGAGTGGAGCCAGATAATGATGAGTAAGGTTTAATCAAATCTGTTGGTGAATAAGTAGCTCCACAAGCTTCGCAAGAATCGCCATACTGATCCTTTGCATTACATTTTGGGCATTCCCCTTTAATAAACCTGTCTGGAAGAAACATTTGTTTATCATTATCAAAATATTGCTCTATCTCTTTAGAAGAAATTTTTTTGTTTTTTTCTAAAGATTTAAAAATTTCCTCAGAAAATAGCTTATTTTCTTCTGAATCAGTTGTATAAAAATTATCAAAATTCACATAAAAGTCTGCAAAATCCTTGGTATGTTCTTTATGAACATCAGCAATCAGTTGTTTTGGGGTGATCCCTTCATTTTGCGCCTTAATCATGATCGGTGTTCCATGCGTGTCATCAGCACACACATAAAAAACTTCATGGCCATTCATTTTTTGAAATCTTGACCAAATATCTGTTTGAATATATTCAACCAGGTGTCCAAGATGTATACTCCCATTAGCGTAAGGAAGTGCAGATGTAATTAAAATTCTTCGCATGTAAACTTTATAAAAAAATAATGATCGTATTCTAACAAATAATTATCAATTCAACCGAAATATAGTGCAATGGAAAATATAAAAGATTTATTAGAAAAAATTTTTGATGAACACAATCAAGTCAAACCTTTTCTTAAAAAAAATATAACTGTAGATGAAACTGAAGATCAGTTAAATATAACTATTAAGGTAGGTTTTACATTCAAAAATCTTGAGCAGAATTATAAAAACAAGATTACTGAATGCTTAGGCAACATAGAAAAAAAAATCAATATTTCACTTGAGTTGGATGTAGTCAGCCACAAAACCCAAGGGACAACGGAAAGCATCAAAAATGTAAAGAATATTATTGCAGTTGCTTCTGGTAAAGGCGGTGTTGGGAAATCAACCGTTGCATGTAATCTTGCAATTGCATTGCATCAATTGGGTGCAAGAGTTGGCATTCTGGATGCTGATATTTATGGGCCAAGTCAACCATTAATGTTTGGCGCTAATAAAAAACCAGAATCACGAGATGGAAAAAGTATGGAGCCTATAGTTTCACATGGCATTCAAACCATGTCCATAGGTTATCTTGTCGATCCAGATACTCCTATTGTATGGAGAGGGCCTATGGTTACTAATACCTTGCAACAACTCCTTAATGAGACAAATTGGGATAATTTAGATTACTTAATAATTGATTTACCTCCAGGCACAGGAGACACTCAACTTACACTAGCTCAAAAAGTTCCTGTGACAGGCTCTGTCATTGTCACCACTCCCCAAGATGTAGCTTTAATAGATGCACAAAAAGGTATTGGTATGTTTGAAAAAGTAAATATTCCAAACATTGGTCTGGTGGAAAATATGGCTGTTTTTGAATGTCCAAATTGTGGTCATCATGAGCATATTTTTGGTGAAGATGGAGGGAAAAATTTGGCTGCTAAAAATAATATTTTATTACTGGGTTCGATACCTCTAAACGCGATGATTCAGAAGAGAATGGACTCAGGAGTGCCTCCATTGTTAGATAATGAAAATCCATCCATAAATGACGCATTCTTATCAATCGCTGAAAAAGTGAGTATCAAAATTGCCCAAATGAAAGAAAATTTTAAAGATAAATTTCCTAAAATTATAATTCAAAAAAGTTAATCAAAATTACAGTAAATATCGATAAGATTATCGGACATAATTTTTGAAGCAGGAATCCCGTCTCCTTGTTTCCATGCATTAAATGGCTCTATCTTTCCATGACCTGTCACTATAAAAAATATTTTTTCAGCTTTTAAAAATGCTTTAGGAGTCATTGAAACTCTATCTGAAGGCGGTTTGGGTGCATTCGATACTGGAACGACATTCAATTGGTTATCCCAGCAATGCTCAGGAAATAGGCTCGCGGTATGTCCATCTTCTCCCAGACCCAATAAGACAAGATCAAATCGATTCACCTTATCAACAATAGTGTTGTATTCATTAGCAGCTTCTTTAGATCCTTTTTCGCTATTAATGGGAAAAAATTTTGGTTTTAAATCCTCTGGCAGATGATCAATGAATGATCGCTTTATCATTAAACTGTTTCTACCTTCATCGTCTACTGGAAGGCATCTTTCATCGCCAACATATAATTCCCAGTTACTGAAATTTTGATTTTGAATATTGAGAAATGATTTATATAACCTTTCAGGGGTTGATCCGCCAGCCATCACAATTTTAAAATTTCCATTTTTCTTTATTGCATTATTTGCAATATCTACAATGTCTTGAAGTAATATTGATTCAAGCTCATTTTTATCTGCGAATTCTTTCCAGTTAAGTTTTTGATGCATATTGATTTTTATATTATTTGAGGGATTAAAAACTATCAGACTATCTCATCGTTTGGTATAATTCTGACCTTAAAATGTAATTCACAAGATTACCAAAAAAATAACTTTAACAAAAGGATAAATATGAAAATTGCAATGCTTGGACTAGGAAAAATGGGTGGAAATATGGCTACACGTTTAATTCGCAATGGAATTAATGTGGTCGGATTTGACATGTCATCAGAAATGGTTGCTAAGCTTGAGCAAGAAGAAAATTTAATTCCAGCCAGCTCAGTTGAAGATGCGGTTAATCAGCTTGAAGGACAAAGAATCATCTGGATGATGCTCCCAGCTGGAGAAGTCACAGAAAAACAAATTGATGACCTTATCCCTATGTTAAATCCTGGAGACATCATTGTGGATGGAGGCAATTCTAACTATAAGCACAGCGTCAAAATTGGAGCGATGTTAAAAGAGCACAATATTGGCTTTATGGACTGCGGTACCTCAGGCGGTGTTTGGGGTCTAGAGAATGGATATTGCTTAATGGTCGGTGCTGACAATGATGTTGCGAAAGCAGTTGAGCCTGTTCTAAGAGCTCTTGCACCTACACAACAAGATGGCTGGCTTCATGTAGGTCCAATTGGCTCTGGCCACTACACAAAAATGATTCACAACGGAATCGAATATGGAATGATGGAATCTTTTGCTGAAGGTTTAGAGCTTCTTAAAGGAAAAACGGAGTTTGACATTGATTTAGCCAAAGTAACTGAACTTTGGCGACATGGCTCAGTGGTTAGAAGCTGGTTGCTCGATCTAACAGCTGAATCTCTAAAGGGAGATCAAAACCTTGATAATATTGAACCTTATGTTGCCGACTCAGGTGAAGGGCGATGGACTGTTGTTGAGTCTGTTGATTTAGGAATTCCTGCCCCAGTATTAACCTTAGCTCTTCAAGTAAGGTTCAGATCACAAGAAAAACAAAAAGGCTACGGATATAAGCTACTGTCAATTATGCGTAATGCATTTGGCGGTCACCTGTTAAGAAAAAAAGGTTAAGTTATGACGCAAAAAGAAGCTTCTACCCTTCTCTTATTTGGCGCCAAAGGTAACTTAGCTAGAGTAAAACTATTTCCTGGGTTGTTTAAATTAGATCTCGCTGGAAAACTTCATCCGGACATGAAAATTGTATCAATTGGTCGGCAAGAAGAGTCACATGCGGAATGGATGATAAACCTAAAAAGTATAATTCGCGCCAAATATGATAAAGATCTAAATCAAACTGTATTAGATCGTTTTCTAAAAAGAAATATATATCACGCCAACCTACCAGATGATCCTGATGCTTTCATAAAACTGTCAGATAGATTAGGTCAAGAAGGGTTTTCACAGAATTTAGCTTTCTTTTTATCAGTCAGGCCATCTGATTTCGCTTTGATTGTTGATCAACTAGCTGAAGCTAAACTGCTTGATGAATCAAGTCACTGGAAAAGAGTTTTAATTGAAAAGCCTTTTGGGGTAAATACTGAAACAGCTCAAGTTCTTCAGGATTCAATTTCCAAACATCTTAAAGAATCTCAAATTTATCGTATAGATCATTACTTAGGTAAATTTGCATTACAAAATATATTATTCACACGTTTTTATAACACTCTCCTTGAACCAATCTGGAATAGGCAATACATTGATCACATACAGATAACAAATCATGAAACATTAGGTGTAGGCGACAGAACAACATTTTATGATGCCACCGGCGCCCTAAGAGATATGATGCAAAGTCATATCCTACAAACCTTAACGCTTGCCACTATGGAAAAGCCAAAAAGTTTTTCTCCCAACGATGTAAGAGATGAGAAAGTCAAGCTGTTGAACCAAATTAAACCGGTACCAATTAATAATTTTGAAAAGTATGTTTTTAGGGCACAGTATACTGCGGGAACGATATCAAATGAAGGTGAAGTTAAAGGTTACCTAGAAGAATTAGGTCAAGATAGTAATGTTGAAACATATGCAGCAGTTAAATTTTTTATTGATAATGATCGATGGAAAGATGTTCCAATCTATCTTCGAACTGCCAAAAGGTTACACGAAAATGCAACCTATATTTCCGTAAAATTAAAACCAACAACAACACCCAGTGGTGAAATAAATGATAACTGGATTATTATTAGCATTCAGCCAAAAGAGTCAATTCACATTGAAATGAATACAAAAGTTCCAGGACTCGATGACACAAAATCTAGAAAAATACAACTTGATGGAGGGATAAGGTTCGAAGGAGACGAAACTATTGATTCTTATGAAACCTTACTGCTTGACCTTATTGAAGGTAATCAATCTAGATTTTTACATATTGATGAAGTGAAAGCTCAATGGAAACTGATAGACCCAATTATTGAAAAATGGCAGGACACATCAGTTCCAGTTCATTGTTATCCTGCCGGATCAAAAGATCCGGTTGACTCAAAAATTATTTTTGAAAATTCAGATCAATTTTGGCGCAGTAGTATTAATATAGAGTAATAATTTTTTTAGGATAATTATGGCAATTAAATCTGATCGTTGGATAAGGGAAATGGCAGAAAATCATGGCATGATTTCACCCTTTGAACCAGGATTGATTCGAGAAAAAGATGGATACAAAATTGTTTCATATGGCACCTCTAGCTATGGTTATGACATTAGATGTGCAAATGAATTTAAAGTGTTTACAAATATTAATTCCACTATTGTTGACCCCAAGAAGTTTGACCCAAATTCTTTTGTTGAATTTGAATCAGATCATTGTATTATCCCCCCTAACTCTTTCGCTCTAGCAAGAACGGTTGAATTCTTTAAAATACCTAGAAATGTACTAACAGTTTGTCTTGGTAAATCTACTTATGCAAGATGCGGAATTATCGTTAATGTCACTCCATTCGAACCTGAATGGGAGGGTTATGTCACTTTAGAGTTTAGCAATACCACGCCCCTACCTGCAAAAATATATGCCGGAGAAGGTTGTGCGCAGGTTCTATTTTTTGAATCTGATGAGGTTTGTGAAGTGTCTTACAAAGATCGTGGCGGTAAATATCAAGGTCAAACCGGCGTTACTCCGCCGAAAATATAATGAAATTTAACTTTCCAATTATTATTATTGATGAAGATTTTAGATCAGAAAATTCTTCTGGTTTTGGAATCAGGCTTCTTGCTGAGGCCATCAAAAAAGAGGGTTTTGAGGCAGTCGGCGTCACAAGTTATGTGGATCTTGCTTCCTTCGCACAACAGCAAAGCAGAGCCTCAGCTTTTATTTTAGCAATTGACGATGAAGAATTTGTGGAAGAAAATCCAAAAGCAATTAAAAGTCTTAAAGATTTTGTAGATGAAATTCGATACCGTAATGATGAGATACCTATCTTTCTTCATGGCGAAACAAGAACCAGCCGTCACATACCAAATGAAGTTTTACGTGAATTAAATGGCTTCATTCATATGAATGAAGATACACCCGAATTTATTGCAAAATATATTACAAGAGAAGCCAGATCCTATCTGGATAGCCTTCCACCTCCCTTTTTTCGAGCCCTAACTCACTACGCAGCTGATGGCTCATATTCATGGCATTGTCCTGGTCACTCTGGTGGGGTTGCTTTTTTAAAGTCTCCTGTTGGTCAAATGTTTCATCAGTTTTTCGGTGAAAATATGCTTCGTGCAGATGTTTGTAATGCGGTTGATGAGCTAGGACAACTTCTTGATCATACCGGTCCTGTTGCAGCATCAGAGAAAAATGCTGCAAGAATTTATAATGCTGACCATTGTTATTTTGTTACCAACGGAACATCCACTTCTAATAAAATGGTATGGCATTCGACTGTTGCACCTGGTGATATTGTAATAGTAGACAGAAATTGTCATAAATCGGTGTTGCACTCTATTACAATGACCGGCGCTATTCCAATTTTTCTTATGCCGACGAGGAACCATTTTGGCATTATTGGCCCCATTCCTAAAGAAGAGTTTAGCTGGGACAATATCCAAAAAAAAATTGATTCAAATCCATTCATTGAGAATAAAAAACAAAAACCTCGAGTTCTTACAATCACCCAATCAACATATGACGGAGTGTTATATAACGTTGAAGAAATTAAAGAAATGCTTGATGGAAAAATTGATACCCTACATTTTGATGAAGCATGGCTTCCTCATGCAGTTTTTCATAACTTTTATGGCGATTATCACGCAATTGGTGAAGATCGTCCGAAATGTAAAGACAGTATGATTTTTTCTACCCAATCGACTCATAAATTATTAGCTGGATTAAGTCAGGCCTCACAAATTCTTGTGCAAGATGCTGAAAATAATAAACTTGACCGAGATGTATTTAATGAATCTTATTTAATGCATTGCTCTACTAGTCCTCAATATTCAATTATTGCTAGCTGTGATGTAGCTGCTGCCATGATGGAACAGCCGGGAGGGTCAGCTCTAGTTGAAGAATCCATAATGGAAGCTTTGGATTTTAGAAGAGCAATGAGGAAAGTAGATAGTGACTGGGGTCAGGATTGGTGGTTTAAAGTCTGGGGGCCAGATGACTTAAGCGAAGAAGGCATTGAAACACGCGATTCATGGATGCTTAAATCTGAGGATAATTGGCATGGGTTTGATAAGCTATCGGAGGGCTTCAACATGCTTGACCCGATCAAGGCGACAATTATTACCCCTGGTTTAAATATGAAAGGTGAATTTGATGATGATATCGGTATCCCCGCATCAATTGTAACCAAGTATCTCGCAGAACATGGGGTAATTGTTGAAAAAACTGGTTTGTACTCATTCTTTATTATGTTCACAATTGGGATTACCAAAGGTCGATGGAATACACTTCTGGCTGCACTTCAGCAATTTAAGGATGATTATGATAAAAATCAACCAATCTGGAGAGTGCTCCCTGAATTTACCCAGAAGTATCCACAATATGAAAGAAAAGGCTTAAGAGATCTTTGTAATGAAATACATGAAGTCTATCGTAAGTATGATGTAGCAAAATTGACTACGGATATGTATCTATCTGATATTGAAACTGCTATGAAACCGACAGAGGCTTTTGCAAAAATGGCGCATAAAGAGATCGAAAGAATTGCCATTGATGAGCTTGAGGGAAGAGTGACATCAGTATTACTTACCCCCTACCCACCTGGGATTCCACTTCTTATTCCAGGGGAAAAATTTAATAAAAAAATAGTTAATTACTTACGGTTTGCTAAAGAGTTTAATGAGCTATTTCCAGGATTTGAAACAGACAATCATGGATTAGTCAAAGATTCCTTAAATGGTAAAGCTTCCTATTTTGTTGATTGCGTAAAAACTTAATTTAAATTTTTCTATAAGTCAGATAGGAATATTCCAAATCATTTTCAGTAAATTTTTCTGACTGATTTATCAAACTCCATACAGAAAGATCTATGATGGGAAAATATGCATCGCCATCAATTTCACAGTGAATTTTAGTTACCAATAACTCATCGCAACTATTAATCAGTTGGGTGTAAATTTCGCCCCCCCCAATTATGAAAGTTTTTTTGTCAGAACTTGGAATATCATTTAACGATTTAATTACATTAATGCCATCAATTTGTAGCTTTGCATTTCTGGTTAAAACAAAGTTATCTCTATTTGGTAATGGTCTACCAATTGATTCATAGGTTTTTCTACCCATCACTATTTGATGTCCAGTAGTAATTTCTTTAAAGCGTTTTAGATCATCAGACAAGCGCCATGGTAACGAGTTATTTAAGCCAATGACATAATTTTCAGACATAGCAACAATGATTGAAAATTTATTCACTATACCGCAACAGGAGCTTTAATTAATGGATGAGGATCATAATTTGATATCTCGAAATCCTCATATTTAAAGCTAAAAATATCTTTAACATGTGGATTAATTCTCATAATAGGTAAATCCTTTACATCTCGTGATAATTGCTGATGTACTTGCTCAATATGATTACTATATATGTGCGCATCACCTAATGTATGCACAAATTCTCCTGGTGTTAAATCGGTTACCTGAGCTATCATTAACGTCAAAAGTGCATATGAAGCAATATTAAAGGGCACGCCAAGAAAAATATCTGCACTTCTTTGGTAGAGCTGACAAGATAACTTATTATTTGCAACATAGAATTGAAAAAAACAATGGCAAGGTGGCAATTTCATTTGATCTATCTCGCCTACATTCCATGCCGAGACAATCAATCTTCTTGAGTCAGGATTGTTTTTTATAGTGTTGATTAAATTAGAAATTTGATCAATCGTTCTTCCATCAGTGGTTTGCCATGATCTCCATTGGGACCCATAGACTGGTCCAAGATTACCATTTTCATCTGCCCATTCATCCCATATGCTTACCTCATTTTCTTTTAGGTAACGGATATTTGTTGAGCCCTTTAGAAACCAGAGCAGCTCATGAATAACTGACTTAAGGTGTACTTTTTTTGTTGTTAATAGTGGGAATTTTTCCGACAAATCAAATCGCATCTGGTAACCAAAAACAGAAATGGTACCTGTACCTGTTCTGTCCTCTTTTTTATCGCCATGTTCAAGAACATGATTCAATAAGTCCAAATATTGCCGCATAAGTTAAGAATGACTTTCAATAAATTGTTTTACTTGATTAATATCATTATCAACCTCAAATGACTTTTGTGGTAATTGTTCGATATTAGACAAGCCGTCTGGTCTGGGTGGTTTCATCTTAATTGCCTCCAATACTGTTTCTTCAAATTTAGTTGGCAAAGCAGTTTCTAGAACCACCATTGGAATAGCTTCAGTCTGATCAAAATGATCAAAGGCTGCCTTGAATCCATCAGCAGTATGTGTATCAATAATCAAATTATATTTTTTATGTAATAACTTTATAAAATGTAAGCGATTTTGGTGTGAGCTTGATGAAGACGTGAAACCGTAATTAGATACTTTTCCAAAGTAGCCTGTATTTGATAAATCAAAACTTTCACCTTTATCAATTTTTTTCCATAGAGATCTTAATTCATCAGGATTTCGTTCAATTAAATCAAATATAAATCTCTCAAAATTTGATGCCTTGGAAATATCCATTGAAGGACTGGATGTATGATATGTGTCATCTGATGTTCTTGGTTTATACACACCAGTTTTGAAAAACTCATCAAGAACATTATTTTCATTTGTTGCCACAACAAGTTTTCTTATTGGCAACCCCATCATTCTAGATATATGTCCAGCACAGATATTACCAAAATTACCTGATGGAACTGTTACGTCAATCACTTCATTAGAGGCATTTGTTGAGGAAAAATACCCCTTAAAATAATAGACCACTTGAGCAATAATTCTTCCCCAGTTAATTGAGTTAACTGCGCCAATTTGATTCTGATTCTTAAAATCAAGGTCATTGGAAACTCCTTTAACAATATCCTGACAGTCATCAAAAAAACCATCAATAGATATATTAAAAATATTATTATCTTGCAAACTGTACATTTGAGCAGTTTGAAATGGACTCATTTTTCCACGAGGTGATAACATAAATACGTTTACGCCCTTTTTACCAATCATGGCATATTCGGCAGCAGAGCCTGTATCTCCCGAAGTAGCTCCTAATATATTTAATGTCTTATTATTTTTATGTAAAAGATATTCAAAAATATTTCCAAGAAATTGCATTGCAATATCTTTAAAAGCTAATGTTGGACCATTAGATAATGAAAGAAGATATAAATGATTATCTACTTTTGTTAATGGAGTAATATCGTTTGAATCTTGAGTGTCACGAGTATAGGAAAATATTTCTTTGGTATATGTTTTATTAATAATATTTCTTAGCTCATCATGAGGAATGTCATCATCGTCAATAAATAATTTCATGATTGCAAAAGCTAAATCGGAATATGATAGATTTCGAAACTCCTCAAGATTGTCTGTTGATAAGTTAGGGTAATTTTCTGGTAAATACAATCCACCATCAGAGGCTAATCCGGTGATTAAGGTCTCACTAAAATTTATTTTTGGTGCTTGTCCACGCGTAGAGATATACTTCATTTTATCAGCTCTTCAAGTCTTATTTTGACAACATTTCCAACATTTGATTGCATTTTTTGAATGTCATCAATAATGCCATTAATTTCTTTTTCTTGAGCATTCTTGACTACAATAATGACATCATTTTCTGTTTGATTTTTTTTCAGCATTTTTTGATGCATCTCATCAATTGAAATATTTTTATCAGCAAATAAAGATGTTATTTTTGCAAGCACTCCTGCTGCATCAATAAAATTAGCTCTAATGTAATATCCAGAACTTATCTGATTTATTTTTTTAAACTTCAATGAGGATAAACTTGAATCTTCATAACCAAAGGAAGGGATATGAAATACTTTATTTCCTTTGGAAATTGAGCGTGCCAAATCAATGACATCAGACAATACTGCACTCGCTGTTGGATCAGACCCTGCTCCAGCACCGTAATAAAGAGTCGGACCTAACATGTTGCCCATTACCAAAACTGCATTCATCGGCCCGTCTACATTTGCAACTAGCTGCGTTTCAGAGATCAAGGTCGGATGCACTCTCACCTCAATATCTTGATTTACTTTCTTTGCCAAGCCTATCAACTTAATTCTGTAGCCAAGCTCTTCAGCATAAGCCACATCTTTTAATTGAAGATTACTGATACCTTCGACAAATACGTCGTTATAGTTTAATGCAACACCAAAAGCAATTGATGCAATAATTGTAATCTTGTGAGCTGCATCAATCCCTTCAATATCAAAAGTTGGGTCGGCCTCAGCATAACCTAATGATTGCGCCTGAGATAATGCTGTTTCAAATGAAAGCCCATTATTTTTCATTTCAGTAAGTATGTAATTGGTCGTTCCATTCAAAATCCCAGCCACCCATTCCACCTTATTTGAAACCACGCCTTCACGTAATACTTTAATAATTGGAATTCCACCTGCTACTGAGGCTTCATAGAGGATTGAGACATTATTTTCTTTTGCTAAATTAAAAAGCTCAGTCCCATGCAGAGCAATTAGTGCTTTATTGGCTGTAACCAAATGCTTCTTAGCATTTAAAGCTTTTTTAGCAAAGTCAAAAGCAATTCTAGTTCCACCAATTAATTCAAGCACCACATCAGATGTATTGATTAAATCATCAATGTCTTTTGCTATCATTTTTTTATCTTTAGCAACGCTTATAATTTTTTCATGATCTAAATCTAATATGGATACAATTTCAAAATCTATACCTGTTTTAGAAAGAATTTCATCATGATTTTCCTGCAAAACATTAAAGACCCCAGAGCCAACAGTTCCAAAACCCAAAATTCCTATTCTAAACTTACTCATTATTTGACAATTCCTGTAAAAAATTCATTCAATCTTGTAAACGCCACTTTTAAATTATCTTCATCAGGCAAAAAGACAACTCTAAAGTGATTTGTATCACACCAATTAAAACCGCTTCCCTGAACCAAAAGCACTTTTGTATCAATTAGAATCTTCAAAATAAGTTCTTGATCATTATCAATTTTATATTTTTTTGGATCAAGTCTTGGAAATAAGTACATAGCAGCATCAGGCTTAACACAGCTTATTCCAGGAATTTGCGACATGAGATCATAGGCTAAATCTCTTTGTCTCGCCAACCTCCCCTCAGGAGCAACAAGATCATTAATACTTTGATAGCCGCCAAGAGCAGTTTGAATTGCTAATTGACCTGGTACATTCGAGCACAGTCTCATTGACGCAAGCATATTTAATCCTTCTAAATAATCTGTTGCATTTTTTTTATCTCCGGACAAAATGAGCCACCCAGCACGATATCCACAAGCTCTATAATTTTTGGATAAACCGTTAAAAGTTAAAAAAACTATATCGTCAGCTAATGATGCAATTGAAGTATGTTTTTTTCCATCATAAAGAACCTTATCGTAAATCTCATCTGCCATAATAATCAGATTTTTCTCTCTAGCAATTTGAATAATCCCTTGCAAAATCTCATCCGGATACAAAGCTCCAGTTGGATTGTTTGGATTAATAACCACTATTGCTTTTGTCTTTGATGTCACTTTAGATTTAATGTCATTTAAATCTGGATACCATTTTTGCTTTTCATCACATAAATAATGAACTGGTTTTCCACCGGCAAGCTTAACTGCAGCTGTCCAAAGTGGATAGTCTGGCATTGGGATAAGAACTTCATCTTCGTTGTTGATTAGACCTTGCATCGCCATAACAATTAATTCTGAAACACCATTACCAATGATAATGTCATCCACATCGACATCTTTTATATATTTTTCTTGCGCATAATGCATGATTGATTTTCTTGGTGCAAAAAAACCGTGGCTTTCAGTATAACCAGATGCTTGAGACATATTTCTGATAACATCTTGGGTAATTTCATCAGGTGCCTCAAATCCGAATGCAGCTGGGTTGCCAATGTTCATTTTTATGATTTTATGGCCTGACTCCTCCATTTGCTTTGCATGACCCAACACAGGCCCACGAATGTCGTAACAAACGTCATCAAGCTTATTAGATTTTTGAATTTTTTTCACTTTAAAAACTATATAATAAATAAAATTATCAACAAATTATCAGATTATGAAATTTCATGAAATGACTGATAAAGAACTTAATTATATCAGTGCCTACGAAGAAAATTGTTTAAAAATTAATAATAAAAAGTATAGTCAATCTATAATTGTTTTACCCAATGAAGTTTTAAGTATTGCGAATTTATCCTCACTAGATGTAACTCAATTAATTAAAGATATTCATAAGAAAAGAAATCTTGAGCTAATTATTGTTGCATCTAAAGACAATATTGAATTTACTCGTGTCGAGAAATATAAAGAGATTATCTCGATGCAAATCGGAATAGAGTTTATGAAACTTGAAAGTGGTTATCGAACTTACAATATTACTATGTCAGAATTGAGGGAAGCTGCTTTAATTGTAGTTCTTAATTAATTTTTGAGAAAAGCAGGGTTGCATTAGTGCCGCCAAATCCAAAGCTATTTGACATAACCGTGTTAATTACTTTATTTTCAATTAATCTAGTTACAATTGTTACATCCTGTATATTTTCATCAATATTGTCCACATTTGCCGAGGCGGCAATAAAATTATTTTTCATCATGATAAGAGAATAAATAGCTTCATTAACCCCAGCTGCGCCCAAGGCATGACCTGATAATGACTTAGTTGAAGCAATTAATGGGATATCTCCAAATCTTCCTGAAGCAAAAACATTTTTAATTGCATTAATTTCAACAATATCGCCAACTGGTGTACTTGTGCCATGTGTATTTATATAATCAACTTTATCAATATTTCCTAATGCCATAATCATTGATCGCTCAGCACCTTCTCCACTTGGAGCAACCATGTCGTGACCATCTGAAGTTGCTCCATAACCAGTCACCTCGGCATAAATAGTCGCGCTCCTTTTTATTGCATGTTCATATTCTTCTAAAACTAAAATTCCTGCACCGCCGGAAATTACAAATCCATCTCTGTCTTTATCATAAGTTCTTGACGCGGTTTCAGGTGCATCATTAAACTTTGATGACATGGCTCCCATTGCATCAAATAGATAACTCATGGTCCAATGTTCTTCTTCCGCCCCTCCTGCAAAAACAATATCTTGTTTGCCAAGCTGAATTTGCTCAACTGCATTACCAATACAATGAGCGCTGGTGGAACAAGCTGAGCTTATAGAGTAATTTATTCCTTTGATCTTTGCACCAGTGGCTAAACAAGCTGCAACACCATTAGACATTGTTTTAGTTACCATATAAGGGCCGACTCGTCTGATTCCTTTTTCAGCCAGGACTTCTGTTCCATGGAGCATAGATTCGGTTGATGTACCACCTGCCCCAACAATCAAACCTGTCATTGTATTAGATATCAAGTCTTCACTTAGTTGAGCATCTTTGATAGCCTCCTGCATAGCAATCCATGCATAGGCATGGCCTTTGGCCATAAAGCGAAGAAGTTTGCGATCAATTAATTCTTCGTAATTTATGCTAACTGATCCGGCAACCTGCGAACGAAGACCTCTTTCCGCATATTCAGGCTGAAAGGTAATCCCTGATTTGCCATGATAAAGACTATCTTTAACTTCGGACTGATTATTTCCTAAACTTGAGACAATCCCTAATCCAGTAATAACTACTCTTCTCAAACAATTTCCTTAAAAATTTTCTGTTGTCTTAAATAAACCGACTTTTAGATCATTCGCTTCATAAATTACACGTCCATCAACTAGCATTTTAGCATCTGCAATACCCATCACCAATTTTCTCATAATCACACGTTTTAAATTGATTAAATATGAAATTTTTTTTGCGTTCGGAAGAACCTGACCAGTAAATTTAACTTCACCGCTACCAAGGGCTCTACCTTTCCCCTCTCCACCCTTCCAACCAAGAAAGAAGCCAACTAACTGCCACATCGCATCCAATCCAAGACATCCTGGCATTACAGGATCATTTTCAAAATGACATTTAAAGAACCAAAGATCTGGAATGATATCCATTTCAGCGTGGATGAATCCTTTTTTAAATTCACCTTGATTATCGTTGATCTCAATAATTCGATCAAACATTAACATCGGTGGTAAAGGAAGTTGAGCATTGCCAGGGCCAAACATTTTACCCTGCCCACACTCAATTAGTTCATCGTATGAATAGCTATTTTTCGTGGTCATGTTATATTTAATTCTAATAAGAATTCATTATTATAAACAATAAAAATAGTTTAATGATTAATTCATAAACCTTTAGTTATATAGAAAGATCAAGTAATGGCAAAAAAAAATCTCGCTGACTGGTTAAAAAGCGCAACAACCCTTGAAAAACAAATTAATGAAGTTATCCTAGGTCAAGAAAATCCGATACGCCTCATTCTTATCTCAATATTTGCTCGCGGACATGTTCTTTTAGAAGGGGATGTTGGGGTTGGAAAAACAACAATGCTTCGCGCTGTTGCTCGAGGTATTGGTGGTGGTTATGAAAGGATTGAAGGGACCATTGACTTAATGCCTAATGACCTAATCTATCATACTTACTTAGGTGATGATGGCAAACCCCATGTTGACAAGGGTCCTGTTCTAAGATCTGGTGAAGATTTAAGTATATTTTTCTTTAATGAAATTAATCGAGCGAGGCCCCAAGTTCACTCACTCATGCTAAGAATCATGGCTGAGAAAACTCTTTCAGCATTTAATCAAGAATTTCATTTTCCTCATTTAATTGTTTTTGCAGATCGAAATCAGGTAGAAAAAGAAGAGACATTTGAAATACCATCTGCTGCAAGGGATCGATTTATGATGGAAATTCCAATCGTCATTCCAAATAACGATGGCTTAATGACTGATTTGATTTTTGATACAAAATTTCACAACGCTGACGAACTAATAACTAAAGTCAAAACAGATCAATTGAGCTTTGATCAGTTAAATCATGTAGCTGCTGAAATTCAAGAAAATATAGATGCAACTAAAGAGTTGGAAAAATATGCTTTGAATTTATGGAAGGCAACAATAAAACCCCAAGACTTTAATATTAAAATTTCAGACATTGATATCAGCAGGCTTATTGTTTCTGGCTCCAGTCCTCGAGGAATTAGTATGATGATGAAATGTGCTCGGGTTAATGCGTGGATGAATAATCGATCGTCTGTTCTGCCAGAAGATATTCATCAAATTTTTCATGAAACTATTGCGCACAGATTAGTTTTTAATCCAGTATATGATTTAAGAAGAACTGAAATTTCAAGAGAATTAACTACTGAAATAATAAACAAGGTTAGTGCGCATTAATGTCTGTCGAGTTTTTTAATTATCATATCAATTGGAAATCTAAAGCCATTCATCCTGGAAGTCATAAATCAGACCAGAGGGGTATGGGAATTGAATTTGCTGGTCACTCAAATCTTCTTGATTATCCAGATCCGAGAAGGATCGATTTGCGAATGACAATGAGGGATCCAATGGATCAAGTTTATGTTCGAATATTTAATCAAAGAAGTGCTACACCAATTATGATTTTTAATGATTTATCAGCAAGTATGACCTTTGGTCAAGCAAGCAAGTTAGAACGCGCAGCAGAGATTGCTGAAATTATTAAAAACTCTGCTTATCATAATAGAGATGCGATTGGGCTGGTTGGCTTTCACGATACTGTAAATGATGAGTGGATCGCACCTTTGTCTTACAGGCCATATCTTACAGAAAGTTTGATTAAAAAAATTACTTCAGAAAAAAATCACAATAAAGGATCACATGGGATTTCAAAGCTTCACCAATACCTTCCGAAAGACCATACTTTAATTTTCTTTATTTCTGATTTTCATATGCCAAATGAGCAAATCACTATGTTTTTGAATAACACAAGAAAACATACCGTTGTTCCAATTATTCTATGGGATAAAAATGAATATTCTAATTTACCCAAATTTGGTATTACTACATTCACCGACCCTGAAACATTTGAAGAGAGGACAATTCTTCTGCGAAAGAAACTGATCAAAAATATTATTACTGAATTTAATCAAAGAAAAAAACATCTGATCAAATTATTTAATAGTTTTGATGCCCCGCCTTTTTTTGTTGAGGGTGAATTCAATCCAGATGATATGACTCACTACTTTAATGAGTATTACCATGCTTAGATTTATTCTATTAATTTTAATTGCAAATTTAGCATTTGCCTTTGAAGACCCAAAAAAGTATCCTGACCTTGATGAGAAATTTTATTCACTATCAATAACAGAACCTGATCAAAAAGTTGGTTATCACGTGGGTGATTTGGTTCAAAGACACATCAAATTAATAGTCCATGAACCTTATGCGCTTATCGAAGAATCTTTACCAATTGTAGGCTATGAAAAACGCTTTAGGGGGCAATTACTTGGTATTACGCTCCAAGATATCGACAAGAAAATTAACAAAAATGAATTAGACTTACTTCTGACCTATCAAATATTTACTAACAATGTAGTAGCCAAACCTGCATTTGTAACTGCTGATTACTATAGAGTCGTTAATAAAAGAAATTCTGAAGAAGTATTAAAATTAAGAATACCTGAACTAACCATTGCTGTATCCCCCATTGCTATATTTGGCGATATTAAAGTCCAAGAGGATATGAGTGGCTTAAGAGGACCAATTTTAATAGAACATCAACAATACTTAAATAAAATTTTCATCAGTAGCGCTGTCTTTATTTTGTCTCTATGTATTCTTTTATATATATACACAAAATTCACTATTCTTCCTGGATTTAAAAAGACATTTTTACCGCTATATAGAACATTAAAAAAAGATAAAAAAATTAAGCTTGATGAGATGATCAAATCAATTCATAGCCAAATAAATAATTATTCTGAAATGAGTATTTTTGAAAAAAATATCAAAGATCTGTATTTAAAAAATTCATCTTTTAAGCTAATTGAAAAAGAACTTGTTTTATTTTTTAAAATTTCTAATCAAAAATTGTTTACAAAAAAAATGCAAGAAAGTGAAGAGATTAGGGATTGGTTAATTTTTTTCTGCTTCCATCTTCATTTGTGCGAAAAGAACATTCCTGTTAAAAATGCAGACATTAAATTAATAAAAATATAAATATGTTTTTTTTGAACCCTTTTTTTCTGATCTTAATCCCATTAATATTTGTACCTTTTATTTTTAAAGTCATATCAAAAAACTTTTATTCTTGGAACAAGTTAATACCTGATGATTCATCATCATTATTTCTCTCCATCTTAATAAAAGTTTTTAATAGCTTGATTATCCTTTTTTTAATTCTTTATTTTGCATCCCCTCAAATGCCGCAAGAAACAGTGACTAAAGTAGGAATTGGATCTCAAATAGGTCTTGTATTAGATAGAAGTGCTTCCATGGACGACCCTTTTTCAGGTTCAACCCAATTAGATAATGAAGGTGTTGGGGAGACTAAATCAGCAGCAGCAGCTAGGCTTATTATCAATTTTGTTGAGTCAAGAAAAAATGACATGATTGGAGTTATAACCTTCAGCAACTCAGCAATGTTTGTTTTGCCTCTCACTCAAAATAAGAGCGCAATTACTGGCGCGGTAAATGCAACAGCTGGTAATGCTCTATTCCAAACAAATATTGGTGCTGGACTTTCTAGCGTCTCAGAACTCTTTGCTAAGGTCGAAGACTCAGGCTCTCGAGCAGTCATTCTATTATCGGATGGAGCCGGAAGAATTGATGCGCCAACCCAACAAAAAATTAGAGATTGGTTTGATCGATTTGATATCGGTTTGTATTGGATTGTATTAAGACAACCAGGCGGAATAAGTATCTTTGATGAAAATCTTAAAATAAGAGACGAAACACAACCGCCACCTCAAATAGAACTTTTTGAATATTTTAAAACTTTCAGATCACCTTTTCAGGCTTATGAAGCTGAAGATCCTGCATCACTTGAAAAGGCGATCAAAGATATTAACCTGAAAGAAAAAAAACAAATTTTTTATGAGGAAGTAATTCCTGGCTCCAATTACTCTCTTCATTTTCTAATTGGTGCGTTTTTAATGACATTTGTACTATTCTTACTTAAACTAATTGAGTTAAAAAAATAAAATTATGAACAAATTAAATCAATTTTTCACAGCAAAATATATCACAAGGATTGCTTTGGCTACTTTAGTGTCTAGCGCCTTATTCATCTTTTTTAATCTTTTTAATCTTTACCAAGCTAATAAATTTAATAATGAAGTATTAAATGGTGAAACCCCATCATTTTTTGAACAAAGCTTTGAAGCTAGATACGCCACAGCTTATTGGTTAGCCAAAAAAGAAATCTTTAAAGAGTCAACCATTTTATTTAACGCACTTATGAAAGAAGCTGACGATGACCAAAAATCCGCACTCCAATACAATATAGGTAATATCTTCTTTACGCGAGGTTTGATTATTAATGGCACAAGCATGTCTGTCAGAGATGAGGCAGAATATTTGTTTCAACAAGCCAATAAAGCCTATCGACAGTCATTAAAATTCGGTCCTTATTATTGGGACGCAAAACATAACCTAGATAGACTGCTTACCATGTTACCTCCTGACCCAACTCCTGGGGTTGGAGACTCAGATGCTCCAGGTTTAATTATGGGTAATATTCCTATCGGTTTACCATGATTTTGTTTAATAAATTTAAAAAACATTTTGAGAAAAAAAGTGACTTTTTTCTCCTGGTCAGCTTTCTTTTAATGGTGCTCGCCTTAATCAATCCGTCTATACCAGTGAAACAATCCCTTTATAACTATATTTTGATTGCAGACATTTCTCAAAGTATGAATACCGAAGATATGAAGATTAATCAAAAAACGGTATCTCGATTAGACTATACCAAACACATCATGAGTCGTTTAGTAGAAGACTTTCCGTGCGGCACTAAAGTCAGCATAGGCATGTTTGCTGGAGTCTCTGTTTCAGCAACCTACTCCCCTATAGAGGTATGTGAGAACTTTAGTAATATCAACACAACTATAAGCAAACTTGATTGGAGAGCCACTTGGTCAGGCAACACGAGGATTAGAGAATCTGTAGTTAATTTAGCGAGACTTATTCGAAGTTTTCCCGAATCGGCTCAAGTAATTTATTTTACTGATGGAGAAGAAGCGCCAAAACTTCATGTTTTTAATACAAGAGATCTTGAGCAATTTCAGGGGGGTAATGATTGGTTATTTGTTGGAATAGGCTCTGATGAAGGAGCACCAATACCAAAATATGATAATAAAAATCAACTTATTGGGTACTGGTCGAATGATAGCTTTGCTCTTCAACCAGGAATTGCACAGATATCGGAATCTAATATAGGTGTAAGGGATAACAAAGTAGCTAGTGGCGCAACTGATCGCTATATGTCAAAACATGATAGTGAATACCTAGAAAAATTAGCTAAGGAAATTGACGGCCTATACATTAATGGTCAAAGTTATCGTGCTATTAGAAAAGAAATGAAAAAGCAGCCTCCTGCATGGAAAGCGCCAGACCAGTTTTATCTTCAACCTATTTTATGTTTTCTTGCATTATTATTTTTTATCGCCAGATATTTATCAAAAGCAAATATCAATAGCCTAATTAGAAAAATTACATGATGCTTGTCAATTTACTAGATCGCTATTCAATAATTGAAATTTCAGGAGAAGATCACCTTGATTTTCTTCAAGGTCAACTGACAAACGATATCAAAAAAAATGAAAAAAAATTTATATATAGCGGCATGTGCAACCCCAAGGGAAGATTATTTGCTTTTTTAAGAATCTTGAGAACTCCTGATTCCAGCTCAATATTTTTTGTCATCCCCTCATCTCTTGCGGATGCTGTTCAAAAAAGATTAATGATGTTTATTCTTAGAGCTAAGGTTGTGATTCAGAAAGCAGAGAACTTTCATCTAATAGGAATTATTGATGACAATCCTCTAATTGATATATCTGCTGATCGCAAATTAAACTTACCTGATCAAACAAATCGCTCTGTAATGATTTTTCAAGATAATGATTTATATAAACAAATTACGACTAAACATTCTTTTGATGACATATCAAATTGGATTAAAAAAGATATTGAATTTGGTATTCCTGAGGTAATGGAGCAGACACAGGAAAAATTTTTAGTACACACATGCAACCTTGATTTAATAGATGCCGTTAATTTTAAAAAGGGGTGCTACACCGGCCAAGAAATAGTGGCAAGAACACACTACCTTGGCAAACCGAAACATCGAAGTTTTTATGGTGTGGTAAATTCTAAATTATCTTTAGACTATGGAGAGCAGGTCTTTGAAAATGATCAAGGCGTTGGAGCTGTGGTCAACTTTTCTTGCTGCGAAGATAAAACATACGTTCTATTTGAAAAAACCTTAGACACGCAAGATGATAGCTTAAATATTAAGGGTGAAAGGCTCGTAATAACTAAATCATTTGCAAATTAATTTTTTTTATCAATAATTAAAAAAAATGTTTCATTTTTTTTAATCAAACCCAAATCAAAACGAGCCTTGCCTTCAATAACATCCGTGCCATTTTTTAAATCCTGAACAACTGCCAAAAGAATATCATTTTCTGATTTGATTGCCTCGTTGACTTTTAACTGTTGATCGATTTGTTTTTGTAACGAAATCACATTCAACCAGCCACCTTTGCCAAACCATAAAGGATATTGCAATGCTAATATTAAAGTAATAAAAAGGAATGTCAGAAACTTCATTTATTTAATTGATAAAATGCGTCTAGTCCAGCATATATAGACTTTCCTTTTAACTCTTCTTCGATTCTTAGAAGTTGGTTATATTTAGCTACTCTCTCAGACCGCGACATAGATCCAGTTTTAATCTGCATCGCGTTTGTCCCCACTGCTAAATCTGCGATGGTGGTATCCTCAGTCTCACCAGAGCGATGAGATATCACGGCGGTATAGTTATTTTCTTGGGCTAATTTAATGGTTTCAAGTGTCTCAGTTAATGTGCCAATTTGATTTACTTTAATCAAAACAGAATTCGCTATTTTTTTTTCAATTCCCTCTTTAAGTATTTTTGGATTGGTCACAAATAGATCATCGCCAACAAGTTGAATTTTTTTTCCTAATCTTTCGGTCAAAATTTTCCAACCATCCCAGTCATTCTCATCCAAGCCATCCTCAATGCTAATAATTGGATATTTATCACTCCACGACTCAAGATAATTCGTCATTTCAGCCGAGCTCAATTTAAGATTTTCAGATTTTAAATGATAATGTCCATCACAATAGAACTCAGAGGAGGCGCAATCTAAGGCAATAAAAACATGCTTTCCAGCTTGATATCCGGCATCTTCAATCGATTGCATTATTAATTCAATTGCTTCCTCATTAGAACTTAAATTAGGAGCAAAACCACCCTCGTCTCCAACTGTTGTTGATAAATTTCTTTTTGCTAAAATTTCCTTTAAAGAATGAAACACCTCAGTACCACAACGAATCGCATCTGAAAAACTTCCAAATCCAGCTGGCACAATCATAAATTCTTGAATATCAACACTGTTATCAGCATGCGCCCCACCATTGATAATATTCATCATTGGAGTGGGTAGAGAATATGTATTTTCTTTTATCACGGTTTGATACAAGGGTTTTTTTTGAGAATTCGCAAAGGCATGAGCATTAGCTAAAGATACCGCCAATAAACTATTCGCACCTAATCTTTCTTTATTTGATGTTCCATCAAGATTTATTAAAATTTCATCGACTTTTGTTTGCTCAGACACATCCTGTCCAACAAGAGCATCATTAATTTCAGTATTTATAAAATTAACTGCATTGAGCACACTTTTGCCCTTATAAACAGACTTATTCTTATCCCTTAATTCAATAGCCTCTTTAGAGCCTGTTGAAGCTCCTGAAGGAACAATAGCTCTACCAAAGCTTCCATCCTGAAGAATTACATCCGCTTCAACAGTCGGGTTTCCTCTAGAGTCGATGACTTGTCTTGCTTTAATTTTTTTTATAAATGTCATACTTATCCTATTTAAATCTAATCAATTGAAGTTTGTTTGACAAGGCGATCAATACCTTGAAGGGTTTTTAATAAATCTTTTATATGGTCTAGTGGCACAGCATTTGGACCGTCAGATAAAGCCTCGCTCGGATTAGGATGAGTTTCCATAAATATGCCAGATATGCCAACGGCCATAGCTGCTCGTGCAAGCAATGGAACAAACTCACTTTGTCCACCACTTCTATCCCCTTGACCACCTGGCTGCTGAACAGAATGAGTGGCATCAAAAACTACAGGACAATTTGTGGCTCGCATGATTGATAAAGACCTCATGTCTGAGACAAGCGTGTTGTAACCAAAAGAGACGCCTCTTTCACATACCATAATGTTGTTAATCCCGCCATTAGCCTCTTTAGCTTTTTTTACCACCATAGACATATCTTGAGGCGCTAAAAACTGTCCCTTTTTAATATTTACTGGTTTTCCTGATTTTGCCACAGCGTGAATAAAATCAGTTTGACGACATAAAAAGGCAGGGGTCTGTAAAACATCTACAACATCTGCAACACTCTTTACCTGATCTTCAGTATGAACATCAGTTAGTACCGGAAGGTCAAATTCTTTTTTAACCTTTTCAAGAATTCTTAGACCCTCCTCTATTCCATGACCTCGGAATGTATTATTAGAGCTTCGATTGGCCTTATCAAATGAGGATTTAAAAATAAAATTAATCCCTAAGGATGATGTTGTTTCTTTTAACTGTTCTGCAACCGACAAAGTCATTGATTCATTTTCAATAACACAGGGACCTGCTATCAAAAAAAATGGGTGATTTAGCCCAACGTCAAATCCACATAATTTCACAGTGTATCCTTTTTATGTTCTAAAACATGTTTAATATAATCTAAAAATAATGGATGAGAGTCTTTTGGGTTGGAAGTAAATTCAGGATGAAATTGGCAGGCAAAGAACCAAGGGTGGTCTTCTTTTGAAAGCTCTATAATTTCACATAAATTATCCTCTTTTGTCCAAGACGAAATAACTAAACCTGCTGATTTTAAATCGTCAATATATTTATTATTTACCTCATATCGATGACGATGCCTCTCATTCACTTGTTTGCCATAAATTGAACTGGCTATAGTATCGGGCTCAACAATTGCCACTTGAGCACCGAGTCTCATTGTGCCGCCCAAATCTGAACTTTCATCTCGATGCATCAACTCACCCGACTTATCTTTCCATTCCGTAATCAATCCAATGATCGGATTACTTGTTGTTGGATCAAACTCGGTACTGTTCGCATTTTTTATACCAACAACATTCCTTGCATACTCAACAACCGCAAGTTGCATACCTAAACAAATTCCTAGGAAAGGAATTTTTTGCTCCCTGGCAAATTGAATTGCTCTAATTTTTCCCTCAGTTCCCCTCTTACCAAATCCTCCTGGTACTAGGATGGCGTCAATTTTTGACAATGGAGATAGATCAGATTCAAGTTCCTCTGAATCAATAAAATGTAATTTTATTTTTGCGTGATGATGGAAGCCACTATGTATAAGGGCTTCAGTTAATGATTTATATGATTCAGTAAGATCGACATACTTGCCAACAAAGCCAATATTAAGCTCAGTTTGTGAATCAGAAATAAGTTTTTCAATTTTTTTCCAACCAGACAAATCAGCGTGTGGTGATTTTATTTTTAATATATCGCAGACAATATCATCAATTTTTTGCGCATGAAGCATTTGTGGAATTTTGTATATAGAGTCTGAATCGATACACGAAATAACTGACCCTTTAGGTACATTAGTGAACAAGGCAATTTTATCTTTTTCATCCTGAGGAATTTCCATCTCTGAACGGCATAATAAAATATCTGGTTGAATACCAATCTCCCGTAATTCTTTAACTGAGTGTTGCGTAGGTTTTGTTTTCAACTCGCCCGCAGCAGCGATATATGGCAGAAGTGTTAAATGAATGTAACAAGTGTTTTCGCGTCCTTCTTCAAAACCCATTTGTCTGATAGCTTCCAGAAAAGGTAATGACTCAATATCGCCAACCGTACCGCCGACTTCAACAATGGCAACATCTGACCCCTTTGCCCCTTCTTTAATCTGTAATTTTATTTCATCAGTTATGTGAGGAATCACTTGAACCGTTTTTCCTAAATACTCACCTCTTCGTTCTTTTTTAATGACTGAATCGTAAATTTGCCCTGTTGTAAAATTACTTTTCTTGGTCATTTTGGATGAAACAAATCGCTCATAATGACCTAGATCTAAGTCAGTTTCAGCTCCATCGTCAGTCACAAAAACTTCGCCGTGCTGAAAAGGACTCATCGTACCAGGATCCACGTTAATATATGGATCAAGTTTTAACATAGTAACTTTAATTTTTCTAGATTCTAGAATAGAGCCAAGGCTTGCGGCAGAAATACCTTTACCAAGGGATGAAACAACGCCGCCAGTTACGAAAATATATTTGGTCATGATTTATTAATTATTAGCTGACGGGATAATATTTTACTTTATTGAACAGATATCCACAATCGATAAATGGAGTTATGTTTTTAAAGATTTAAGCCTTAGGACCATATCCTTGAAATTTATGAATAACCTTATCCATTTCATCATCAGAGAGAAGATTTAATTCTCCAATTTTCAGCAACTCAATGTACTGCTGTGATAAATGCTCCAGCTCTTGGGCCAGAAAAAAAGCATCATCGATATCAGCTGAAACGACAATAGCACCATGGTTAGCCATCAAACATGCCTTCAGTGACCCAAGTGACGCAATGACCTCCTCTGAGAGTTCTTTGCTACCAAACAACTTGTAGGCCCCGCACATGACTTCTTTACCGCCAAATAAAGCAATCATGTAATGAAAGGCTGGTATGTTCTTTCTTAACACACTTAGTGTGCTCGCGAACACAGAATGAGTATGAATGATTGCATTTACATCACTTCTTTCCTCATATATTCGTTTATGAAAATGCCACTCACTCGAGGGTCTTTGAGTCATGGTTTGAATAAATTCCTCATCCAAAGCTAAAGGGCACTTCACGATGTCTATAGGTTTTAAATTTTCTGAAATGGTGCCGCTTGGTGTAATGTAAAAATGGTCATCTAACCGAACACTAATATTTCCAGTAGCTGCATGATTGAGACCTTCTTGAATGAGCTTTTTTGAGATATCACAAATTTTTTCTTGAATAGAGCTATGCATAAATAGTTTTCAGGTCTTCAGGTTTAAAAATTCCCTTTTCGGTAATAATACCCGATATCAAATGATTTGGTGTGACATCAAACGCAGGATTGTGTGCATTGAATTTAGAAAGACTAATAGAGGATAATTTCTTATTTTCATCCAATCCCTGAATATTTAATATCTCATTAGTTGAGCGATTTTCAATATCAAAATTTATCTGGTCTTTAAAATTGATATCTATCGTCGATGATGGGGCTGCTACATAAAATGGAATATTGTTAGCTTTTGCAGCCAAAGCCTTTAGGTATGTTCCAATCTTATTGCAAACATGTCCATTGATTGAAATTCGATCTGCACCGACAATCACTACATCAACTTTTTTTTCCATCATCAATAGACCGCCGGCGTTATCAACAATTAGAGTGTATGGAATTTTTTCATTCATCAATTCCCAGCATGTCAGTAATCCCTGATTTCTTGGTCTCGTCTCATCCACCCACACATGAATTTTTTGATTATTCGCAAAAGCTTCGAATATTGGACTCAAGGCCGTCCCATGATCCACTGTAGCCAGCCATCCTGCATTGCAATGGGTAAGAATATTGTTGTAATTATTATCAATTATTAATTGCCCTCCATGAACACCAATCTGATGATTACATTGAATATCATTTTGAATTAATTTCTCAGCATAGCTCCAAGCGAAATCCAATCGTCTTTCTTGCGATATTTTTTGAATTTCCTCATTCATAGAGTTCACCGCCCAAGCAAGATTAACTGCAGTTGGCCTGGCCTTGATTATTTCTTGAGAAAGACAATTGAGATTTTCATCTGAAGAGTCAACAGACATACCAAGTAATAATGCTAATGCACCAGTAATCCCAATCACCGGAGCCCCTCTTACTTGCATGGTTTTGATGGCATTAATGAGGTCTTCATGATGGTTGGTAGATTTAATGGAAAACTTAAATGGTAGCAACGCTTGATCAATAAAAAAAACTTTACTATTTTCTCGATCAAGCCAAATGGTTTGGTAATGTTGGCCTGCGACCCTCATGATGCAGTTCCTAAATCTGGAAATATATCTGCAATATTATTCTTTAATTGCCAAGATAGATCATTCACAGAAATATTTCTTAATTGTGCAAAAAATTCAGCAATACCTCTGATTTCATTTGGATGGTTTTGGCTAGCTGCATTAACCCATGCTGGCTTCATGTCAGGCGCATCTGTCTCTAAAACAATAGATTCAATTGGTAATTCTAAAGCCAATCGATTAATTTTCTTGGCTCTTGAATAAGTCATCGCCCCACCAAAGCCAAGTTTAAAGCCGATATTGATAAATTGTTGAGCTTGTTGAAAGCTCCCATTAAATGCATGAGCAATTCCCTTTACATCCGGAAAATTTTTTAATATCTTCAAGACATCATCGATGGCTGATCTCACATGCAAGATCACTGGTAATTTATATTTGCTTGCCAGCTCAAGCTGCTGCCGAAAAATTATTTTTTGTTTTTCTCTTTCCTCGTGCCCTAAATAAAAGTCTAATCCTATTTCGCCAATGGCGATTGGCTGTGAATTTAAAATTTCATTTTCTAAATACTGAATCGGATTATCTGGTAATTCATTCAGATAAAGGGGGTGATAGCCAAATGCATAGACAATACTTTTATTTTTGTGATTTAATTTTTTTAAAATATTAAAACTCTTATGATTGGCGGAGGGACAAATAATAAAATCTAGCAAAGAATTATCAAACAAAGACTCATCTTTTAATTTGTTCTCATAGATAAAATCAAGGTGGCAATGTGTATCAATCCACATAATTAATCTCGTAAATAGAGCGCATATCGTCACCAAAAAACCTACAATCCATTAACTTTAATTGATGCCTAGACTCCATGGCTGCGATGACCGGATGATTAAACATCTCTCTCGCATTGCCACCTAAAAGGCATTGTGATTGGTAAATAATAAGTTCATCAATCATTCTATTTTGCAATAAAAGACCGTTTAGACCTGGTCCAGCTTCAACCAGAAGATTGTTTACCTCCATGGAAGCAATATGTTTCATAATTTCTGTGAAATTTAGGACTCCATCAGCACCAGATACTGGAATACAAATAGCTTTGTGATTTGGTTTGTTAGTAATTTCTTTCGAGTGAAAAATGACTACCTTTTCCTGTTTAAAAATATGTGCATCTGAATTTGACTGAAAACTCGTATCAATAATAAAACGATAAGGTTGCCTTGTACTGTCGATATCTCTTACAGTTAATTGAGGATTATCAGAGTTGATTGTTTTATAAGAAGTTAAGATGCCGTCAGATAATCTTCTTAATCGCTGGACATCTCTTCTTGAAAATTCATTTGAGATCCATTTACTCTGAAAATTATTGAGAGCTGTTTTGCCGTCTGATGACACGGCAATTTTTGAGATAACTCGAGGAATATTATTTAATATCCTTTTAAAAAAACCTTTATTCAATTTAATGCCTTGATCTTCCATCAACCCAACATCAACCTCAACACCTTTGTCTATTAATGTTGCAATACTGTTGCCATTCACTTTTGGATTTGGATCTTGGGAGGCAATCACAACTCGTTTAATGTTATGTTCTAAAATTAAATCTAAACATGGTGGTGTTTTTCCCTTATGTGCGCATGGTTCCAATGTGACGTACAAAGTGGATTTTTTTAACAGAGTTTTATCATGACAGTTATGAATTGCTTCGACTTCAGCATGAGGTCCACCAAATTGTTGATGATAACCAGTTGAGATTATTTTATCATCAGCTACAATCACCGCCCCGACTATGGGGTTTGGATTACTTTGACCCAGACCTTTTTTTGCAAGCTTGATAGCCTGTGCCATGAAAAAAAAGTCCAGTTTATTAAAAGTCAATTAATCAAGATCCTTAATGACATTGTTAAAATCTTCAACATCAGAAAAGCTTCTGTAAACTGATGCAAATCTTATGTAAGCCACCTTGTCTAATTTTTTTAATTCAGCCATCACTGACTCTCCAAGAGATCGTGAAACAATTTCTTTTTCTCCTGAGGCTAATACTTTTTGCATAATATTAGATATAGCTTGGTCTACAAACTCAGCAGGAACTGGTCTCTTATGAAGGGCTCTAGAAAAAGATTGTTTCAGTTTTTCTTGATTAAAATCTTCTCGCTTACCATCTTGTTTAACAACAGCAGGAAGTCCAAGGTCAGCATTTTCATATGTGGTAAAACGCTTTTCACATTTAATACACTTTCTCCGTCTACGGATTGAATCACCTGCCTCATTGACGCGTGAATCAATGACTTGAGTGTCTGCCACAGAGCAAAATGGGCATTTCATAACTTCTTCCTATCTATTGTAAACTGGGAATTTCTTCATCATTTCAGATACTTGAGCTTTCACTTTTAATGAAATTTCCTCATTTCCAGGATGATCCAAAATATCTGCTATGAAGTTAACTACCTCAATAGCATCCTTTTCTTTCAATCCTCTTGTTGTAATTGCAGGGGTACCAATTCGAATACCAGAAGTGACAAAAGGACTTTCAGGGTCATTAGGAATCGAATTTTTATTGACCGTAATATGTGCTTCACCCAGTAAACGATCTGCTTCTTTGCCAGTTAATTTTTGAGCTCTCAGATCAACTAAAAAAACATGTGACTCCGTTCTTCCAGAGATTACACGATATCCGCGCCGAATAAATTGCTGAGCCATTGCTTGTGCATTTTTAACAACATGTTGCTGATATTCTTTAAAGGATGGTTTAAGTGCCTCTAAAAATGCAACCGCTTTTGCTGCAATCACATGCATCAAGGGTCCTCCTTGAATACCAGGAAACACCATAGAATTTAATGCCTTGCCATGCTCCTCTTTCGCTAAAATAAAGCCCCCTCTTGGGCCTCTTAGAGACTTGTGAGTGGTTGAAGTCACAAAGTCAGCATATGGTGTTGGGTTAGGATACACACCACCTGCAATCAGTCCTGAGTAATGGGCCATATCCACCATAAAGTAAGCACCAACTTTTTTTGCAATATTGGACATTCTTTCCCAGTCAAAGGTTAAGGCATAGGCAGACGCGCCCCCTATAATTAATTTAGGTTTATTTTCAATTGCCAACTCCTCCATGTGATCATAATCAATCTCTTCTTTATCATTTAATCCATAGGGAACGATATTAAATAATTTTCCTGATAAATTTGCTGGGGAACCATGAGTAAGATGGCCACCATGGCCTAAATTCATACCCATAATCGTGTCGCCGGGCTTTAAAAAGGCAAAATAAACCGCTTGGTTGGCTTGACTACCTGAATGAGGTTGAACGTTAGCGTATTCTGCACCATATAATTTCTTAATACGATCAATGGCAAGCTGTTCAACTTGATCTACAAATTCACACCCACCATAAAATCGCTTGCCAATGTAGCCCTCTGCATACTTATTTGTAAGCTGCGAACCTTGGGCTGCCATCACAGCTGGGCTGGTGTAATTTTCAGATGCAATTAACTCGATGTGCTCTTCTTGACGTTTTTCCTCACTGATTACCTGCTCATAAATTTCAGGATCAATATCTTTTAATAAATAATCTTGGCTGTTGTACATTTTTTGTTTAGTATCTGATTAATAAGAACTACTATTTTATCATGCTACTCATAGGTATTTAATGCTTAAATGAAGGCAAAATTAAACGTTAGGAAATTTTATGAAATGGACAGACTCGACTCTAATTGCTGAAGAATTGTATGATAAATATCCAGATATCGATCCTAAAACAATTAGATTTACAGACCTTATGCAATGGGTCTTGGAATTAGATGGATTCACAGATAATGAAAATAACTGTGGTGAAAGAATTCTTGAAGCAATTCAAATGGCCTGGATTGAGGAGTATGAATAATGCTGGACCATTCAATATTCAAAGCCTATGACATTCGAGGGATAGTGAATGAAGGTCTGACGGATGACACTATTTTTGCCATCGGGAAAGCAATCGGATCTGAGGCTATTATTCAAAATCAAACTGAAATATGTGTTGGCTATGACGGCCGGCTATCCAGCCCCAGTATCTGCAATACATTGATCAAAGGAATAAACTCCACTGGTGTCAACACCATTAATATTGGGTTAGTTACCACCCCCATTCTCTATTTTAGTACTTTTTTTTTAGGAACTGATTCTGGGGTGATGATTACCGGTAGCCATAATCCACCCAATTACAATGGCTTTAAAATGGTCATTAATAAAACCACCCTTAGTGCTGATGACATTCAAAAATTAAAGCAAAGAATACTAGCGAATAACTTTATTGTTGGTACTGGCAAAAGTGTGAGCAAAGAAGTTAAATCAGCTTACAAAGATAAAATTCTGAGCACCATCAAATTAAAAAGAAAAATGAAAGTTGCCATTGATTGTGGAAATGGTGCTGCCGGTGTGATTGCCAGAGAGTTATTTCAGGAGCTTGGAATTGATACGCATATGATGTATGACGAAGTCGACGGTAATTTTCCTAATCACCATCCAGATCCGTCGAAGCCTGATAATTTAAGAGAGTTAATTGATGTCGTAAAAAATACAGATTGTGAGCTGGGTTTGGCTTTTGATGGTGACGCAGATCGATTGGGAGTAGTTAATAAAAATGGAGAGATTATTTACCCAGATCGGCAATTAATGTTATTTGCCAAAAATATCTTAAGAGACAATGCAGGCAGAAAAATAATTTTTGATGTGAAGTCATCTAGGTATCTTCATTCTTGGATCAAAAATAATGGTGGGGAGCCTGTGGTGTGGAAAACCGGCCACTCCTTGATTAAAAAGAAAATGAAAGAGGAAAATGCCATTTTGGCTGGTGAGATGAGTGGTCATACTTTTTTTAATGATAAATGGTATGGCTTTGATGATGGAGTTTACGCAGGTGCTAGATTATTAGAAATCTTAAGTCACGCAACCCAAGATATAGAAAAAATATTATCCGACCTGCCCAAAGGATTTTCTACTCCAGAAATTAACATTCCAGTAAGTGAAGGTGAGCAACACAGCATTATCGAATCATTACAACAAGAGGCACATTTTGATAAGGCGCTTGAGATAATTAAGATTGACGGGCTGCGTGTTGAATACAAACATGGCTTTGGTTTAATGCGAGCATCCAATACCACTCCTGTGATTGTATTGAGATTTGAAGCAGAAACAGAAAAAGGTTTAGTAGAAATTCAGGATGACTTTAAAAGCCAATTAAAAACAAGAATTAATCTGAGGGATATCCCTTTTTGATAAATCAATTAATTTCATTACAGGCGATATTAAGATAGGCATCATTCACCGTATTATGATTGACCTTGGACCATTCAAAAGGTATTCCCTTGGATAGTATCGGCTCTCCAAATGCCATCTGATTTTTGTAAACTGAGTAGGATAAAACCCTCATCATTTGCAAGCTACAATTAAATTCGGATAGAGTCTTCACTGAGTTGTAACTAATTTTTTTTTGACCCTTTTTCGCAATCTCAGGCGCTATGTAATCCTCAAGCGTCATCATGCGGATCGTCTCTTTCCTTTTATTCAATGAAGATAAATCTACATAGTACTTAGCATTAGTTTCGTCATTAGAAAAGATTAATGTCCATTCAGCAAAAGCATGCGAGGAAAGAAATAAAAATAAAACTATATAAATAAATTTATGCATTGAACCATAATTTTAACAATAAAAAAGCCCGATATACATCGGGCTTTAAGTATAGAACAAATAATGAATTACTTGTTCATTACGTACATGGTTACTTCGAAACCAAAACGCATTTCAGTAGCTGCTGGTTTTGTCCACATAATATTTCTCCTTAAAAGAAAATTAATTAAAAGATGAAGCCGAACATATCGGGCAAGTACATTGCCAGTTATGAAAAGGCCAAAAAGTAATGTCAGTATGTCTACGACGTTGTAATTTCATTAAAAATTACTTGTTGCAAACGTACATTGTTACTTCAAAACCAAAACGCATTTCAGTTGCTGTTGGTTGTGTCCACATAGTATTTCTCCTTGTTTATGTTATAAAAAAATTAACATAAACCAGATCATTGAAGATGCAGCAAGCTGCAAAGGTTCAACTTGAGATTTACAATTGAATGATATACCGGATAGAATAAATTAGAATGGGGAACTACATGAAGATTGACTAAGGAAAATCATTATGACCTGGAGCCGGCTCCAGGTCATAGCTGATTAATTACTTCGCATCACCTGCTTCAAAACCATCTTCGCCAGGCAGTTTGATTGGTGAATCTTCATCACCAGTTGGATTGAAACCACCATTACCGCCAATTAAAAGCGCATCTGTTGGGTGAAACTCTTTAGCATCTTCAGCAAAAACTGAAGAAAACGCTGCTAGAAAACCTACTAATGTTAAAACTTTTAAATATTTCATTACTTATCTCTCCCAAAATAATAAATTTAAGTACTTAAAATATATGAAAACCTTACATCTCGTCTTCCTACATCTCTTATACTTTACAAAACCTACAGATTTTGTCAAATTTTTAATTCATTTAATAAATTCTTAGCGATGGAATAATCCAAATCTGAAGCCCTTTGAATAAGCTGATATCCCTTTTCCTTATCTTCTGGAACAATATATCCAAAGAAATAAAGGCAACCTAAAATGGTCAGTGCTGCCGGATGTTCATTCTCTGCCGCCACCTTCAACCAAGTAAATGCTGTGAGTTTGGACACATCATATCCATTGGCATATAAAGTCCATATCAGTAATTGTTTATTAACACTATTTTCAGCTTCTTTTTTTAATTGCTTGATATCTTTTTTTGTATCAACAATTTCAATCAGCGCATGCTGACCTATTTTTTTTTGGATTTGCTGTGAAACATTACAAGATATATTGCCAAGTATGTAGGCATGTTTCTTAAATCGATTTAAATCCTCAATATCGAGCTGTTCGGCATACGCACATAAGCTTTGCGGATCGCCATCTAAAGCCATTTTTTTTAACTCATCTCCCATAACAGCAGCGAATTGGAATAAAAAGATAAGAATTAATGAGATTTTAGAAAACATGTAAATTGTTACTAAACTTGAGTAATTGTTCAAAAGAATATAGATTAGTGACTTATATTGCCAATTTGTGGTTCAAAAAATTATGAAAAATTATTACATTACATATTTTTTAAAATTTCTTCTATTAAATTTTTTCATTTTAATTAATATAAACGTAAATGCTGATGCCAATCCAGATATTTGGCCTTTTCTAAAAGAACAAGTTTTCAAAGAACGTCCAATTTCTGAGAACCAAAATTTCTTAAAAATTGATGGGCCAAAAAGAGCCTCGAGCGGTGCACAGGTCCCCGTCACTGTTTCACTTTCATCCAACGAGCATAAGATTGTGAAAATTTATATGTATATTGATGCGAATCCAGGTCAACATGCCGCCACTTACTTTCTTACCGATCAATCCCAAGAAATTAAAATCAGTACTCGAATTCGTATGGAGACAGATTCTTTCGTTCGAGCAATTGCTGAAACTGATCAAGGGGAATTATTCATGAGTTTTGTCCCTATTCGTGCCTCAGGTGGATGCAGTGGCTACATGGATGTTCACGATCCGGAATTAACTAAAGATTTAGGGAAAGTAATCTTAAAAGCAGAGAATAATTTTGTGACCTCCAGAATTAAGCACCCAAATTTTACGGGCTTACAAAAAGATCTAGATTCTGGTGGATATATCCCTGAGTGGATTGTAAAAACTATTGAATTTAATCATCAGGGTGAAAAAATTTTAGCGGTTGAGAATCAAATCTCAATCAGCCAAGATCCTTTTTTAAAATTCACAACTCCTAACTCACTTAATGGAGAGGTTACTATTACTGCTAAAGATACGAAAGGAAACGAATTTAATTCTTCAGTAAAATTAAATTAAATTTCGTCGTTAAACGTTCGAATTCATTCGATAATCCTTTACATCTCTAGAGCGTTACTTCTACCTCTATATCTGAACAAATACAATTATTTATTTAACGAGCTGTATTTTTTCACTGCACAATAAGCATTTTTTTGATCCTGAGCCTTATGCAACATGTCGCGAATATTGGCTTGTTTTACCAATGTGTAGATTTTAGATTGGGCTTTACAGGCAAGGTCATAATTTTCTTTATCCACTGCCTCGTTAACCAAAGCTTGTAATCTTAATGCACTTTCTAAACTTTCAACTTTATCATTTAAGTGTTTAAATTGATTGATTCGACTCTCTGTATAACTTGATTGAGCGTTTAATAAAAGCGGTGTGGATAATATTAATACCATTAATAATTTTTTCATTTAATTTTCCTTTTGAGAATAAATTTAATACTGCCTTCTTGTGGAAGGAATTGTTTGATTCTGTATCTTATAAAAGTTCAGTGATTTTTTTCGGATTGTTTAACCAGTTTAAATCTTCGTCTGTTTGAGGCTGCCAATATGTTGTGTTCATGTTTTTTCCTTTTGAGATTAATGTTTTTGGGCTTTCTTATGGAAAGCATTTACATAGTACAGTGTATTGATGAAATTATTGTGACAATTTTTAGATTTTTAAGTGGTTACCACAAAAAAATTGCATTAATTAATATTATAATATAATATAAATTTATATATTATAAATTTATATTATATTTATGACAAACTGTAAGATTCAAAACGTCGATGCCATAAGAGATTCTGCGGGACAAGCATGCTCAATGCTTAAAATTTTGGGCAATGAGGACAGGTTGATGCTGCTTTGTCAGCTGATAAAGGGTGAAAAAAATGTTGGGGAATTGGAAGAAGCTACCAACATCCAGCAACCAACTCTCTCCCAGCAACTTACCATTTTAAGAAATGATAGCATCGTAAAAATCCGTAAAGATGGAAAATTTAATTATTACTCCATAGCTTCAGATGAGGTAATTCAAGTCATGCAGACTTTAGGTAATCTTTATGGTTGTAATAAATAATTAAGGTTAACATTATGCAAATTTCTAAAATAAACGATTTATATAGTGCAACTGGTCAAATTGACATTAATGACTTAGATCAGATCAATGAAAATGGATTCAAAACTATTATCTGCTTTAGACCAGAGGATGAAGATAAAGAAAATCAACCAAAACAAGAATTACTTAAGAAAGAAGCAAAAAAAAGAGGAATTGGCTTTATATCCATAGCCGTTATTCCAGGACAAATGACTGATGAAAATATCAACAAATTTAGCCAAGAGTTTAACCAAAATGAACAGCCTGTATTAGGTTATTGTAAGAGCGGAGGACGAGCTAAAAGCATATATCAGGCCTATGAACAGCATCAAAAAAATCAAATTTAATCAACCATTACTATTCAAACTAATTGGTTTGTTTGTCGTAATTTTGACTATTGTCTTTCTTTACTATCAGCATGACAAAGAATTAGATATTTTATTTTAAAAAGACTCATTTTCTTTAAGAAAACGCCACTTCCCTATCGGCAAATTAGATAGCCTCACCTTCCCAATCCTTACCCTTTTGAGACCAACAACCTTCAAACCCACCATCGCACACATTCTTCTAATTTGTCTTTTTTTTCCTTCTGTTAAAATAAATTTGAGTTGGTCCTCATTTATCCAGGAAACAATCGCTTTTTTCAATGGTTTATCATCTAAAGATAAGCCATGGTTTAACAACTTTAATCCGTTTGGAATTAAATTGCCAATAACCCTCACGAGATATTCTTTTTCTATATCACTATCTTCCTGGATGATTTTTTTTGCAATGACGCCATCCTCAGTGAGGATCAATAGTCCTGTTGAATCTATATCAAGCCTTCCAGCTGGAGCCAGTTTAAAAGAAAGTTTATCTAATTTTTCATCTCCAAAAAAATTTTCTTTTAAAATTAAAGAGAGCGAGGATTTATATTTTCCTTCGTCATCCGCATGAGAGACAAAACCAATGGGTTTATTTAATAAAATGGTTTTTTTACTTTTTTGAAGCCTATGTCCCTCGCCTCTTAATTCGATTTTTTGCTTTGGGTCAGCCTTGGCACCAAGCTCCGTTATTTTGACACCATCCACATACACAAAGCCCAATTCAATAAAATGATCAGCCTCACGACGGGAACATATACCTTGGCTTGATAATAATTTTGATATTCGCACTAAAGTCATAATTTGCTATTTAAAATAAAATGTAATATAAGATGGAATTGTGAGTCTAGGTGGCGTCAAAATTTATTTTCTGTTGACTAACTTCACCACTGATTAATATTTCATGCATGCCATTATTTTGCAAAATTTTTAGTGCGCCATCAGTTTCTATGTCAACAATTTGGCCAGTAATTATCTCTCCACTGCTCTTAATAAAGCTTATTGTTTTGTCTTTAAATGCATTGTAAAGCAACCACTCTTCTCTAATTGATGAAAATCCATTACTCTCAAATTCTGATAAAGAGCCAATGATTTCTCTAATTAACATTGCCGACAGCTGATTTAAATCTATATCACTATTTAAATATTTTTTTATATTTGTTACTGGTTGATCAATATTTTTAATAATATTATTTGATAAATCATAATTTATACCTACTCCAATCACTGCTGAACAACGACTTTCAAGGTCACCTTGCAGCTCTATTAAAACACCAGCGAGTTTAAAATAAGCATCATCCTCCAAAATTAAAAGGTCATTTGGCCATTTCAAAAAGGAATTGTTAATCCCTATTTTTTTCATCAATCTTTGAATAGCAACGCCAATAACCAAACTTAAACCTGACAACCCTGACGCCCCCTTATCAAATTTCCATAAAAGAGACATCGCTAAAGATTCACCTACTGATGTCTGCCAGGATCGACCTCGACGACCTTTACCTTTGGTTTGAATATTGGCTATTACAACCGATGCATGGGGCTTTATAGTCGCTGAGGAGTTTAAATATTTATTTGTGGAATCGGTAACATTGATTAATTCTAAATTGACAAACTGGTTAAGCTCACCAAGTTCTCTTTGTATATTTTCAGCATTTAAAAAAGATATTTTTTTTGGAAGACGGTAACCCTTTTTTTTTACTGAAAAAATATTTATTCCAAGAGTTTTTAATTCGGAAATACTTTTCCAGACAGTCACTCTTGAGCATCCAATTTCAGCAGCAATTTTTTCTCCAGAATGGAAGTTGCCATCAGATAATATATGGAGCGCTTTAAATGGAAGGTCGTACTTTTTCATACAAATAAATCATAGCATGCGCTAAGTTAAAAATTTATAAAACGTGTAAAATAACGCATCATGAGCAATGAAAATAATAATACAGTTCCAACAAATTTTATTCGAAATATAATTGAAAAAAATCTAGAGGCTAATCTTTATAATGAAAAAAAATGGTCTGGTCTCCCTGGACCTGAATACTCTCATAAAGATGCACCGATTGATACTGCTAAAATAAGAACAAGATTTCCACCTGAGCCTAATGGTTATCTCCATTTTGGTCACGCAAAAAGTATTATTTTAAATTTTTCTCTTGCTGCGGATTTTGGTGGACGTTGTCATCTTCGTTTTGATGATACTAATCCTGAAAAAGAAAATGAAGAATATGTAAAAAGTATTATCGATAGCGTGCATTGGCTTGGCTATCAATTCCAAGATGAGCATGAAAATAACCTTTATTACGCAAGTAATTACTTTGACTACATGTATGAGGCAGCAAAAGTTTTAATTAATGCAGGTTTAGCTTACGTTGATAAACAAACAGCCGAAGAGATACGTAATAATCGTGGAAGCTTAACAGAGCCTGGTCGGGATTCACCATTTAGAAACCAATCCATTGAAGAAAACTTAAAGCTCTTTGAGGAAATGAAAAATGGTCATTATCAAGACGGAGAAATGATATTAAGAGCAAAAATTAATATGGCCTCTCCAAATATCAATCTTAGGGACCCTGCTATATATCGAATTCGACATGTACCCCACCATAATACTGGAGATAAGTGGTGTATATATCCAATGTATACATTTGCTCACCCCATTGAAGATGCTTTAGAAAAAATAACACACTCAATCTGTACCCTAGAATTTGAAGATCAAAGACCATTTTATGAATGGGTGTTAAAAAAATTAGCAGAATTTAAATTTTTTGATAAACCATTACCAAAACAGCATGAGTTTTCCCGCTTAAATTTAAGTCATGTTGTTCTATCAAAACGCAAACTTATTCAATTAGTTGAAGATAACTATGTGAATGGCTGGGATGACCCAAGGATGCCAACTTTAGTTGGGGCAAAACGCAGAGGATATCATCCAAAAGGATTTAAATTATTTATGGACCGAATTGGGGTATCAAAGTCTGACTCAATAATTGATTATCAAAACTTTGAGGACTCAATGCGTGAAGTTTTAAATCAGGAATGTAATCGTAAAATTGCAGTTCTAAATCCTATTAAATTGATTATTGAAAATTTTGATGAAAATCATACTGAAATTTGTACTGTCCCGAACCATCCACAGAAACCTGAAGAAGGGATTAGAGAAGTTAAATTAACTAAAGAGTTATGGATTGAGGGTGAAGATTTTGAAATTAATCCACCCCCCAAGTACTTTAGGTTATTTCCTGGAAATAAAGTACGCTTGAGGTATGGTTTCGTTATTGAATGTACAAGTTACGAGCTTGATATCAGTGGAAATGTATCTACTGTTTTATGTAAATATTTTCCAGAAACAAAATCTGGGTCCGCGGGTAGTGATGCAGTCAAAGTAAAGGGCAATATTCATTGGTTATCGACAAAGTTTTCTAAACAAATCACCATTAGAAACTATGATCGTTTATTTATATCTGAAAACCCTAATGAATTAGATAATTTCCTTGATGATATTAATCAATCTTCGATAGAAACGAAATCTGCGTATTGTGAAGAAAGTATTTCAGATGTCAAAACTGGGGAGCAATTTCAATTTGAACGTCATGGTTACTATATTGTTGATCCAGATAGTAATGCAGATGAAATCATCTTTAACCGAACCGCAACACTCAGGGATAACTGGCAAAAGTAATCTGATTTTAAACAAAAAAAAACCCAAACAAACGTTTGGGTTTTTTTATATATAAAAGTTTGGCGGTGTCCTACATTCGCATGAAAAAGATCACACTATTATCGGCGCTGAATCGTTTCACTGTCCTGTTCGAAATGGGAAGGAGTGGTTCCAACTCGCTATGTCCGCCAAACAAACTGTTAAGCCATAAGGCTCGAATCTGTTTGATGTATTTAACAAAAGAAAGAAGTAAGTTGTAAATTGTAGTGCTTTAGATCGACAACTTTAAGATTTAAAGTTATAGGATCAAGCCTCACGAGCAATTAGTATCAGTTAGCTTCATGCATTACTGCACTTCCACATCTGACCTATCAACGTCCTGGTCTAGAACGACTCTTGAGTGCACTTAAAGTGCAAGGGAAGTCTTATCTTAAGGCAAGTTTCACGCTTAGATGCTTTCAGCGTTTATCTTTTCCAGATTTAGCTACCCGGCTATGCTACTGGCGTAACAACCGGTCCACCAGAGATCTGTCCATTCCGGTCCTCTCGTACTAGGAACAGCCCCCTTCAAACTTCCAACGCCCACGGCAGATAGGGACCAAACTGTCTCACGACGTTTTAAACCCAGCTCACGTACCACTTTAAATGGCGAACAGCCATACCCTTGGGACCGACTACAGCCCCAGGATGTGATGAGCCGACATCGAGGTGCCAAACTCCCCCGTCGATATGAACTCTTGGGAGGAATCAGCCTGTTATCCCCAGAGTACCTTTTATCCGTTGAGCGATGGCCCTTCCATACAGAACCACCGGATCACTATGACCTGCTTTCGCACCTGCTCGACCTGTCCGTCTCGCAGTCAAGCAACCTTATGCCATTGCACTAAAAGTACGATTTCCGACCGTACCTAGGTTACCTTCGCACTCCTCCGTTACTCTTTGGGAGGAGACCGCCCCAGTCAAACTACCCACCATACACGGTCCCCGATCCCGATAAGGGATCTGGGTTAGAACTTCAACAACATCAGGGTGGTATTTCAAGGGTGACTCCACGCAATCTGGCGACTGCGCTTCAAAGTCTCCCACCTATCCTACACAGATCTTGTCAAAGTCCAATGTAAAGCTATAGTAAAGGTTCATGGGGTCTTTCCGTCTAACCGCGGGTAGATTGCATCTTCACAACCATTTCAACTTCGCTGAGTCTCTAGAGGAGACAGTGTGGCCATCGTTACGCCATTCGTGCGGGTCGGAACTTACCCGACAAGGAATTTCGCTACCTTAGGACCGTTATAGTTACGGCCGCCGTTTACCGGGGCTTCAATCAAGAGCTTGCACCCCATCATTTAACCTTCCGGCACCGGGCAGGCGTCACACCGTATACGTCCACTTTCGTGTTTGCACAGTGCTATGTTTTTATTAAACAGTCGCAGCCACCTATTCACTGCAACCCCGTCGGCCTCCACATGTAAAATGCTTCAACCTACTGGGGCGTACCTTATCCCGAAGTTACGGTACTAATTTGCCGAGTTCCTTCTCCAGAGTTCTCTCAAGCGCCTTAGAATTCTCATCCTGCCCACCTGTGTTGGTTTGCGGTACGGTTTCAATTTAACTGAAGCTTAGTGGCTTTTCTTGGAAGCATGGTATCAATCACTTCATGAACAAAAGTTCACTCGTCATCACGCCTTGGTATTGACTCTCCGGATTTGCCTAAAGAATCTACCTACACGCTTAAACCTAGATATCCGTCACTAGGCTGACCTAACCTTCTCCGTCCCCACATCGCATTAAATTGAAGTACAGAAATATTAATCTGTTTCCCATCGGTTACGCATTTCTGCCTCACCTTAGGGGCCGACTCACCCTGCGCCGATTAACGTTGCACAGGAAACCTTGGGCTTTCGGCGAGTGTGCCTTTCACACACTTTATCGCTACTCATGTCAGCATTCGCACTTCTGATACCTCCAGCATTCCTCACGGAACACCTTCGCAGGCCTACAGAACGCTCTCCTACCATGCATATAAATATGCATCCACAGCTTCGGTTATGTGCTTAGCCCCGTTACATCTTCCGCGCGAGACGACTCGACCAGTGAGCTATTACGCTTTCTTTAAAGGGTGGCTGCTTCTAAGCCAACCTCCTGGCTGTCTGTGCCTTCTCACTTCGTTTACCACTTAGCACATCATTAGGGACCTTAGCTGGTGGTCTGGGTTGTTTCCCTTTCGACACCGGACGTTAGCACCCGATGTCTGTCTCCCGTGATTGAACTTGCCGGTATTCGGAGTTTGCAATGGTTTGGTAAGCTCTTATGAGCCCCCTAGCCATAACAGTGCTCTACCCCCAGCAGTTATACACGAGGCACTACCTAAATAGTTTTCGGAGAGAACCAGCTATCTCCAAGTTTGTTTAGCCTTTCACCCCTATCCACAGCTCATCCCCAAATTTTTCAACATTTGTGGGTTCGGACCTCCAGTACGTGTTACCGCACCTTCATCCTGGCCATGGATAGATCACTTGGTTTCGGGTCTACACCCAGTAACTTAAGACGCCCTATTAGGACTCGCTTTCGCTACGCCTCCCCTATCGGTTAAGCTTGCTACTGAATGTAAGTCGCTGACCCATTATACAAAAGGTACGCAGTCACCCCGAAGGGCTCCTACTGTTTGTATGCATATGATTTCAGAATCTATTTCACTCCCCTCCCGGGGTTCTTTTCACCTTTCCCTCACGGTACTAGTTCACTATCGGTCGATTACGAGTATTTAGCCTTGGAGGATGGTCCCCCCATGTTCAGACAAGATTTCACGTGTCCCGTCCTACTTGTCGTTACCCTAGTTCCACTTGCGGGCTTTCGTATACGGGGCTATCACCCTCTACGGCTGGACTTTCCATTCCATTTTACTAACGCGCAAGCTAAAAGTAACAGGCTGTTCCGGTTTCGCTCGCCACTACTTCCGGAATCTCGGTTGATTTCTTTTCCTCGAGTTACTTAGATGTTTCAGTTCACTCGGTTCGCTTCACATCTCCTATGTATTCAGAGATGGATACCCTAAAAGGGTGGGTTTCCCCATTCGGACACTCCCGGATCAAAGTTTATTTGCCAACTCCCCGAGAATTTTCGCAGACTATCGCGTCCTTCATCGCCTGTAATCGCCAAGGCATCCGCCATATGCACTTATTCACTTGATCCTATAACATTAAAACCTAAATTTCTCAGTTATAAGATTTATTTTTTCTAAAGCAACTTTTAATAAAACTCAATTTATAGAATAACTACAAATCTCAGTGTTAAAAAAGTTTGATTACTACAATCTTACCCAATGAAATCATAATCTCATCACAATCTTATGATTTCAAGTCTTACTTCTTCCAAATTGTTAAAGAACATACTAGCTTTAAAAGCTAGACTCAAGAACACAAAACGCTCTTGAGTATAACTTCTAATACAAAGAAAATGGTGGAGGATGACGGGATCGAACCGACGACCCCCTGCTTGCAAAGCAGGTGCTCTCCCAGCTGAGCTAATCCCCCAAAATATAATAATTGGTGGGTCTGGTTGGGCTCGAACCAACGACCCCCGCCTTATCAAGACGGTGCTCTAACCAGCTGAGCTACAGACCCCTCTCGATAGGGCCAATTTATCTTTGATCGCTTAACAACTGATAAGTGTGAATACTTAAAGAAGAGGATTCTCTAGAAAGGAGGTGATCCAGCCGCACCTTCCGATACGGCTACCTTGTTACGACTTCACCCCAGTCATGAATCCTACCGTGGTAATCGTCCCCCTTACGGTCAGACTAACTACTTCTGGTAAAACCCACTCCCATGGTGTGACGGGCGGTGTGTACAAGGCCCGGGAACGTATTCACCGCGACATTCTGATCCGCGATTACTAGCGATTCCGACTTCATGCTGTCGAGTTGCAGACAACAATCCGGACTACGATCGGTTTTCTGAGATTAGCACCCCCTCGCGGGTTAGCAGCCCTCTGTACCGACCATTGTATTACGTGTGAAGCCCTGGCCATAAGGGCCATGAGGACTTGACGTCATCCCCACCTTCCTCCGGTTTGTCACCGGCAGTCCCATTAAAGTGCCCAACTAAATGATGGCAATTAATGGCAAGGGTTGCGCTCGTTGCGGGACTTAACCCAACATCTCACGACACGAGCTGACGACAGCCATGCAGCACCTGTGTTACCGTTCTCTTACGAGCACTAAAGCATCTCTGCTAAATTCGGTACATGTCAAGGCCAGGTAAGGTTTTTCGCGTTGCATCGAATTAATCCACATAATCCACCGCTTGTGCGGGCCCCCGTCAATTCCTTTGAGTTTTAATCTTGCGACCGTACTCCCCAGGCGGTCAACTTCACGCGTTAGCTACGTTACTCATGGATCTTACTCCACCAACAACTAGTTGACATCGTTTAGGGCGTGGACTACCAGGGTATCTAATCCTGTTCGCTCCCCACGCTTTCGTGCATGAGCGTCAGTGTTATCCCAGGGGGCTGCCTTCGCCATTGGTATTCCTCCACATCTCTACGCATTTCACTGCTACACGTGGAATTCTACCCCCCTCTGACACACTCTAGTCTTGTAGTTTCAAACGCAGTTCCCAAGTTAAGCTCGGGGATTTCACATCTGACTTACAAAACCGCCTGCGCACGCTTTACGCCCAGTAATTCCGATTAACGCTCGCACCCTACGTATTACCGCGGCTGCTGGCACGTAGTTAGCCGGTGCTTCTTCTAAAGTTACCGTCATACTCATAACATATTATGAAATAAGTTTTCTTCACTTTCGAAAGAGCTTTACAACCCGAAGGCCTTCTTCACTCACGCGGGATGGCTGGATCAGGGTTTCCCCCATTGTCCAAAATTCCCCACTGCTGCCTCCCGTAGGAGTCTGGACCGTGTCTCAGTTCCAGTGTGGCTGATCGTCCTCTCAGACCAGCTACTGATCGTTGCCTTGGTAGGCTTTTACCCCACCAACAAGCTAATCAGATATCGGCCGCTCCAATAACGCAAGGTCCTAAGATCCCCTGCTTTCACCCGTAGGTCGTATGCGGTATTAGCTAACCTTTCGGCTAGTTATTCCCCATTACTGGGCACGTTCCGATATATTACTCACCCGTTCGCCACTCGCCATCAGAGAGCAAGCTCTCTATGCTGCCGTTCGACTTGCATGTGTAAAGCATCCCGCCAGCGTTCAATCTGAGCCAGGATCAAACTCTTCAGTTTAATCTTGTTTTTTACTATACTTTCCCGAAGGAAAGTTAGATAAATCGCTTTGTGCTTTATAAAAACTCAAATTCATTCACAAGGTTAATTAGCTAAAAGCTAATGTGGTCTTGTTCACAAATTTGTGTGTAAGCACTATATTTTTTGAGTGTGATTGTAAACAATCACTGCCTCGTTCAATAAGTACCCACACTTATCAGTTGCATATTGTTAAAGATCATTTCGATTGGTTGCGGGGACAGGATTTGAACCTGTGACCTTCGGGTTATGAGCCCGACGAGCTGCCAGACTGCTCCACCCCGCGATCGAATAAATCACCACCAAATTATTTAATTTTTTGAGTGATTTTGACACCAGTAGTGCCAAAGAAGCGAAACTATATCAGGTTTAAAATACCCTTGTCAAACACTTTTTCTCTATTTCTTTATTATTTATTGTTAATAATTTGTAACAAGATCTAAAATCATCGAGAAATGAATTTATTGATCTTGTTTACATACCCAATTGGATCATCTAATTGACCACCTTCAGCTAAAATTGCTTGGTCAAAAATAACCGATGCATAATCGTTAAATAATTGATTTTCTTCAACCTTTTCAATTTTTTTAATCAACTCATGGTTTGGGTTGATTTCTAAAATGGGTTTATTTTCTGGAGTACTTTGTCCAGCTGCTTTTAAAATACGTTCCAAATTACCTGAAATATCATGCTCACCAACAACCAAACATGCCGGAGAATTTGTTAATCGATGCGTTACTTTTACTTCTTTGACCTTATCTCCAAGAGATTTCTTGATTTTTTCAATAATACTTTTAGCCTCTTTCTCAATTTTTTCTTTCTCTGCCTTTTGTTCCTCGGTATCCAGTTTACCAAGATCAAGGTCCCCTTTAGCAATCGATTGAAGCTTTTTACCATTAAATTCATGTAAGCTAGAGACCAACCACTCGTCCACACGATCACTCAGCAGCAGCACTTCAATATTTTTTTGCTTAAAAATTTCTAAATGCGGGCTATTTTTTGCCGCTTGATGAGAGTCAGCAGTAATGTAGTAAATCGACTCTTGCTCTTTTGGCATATTTTTAATGTAACTTTCAAAACTCACAGATTGCTCATCAGAGTTGGATGATGCAAATCGAAGCAGCTTAGCAATGCTCTCTTTGTTTGCAAAATCCTCTGCAGGACCTTCTTTTAAAACTTTACCAAACTCATTCCAAAAGCTTTGATATTTTTCCGGCTCTTTTTCAGACATTGTTTGTAGAGATGAAATCACTCTTTTAGTCACCCCTAACTTTATTGAATCCACCAGAGGTGAGTCTTGCAGGATTTCTCTTGATACATTTAAGGATAAATCTTGGGAATCAATTACACCTTTTACAAATCGTAGATATTGGGGTATCAATTTTTCATTTGCATCCATAACAAAAACTTTACGAACATAAAGCTTGATGGAATTATTGTTTTCACGATCATATAAATCAAATGGAGCTTTTTTAGGAATGTATAGTAAAGAAGTGTATTCTGTTTTCCCTTCAACCCGATTGTGATAGCAAGCCAAAGGTTCTTCTGAGTCGTAGGTCAAGGACTTATAAAACTCTTCATACTCTTTTTGTTTAATTTCGCTTTTGGCTCTCGTCCAAATTGCATTCGTATTATTAATAGTTTCTAATTCTTCTAATTTCACCAATTCATCTTTTTTCATTTCAGTTTTATACATCTGAATTGGAATGGATATATGATCAGAATATTTCCTTATAATCGATTGAAGTCGCCACGCATCTGTAAATTCCTTCTCATCATCCTTTAATTTAAGAATAATTACGGTACCTCTAAATTCTTTTTCTATCTCTTGAATTGTAAATTCACCATCTGCTTGCGATGACCAACTATAGGCTTTGGAATTCCCAGCTTTTCTGGTTTCAACAGTGACTTCTTTGGCGATAATAAAAGAAGAGTAAAAACCTACGCCAAACTGACCAATCAAGTTTGCATCTTTTTTATTATCCCCTGACATGTTGGCTAAAAACTCTTTCGTACCCGAGCGTGCAATGGTCCCTAGGTTATTAACTAAGTCATCACGATCCATGCCGATACCATTGTCAGCAATTGTTAATGTGTTTGCTTTCGAATCAAAATCAACAATAACCTTGAGGTCAGAATCTCCTTCATACAGCTTATCATTATCTAATGCCTCAAATCGCAATTTATCAGTGGCGTCACTGGCATTAGATATCAACTCCCTAATTGCAATCTCCTTGTTACTGTAGAGAGAATGAATCATAAGATTTAATAATTGTTTTACTTCTGTTTGAAAATTAAGTTTTTCTGATTTAGCCATAAGTTATTGATAGTAATTGTTAATAAAGAAATTAAATGGGGTTAAATTGAATTATTTCAAGTTTTTAAAATAATTTTTTGAGCTTCTGAGGCCAAATAAAATCCCATCGCCGCAGTCACCATTACAGAAGATCCATAACCTGCACAATTGAGGTTACTTTCAACATTGTCGCAATGTTGAGGCTTTACAATCTGCTCATCTGAAAAGATCGCGGTCACCTTGGATTTTTTCTTATCTGAGTGTTTTTTTTTAAACTCTTTTCTTACTTTTGCAAGCAATGGATCACCATAGGTATCTAATAAATCTTTTATTTTAATTTTTTCTGGATGCAGTCTTCCACCAGCAGAGCCAGAAATAACAAGGTTTATTTTATTGAATGTACAGTAATCAACTAACGCACATTTGACTTTGACTTGATCAATAGCATCAATCACTACGTCATAATCCTTGCGTATCAAATCAGATAAATTATCAACAGACAAAAATTCGTCAATTAAGGTTAATTCGCAATCAGAGTTAATCTTATGAATTCGATCACTAAGTGCCTGAAGTTTTGACTGACCAATATTTAATTCTGTTGCCTGGACCTGTCTGTTGATATTAGAAGCCACAATATGGTCCATATCAATGAGGGTTAATTTACCCATTCCACTTCTAGCCAGCGCTTCCGCAACCCAAGAACCAACTCCTCCAAGCCCAATTAAACATACGTGACTATCAGATAGTTTTTTTTGCTTTTTCTCTCCAATTAAATTTTTAAGGCTGAGAAACTTTTCGGATATCATCTTCAAGCTTCGAGAACAACAAATGCGCTAGCGATATTTTTTTCGTCGGAAATACTTAAGTGACATTTGTTAATTTTTTTTTGATCTAAAAATTTTGATATCTCAGCATTAAATTTGAAAAAAGGAGCTCCAAGATGATTGTGATCCACCTCAATTCCATGAAAACTAATAGGATCTCTAAAACCTAATCCTAAGGCTTTGGCAACTGCCTCCTTAGCTGCAAATCTTTTTGCCAAAAAATGAGCCGGGGTGCTACTTATCTCAAACGCTTCAAATTCTTTTTTGGATAGAATTTTTTTTGCAAACCGATTATTAAATTTGCTAAATATTTTCTCAATACGTTGTATTTCAACGAGATCTGTCCCAATACCAAAAATCATAATGATTGCCTTATTAATGATTTCATTCTAATGATGGCTTGCTCCCAACCCAGAAAAAGGGCTTCTGCCACAATGGCATGTCCAATATTAAGCTCATTAATTTCTTTAATTTTTGCAATTGCAGATACATTGTCATAATTCAATCCATGACCAGCATTAACCACTAAGCCCTGTTTAACAGCATAAGATGCCATATTTTGAATATTAATTAGCTCTTTAGCCTGCTCCTCGCTTATCGATTCTGCATAATGTCCTGTGTGAAGCTCAATAACTGGGGCATGGAGCTCTAGAGCCTGATCAATTGAATCCTTATCAGGAGAAATAAATAAAGAAACGCGAACTCCATTTTTAGCTAACTCAGCTATAAAAGTTTTCAAAAAATTGAAATTGGAATTTAGATTCAATCCTCCCTCGGTCGTCCTCTCTTCTCGTCTCTCAGGAACCAAACAAATATCTTCCGGCATTACCTGTAATGCAATTTCTAACATTTCATCTGTGGCTGCCATTTCAAGATTCATTTTTGTTTGGATGACTGGCTTCAGATTAAATAAGTCTTGATCTTGCATATGACGGCGATCTTCTCGAAGATGGAGAGTAATACTATCTGCACCAGCTAATTCGGCTAATTGGGTAGCTTTTATAATACAAGGATAGGATGTTCCTCTAGCTTGTCGGATCGTTGCTATATGATCAATGTTCACACCTAATTGCATTCAATTACCTATCATTTGTTAAAAAAAAGCTCTTTGCTTTTTACCAGATCATACCCGGTATAAGAGCGCATCAAATACCTCATCAATAATTTACTTTCTTTCAAAGTATTTAAATGAGAATAGTCATTATTATGCATATCAATCAGAGTCTGACCAATAATTTTTACGCCGTTGGTGGATGCATCTGGAAGTGATGCCCCATACTCAGCTTCATAGTAATAAAATTTCTTTGGATGAATTTCATATCCATTCTCATCTTGATCGAGCTTAACTTTGTAACCGAGTTCATCCAAGAGTTTTAGCTCAAATACCCTCAAAAGACTTTCATAACTAGTAGTTAAAGAAAGTTCTTCTATATGTTGATGATAGAAGTTAAAAAAATCATTTGAAGACTCGTCTTTAGGAAGAAGTTTCATGATCAGCTCATTTATATAAAAACCACATATCAGCCCTTGGTTTTTAAGTCCTAAATATTTTGAACTCCACTCAACATTATATAAAGTTTTAAGATCGCTCACGTTCGACCAGGTTGCCTGAATCATCTGAAATGGTTGTAAATATCCCCTTAGTAAGGATCTTGGTCGCCTAGCGCCCTTAGCCAGCAGAGATATTCTCCCAAAGCCTTCAGACAAAGCTTCTACAATTAAACTAGTTTCTTTAAATGGATAGGTATGAAGAATATAGATATTATGATCCTCAACGCGTTTCACATTAAATTCCTAATGACTTCAAAGCCCTTGCATCATCAAACCAATTTTTTTGTACCTTGACCCAAATCTCTAACCAAATTTTGGACTGAAATAATTTTTCCATATCTCTCCTGGAGTCAGTTGAGATTCTTTTTAATTTCTCACCATCTTTTCCAATAACCACTGGTTTTTGGCTATCTTTATCAACCAGTATGGTTGCAAAAATTCGACGAAGGTTGTCTTTATGCTCAAAGTTTTCAATTTCCACAGCGATAGAATACGGAAGCTCATCTCCCGTGAAACGAAAGATCTTCTCACGAATAATTTCTGCCGCCAAAAATCTTTCATTCTTATCTGTAATGTCATCAACGTCAAAAACAAAGTCTTGTTCTGGTAAAAATTCTGTGATTTCTTGCAAAATAATTTTTTGATTATCTTTTAATTTTATTGATGCCGGGATAATTTTTTTAAAAATTTTTAATTCTGAATTAATATCAATTAATTCAAGGATTTTATTTTTATTAGTGATTCGATCAATTTTATTTATCAAATTAATAACAGGGATATCATTAGGAATCATTTTTACCAAGTCTATTTCAATTTCATTTAATATTTTGGGTTCAGACATAAAAATGACAACGTCCACATCATGAAAAACTGAAGTCACAGATTTATTCATTCTTTTGTTCATTTGATTCAAGAATTTTTGTTGGTATCCTGGGGTATCAACAAAGATAAATTGAATATTTTTTTCGGTATGAATTCCTAAAATTTGATTTCTAGTGGTCTGAGCTTTCCTTGATGTAATAGATAATTTTTGACCTAAGATAAAATTGAGTAAAGTTGACTTGCCAACATTGGGCTGGCCGATAATTGCAATTTTTCCGCATTTTTTTTTGGTCATAAAATTTTTTCTTTGACTAAAGGCAGAGCTATACTAGCCGCCTCTTGCTCAGCAACTCGCCTTGAGGAGCCTGCGGCTTCAGTAACTATCGATAATTGCGCAATATTGCATTTCACAATAAATTCTTGTGCATGCGCCTCCCCTTTAATGTCTGCCACTTCATATTTTGGTAACATTAACTTCTTAGATTGCAATAATTCTTGCAATGATGTTTTAGAGTCTTTATCAATTTTTGCTGGATTGATTTCGCTTACCCACTCTTGAAAATGCTGATGGATGAATGTTTGAGCTGGCTCTAAACCACCATCCAAATAAAGTGCACCAATGATTGCCTCAAATGTATCTGCCAATATTGAGGGACGTCTCCAACCAGCACTTTTAAGCTCTCCTTCACCCAAAAAGATAAAATCTCCTAATTTAATTTTGGCTGCTATTTCTGCAAGGGTGTTAGCTTTTACTAGTGATGCTCTTAGTCGACTTAAGTCTCCCTCAGGTAAGTTTGGAAATTTTTTAAATAATAACTCGGCAATTGTAAAATTAAGAATACTATCGCCTAAAAACTCCAAGCGCTCATTATTTTCACCTTCGAAACTGCGGTGTGTGAGTGATTTTTGAAGAAGATTAATATCTTCAAACTTGTACTGGAGCAAATCTTCAAGCTGTTTAACAATTAAAGCATCCATTAATTTATCCAATTTCCAATGCGATTTGGTTCTGAAAAGTTTAACCAGATTACAAAAGCTTTCCCAACCAATAGTTCATCAGGGACAAAACCCCACACTCGACTGTCAGATGAATTATCTCTATTATCTCCCATGGCAAAATAATGTCCATCTGGAACTACAAATTCGACACTTTCAGAGGGAATATCATGGATTAAGATTGAATGACTGTAGTCCTCATGATCCTCTAAAAACTCCTTAGCGGAGACTTCTAAATCTTGCTTTAAACTATATTTATAAATACTGGTATAAGTTTGAGAAACTGCAATATCATTCACGAATAGTTTCTTATTTTCATACCTAATCTTGTCCCCAGGAAGTCCTATTAGCCTCTTAATGTAATCAATGCTTGGGTCTTTTGGATAATGAAAAACGAATACATCCCCTCGCTGAGGAGATCCTATTTGAAAAATTAATTTATTAAATACAGGTAATCTTAGGCCGTAAGAAAATTTATTAACAGCAATAAAATCACCAGCAATTAAAGTTGGCATCATTGATCCTGAAGGAATTTTAAATGGCTCAACAACAAATGTTCGAATCACAAACACTAGCAACAATATGGGAAAAAATTCTTTCGCAACATTTATAACCTTCAAAAGTACTTTGTTATTATTCTGGTTCGAGGGCTTAAAAAATAAATCAAAGAAGTAAATTAACCCAGTGATCAGAGTTGAAATCATCAAAATCAAAGCAAAAATCATTTGTCATCCACCTTTAGAATTGCCAAAAAAGCTTCCTGAGGAATTTCTACATTTCCTACTTGCTTCATTCGCTTTTTCCCCTCTTTTTGCTTCTCAAGCAGTTTTCTTTTTCTTGAAACATCTCCACCATAACACTTCGCAAGGACATTCTTTCTCATAGCCTTGACTGTCTCTCTTGAGATAATGTTTGCACCAATTGCAGCTTGAATAGCAACATCAAACATTTGACGTGGTATCAATTCTCTCATTTTAGCAGCTAGATCACGTCCACGAAATTTACTATTTAAACGGTGAACAATTGTTGAGAGTGCATCCACCCTCTCACCATTAACTAAAATATCGAGCTTCACCAAATCTGAACTTCTGAACTCAAGAAAGTCGTAATCCATGGAAGCATAACCTCTAGATACGGATTTGAGTTTGTCAAAAAAATCTAGGACGACTTCATTTAAAGGGATTTCATATGTAAGCATTACTTGCCTACCCAAATATTGCATATTTTTTTGAATACCTCTTTTTTCATTAGCTAAAGTCATGACAGGTCCAACATAATCTTGCGGTAAAAGAATGTTTAAACTGATAATTGGTTCACGAATTTCTTCTATCGTAGATAAATCTGGGAGCTTTGATGGGTTTTCAATCTGTTTAACTTCACCATTTTTTAACAACAACTCGTATACCACCGTCGGTGCAGTAGTAATCAGCTCCATCTCGTATTCGCGCTCAAGTCGCTCCTGGATGATATCCATGTGAAGCAGTCCGAGAAAGCCGCAACGAAAACCGAACCCTAAGGCACTTGAATTTTCAGGCTCAAAGTTTAAGGACGCATCATTTAAGCTTAATTTTTCAAGAGAGGTTCTTAGTGCTTCAAACTGATTTGATTCAACAGGATATAATCCTGCAAATACTTGTGGCTTAATTTCACGAAATCCTGGCAGTGATTTTTCTGCTGGATTTTGAGTCCCTGTAATGGTATCCCCAACTTTGGCTGTGGCTAACTCTTTTATACCGGCAATAATAAAACCGACTTCACCAGCTACTAACTTGTCTTGAATAAGTGGTTTTGGTGTAAAAATACCCACCTGATCAGCAGCATAATTTCTTCCAGAGGACATTAAGGTAACTTTATCTTTAGTGGCCAGTGAGCCTTCAACAATTCTGACTAGCATCACTACGCCCACATAATTATCAAACCATGCGTCAATAATTAATGCTTGCAAAGGATTGTTTGGATCTCCCTTTGGGGCTGGCACGAAACTAATTATCTTCTCTAATATATCAGGAATGCCTAACCCAGTTTTAGCAGAGCATAGGATGGCATCACTGGCATCAATACCAATTACATCCTCAACTTCTTTTTTAACACGCTCTGGATCAGCGGAAGCTAGATCAATTTTATTAAGTACAGTAAATACTTCAACGTTTTGATCTAACGCTGTATAACAGTTTGCTACTGTTTGCGCCTCTACCCCCTGTGAAGCATCCACAACTAACAAACCACCCTCACATGCAGCTAGAGAGCGGCTCACTTCATAAGTAAAGTCAACATGTCCAGGGGTGTCAATTAAATTTAAAATATAGTCTTGATTATCTTTGGCTTTATATTTTAGTGTCACCGTCTGGGCTTTGATCGTAATTCCTCGCTCACGTTCAAGATCCATAGAGTCCAACACTTGCTCATCCATTTCCCGGTCAGCTAATCCTCCACAAGACTGAATTAAACGATCAGCTAAAGTAGATTTACCATGATCAATATGGGCGATAATTGAAAAATTTCTTATATTTTTTTGCATGTATGGCTTTAACTTTAAATAGAGAAAGGCGCCAAGGCGCCTTCCAACCAACGTGATTTTACCTGATCCAAATTTAATTGGTTATTTTTATTGGGACATACAGAGTATCTCCATTTCTGTATATCAATAGAGCAATTGTTTTTCCTTTTTTAATTTTTTTTAAGTCTTGATTAAAGGATTGTACCGAGCTGACTGGATTATTATTCAAACCTAATATCACATCACCTTTTCGTATACCTGCATTCAACGACGCATCAGCAACATCTAATACTAGTATCCCTGCGTTTTCTTTAATTTGTTTCTTCTGTTGTGGAGTTAAATCTTTAACAGTTAAACCAATTCTATTTTTCTGGCTTTGTTCATTTTTTTTGGCCACAACCATCTCTTCGCTTGGCATTTCACCAATAGTAATTTCCAACTGCTTTTCTTTGCCTTGCCTTAAAATATTCATAAATATTTTTGAGCCTGGTTTTGTAGAAGATACAAATTTCGGTAAATCAGATGAAACTTTAATGTCATTTTCACCAAATTTTAAAATTACATCACCAGGTTTCAGGCCTCCTTTATCTGCTGGAGATTCTTTTTCTACACCGGCAACTAAGGCTCCTTGAGTTGATTTCATATTAAAGGATTCTGACAATTCTTTACTAATTTCTTGAATAGCAATACCCAGCCAGCCTCGAGATACTTTACCATCAGCCTGAAGTTGTTCCGCCACATTAATAGCAACATCAATTGGAATAGCAAATGATAAACCCATATAACCGCCGGTTCTGGAATAGATCTGAGAATTGATACCGACCACTTCTCCGGATGTATTAAATAAAGGCCCTCCGGAATTTCCTGGATTAATTGCCACATCAGTTTGGATGAATGGCACATAATTTTCTTGAGGCAGATTTCTACCTAATGCACTCACAACACCCACAGTCATGGTACTCTCTAACCCAAATGGGGAGCCGATTGCAGCGACCCACTCGCCTACCTTCAATTTTCCTGGATCTCCAATTTTTACCTGTGGCAGATTATCTGCCTTGATTTTTAAAACAGCAACATCAGTTCTTCTATCAATACCTAACACTTCTGCTTGAATTTCTTTTTGGTCATTTAGTTTAACTATGACACTATCAGCATCATTGACCACATGGGCGTTAGTAATAACTATGCCCTTTGAGTCAATAATAAAACCTGAACCAGTTCCCGTGACTTGCTTTTCACGAGGTGCATTTCCATTAGGTGGCATACCTGGCAATCCTGGAATACCAAATCTTTTGAAAAACTCTTGCAGCTGCTCATCATAAGGAAATGGAGGAGCGTTGCCTGATGGGATAGACGCATTTTTTATTGATGTAATATTCACGACAGTTTTACCTTGTGTTTCTGCCAATTCAGTAAAATCTGGAAGTGTCACAGAAAAAACAGTAACTGGAATTAAAAAAGTAACAAATAAAAAAACAATAAATTTATTTAATTGCATAAGTAACTTCACTCCATATTAAGTATTAAATTTTACTCACAGTAATATTCAATTCAGCATTCATTGATCGCACAATCAAACGACTCAAAGTCAGACCCATTAAAAATCCAAAGATCAAACCAAAAATTGAAATTGAAACGTTATTACCATATAAATATTGGGCTAATGCCAAAAAAATCAATATTGATATTAAAGGAATAAAATAAATTATTAATGAAATTTTTAATAATTTATTTTCATCATAATGCATTTCTACAATATCGCCTTTTTTAAAGCTCTCTTCTGTATTGATTTGTATTTTGTTTTTTTTATGGTTCAGTAATTTTCCCCATAATGAATTGCCACAGCCCTGGGTTTGTCCACACAAACCACAAGGTTTATCTCGATAAGATTCAACCGATATTTTTTTTAAAGAAACATCAACGACAATACCTTTATCACTCATTAATTCAATTTAACTTGATTAGTAATATAAGAAAGTGTTTGAATGGGGACTGCGCCAACAGCTAGGATTTGATAACCCTTCTTATATTCTGCATGAATATTATTAGAGCCTCTTTTGGATGAGCCTACCTGAGGCTTCTGGTTCTTCGCGACTGGATGAATAAATATAGAAATATATGAGAGTCCATCAGAAAAAATGATTTGATGGGCTATGGCATTAAGTCCTGCATATCGTTTAGCATTATAACTAACCTCTTCAAAACCACTAGGTAAATCATTTATTGTCCAAAACTTCCTCACCGTCTCTTCAATATTTTTATTTTCATTAATACTGTAGGTTTTATCCTTACTGATGTTTGGTCTGAACCAGCTAATATCCTGACTTTGAAGAAACTCAATATTCGCAAAAGCCATAGTTTCAACCACTTTTTTGTTGTTATCAATCACCATCATCTTTAAGGGTAGATGTGACTCTTTATCCAACCAGAGATGATAGTTATACCTGTTTTCGTCAATCGGAGATAACACTACCATTTGAGCTATCCTTCCAGCGACTCTAAAGTCACCTCCATCTGCAATTGAATAACTGTCTTTTAATTTTTCTAAATTAGATGGAAATATATTGGGGAAAAGATTTGCATCTTTCTTTTTTTTAATAAGGATCTTACTTTGATCATTATCGTAAATGACTGCGTTTGCTTCGTGCATCAAAAGTAGATTGTCGGCGCCGTCAATCTTTTCGAATTTTAAAAACTCTTCGCCTTCATGATTCACATGAATCATTTTTGTTGAACGTATATCTTGATTGGAGTCGGTTGTGTTGATAATGCCAGAATAATTAAGATCATGACTCGCCTTGGAAGCTTGGCTAATCTTTAACCATAATTCATTAGAGGATGCCACTCCTGATAAAAAAAGGCATATTAAGAACAGCAGTCTAATCATAGTTTATATATTAGGCTGATAGCCTGCTTCTAAAAAGTGATTAGGATTTCTTGTTGTGGTTGAAAAATGATCTTCAATAATCTCTTGTGAAATTGAGTCAGATGCTAAAAAATCAATTGAACTTGTAGACTCAGAATTTGAAAAATTATTAACAGCCCAAGAAATACCAAAAGCAGCAATCAAGCCTAGCAGGAACACTAACAAATATTTTTTGTAATCAATTGTTGCAGTAGATTGATTATTGTATATAAAGCCATTATTGAACTGAGTTGGTTCGTCCTGAATTCTAGACATGATTTTATCTGTTAATTCTGAATTAACATCATAATAATCATTGTTCATAATATCACTGATCATTTGATAGGTTCTGAAGCTAGATAATGCTGATGAGTTTTTGGCAAGCTCATTCAGGCCATGATCTAAGTCTTTACCTTTTAATTCGTTATCAATAATAGATGAAATGTTTTCAGACATGCTTTCTTATTCCTGGTGTTAATATTGCTACCATCGCTTATTCGATGTTTCAATGAGTGGTTTTAATTTTTCCGCAATTGATTCACGGGCCCTAAAAATTCTTGATCGCACTGTCCCTATAGGACAATCCATAATCTCTGCAATTTCCTCATAACTTAAACCATCCATCTCTCGAAGAGTAATTGCAGATCTTAATTCTTCAGGTAAATGTTCAATCGTTTCATTGACAGTTGCAGCAATCTCTTTGGTCATCATTGAGCTTTCCGGAGTCTCATACGATCTTAGATCTGTTGCATCATCAAAATTTTCCATATCCTCAATCTCTACCTCATTCATGGCTTTGGGACGCCGACTAAGGGACATTAGATGGTTTTTTGCTGTATTTACGCCAATCCTATAAAGCCAAGTGTAAAAAGCGCTATCGCCGCGAAAATTATTTATTGCACGGTACGCTTTGATAAATGAATCTTGGACAATATCCTCTATTTCGGACTGATCTCGCACCATCCTGGATAACAAACGATATAATTTTTTATGGTATTTTTCTACGAGCACACCAAAGGCTTGTTTGTCGCCTTTTTGTGACTTTTCAACGAGTTTTTGATCTATTTCACGCTCCGGATTTTTCGGAGGAAAGTTCATATTTTCTTTACTTTGTGTATCAAGATTTTCACTGTACACTTTTCTTGTAGAATCAACAACTTTTAAATTATGCATATTACTCCTTCGCTTATGTGTGTAGATAAACTTGAACAAAAAAGGTTCAACAATTTCAATGAAATTTGACGTATTAATTATAGGTGGTGGTCTGGCTGGCTTAGCCACTGCAATTAAATTCAATGATGCCATCAAGGTGGCACTCATAATTAAGAAAAATTTTTCTACCAGTTCTAGTCATTGGGCGCAAGGGGGTGTTGCTGGAGTACTTAACAAAGATGATAAATTAGAACTTCATGAACAAGACACTCTTGTTGCAGGGGCTGGGCTTTGTAACGAAGAAGCGGTTAAATTTGTGGTTGAAAATAGTGAGCAATCTATCCAATGGTTAATTGATCAAGGTATTGAATTCACAAAAACCAAGGATAATCAATCTCTCCATCTCACCAAAGAAGGTGGTCATTCTCTCAATCGTATTGCCCATGTTGCTGACTTTACCGGCAAGGCTATTCAAGAAAAATTAATAGAAAAGGTTGCCGAAAAAAAAAATATTACCGTTTTTGAAAACCATACCGCTGTCGATTTAATTACTAATAAAAAAATTAATCAAAAAAATTCAACCAATAAATGTTTAGGTGCTTATATTCTGAACAATCAAAATGGCCAAGTCATCTCAATATCGGCTAAAAAAACAGTGTTGGCATCTGGTGGAGTTTCCAAAGCATATTTATATACTACCAACCCCCCCGTAAGCACTGGGGATGGAATTGCGATGGCTTGGCGCGCTGGGTGTGAAATAAAAAACATGGAGTTTATTCAATTTCACCCTACTTGTTTATTTCACCCCATGGAAAGATCATTTTTGATTTCAGAAACATTAAGAGGTGAAGGCGGAGTGCTAAAGCTTCCTAATAATGAAAAATTTATGCACAAATACCATCCGTTAGCAGACTTGGCTCCAAGAGATATCGTAGCTCGAGCTATTGATAATGAAATGAAACAGCATGGTTTAGAGTATGTTTTACTCGACATCACCATGCTCGATGCCACCTTTATAAAAAAACGTTTTCCCAGTATTTACGATCACTGCTACAAGCTTGGTATTGATATTACTCAAGAGGCTATTCCTGTTGTGCCTGCAGCGCACTATACATGTGGAGGTGTTACAACAGACCTTCATGCAAAAACCACCATTGACGGATTGTATGCTGTTGGGGAGACTGCGTGTACTGGGCTGCATGGTGCGAATCGTCTAGCGAGTAATTCATTGCTTGAGTGCCTGGTTTTTTCATCAGCCGCAGTCGAGCATATCTCAACTAATTTAAATGAGTCTGACAATCAAGAATTACCTTTATGGGATGAAAGTCGAGTCAGCAATCCTGATGAGGCAGTGATGATTTTACAGACCTGGAATGAATTAAGAAGATTTATGTGGAATTATGTGGGTATTGTTAGAACTAATCAAAGGTTAAAAAGAGCCTTTGATCGAATTGAAATTTTAAAGGATGAAATACAACACTATTACAAAAACTTTATTATCAGCCCTGATTTGCTTGAGTTAAGAAATCTTGTACAGGTATCAGAATTAATTATACTTTCTGCATTAACTAGAAAAGAAAGTCGCGGGTTACACTACAGCAAAGATTTCCCTGAAAAACTGGATGATGCAGAGGATACAGTGCTAAGATTAGAATAAATTAAATATGGAAATATTATGAAAATATCAATGAATACAGTGGTGACAATTGACTTTGAATTAAAAGATAGTGCTGGACAAACTCTTGAAAAAAGTAATGAACCAATTTCTTATCTGCATGGGGGTTTTGACAATATTTTTCCAAAAATTGAAGAATCATTACATGGGAAAGACAAAGGAGATGTTGTCGAAGTCTCTCTAGAACCAAAAGATGCTTTTGGGGATTATGATGAAAGCCTGGTAAGTATTGAATCAGAGGATAAATTTCCAGAAAAAAATGTGAAGGTTGGTATGCAGTTTGAAGGTGAGGATGAGTCGGGTGAGGTAACTGTTTTTACAGTGACTGATGTTGCTGACGGTAAAGTTGTTGTTGATGGTAATCATCCTTGGGCAGGTCAGCGAGTTTTGTTTAAAGCGACTGTAATTGACGTAAGATCAGCGAATCAAGAAGAAATTGAACATAAACATGTGCATGGTCCAGGTGGTCATCACCATCATTGATTTTTTAACTCTTCACTCATGTTTTTTTGAATTATTTTAATAAATTCATCATAGATCTTTGCATTAGCAGCAACAATGTTTCCTGTCTTCATCCAAGCCTGTTTTTCATTAAAATCTGTAACTATTCCACCAGCTTCTTTTACAAGTAAGGCGCCTGCCGCAATATCCCATTTAGAAAGACCAATTTCCCAAAAACCATCAAACCATCCCGCCGCCACATAAGCCAAATCAAGAGCAGCTGAACCAGGTCGTCTTAAACCAGATGTGCTAGTAACCATCTCTTCAAACATTTTTAAATAGCAAGGCAAATGAGTAAAGTCTCTGAATGGAAAACCTGTGCCTATAATAGATTCTTTTAACTTTGTTTTTTTTGACACTCGAAGACGCTTGTCATTTAAATACGCACCCACCCCTTTGGTTGCTGTAAATAAATCATTACGATTCGGATCATATATAACCGCCTGAGTTATTTCTCCTTTGTGCATCAATGCAATGGATATGCAATATTGAGGAAACTGATGTAAAAAATTGGTTGTGCCGTCAAGTGGATCAATAATCCAAACGTAATCAGCATCTTTATCTGTAAATCCAGATTCCTCTCCCAGAAAACCATGGGTTGGATAAGCCGTTTTTAACACATTTATAATCGCTTCTTCAGAGGCAATATCAACTTCAGAAACAAAATCATTAGCAGATTTATTTTTTACCGTAAGCTGGTCGATATCTTCAGCCGCCCGTAATATAATAGAGCCTGCCTGGCGAGCTGCTTTAACAGCAGTAGTGAGCATAGGATGCATTTATTTACCGTTTATTTAATTAAAAATTCAATTTTGAGCCATTTTAAAGGATTTCCATGAATTCAAAAAATAATATTTTCAAAAATATTAAATTTGTCTTGTCACACACAAGTCATCCAGGAAACATAGGGTCTTCAGCAAGGGCAATTAAAACAATGGGGTTTGCTCAATTGGCCTTGATCAATCCTGAGAAATTTCCAGATGCTAATGCTGATGCGCTCGCCTCCGGTGCAAAAGATATACTGCAACATGCTGAAGTTGGAAGCAACCTAGAAGATGTCACATCAGATTGTAATATTTTAATTGGCTTTACAGCAAGAAAAAGAGAGTTGACCCAAGAGCACCTTTCCATTGAAGAAATTGCTCAGAAAATTATTGAATTAAAAAATAATAAATTTGCCCTTCTTTTTGGTAATGAGACATCTGGCTTAAAAAATGAAGAGATACAACATTGCCATTATTTAGCTTATATAGATGCAAATAAAGAATATTCATCACTGAATCTATCTCAAGCAGTTCAAGTCACCGCGTATGAATTAAGAAAAAATTTTAACAAAAAAGAATTTGATGTAGCCGTCAAAGAGAAAAAGCTAGCTACCTTTGAGGAACAAAACGGTTTTTATGAGCACCTCGAATCAACCCTCAATGAACTTGGATTTCTTGAGAAAATTCAAGGCAAAAGGTTAATGCATAGGCTACGTCTGATGTTTAATAGAATCCAAATGGATGAAGATGAAGTGAATATCCTCAGAGGTATCTTGAATCAAATTAATAAAAAAATTGATTAAAACCTACTATTTTTATCAGCTATTATTTATGGTAGTATGCTCAGTCAATAATAAGAATGCTTGATTAAAAATATATGCTATTTGGAAAATTTCGTGAAGATTTATCAGTGGTATTTCAAAGAGATCCGGCAGCTCGAAATTACTTTGAAATTTTAACCACCTATCCTGGAGTGCATGCGCTATTAATACATAGGCTTGCTCATTTTTTATGGTCAATCAAATTAAAATTAATAGCTAGAATTTTTTCCCATTTAGGAAGAATTCTGACTGGCATTGAAATCCACCCAGGCGCTCAAATTGGCAGAAGATTTTTTATAGATCATGGAATGGGTGTGGTAATTGGTGAAACAGCAATTATAGGCAATGATTGCACACTCTATCATGGAGTTACACTAGGTGGTACAACCTGGAAAAAAGGGAAACGTCATCCCACTTTAAAAGATAATGTTGTCATCGGCGCTGGTGCAAAAATATTAGGGCCTATTACTATAGGTAATAATTCCAAGGTTGGCTCAAACGCTGTGGTCGTTTCTGATATTCCAAACGACTCAACAGCAGTCGGCATTCCTGCAAAGATTATTGAATCTGATGAGAAAATGAAAAAATTCAGTGCTTATGCAGTTGAAAAAAATAATCAAGATCCAGTTTTACAATCGATTGATGAAATTCTCAAAATACTAGATAAGCAACAAAAAGAAATTAAAGCTTTAAAGCAAAAATAATTGAACTATCAACGATAATACTTGATCAGAATAGTCAACTTTATAATATAATTCACAATATGAAACTTACAACAAAAGGTAGATTTGCTGTTTCGGCAATTCTCGACATAGCACTTAATCAAAAAACTGGGCCAGTGACGCTGTTAGCGGTCTCTGAAAGACAGGGTATTTCTTTATCATACCTTGAACAGCTGTTCAGTAAATTGAGAAAAGGTGAAATAGTGTCTAGCATCCGTGGGCCCGGTGGAGGTTATAGGATTAAAAAAGCCTACACAGATATTTCGGTAAGACAAATTATTGCAGCGGTTGATGAAAAAATTGATGCGACTCAATGCGGTGGGACTGAAAACTGCCATGATGGTAATCGCTGTATGACTCATGACTTATGGATATCTGTAAATAAGAAAATCTTAAGTTATTTAGATAGTCTTTCACTGCAAGATTTATATGACAATCATCAACTTACTGAAAGTGGAAAACAAAGTCATAGAATTGATTTCTTTGAAAATAATCATCATAAAAATGGAGTAAGGATTTGAGTTCACTCTATTTTGATAATAATGCTACTACTCCGCTCCATACAGAAGTTTATGGAGTAATGCTTGATTATTTGAAGACTCAATTCGGCAATCCATCAAGCAATCACTCTTTTGGTCGCAAAGCTCATGAGATTGTTGAAGAATCAAGAGATTTAGTTGCACGATCTATCGGAGCCCTTCCTCAAGAAATTTTCTTTACCTCCAGTGGCACAGAAAGTAACAACTGGTTTGTTTCTGGCATTAGTTCAGTCTATCCAGATGCTGATTTTTACTATGGGGCAACAGAACACCCATGTATTCTGAAGCCAATGCAGAAATTGAAGAATAATGCCATGCAAGTAAAAAAAATTCCTTGCCTTCAAAATGGTGACATAGATTTTACTTATTTAGAGTCCATTAATACAAACCAAATTAATATCATCAGCCTGATGCATGTAAATAACGAGACTGGCACCATTACAGACCTCAAAAAACTGAGACAATTAGTGGGTGATAAAGCAATCATTCATAGTGATGCGGTGCAAGCTCTTGGAAAAATTGATGTTAATTTTCATGACCTCGGGATAGATTTTATGACCATCTCAAGTCATAAAATTAATGGTCCCCAGGGAATTGCGGCTTTAATTATAAAGAACGGTATAGATATTGATCCATTCATCTTAGGTGGTGGTCAAGAATCTGGAATGAGGAGCGGTACAGAAAATATCGCCGCTATAGCTGGATTTGCTAAAGCTTGTGAATTGATTAATGAAAAACTTCAGGATTCTTCTAGACAAGGCGCCTTGAGAGATTTATTTGAAGAAAAAATTTCTGAATTAGGAGCTGTGATTTTTGCCCAAGAAGTACCGCGCGTAAAAAATACATCATTTTTCGGTTTTCCTTCAATCGATGGGGCTACACTCATAACAGCGCTTGATAAATATGGTATTGGAATTGCCAGCGGTTCTGCATGCTCCTCAAATAATAAAGAACCGAGCCATGTTTTAATCGAGATGGGGATGGATCCCATGGAGGCACAAAGTGCTGTGCGATTAAGCTTATCAACACTAAATACTGAAGATGATGTTTTACATTTAATAGAAAAAATAAAATATGAAGTGAACCGACTTTCGAGCTTTGCTTCAATTCTTAACTGATAAAGGATATTGGAATGAAATTACCTATTTACATGGATTATTCAGCAACAACGCCAGTTGATAAAAGAGTGGCCGAAAAGATGATCCCATTTATTACTGAGGATTTTGGCAACCCTGCTTCAAGAAGTCATGCTTATGGATGGACAGCGGAACATGCCGTTGAAGAAGCAAGAAGAAATGTTGCAAGTTTAGTAAATGCTGATCCTAAAGAAATCGTATGGACCAGTGGCGCAACAGAGTCAAACAACTTGGCTATTAAAGGAATTGCAGAATTCTATAGTAAAGATAAAGGTAAACACATCATTACTTGCGCGACAGAACATAAAGCTGTGATAGATGCATTTAGAGAACTAGAACGACTTGGATACGAAGCCACCTATTTAGAACCAGAAGCGAATGGGTTAATTGATCTTGAAAAACTAAAAGCCGCCATACGTCCAGACACGGTTTTAGTTTCAGTCATGTTGGTTAATAATGAGATTGGTGTAATCCAAGATATAACCTCAATAGGTAATATGTGTAGAGCACAGAATGTTTACTTTCATGTTGATGCAGCCCAAGCAACCGGCAAAGTAGAGATTAATCTTGCTGAACTTCCAGTTGACGCAATGAGTTTCTCTGCCCATAAAACTTATGGTCCAAAAGGCATTGGCGCTCTGTATGTTCGTCGTAAACCAAGAATTCGACTACAAGCTCAAATGCACGGCGGTGGCCATGAAAGAGGAATGCGTTCTGGCACCTTAGCAACACACCAAATTGTTGGCATGGGTGAGGCTTTTCGTATTGCAAAAGAAGAAATGCATGATGAAAATCAAAGAATTAAAATACTTCACGAAAGACTCCTGAAAGGTCTTACAGAAATTGAGGAGGTATATGTGAATGGAGATCTTGAACATCGAGTTCCTCACAATTTAAATATTAGTTTCAACTATGTTGAAGGTGAATCTCTTATAATGGCAATCAAAGATATTGCTGTTTCAAGTGGTTCTGCTTGCACTTCTGCTAGTTTAGAACCTAGTTACGTGCTCAGAGCTCTTGGTCGATCAGACGAGCTAGCACACAGTTCTATTCGGTTTTCCATTGGACGTTATACAACCGAACATGATATTGACCATGCAATAAACGTATTAAAACAAAAAATTGGTAAATTAAGAGAACTCTCACCTCTGTGGGAAATGTTCAAAGATGGAGTTGATCTAAGTAAAGTGGAATGGGCAGCTCATTAATAATTTAGGAGAAAAGTAATGGCTTACAGTGATAAAGTTTTGGATCATTATGAAAACCCAAGAAATGTCGGGTCTTTAGATAAAGACGATCCAAATGTTGGGACCGGTATGGTCGGTGCGCCTGCTTGTGGTGATGTGATGAAATTACAAATTAAGCTGGGCGAAAATGGGATGATTGAAGATGCTAAATTCAAAACCTATGGTTGTGGATCTGCTATTGCTTCAAGCAGCCTTGTAACTGAAATGCTCAAAGGTAAAACTCTAGATGAAGCAGAATCAATTAAAAATTCAGCTATTGCAGAAGAGCTAGCATTACCTCCGGTTAAAATCCATTGCTCCGTTCTTGCGGAAGATGCGATTAAAGCGGCAATTGAAGACCTTAAAAGTAAAAAATAAATGGCGGTTACCTTAACCAAAAAAGCTGCGGACCGAGTTGAGAAATATCTAGCCAGTAGAGGGAAAGGTATTGGGCTCAAGCTTGGGGTTAAAACAACAGGCTGCTCAGGTATGGCTTACACTTTAGAATTTTTGGATGAGCCTCATCCTGAAGATCAAGTTTTTGAGAGTTTTGATATCAAAATTTTCGTTGATCCAAAAAGTCTTGTTTATATCGATGGGACAGAACTTGATTTCGCAAGAGAGGGATTAAATGAGGGATTTAAATTTAATAATCCTAATGTGAAAGATGAATGTGGTTGTGGAGAAAGTTTCACCGTTTAATGGAATTTTTTGATATTTATGAAATAGAACCTTCATTTTCTATCTCTGAGAATGAATTAAAGAAAAAGTATTTAGTACTACAAAAAAAATTTCATCCCGATCGTTTTGTCCATTCAAGCATTGAAGAACAAAAGACTGCTTTAATTAATTCCTCACTAATAAATGATGCCTACCAAGTTTTAAAAGATGATATCAGAAGAGCAAAATACTTACTTGAATGTAATGGAGTTGAAATCACAAATCACACCAATCCTGCATTTCTAATGAAACAAATAGAATACGAAGAAAAAATTGAAGATCACAGCAATGATAAGAATCAGTTATTAAGTATCCAAAAAGAATTACAAGAGGAATTGGATCAATATAAAGACAATCTCACAGTAGATTTCGATAAAAAAAATTTTGATCGCGCAACTAATCAAATTAACGAATTTATTTTTATTGATAAATTACATTTAAAAATTAAAGAAAAAATAAATCAACTACGCTAATGGCATTATTACAAATATCAGAACCAGGAAAAAGTACTGATCCACATAATCGTAAATTAACGATTGGCATTGACTTGGGAACAACCAATTCGCTTGTCGCCTCCGTGATAAGTGGTGAAGCCAAAATACTTGAAGATAACAATTATCGATTGATTCCATCCAGAGTGTTATATGAACAAGATCAGATATTAGTAGGTAATGATATTCCCAGCCATGCTGTCTCTATAATAAACAGTGTTAAAAGGTTAATTGGTAAGAAAAAAGATGATATAAATGCGAATGATATTGCACTAGACCTCGCAGATAGCAATGACATTTTTATTCAAACCCCTCAAGGATTCAAGTCCCCTATTCAAGTATCCTCAGATATTTTAAAAAAATTAAAAAAAATTGCCTCGGATTATTTTGGTGACGAAATTTATGGAGCAGTGATCACAGTTCCAGCTTATTTTAACGAGGGGCAAAGACAGGCTACTAAAGAAGCAGCAAAATTAGCTGGGATAGATATCTTGAGGTTAATTAATGAGCCAACAGCGGCTGCATATGCCTATGGTCTTGATACAAAAAAAGAGGGTGTATTTGTTGTTTATGATCTTGGTGGCGGGACATTTGATATATCCATACTTCAGTTTAATCAAGGGGTCTTTGAAGTCATTGCGACCAATGGTAACTCATCACTGGGTGGTGATGATTTTGATCAGATTATAAAAAACTATTTAATTAATAAATATCAATTAAATTCACAAGGCCTTGAGGAGCAAGCTCATTTGAATTTGATTGCAAAATACATAAAAGAAAAATTAAGCTCACAAAATACATTTAATGAAACAATTAAGTTTAATAATCAAAATTATCAGATTGATATCTCTCTGAGTGAAATTGAAGAGTCATTTATCCCCCTTGTAGACAAAACAATTCAATGTGTCAAAAATGCTTTGAATGATGCAAATTTAAGTATTGATGAGATCGATGGCGTCATAATGGTTGGTGGTTCAACAAGAATGCCAACGATCCAAAACCATATGAAACAATTTTTTAATCAAGACTTACTAAACGACCTAAATCCTGATGAAGTTGTGGCAATTGGTGCAGCACGTCAGGCATTTGTTTTATCTGGACAAGCTGATGATGATACCTTGCTACTAGATGTCACACCTCTGTCGTTGGGGATTGAGACCATGGGAGATTTGGTGGAAAGAATTATTCCTAGAAACTCAACTATTCCCATTGCCAAGGCACAAGAATTTACCACCTACAAGGATGGTCAAACCATGATGAAAATTCATGTGGTTCAAGGTGAGCGCGAAAAAGTATCAGAGAATCGCTCTCTTGGAGAGTTTGTTGTAAAAGATATTCCACCAATGCCTGCAGGAGCAGCAAAAATAAAGGTTACATTTCAAGTTGATGCGGATAGCTTACTTACCGTTTCAGCTGAAGAACAAACAACTGGCACAAAAACTTCGATAGAAATCAAACCCTCTTATAGCATTAATGAGAATGAAATAAGAAAAATGCTTGAAGATTCTTTTACAAATGCCGAGGATGATAAAAAATTTAGAAGCTTGGCAGAATTAATTGTTGATGCAAACCAAATATTAGAGTTAACAGAAAAAGCATTGCACAATGATCAACAACTTTTATCAGATTCCGAAAAAACTACCATTGAAAAATGTATGAATAACTTAAAATCTGAAATCACTAAAAAAAATCCTAGTAAAATCAAGCTGATGACAGATGAATTGAATAATGCAAGTATGAGCTTTGCGCAGAAAAGAATGGACAGATCTATTCATTCAGCGTTAACTGGAAAGAATATAAACGAAATTAATAAATAAATATATGCCTAAATTAATTGTATTACCTCATCAAGAATTGTGTCCAGATGGCGATGTTATTGAAGCCAAAAATGGAGATAGCATATGTGACACTTTGCTTAAAAATCATATTGAAATTGAACATGCATGCGATAAGGTTTGTGCCTGTACAACTTGCCATGTCATTATCAGAGAAGGATTTGACACCCTTCCTCCCTCCGACGATTTAGAGGATGATATGCTGGATAAAGCGTGGGGCTTATCGCCTAAGTCAAGGCTGTCATGTCAATCAATTATTCAAAATGATGACATTACTATTGAGATACCAAAATACACCATCAATTTAGCTAAAGAATAAAAAAGGCTGCATCATTTGCAGCCTTTTTTAAGAATCAACAAAAATATTCCTAGTCACGATTTCCCATGAAAGCTAAAAGCAAATGGAGAAGATTCACAAAAAGGTTATAAATATTCATATATAAAGCCAATGTTGCCATGATGTAATTGGTCTCACCACCTCTCACAATACGATTAACATCATACAAGATAAATCCAGAGAAAATTAAGACGGCTATCGCTGAAATTGCCAACGAAGCAGCCGGCACCTGGAAAAATAAATTAGCAATCGAGGCAAGTATCAACAATACCAAACCGATTACCAAGAACTTACCCATAAAACTAAAATCTCTTTTTGATGTGGTAGCAATCCCTGAGAGAACTAAAAAGATCGTTGCTGTGCCACCCGCAGCAAGAGTGACAATTTGACCACCATTGCTCAGGCTAAAGGCGAATTGCAAAATAGGACCTAACATTACTCCCAGAAAAAATGTTAAGGCCAGAAGAAAAACAACTCCTAAACTACTATTTCTATTGGCAGATATTAGAAAAAATAAACCAAAAATTCCCGCAAACATCAGCAGCGTAAACATTATAGGACTTTGAGCAGCAAAACCAAAACTCATGCTCATGCCAAGTAAGGCGCCTATCACCGTTGGTATTAGTGAGAAACCTAATAAGGCATACGTACTTCTTAAAACTTTATTGCTTTGAACCGCTGATGCAGATGACGCAATATTTAAGTTATCTTGCATAAATTTTTCCTTTATTATTAATTAGTTAAACTAAAGTTATAGAGTAATGAATAAGTTAAAAAGTTTCAAGGCGTATGGATAAAATTCATATTTTTCATGATATTTTTTACATCCTCGACATGTAAACCATCAATAGTTGGATTTTGATTTTTTTTTATTCTTAAGTGGCTTAAATCCAAAGCAGTAAAGTCATCATGATCAACTTGATCTAAAAGTTTATCTACATCCTTGGGTTTATTACATATCAATACTATATCACAACCTGCAGTCAACGCATGTGACACTCTGTCATAAATATCTGGAATAAAATCAGCCACACCCTTCATACTTAAATCATCGGAAATGATTATTCCTTTAAAGTTAAATCTTTTCCTTAATTGATCTTTTAACCAAAATGAAGATAGACTGGCAGGATGATTATCAGCCTCTTTGTATATAACATGGCTAGGCATGACCGCCCCTATTCCATGATTAATTAAGGATTCAAAACAATAAATATCATTTTTCATTTCAAGTAAACTTCTGTTATCAATCGAGATTTCTTCATGAGAATCCTCATGAATAAATCCATGCCCAGGAAAATGTTTACCCACCGAAGTCATTCCAGCATGCTTTTGACCGTCAACAAATGCCTTAGCTAATTGGATAATGACACTGGGGTTATCAGAGAATGAGCGGTTTCCAATTACGCTGCTCTTGCCATAATTTATATCAAGTACAGGAGAATAATTCAAGTCGATATATAACTCAGCTAACTCTTGAGCAATTAACCATCCAGCATATCGGGCAAACCGTAAAGCTTGTTCGTCATCATGAGCATACAAATCACCCAGCTTACTCATCGAGGGCATAGGGTAAAAATTTTCTCTAAACCGTTGCACACGCCCCCCTTCATGATCCACAGTAATTAAAAGATCTTCACGAACTGACCTAATAGCAGAAATTAAATCTTGAATCTGATTTTTGTTATCAAAATTACGAGTGAATAAAATAACGCCACAAACCATAGGATGAGAGAGCCTTTGAATATCTTTCTGGGTAATTTTCTTACCTTCAATATCAATGATGACTGAGCCTGTAAGCATTTATATTTTTAGTTTAAATGGATTGAAGTTTGTCTGATGGTCATAAAAGTCAATATTCTCTTTTCTTTTTAAAAAATTAATTATTTTGTAGATAAATGGTGTGAAAGCTACTTCTACCATTGTTTTTGCAAAAAATTGAGCAACAACAACGAGCCATATTTTATCGTTAGGAATAATGCCTGAATTATAAAAAGCTAAAGGATAAAACAATATTGAATCAACTCCCTCGCCTGCAATTGTTGAAGAGATTGTTCTTAACCATAAATGTTTTCCTTGAGACCATATCTTCATTTTTGCCATCACCCAGGAATTAATGAATTCACCTGCGGCAAATGCTATTAATCCAGCCAATGCCACCCTCCACGCTGATCCAAAGGCAATTTCATATACCTCCTGATTATCCCAAAAGGGTGCAGGTGGCAAGGTGACAATCACCCATGCCATCAATGATGCAAAAGCTAATCCAGCAAACCCAGTCCAAATAACTCTTCGAGATGCTGCATAGCCATAAACCTCAGTTAAGATATCTCCAAAAATAAAGGATATTGGAAAAAATAATACGCCTGCACCAAATGTGATTGTTCCAATCATTGGAAGGTCCAGTTGAGATATTTTTGCTGGCCCAATTATATTTGCAGTTATTAAAACTGTTACAAATGCAGCCATGACCAAATCATAATACTTATAATTAGGAGTGGGATTACTTATTTTCATTATTCAATAGCCCTGCACCAATCGCATTAAAAGATAAGATCATACTTATAATACACAATGACACGAATACCACATAATGGGGTGCAACTAATAAGTAATCTATACTATCCCTGAGCATGGAACCCCATGATGGAAATGGAGCCGAGACTCCTAAACCTAAAAAAGAAAGACCTGCTTCAGCTATAATTAGATTCGCAATAGTAAAATTCAACTCTACAAAAATAGCATTAAGAATATTAGGAAAAATATGTTTTCTTATAATTCTTAACTTACCAGAACCCATAGAGACTGCTGCTTTTACAAAATCAGCTTCCTTTAAAGACAGAGTTTGACTTCTTGCAATCCTTGCAAAACCGATCCATGATGAAACTGTTAATGCAAATAAAATACTTAGGAAGCTTGTTTCTAAAAAGGCAGCGACAGCAATTACTAATAAAATCCCAGGAAATGCTTGGATAATTGTAATCGCGCTCAATAAAAATCTATCTAAAAATCCACCATAAAATCCAGCTACGCAGCCCAAGAATGTTCCAAAAGTAAAAGTGATCAAGGCAGCCAAAATTACAATTTGAAAAGAGGATACAAAACCATTAATGAGGCGAATAAATATATCTCTCCCAAAGTCATCATATCCGAATGGTGCATTCCACTGTGGTGTTTCAAGAATTAATTCAAAATTCATGACGTAAGGATCCCAGTTAAAAGAAAAATTGAATGTCACAAGGATTAAAAAGATAGCTGGAGTGAGAAAACTAATTTTCATCATTTTGATCATCTGATTCTTGGATCTAATTTATGGTAAATAAACTCAAGAGTAAAATTTATTGCTACAAAAGTTATGGCAATGAAAAAAATAGCTGCTTGGGTGATTGGGTAGTCTCTTTGATGAATAGAATCAATCAAAATTTTACCAACTCCATCCCAACTAAAGATCATCTCAGTAATGATAGCGCCTGATAGTAACCCGCCGAGCTGCATGCCAATTGCTGTGACCAGAGGAAGGCTGATCAATCTCAAAATATGGATAAAGTAAATTTTCTCAACTCTAAGTCCTTTTGATCTTGCAGTCGTTATTATGGCATTCTCTTTAAGATCGTTAGCGCAATCTAGAGTCATGTTAGCTAAGTAACATAACAAACCCAAGGCAAGTGTGAGTGATGGTAAGACAATCGACAAATGACCATCCATACCGCTGACAGGTAACCAATTTAATTGCATTGAAAAAATAAGAATGAGAATGGGGGCCAAAATAAATGATGGTATGGCAATAATAATATTACATATTTGTTTTACTGCATTTGTGATTTCGTTTTTGTTGGTTAACGACACAAACAAACCTAAAGGAATACCAAGTAATATACTTATAATAATTGCAGTTACAGCGAGTTTGTATGTATTTAAAAGCGCTGGTTTTATTATGTCATTTACTGGCAATCCTTGATGGATAGACAAACCAAAATCGAATAATACAAGATTTTTAATAGCTGTTTTTAGCTGAACAAAAAAGCTTTGCTCTAAGCCTAATTGCTGTTTTATCAAAGCAACATCAACTGATGAACTACCTATCCCAACTAAAATATCGACTGGGTCACCAGGAATCAATCTCACTAAGAAAAAAGATAACAAATAAACAGATAAAACCAACAGAAAAAAATGAATCATTTTTTTTACAAAAAAATTATTCATTGATAATGACTTTTTCTCCAACATTTACTAAATCAAATAAGCTGATGACGTCTTTATTTTTCATTCTAATGCATCCATGAGAAACAGGTTGTCCTATATTTTCCTCATCGTGGGTGCCATGAATGTATATAAATCTTTGCATGGTATCCACATTTTCAAGACGATTAAAACCAACTTCTGTCCCTGATAGCCACAAAATTCTTGATAAAATAAGGTCCTCAGAACCTATTTTGTAATCAGCACCCCATAATTCTCCACTCCATCGTCGCGCATGAAAAATGGCATACATTGGATAACCTGCTCCAATTTTTGCTCGAACAATATGATCACCAAGAGGTGTACAGTTACTATTTTTTAACTGCCCAATGCCCTTCTTTGCTGAAGAGATCGGGTATTTCAAAATGATTTCTTTATCTCTAAGGAGTGTTAATGTTTGTGTTTTGATTGATATCTCAATCATGACATAACCTAATATTATTCAGACCAATCCAACTGCCATCTTCAGTTAATTGAAAGTCGCAAATGGTGTCAAGAGAAGCCATAAAATTTCCTTCATACCATAATGGATAAATAAGCACACGTTGGTGAATGTATTCTAATGCACTATCCCAATTTTTTTTATCATAACTTTCTTTTATTAAATTATCGATCTTTTCATCTTGCAATAATCCTCTATTTAAACCAAAAGGAGGAATCATGTTGGAATGAAATATTTTTTTGTAAATATCAGGAGATTTAAGACCAACCCAAGTCAGTGAATAGAGCTGAAAATCTCCATTTTGAATATCTTTAAAAAAGGTTCCCCAGTCTAAGCTTATTATTTTTAAATTTATACCAATTGCTTCGAGTTGAGCTTTAAGGATTGTTGCAATTTTAATTCTAAATGTATCTGTGGAAGTTTTAAACTCGAGGCTTAAAGGAAGTTTATAACCAGCATCAATTAATAAATTTTTACTTAACTGGGGGTTGTATTTATGGGGGCTCTGATTTGAGGAAGACCAATGTTTTTGGCTTAAAATTTGTGAGGCAGGTTGAGTGTCCTTGTTAAAAAAGAATTTGATAATTTCTTCACGATTAATAGCATGTGCGATTGCTTTTCTTACTACAGGGTCTTTGAGCAGCTCGTGCTGATGATTAAATCCTATATAAGAGACATTGGTGCCAGGAGATGAGTGCGTCTTGATTTGATGCTGTCTCTCTAAATAATTTATTATTGGCAGTGATAAATCATTCTGTAGGAGATCTATTTCTTTGTTGATTAATTTTAATGCTCTTACAGACGGATCTTTGACTTCTTCAAATTTTATCCTAATTCCATCTTTTCTTAATAAAATCAATGGTTTATTTGAAATTACTTGGAATTGATTCGATCCTAATGAAGACTGAGATAAGTCTATTTTTAAATTATCTAAATCATAAGGAAGAATTGGCAAGCTTAGTTTTTCAATGAAGAGGGGGTCTGGTTTCTTTAGCCTGATTTCAATTATTGAGCCATTCAAAGAGATATGTTGAATGTTTTTTAAATCTTCAAAGTACTTCGATAACGGATCATGATGATTTTTTTTTATAGAGAAATATAAATCCTTCAGCAAAACCTCTCGTCCGCTTGAAAACTTGCTTGAGTGTGATTTTGCAGTAAAAACAAAAACAAGATCATTAATATTTTTCCAGGATACAAATTTTGAAGTTAACGTATATTGCTCATTGTAATTAAAAATTTTTTCATAAACTAAATCAGTAATTTTCTCTGATGCAGCATCTCTTGCATACAAAGGATTAATATTTTGTGGATTTTGTGGAATTCCAAAAATAATGTCTTTTGAAAAAACTGATAGTGGAGATAAAAAAATAATGATTAAGATAAATTTAAATAACTTAATCTTCATAAGTGAATAATGAAATTGATTCAATATGAGAGGTATGAGGAAACATATTTAGTATGCCTGCAGATTGATACTTATAACCTTTATCATTCACAAGAATATTTGCATCTCTGGCTAAAGTTGCAGGATTACATGAAACATAAACTATCATTTCTGGAAGTACCGTATTTTTTGATATTAACTCTAATAATTGCATTGCTCCATCTCGAGGTGGATCCAATAACCATTTGTTTTTATTTTTAAGAGAATTAACAAAATCAACATCGACTTCAAATAAATTACTATATTGAAATGTGACATTACTAAGATTATTTATCTCAGCATTTTTCTGACCTAAATTGACAAGATCTTCACTTCCTTCAATACCGATTACAGTATGAGCGTATCTAGCAATTGGTAAAGTAAAGTTGCCTAGGCCAGAGAAAAAATCAACAACCTCATCCTGAGGATTTAGGTTTAGCAATTCTAGTGCTTTATCAATCATCATCTGATTAATGTATGGATTAATTTGAATGAATCCAGAAGGATTAAACTCTAGATTTAAATCATGATTGGCAATTGGGTATGAGATTATTTCAGAATCCCTTTCTGGAAATAAAGGCATGACTGTCTCAGGCCCTTTACTTTGCGTCCAAATCTCAATCTTTCTTGCAGTTGAAAATTCACTGAGTTTTTTTATATCATCATTCGATAACGGGTCCAGTATTCGAAAAATAAAAATATCTCTTTCCCCATTGGAGGCATATTCTATTTGAGGCATTCTGTTATAAATACTCAAATTTTTAATCAAGGATTTTACCTCTACAAGGCTGGATGAAATTCTGCCAGGTAACACCTCACAAGAATCCATATCTGTTAAAAAATGAGTTAGTCGCTCATTAAATCCCACTAATACCTTATCCTTCTTTTCAACATATTTAGCTCGTAATCTTGCCTTGTGTCGATACTCAGTAAATTCAAGAAAGATAGGCTCTATTAGATCCTCTGGGGCAACTTTTCCAATATGTTTTAAAGTTTGAAAAAAAGCATTATTTTTAAATTCAATTTGCGATGAATGTTTAAAATGTTGCATTGAGCAGCCGCCACATAAATTGTAATGAGGGCAGCTTGGATTAGCTCGAACTGGAGATGGATTTTCAATATGAGTTGCAATCCCAAAAAAGATATTTTTCTTTTTTTTTAAAATTTTGTACTCAACTTTTTCACCAATAAGAGCATTATGAATAAAAAAAGTTTTCTCTTCCTTTTTTGCTACTCCTCTTCCTTCGTGATCAATATCAATGATCTGAAGCAAATCATTACTCATATTTTTCCCATGCCGTTAAGAATTCATTCCAGTGCAATAAACTCGATGCAGATAACTTACTCTTAACTTTTAATATTTCAGCATCATACTCTTCATCTGTGAGCTGATTTTTTAGATAAATTAGTCGAAGATAAACAAGATAAGTATTTAAAACATCTGTTTCACAATAATTTCTTATTGCTTCAATTTTACCGTCTTGAAAATTTTGATACACATCACCGCCATCCATATCTAGCTTCCCTGGAAAGCCGCATAACTTGGCAATATCATTAAGCGAAGCGTTAGCGCGTCCACCATAGAGTGCTAAAAAATCCATCACATCTGTGTGTCTAGAATGATATCGGCTAATGAAATTATTGTACTTAAAGTCATGATTATTTTCCCCCTGGTCCATATAAACCCCGCCATTGATTTGGTGAACTAATGCACGATAATTAATAACGGGTAGATCAAAACCTGATCCGTTCCAGCTAACCAAAGTGGGAATGAATTTATTAACTCCGTCCATAAAACGCTGTATTAGCTCCTTCTCATCGCTATCAGAATTTCCAATAGACCATATCTCAAGCTCGTCACCTCTTTTTAAAACACATGAAATAGCGATAATTTTTTGAAATTGATGTGGTAAAAAATCAGATCCTTTTTTTTGCCTATAATAATAATTTGCAATAGAAACCGCTTCTAAATCACTATAGCGATTAGAGATGTTCAAGGTTTTCCTTAAGCCATCAACGTCAGGAATGGTTTCTGTGTCGAAAACAAGAGTGGTGGGTAAAATCATTCGCTAGGGAATAGACCAGTAGACAAGTATCGGTCGCCTCGATCGCATGCGATAGAAACGATGTTAGCTTCAGGGTTTTCTTTTGCTAACTTCATCGCAACAAACAAAGCGCCCCCAGTAGACGCGCCAGAAAAAATACCCTCAATTTTTGCTAAATCTCTCGCTGTTTCTTCAGCGTTTTGTTGAGTGACATATCTTATTTCATCAATATTTTCATTAGTAAAAATTTTTGGAACATACTCTATAGGCCATTTTCGTATTCCAGGAATTTGTGAACCATCCTCAGGCTGTACTCCAATAATTTGAATATCCTGATTTTGCTCTTTTAGATACCTTGAGGTTCCAACAATAGTTCCTGTAGTCCCCATACTGGAGACAAAGTGGGTAATCTTTTTCTGAGTTGCATTCCATATTTCTGGCCCTGTTCCCTCATAATGAGCCAACGGGTTATCAGGATTAGCAAACTGATCAAGAATTATTCCTCTGCCTTCACTTTGCATTTTTTCAGCAGTATCTCTCGCCAATTCCATACTTCCCTCTTGACTGGTCAGAACTAGTTTTGCTCCATATGCTTGCATCGTTTGACGACGTTCAACAGATTGATTTTCAGGCATAACAAGGATCATTTTATAACCCATGACTGCTGACGCCATTGCAAGAGCTATACCAGTATTACCAGAAGTTGCCTCAATGAGTGTGTCACCAGGTTTAATTTTTCCTTTTTCTTGAGCCCTCTTAATCATTGAAAGAGCTGGTCTATCTTTTACCGAGCCTGCTGGATTATTACCTTCAAGCTTTAAAAAAACATTGCCATCATTAGGTAAAACCATTCTTTTAAGCTTCACCAACGGCGTGTTGCCTACATAGTTCTCGACATACATATCATTTATAGACACAGTTAATTATTCCTATAATTAAGTATTGATAAAAGTGCGAAAATAAAAAACCATATCGCAGACCATTCAGGTATCGTCAAATGTAATAGAGTCCAATCAATTTCAGAGCAGTCACCAGTTCCTCGAAAAACTAGCTCAAAAACTTCCTGAAGAGGAAAATTATCAAACATATATTCAAGATCAATCCCACATTCAGACGGAATTTCAATAATTTTTTTTTGTATTAACACATGTCTTATCGCAAAAATCATACCGATAATATTAATAGACAGAAGAGTTATCAGTTCGAAGACTTTATTCAATGACTTAAAGGCAAAAAATAAGAAAAGCAAGCCCGAGACTAAAAAAATAACTCGCTGTGTTATGCATAGCGGGCAAGGTTCAAGTTGATAAAAATGTTGGATCACTACACTAAATACTACCAACAAAAGAGCAGCTGCACCTGAAACAAGTTTTACATGCTGGGTAAAGTTTTTCATAGACAATAATGCATTATAATTTGTATAAGTGTATTCTACGATAAACCATTCAATAATAAAAAAATTGTGTCTTCAAATAATCATACAAATTTAGTTGATGCTGAAAAAGTATTTGCAATTTCAGAAATCAATCGAATTGTAAAAAATATCCTGTTGAGCCATCTTGAAAAAGTTTGGATAGGTGGTGAAGTATCTAATTTTGTTGAAGCCAGTTCAGGTCATTGGTATTTTTCACTAAAAGATTCATCCGCTCAAATTAGATGCACTATGTTCAAAGGATACAACACTTTCTCTTCTATTTCGCCAAAAAATGGTGATCAGATCGAGGCGTTTGGTGCTGTTTCATTGTATGAGGCAAGGGGTGACTATCAAATTAATATTGAACAAATTCGTGAAAAAGGGACAGGAAATCTTTTTGAAAAGTTTCTCCAATTAAAAGATAAATTGGAAAAACTTGGATTATTTGATGAGGAAAATAAGTTAAATATTCCGACTTTTCCAAAAAATATTGGCATCATCACTTCAGCATCAGGAGCGGCATTAAGAGATGTTTTATCAATATTAAATAAAGAACAAAATTACAATCAAATAATTATTTATCCTTCATCTGTTCAAGGAAAAGAAGCTGCTGACGAAATATGTAGCGCTATTAATAAAGCAAACGCACACCAAATTGTTGACGTATTAATACTCTGCAGAGGAGGGGGATCAATTGAAGACTTGTGGTCTTTTAATGAAGAAAAGATTGTTCAGGCCATTGCTCAATCTAGACTACCCATAATATCAGGAGTTGGTCACGAAACAGATTTCACCCTTACTGATTTTGTTGCTGATATGCGTGCACCGACACCTACAGCCGCTGCATCAGTTATCCAAGATAGACTATCCAAATTAGATGAATTTTTTGAACATTACCTCTCTACGCTTCAAAAAAATATAACTAATTTATTAAAAAATAAAAATCAAGAGCTTGATTATCTTGAAAAAAGAATTGTCTCCCCCAAGGATAAGCTTAAACGCTCCCAGGAATTTATTGACAGCCTAAAAAAACAATTTATTACTCTGTTAAGAAAAGAATTTCTTGCAGCTGAAAAAGAAATCAATAGTCTTCATAAAAGATTATTAGCGCCTCAAGAGAAAATTAAACAGGCAGAAGAAAAAATAAAAAACTATAAAAAAGCTCTTTTATCGAACGTTTTCAGAATAATCAAGGAACATCAATCTAAAATAAATTTTATTGATGAAAAATTAAATATTCTTAATCCGAAAAATATTTTAGCTAAGGGTTATTCAATTGTTTATAATAAAACTGATGTAGTTAAAGACTCTAATAAAGTAAATTTAAATGATACTCTCGATATTCAGTTACATTCAGGAGCTTTGCTTGTCCAGGTAAAGAATAATAAAAAACATTGAGTCCTCAACAACCCACAAAAAAACAAACTGCTGCTCTTTCTTTAGCTGCCTTAGGTGTCGTTTTTGGAGATATTGGCACCAGCCCTCTTTATTCGATTCGGGAAATATTTTCTATTGGAGATAATATTCTTGAGCTAAATGTTTTAAATATGCTTGGGGTGTTATCCATGATCTTTTGGTCACTTATTGCAGTTGTTACAATTAAGTACATCACTTTCATTATGCGCGCGAATAACAATGGTGAAGGTGGCATCATGGCGCTATTAGCCCTTGCTCATAGAAATGCTAAAACCAAGAGGAAGCGAATGTTAATAGGGATAATTGGCATTATGGGAGCCTGTATGTTTTATGCTGATGGAATGATCACGCCTGCCATTTCTGTTCTCTCAGCCGTTGAAGGTATTGAGATTGCATTGCCTGGTTTTCATGATTTTGTTATTCCTATCACACTGATTATCATCTTCTTTTTATTTTGGTTTCAAAGTAAAGGAACCGCATCTGTTGGTTTTCTATTTGGACCCGTGATGCTCATTTGGTTTACCACTCTCGCAGTTTTAGGAATTATTAATATTATTAATGAGCCATCGGTTCTTAAGGCTTTAAACCCCTATTATGCTTATTTGTATCTACATAATAATTTTGGAATAGCCTTTATTACTATGGGAGCCATCATTCTTTGTGTCACAGGTGCCGAGTCACTCTATGCAGATATGGGTCACTTTGGCAGGTCGCCCATTCGAATCACCTGGTTTAGTTTTGTTTTTCCTGCCCTAACCTTAAACTATTATGGACAAGGCGCATTAATTTTGCAAAATCCTGAAAATATCATCAACCCATTTTATTTAATGTCTCCTGAATGGTTTACAGTACCTCTTATTTTTCTTGCAACAATTGCCACCATTATTGCCTCTCAAGCATGTATTACTGGTGCCTTCTCTGTATCAAGACAGGCTTTGCAATTAGGTTTTATTCCCAGAATGAGAGTTGACCACACATCCGAAAATCAAGAAGGTCAAATTTATCTTCCACGAATTAATTTTTTACTGATGGTTGGTGTTATTACAGTTGTTCTAATTTTTCAAAATTCATCAAATTTAGCAGCTGCATATGGTGTTGCCATTACTATGGATATGGTGATTGCCTCTCTTCTATCAATAATTGTTTTTGCAGAAATATGGAAAACTTGGACTAAAACAATCATTGTTTTTTCAATCTTTCTAATAATTGACCTTGTTTTCTTTGCAGCCAATATAATCAAAGTTCCAAATGGCGGATGGTTCCCATTACTGATTGGCATTATTTTATTAATCTTAATGACCACGTGGAGTAGAGGAAGATCGATTTTATACAATAAATTAAAAAATGAATCGATGCATATTGATGATTTTATTAAATCATTCAAAAAAAGCTCAATTGCCAGAGTAAAAGGAATTTCTGTTTTTATGACTCCGAATTCTAACGGTGTTCCTCATGCGCTCCTCCACAACTTAAAGCATAACAAGGTGTTGCATGAAAAAGTTGTCATGTTGACTGTAAAATTTCTAGATATACCTCATGTAAAACAAAAAAATATGTTGAGCATTGTTAAGCTGCCCAGTAACTTTTATCAGGCCACAATAAATTATGGTTATAGTGATGAGCCAAACATCCCTCGAGAATTATCCAGATCAACAATTAGAGGGTTAAAATTTGAACCAATGGCCACCTCATACTTCATAGGAAAAGAGAGTCTAGTAATTACAAAGGACCGTAATATGGGTGTGATTAGAAAAAGAATATTCTCATTTTTATTTAATAGCTCAGAAGAAATAACAAACCAATTTAAACTTCCCGTGAATCGTGTCGTTGAATTAGGAAGTCAAAATAATTTTTAAAAAATGCATAGACTAATTTTAGTTTTTCTTATTTTGATATCTGGATGCACATCCACCACGCTCAAAACAGATTCCAATATTATTCGTAAGCAACTCGTTATTCTTCCAGAGTTTATGGCTTTATCAATGGCTAATCAAGGTTACCAAGAAGCTAAACAAAAAGCACAAGAAAATGATCAGCTAAACAAAGATACATATATGCTGAACGAGGTCAGAAAAATTAGTTACCGACTTATTGATGAGGTGAGGTATTTTCGAGATGATGCAACATCATGGAATTGGGAGATAAATTTACAAACAAGTGATCAAATTAATGCATACTGCATGCCCGGCGGAAAAATTATGGTTTATACCGGATTGCTTGATAAAGCAGCAAAAACCAATGACGAAATTGCGGCAGTGATTGGTCATGAAATTGCACATGCCCTCCGTGAGCATGGTCGTGAAAGAATGTCTACCGCCTTGATTCAGCAGTTAGGTATATTGGGTTTTGCTATCTACATTAGCGATTCCTCGCATAATAGACAATTGAAAAATTTAGCTGTTCAAGGTGTTGCTTTAGGTACGACATTATTTTTTGCCCTCCCCAATAGTAGAGAGCAAGAACGAGAAGCAGACAAAATAGGTTTAGAACTAGCTGCTCGAGCCGGATACAATCCACTTGCAGCGGTCAGTTTATGGAGAAAAATGGATGAGCTGAAAGAGGTAGAACCTCCTGAAATTCTCAGTACTCATCCCTCTAATGAAAACCGCATCGAAGACATCCAAGAGCACTCAGAGAAAATTATGCATTTATATAAAGAAAACAAAATACGTTTTAACTGAAATTATTAAGTTTTTTTATGTAAAATAAACCCTTCAAAAATTCACAACACTATTAATAGAAGGTCAAGAATGAGTAATTTACAAGATATTATTGAACAAGGTTTTGAAAACAGATCTGAAATAAACCCATCAAATGCTCCACAAGAAATAGTAGATGCTGTCTCTGAAGTACTAAATAAATTAAATACTGGAGAGTTGAGAGTCGCCAGTCGCATTGGAGATAGTCAAGATTGGGAAACTCACCAATGGATAAAAAAAGCTGTGTTATTGTCTTTTAGGTTAAAAGACAATGAAATGATGCCTGGCGGCTCCACCAATTATTTTGACAAAGTGGATTCAAAATTTCGTCATTTTACAGAACAAGATTTTAAAAATGGTGGGTATAGAGTTGTTCCTAATGCGATTGCTCGTCATGGAAGCTTTATTGGTAAAAATGCTGTACTAATGCCTTCTTATGTAAATATTGGTGCTTATGTTGATGAAGGAACAATGGTGGATACTTGGGCTACCGTCGGATCTTGTGCGCAAATAGGTAAAAATGTCCACTTATCAGGTGGTGTTGGAATTGGTGGAGTACTTGAGCCAATTCAAGCAGGTCCAACTATTATTGGTGATAATTGTTTCATAGGTGCGCGAAGTGAAGTTGTAGAAGGTGTTGTTGTTGAAGATAACGTTGTTATCTCGATGGGAGTTTATATCGGTCAATCTACAAAAATACTAGATCGTGAAACTGGTGAAATTACTTTTGGACGAATACCAAAAGGCTCAGTAGTGGTCTCAGGAAACTTACCATCTAAAGATGGAACATACAGTCTGTATTGTGCTGTCATTGTGAAAAAGGTTGATGAAAAAACCTTAGGTAAAGTAGGCATCAATGAATTACTGCGAGGTGTTTAAAATTGATAGAGCTTTTTGGTATTAAAAATTGCAATACAGTAAAAAAAGCTTTAGATTGGCTCGTGCTAAATAATATTGATATTAATTTTATAGATGTCAAAAAAGACTTAACCTCTGAACATCTTAATCAATGGTTTCAAAACTTACCGAGTGATTTAAATCCTTTGATGTTCGTCAATCAAAGAGGGATTACGTGGAGAAATTTAGCTGATAGCGACAAACAACTGATTAATTCAACCAAAGGTATAATTGAATTAATCCTTCAAAAACCATCGGTGATGAAGAGGCCAGTCCTAGTCAATAATAAAAAGGTGGTGCTTTTAGGCTATGATGAAGAAAAATACCAAAAAGAATTCGCATGACAAAAACTTTAGATATTGCTAAGCGTTTAATAGAAATTGACTCCATTACACCCAATGATAATGGTTGCATCAATATCATCAAATCTGAATTAAACAATCTTAACTTTGAATATCAAAGCATTGATAGCAATGGAGTTTCAAACCTTTATGCTAAAAGAGGAGAATCGAGTCCCTCTATTATTTTTGCAGGTCATGTAGATGTTGTTCCCCCTGGACCATTAGATAAGTGGCAAAGTGATCCTTTTATACCTACAGCAAAGGATGGCTTACTTTACGGAAGGGGTTCGGCTGATATGAAATCGTCAATTGCTGCTTTTATCGTTGCAATTAATGAGTTTACGGCTGAATTTCCTAATCATAAGGGGTCGATAGGTTTATTTATTACTTCTGATGAAGAAGGTATTGCTACTGATGGTACTAAAAAGATTGTTGAACATTTTATTCACAATAATCAAGACATTGATTACTGCATTGTGGGAGAGCCTACTAGTGCAGAAAAATTTGGTGACACTATTAAAAATGGTAGGCGTGGCTCGCTTTCTGCAACATTAATTGTAAAAGGAATTCAAGGGCATATTGCTTACCCACATTTGATTGATAATCCAATTCATCGATCTGCTTCAATCATTGATGAACTTAAAAAAATATCCTGGGATGATGGAAATGAATATTTTCCAAAAACGTCATGGCAGGTTTCCAATATCAATGCTGGAACAGGTGCTACAAATGTTGTTCCTGGGGATGTAATAATACAATTTAATTTTCGTCATTCAACAGAATGTACTCCCGATCAATTAAAAAATGAGGTCGAGATGATTGTTAAAAAGCATGCTGATGAGTATGAGTTAAATTGGGAAATCCCAAGCGAGCCTTATTTGACGCAAAAAGGCTTTCTAACTGATGTATTAACCTCTGCCATATCAGATATCACTGGGATAACCCCAAAAGTCTCGACAACAGGAGGGACATCAGATGGTCGCTTTATAGCAAAAATCTGTAAACAAGTTGTTGAATTCGGTCCAATTAATGCCTCAATCCATAAAATAAATGAACACGTAAATATAGATGACATAGAAAAGCTCAAGGAAATTTATAAGTTATCCTTGATTAAAATTTTGTGTAGTTAATTCTTAAGTTTATTCCGCTCAATTCATTCCAAGCATTTTCAAAATCTTTTCAAGATTTTTCTTTTCAAGCTCCATAAACTGACCTCGCTTTAAATGAGACGGAAGATTTAATGGTCCGTATCGTGTTCGAATTAGTCGACTGACTTTTAAATTCTGTGACTCAACTAAACGTCTTATTTCTCTATTCCTACCTTCTTTTAAAATAATTCTAAACCACTGATTTGCGCCCTCACCGCCTGTATGTTCAAAAGTTTCCACATGTGCGATACCATCGTCCAATTTAACCCCTTTTCTGATGTTATTAATTATGTCCTCGGTCACTTCTCCCAAAATTCTTACCGAGTACTCTCTATCGATTTGTTGGCTGGGATGCATCATGTGATTGGCCAATTTTCCATCATTGGTAATTAACAACAATCCTGAAGTATTAATATCGAGTCGCCCAATAGATATCCACTTGCCATTTTTAACTTTAGGTAGCTTTTGAAAAACAGTTTTTTGATGTTTAGGATCGGAATGAGAAACGATTTCACCCTCCGGCTTATGATAAATAATTAAACGGGATTCTCTTTTCTCGATATTCTTAAAGTATATTCTTCTTCCATCGATATGGATGATCTCATTACCAAGAACCATATGCCCTAAATCAATTGGTTTCCGATTAACAGTAATCTTTTTCTGTCGGATAAGCTCTTCAATAGATCTTCTAGATCCAATTCCCATATTGGCAAGAAATTTTTGGATTCTTTCTTTTTTATTGTCTAACTCTTCAACAGAGCTATTCTTGGCCATCTTGTGACTCATGAGGAATTACTACTTGCGAATCATTTTGATCTAGATTTTGATTGCCAATTAGATCTAAATTGAGCTGTTCCTCAAATTTTTCAATATCAGGTAAGTCTGATAGGTTAGTCAATCCAAAATCATTTAAAAAGTGTTTTGTGGTTCCATACAATCCTGGTCTTCCCGGGGTTTCCTTAATGCCAACAATATCAATCCATTCTCTTTCTACTAATTGCCTTATGGCATTCGGATTCAGAGCCACGCCCCTGATTGATTCAATATCACCTCTAGTTACCGGTTGACGGTATGCAATAATTGCTAACACTTCCATGACTGCCCTTGAGTACTTTGGCGCCCTATCTGGGTTCATTCTCATTAGATTTTCGACAAACTGTTGTTTTGCTTCAAATCTATAACCGGACGATACTTCTATTAAATTTAGTGTTTTTTTATCCCAATCATTCTTTAATTCATCTAGGAGCATGCGCAAAGTTGAACGCTCGACTTTTTCATCAAAAAGTTTTTGCAAATCATCAATCGATAATGGTTTTTGTGAAGTTAAAAGAGCGACTTCAAGAACATCTTTTAATTTAGAATTTATTTCCATACTATGCTCTCATCAAATATATTTTTGAGTAATTACTTTGCTGAAAAATTTTTATCAATGACTCTTTTGCTAACTCCAAGATTGCAAGAAAACAAACCACCATTTTTTGTAACGGCTGATCTTGTTTTAAAAATAAATCATCAAAATCTATCTTCTCATTATCATCAAACATTCTTAACACTTCACTCATGTGCTCCCTGACTGATAGCTCAGAGCGATCAATGGTATGATTTTTTAACTGCCTTGCTCTCTTGACAACATTTTGCCAGGCTTCAAAAAGATCGTGAATAGAGACATCTGGATATTGGTTATTAATTTCTCTCTGATAATATACTTCAGGAGGCAACCTGTCATGACCTAACTGAGGAATTGTATTTAAATTAACCGCTGCTTCTTTTACAAGCTCATACTCAATCAATCTTCTTACTAACTCTGATCTTGGATCTTCTTCATCATCCTCAATTGATTCTGGTTTTGGGACAAGCATTCTAGACTTAATTTCAATTAACATGGCTGTCATCAAAAGATAGTCGGCAGCAAGCTCTAATTTAATCTCTTTCATTTTTTCAACATACGCCATGTACTGTTTTGTTAAACTGAGCATTGGAATATTTAAAATATCTAGATTATTTTTTTTAATCAAATACAAAAGTAAATCTAAAGGACCTTCAAAAGATTCTAAATAAACCTCTAGTGCATCTGGTGGAATGTACAAATCTTGAGGAAATTCAGCAATTAATTCGCCATGAATTTTAGCTTGTAGATATGGATTAATATCGCTGACTATCGTTTCCATTAAAAATCAAGGCCCATAGCTTCACGAACTTCACGCATAGTTTCTCGTGCTAGTTTACCTGCTTTTTCACAACCTTCAGCAACTACACTTTTAACTAAATCAGGATTTTCGACATAATGAATTGCTCTTTCTTGGATAGGTTTAAGTTCTTTAGAAATCGCATCTATGATGGGTTGTTTACACTCAATGCAACCTATTCCTGCTGAGGAGCAACCTTTGCGAACCCAGTCTTGAACATCATCTTTTGAGTAGACTTGATGTAGTTGCCATACTGGACATTTATTTGGGTCACCTGGATCTGTTCTTCTTACCCGTGCTGGGTCTGTGGGCATTGTTTTAATTTTTTTCTGAACATCTTCAACTGATTCTCTCAGAGCAACGGTATTATTGTATGACTTTGACATCTTCTGTCCATCTAAACCAATCATTTTAGAAGCAGGTGCAAGTTTATATTCAGGTTCAAGTAAGATAATTTTTCCTCCCCCCTCTAAATAACCCAATAATCTTTCCTTATCACCAATACTTAAACTTTGATGTTCTTCAATTAATGATTGTCCTGCCTCTAGCGCTTGATCATCACCCTCTTCTTGATAGGCATCTTTTAATTCATGGTAGAGCTTTCCTTTTTTTGAACCGAGTTTTTTTATTGCGAGTTGTGCTTTTTCCTCATAACCAGGTTCTTTTCCATAAAGATGATTAAAACGTCGGGCAACCTCGCGAGTAAATTCAACATGAGGAACTTGATCTTCTCCAACTGGAACTTGAGTAGCTTTATAAATTAAAATATCTGCACTTTGTAGTAATGGGTAGCCTAAAAAACCATAGGTTGATAGATCCTTGGCACTAAGTTTTTCTTGCTGATCTTTATAAGTTGGGACACGTTCTAGCCATCCCAGCGGGGTAATCATACTTAACAGCGTATGGAGCTCGGCATGTTCAGGTACTTTTGACTGAATAAAGACAGTCGCATGGGCGGGATCAATTCCCGCAGCTAACCAATCGATGACCATCTCCCAAACATTTTGTTCGATTACCTCTGGAGAGTCATAATGGGTTGTTAATGCATGCCAATCGGCAACGAAAAAGAAACATTCACTTTCATGTTGGAGTTGTATCCAGTTTTTTAATACTCCATTGTAATGACCTAGATGTAAATTTCCGGTTGGTCTCATCCCAGAGACAATTCTTTCAATCGCCATATTTTTTTACACTATCCTTAAAATTAAACAAAAATACCAATTAATGTCCCTTGAAAAAATCTTAGTAAAGGCAATAAAATTGCTGACAGTAGTCCACTTACAATTAAAAAAATCAATATAAACATTCCATAGCGCTCAATCGATGCTAATTTGTATGACCAAGGTGTTGGGAGTAGGCTCACTGCCATTCGACCTCCATCTAATGGTGGAATGGGTAATAAATTCAGCAACATTAAAACTAGATTAATCATAATACCAACCTGCGCCATTCCAATAACAAATAAAGCATGGCTCGTGCCGGACGATTTAAATAAGCCTAAAATAATTGCCCAGATAATAGCCATAACTAGGTTGGAAGCTGGGCCTGCAAGCGCGACCCACATCATGTCTTTTTTTGGGTTATTTAAGTTTGAAAAGTTCACTGGCACGGGCTTAGCCCAACCGAATAAAAAAGGAGCGCTCAATAAAAGCAACATTCCTGGAATTACCACTGTCCCCAAAGGATCAATATGTTTTATTGGATTTAATGTAATACGTCCGAGATAATAAGCTGTCTTATCCCCGAAGTGTTTCGCTGCATATCCGTGAGCTGCTTCATGAACTGTAATGGCCAACAAAACAGGAATGATCGAAATAGTAAAATATTGAATTGGGCTAAGTTCCATAACTTAAGAATTATATCAATTTGTGGTTAAAAATTGAGACCATATCGGTTTTACTTTATCAGGAAGTTGATGGGTTGGACCAAGATCTCTGTATGAGACCCCATGTCCATGAAAATCTGATCCTACTGAACCATATAGCTCATGTCGTTCTGCGAAGTCAGCAAAATAATCAATTTGATTAAGACTTTGGCTGCCAGAAATAACCTCTATTCCGCTTCCGCCAAGCTCTTTAAATTCTTGAAAAAATTGAGGGTACAATTTACTCCCCATATCATAACGTCCAGGATGAGCGATCACTGCCTTCCCTCCTGCATTATTAATCCAATTGACTGCATCCTCAAGGCTGGCCCATTGATGATCTACATAACCTGGTTTCCCTTTGGTCATGTATTTATTAAAAACTGTTTTGATGTTTTTACTATATCCTTTGGATACTAAAAAATGTGCGAAATGAACCCGACCTATCACCTGGTGGCTTGCAAACTTTTTTGCTTCCTCATAAGCGTTAGGTATACCTACCATGGCTAATCCGTATGCAATCTTTTTTGCTCTATCAATTCTGCCCTCACGAATTTTCTTCAAACCTTGAGCAAGATCTTTATTCTGATGATCAAAATCTAAGCCAACCATATGAATGGTGCGATTCCGCCATGATACTGATACCTCAACACCATTAATAAAATGTATACCCAATTCTACAGATTTTTTTTTAGCAATTTCCAAGCCCGCAATATCATCATGATCTGTGAGGGCAAGCATATTAACTTTTTTTTCTGCAGCATAGGCTATTAATTCATCGGGATTCAAAATGCCATCAGATACGTTAGAATGAGAATGAAGATCAACTATATACATTTAATTTAAATGTACTATAGTTTCAACAACATGTCAGTGATTTATTATGAAATTTTTTATAGACCTCTTACCAGTAGTTATATTTTTTATCGTATACAAATATACAGATATTTTTTATGCAACTTTTAGTGCAATTATAGTAAGTATCTTTCTAGCAATAAGCACTTATTTAATTAAGAAAAAGATTGAAAAAATGGTGCTCTTTAATACCCTTCTCATCACTATTTTGGGAGGTCTAACCATATTATTGAAAGATAATACTTTTATTATGTGGAAACCAACCGCTATCTATTGGCTTTTTGCATTAGTTTTGATTGTTAGTCAATTTTTATTTAAGAAAAACTTAATGAAGCAAATGTTAGGGAAACAAGTTAATTTGCAAGACCATGCCTGGAATCATATCAGTACGAATGTCATTATTTTTTTGATTGGCATAGGTATTTTAAATCTTTATGTCGCATTTAATTTTGATGAAAATACCTGGGTCAATTTTAAATTATTCGGCATTACGTTTTTACTATTCATTTTTATGATTTACCTTGCACTCTATATCTCTAAGGAAAATAAATGATGTGGTATGTTGTTCACAGTCAAGATAATCCAAATTCACTTGAAAAAAGATTAAAAGCAAGGCCTGATCACATTGAGCGCCTTAAAACACTTTTAAATCAAGGAAGGCTTATGGTTGCAGGGCCTTTACCTGCAATTGATAATGAAGAACCAGGACCGAATGGTTATGAAGGCAGTTTAGTTATTGCAGAATTCGACTCTTTAGAGGATGCCAAAGAATGGGCTCAAAATGACCCCTATGTTATTCATGGAGTTTATTGTTCTTTTTCTGTTCAGCCGTTTAAGAAAGTTTTTCCATAATCATGATAGAAGAAATAAAAAAAAGACTCGCATCACTTAACCCAGCAAGGCTGGAAATTATCGATGATTCACATATGCATCATGGGCATGCTGGAAATTCAGGGGGTGGTCACTTCACCATTATTATCAAAAGTGATTTATTAGCAAAACAAAATCGTATTCAATCACATAGACAAATTTATGGTTTACTCGATGATCTTATCCCCCAAAAAATTCATGCTTTACAAATTAAGATTGAAATATGAAATATTTATCAAATCCAATCATATTGTTAATATTTACCTGTCATATTGTCTTTGCCGAGACAACAATTATAGTTAATTCTCAGTCATTAAATCCAAATTTAATCGATTACATTTCTAATGAGCTCAAATCTCAAGGAAGAGTCATTGACGAAGAAATGAAACAAAATATTATAGATAGACTAATAGAGCTAGAAATATTAACTGATGTGGCTGCAAAAGAAGGTATTACCAGCGACACAAAATTTCTCTCAAAAATTGAGCTCACTTATATGGAGATGGCCTACACAGAATACTTAAAAAAATACCTTAAAGAACACCCTATTTCAAATGAAGATATTGAAATGGCTTATACAAATTTCAAAAAACAATTTAATGAACAAGAATACAAAGGGCAACATATTTTAGTAAAAACCAAAAACGAAGCTAAAAATTTAATTATCAAAATTAAAAAAGGAAGTGATTTTTCTGAGCTGGCTAAAAGCTTTTCTATTGACAAAGCATCAGCTGAAAAAGGTGGCGATCTTGATTGGTTCAGGTTAGAGGATATGGTGGAATCCTTTGCTAAAGAGGTTAAAGGTCTTCAAAAAAATGAACTAAGCGACGTATTTCAGACTCAGTTCGGGTGGCATATTTTTAAATTAATTGAAAAAAAACCACTGATGCCTCCTGAGCTCAGTGAAATAAAAAAACGTTTAGAAGATGACTTAAAAAAAAGAAAATTAAGAGATCATATTAAAGAATTAAGACAAAATGCAGAAATCTCAAATTAAATTATTATCCGAAATTGCTCAAAACTCTTTTGCAACTGTTATTGAAATTGACCATCAACCCTCATTCATATTAAAAGCAGCCGCATTAGGTTTAAAAATTAATAAATTAGTGCGTGTACTTCATAAATCCAATAATGGTCCAATATGCATCAAGGTGAATACTTCGTCTTTTATGATTCGAGCAGCTGATGCAGCAAAAATCAAGGTCATTTCTGAATGAAAAAAATTGCTCTCATTGGAATGCCTAATTCGGGAAAATCTACTTTCTTTAATTCAATAAGTGGCGCTTCAGCTCGAATTGCAAATTGGTCTGGAGTGACCGTAGATATTGAAAGTGTTAGAACATTAATATTTGGTGAAATGGTCGAGCTTATCGATCTACCTGGTATTTATTCGTTACAATCGGGATCTGATGATGAAGTTGTTGTCCATAAATTCTTAAAAAATAATCAAATTGATGAAATATTTTTTATCCTCAATTCAACTCAAATTGACCGGCAAATTCTTTTAGCTTCTGAATTATTAAGCATGGGTTACACCCTTAGAATTTTATGCAACATGAATGATGAGGCAAAAAAAAGTGGGATCCAGATACAGTATGACAAACTGCAAAAAAGACTTCAAACCCCTATCCATCCTATAAGTGCAAAATTTAAAGAGGGATATGAGTTTTTATCAAAACGGCAGGAAGTAAAAAAAATAGATGGAAACTCAAAAAAATTCGTAGAAAGTGAAATCAAAAATTATATTTCTTTTCCAAAGACATTGGATAGTTCAGTCACTGAAAAACTAGATAGATTTTTTCTTCATCCTTATTTTGGGCTACCCATTTTTTTTATTACACTTTTTTTTCTTTTCCAAATTATTTACGGAGTAGCAGAACCAATTCAAGATTTTCTTGGAGGTGTATTTGACTATTTTGGGGGCTTATTACAATCAAATTTAGCTCTGTGGTTACCTAATCTATTATCCTCTTTTATTTATGATGGAATGTATCTTGGAATCACGACCGTACTGACCTTTGTTCCAGTCATTATTATTTTCTTCCTAATAATGTCATTTATAGAAAATAGTGGTTATCTCTCAAGAGCTGCATTCTTAGTGGATCGCATGATGGAAAAGATGGGGCTGGATGGACGCAGTTTTGTGCTGATTCTCTTTGGTTTTGGATGCAATGTGCCAGCTTTAATGGGAACAAAAATAATGCGTTCTAAATCAATTCGTTATCTTTCGATGCTTATTATTCCATTTTCATTATGTTCAGCACGACTGCAAGTCTTTTTATTTTTTACAGCGATTTTCTTCGAGCCAAAAATTGGAGGATTGGTCCTATTTTCAATGTATATGATTAGTTTTTTATTGATTGTGTTTACAGCAATAATTTTCAAAAAAGATCAATCAGAAGAGGAATCCGTTCTAATTGAAATGCCAGCCTATCAATTGCCAACTCTCAGGCAAAATATCTTAACGGCGACCCATGAAGTCAAACATTTTTTAGCAAGGGCATCAAAATTTATTTTAGTGGGCGTTATTATCGTTTGGTTTCTCACCAATACCTATCTCTCATCAGACTTAAGTGTTGCTGACTTCATTGGGAATACCCTAAATCCAATTTTTGATCCAATTGGGATTAATGATAAATTAATCATTGCTCTAATTTTTGGTTTTATTGCTAAAGAAATTGTGATTGGAGCTCTTGCAGTTATTTTCTCAGGGAATGACAACACTCTTCCAGAATTATTGTTTAATTATATAACTTGGCAACAAGCAATCAGCTTCATGATTTTTACTTTAATTTATACTCCATGCTTATCAACCATTGCAGTCATTAAGAATCAGTCAAAAAGTAATAAATTAGTCCTAACATCGCTTGCATGGTCCTTAGTATTAGCATGGTTAATAAGCTTTGCAGCCTATCAGAGTTTATTATTTTTATATTGATAATTAACTAAGATTGTCAGGGTAAAAAGAGATGCTATCTGTTAAAATATTGCTTTTATTAATTTATCTATCATCCAGTGATTCATTATCATTTTAGCCATGTGGCGCTTTCCAAAAATCAAGAAGAAAAGCTGCTAAAAAGGATTAGCTCATCTCATAATCAGATTAACAATCTCCATACTCAATATATTCATTTTGCAGAATTTATTAATGAGCCTTCTTCAAATGAGATTAAAATTCTTGAAAACTTGCTTACCTATGGTGAACCAAGGGAAAGTGGTTCACCATCAAAACATAAATTTATCATCATTCCTAGATTCGGAACATTATCTCCATGGGCCTCAAAAGCAACTGATATTGCCAAGCGATGTGATTTAAACATTAAAAAAATAGAGCGTGGATTATTAGTTAACTTATTTGCTGAAAATGACTTAACTCAGAAAGAAATTGAAGAAATTTCACGAAGCTGTTATGACCGAATGACTGAAACTATTATATATAACCACATTGATGGAGATAAGCTTTTTACTCAAGAAGATCCTAAGCCACTTAAATCAGTAGATATCTTAAATAAGGGAATTAATATTCTTCATGATTACAATATTAAGAATGGCTTAGCTTTGTCCGTGGATGAGGTGGAGTATTTATATCAAAATTTTTTAAAAAATAATAAAAACCCTACTGATGCAGAATTAATGATGTTTGCCCAAGCTAACTCTGAACATTGCCGTCATAAAATCTTTAATGCTTCATGGAATATTGATGGTAAAGATCAAGAAAAATCTTTATTCCAAATGATTAGGAACACCCACAACAAACATCCAAAAAAAACCATCGTTGCGTACTCTGATAACTCATCAATTATAGAGGGTAATAAAATTAATCGTTTTTATCCAGGCAAGGATAATAAATTTAGACCTCATTTGGAAAAGACCCATTATCTCATGAAGGTTGAAACTCATAATCATCCAACTGCAATATCACCTTTTCCTGGAGCTGCCACAGGTTCTGGAGGGGAAATAAGAGATGAAGGGGCGACAGGTCGAGGCTCAAAACCAAAAGCTGGGTTGACTGGCTTTTCCGTATCAAATTTAAATATTCCTAACCACCCTCTTTCATGGGAAACGACACCTGATAAACCTGATCATATATCCTCACCATTAGACATTATGATTGATGGACCGATTGGCGGCGCATCATACAATAATGAATTTGGACGGCCCAATATTGCAGGTTACTTAAGGGTATTCGAACAAACAATAGAGGGGAAAAAATATGGGTACCATAAACCCATCATGCTGGCAGGTGGTGTAGGTAACATCAGTGATAAACATACCCATAAGAAATTACTTAATGAAAATGTATTACTAATTCAACTTGGTGGTCCTGGTATGTTGATTGGCCTTGGAGGAGGAGCTGCATCTTCAATGAATAGTGGATCAAACGATGAAAGTTTAGATTATGCATCAGTGCAAAGAGGGAATCCTGAAATTCAAAGAAGAGCTCAAGAAGTGATCGATCGATGTTGGCAGCTTCAGGATGATAATCCTATTTTAAGTATCCATGATGTTGGTGCTGGAGGGTTGTCTAATGCGTTTCCTGAACTCATTAATGATGGCGAAGTTGGTGCAGATTTTGATATTAGAAATATTGATACCGAAGAAAAGGGTATGACCCCTCATGAATTATGGTGCAATGAATCACAGGAAAGATATGTTTTGGCTATTGATCAACAATCGCTAGATTTATTTAAAAAAATCTGTGAAAGAGAACGCTGCCCTTTTAAGGTTATAGGTAAAGCGAAAAAAAATCGCCATCTTCTCGTGAAAGATAGCTTGCTAAATCAAGATGTTGTAAATATGGAGCTCGATGTTCTTCTTGGAAAACCACCAAAATTATTAAAAAAAATTCCAAAAAAAATAGAAAAAAATATTCCAAAATTATCCAAAGTAACTGATAAAGATTTATATAAAAAAGTCATTTCCCATCCTTCAGTAGCTTCCAAAAAGTTTTTAATAACTATTGGGGACAGATCTGTTACTGGCTTGGTTGCTCAAGATCAAATGGTTGGGCCATGGCAAACCCCTGTGTCAAATGTTGCTGTTACAAAGTGTTCATTTGAGGATATAACTGGTGAGGCTTTTGCCATTGGAGAGAGAGCTCCATTGGCTATATCCAATGCAAGAAAATCTGCGCGCATGGCTGTGGCCGAAGCGATAACCAATATAGTTGCTGCAAATATTGGAAAGATTAGTAACATTAAATTATCAGCCAACTGGATGGCTGCAAGTGGTGATGATGATGAAGATAATAATCTATTTGCTGCGGTGCATGCTGTTGGTGAGGATCTTTGTCCACAATTAGGTATATCAATTCCTGTCGGTAAGGACTCCATGTCTATGTCGACAAAATGGAATGATAGGACTGTTACATCACCCCTATCACTCATTGTCACTGCATTTTCTGAGTGTGAAAATATTCAAAAAACTTGCACGCCTGAATTTATAAAACGAGATGATTATATCTTTCTATACATTGATTTAGGTATGAATCAATATAGAACCGGGGGGTCGATTGCCGAGCAAATCAATAACACCATGACATCAGAATGTCCCGACATTGATGATCCAAAATTATTAGTTGGCTTTTGTGAGGTTATTCAACATTTAATAAATGAAAATTTGATTTATGCTTATCATGACCGATCCGATGGTGGCTTATTCACTACCATATCCGAAATGGCATTTGCTTCTCGCTGCGGTGTAGATATCGATTTATCTCAAGTTACTGCAGTATTTTCAAATATTCTATTCTCCGAAGAATTAGGTGCGGTCATACAAATAGACAAAATAAATGAAGAGAAAATCACTAATTTATTTCGAGAAAAAAATATTCTACATATTTTTAATATTGGAAAAATAAATCATTTAAATCAAATCAATATTAAACATGAGTCAGATTATATTCAGGAACAAAGATCAGAGCTTGAAAAGATATGGTCATTAAATAGTTATCATATTCAATCAATCCGGGACAACGCCAAATTAGCAGAGGAAGAATTAAATCTTGTGAATGAAAACAACGATCCTGGAATCCGATCAGACATTAAATTTGAATTAAATTTTCCATCCATAAAGAGTACCAAAAAACCGCAAATAGCGATCCTTCGTGAACAAGGAGTCAATGGTCATTATGAAATGGCAGCTGCATTTCATTACGCTGGATTCGAAGCGATTGATGTTCATATGCAAGATCTTATAGATGGGAATTATGTCATCACGGATTTTAGAGCTTTTGTTGCTTGCGGAGGTTTTTCTTACGGTGATGTATTGGGCGCAGGGGAAGGTTGGTCCAAAGTAATTCTTAATAATTCAATGCTGCGTGATCAATTTTCATCTTTCTTCAATCAGTCAAATTCCATAGCCTTAGGGGTATGTAATGGATGTCAGATGATGTCAAACCTTAAATCCATAATTCCGGGTGCAGATAAATGGCCAAAATTTGTGAAAAATTTATCTGACCAGTTTGAATCAAGAGTGGTTACCGTAAAAATACCAAAAAATAAATCTATCTTTTTTAATGAAATGGAAAACTCTTACATTCCAGTAATTACCGCTCACGGAGAAGGAAGAGCTTACTTTTCTAAATCAAATGATCTTAAAGAAATGATTCAAAAGGAACAAATTACATTACAATATGTCACAAATAATCATGAGGTAACTACTATCTACCCATTAAACCCAAATGGTTCAGTTGATGGAGTAACTGGTTTTACAAATGATGACGGACGTTTTAATATCATGATGCCGCATCCTGAACGTGTATTTAGATCAGATCAAAATACTTGGTCTAGGGTTAAACAAAATGATTATGGGCCTTGGTTTAAAATGTTTACAAATGCACAATATTTTTTAAATAATAGTTAGGAAAATTATGAAAAAGTTTTTTAGTTTATTAATGTTAATTTTGAGTCTTAATGCCTTTGCAGGATTGTCAGACCCTGAAGAATTGGAATTCACCGGCGCTTTAAATGACGGAGACTTAAAAACTGTAAAAATGTATATTGAACAAAAGGCTGTTCCGCTGGAAGACAAATACTTTGCATGGACGCCATTCCTAATTACAGCTGCAAAAAATCAATTTGAAATCTTGAAATATTTAACTGAAAAAGGTGCTGACATCAATTACATTCATCCTGTAACTCGAATGACTGGTTTCCATCATGCTGCATTTAATGGAAATAAGGAGATGGCAAAATACATTGCTGACAAAGGAGCTGATATCAACAAGAAGCTTAAAGGTGATGTTTCTATTGTTAGAGCTCTCAAAGATGATGGTAAAGAGGATATGGCTAAATTTCTTATTACATTGGGCGTTAGTGAAGAAGGTTGTGAAGGAAAGTGCTTCTAATTCCTAAATGCTAGTTTTTTAAAGCATCTCTTTGAGGTGCTTTTTTTATTCCTTTTCCAGGAAAATAAATAAATCTAATAAGGTTTTGTAATAATTCTTTTTCACTGACCAAGTAACAAGGTCATCCAATACCGGTTTTCCATGCATAGATATACTTAAGCCCGATTCTTTAAACATATTAATATCATTTGCACCATCGCCAATGGCTATGATTTGATTTTTCTTGATACCATATTGATTTGCAATTTTAACTGTCAGCTCAGCTTTTTTGTCAGCATTAATTATTTCACCGACCAGATTTCCAGTTAATTCATTATTAAGTACTTCAAAGGTATTAGAAAAAGCATAATCCATCGATAGAGACTTTTTTACATAATTTACAAAATAAGTAAAACCACCAGAAACAACAACAGTTACTAAGTTATGTGATTTTGCATAATTTAACCATTCATTAACATGAGGCTGGAATTTTATTTTTTCATTAACAATTTTTTCAAATGAACAAATATTAACTCCTTTTAACAACTGTACTCTTTTTTTAATACTTTCATTGAAACATAATTTTCCCTGCATAGTTAACTCAGTAATTTCTGATATTTCATTTTTTAAATTTAGAAGTTCAGCTATTTCATCGATACATTCATTTTGAATAAGCGTCGAGTCCATATCGCAAACAAGAAGTTTAAAATCTTTAATGTTTTTATTTATGTTAAGAAAAAATTGAGTCTTAGATGAAATTAGTTTTTTTTTGTTCTCTATAAAGAAATTTGATTTACTGTCAAAAGAGCTAAATTTATCATCAATTTTTTTTATATCAATATCAAAATGACTTAACTTATTCTCATCTACAAACCGATGAAGCTCCTCGTTATAAATTAAGTAATTTTCCATGCACACATTATACAACTCTTACCAATCTGATATCATTATGATTTTAAAGATAAATGCCGATGAATTTACACGAATATCAAGCGAAAGAGCTACTCCGAAAATATGAAATTCAAACCCCATTCGGGCAAGTTGCTGAAACTTTAAATGAAGTAAATGCTTTAGCGAAAAATATAAAAAACCCTGTTGTTTTAAAGGCTCAAATTCATGCAGGTGGCAGAGGAAAGTCCGGTGGTGTTAAAGTTGTCACATCTAAAGATGAAGCACTTGAGTTTGCTTCTAATCTTTTAGGGAAAAACTTAGTAACTTATCAAAATCAGCCATCCGGACAACCAGTTCACAAAATTTTATTTGAAGAAACTGAAAATATTGCAAATGAGCTTTATTTTTCTATTTTAATTGATCGAGAAAAAGAAAAAGTTTGTCTCGTTGTCTCAAGCGCAGGTGGAATGGAAATAGAAGAAATTAGTAAAAAAAACCCTGATTTAATACTCAAAGAATTTTGCAACCCAATAACGGGCTTAATGGATTATCAAACCAGAGAGCTTGCAAACTCATTACAGTTTGATGCCGATTTGGCAGGGAAATTTAATAAATTTGCCAAGGCGGCCTATATGCTTTTTACAGAAAATAATTTATCACTTTTAGAAATTAACCCATTAGTGATTAATGATACCAATGACTTTGTTGCACTAGATTGCAAGATTAGTATTGATGATAATGCCCTTTATAAACAAAAAAAATTAAGTGAACTTCGCGATTGGTCACAAGATGACTCAAAAGAAGCAGAAGCACATCATGCTGGATTAAATTATATTGCTCTAAATGGCGAAATTGGATGTATGGTCAATGGTGCAGGGCTAGCTATGGCCACGATGGATTTAATTCAACATTGTGGTGGATCACCTGCAAATTTTTTGGATGTCGGTGGTGGTGCATCAGCAGAAACGGTTTCAAAAGCATTTAGAATTTTACTATCTGATAAAAATGTAAAAGTTGTTTTAGTTAATATCTTTGGCGGGATTATGAGATGTGATGTAATTGCTCAAGGGATTATAAATTCAGCTAAAGATATTGGTGTTGCAATACCAATTGTTGTAAGACTTGAAGGAACTAACGTTGATGATGGAAAAAAATTACTCAAAGAAAGTAATCTCAATATACATTCAGCAGATAATTTAATTGATGCAGCAAAAATTGCTGTGACCTATGCCAAGGATCATAAATAATGTCAGTTCTAGTTGACTCAAAAACGCGTTTAATTTGCCAAGGATTTACTGGAAAACAGGGTACTTTTCATTCTGAACAATGTTTAATATATGGAACCAATTTAGTAGGTGGTGTAACCCCAGGAAAAGGTGGAAGTAAGCATCTTAATTTGCCTGTTTTTAATACTGTTAAAGAGGCTGTAAATCAAACACAGGCGAATGCAACCATGATCTATGTGCCGCCTGCATTTGCTGCAGACTCTATTATTGAAGCTAGTGAAGCTGGAATAGAAATTATTGTATGTATTACTGAGGGTATTCCTACTTTTGACATGCTTAAAGTTAAATCAATCATTAACAGCAACCGTTCGATTTTAATAGGTCCTAATTGCCCAGGAATCATTACACCTGGTGAATGTAAAATAGGAATTATGCCTGGTAATATTCATCTTCCTGGAAAGATCGGGATTGTTTCAAGATCAGGCACCCTTACCTATGAAGCTGTTAATCAAACGACCAAAAATAAATTAGGTCAATCAACTTGTATTGGCATTGGTGGAGATCCAATTAAAGGATTAAATTTTATTGAGTGTTTAGATTTTTTTGAAAATGATCCTGACACTCATGGAATCATCCTAGTTGGCGAGATCGGAGGCAGCGATGAAGAGGAAGCGGCTGATTATATTAAAGAAAAAATTACAAAACCAATCGCATCATATATTGCGGGCATGACTGCACCGGAAGGCAAAAGAATGGGCCATGCAGGAGCAATTATTTCGAAGACCAGTGGTAAAGCAATTGATAAAATTAATGCTTTAAAAAAAGCAGGTACCGTAATTGCTAACTCCCCTGCTGAAATAGGAGATGCTATTCTGTTAGCAATGAATAATGCATAAATTAATTATTATTCTTGCCGTTATTTTATTTCCCTTAAATTCATTTACCGAAGAAGTAAATTATCTTTTAACTGCATCAGCAAAAAATGATATTGAGACAGTTAAAGCCATAATTGAAAGTGGAGCAGATGTTAATGTAGTGGACTCTAACAATCTTAATGCTTTAATGTACGCTGCAAGAAAAAATAATTCGGAAATTATTAATTTGCTGATTGAGAATAAAATTAAGGTAAATCATACAGATGATTCGGGTTGGACAGCACTAATGTACGCAGCCAAGAAAAATTATACTGATTCTATAAATTTATTGTTAAATGCAAAAGCAGATCCAAAAATTACAGATCCAGACGGATGGTCTGCCTTTGGTCTTGCCGCATCCGCCGGGCATAGTGAAACTATTGATTTACTAATCAAAGCTGGTATTGACCCAAATAATAGAAATAATAGCGGGCAAACCATTTTGATGATTGCAGCAAAAAAAGGTAATTTAGCGGTCGTTAAAAGTCTTTTGGACAATAAAGCAAACTTGACTTTAAAAAATCCTAATGGAAAGACGGCCTTAATGATTGCATGTGCCAATGGCAATATTGATGTTGTGAAAATGCTTCTCAATCGAGGGGCTGATATTCATACAGAAGATAAATCTCAATGGACTGCATTAACTTGGGCAATTGAAAAAAAATATCCAAAAATTGCAAACATTCTTCTTGAGCGAGGAGCTGATCCCGATCATAAAGATGATCAAAAAACACCCTTAATTCATTTTGCCGTATTTAATAATGATTATGAATCAGTAAAACTATTGATTGAGTACAATGTTAAATTAAAAGCGCGTGATCAATATGGACTTACACCGTATGTTTATGCTTTGAAGGAAAAAAATAAAAAAATTGTTGAAATTATCAAAGATAATGGCGGAACTTATTAATGAAAGCTTGCTTAATTCAATCAAATCCTGTCATGGGAGATATTCAAACAAATTTTAATTGGATTAAGAAGCAGATTATTTCAAATGATGCAGATATCTACGTTGCACCAGAACTAGCCTTAATCGGCTATCCTCCTGATGATTTATTATTTGATAAAGAATTTATTAAGAAACAAGAATTAGCCTTTAGTGATTTTCAGCCATTTTTGAAGAATAAACTGTTGATAATTGGTGGCGTGCTTTTAAAAAAGAATAAAGTATTCAATTCAGCTTTCATTATTTCTCACAACAATATAAAACATCAACATAAACAATGCTTGCCTAATTATGGAGTGTTTGATGAAAAAAGATATTTCTCAGCAGGTGATAATCAAAAAATTATTTCTTATAAAAGTAAGAAAATTTTAATTCTTATTTGTGAAGATTTTTGGGATAAAGATTTAGAAAAAAAATACCAAGATAAAAAAATTGATTTCTGCATCGTCATCAATGCTTCTCCTTTTGAGATTAATAAGCTCAACGTAAGAATCAATAGGGCAAAAAAAATTAATAAAAAAATTAAATCGAATTTGATTTATTTGAATATGGTAGGTGGACAAGACGACGTTGTCTTTGATGGTGCTTCATTCTTATTAAATAAGAATAATAATATTAGCTGTCAACTAAATCATTTTAAATGTCAGACAAAGTTGATTGAGGAATCATCACCAGAAAAAATAATTAAGCCTTTATCAATTGAAGAGAGTGTCTTGAATGCGTGTATTTTAGGTACTAAAGATTATATTAAAAAAAATAAAATCAAGAATGTTTTTATTGGCTTATCTGGTGGAATTGATTCTGCTCTAGTTGCGTATATTGCATCAAAAGCAATAAATAAAAAAAATATAAATTGTATTATGATGCGATCTCAATACACTTCAAAAATGAGTACTGATGATGCAAAAAAACTTGCAAAAAGTCTGGAAGTAAATTTTATTGATAGAAACTTATCCTCACTAATAAATCAAATTAATCTAAATTTAAAAGATGATTTTAAAAATTTTCCTACAGACATAACAGAAGAAAATATTCAAGCAAGAATTCGAGGTCTCATCCTTATGGCCATGGCGAATAAAAAAAATGGGATTGTGTTATCAACATCCAATAAAAGTGAATCTGCTGTTGGATATTCAACATTATATGGAGATATGGTAGGAGCTTATGCCCCCATTAAAGACGTCCCAAAAACATTAATATATAAAATTAGTGAATTTATCAATTTAACTGATAATATTATTCCAGAAAGAATTATCAATCGCCCCCCATCAGCAGAATTGAAGCCTGATCAAACTGATCAAGACTCATTACCTACATATGAAGAACTTGATAAAATCATTGAGCTTTTTATTGACGAAGGTCAATCGACAGATGAAATTGTTAGCTTAGGCTTTAAATCACAAACTGTGAAAAAAATTGTAAAATTAATACTAAGAAGTGAATTTAAAAGAAGACAAAGTCCTCCTGGGCCAAAAATAACAAGAAAAGCATTTGGGAGGGAAAGGCGCTTTCCAATCACTAATAACTATTTAGGATAAAATATGAAAAAAATTGATGCAATCATAAAACCATTTAAATTAGATGAAGTTCGCGAAGCCCTTGCTGAAGTTGGTATTGAAGGTTTAACGGTTACTGAAGTTAAAGGTTTCGGAAGACAAAAGGGTCATACGGAACTATATCGTGGCGCTGAGTATGTTATTGATTTCTTACCTAAAATGAAACTTGAGATTGTTGTATCAGATAAAATGGTGGATAAAGTTATTGAGACTATTAAAAATACTGCGCACACTGGAAAAATTGGTGATGGAAAAATTTTCGTATCCCCTGTTGAAAAAGCTATCAGAATTCGAACTGGTGAAACGAATGATGATGCTATTTAGCTAAGCAAAATTTTAACTTTATTAAAATCTTCAATCGTATCCACGCCAATCATTTCTTTGCCTTGGAACTCAATCATTTTAATTGGAATGTCATTGAAAATCGCTCTCATTTGTTCTAGTTTTTCAGCTTTTTCAATTTCAGGTCGATCTAACTGACAAAATTGATTAACCAGCTTCACTGTGTATGCATAAATACCAATATGATGATAGATTAGATCATCAATAAAGTCTTTATCATTTAAATTACCAATCATGCTTCTTGAAAAAGTAATCGCTTCATTCCTCTCATTGAGAGCTACCTTTACATTATTTTTATTTTTATAATCTTCAAAGCTTTTAAATTTTTGATACGCGGATACAAATTGATTATGAGTTGAAATATTTTCAGCAAGCTCATTAATTAATTTAAAATCCACTAAAGGTTCATCCCCTTGGACATTAACTAATACTTGATCATCTGAAAGGGAGAGAATTTGCAATGCCTCGTTGACTCTATCGGTTCCTGATTGATGAGATTCGGAAGTCATAACAGACTTAAAACCGAAATCTTCTGCTACATTGCAAATAATTTGATTGTCTGTCGCAATGAAAATATTAGTAGCTTTAGATTTAGCTACTTGTTCAGCGGTATGAATAAGAAGTGGTTTATTATTTATTTCTAAAAGAAGCTTATTTTCAAGTCTAGTGCTATTTAGGCGAGCAGGTATTACAACAGTAAAACTCATTTTATTTTTCTTGCCTCAGATACTAACATTATCGGGATTCCATTTTTTATAGAATAGGCTAATCCTGCTCCCTTTGATATTAATTCATTGTTTTTTTTATCGTATACAAGCTTCTCTTTAGTTACGGGGCATACAATTAATTCTAGTAAATCTTTATCCATTTAAAATTTTTCCAAGTAATTCTTTTTCAAACACTGGGCACATCCTAGCATCTGATTTTAGTACCCATATATTTTTATTATCAATATTTTTACATTTAACTGAATCTTTTTCAGTTATAAGATAATTAAAGTTATCTTTAAAGTCATCTTTTGTAAAATAGTAATGATCATCATAAATCTGATATTTGAAATGACATAATTTTTTTAATGAATTAATTAATCGATATGGATACCCTATTCCAATAGATAAATGTAAATTGGTTAATATTTTTAGACTCATTACTTTACTTGTTTTTAAATTGGTTACTTTATGGTTGACAGAAAAATTAAAAAAGTTTTTTTTTGATTTTAAGCTGTTAGATAAAACATAGATGTCATTATCATGGATTCTCGACAAAGGCTCTCTAAAAGGCCCAGCTGGAAGCATCAAGCGATTGGTCACATAGCGATCATCATTGATCAATATCTTGTAATCAAAAATTAAACTTTTATGCTGTAGCCCATCATCTGAAATAATGACATCAACATCACTATATTTTTTTATTAAAGCCTTTCCCGCTTCATATCTCGATTTACTTATAAATACAGGGGTATCTAATTTTTGTTTTAATAGCAGTGCCTCATCACCTACATGAATTGGATTTGAATCACCAAAAACCTCAGTTGTGTTTTTAAATTTTCCCTTATAACCACGAGAAATGATTCCAACATTTAAATTATTTTTTTTAAATAATTTAGCCAAGTAAATGACAAGCTGTGTTTTTCCTGAACCGCCAACAATTAAATTACCAATTACGATTGTTTTTACTGGTAATTTTCTTTGCTTAAAAATATTAGATTGATAAAGAGCATTTCTTAAATAGTAGAAAATATAATTTATTAATGAAATAGGAAGTAATAACCAAATTAAATTGGCTTGTTTGTAATACTGATCTGTAAAAAATTTTTCAATAGACATCACTTTTTACGATAATTCTTTTTTATAAAGTTTTGAATAAAACCCTTTTTTTCTTATTAGTTCATCATGGTTACCCGACTCAATAATTGATCCTTTATCAAGAACAAAAATTTTATCAGCATTTTTCACGGTTGATAATCGATGAGCAATAATGATCGATGTTTTATTTTTCATTAAATGGTCTAGTGCATCCTGAACAAGTTTTTCAGACTCTAAATCAAGAGCGGAGGTTGCCTCATCAAGAAGCAAAATAGGAGCGTCCTTAATAATTGCTCTAGCTATTGCGATACGCTGCTTTTGACCGCCAGATAATTTAACTCCACGATCACCCACCAAATTATCTAACTTATTAGGAAGTTTTTCTATAAATTCTTTACAGTTTGATTGCTCAATAACTTCATTTAATCTTAAATCAGAGATTTTTTTCGTTTGATTTCCATAACATATATTATTTCGCACACTGTCGTTAAACAAAATAGTATCTTGAGTTACTAAAGAAAAAAAGCTACGTAAATTATCAAGTTTTAACTCTTTTATGTTTACTTTATCAATTAAAATATCACCCTCTTGAAAATCATAAAATCTTGGTAGCAAGTTCATCAAGGTTGTTTTTCCTCCACCAGATTTTCCAACTAATGCAATTTTTTCTCCTCTTTTTATTTTCAATGATATCTGATTCAATACATTTCTACCTTTGTCTCCATATTGGAAAGATAAATTTTTGATTTCTATATCGCCTTTAATATTAGATAAAACTTTTTTTCCTTGATTTTTTTCATTCCGCTCATTTAAAACATTCATAATACTTTTTGCTGCAGCAATACTAACTTGCAATGACTCATTAACCTCTGTTAAGCTTTTGATGGGCTTAATCATCATTAACAATGCCCCAACAAACGCAGCAAACTCACCTGTCGTAAAATTTGCCAAAGCATAGTAAACAATAATTCCCAAGGCAATTGAGGCAATAATTTCTATTAACATGCTGTTAAATAGAGATAGTCTTGCTAGTCTAATTTGCATATTCATATTTTTTTTGACAATAGATATAAATCTTTGTAATTCGTAATTTATTGCGCCAAAAACTTTTATCACCCTTTGTCCAGTCACTACCTCTTCCGACGTGGATGTCATATTCCCCATAGTTTCTTGCACCTCAAAACCAAAAGACCTGAGTCGAGGTGATACTTTCTTTAAATATCTAATAATTACTGGTGTCATTAATAAAAAGACTAAGCTGAGAAACCAATCTAAGTAAACCATGTATATAAATAAAGCAATGATAGTAAATGATTCTCTGATTATAGTTATACCAATTCTCGTTATAACTGCTGACAATTGATCTGCTTCATAAGTTAATTTTGAAACAAGCATTCCTGCGTTGTTGTTATCAAAATATGACACAGGTAGTTTGAGATATTTTTTAAAGGTATCAATCCTAAGATCAGCAACCACACCTCTTGAAGTTTTTCTAATGTGATAACCAGAAATAAATGATGAACAAGCTCTGATTAACATCAGCACCATCAGTGAAATGGGTAACATTATTTTAATTATTGAATTTTCAGTATCAAAACCGTTGTCGGTAATCTCTTTTAAAAGTGCTAAAAAACCAGTATTAGTTAAAGAAAATATAAGCATAAAAATAATACTCAAAAATAAGGAAAATTTATAATTGAGCGCATATCTTAAAAGTTGCTGATATATCTCTTTAAATTCTGAAAACTTAAGAGGATGTTTTTTTAACTCTGGCATTGAGAGGTTTAATTAACCTTTGTAGCAAAAGTGACTTTATTGAGACCAGAAAGTCTTGCTGCTTCCATAACATTTATTACAGATTGATGATTCGACATGGCATCAGCATTAATAATAACTGTAGGAAGATCGTTATTAGATTTTAATTTTTGCAATTCCTCAAGAATGCCAGCAATCGTATTGTTATTAATTTGCACATCATTAATAAAGTATTGATTATCGCTTGTAATAACGATATCGACTTTATCAAGATCATTTTCTTGAGGAATTGCCTCAGCAGTTGGAAGGTTGATTTTTAATTCACTAAATTTAGAGAATGTCGTACTTACCACAAGAAATATAATGATCACCAGTAAAACGTCAATCAGAGGGATAAAATTTATCTCCAACTCATCTTCTTGACTGCCTCTTCTGAAATTCATTAGTTATTTTCCTTTATGATGAATAATTTCAACTAAAGTAATAGCCTGTTGTTCCATTTCAACAATCAGTGATTCAACTTTATTTTTAAAAAATCTGTACATAATCATCGCCGGAACTGCTACAACAATTCCTCCTGCAGTATTGTATAAAGCTATTGAAATACCTCTAGCAAAAACAGTAACATCAGCGCCACTGCTTGTGAACGAGCTAAATAATTCAACCATACCAATAATTGTCCCAAACAAACCAAGTAATGGCGCTATCGTTGCAATAGTTCCCAAAGTTGATAAGTATTTTTCTAATTTATGAAAAACTGCCCTTCCCGTTTCTTCGATTGATTCTTTTATAAGTCCTGGAGAGCTTGAAATATGATCAAGTGCCGTGGCAAATATTTCACCTAAGTAAGAATGTTCTCTAAGCAGATCGATAGATTTTTTATTGACGCCTTTTTGGTCAATTAATGACCTCACTTCATTTAATAAATTTTTTGGTGCAATTATTTCTGACCGTAACGCCCACAGTCTTTCAATAATAATTGCTAGAGCAAGAATTGAAGCAAAAATTAAAGGCCAAATTGGCCACCCAGCGCCTTGAATAATATCCCACACTCTACAACTCCTTAATAAGCATTAATGATTCAAAAAGAATATTAACATTTTTTCAATTTTCCATCGACAAACTCAAGTTTGTTTTTAAATTTTTTTAACACAGATAAATCATGAGTCACCATTATTAATGAAATCGATTTTTCTTTAGCCATCTTGATTAGTAAATCTATTACTATCTTAGAATTTTTTTTATCTAAATTTCCCGTTGGTTCATCTGCAAATATAATTTTTGGATCGTGAACCACGGCTCTACACACAGCAACTCTCTGCCTCTCGCCACCAGATAATTGGTTGGGAAAATGATGTAATCTCTCACTTAAACCTACCTGAGAAATTAAACTTTTTGCTTTTATTGAAGCTTTGTCATCATCATGCCCATTAAGCAATAAAGGTAACTTAATATTTTCCAAAACATTAAAATCATTTAATAAATGATGAAACTGATATATGAATCCAAATTCTTTTCTTCTGATATTTGTCATCTGGGAAGAACTTAAAGACTTTAAACTTTTTCCAAGAACATTAACATCCCCCTGATCAAATGTATCTAGCCCGGCAATGATTTGCATAAAAGTTGTTTTCCCTGACCCTGATACACCAGTTATCACAGTCGATTCATTGATTTCAACTGTTAATCGATTAAAAAGAGGCTTTTCCAACGATGGAAATCTTTTTATTAAATTTTTAATCTCAATAACATTACTCATTTTTTAAAATTTCACCAGGATTTAATTTTGCTGCCATTTGGCTTGGATAAATGGTAGCAATAAGCGATAAAACAATGGATATCAGTATGACAAAAAGTATATCCATAGGAATAATTATTGAGGGAAGCTCGTTGATGTAATAAATATCTTTTGATAAAAATTGAATATTAAATAGGCTTTCAATGAATGGAACAATAATATTGATATTAGACGCAATCAAAACTCCAAGTGCCAATCCTAATAAAGACCCTATAAAGCCAATAATAAATCCTTGAAATATAAAAATTCTTATAATTTGAAATTTTGAAAATCCAATAGTCATCAAAATTGCTATATCTTTTTTCCTATCCTGCACACTCATAGCTAATGATGCCACTAAATTAAAAGCAGCAACTGCGATAATTAAAGTTAAAATTATAGCCATCACTCTTTTTTCCATCTGAATTGCACTAAAAAAATTTTTATTTTTATTTGTCCAGTTGCTAATAAATGAATTGATATTTAAATCCATTAGGATTGTTTTGATATTTGTTTCAACATTTAAGGTTTCGTTAGAGTCTGTTAATTGAATTTGCATTGCAGAAAATTTTGTTTGTTGGTTTTTAAAGAAAATTTTCTGAGCATCTTGATAATCTATTAGCGCCAAGCTGCTATCGAACTCATAAATACCAGCATCAAAAATTCCAACTATATTAAATTTTTTTATTGTTGGATAATTACCAATTGGACTAAAATTGAGCTTCGGAATCAATAATGAAACATCATCGCCAATATCAACATTTAATAATCTTGCAAGATCAACGCCAATAATTATTTCAAATGACTTGTTTGAAAATTTTTTAGAGCCTTTAACTACCTTATTTAGAAGCTGATTAACATTGTTTTCGTGCTGAGGATCGATTCCTTTTACGAGGACTCCCCTATTAATTGATCCGCTCGATAAAAGACCCTCTCCTGAAACATAGGGTGAAACCGCTTTAATATGTTTCAAATCAATAATTTTATTTATTAATTGATTAATTTCATCTTGATCATCTAGGCCACCGGTTATTTCAATATGAGATGTAGCATCAAGGATTCTTTTCTTCAATTCAAAATGAAATCCATTCATAACTGACATCACAACAATTAATGCCATAACTCCAATAGATATTCCCAAAATACTTGAAAAACCAATAAAAGATAAAAAACGGTTGTTACTACCATTGATTAAAATTTTGCGGGATACCCAAAAATCTAAAAATAAAGATTTCATATGAAAAAAATCATTTGTTAAATGAAGATGTGTTGATCTGTTAGAATTATGGCATGTTTACAGGGATTATTAAAACAATTGGTAAGATCATAAGTATCACAGAAATTGATACTGACATTCAATTGACAATTGAATATAACGGAACATTTAATGCCGATCTTGGCGATAGCATTTGTGTTAATGGCGCATGTCTTACAATAATAAATTTAACTCATAATACCCTTGATTTTTATTTATCTCAGGAGACACTTTCAAAAGTTGTCCCATTTTATTTGAATCAAGAAGTTAATTTGGAAGAATCATTAAAAATTGGTGATAAAGTCGGTGGCCATTTCGTTTTTGGCCATATTGATTCAAAAGCAATATTAAAAGATATAAAAAAAGCATCAGATTCTCAAATTTGGGTTATGGAGATACCAAGTCAATTTCAAAAATTTATAGCCCCAAAAGGATCGGTGGCAATCAATGGAGTTAGTCTTACGGTAAACGGTGTTGATAAAAATAATTTTTTCCTCAACCTTATTCCACATACAATAGAGAACACCACTTTTAAGACTAATAAAATAAATGATCAATTTAATTTTGAAATTGATATGCTTGCACGCTATGCATTAAATGGTTAATTTAATTTATGTTAGATAATATTGAATCAATAATTGAAGACCTTAAGCTAGGCAAAATGGTTGTCCTGGTTGATGATGAAGATCGGGAAAATGAAGGTGATCTTTTTATTCCAGCAGATAATGTGTCACCTGAAATTATCAATTTTATGGCCAAATTTGGAAGAGGTCTAATTTGTCTAACGCTTACTGAAGAAAAAGCTCGCCAGCTTAATCTCCCCTTAATGGTTCAAGAGAATGAAGCAAAGCTAGGAACTAACTTTACGGTTTCTATAGAAGCTGCCGATGGAGTAACTACTGGCATTTCAGCTAGTGATCGATCAACCACAGTTAAAGCCGCAATTCATCCAAATGCAACAAAAAATAGTATCGTTCGACCTGGTCATATCTTTCCATTAATATCTCATTCAGGCGGCGTTCTATATCGAGCAGGTCATACAGAGGCAGGCTGTGATTTATCACAAATTGCTGGATTCCAGCCCTATGGGGTTATTTGTGAAATTCTCAATGATGATGGATCAATGGCGCGACTAGATGATTTAAAAGGTTTTGCAAAAAAACATCATTTAAAAATTGGCTCGATTGCTGACCTCATTGAATATAGAAGAAAAAAAGAAAAACTTATTCTAAGAACTGAAGAAGATGTTGTTTCAACAACATTTGGAGAATTTAAACTTATTACTTACAAGGATGTAATTTCTAACAGTATTCATTTAGCTTTTGTGAAAGGAGAAATTGATTCCAACGATGATGTAATGGTTAGAGTTCATGAGCCATTAACTATCCTCGACTTTATTGTAAAAGATGATAAACATTCATGGACGCCCAATGAAGCTTTTGAAAAAATATCGAATGAAAAAAATGGTGTCATGTTATTTCTAAATTATGGTGCTTCAGCAAATCTGAAGAAAATTGGTGATCTAGATCAGCAGCCAAAAAATAAAGAAAATGATCTTCGGAATTATGGAATAGGCTCTCAAATACTAGTTGATCTTGGTGTAAAAAATATGAAATTATTAGCATCACCTAGAAAAATGCCTAGCATGATGGGTTTTGGTTTAGAGGTAAAAGAATTTATAGAAAAATAAAATTGTGTTATTATTCAATGCGTTGAAAAACACTTATAAAAAATTTAAATTCAACTCTGGTTTCCCTAAAACCCTTCTTCTCCCTTTTTTTTAAATCATGACGCAATTTAATACCTATGATCTGAAAGAAATTATTGAAAAAAAAGGGTCAGTACTTGCATTTGATTTAGGCATAAAAAAAATTGGTGTAGCAGTCGGTAATAACGTTCTTAAAACTTCAAGAAACTTGATTACTTTTTACTCAAAAAATAAAAATCAACGAATAGAAAAAATCAAACAACTTGTCAATGAATGGCAGCCAGTATACCTAGTTCTTGGACTCCCTTTAAATCAGGATTTAAGTGCTAATGACACAACAAAGTTTTGTATAAATACTGCAAAAGATATCGAAAAAAATATTAACCTACCCATCTTTTTTGTGAATGAAAACTACAGCTCAACGTCTGCAGAGGAGTTTATTAAAGATTTAGGCAATAAAAAACAAAAAAATAATAATGCCCTTGTTGATCAAGTTGCTGCAAACATAATATTGCAATCACACTTTAATGAAGTTGAGAAACAAATGAGGTCTTTAGATGCATAATATTCAATTAAAAAATGGACAACTTCAACATTTATTGTGTATTGAAGGTCTCTCTAGACAGATTATTGACGAAATTTTTGTTCGAGCTGATTCCTTTTTGGATCTTAAAAATAACAATGTCAAAAAAACTGATTTATTGAATGGTAAAACGATTTGTAACTTATTTTTTGAAAATAGTACTAGAACTAGAACTACATTTGAAATTGCTGCAAAAAAACTTTCTGCAGATGTTATTAATCTTAATGTAAGCACTTCATCTCAATCTAAAGGTGAGTCTATTCTTGATACAATAAACAATTTAATAGCAATGCATGCTGACATGTTTGTCATCCGGCATAACCAATCAGGTGCTGCACATTTCATAGCAAAAAATATCGATCAAAATATCAAAGTTGTTAATGCTGGTGATGGTTATCACTCACATCCAACTCAAGGATTACTAGATGCTTTTACAATCAGACATTATAAAAAAGATTTTAAAAACTTAAAAATTGCAATTATCGGAGATATTAAGCATTCCAGAGTTGCTCGATCTGAAATTAATGCACTGAATATTCTAGGTGTTCCAGAAATAAGGGTTATTGCGCCACAGACATTAATGCCGTTTGGTGTAAAAGATCTTGGGGTAATCCCTTTTGATAATCTTGACCATGGGGTAAAAGATGTAGACGTGATAATGATGCTTCGTTTACAAAAAGAAAGGATGGATAGTGCTTTAATTCCGAGCCAAGAGGAATATTTCAAAACATATGGTTTAACATCAAAAAGGGTGGAGTTGGCTAATCCAGACTGTATTATTATGCACCCAGGGCCAATGAATCGAGGGGTTGAAATTGAATCCTCAGTAGCAGACTCAAATAAGGCTGTTATTCTTCCTCAAGTCAGCTTTGGAATTGCAATTAGAATGGCTGTTATGTCTTTATTGATGGAGAAAAAATGAGATACCTTATCAAAAATATAAGTGTTTTTGATTCTAATAGTGAAATACAAACTAATCAAAATATTTATATCGGTACAGGGAAAATTGAAAATCTATCACACAATGAAAAAAATATTGATAAGAAATGTCAAATTATTGATGGTACTAATAAATTATTAATCCCGGTAATAACAGATCTTTATTCCAATCTTAAAACTCCCGGTGAGGAGCATAGATCAATATTAGATCAAGAGATATCGGCAGCAATTGCAGGAGGGATTACTAATGTTTGCTGCCTACCATCGACAGATCCAGTCCTTGATGAGCCCAGTCTAATTAAGGATCTTATATCTAAAGCAAATAAAATCTTTCCAATCAATATCAAACCATATGCAGCAATAACAAAAAATTTAGCCGGAAATCAGCTATCTGAAATGAAAGAATTATTTGATGCTGGTGCTATTGGGTTTTCACAAGCCGAGCAACCAATTGTAGATACCAAGGTTCTCTTGAGCGCTTTTGAATATGCAAAAACTTTTGGGTTTACTCTTTTCTTGCGTCCAACAGAAAATTACTTATCGAAAAATACTTATGCAAACGAAAGTGCAATTGCGACTAGACTTGGTTTAAAAGGACTTAATAGAAATTCAGAAATAATTGAAATTCTAAAATATCTTGCCTTATCAAAAGATATTGGTACAAAAATTCATTTATCCAAAATTTCCTGTAAAGAGTCGCTAGAGATTATTGAAAAGGCAAAAAATGAAAATATAAATGTGACATGTGATGTATCTATTAATCAGCTTTTGTTTAGTGAGCAAGATATTGATGGGTATAACACCAATTATCATCTTACCCCCCCACTAAGATCAAAGATTGATCAAGAGGAGATTTTTAATAGTATTAAAAATGATGTTATTGATGCCATTTCATCGGACCACTGTCCGGTGGATCTAGATAAAAAAATGCTTCCGTTTGAAGAATCAGAGCCTGGAGCATCATCCTTTGAAACTTTCCTGCCGTTGGTATTTAAAGTTGCGCAGGATCATCAAATTAATATTACAAAACTGCTTTCAAAAATTAGTTTAGAGCCATATAAAATTTTAAATAATGAAAAATATGACCTAAATACATGCACTAATATAGATTTTTGCTTGTATGACGAATCATTAAGCTGGATACCATCGCAAAGCTCAATGAAAACGTCAGGAAAAAATATTCCATTTGAATATGAACTCCGAGGAAGAGTAAGCCATACATTTGTGGATGGAAAAAAAATCTATGAACTTTAAACTGTAATGACAAAGTACTTGCAACATTAAATAGAAGCAATATAATTACCATTTTTGAATAAGTGTTTTTATAGGGAGTAAATGAGATATGTTAGAAAAGTTAATTAATGCATTATTAGGAAAAGATACTAAATCAGAGCCTAAAAAACCAGTAGCTAAAAAACCAGTAGCTAAGAAACCAGTAGCTAAGAAACCAGTAGCTAAGAAACCAGTAGCTAAGAAACCAGTAGCTAAGAAACCAGTAGCTAAGAAACCAGTAGCTAAGAAACCAGTAGCTAAGAAACCAGTAGCTAAGAAACCAGTAGCTAGAAAATAATAAAATTAAACATATCTCTATTAAAAACCAAGCATTTGCTTGGTTTTTTTTTATAATTACATATGGAATTTAAAAACTATAACCGCATCAAAGAAGAAATGCTTCTTTTTCAAGAACATCATAAAAGAAAAATCAGTTTAATTGCTGTGAGCAAAAAACAATCGATTGAAAAAATTCAGGGATTAATCAATTATGGGCACTTAGATTTTGGAGAAAATTATGTGCAAGAAGGAGTTGATAAAATTAAATCTATTTCAAATCCTTCTATTATTTGGCATTTTATTGGCCCTATACAGAGTAATAAAACAAAACTAATAACGGAATATTTTAATTGGGTCCATAGCGTTGATCGTTTAAAAATATATGACAGAATAAAAAATGAAGCGAATAGTTTAGGTAAAAAAATTAACTTTCTTATCCAGATTAATATTAGTAAAGAAAACACAAAAAGTGGCATAAACATCAATGATCTTGATGCAATTTTAGATGGTATTGATCCAAATGATGATTTTGTATGTTTTAGGGGAATTATGGCTATTCCAAGTAATACCACAAACATCAATCTCCTAAAAACAGAATTTTCTTTGTTAAATAAAGCTTTTATTTCTATGAAAGAGCGTTTTCATACCGTTGACACATTATCTATGGGAATGTCTAATGATTATCTTTTGGCAATGAATCATGGTTCAACAATGATAAGAGTTGGGTCCAAAATTTTCGGGGAACGAATATGACAAAAATTACATTTGTTGGTTGTGGAAATATGGCACAAGCTATGATTTCTGGTCTCCGTGCGTCAAAACAAAAATTTCATATATACGTGATAGAAAAAAATGAAGAACTAAAAAATAAGATACAAAAAAAACTAAAAGTAGAAATCGTTGATAATGTAGATCACCATCAAACTAATATTGTTATTTTATCTGTTAAGCCAAAAAATGTAGCTGAAGCATGTAAAAATCTTAATGTAAATGGATCCATTGTAATCAGTATCGCTGCAGGTATTGGTCTAGACACAATAAAAAAGCATCTTAAAGGACACCAAAAACTAGTAAGGGTCATGCCTAATTTAAATGCATTTGAAGGCAAGAGTATAAATACTATCTATTTTGATGATCTCATTGAATCTGAGGATAGGAAAATCATTGGCAGCATATTTTCCAGTATTGGTCAGAATATTATTTTTGATGATGAATTAATGATCGATCAATCCACTGCTATTTCAGGAAGTGGCCCAGCATATGTTTTTTATCTAATGCAATCATTTATTGAAGCAGCGACTAAAATTGGCCTCCCATTAGAGGATGCCAAGAAGCTTGTATATGAAACATTTGCAGGTGCATGTGCTACTGCTAAAAAAAATCTTGATGATCTTGATAATTTAATAGAGAACGTTTCATCCAAAGGAGGCACAACAGAAGCAGCAATAAAATCGTTTGATGAAAGTAATATTAAAGAAATTTTTAACCAAGCAGTTAAAAACGCATACAACAGAGCACTTGAAATTAATCAAGAAAATAAAAATTAATTAATGAAAAAAAAGAACATTATAGTTGGCTTATCTGGCGGGGTTGATTCTGCAGTCACTGCTCATATCTTAAAGAAACAGGGACATAATGTTCGCGGTTTGTTTATGAAAAACTGGGAGGCAGATGATGACGATGAATATTGTTCAAGTAAGCAAGATTTAATTGATGCAATTAGTGTTGCCGAGAAAATAGGGATCGATATTGAAATTGTTAATTTTGCAAAAGAATATAAAGAAAAGGTATTTAATCTTTTTATAGCCGGTTTAAAAAAGGGCTTCACGCCTAATCCTGATATTCTTTGTAATTCAGAAATTAAGTTCGAAGCTTTTTTAAATCACGCAATGCAGCTGGGGGCTGATTATATTGCAACTGGACATTATGCTAATGTTACAGAAAAAGATGGTTTATTTTATCTTTTAAAAGGAATGGACTCTTCAAAAGATCAAAGTTACTTCTTGCATAAACTTAATCAACAACAGTTATCCAAATCAATTTTTCCTTTAGGGAAAATACTAAAAACAGATGTCAGAAAAATTGCTAAAGATAATAATTTACACAACCATGACAGGAAAGATTCAACTGGGATTTGTTTTATTGGAGAAAGACCCTTTGCGGAATTTTTAAATCAATTTATACCAAAAAATCCAGGGGACATTGTCACTGTTGATGGAAAAAAAATTGGTAAACATGATGGTCTTACTTTTTATACTGTAGGACAAAGACAGGGTTTGGGAATTGGCGGAACATCATCCGGAAGTGGAGAGCCATGGTTTGTTGCTAAAAAAGATATGAGTGAAAATCAATTAATTGTTGCTCAAGGTAAAAATCACCCAGCTTTATATCACGATGCAATCAAAGCTGAAGAAATTCATACCATTTCGAATTCGTTTCCCATCCAGCGTGTGATTGGTGCAAAAATTAGATATAGGCAGCCTGATGCTGCATGCCAAATCAACGAACTTAATTCAGATGGGTTAGTTTCTTTTTTTGGACAAAAACAATGGGCCGTTACCCCTGGTCAATATATTGTTTTTTATGACAGTAATATATGCCTTGGCGGTGCTGTGATCAGATCCGGATTCAATAGTTTTCAATAAGCTTTATTTATGACCATTTATTTTAAAAAATTACTTGAAAAAGAAATCAATCGAAATATCTCTATTGCTCTGAAAGAAGATATTGGTAAAGGTGACCTCACTGCCAACTTTATTGAAAAAAATTCGTTAAGTATTGCTAAAATTTTTTGTAATGAAAATGCTATTTTTTGTGGAAAAGCTTGGCTTAATAAAATTATTAAAAAGCAAAAAAGTTTAAAAATAAAATGGCATGTTAAGGATGGTGACTCAATTCAAAAAGACCATTGCGTTTGTGAAATAAGTGGATCTACTAGAGAAATTTTATCTATTGAAAGAGTATGTTTAAATTTTATTCAAACGCTTTCCGGAACATCGACATTGAGCAATCAATTTGTAAATATCATTAAAAAGACGGAATCACAAATTTACGATACTCGAAAAACTATACCTGGTATGAGGTTTTCACAAAAATATGCAGTAAAAGTTGGTGGCGGAAGTAATCAGAGATTAGGTCTTTTTGATATGGCTCTTTTTAAAGAAAATCATTTTTCAGCAAATGAGACTTTTGAAACCTTGCTTAAAAAAATTAAAACTAAAAATCTCATAAATTCAATTCAAATTGAAGTTGAAAATTTAAATCAATTAAAAATTGCCCTTAAATATTCAGTTAAAAATATACTTTTAGATAACTTTTCTCATTCAAATATTAAAAAAGCTATTGGTATGGCAAATAAAAATACTATTTTTGAAATATCTGGCAACGTGAATCAAAAAACAGTATTAAAAATTGCTGAACTAGGTAAATTAAGAATATCTATTGGTGCTTTGACAAAAAACATTCAAGCTATTGATTTTTCAATGTTAATTGAAGATAAAAAGTCACATGCCACTTGACCAAACCTATGTAAATAGGTTATTTTAGCTGTTTGGTTTAAAAACATAACATGAGCATAAAAAAGTTAACAGGAGCTGAAATTGTTATTCACTCCTTGCATAAAGAAAATACAGAATTTGTCTTTGGTTATCCAGGTGGTGCAGTTCTTAATATTTATGATGCCATTTTCCAATTAAAAAAATTCAAACATGTTTTAGTTCGCCATGAACAAGCTGCTGTTCATGCAGCTGATGCCTATTCTAGATCTACTGGAAAGGTTGGAGTGGCGCTTGTGACATCTGGTCCTGGTGCGACAAATGCTGTGACAGGAATTGCTACAGCCCACATGGATTCAATTCCTATGGTTATCATTTCAGGCCAAGTTCCTACCCATGCGATTGGTCAAGATGCTTTTCAAGAATGTGATACGGTCGGAATAACAAGGCCCTGTGTAAAACATAATTTTTTAATCAAAAAAATTGAAGACATTGCCCCAACAATTAAAAAAGCTTTTCATATCGCCAGATCTGGAAGACCTGGCCCAGTAGTAGTTGACATTCCAAAAGATATTACTGCCGAAGAAGCTGTCTTTGAATATCCATCTGAAATTGAATTGAGGTCATATCATCCAGTTGAAAAAGGGCATCAAGGTCAAATTACTAAAGCGCTCGAATTATTAATCTCATCAAAAAAACCAATGGTTTACACAGGTGGTGGTGTTGTTTTAGGTGATGCCTCAGAACAATTAACCAAATTAATTAAAAAATTGGGATTTCCAATCACGAGCACTTTAATGGGCTTAGGTGGATTCCCTGCAGATGAAAATCAATTCTTAGGCATGCTCGGCATGCATGGAACATATGAAGCTAATATGGCCATGCAAGAATGTGATGTATTAATTGCTATTGGGTCAAGATTTGATGATCGCGTAATTGGCAATCCAGATCACTTTTTATCAAAACCAAGAAAAATTATTCACATTGATATTGATCCAGCATCGATATCCAAAAGGGTCAAAATTGATATCCCAATTGTAGGTAATGTCAAAAGTGTACTTGAAGATATGAATGAAATTTACTCCACTTTGGAAAAAAATCATGACAAAAAGATTCAATCTGATTGGATGGCTACAATTGAAGAATGGAAATCAAAAAAATCGCTCTCATACAAAAACAGTGACAAAGTAATTAAACCTCAGTATGTGGTGGAAGAATTGCATAAAGTTACAAATGGTGATGCATTTATTACATCAGATGTAGGTCAACACCAAATGTGGGCCGCACAATATTATCCATTCAACAAACCTCGTAGATGGCTAAATTCAGGTGGTCTTGGAACAATGGGTGTTGGACTACCCTACGCTATGGGGGCTCAACTAGCCCACCCTGAAGCTCAAGTTGCTTGTATAACTGGCGAAGCATCAATTCAAATGTGTATTCAAGAGCTTTCTACCTGCAAACAGTTTCATTTGCCAGTAAAAATTATTAATCTGAATAATAGATATATGGGAATGGTCAGACAATGGCAGGAGTTTTTCTATGGAAATCGTTATGCAGAATCATACATGGATGCCCTTCCTGATTTTGTAAAGCTTGCTGAATCATATGGGCATGTTGGTTTACAAATCGAAAAACCCTCAGAGGTTACTGATGCTCTAAAAGAAGCATTTTCTAAAAAAAATAAAGAGCGTTTGGTTTTTCTTGATTTCCTTACTGATCAAACTGAAAATGTTTATCCAATGGTGCCAAATGGCAAAGGATTATCTCAGATGATCTTATCTGAGGACTTATAATGAGACATATTATTTCTTTACTGATGGAAAATGAAGCTGGTGCGTTATCGAGAGTTGCAGGTCTTTTCTCAGCTAGGGGCTACAACATTGAGTCTTTAACGGTGGCTCCTACTGAAGATCCCTCTTTATCAAGAATGACTATTGTCACCTCTGGTTCTGATGAGGTTATCGAACAAATAATTAAACAACTTAATAAATTAATTGATGTTGTTAAAGTTTTAGATTTAAATGACGGAAAACATATTGAAAGAGAATTAATGCTTGTAAAAGTAAAGGCAAGCCACCAATACCGCGAAGAAATGAAAAGAATTAGTGATATTTTCAGAGGAAGGATCATCGATGTCTCTGATAATACATTTACAATAGAAATTACTGGATCATCTACTAAATTAGATGCTTATCTTGATAGTTTGGACAAATCAGCAATTGTTGAAACTGTTAGAACTGGAGCATCCGGAATTGGTAGAGGTGATAGAATACTGAAAATTTAATTTAGGATAAAAAAATGAAAGTATATTACGATCAAGATGCTGATTTGAACATCATAAAAAATTTAAATGTAACCATTGTTGGTTACGGCTCACAAGGCCATGCTCATGCGGCTAATCTTAAAGACTCAGGTGTTAATGTCACAATTGGTCTTAGAAAAGATGGGTCATCATGGGCCAAAGCTGTAAATGCAGGTCATGTTGTTAAAGAGGTAGCAGATTCTGTCAAAGATGCTGATATCGTAATGCTCCTTATTCCCGATGAAACTATGGCAGCTATCTATAAGGAACAAATTGAACCAAACTTAAAATCTAATGCTACACTCGCCTTCGCACATGGTTTTAATGTGCATTATAAATTTATTGCACCAAAAGATGATGTTGATGTAATCATGATTGCACCCAAAGGACCTGGGCACACAGTGAGATCAGAATTTCTCAAAGGTGGAGGTGTTCCAACACTGATTGCTGTTTATCAAGATAAGTCTGGACAAGCTAAAGAAAAGGCGCTTTCTTACGCTATGGCGAATGGAGGAACTAAAGGTGGCGTGATTGAAACAGACTTTAGGGAAGAAACAGAAACTGATTTATTTGGTGAGCAAGCAGTTTTATGTGGTGGAGCAGTTGAGCTTGTAAAAGCTGGTTTTGAAACTCTAACAGAAGCTGGTTATGCGCCTGAGATGGCTTACTTTGAATGCTTACATGAACTGAAGCTAATCGTTGATTTAATGTACGAAGGTGGAATTGCCAACATGAATTATTCAATATCTAATAATGCAGAATTTGGAGAATATGTCACTGGCAAAGAAGTTATTAATGCTGAATCTAAAAAAGCAATGAAAAAAGCATTAGAGAATATTCAAAATGGATCATATGCCAAACGTTTTATTGATGAAGGAAATGATGGATACCCAGAAATGACAATTCATAGAAAAGAAAACGATGATCATCAAATTGAAAAAGTTGGATCTCAATTAAGATCAATGATGCCTTGGATTTCAAAAAATAAATTAGTTGATCAATCTAAAAACTAATGAACAAAAATTATCCCATTCTTGCTCGTGAGGGTTGGTCGTTTATTACTCTCGCGATCATGTTTTTTGTAATATCAATTTATTTTATCAATCCCGTCATTTCTGGTTTGTCAGGAATGATTTGTTTATTCATTATTCAATTTTTTAGAGATCCGCAAAGAAAAATTGTTGCAAAACCGAATGAAGTTGTATCTGCTGCAGACGGAAGGGTAATTGCTATTGAAAAAACAAATGATCCTTATAATAAAAGAGAGGCAATAAAAATTAGCGTATTTATGAATGTTTTTAATGTTCATTCTAATAAAGCACCAATTTCTGGAAAAGTAATTAATAAAATTTACAAACCTGGAAAATTTCTTAACGCTGCTCTAGATAAAGCATCAAGCGAAAATGAGCACTGTGCTATCACAATTAAGACATCTAATAATCAAATTGTTACTTCTGTTCAAATAGCTGGTTTAATTGCCCGAAGAATTCTATGTTACGCGAATGAAGGATCAGAACTAGAAAAAGGTGATCGATATGGTTTCATTCGTTTTGGTTCTAGAGTGGATCACTACATTCCAATTAACTCTGAGGTAAAAGTAAAGTTGGGTCAAAAGGTTAAAAATACAGAGGATATTCTTGCAGAAATTTAATTTATAGCCTCCACAAATTTCCACAATTCATTTAAAGCGGTTGAATATACATCTTTTTTAAAATCTACCACTTCCTTGAGAGGAAACCAGAAATTTTCCCATTTCCAGTCATCAAATTCTGGTGAGTCATGTAGGTTCAAATTAATTAAATCATCAGATCCAATAAATTTTAATAAAAACCAGATTTGTTTCTGCCCTCTATATCTTCCCTGCCAATAAGTCTTCACAAACTTCTCTGGAACATCGTATCTTAACCAATCAGATGATCTGCCTAGTATCTCAAAGCTATTTTTACTTAAGCCAACTTCTTCATAGACCTCACGATACATTGCCTGCTCGGGAGTTTCCCCTTTTTGAATACCCCCTTGAGGAAATTGCCAATTATCTTCATTAACTCTTTTGGCCCAAAGAATTTTATTATCTTTATTAATTATTACTGAAGCCACATTCGGCCTATATCCATCTTCATCAATCATTGTTAAACTTTTATAAAAACGTAAACTTAATAATCTAATTTTTTCATATTAATTGACTTTGATAAATAATTTTTTAAAATTTTTTTTTCTGTTCATAGTTCTTGTAATCTTTCAAGGCTGTAAACAGGAGTCATTTGCAATTATTACCAACCAAGGCGAGGATACAATATCGATTGTCGATTTACAAAATCTAAATATCATAAAAACAATACAAACCAATCCTGGGCCATTGGCAGTTGAGATTCTCAAAAATAATTTAGCAATAATTTCAAATACAAAAAGTGAATCTTTGCAGTTAATAGATCTAGATAGCCTTAAGATTATTGACACCATAAATTTGGGCTTTACTCCACTAGGGATTGTTTATGTTGAGGGTAAAGATTTACTTTACATATCTTCATGGTATGAAAATAAATTATATTACTACAATACCATTACATGGGAACGAGATGGTGTCATCCCAGTTGGAAAGACACCATCTGGAATCATCTACGACAAAAAAAGAGATCGAATTATTGTGTCTAATAGAGATGAAAATTTGTTAACGATTATTCAAGATAATAAAGTTATTAAAACTATTGAGGTTGGTGACCACCCCTTTGGTGTTTACTTATTAGAAGACTATGTATTCTCTGTGAATGTATATTCCAACGATGTATCAAAAATAAATTTAAACACTTATGATTCATCTAAATTTAATGTTGGGGACCACCCATATAACATTATTTCGTCCGATCATTACCTTTTTGTCACAAACACTCAAGATGATTCTGTTAGCGTTATAAATAAAGATGACTTTTCTATACTAAAAACCCTAAAAACTGGAGAGGTCCCTGAAAATCTTGGCCTTGATTTATTAAATAATCAATTAATTGTGACAAATTGGGGATCAAATTCCATAAGCATTTTTAATTTAGATACTTTAAAATTAAAAAAAGAGATACCTACAGGTAGAGAAAGCCGCTCATTTGGAAATTTTATTTGGGCAAAATAATTAAAACTAATCTGTATTATAGTAAGATGATGATTGTTTTGAAATAAGTTAAGGATTATCAATGAAAAAAATAGTATTACTTATCACCTCACTTTTGTTTGCATTCACTATCTTTGCGCATGGTCCAACCCCCCAAAAAGTGCAAAAATCAGTAAAAATTGCTGCTAGCCCTGATAAGGTTTGGGAAGTCGTAAAAGATTTTGATAACGCTAATAAATGGCTTCCATTCGTATCTGACATTAAAGTTGAAGTTAAAGGTGAAGATAGATTTCGGACTTTAACTTTAAAAGAAGGTGGCAAAGTTTTAGAAAGATTAAAAGGTATCGATGACGACTTAATGAAAATTAAGTTTGAAATTGTAGAAGGTGATGTGCCAGTTGCTGACTGTAATATGTATATTACAGTTGCTAAAGGTGCCAATGATAATGAGTCTGAAGTTCAATGGACTGCAAGATTCTATAGAGTATATAAACTAAATCCTCCTATTCCAGAAGGTCAGGATGATGAGTCCGCTTTAAATGCAATGAATGCTGTGGTAGATGCAGCATTACCTGAACTGAAAAAATTTATTGAATCAAAATAAAGATTTTTAATATTGCTGCGTATTAATTCTGGATCTGCGTCTAATAAAACACTTATTTGGTTACATGGGTTAGGCGCAGATTCAAATGATTTCGCTCCCTTTTTTTCTGATTCCTGTTTTAATGAATATGAAATTATTCTTCCAAACGCTCCACATCGAAAAATAACCTTAAATCAAAATTTTGAAATGCGGGCTTGGTTCGATATGAAAAGCTTAAGTCTAGATGATTTGGATGAAGAAGACTTTATGAAATCATCAAAGATATTAGATGCGATCATAGTAGATAAATTAAAAAAAAATCCAAAAACTAAAATATATATAGGTGGTTTTTCTCAAGGGGCGGCATTGTCAATTTTTTATGGTCTAAATAGTATTTATAAAATTAACGGGGTGATTTCTTTTTCTGGCTTTCTGCCAAAATTTAATTATCAAAATAAAATTGTTACAAAACCAATACTTAAAGTTCATGGCATCTATGATGATATTATTAATTTTCAAATATCAAAAAAAACTTTTGATTTGTTAAGTTTTTCTAATTTGGTGTCCAAGAGTTACAATATGGGTCATGAAGTGATTGAAAAACAAGTCGTTGATCTTTTATCTTTCTTAAAGGAAACATGATGTCTGAAAAAAATAAAGATTTTGATGAAACTCTTAAAGAGCTTGAGGCTATAGTAGAGTCAATGGATGACGGTAGCTTAAAACTTGAGGAAACAATTGAGTCATATGAAAAAGGAATTAAGTTAATTAAGCAAGCTCAAGCATCTTTAAAAAATTTTGAAAAAAAGGTTCAAATTTTAAATAGCAAGAACGAATTAGAAGACTTTAATGAACCAGAATAAAAAATTTTTAACATTTAAATCTGAGTTTAATAAATTTCTTTCGTTACAAATACCCGACAGCAACGAAATTTGCCATAAAGCAATAAAATATGCGATTTCTAATGGGGGGAAAAGAATAAGGGCATACCTTTTATTTGTTTTCGGAAAACATTTTGGTATTTCAAAGAACAATTTAAATATTCTTGGTGCGTCAGTTGAGCTGATCCACGCTTATTCTCTTGTTCATGATGACCTGCCTTGTATGGACGATGATGTTCTCAGAAGAGGAAAGCTAACTTGTCATAAAAAATACAATGAAGCTCAGGCACTTCTCGTTGGTGATGCCTTGCAATCACTCTCTTTTGAATTACTTAGCTCAAATAAACTAAAAATTGATCCAAAATTAAAAATAGAATGTATTAATTTATTAGCCTCATCAATAGGCGCGCAAGGTATGGTTCTTGGGCAATCGCTTGATATGATTTATGAAAATAAGGAGCCAACAAAAAAAATTATTGAAAAAATTCACAAAAAAAAAACAGGAATGTTGATCTCAGCATGCATCCTCATCCCATCAGTAATTTCTCAACAAACAAATTCTATTCATAAAAATTTAATAATTCTTGGAGAAAATTTAGGTCTATTATATCAAATGGTTGATGATTATTTAGATGCTACATCAGATGTAAAGAAACTTGGAAAAAATCCTGGTAAAGACTTTCAAAGAAAAAAAGCAACCTACTTCTCTTTGTATGGAAAAGAAAAATTATTAAATGTCATTGATACAACTAAAGATGAAATCGATAAAATATCGTTGAAGCTTAAATTACCAAATGAATTTAATTTTTTAATTAACAGTGTCTATGGCCGAATCAAATAAAAAAATATTAAATCATATCGATTCTCCAAAAGATTTAAAAAATCTTACTAAAAAAGAATTAACTCTACTAGCTTCTGAAATCAACGATTTTCTTATTACGTCTGTTCAGGAAACGGGTGGTCATCTATCATCTAATTTAGGTGTAACTGAACTCACCATTGCTCTTCATTACGTCTACGACAGTCCTGATGACGTTTTAATATGGGATGTAGGTCACCAAACATATGTCCACAAGATCCTCACAGGACGAAAAAATAGATTACATACATTAAGACAGTTAAATGGTATTTCGGGATTTCCAAAAAGGGAGGAGAGTGTTCATGATCATTTTGGTACAGGTCATTCTAGTACTTCTATATCTGTTGCTCTTGGAATCTCTGAAGCTATGCTTAAAAATAAATCAAATAATAAATCGATCGCAATTATTGGAGATGGAGCGATGACTGCCGGCATGGCATTTGAAGCGCTGAATAATGCTGGAGAATCAAAAAGTAATATTCTAGTTATACTCAATGATAACGATATGTCTATCTCAAAAAATGTTGGCGCCTTAAATAACTATCTAGCCAGATTATTAAGTGGAAAAATATACGGTGGTATTAAGTCGACCAGTAAACAAATATTTGAAAAATTACCCTCAATTTTAGAACTAGCAAAAAAAACAGAAGAGCATGTCAAGGGTATGGTAACGCCTGGAACATTATTTGAGGAATTTGGCTTTAATTATATTGGCCCAATCGATGGGCACAACATAGATATTCTGGTTGATACACTTGAAAATATCAAATCATTAAATGGACCACAATTTCTTCATGTTGTTACAAAAAAAGGTCATGGTTACCTTCCTGCAGAAAAAGATCCTAACAAATTTCATGGAATATCAAAAAAAACCACATCCCAAACCAAACAAAAAACTTTTACTCAAGTCTTTGAAGAGTGGGTGCTCAGCTATGCAAAAAAAGATAAAAAGCTAATTGCTATAACACCTGCAATGTCAGATGGTAGTGGATTAACAGCATTTTCTAAAAAATATCCAACACGTTTTTACGATGTCGGTATTGCTGAACAACATGCTGTCACCTTTGCAGCTGGGTTAGCTATTCATGGATACAAACCAGTTGTAGCAATCTACTCAACCTTTATGCAAAGAGCTTATGATCAAATTATTCATGATGTTGCTTTACAAAAGATCCCTATGTTATTTGCAATTGATCGAGCTGGATTAGTTGGTGCTGATGGTGCAACTCATACTGGAAATTTTGATGTTTCATTTATTCGATGTATACCGAATACAGTCATTATGCATCCCAGTAATGAAATGGAATTAAAATTAATGTTGTCTGCAGGCTATGGAAGTAATAATGTTTGTTTTGTCAGATACCCAAGAGGTTTTGCATATGACATAAAAAACCAAAAGAATATAAACATCGGAAAAGCACAGACCATTAGACAAGGTAAGAAATTAGCTTACCTTTGCTTCGGTCCTTTAATTAATCAAATTTTACCTTTGGCTGAAAAATATGACCATACTGTAATTAATATGAGATTTTCTAAACCGTTAGATCATGTAATGATTAAAAAAACTGCTAAAGAACATGAATTTATTGTAACCCTTGAGGATAATGTTATAGCAGGGGGTGCAGGGTCTGCAGTTTTAGAAAATTTATCTGCAAATCATTTAAACAACAAAACCCTTCTTCTCGGTTTTCCAGATTACTTTCCAGAACATGGTTCACAAGATGAAATACTTAAATCTTATCAGTTAGATATCGAATCAATAGAAAATAAAATTGTGAACTTAATTTCCTGATGTTAGACTTACAAAAATGAATAATATTACCGATAAAATTGAAGACGTTCAAAATACCCCTGATAAACGACACTTAGATATCGATAAAGTCGGAATTAAATCTATTCGACATCCGATATCTGTAAAAGATAAAACTGGTGGTGATCAGGCCACAATCGCTATGTTTGACATGTATGTACATTTACCTCACAACTTTAAAGGTACGCATATGTCACGATTCGTAGAAATTCTCAATGAAAATGAAAGAACCATTAGTGTCAAAAATTTTGAAAAGATTTTAAGAGATATGCTGGAAAGACTTGAAAGTAAAGCAGGTGATGTTGAAATGACTTTTCCATACTTTGTGAACAAAATAGCACCCATATCTGGAGTAGAAAGTCTCCTGGATTATGAAGTAACTTTTATTGGCTCAATCAAAGATAATAAATTTGTTAATCAAATTAAAGTAGTCATTCCAGTCACAAGCCTATGTCCTTGTTCAAAAAAAATATCTGACTATGGAGCCCACAACCAAAGATCTCATGTCACTGTGACGGTCGAAACAAATGATTTTGTTTGGATTGAAGATGTAATCGAGCTTGTTGAAAAAAATGCTTCATCAGAGCTCTATGGATTATTGAAAAGACCTGATGAGAAATATGTTACTGAAAAAGCATATGATAATCCTAAATTTGTTGAAGACATGGTAAGAGATATTGCAACAGACTTAAATCTAAATAATAAAATTACATCATATATCGTTGAATCTGAGAATTTTGAGTCAATCCATAATCATTCTGCTTATGCGATGATTCAAAGCTCTTAAGAAAATAACTTAGCATTAATTTTATTTGATTTAATACCACGAGCCACAATAATTAATCCAAGCAATGGAAATAAAGCTGATAGTAAAAATGCACTAGATGCTGAGTAAGTTTGAATAACAAAGCCTCCACCAAGACCGCCTAAGGCGCCGCCAACACCATAAGTAATGCTATTATAGAGCGCCTGACCTTTTGCGTGATTTTTACCCGGAAAAAATTTATTCACCATTTCGATTGAAGCCACATGAAATGCACCAAATGTAAATGCGTGCATCATCTGCGCTAAAATAATAAGGATTAAGAAATCAACATAATTGCCAATAATAAAAAAGCGTATTACGGCAATAAATAAACTAATCATTAATATTTGTTTGAAATTCAAAAATTTAAGTATTTTTGGCATGGATAAGAAAACTATAATTTCGCAAAGCACGCCTAAGGACCAAAGAAATCCAATAGCGGAATTTGAATAGCCCTGCTCATCTAAATAAATGGAAAAGAAATTGTATAATAATCCATGTGACGTCACCATCAAAGCACAAGAGGATAGTAGGCAAATCACCTCTTTATTTTTAAGAATGTTAAAAAAGCTTAAATTTATCTTCTTCTCTTTTTCATATGCTTTTTCAGGTATTCCATAGCTAAATATAAAAATTAACACTTGAGTGATAAGAAGAGTAACCAATAAATGTTGAATTCCTAGAAGATCAAAAACAAACCCGAACCCAAAAGAGGCAACAATAAACCCAAAAGAACCCCAAGCTCGAATTCTACTGTAATGTCCATTGGTCGTTGCCAAGTGAGATAAAGTTAAGGACTCAGCTAAAGGGAGCGTTGAGCTGGTAAAGATAGACATTGCCATCATGATGAGGAATACCTCAAAAAAATTATCAGCCCAAAAAATTCCAAAAAAACCCAAGCAACCAAAGAAAGCTGTTAACTTAATCCAAAGAGATCGTCTCTCTGTTCGGTCTGCTAGCCAGCCCCATATATTCGGTGCAAAAATTCTACTTAACTGAAAGAAGGAAAGCATAAAACCTATTTGAATTGGCGTAAATGACTTAAACGTCAGGAATAAGCCCCAATAAGGAACAAATAGCCCAACAAAAAAATAATATATAAAATAAAAGCGCGAGAGATTGAAGTGAAGTTTATGTGTCAACTAATTATTTTCTTTTGACAGAATAATTTTGAGCAACGTCTCTAAGTAAATGATCCATTAGCACCAGTGCCATCATTGCTTCAACTATAGGAACAGCACGAATAGCCACACAAGGATCATGACGGCCTTTGGTCTTCATCAAGACTGGTTTATTTGATTTATTAATTGAGTGACGATCTTGAGGAATGCTGGAGGTTGGTTTAAAGGCGACATTCGCTGTAATTGTTTGCCCAGTTGATATGCCTCCTAAAATTCCTCCAGAATTATTTGAGGAAAAACCCTTTGGAATAATCTCATCGGAATGTACGGAACCTCTCTGTTCAACCGATAGAAAACCTGCTCCTATCTCTACCCCTTTGACAGCATTGATACTCATCATGGCGTGAGCGATATCAGCATCCAGACGATCGAAGATTGGCTCACCTAAACATTTTGGTGGGTTAGTAACCTGCACATGCACTAGAGCCCCAACAGAATCTTTTTCTGATCTGATTTGATTTATATAATCTTCAAGCGTAGGAATTATTTTTATGTTTGGTACGAAAAAAGGATTTTGATTTACGTACTTCCATGCTGAAAACGGAATATCAATCTCTCCAATCTTCTTGATACAAGCCTGGACTTTAACTTTATGTTTTTTTAATAGCCATTTTTTTGCAATTGCGCCAGCAGCCACTCTGATGGCTGTCTCGCGAGCACTGGAACGACCTCCTCCACGATAATCACGAATTCCATACTTTTGTTGATAAGTAATATCTGCATGCCCCGGCCTAAATGTATCTTTAATTTCAGAATAATCTTTTGATCTTTGATCTTCGTTATAAATAATTAAACCTATCGGGGTACCAGTTGTTTTCCCCTCAAAAACCCCTGATAAAATTTGCACTTTATCTGACTCTTTTCTCTGTGTTACAAATTTTGAGGATCCTGGTTTTCTGCGATCAAGATCAATTTGTAAATCTTTTTCAGAAATCTCCAAACCTGGTGGACAGCCATCAATGATTCCGCCAATGGCAACGCCATGGGATTCACCAAATGTCGTTAATGTGAAATTTTTTCCTATTGAATTACCAGACAAAATATGTTCCTAAAAATATGATTAATTATATCACCTATCTTATTTTTACTTGATGATTTGGTAGTCTCCAGGCAGTAATTTATTAAGATAATATTCATCTACATGATATCTAATTAACCTTAATGTGGGAAAGCCAACTGCTGCAGTCATTCTTCTCACCTGCCTATTTTTGCCTTCCATAATTTGTAACTTAACCCATGAAGTTGGTATGTCTTTTCTAAATCTAATTGGCGTTGATCTTTGCCATATTTCTGGTTCTTGAATTTTCTCAGCTTTAGCTGGCATAGTCACGTAGTCTTTTAAGCTGATACCATTTTGTAATTTTTGTATCGCCTCATTATCGATGTCTCCTTCTACTTGAACCCAATATCCTTTATACTTAAGGTTGTTCGGAGATGAAATTTCATACTGAATCTTTCCATTGTCTGTAAGAACCAACAGCCCTTCGCTGTCAGTATCAAGCCTTCCAGCTGGATAAATATTGGGGATATTCAGATAATCCTTTAATGTAGGGTGAATTTCATGTTTGGAGAACTGACAGACTACACCAAACGGTTTGTTAAATAACACTATCATATGGATTGGAAATAAAATGAGTCAAAATTTAATATCTCAACCTAAAGGTGAGCCAATAACTATACATAATAATGAACTCAATATACCAGATTTTCCAGTTATTCCATTTATTGAGGGAGATGGAATTGGTAAGGATATTTCACCAGCAATGCAAATGGTTATTAATGCTGCCGTTTCAAAAGCTTATGATGGAGCGAAGAAAATTGATTGGTTGGAAATATATGCAGGTGAAAAAGCGACAAATTTATATGGTCAAGATCAATACTTACCAGAGGAAACTATCGATGCATTAAAAAAATATACCATCTCAATTAAAGGGCCTTTAGCTACTCCAGTTGGAGGCGGTATCAGGTCTCTTAATGTTGCTATGAGACAAAAACTTGATCTGTATGTGTGTTTAAGGCCAGTGCAATACTATCAAGGAGTTCCAAGCCCTTTAAAAAATCCAGAAAAAACCGATATGGTGATTTTTAGAGAAAACACAGAGGATATATATGCTGGGATTGAATATTCTAAAGGTACAAAAGAAGCTCAGGAAATACTCAATTTGCTCGAGCAATTTAATGATAAAAACAAAGTAAGATTTCCAGAAACGTCATCCATTGGAATAAAACCAGTGTCCGAAGAAGGAACAAAAAGACTCACCAGGAAGGCTATTCAGTATGCCATAGACCATAACCGTAAATCGGTGACATTTGTTCACAAAGGAAACATCATGAAGTTTACTGAGGGTAGTTTCAAACAATGGAGCTATGATGTCGCAATAGAAGAGTTTGGTGCTAAAAAAAATGGCTCAGGAGAATTGATGATCCATGATTCAATTATTATCAAAGAATGTATAGCAGATGCATTTCTACAAGAAATTTTATTACGTCCAGAACGTTATGATGTTGTTGCCACATTAAATCTTAATGGTGACTATATTTCGGATGCACTAGCTGCCCAAGTTGGCGGCATTGGTATTTCACCAGGTGCAAACTTATCAGAAAAACTCGCTATATTTGAAGCAACACATGGCACTGCGCCTGATATCGCGGGAAAGAATATTGCCAATCCAAGCTCTCTCATTCTCTCAGCACAAATGCTACTTTCATACATTAAATGGGATGAAGCATCATCTGTGCTTGATAAAGCTTTTAGAAAAACCCTGGATGAGAAAAAAGTAACTGCAGATTTTTCAAATCATATGGGTGTGCCGGCATTAACGACAAGCGGCTTTGCCGAAGCAATTATTGAGAATATAAAGTAAAACTAAGCTTTTTGTATATTAGAAGCTTGTTTTCCTTTAGGTCCATCAGTAACTTCAAAAGTTACTCTTTGACCTTCTTTCAAGCTTTTATATCCATCACCTGTAATTGATGAAAAGTGTGCAAATAAATCTTCAGATCCATCATCCGGAGTGATAAAACCAAAACCTTTTGCATCATTAAACCATTTAACTGTACCTTCAGCCATAAAACTTCCTACATATGTTGTTGGGGAGGCGCCCCTTAAGTTTGGATTAAGGAAGCTTGGATACTTAATTTTGGAATCAGAATACAAAACAACTTAATGCAAACACCTTGAGTTTCATAAGTTACGGAAAAATTATATTAAAGTCAAGAAATTCTTTTTATAACAATGATTTAAATTCGTCTTTTGGTATCGCTCCCGACACTCTTTTACCATCCTCAAATATAATTGTAGGTGTTGATTGAATGCCATATTTCTTTGCAAAATTTTGAATTTCATCAATAGGTGAAGCACAGTCGCCATTATTATCAGGCAAATCAGCAGTTTTCATAAAGTTTACCCAATTTGTTGCAGGATCATCAGAGCACCATATTTTTAATGACTTTTGCTCTGCCTCAGGGTGAATAGCTAGAGGAAAAATAAAAGTATAAATTTCTACATTATCTAACTTCATTAATACTTCTTTTTCTAGTTTTCGACAAAAAGGACAATCAATATCCGAAAAAACAGCAACCTTTTTTTGAGGAATTCCCTTTTTAATTTTAATTGCTAAATCTAATGGAAGATTTTCAAATGCTATTTTTTGCAGATCTGCTAATCTTTCCGCCGTAATATTTTTTTTACTCTTTGGGTCAACTAGTTGACCCTCAATGATTAAAAATTTAAATGATTGATCTGTATAAATAATTTGATTTCCTAAATAAACTTCATATAAATCATTAAAGTTAGTTTTTTTTATGCTTTGAATTTTAATGTCTGGATATTGCTGCTCAATCAGCTTTTGAAGGCTCTTCTCGTTGGCTTGCAAACTATAAATATTTAATAAAAAAATAAAAACAAATAACTTAACCATTTAAACAATCCTTACTAGAGCTTTTTTTAACAATTCTGAATTCTCAGTTATTTTAATAGGATACTTGAATAATGCTGAAAATACTTCACTGTTATTAACCAAGGCTTCATCAAGGCGATCGGTTAAATGCATGATGATAGATTCGTCGATAGAGCGAGATATCGCATATTTTTTTATAAAATTCTCCTGCCCAGGATCAATAATTCTTTTATCTGAAATCAGAGAATCTATCATTTGAATATCGCCCAATCCCAAATTTAATCCTAGGCCAGCTAAGGGATGAACTCTGTGTCCAGCATCCCCAATATATAATGATCTTAATTTTGGGTCGTGTTTTATTTTATAAAAAGATAATGGAAAATGGTTGATCTTAGATGCTAATTTTACTGATCTTAAATTAGTTTGTTTATTAATAAAGTTAATTAATTTTTCACCTGAATCATTAAGGAATTTTTCATCACCTTTTTTTAATCCAGATAAAACTATCGAAAATTCATGATCTGCATAGGGAAGAATAGCTAAAATTTTAGCCTCTCTAAAATATTGCTCAGCCCTATTCTCCAAATTAGTTTCTGTTTTAAAGCTAGCGGTCACAGCAAACTCATCATATTCTTTTTTTTCTTCCCGCTCAGGCTTCAAATTTAAAAATTTATTGAATCTAAAATCAGTGTTAATAATGAGCTTTGAAGAAATTTGATAATTCTTAAAAATTACTTCGTTATTATCAAAAACAAACTCCAGCTCCTCATCAGAGTTAATCACTTTATTGATATTATCAAGATTTTTTGCGAAAGATGAGAATAAATAATCACTTGCCATAATATTAAACAGTGGAAATGGCTTGGTTAAATTATCATTTAAATTCAGCTTTTCATTCTCAACAAAAATTTGAATATGCTTGATTGGATAATGATTATCAAGACCTTCACTAAAACAGTCACTATACCATTTCAAAAATATTGGCTTTATCGCAAAAAACCTTCTTTCGGCTTCTTGGACAGGATAAGCAAAATTCAAATGATCAATCTTATTTTTTCTAAGAATTTTTCTCAACAAATTTGAGATTAAATTATTACCAAGAACGAGAATATTAGTTTGATCCATAATTGAATTTATTAATAAAGTTATCTTTAATTAATTTTTGATTATCCAACATAAAAAGAGACAGGCTACGTATTTTATTTATTCCTACGTAATCATTAGAGAATCCTTTCACCAGGAAATGAGTCAGTTTCATAAATGATTTCATTTCTTTTACACGATTCTCAAAGTATTCTTTAAAGATATCAGTATCTATTGAATATTGATTTTTCTCTAAAATTGTCGTCAGATATGCAATGTCTCGAATAGACAAATTTAAACCCTGTCCTGCAACAGGATGCATCGTATGAGCTGCATTTCCCAATACCAACAGATTTTCTATATATGGTTTGAGAATATATTGTTGTCTTAATGGATAAACAATTCTTTTTCCTAAATCTACCACTTGCCCCAATCTCTCACCGAACTGTTCATGGAAGCACTCAATAAATTGGTTGTTATTTAATTTAAATAGGCTCTCAACAAAGTTACTGTTACCGGTCCACACTAATTTAGACAATGACTCATTATTAATTGGTAATAATGCAATTGGACCATCTGGGGTAAATCGTTCATATGCAATATTCTGATGTTTTAATTGAGTGGTTACCTCACATACTAATGCTGAGTAATTAGACATTTCATTGTCAACAGAGAATTCAAATTGGTTATTAAGTAAGTTGCCAATACCATCAGAGAAAATTAAAAAATTATAATTATATTTTTTATTATCAATGTCTTTAAAGAAACTTTTTTTAACATCCATACTAACTATTTCAGACTCAAAATGAATTGAAATATATTTATTGACACTTATTTTTTCTAATAAAGCTTTTATTAATTGATCATAACGAATTACAAACCCAATAGGGGCCGATTTGCTTTGATCAATAACCACCCTACCAAATGATTTTTTTTGACTGGTATGAATTTTATTAATTGGAATAAAATTTAAGTCATTTTTAGGGTTAATATTTATCTTTTTAAGAATGTCAATAGAGCTTGCTGATAATGCAAGGGCTCTTGATTGTTGAAGCAGAGCATTGATATTTAATTTCTCATGGATAACTATTTTATGTTTCTCATGCGCGTTGAGTAATGCAAAAATCAGACCAGTAGGTCCTCCTCCAATTACTCTAATTAAGTCAATGTTTCTAACCTTTACCAATGATTGATTCCAATTCGTCAATCTCTTTGGGGCAGCTGGATGTTAAAACTTCAGGATGACTATTATTAACTAATACATCATCCTCAATCCTAATTCCAATATTTCTAAATACCTTGGGTACTGATCTATCATCTGAAAAATACAGCCCCGGCTCAATCGTGAGAATCTGTCCATTCTTTAATTTGACTGGCTTACCTCTATAATCAAAATAGTCTCCGACATCATGAACATCTAAACCCATCCAATGAGATGTCCTGTGCATATAGAATTTCTTATACTCTTCTTTTTCAATAATTGAGTTCACAGAGCCTTGTAAGATTTTTAAGTCTTTAAGTCCTTGAGCCAACACTTTAACAGCAGCAAAGTGTGGATCATTAAAACTATTATTTTTTTTAACTTGAGCTATAGCAGCTTTTTGTGCCTCCAAAACAATCGAGTAAAGATCTCTTTGTGGCGTACTAAATTTACCGCCGATAGGAAACGTTCTGGTAATATCTGATGCATACCCCTCATACTCACATCCTGCATCAATTAATATTAATTCAGATTCGTTAAGTTTGGATTGATTATTAATATAATGCAAAATGCATGCATTTTTTCCAGATGCCACTATTGAACTGTAAGCCTCATTTCTTGCATTATGAACTCCAAAAAAATATTTCAATCGTGCTTCTATCTGATACTCAAATGAATCAGCATGAATATTTGCCATGACAAACTGATGTGCTTTAGATGAAATATTAGCCGCATGTCTAATCACTTTTAATTCATCTGCAGATTTTATCGACCTCATCGGATCAGCGAAAGTATTTAAAGAGATTATTTCATTCTTTAAAAAGACATCGGCCCGTTTATTATTTGAAAGATGATTCAGTTTTTTTGAAACCAAATCTCTTAAATTTAAATCTTCCTGAAGTAAGTAAACTTTCGAATTTTTTGCTAATAAATCTGACATTGAGTCATCAAAATGCTTAAGGTCAAGGCCTTGATCAAACAAAAATTTTCTTGTAGCTTCTTTGGGTCCATAAATAAAACCATCCCATATCTCTTTAGTTTTATCCTTTGTTTTTGAAAAAATCCAAGCATTAAATGGTTTACAGTTGATTACCATTACAGCATTAGATTCTGGAAACCCTGAAAAATAATGAAAATAACTATTAGATCTAAAAGGAAACGTGGTGTCGTTTGATCTGACTTGATCTGAAGAATTTCGAATAATAACGACCCCATCACCTAATATTTTGGCTAACTGTTTTCTTCTTTGTTTGTAAACTACATTTCTAATGATCATTTTTTTTATTCTCAAACTCTAGTCGTTCTGCTGTGCCTATATCAGACCAATACCCATGATATAAAGATCCATCTATTTTATTTTTCAAAATATTGTCATCAAGAATAGATTTTAACTTTATTTTTTCACCTTTTTTAAATTCCTGAAACATTTCTTTTCTGTAAATTCCAATCCCAGAATAGGTAAAATCTTTGCTGAATGTTAACTTGTTTCTCTCTAAACCATAATCTCCAATTTCTTTAAACTCAGGATTAGGAACAAGAATTAAAAAGGCTGATACATTAGCGGGAAGCTCATACTTTAAAAGAAGACTGTAATCAAAATTAGTAAAAATATCAGCATTTGTCACTAAAAAAGGGGCATTATCGAAAAAATCTAAAGCATTTACAATACCTCCAGCGGTCTCAAGAGGACGCTCCTCTTTTGAAAATTGTATATCTAAATTTGTTGCATTTTTATATTTGCTCGATACAAATTCAATAATTTGGTCGCCCAAATATGAAACATTGATTAAAAAATGACTTATACCTGCCTGTATTAATTTGTTTAATTGAATTTCTAACAAGGTTTGATTGCCAATTTTTAATAATGGTTTTGGAGTATTTTTAGTCAAATCTCCCATGCGAGAGCCCATTCCTGCAGAAAGGATCATTGCTTTCATATTTAAATCTGCACCTGACGTTTTTGAAAGATTAAATCTTTCAAATAGCTTAACTTTGGATATTTTTCTGCAACCTCAAGAACATAATTCTCAACCAAAGGGATGTCATTTAAATATTGGTTTTTGCCATCCCTTAAATATAATCTTTTAAAAATACCTAAAATTTTAAGATGTCGCTGGACACCCATCATTTCAAAATCAATAAAAAAATCACCAAAATCTGTAGGCACGTCAAAATTGCTTCTTGCCAATTCCCAAAACTTAATGCACAGATCCATTATTAGGAAATCATTTTTTTTATGATATGCATCTTTTAAAAAAGAGACTAAATCATAGGTAATGGGTCCAATGAGCGCATCCTGAAAGTCTATTAAACATATTTGGTCGTCTTGTATAAGTAGATTCCTACAATGGAAGTCTCTATGCACAAACTTTTTATTCTGTTTTTCTATATTATTTAGAAGAAATGAATAAATTTCTTCTAATTTATTTTGGTTAAAATCTAGGTCTTTTAAGTACCATTCATGAAAAAGAGACAATTCATCTATAAGAATCTTGGATGAATAAATTGGCAGATCAATATCCGAGCATCTTTTTTGTAAATGGATAATGGTTTCATTTAATTTATTAAAAATAAGCTGATTATTTTCATTATCATGCTCATGATAATATTGCATTAATGAATATGAGCCGAAGTCTTGCTGCAAAATAACTCCAAGCTGATGATCAAATGCATAAACCTCTGGAGCCTTTGCAAATCTGTCTTTCAAGGATTTAGCGATAAATAAAAATTGATCTAATGGCTCCTTATCAGGCGGAGCGACCATTAAAATCCATGTTTTATCTTTATCTTGAACTCGATAATATTTTCTGAAACTTGCATCTTCAGAAGCTTTGGTAATTGAAAATTCTGAGTCGACATTCATCTCTATAAATTTATGAATATCGCTATTAAGATTTAATATTTCTTTTTCCAAGTTTTCGCAAAAAAATTTAAATTAATGAATTGATATAAATTATTGATTTTATTTGATTTATTAAAAATATCATTTAAAATATATCCCCCAGATATTGGATTTATATTTTTTTATTTGATGTATAAAAAAACATTCTTAAATTTCATTTTAACCATTATAGTTTTTTTTGGTTGCCTTCATGCGAGTTTTGTTTTAGCTATCGACAATCCTAATGATACAGATTTAATTATCGAGGGGGAGACCCTCGAAAATATTGTAGATAAACAAATTAAAGCTAAAGGTGATGCTATTTTAATTAAATCAGGTAAGCGTATTGAGGCTGATCAAATTGTTTTTGATCAAATATCGAATGAACTTGAAGCTGATGGAAATGTAAAATTAAAAACTGGAAATCAACTAATCACTGGAGAAAAACTATTTCTCAATGTTGATGATTCAATTGGTGAAATTCCTAATGCTTCATTTGACTCGGATACTGAGAATAAGTCTGCGATTAATCAATCTATTCGTGGGTTTGCTAAAAAGTTATCCATTCTTGGATCAAATAAAACTACTCTTGAAAATGCAGAAATTACCACCTGTGAGGTTGGAAAAACTGATTGGTTTATCAAAGGTACAAAAATAGATGTAGACAACAAAACAAAAACAGTTGATGCCACTAATGCAAGAATGGAATTTAAAGGAGTGCCAATCCTTTACTCACCTAAAGTAAACTTTTCATTCAATAATCAGCGTAAGTCAGGTTTTTTAAGTCCCACGTGGGGCACAACCACCAAGAGTGGTTTTCAAGTCAAAACTCCGTATTACTTTAATATAGCTCCAAATAAAGATGCCACGATTACCCCAAGATATATGGGTAAACGAGGATTACAAATTGGTGGTCAGTATCGATATCTTGGAGATGATCACAGTGGAGAAGCTAACGTAGAGTTTCTAAACAATGATTACATGACCAATCAAGAAAGATACTTATTTAACCTAAAACATAAACAAAATTTTTCTGATAATTTTTCAGGCTTCTATAATTATCAAAAAGTTTCTGACAATGATTACTTTGCAGATATGTCATCATTAGTATCGAAGACATCAAGAGTTATTTTGCCGCAAGAGTTTGGCTTAGATTATAGAATTGGTGGATGGCAGACGGGCCTCAGAGTGCAAAAATTTCAATCACTAACTTCAAAATCTCCCTATGAAAAGTTGCCGCAAGTTTTTTTAAATCGCAGTGATGAGTTTTATGGCATTCAGTCTTCAAGTAAACTTGAATTCACTCAATTTGATGCTAATAATTCTCACAATAAATTTATTAGTACGGATTTGTTACCAAAGGGATATTCTGTCGGAGATTTCAAACCAACCGGCAGTCGATTTGTATATAACCAGTCATTCCAAACCACCCTTCACGAAAATGGTTACTCATACATAAAGCCAAAGCTCACAATGAATTTTAGGCAATATGATATCAATCATGGAGCTCTGTCGACTAATGAAAGTTTTGCAATACCAACTGCATCTGTGGATGGTGGAATGTTTTTTGATCGCACATTTAATTTCTTTGGGAGTAATTTTACTCAAACACTAGAGCCTAGAGCTTTCTATTCTTATACACCATTTCATAATCAATCCATGATTCCAATTTATGATACTAGGTTGATGGATCTGAATATGTATAATATTTTTTCAGAAAACCAGTTTATTGGTTACGATCGTATTCAAGACTCGAATCAGATAACAACAGGCTTAACTTCAAGGTTCATAGATTCAAATTCTCTTGAAAGACTATCCCTAACATTTGCTCAAAGATTCTACCTTAGTGATCGTCAAGTTTTAAATGATCCCCTTTATTCAAATGCCGGCTCAAGTCTTGAAAGCGCATCCAGTGACTTCTTGTTTGGAGCAAACGCAAAACTTACAAAAGACCTCACATTTAGGGCAATGACCCAATATAATCCAGAACAAAGTTCAACCAAGCGAGTGCAGTATGGATTTAAGTACAACCCTAACCCAGGCAAGTTACTAAGATTCGATTATCGATTTATTGAAAATGCTGCCACTAATCAAACAAGGCTTAAGCAAGCCAACATATCAGGTCAATGGCCTCTTGGCAAAGGTTATTATGCAGTCGGGAGATATAATTTTGATTTAGATAACTCTAAGGTAACTGAGTCTCTTGGAGGTTTAGAATATGACGCTGGATGCTGGACCTCGAGAGTTATGCTCCACAGATTATCTCTTGCTACCGCAGAAGAACCAAATTACAGCTTATGGTTTCAGTTAGAATTGGGTGGGTTAGGCAGTATAGGTTCTGGTAAAGCAAGGAAACTTGACAGAGTGCTTATGAGAAATGTCCCTGGGGCAGCCTGGGCAAGCACATTAGATGATGAAATACGACGACAAAACTATGATTAATTATTTTACAAGAATTATTCTATTTCTATGCCTTTTAGTAAATTTTAGTTTTGTTTACGCCTATCAAGAAATGGATAGAATTATTGCAATAGTCAATAAGGATGTAATTACATTTAATGATCTTTCTGAAGGAGTTGATAAGGCGTTACTTTTTTTTCAACAAAACTCGATCCAGCCTCCAGAAACAAGTATTATCGAAAAAAAAGTACTCGATGAATTGATAGAACAAAAAATTATTGAGGGTTATGCAGAAGATTGGAATATCAAAGCATCCCAAGAAGATATTGATTCACTCATACAAAATATTCTTTCAGCCAATGGAATTACACTCGACGAATTGAAATCAAATTTAAAACAACAGAATTCATCTTATGACAAATTAATAAAAAGCTTAAGTTATGAAATTATTTTAAAAAAAGTAAAAAACCGTGAAATTAGTTCTAAATTAAATATCTCTGATTATGAAATAAAGAAACATAAAGAAAAAATGGCAAAAATTAAACCTGATATATATGATTTGTCTCACATACTTGTTAAATTCTCATCAGAGCCAACCGCAGAAGAAAAGAAAGAGAAGCGAAAGCTTGGGGAAGAAATTTTTAACAAATTAAAAACGGAAGATTTTGGTAAAATTGCTTATGAATTTTCCGACTCTCCAGATGCTAATGAAGGTGGCGCATTGGGCAAATTAAAACAAAGTGAACTGCCAGAAATATTTATTGAAAAAATAAATGATCTGAATGCTGGTGAATATTCTCCCCCTTTTGAATCAAACAACGGTATTCATATAGTTAAGGTCAATCAAATTGAAAGTTACAATGAAACAAAAAATTCTTCACAAAAAATAAAAAAATATTTTATTAAACAAATCGTATTAAAAACCAGTGAAGTTGCATCTGAAGATGATGTTATTAAAAAACTTAAAAGATATAAGAATGAAATAGAATCTGGAGCGGATTTTAGTATTATTGCAAAAAAATATTCTGAAGATTTTTCAGCAACTAACGGAGGGGAGATTGGTTGGATTTCAGAGGGCCTTGATCAAAATTTTGATGACCAATTGTCAATCATTGAAAAAAATGAAGTCAGCAAGCCCTTTAAAACAGATCTTGGTTGGCACATCATACAATATTCGGATTACAAGTTCGATGATATTGCTGCTGAAAATATTGATAATAAAATAAAGTTTGAATTAATCAATGAAAGAACCGAACTTCTTTACCAAGATTGGTTTTCATCATTAAAAGCTGAAAGCTTTATCGAAGTAAGAGAATGAATCAAATAACCTCTCTTGCTGTTTCTGCTGGTGATCCAGATGGCATTGGTTATGATTTATGTGCCCTTCTTTATGAGAAACAACTCAATTGTCAAATTGTTATTTATGGAGATCAAGAAATTCTCTTGTCCAGAGCAAAATTACTCGGCATAAAAAAATTACAAAATGAAAAAATTGCTATTTATGATGTTAAAAAAAATAAAAAAATAAAAAATAACAGAGAGCTTGTATTAGAGAGCATTAATAGCGCAGCTATGGCATGTATACAAAAAAAGTCTGGTGCTTTGATAACCCTGCCAGTAAATAAAAAAAAATTATCCACGCCTAAAAAATTATTTACCGGTCATACTGAATATATTGGAAAATTTTTTAAAGGCAATAACAAACCTATTATGACTTTTGTTGGAAAAAATAATTTTATAGTAGCTACTCACACCACTCACATGAGTCTTCTCAAAGCCATTAAAAAAGTGAAAAAAAATAATTTAATCAAAAAATTAAAATTATTACATTCCGCATTGAGAAATCAATTAAATATCAAAAATCCAAAAATACTAGTTACGGGCCTCAACCCTCATGCTGGAGAAAATAACATGTTTGGAAATGAAGAAAGTAAATTTATTATTCCAGCCATTAATGAACTCAAAAAATTAAATATATTAGTAGATGGCCCTATTCCTGCTGACACTGCGTTACTTAAAGACAACATGAATAAGTATGACTGTATTTACTATATGTATCATGATCAAGCCCTATGTGCCTTTAAAGCCTTATTTTTTGACACTGGAGTCAATCTCACACTTGGTTTACCAATTATAAGAACATCTGTAGATCATGGCACTGCAGAAGAATTAGTTGGTAAGAAAGATAAAATATCTATAAAAAGCTTTTTGAATGCACTAAATATTGCGCAAAAATTTTCTCAAGAATGATTAAAGCCAAGAAAAAGTTTGGGCAAAACTTTTTGACCGATTATCAAATAATTAAATCCATTATTGATGAAATAAAATTTTCTGAAAAAAGTAAATACCTCGAGATAGGTCCTGGTATGGGAGCACTAACCATTGAGCTTCAACAAAAGACAAAAAATTTGGGCCTTATTGAAATTGATCCTGACATGATCAAAATTCTAAGAGCCAAATTAAATAAAAATACACAGCTTTTTGAAGGAGATGTTCTTAGCTTTGATGATGACTTCTTTGAGGGCTATAACGTAGTTTTAGGTAATCTTCCATATTATATCTCAACAGAAATAATTTTTAGATTTATTCCAATTAAAAATATAGATACTTTATATTTCATGGTGCAAAAAGAAGTAGCAGATAGGCTGGTTGCTAAAAAAGGGTCAAAAGATAACTCAGTGTTAACAAATCTTATCGGTTTTAATTTTAGAGCTGAAAAATGCTTTGATATCAATCCAGAATCTTTTAATCCTGTACCTAAAGTCACATCAAGTTTTATTAAATTGACAAGATACAATGACTATATCAATGATGTTCCATATATTGACTTTAAAAGAATAGTAAAAGAATCATTTAAATTTAAAAGAAAAAATCTCAAAAATAATTTAAAAGATATCTTAAAGCAAAGTGACTTTGAAAATCTCGAAATCTTACCTACTAATAGAGCAGAGGATTTGACAATTGAGGATTTTATTAAGATCACGAAATATGTGATCTCAAATGCATAGAAAGAAGTCTTATTGATATAATGTAAAAATTCTTTAATAAGGAAAAAGTATGAATATAATTCTTCTTGGTGCCCCTGGAGCAGGCAAAGGAACACAAGCTTCATTTTTAAACAATGAATATCAAATCCCTCAAATTTCAACTGGTGATATGCTAAGAGCTGCAGTGTCTAACCAAACTGAACTTGGTATTGAGGCAAAAAATTACATGGATGAGGGTAAGCTTGTCCCTGACTCTTTAATCATTAATCTTGTCAGAGAAAGAGTAAGCCATGAGGACTGTAAAAATGGATTCATGTTAGATGGTTTTCCTAGAACAATAAATCAAGCCAAAGCTATTGATGATGCAGAGATCCAAATCGATTATGTTGTATCTATATCCGTTCCTGACGAAGTTATTATTGAAAGACTCTCAGGAAGAAGGGTTCATCCAGCATCAGGAAGAACATACCATGTTAAATTTAATCCGCCTAAGAATGATAATAAGGATGATGTGACCAATGAAGATCTTATCATTCGAGATGATGACAAAAAAGAAACCATTATGACTAGGCTTAAAAATTATCATACAGCCACAAAACCTTTAGAAGAATTTTATAAAAACAAGCCTAGTCTAAACTTCATCGATATAGATGGGACTCGTGAAATAGAATCTATTAATCAATTTTTAAAAAATACAATTAAATAAAATGTTCGAAACATATAATTTTCATGAGATTGAAAAAGAATGCCAATCGTCTTGGTTTGGCTCAAATAGGTTTGCTGTAAAAAAAGATACATCAAAAAAGAAATATTATGTTTTATCAATGTTCCCCTATCCGAGCGGTAAGTTACATATGGGCCACGTAAGAAATTATACGATTGGTGATGTAATTTCTAGATTCAAAAGATTTCAAGGATTTAATGTTATGCAGCCTATGGGCTGGGATGCTTTTGGGCTTCCTGCTGAAAATGCTGCAATTCAAAATAAAACACTTCCTGACCAATGGACATATCAAAATATTGATGCGATGAAGCAGCAATTAAATTCACTAGGCTTTTCCTTGGACTGGAATAGAGAAATTGCAACCTGCGATCCCAGCTATTACAAATGGGAACAATGGCTTTTTATAAAGCTATTTAAAAAAGGGTTGATCTATAAAAAGACCTCAAAAGTGAACTGGGATCCTGTTGATCAAACTGTCTTGGCTAACGAACAAGTGATTGATGGTAAGGGATGGAGGTCTGGTGCGCTTATTGAACAAAAAGAAATTCCTCAATATTTTTTTAAAATAACTGACTTTGCAGATGAGCTAGATAGAGACATCAACAGCCTTGATGGATGGCCTTCACAAGTAAAATTAATGCAGAAGAATTGGATCGGTAAAAGTTTTGGTTACAGAGTGGTTTTTCAACAAAAAGAATTTAATTCCATTGCTGTTTACACAACTCGTCTTGACACGATTTATGGAGTTACTTTTTTAGCTATTGCTATTGATCATCCAATATCAATTGAGTTATGCAAAACAAATAAAGATATCAATGAGTTTGTTAATGAAAATAAAAAAAGCGGGGTATCCACTGCGGAATTAGAAAAGGCTGAGAAAAAAGGTTTTTTTACTGGTTTGTACGCTACCAATCCAATTAATGGCAAATCTATCCCAGTGTGGATAAGTAACTACGTTTTAATGGGGTACGGTGAAGGTGCAATCATGGCTGTACCAGCTCATGACGATAGAGATTTTGAGTTTGCTCAGAAATACTCTCTAGATGTCATTCAAGTCATCGAATCTGAAAAAGAATTATATACCGGTAAAGGCACGCTCATTAATTCAGAAGATTTTAATGGTCTGTCATCAGATGATGCCATTGATGAGATTGGCAAACAACTTTCAAGTAAAAAAATTGCAGAAAAACAAACCAAATATCGATTAAGGGATTGGGGTATATCAAGACAAAGGTATTGGGGCTGCCCTATTCCAATCATTCATTGTAAAAAATGTGGCGAAGTTTGTGAAGATGAATCAAATCTTCCCGTCACACTCCCAAAGAAAGAAAGATTTGATTTTGATAATCAATCTCTTAAAACTGAGATTGATTTTATAAATTGTATTTGTCCAGCGTGTGGTAATGAAGCTCAAAGGGAGACAGATACCATGGACACGTTCGTTGAATCATCATGGTACTTTGCCAGATATGCATGCCCAAATGAAGATAAATTAATGCTAAACGATGAGGCAAATTATTGGTTACCAGTCGATCAATACATAGGCGGTATTGAACATGCAATTCTTCATTTACTTTATTCTAGATTTTTCAGTAGGTTGCTAAGAGATGAAGGATTAATTAATGTATCTGAACCCTTTAAAAATTTACTGACCCAAGGGATGGTTCTAAAAGATGGTTCCAAAATGTCAAAATCAAAAGGAAATACTGTTGATCCAGGAAAGTTAATAGAGAAATATGGTGCCGATACAGCTCGATTATTTATCATGTTTGCCGCGCCAGCAGACCAAAGTCTTGAGTGGTCTGATAAAGGTATTGAGGGATCACATAGATTTTTAAAAAAGGTTTACACTCAGATATTTAATTTTAAAAAAAACCATGAAGGTGAGAATATCTTCAATCAAGACGAATCAAATCTGGATAATGAATTTAAATATCAACTCAATAAAACTATTGAAAAAGTAACTGACGATATCGATCGAAGGAAAAGTTTTAATACAGCAATTGCCTCATTAATGGAATTTGTTAATTATTTAGGTACTCTCGATAAACAAAAATCGTCAAATGAGCTTTATCTTGGTTACAAACATTTACTGATCATGTTATCGCCATTTGTTCCACATTTCAGCGAATATATTTTTGCACAACTTACTGAACAGAGTATTGATAAAGAATCATGGCCTGCAGTAAATAAAGACGCTCTTGTGCAATCGGCTCAAACAATCGTAATTCAGGTGAATGGAAAAGTAAGAGATAATATTGAAATTGATAATAATGCGCCTCAAGAAATCATTGAGGAAAAAGCTTTTGCAAGCGAAAAAGTGTTAAGATTTGTAGGAGAAAGATCTAAAGTGAAGAAGGTTATTTTTATTAAAAATAAAATACTTAATATTGTCGTATGAGAAAAAATAAATTTTTAATTTTCTGTATATCATTGCTATTAGTATTAAATTCATGTGGCTTTCAATTAAGAAAACCAATAGATTTGGACTATCAGTCTTATGCTCTCACAGGAGACTCTTCAGGTTTATCAAAACTTGTTCACAAACAGCTTTCTTTTAGCGATATCAAAGAAAATAAAGAGGGCAACGCTGATCTTGTGATTGAAATTTTGAATAATAATATTGCAAAGAGAATCTTATCACTTGCAGGCAATGGTCAAGTTGGAGAATTTGAACTTGTCCAAACTATTGAATATAGATTCAAAACAAATGGTCAATGGACAGAACCAAGAAGGTTAGAGGCTATCAGAGAATATACTTATGACCCCACCCTTTATAATGCTGCGGCCGCTGAAGAAGGCTACCTAAAGGACTCAATGATTGAGCAACTTTCCCGTTCCCTTGTCACTGAAATTAATAATCTAGGTAAATAAAATTGAAAGTTTTTGAACTCACATCCGATGTGATAAAAAAACATAATATTTTTTTCTTATACGAGTATGATTCGTGCATTTCTGATCATTCTATGCATAAGATAAAAATTAATTTTGAAATTAAAAGTCAATCTGTAGAAATCAATGAAGCATCTTTAGAGCAAGATCTTAATCAATATCTTTCATCAGATTTATTTGGCGAAAAATATCTGATAATAATAAATATCAAAAATGTAAAAAATATTCCAAAAATTAATGTGCTATTAAAAGAAAATAAAAGCGATAACATTTTCATTATCAAATACCTAAAAAAAGATATGTTTAAATTTGATCAATTATCAGAATCATTATTTATTGATACAGAGATCAAAGAATTTGAAAAAAATAAATACCTTAGTTATTTAATCAAATCTTATGAGCTTGATTTAACTTTAGACGAGATAAGCTCAATTGAAATTACTACTGCAAATAACTATTTAGCCTTGCATAATATTTTAAAATTAAAAACTTTAACTTCAAAAAATCATATTGAGAACCATTCCACTTACGAGGGATTTGATATCATTGCTTCTATTTTCAATGATAAGCAAGAAATTTTTATTCATAAAATTGATAAATTTTTACAATCATTAAATGACCCAATTCAATTTAATAGTCTATTATTTTGGTTTTTTAAATCTGTTTATCGCCATAAAAATAATTCTAGTATTAATTTAAAGAATTTAAGATTATTTGGAAATCTTTCAAAATTTTGCCTCGTCGCCTCTTCAAAAATGAGTCTCAAACTTTTAGAAAATATTATTCAAAAAATTCACTTAGTTGATAAAATAAGTAAAGGTCAATATATTGATCTTGATGCAAAGTTAGAAATAAAAAAAATTTTACACATTAGTTTTTTAAAGTTACGTCATGGATAAATATATTAAAAATTTACTTGTTAATGCAAAAAAAGACTCAGCTTCAATAGCAAATGCCCCATCATCTTCAAAAAATGCATTTCTCTCATATCTTGAAAAACAATTAATTTCTAATAAAGATGAAATTATTAGTGAAAATAAAAAAGATTTAACTCTTGCTAAAAAAAATAAATTAGAGCCAGCTTTTATTGACCGGTTAATTATTAGTACTAAGACAATCGACTCTATGTGTGAAGGTTTAAGAAATATTCATTCCTTAAATGACCCTATAGGAAATATTGAAAAAATCAGTGTACGGCCAAATGGGTTAAAAATAGGAAAAATGCGCGTCCCATTAGGAGTCATACTAATCATTTATGAATCCAGGCCTAATGTTACTATCGATGTAGCGGCATTGGCCGTAAAATCAGGAAATTCTGTAATTTTAAGAGGCGGCTCAGAAGCTCTTCATTCAAATTTATTTTTAGGAAAGTTGATTCAAAAAGCTTTGCAATTAGCTAAACTACCTTCAAATGCAGTTCAAATAGTCAATAAAGCTGAACGGTCTTTAGTTACTGAATTGATCACAGCAAAAGACTATATTGATGTGATTATTCCTAGAGGTGGAAAAGGGTTGATCAAAAATATTAGCGACAATGCAAAAATACCAGTCATAAAACATCTTGATGGAAATTGTCATATTTATGTCGATGAATTTGCATCACTTAATCAAGCTTTAGAGATAGTTGAAAATTCCAAAACGCAAAGATATGGAACATGTAATACACTTGAGTCCTTAGTTGTACATAAATCTATTGCCGATCAATTTTTAAAAAAAATTGCATCTAAATTTAAAAAACATAAAGTTGAAATACGTGGCTGTAATGAGACATGTAAAATACTAACCAACATTACAAAAGCTACTGCTGATGATTTTTATGAGGAATATTTAGCACCAATCATATCCATTAAGATTGTAAATTCCCTCAAAGCAGGCATAGATTTTATTAATAAGCACTCATCCAAACATACTGAAGCAATAATCACAGAAAACTATGCCCATGCACAAACTTTTTTAAAGTTAATCGATTCGTCGAGTGTAATAATCAATGCCTCAACAAGATTTGCAGATGGATTCGAGTATGGTTTAGGTGCTGAAGTCGGAATCTCAACAGATAAATTTCATGCACGTGGACCTGTCGGCCTAGAGGGATTAACTTCAGAAAAATATGTCGTCTTTGGTGAAGGGCAAACTCGCACATAATGCAAAATTATGTCGCGCTGTTCGGCGGTGCTTTTGACCCCTTCCATAATGGTCATCAATACATTATTAATCAACTCAAATTATTAAATTTTAAAAAAATTATTCTTGTCCCAACTGGAGTTTCTGCATTCAATAAGAATTTAACTGAAGCTCAACATCGCATTAATATGATAAATATTGCAACTAAAGATGTTGAGATAAGTAAGTATGAAGTAAATCAATCAAGCCAAATCAATTTCACAATAGAAACCATTAAATTTTATCTGAAAACATACCCAAAACTTGCTCTTGTAATTGGAGAAGACTGTTTTTACACCTTTGATAAGTGGAAAGATTGGAAGGAAATATTAGAGCTGGTAAAAATAATTGTAATTAAGAGAAAATCAAATATTGATGAATTTTTTCAAACAGCAAAAACAAAAAAAATTGATGTAGAAGATAATTTTAAAAAATTTCAATTTAGACAAAGTGATTGTGTTTATTATCATGATGGACAAGGATATGAGGCTTCATCTAGTGAAATAAAAAAATTAATTCAAAATCAACATATTGAAGATGTCCATAATTTAATCTGTGATGATGTTCTAAATTACATCATTAAAAATAAATTATATATTTAAATATAAATTCTCAGACCCGTACTTGTTTACCTCTAAACAACTTGATGTAATATTTTTTTTTAGATATTCAATATTTTTGTCAACCTCCTCCATCTCTGGATCAATTTGATTTCCAATCCACCCAAATATCTTAATATCACTTGATTGAAGCGCATGCTGAGTTAATAATGCATCATTTATGCACCCAAGCTTTAACCCAATAATTAAAATTACTGGGATATCCAGATATTTGATCAAGTCAAGATTAGTCCTTGATTGATCCACTGGGGATAATATGCCTCCAACACCCTCAATCAGAACACGGTCGTATTCATTTTCTAGAGCACTGATCCTTTGTTTAATAAAATCAAAGTCAATTTGCACCCCCTCTTCTTCTGCTCCAATATGAGGTGAGACTGCTTTTTTTAAAGAATAAAAATTAATTTTTTGATGATCATCAATTGAAGGTTGACAATCTAGCAGGGTCTGGACATCCTCATTTAATAAATTATCCAGACTAATTCCAGCAGAAATTGGTTTAATGCCAATAACTTTTTGTCTCAATAAAAGATTTTTTAGAATGATCGAGGTAATATAAGTTTTACCTACCCCTGTACCAGTGCCGGTTATAAAGACTTTGTTCATGATTTTGTAAACCTGATGACACTCTCTTCTTTGTTACGAATTTTCCAGGCATGGGCCATTATCACTTCATAACTAAGGATATTCTTATCATTTCTTTTAAATTGATCTAAATGATCAATCAGTTTCAATAAATAATTTTTACCCCTTAAACTTTTATGAGACTCATCAGACTTTGTCACACCAATTTTTTTTAAATCACGTAATGCTGATAATGCGCCATCATATTCATTTTGATACTCATCCCTTATTAAAACCGGATCATAAAAATTATTATTATTTAATATCTCAGCATATTCTTGGATAGTTAAAAAATTTTGAGTTAATGCATGTTCTTTAAAATGCTGCAATTCAATTAATGTATTTTTTAGAAAAGAAGAAAATAGAAATAAGCCATCTATAGTTAATAAATTATTTATATTTTTAAATAGTGCATTAACGTTCTCGGACCATTGAATCGAATTACTTGAAACGATTAGATCAAAAGTATTGTCATGGAATGGTAATAGATCCATATCAGCATTAATAAAATATCTTTTTTTTGATGAAAATAATTTTCTGAAACCTGAGCTTTTATTCATCGACACTCTTAACATATCAATTGAAAAATCAAGCTCATATATTTCTGCGGCAGGAAATATTTTTGCTAAAAGAATAGCATTTCTTCCTGTTGCAGACCCAATATCCAAGATTCGCTTTGGATTGATTTTTATATAATGTAGTCTGTCGATTAACTCTTCAGCAATCATCGATTGCATTATTGCATCGCTGTCGTAATGGTCTGCTGCGCTATTAAAGTCTTTAATTTTTTTTAACTTATTCATACATATATGTTATCAAGATAAGTGGCGCACTCCTCCGGATGAGATAAAAAAGGAATGTGTGAAGCTTTATCAATAAATAATATATTTTTTACATTCATATTATTTTTATGCATAAATACTTGTGATTCAATAGGTACAATTTTATCTTGATCACCAGCAATTAAATATAAATCACAATTAACATTATGTATTAATGTTAAAAAATTATTTTTTTTCATATGTGATAAATAAAATTTAAGAGAATTAATATCAACACTTTTAGTTGAAACATTATTCGTCAAAAAATTTAATGTTTCTTTACGTTTATCTTGACCTAATAATTGAAGATTAAAAAAATTTAGCAAAGTTTTCTGATGGTCTTTCATAATCAAATTTGCAAAATTATCGAAAATCTCTTCATTAAGTCCATACTCCCAATCATGATTGTTGACGAATATTGGAGTTGATGAGGTAAATATAATTTTTTTGACCTTATCTTTATTTAAACGATAAATTTCTATCGCTATGTGACCACCCAATGACCATCCGAATATATCAAAGAAATCAAAATTATGATCTTGGATTGCATCATTAATCTGCTTGATACATCCTTCCCAGTTATCATTTTCATCCATTTGAGGTAAATCAAAAAATAATAGTTGATATTTATTTTTATCAAGCTTCTCAAAAAATGGCATAAAAATATCTTTATTCATTGCCCATCCATGAATAAATATTATTGGATATCCTGTACCTAATGTTTCAATTAACATGCGATAGTGATTTATTCAGAACATCGGCTAACTGCACAATATCACTTTTTGAATGCCTAGCAGATATGCTTACTCTTATTCTAGATTCTGATAGAGGTACCGTAGGAGAGCGAATCGCTGCAACATGAATATTGCTTTTTAATAACTCTTTTTGAATGTGAATGACCATTTGATTATTTTTGATCAAGATAGGTTGTATTGGACCATAAACATTCAACAAATATTGCTTCTTGTTAATTAAATGGCGAAATAATTTAATATTTTCATTTAACTTTTTTCTTAATTTTTCACCATCTATTATTAATTCAACAGACTTGATAATTCCATCAGCAAGATATGGAGGTGAGGCAGTTGTATATATGTATTCTCTTGATTTTTGTTTGAGGTAGTCAATAATTTTTTTTGATGCACAAATTATTGCTCCAGAAAGTCCTGCCGATTTTCCAAAAGTTGTCAGGTGAATAATATTGCTTTTATCTATGTCAGCCGGCATTTGGCTCTCAAGCAGTCCTAATCCTTTTGAACCATAAATTCCAAAACCATGCGCATCATCAATGTATAAGTAAGTTTTATATTTTTTTGATAATGAATACAGTCTTGATAAGTCTGCAATATCGCCATCCATACTAAAGATAGAGTCAGTTACGATAATTTTATGTTCTTTTTTTGATTTTTTTATCTTTTGTTCTAAAGCTTCATAATCAAGATGTGGGTAACGAATAACAGTTGATTGAGTTGATAATATTCCATCATAGATTGATGCATGACAAAGTTTATCTAGGAATATATCAAAATCATCTTTAATTATATTTTTAAAAAAAGATACATTCGCATTAAAACCACTGTGATAAAAAAGTGCATCCTCAAACTGAAGTAAATTTGCTATTTTTAACTCAAGGCTTGTGTGATTTTGAAAGTGGCCTGAAATAAGATGAGATGCTCCTGCGCCGTTACCAAATTCATCAATTGATTTTTTCATGGCCTTTGCAATAGTTTTATTATTCCTAAGCCCAAGATAATCATTGTCTGAAAAATTTAATAAGTCATAGTTTCTATCTTCTCTGATCCTTAATAAATTGTTTTCTTCAATATCTTGAAGCTCACGTGATATTTTTTTCTCAAACATTTATTAATTAGTTTCTATACCAAGCTTTCTTAGCAATTCCTGATCTTTTTCTGATGCTGGATTTTCTGTCGTTAGAAGCTCATCTCCATAGAAGATTGAATTGGCACCGGCAAAAAATGCTAAAGCTTGAGTAGATTCGTTCATTTTTTCACGGCCTGCCGACAACCGCACATAACTTTTAGGCATAATTATTCTGGCTACAGCGATTGTTCTAACAAAATCAAAATGATCAAGCTCTTTTTCTCCAAATAGTGGCGTTCCCTCCACCTGAGTCAATAAGTTGATTGGAACACTTTCAGGCTGAGGTGTGATATTGGATAGTTGTGCTAACAGACCAGCTCTCTCATTAAGAGATTCGCCCATTCCGACAATTCCGCCACAACAGACATTAATCCCTTGATCACGAACATTCTTTAAGGTGTCCAGTCGATCTTCATAAGTTCTGGTGGTAATAATATCTCCATAAAATTCCGGAGATGTGTCTAAGTTATGGTTATAGTAGTCCAATCCAACGTCTTTTAACTGCCTTGCCTGATCTTCATCCAACATACCAAGTGTTGCGCATGACTCCATGCCTAATTTTTTTACTTCCAAAATCATTTCTTTAACGAGATCCAAATCCTTCTGTTTTGGACTTCGCCATGCCGCACCCATACAAAAACGAGTTGCACCCGAGGCTTTAGCATCTTTTGCCGCATTGATTACCTCATTAAGTCCTAAAATCTTTTCATTCTCAACATCAGTGTCGTATCTAGCAGATTGGGGGCAGTATGCACAATCTTCTGAACATCCTCCAGTCTTAATTGACAGCAATGTACTCAATTGCACCTGATTAGGATTAAAATTTTCTCTATGAACCTGATGCGCTTGAAAAATTAGATCATTAAAGGGTTTTTCAAACAATGATCTAATATATTCAATTGATATTGACTGGTCAGTTGATAAATTTTTATCAATCTTATTAAAATGAATGGGTTGGTCCATATTAATCCTTTATTTGTATTTTAAATATTATAATATCAGATGAAGTAAACAAAAAATTTAAATTAACTAACAATTGTATAAAAAATAATCAAATGTTTAATATTGTTCTATATGAACCTGAAATACCTCCTAATACTGGGAATATTATTAGGCTTTGTTTTAATTCTAACTGCAAGTTACATCTAATAAAACCTCTTGGGTTTGAATTAAGTGAAAAAACTTTACGCAGAGCTGGGCTTGATTACATTAAAGATGACTTATTTGTCACTTATGAAAACTATTCTGATTTTTTATCAAAAAATCAAAACATCAACATCTTTGGCATATCAACCAAAGGTAAAAATTACTATCACTCGGTGAGTTTTAAACCTAATGATTTTTTTATGTTTGGTCCGGAGACTAGGGGTTTGCCAGATCTTATAAGAAATCAACTCGAACCTAATCACCTGCTAAGAGTGCCAATGGCAAAGAATAGTAGAAGTATTAATTTAGCGAATACAGTATCTATTATCTTGTTCGAAGCCTGGAGGCAAAATAATTTCTCAGGTGGCCTTTAATTTTCAGTTGTTAGTGATCTGGATAGAAGATTTTTGACTGCATCTTTAGCAGATATCTCATTGGTTAAAACTCTATAAACTTCACAAGTAATGGGCATATCAATATTTGTATCCTCAATTCTCTTAAACAACTCATAACATGCATTAACACCCTCAGCAACATGGCCAAGAGATGAAAGAATTGAATCTAAACTTTTACCTTCCGCTAACCGAATACCAACTTCACGATTTCGAGAGTACTGGCCTGTACACGTAAGTAATAAATCACCAATACCAGCTAAACCAATAAATGTTTCCTCAGATGCATTCAATGTCTTCCCAAATCGGGTAATTTCAGCTATTCCCCTCGTTATTAAAGCTGCTCGCGCATTATTTCCAAAGCCCATACCATCCGATATTCCAGATGCAATTGCAATAATATTTTTTAAGGAACCTCCAAGTGTCACGCCAGCAATATCATCACTGAGATAAACACGCATGCTGCCATGGTGAAAAATTTTTGCTACAGAATTTGATAAATCTGAATTGGTAGTTGCAAGGGTAACTGCTGTCGGAAGATCTCTTACCAATTCAGCAGCAAAACTTGGTCCAGACAAGACGCCGTAAGCAAGGTCTTTATTAATAATATGATCATGAATTATTTCATGTGGAAAAAGACTAGAGTTGGTCTCCAGTCCTTTATTAGTCCATATAATTGGCTTGGCAGGATCGATAGATTGTATGTTTTGAATTATCTCAGCAAAAGCTGATGTTGGTACTGATGAGATAATCACATCAGATGTTAATACTGCTTCATCTAATGACGCAGTTAATTCAAGATGATCAGGGAAAGTAAAATCTCCAAGATACTTTGGATTGGAGCGTGCTTTTTTCATTCCTGAAATATGACCAGAGTCTCGGGCCCATAATTTAACTGGATATGCTTTTGCCGCCTGAATTGCTAAAGCAGTCCCCCATGCACCTGCACCAATAACAGCAACCTTCATTATTTAATACCCCACAAATCAGCGGCTTTAATATAACCCTCAATGTCCCCCACTTTTGAATATACTTGTATCCACTCGTCAATTTTTTTTGTATCTAAAAGCTCGAGAGAAACGTTCTCATTCACCCTTGCTAAAATAGGACTTGAAGAGGAAGGTTCTAGATATATTGAATTATTATTCTTTAAATTTAAGACAGTTCTTTTAGATGACAAATCACTAGTTTTGATCCAATTGATTAATCCCTCATGATCCTTTACTTTTTTCCATTCTTTTAGGCTCACGACTACCTCAAGAGGATAACCTTTTGTAACAATGTATACTTTTTTTGTAGAACCTGATGGAGCCTCATGAAGAAATGCTTGATCAGCATTAACTGACATAAAATCTGCATAAGCAAAAGAACTTATGAAACAAAAAAACAAAAGTGGAAACCACTTTTGTTTTTTAATCATTCTTTTTTTGCTCTTGAGCTTGTTGTTGTTTTTGCTGGAGGTATAAATTTTCAAAGTTTATGGGGTTCAAGAGAACTGGCTGGAATCCTGATTTCGTTACCATGTCTGATACCGCTTCTCTAGCGTAAGGAAAGAGAATGTTTGGACATGTAATTGCAAGAACCATTTCTAGGCCCTCTTCTGGGATATTATTAATTTGAAAAATACCAGATTGAGTCACTTCAACAAGAAAGGCTACTTTATCATCTTGCTTAGAAGTAACCGTGACTTGCAATGAAACATCATAAAAACCATCCGCTAATGGTTTAGCTGTATTATTCAATTCAATACCAATTTTAGGCGCCTCACGATTCGTAAAAATCTCAGGCGCATTAGGCACTTCAACCGACGCATCTTTTAAATATAATTTTTCAATTGCAAATCCAGGTTGCTGAGCCTGAGATGGGTCAACACCTTTTGCATCACTTTTTTTTGTTTTGGTTACCTTCTTTTTTTTATCTTCAGCCATATTTATTCCAACTTAAATTTCTAAATGGTGATTTTACACTTTTAAAAATGTAAAACATAGTCTTAAATAGTTGAATTAGAAATCACTTTATCCAATTCACCTGATTGGTCAAATTTCCGTAAGTCATCAAATCCACCAATATGTTGATCATTAATAAAGATCTGAGGAACAGTTCTCCTTCCTGTTATTTCTATCATTCTTAATAGATCATCTTGAGATTTATCAATAAAAATTTTATTGATATTATTCAATCCTTTTTTATTGAGTAATTTCTCAGCATGAGTGCAGTAAGGACAAAAATTGCTCGTGTACATTATTACTTTCATATAGTCTATATGGGTCTTTTTTTTAAAAATTCAATACTTTATTGAAAAACTAATCTTTCATTATATATAGTCGATTTTGCAAATGATATAATTCAAAACATGTCAAAAAAAACAATCACTTTATTAATTCTTGATGGCTTTGGTCACTCTTCAAACAATGACCATAATGCCATTTCTCACGCAAAAACTCTAAATATTGATTATCTTAAATCGCATTATCCACACAGCCTTATAAATGCTTCAGAAAATCATGTGGGTTTACCAGAGGGTCAAATGGGAAATTCCGAGGTTGGACACATTAATATTGGAGCTGGTCGTGTAGTCTATCAGGACATTCAAAAAATAAATAACTCATTAAAAAATAATGAGGTGCAAAATAATGAGGTACTCAAAAATAGTTTCGACCAACTAAAGAAAAATCAAGGTAGATTACATTTTCTAGGTTTACTTTCTGATGGTGGCGTGCACAGCCATTATGATCACTTTGAATCTTTCCTTCAGATTGCAAAAGACAATGCTATTAAAAATACCTTCATCCATGCTTTCCTAGATGGGCGGGATACTCCTCCAAAAAGTGCCGAAAAATATCTTAATAAATTAGACGCATGGATATCATCCAACAGTTACGGCACCATTGGATCTATTACTGGCAGATTCTATGCTATGGATAGAGATAACAGGTGGGATAGAGTTAAGTTAGCCTATGATATGCTCACAGAAGGAAAAACTGACCATGTTTATCAAAATAGCGTTGAAGCTCTAAATGCTTCTTATCAGAGAGGGGAAACTGATGAGTTTATCTTGCCTTCTTTAATAAATTCAGAAAGCATAATTAAAGAAAATGATATGGTGATCTTTCTTAATTTTCGGTCGGATCGCGGAAGAGAATTATCGCGTGCTTTTAAAGATAAAAGTTTTACAGAATTTGAAAGATCAACACATTTAACCAATCTCAACTATATCACCATGACGCGCTATGACCAGTCATTTGAAGATATTCAAGTATTATTTCCCCCAGAAAAATTATCTAATACTTTAGGCTCGTATTTAGCCGACAAGGGGTTAACTCAGCTTCGAATTGCTGAAACAGAAAAATATCCACATGTAACATTCTTTTTTAACGGCGGGGAAGAAGCAAAATTTAATAATGAGGATCGGATACTCATTCCATCTCCTGATGTTAGAACTTATGATTTAAAACCTGAAATGAGCGTTTATGAGGTTTCTGAAAAGCTGATTGAATCTATTAATTCAAAAAAATATGATGTCATTATTTGTAATTTTGCCAATGGAGACATGGTAGGTCATACAGGCAATATGGAAGCAGCAAAAAAAGCTGTTGAAGCTATGGATAAATGTATTGGTGACATTATTGCAGCTACAAAAAATATATCCGGCTCACTAATAATTACGGCTGATCATGGAAATGCTGAATTGATGCTTGACGTTGAAAATAACCAAGCCCACACACAACATACAACCAACCTTGTTCCATTCATTGTCATGGATGAGAAAGTATCAAAAATTTCCGATAATGGCAGCTTGTCGGATATTGCCCCAACTATACTTGCCATGATGGATTTAGAGGCCCCAAGAGAAATGACAGGAAAAAATTTAGTCACCTTTTAATGAAAATAATTGTTATTACTCTTTGTCTTCTGTTAAATTTTACAACTGCTTTCAGTGGTATCGATGAAAGTGCGAAAAACTTAGATAGTGTTAAGCAGCAAATCAAGGATATAGATAAAGAAATCAAGAAAAATAAGGATAAGAAGAAGAACATTGACAATGAGTTAAAACAACAAGATAAGAAAATAAGTAAAACGCGAAAAGAAATCCATAGCATCAATAAGAAATCAAAACAAAATCAAAAAAAATTAGAACAACTCAATCTAGATCAAAAAAAATTAGAGCAAGAAATTGAAAAAAAAATGGTTTATCTTTCAGCCTTTTTTTTAGACATTCATAAAAAGGGGGATTCTTCTTACTTAAAATCAATTATTGATGGAGACAATCCAAGCGAAATCTTGCGAGAACAAAAATTAAAGTCCTACTTTACTAATGCGCAATTTGAATTAATAACCCAATTACAAATAGACAAAAAAAAATTAATTGATACTAAAGAAATCATCAATAAAACCATAGCCAAGATTGACCGCCAAAAAAAGGATAAAAATAAAATAAAAAAACAGTTAGAGTCTGAGAAAAATCAAAAAAAACAGATGCTTGCAAGTGTCGCCAAAGAGATAAAAAACAAAGAACAAGCGAAAAAAAAATTAATTGATGATGAAAAAAAATTAAAATCAATTATTGATGAGTTAGTCAAAAAAGCAGCTAAAGAAGAAGAAAAAGAGGAAGAACTTAGAAAAAAAGAGTCAAGAAAGACAAAGTCAACCGAAAAAGTTGTTCCTTTTCAAGGTGGAAACTTTAGTAAGTTAAAAGGTAAGCTGAATCTTCCCCTGAAAGGGTCGATTAAATACAAATATGGAACAAAGCGAAAAGATACAGGCGTTGTATGGAAAGGGATTTTTATTACCGGCAAAGAAGGTCAAGATGTTAAATCAGTTGGTAATGGAAAAGTTGCTTATGCAGACTGGTTAAGAGGTTTTGGCAACCTCATCATCATTGACCATGGCCAGGGCTACATGAGTCTATATGGTTATAACGAATCCGTTTTGCTAAATGTTAATGACGAGGTCAAAGAAGGTGATGTGATTGCTACAGTTGGAAATACAGGAGGCCTTGGTATAAATGGTTTATATTTTGAACTCCGCAAAAATAGCAAACCATTTAATCCCCTGGCTTGGACAAAAAAATAGCGTTAGTCAGTCGCCGATAATATGAGTGGCGATAGATCGGTTGTGAGCTGACAATCGATGCTCATACAAGAAAATTCCTTGCCACTGACCAATTTGAAGTACATTGTTTTGTATAGGAATTGATAGGTGTGTCTGAGTCAATGCCGTTCTTATGTGTGCTGGCATATCATCAGCCCCTTCCATGGTGTGAATAAAGTCCAATGAACCATCCGGTACTAATTTTGAAAAAAAGGTTTCCATGTCAACTAAAACATCTGGATCATAATTTTCATTAATTAAAAGACTAGCCGATGTATGTTTGATATAAGCAGTAAACAACCCATTCTCAATTGCAGAGTTTCCTACAATGCTCTTAATATCTGAGGTAATGTCATAAAACCCCCTTCCTCTTGAGGTTGTTATTTTAATATCTTCAAACTTTTGCATGATCTAATTTATTAAATAAAAAACTACCATTATTAAAATCAATTTCCAAAATATCTTTATCTAAAAATTTACCAGATAAAATTTCTGTTGAAAGTTTATTTTCAATTTCATTTTGAATAGCCCTTTTTAGAGGCCTTGCACCATAAATAGGATCAAAACCTGCCTTGCCAATTTCGGATATTGCTCTGTCTGTCACCTTTGCTTCTATTCCAATTTTTTTAAGCTTTAACAATAAGTTTTCTAATTGGATTTTTGTTATATCACATAAATGCTTTTCACCTAGTCCATGGAATACGACAACATCATCTATTCTATTGATAAATTCAGGTTTGAAGTAATTTTTTACCTCCGCCATGACTGAAATCTTGATTATCTGATAATCGTCTTGAGTCATTTTCTGAATTAGGTCAGAGCCTAAATTAGAAGTCATAATGATTACCGTATTTTTAAAATCTACGGTCTTACCCTTACCATCCGTGAGTCTTCCCTCGTCTAAAACTTGAAGAAGTACATTAAAGACATCGGGATGAGCTTTTTCAATCTCATCAAGCAATATCACGCTATATGGCTTTCTTCTCACTGCTTCTGTTAGATAGCCACCCTCTTCATAACCAACATAACCAGGAGGGGCGCCAATAAGTCTGGCAACAGAATGTTTTTCCATGAATTCAGACATATCAATTCGAATTAAATGATCTTCACTGTCAAATAGAAAGCTAGCTAATGATTTTGAAAGCTCAGTCTTGCCAACACCAGTAGGTCCTAAAAATAAAAAAGATCCATACGGCTTTCCTTCATCACTCAAACCAGACCTTGATCGTCTAATAGCATTTGAGATTGATTTAACTGCCTCGTCTTGACCAACGACACGCTGATGCAAAACAGACTCCATATTAATTAATTTTTCTTTCTCACCTTGCATCATTTTTGCAACTGGAATGCCAGTTGCTCGTGAAATAACCTCAGCAATTTCATCAGCTCCAACTTCAGTCCGCAGCATTTTGTTTTGTGACACCGGTGTTGTTACATCAGCTTTTTTTAATTGATCTTCAAGTTCAGGTATTTCGCCATACTGTATTTCAGACACCCTCTGCCAATTACCTTTCCTTTTTTCTTCTTCCATAGTAATTTTTAGAGATTCTAATTTCTCTTTTATATCTCTCACTCCAATTAGGGATGCTTTTTCAGACTTCCAAATTTCCTCTAAGTCCGCAAATTCTTTTTCAATTTTTTTAATTTCAGATTCAATGATCTCAAATCTTTCTTTTGAGGCAGCATCTTTATCTTTCTTTACAGCTTCTCGTTCAATCTTAAGTTGAATCAGTCTTCTTTCTAATTTGTCGAGTTGTTCAGGTTTTGAATCAATTTCAATTTTTATTCTTGAAGCAGCCTCATCAATGAGATCAATTGCCTTATCCGGAAGAAATCGATCCGTGATATATCTATTGGATAATTCAGCGGCAGCTACAATTGCTGGGTCTGTAATCTCAACATTATGATGTAACTCATACTTTTCTTGTAATCCTCTTAAGATAGCAATGGTTGCTTCAACATCAGGCTCATCTACCAGAACTTTTTGAAAACGACGTTCTAATGCAGCGTCTTTTTCAACATACAATCTATATTCATTCAATGTAGTTGCTCCAACACAATGCAATTCACCTCTCGCTAGAGCAGGTTTAAGCATATTTCCGGCATCCATAGCGCCCTCAGTTTTGCCGGCTCCAACCATGGTATGGATTTCATCGATAAATAAAATAATATTTCCCTGGCTTGCATTAATTTCTTTTAACACAGCTTTGAGTCGTTCTTCAAAATCACCTCTATACTTTGCTCCCGCCAATAAAGAGGCCATGTCTAGTGACAGCACCTGCTTATTCTTTAATGAATCAGGCACCTCCTGATTAACTATTCTTTGTGCAAGGCCTTCAATAATTGCTGTTTTACCGACTCCAGGCTCCCCGATTAAGACTGGGTTATTTTTACTTCGGCGTTGTAACACTTGAATTGTTCTTCTGATTTCGTCATCTCGACCAATGACTGGGTCTAACTTACCATCTCTTGCCAATTGGGTCAGATCAATCGTATATTTTTGCAAAGATTGACGATGACTTTCAGCATCTGGAGTTTTGATATTTTCCTCATTTCTTGCGCTCATAACAATCTCCTTTAATTTATTAAAATTTATTCCGTGGTCAATTAAGGTTTCTTTGAGACCACTTTTATCTGTCTCAAGACTTAAAAGAAATAAATCCGCTGAAATATAATCGTCTTTCAATTCAAAAGCTTTTTTTTCAACCCAATTAAAGAGTGAATTTAATTGTCTCGAAATAGCTGGTTCATTATCATTGGATTGCGATTGTGGAAAATTTGTAATTAACTGTTCAATTGCATCAAAGGCAGTATTTTTCATTCCTGACAAACGGAGATAATTCTGAATATCATCATTATTTGAAGATGAAATCATTGCCTTTAAAACATGTGCTGGCTCAATCTGGGTATGATTAGCCAAATTTGCTAAGGATTGAGCCTCAGCAATTGCCTGTTGAAATTTAGTGGTTAATTTATCAAATCTCATCTTTCATTTTCCATATAAGAATTGTTCATATTTCTTATATGGTGATGAAATTAATTATTTCAAATTTTTAATTGACTAGAAAGAATATTCAACGGATGTGAAGATAGACCTTCCCATACCAGGGACATTGACAGCATTAGCATATGTTAATCCCATGCCAGAAGTATTCATAGTTTTTCCCTGGCCCATATAAACGCCACCTAAAGGATGATCGTAATCTCGGTCAAATATATTATAGACACCCAGATTTAGTTGTAGATTTTCTTTTTGGTAAGTAGATTTCAAGTCAACTAGTGCATAACCACTAGTTTCCATTTCCTGTCGGATATCATTGACGTTTTTCTTGTTATCCACCAGTTGAATATGGAGTCCGTTATTCCAATGATTATTTTTTTGGCTAAAGATCAATTTTAAATTAGTTGGCATCACATGATAGAGATCATCATTCGCATCGGTATTAATACCTTTGACATGACTTAATTTCGAGTCAAAATAAAAATCTCCAAGCTTAGAAATATTCCCTAAATATTGAGAAGCCTTCACATCAAATCCCCATAGTCGTGCATTTTGATTACCAAGGGTTAAAGTACGAAAATCATCTGGCCTAGAGGTATAGGAAACGGCATCAATATAGTCATCGATGTAGGTTAAAAAAGGTTTAAAATTAAAATTCCATAATTGTTTATCAGCATCATGGAATACAGCGGCATAAGCAAAAGTATGGGCAGTCTCCTGATCCAAATTAACATCACCCACATATCCATTACCATCTCCAAACCAATTCGCCATGGAAGCCGCCATCGCATTATTAGACCATAGGTACCTTTCTTGTAAGGTCGGTGATCTATTCTTCATGGAATAACCAAACTCATGTGTTTGGTTGAGATTAGGTGAGTACGCCGCAGATAGAGATAAATCCAGATGATGGTCATCTTTTTTATGATTTAAAGAATTAAAGCTATTTGCATCTGCTAGATAGCCCATGTTGTTGTATCCTTGAACATCGCTGGTATCCATCTCCACCCGGGTAAGTCTGACCCCTGTTTGGGTAAACCACTCTTTGGACCATTGGCGGTCTAATTCTGTAAAAATACTATATCTATCTCTCTTCCCGTCATTGATATTTTTCATGACGTTTGGAGACATCATGCCTCCCGTTGGATCCCAGCTATCATCCACCTCATAAAACTGAGTTTCCAATCCAGATCGGAGTGTACTTTTATCATTCAGATAAATATCTGCCGTTGCATTGAATCCCGAGGTATACCCGTGGTGGGTCATGGACATTCCTGGGGTGCCAGAATAATTAAAGTTTTTATTTTTTCCAAAATTCATCTTGGTTTCCACCTGATGGTGATAGGCCTGAAGTTCAAGCTTCCCCCAAGAAAAAGAGATCGTATCTTTAAGTTGAATCTTATGGCTGTGTTGACCAACCACATCCATCCTCTGGTTCATAAAACCCTGGTATGGAGTCGATTGATAATCAAATTTAATTTCAAGTAAATGATTATTTATTTGATAACCATAGCTTAGCTGATGGTTCTCGATTCGATAACCACTAGAGGCAATTTCATCATCTCTAATTCCACTTTTATCTGATGTGCCTCCGTAATTGGCTCCTTTAAAATCATTTGCACTGGAATAATTATTTGACTGGGAATAACTTCCAGAATATTTCAAGTATGCATTACTAGACGCCACAGATGATATGAAATGAACCCCTTGTTCGTCATTATTGCTTTTATAAAAACTTTTAAGCTTTGTCGAATAAATTAACTGATCATCTTGGCTGAAGGTAGGATTTTTCGTTTTTATTTTTATACTTCCGGCAATACTATCGCCCCCCATGCTAACAGGTGTGATCCCGGCAAATACTTTGATGTAATCGACGTCATTGATATCGATAAAGGATAGGTCAGTATCGGTGTGAGATGTACAAGCAGAATTAAGGTCCACACCATCCACACTGATTCTAATTCTGTCATCATTTAATCCATGCATATATGGAATTGAAGATACTGATCCATTCGCAGCATTATCAATCCCAGTGAAATACTCTAGAAGTGACGAGGTATCCTGCTTGAATTGCTGATTAATTTTCGATGAGCTCACGCTCTCACCAGATGTTATCTCGCCGGGAGTTACAACATCTGTGATGACATAGATCTCTCTTAAGGATAAACCCTCGTCCGCCTTGACAGCATTGCTAAATAAAAAAAGAATAACTAATATTAAAAAGGCTATTTTTTGCATAATATGAATATAAATAATCGCGATATTATAGCTACAATTTTTTCAATATTAAAAAGGAATTTTTCCTTTTTTTAATGTCATTTAATTTTTCCTTTTAATAAACCCAAGAAATATATGATTGCTCCAATTGTAATTACCGAATCTGCAACATTAAATGCTGGCCAGTAATAGTCATTTATATGCACATAAATAAAATCTGTCACATGTCCATTTGATAGTCTATCAATTAAATTTCCAATAGCACCGCTAATAATCAACATAATCGATATCGACCCGTATGGACTAGATATGTTTTGTCTGTATAAATAAAATAAATAAAATAAGATCGCTAGAGTCAAAAAAATAAAAAAATTATTTTGCCAACCAGATGCACTATCTAAAAAGCTAAATGCAGCGCCTGTGTTTTGGAAGTGAACAATTTTAAAAAAATTATTAATTTCCAAATATTCAGTAAACGGAATATTTTTTTCAACCCAATTCTTAGAAAGCTGATCGACAACAATGATGCATAAGCCGACAAGAAACTTATGCATACTTTCTTTTTTCTCCATCGCCGAAAAGATTTGAAATACAACGCTCACAGATTGAGGGATGCTCTTGATGAGTTCCTACAGAGGATTCATAATGCCAACATCTGTCACATTTATCATATGCAATTTTTTTAACATTAACAGCGAGTCCATTTTGCTCTTCAATCAAACTCACATTTGATACAATAAAAATATAATGAAGCTCTGATTCATAAGGTTTAAGAATTTTGAAAGTTTCTGGCTCACATGCTAATTCAATATCACATTCCAACGCTGAGCCGACTAATCCCTTTTCCCTTTCAGCTTCGATACTCTTATTCACAATCGGTCTAATTTTTTCAATCTCTTGCAAAAACTGAAGTTCTGCTTGATGTAATGAGGTTGATGCAAATTCATACCATGATTCTTTGAAAATATTTTGATCATTAGTAATGGTCTGCCACAATTCCTCAGCAGTAAAACTTAAAATTGGAGCGATCATTCGTGTTAATGCATGAGTGATGTGATATAAAGCAGTTTGTGCCGAACGTCGCTCTGGAGATTTCTCGGGCATAGTATAGAGTCGGTCTTTAATAATATCTAAATAAAATCCTCCCATGTCCTCAGAACAAAAGCTGACTAATTTTTTTGTCAGATGGTGAAAGTCATAACTTTCATACAACTGAGCTATTTCTTTTTGCAGTTCTTGAGTTTTAAGGAGGGCATATTTATCCAATAATAATAGATTGGATTCTTCAACCATCATGGAAGATGTATCAAAGTCAGAAATATTTGCACATAAAAATCTTAATGTATTTCTTAGCCTTCGATACCCGTCAGCAGACCTCTTAATAATCTCATCGGAAATATTTAATTCACCTGAAAAATCAGTCATTGCCACCCAAAATCTTAGAATATCTGCACCATACTGATCCATTATCTTTTGTGGTGCAATCACATTCCCTTTAGACTTACTCATTTTTTTTCCATGACCATCCACCACAAAACCATGAGTTAGCAAGGCTTTATATGGTGCCTGCCCAGAGATGGCTGAGGCTGTAAGTAAGCTAGACTGGAACCAGCCGCGATGTTGATCCGAACCTTCAAGATAGAGATCAGCAGGATAATCTAAATTATCATTCGTTTTTAGCACTGATTCATGAGTAGTTCCGGAGTCGAACCACACGTCTAAAGTGTCCATGACTTTCTTGTAATATTTTGCATCATCTCCAAGCCATTCATTAATATCCAAATCAAACCATGCATCAATTCCCTGCTTTTCGATCAGTAAGGCAATTTTTTCGAAATACTGAACGGTCTTAGGATGCGGCTCATCCGTTTCTATATGAGTAAAAAGTGTAATGGGTACTCCCCAATTTCTTTGCCGAGAGATACACCAGTCCGGTCTATTTTTCATCATTCCCTCTAGCCGTGCTTTTCCCCATGATGGAATAAATTGTGTTTTTTCAACCTCTTCTTTAGCTATATCTCTTAAAGTCTTTTGGCCTGGAGAAAGATTCATGCCAATAAACCACTGCTGAGTGGCTCTAAAAATGATTGGCGTTTTATGTCTCCAGCAATGCGGGTAACTATGTTCAAATGATTTTTTAAAAATAAGCGCATCGTTCTTTATTAACAGGTCGATAATTTCAGAGTTAGCTTTCCAGATATTTTTTCCAGCAAAAAACTCCACATTACTCTTAAAACTCCCCTCTTCGTTAACTGGATTTTCTACAGGAAGGTTGTACTTCATCCCAACAATATAGTCATCCAAACCATGGGCTGGGGCGGTATGTACTAACCCGGTTCCATCTTCAGTGGTCACATGTTCCCCCAATATGATTGGGACGTTTTTTTCCGAATAAAAAGGATGATTGAACAAGAAATTTTCAAGCTCCTGGCCAACAATAGAATGTATTTTATTAATTTTCTGACCCGTTCTTGCCTCAAATTTATCAACAAGCTCATCAGCAATAATTAACAATTTCTCCTCTATTTCGACCAGAACATAATATAGTTTTGGGTTAACTGAAATTGCCTCATTAGCTGGAAGCGTCCATGGTGTGGTTGTCCATATAACAGCGTAAATAGCTTTTTCCGTCTTTGCTGATTTAAATAATTGATGCAAACCTTTTTGATCAACCCCTTTAAAAGCCACATCAATCGATGTTGAAGTTTTGTTTTCATAATCAACTTCAGCTTCAGCAAGTGCAGATCCACAATCAAGACACCAATGTACTGGCTTGTTACCCTGATACAGCATATTATTCTGATAAATTTTGCCTAGCGATCGAACAATATCCGCTTCTGTTTTTTTATTTAATGTAAGGTATGGGTTATCCCAGTCTCCTAAGACGCCCAGCCTAACAAAATCCTTTTTTTGGTTAGTCACTTGTAGATTTGCATATTCCCTGCACAATTGTCGAAATTTTTTCGAATCAAGGTTTTTGCCATGCTCTTTTTCAATAGCTAACTCAATTGGCAAGCCATGACAATCCCAACCAGGAATATAGGGAGCGTCATAACCTGACAATCCCTTAGATTTAATAATGATATCTTTTAATACTTTATTGACCGCATGACCGATATGAATATTTCCATTGGCGTAAGGTGGGCCATCATGGAGAATAAATTTAGGTTTTCCTTTTTTTACATCCCTAATTTGTTGATAATATTTTTCTTCCACCCATGAAGATACCCAATCAGGCTCTCGCTGAGCCAAATTACCTCTCATAGGAAATTCTGTATCCGGTAAATTTAGACTATATTTTTTATTATCATTACTCATAGATTGAAAAAGTCTTTAACATGATTAACATCAGAAGCTATTTGGGAAGATAATTCATTTGAAGAGGAAAATCTTTTTTCATCACGAATTTTTTTAAAAAAAGTAACATGCACATGTTTTCCATAGATATTCTTATCAAAGTCAAATAGATGAACTTCTAAAACTAAATTTTTTACGCCACCAAAAGTTGGCTTTAAACCTAAATTGGCAACCCCAAAAAAAGAATCTAATTTTACAGCAAACACTCCGGACAATGGTGGGCTTTTATGAAACATATGAATATTTGCCGTTGGGTAACCTAACAGCCTGGCTTTTTTTTCTCCATGAATGACTCTTCCAGATATAACGTAAGGCCTACCTAGTAAGGATTCAACGTGATCGAAATCTGCATCTTGTAATGCATTTCGAACTCTAGAGCTGGAAATTCTTTCATTATTGAGAAAAATTGTTCCTGGTTGAGTTACTTGAATACCAGAATGTTTTAATTCAATTATTCCAAATTGTCTTTTCTTGCCAAAACGAAAGTCGTCGCCAACAACTAATCCTTCTACCAACAATTTTGTTTGTAAAATTTCAATAAAATCATTTCCTACAAGATTTGCAAAATTATCATCAAACCTAATCACATATACTCTATCAAGTTTATGTGAGTGAAAAAATTCTAACTTCTCTCTTAAGCTTATAACTCTTTTTGGTGCAGCCTTGGGCTGAAAATATTCTTTAGGATGTGGTTCAAATGTAATGATTGCAGACTCTAAATGTTTTGCTCTAGATTCAGAAATGACATGATTTATCAGAGATTGATGACCTAAGTGAATGCCATCATAATTTCCAATAGTAGCAATACATGGATTACTTGCTTGAGCAAAATGGCGAAAGATTCTCATATATTATTATTTCTTAAGTTTTTTAATTTAACGCCTTGGAGAAAAAGTAAGCTCAGAAAAACAAGTGCTCCCAGAGCAACTAACGCTAATAGCAAAATCAACCTACTAAAAAAATTAATAGTTATCCAATACTGAAAATCTGGGTTGATGAGGTATAAAATTACTCCCATCATAGATGCAGATAAAATAACCTTCATTAGAAAAATAAATGTTGTAGACTCAATTTTAAAGTCATTCATTTTTTTTATCGCTAAAAACAACATGGCTGCATTAAATGTTGCTCCGATACTAATCGCCAGAGCTAGACCAACATGCTCAAAGTAAGGAATTAAGATTAAATTCATTGCTTGAGTAACGAATAAAGTGATGATGCCGATTCTGACTGGGGTTTTAATATTTTTTTGAGAATAAAAAATTGGAGCAAACACCTTAATCATGATTAACCCAATTAATCCAAAACTATATGCAAATAATGCTTTATGCGTCATAACTAAATCAAGCTCACTGAATTTACCATAATAAAATAGGGTTGTGATTAAAGGGAGGGATAAAACTGCAATACCAATTGCTGCAGGTATTGACACCAAGAGCCCTATTCTTGTGCTCCAGTTCATGAGTTTGTTGAATTCTTCATAATTTTTACTGGAAAATGATGCGGATAATGCTGGTAAAAAAACTGTGCTTAATGCTACCCCCAAAACACCAGCAGGGAATTCCATTAGCCGATCTGCAAAGTACAGCCAAGATACACTCCCTTGTTGAAGAAAAGAAGCAAAAATAGTATTGATTAATAATGAAATCTGAGTAATAGACACACCGATAATTGCTGGACCCATCAATTTAAGAACTTTCCACACACCGTCATCTTTTAAATTAAAATCTAACTGAGGAGACCAGCCTAGTTTTAATATAAAAGGATATTGAAATAAAAGCTGGATCACTCCCCCAAAAAATACAGCCCATGCGAGAACAGTGATGGGCTCATCAAAAAAGTCATTAAAAAATAATGCTGCAAAAATAAAACTTAAATTTAGAAATACTGGAGAAAATGCTGGGGCTGCAAACTTACCAAAAGTATTTAATACTCCTCCAAACATTGCAACAATCGATATGAGAAAAATATATGGAAAAGTAATTTTTAAGAGGTCAGAAGCCAAATTAAATTGGTAAGAACCGTATTCAAATCCTGGTGCACTTATATAAATCAACCAAGGTGATGCAAAGATTCCTATAAGAGTAATAATTAATAAAATGACACTCAAAAGAGTCACGACCTTGTTTAAAAATACATTGAATTCTTTTTTGGACTTATTTTTATAATCAGAAAGGGTTGGAATAAATGCTTGAGTAAAAGCACCTTCAGCAGTTATTCGTCGTAACATATTCGGTAATTTAAAAGCTACAAAAAAGGCATCAGTTGCTATACTGACTCCAAAAGCTCGTGCAATTACCATATCTCTTAAAAAACCTAAAATTCTAGAGATAATGGTTAGGCTACTGAAACTTATTAAATTGTTTACGATTTTTGTTTTCATCTATTATTATTATCGCAGATGACGGTATTTAAATGATTTAAAACTTGAAAAAAAACGATGTTTTCGCTAGAATAGCCAATCTTACAAATTTTGAGTAATTATATATGGCAAATACTGCACAAGCACGAAAAAGAGCTAGACAAAATGATAAGCAACGCGCTCATAATGCGAGCCTAAAATCAGCCTTTCGAACAGCAATTAAAAAAGTAATCAAGGCAATTTCCTCCGGCGATAAAAAAGTTGCCAAGGAGACTTTTGATTCTAACGTGGCAATTATTGATCGTATTGCTGATAAAAAAATTGTGCACAAAAATAAAGCTGCACGTCATAAAAGTAGACTGAACTCAGCTATTAAAGCTCTTTAAAATAACCAAGTTATATTCAAAAAAAGGCGCATAAGGCGCCTTTTTTTATAAACTTTTCTTTATCTTTTGGAGCTTATCTATTTCATCTTTATTAATAGTGTCTTTACTTAAGTAAGTAAGATGTCCCATTTTTCTTCCAACCCTTGGCTCGTCTTTGCCATACAAATGAAGATTGAAATTATTTTCATTTAATATTTTAGTCCATTCAGGTTCATGAGATCTGGGTAATTCCCATGAGTCTCCTAATAAATTTATCATAAATGCATTCGAGTGATTCATTGGATTCCCAATAGGCATTTCAGTAAGGGTCCGGACCTGCTGATCAAACTGAGATGTGTAGCAGGCATCAATAGTGTAATGACCAGAGTTATGAGGTCGAGGCGCTATCTCATTAACAAATATCTCTTTACCTGAGATAAAAAATTCAACCGCCATGACTCCAACATAATTCAACTTCAAGGCAACCATTTTTGCTAAGTCGGTAACATTTTTTTCAGTGAGTTGATCAATATTGGCAGGTGCAAGAGTGCTATCCAGAATACCATTGACATGGACATTCTCAGCTACTGGATGGCATTTAATTAGTCCAGCCGCAGACCTTGCTAAGACAACAGATACTTCCTTTTCCAGATTAACTCGCTTTTCAAGTATGCATGGTTTCTGCTGAAATTCATTAAAAGCCTGCATTAAAGTTGTCTTGCAGTTGATGGATTTTTGCCCTTTGCCATCGTAACCAAATTCAGCAATTTTTAGGATTCCTGGAAATAAATCCTCTGGAACATTGGCAATATCTTGTTGATCATTAATGATGTGAAACCTTCCAACAGGTATAGCATTTTCTCTTAAAAATGTTTTTTCTCTAATTCTATTCTGCACCACTCTTACTGATTCACCATCAGGATAAACTTGAATTTTTTGTTTTAGGTAATTTAATGAATCTGCAGGGATATTTTCAAACTCTGTAGTTGCTGCCTTGCATGAGTTAATAATTTGATCAAGTGCATTTCTGTCATCATAGCCGCTACATAAATGTACATCAGCAATTCTTCCGGCAGGGCTTTGTGGGTCTGGATCTAAAACAGTAACTTTATAACCCATTTTATGGGCTGACATTACAAAATATCTCCCTAATTGACCGCCACCAAGCATGGCTAACATTTTTTTTGGATAGATTATCAAATTAGACTTCCTAATCAAGCTTCATAGCTTTTACTTTTTCTTCTTGCTCAATTCTAAACTTTTTTAGTTTTTCCAGTAAATCATTATCCTCTTGTGCAAAAATTGAAATAGCAAATAATGCAGCATTTGTTGCTCCAGCCTCGCCAATCGCAAAAGTGGCTACAGGGATCCCTTTAGGCATTTGAACAATCGAATATAGAGAGTCTTGTCCATTCAAATATTTAGTTGGAATGGGGACACCCAAAACTGGAACTCTTGACTTCGACGCAACCATCCCAGGTAAATGGGCTGCGCCTCCAGCACCGGCAATAATTAAACTGATGCTATTATCATTTGATGATTCCGCAAAATCGAACATAAGATCTGGGGTTCGATGAGCTGAAACAACTTTTGCTTCATATGGAATTTTAAATTGATCAAGCACATCAGCGGCATTTTTCATTACCGGCCAATCACTGTTCGATCCCATTATAATTGCAATTTTTTTCTGTTTCATAATTTTTCCAATACTAAATAATAACCAAGTTATTGCGGTGAATTAAATTTTCCTCAATCATATTTTCAAGTGATTGATTTTTACGATCTGTCTGTTGTCCTATAATTTTTTCAACATCTATACTTGAAAAATTTGACAAACCTCTTGCTACCTCGACACCATCTTTATTCATGCATGACAACAGATCTCCTCTTTGGAAATTTCCAGAGAAACTTTTTACTCCAATTGGTAATAGGCTTTTTTTATTTTCTATCAAAGCCTTAATTGCTCCATCATCAAGAAATAATTGACCAATTGGTTTGCTATTATCAATCATCCAAGTTTGTTTAGCGTTATTCTTTTTTTGAATTGGAGAAATAATTGTTACTTTCAGGTTATTGTCAAAAAAATCTTTGAAGAAATTCTTTATCATCCCCTTTCCTATGATCGTTGATGCTCCTCCTCGAGCTGCCGTTTTTGCAGCATAAATTTTTGATCTAATTCCTCCAGAGCCAATGCCTGAGCTTGATGATGTATTTTGAGAAATGTCTGTTAATAATGGATCGTCTGACTGAATCTTCTCGATGAGTTTTGCATCTAGATGCTTTGAAGGATCTTTATCAAATAGACCATCTTGGTCAGTAAAGATGGTTAGTAAATCAGCTTGAATAAGATTGGCTACCCTTGAGGCAAGCATATCATTATCCCCAAATTGAATTTCATCATATGCGACCGTATCATTTTCATTGACAATTGGAACCACTCCACATTTTAATAACTCATCCAGTGCATTTTTTGCATTTAAATAGCGTTCTCTTGACACTAAATCATCATTGGTTAAGAGCACTTGACCAATTTGAATATCTTTATTATTTTTATGAAAAAACTTTTTATAAGCCTGCATTAACTCAATTTGTCCAATGGCTGCTAAAGACTGAAGCTGAGCTAATTTAGTTGGCCTGTTTTGTTTTCCGCTTACATGCAGACCTAAAGAAATTGCTCCACTTGATACCAGGACAACCTTAACACCATGCTTTTTTAACCAATCAATTTCATTAACTAGAATATTAATATTTGATTGATTAAGGCCGTTCTTGATCGATGAAATTGAGCTTGAGCCAATTTTTATAACTATTTTTTTTATTTTATTGATCTTCATTTTCTAAAAAGTATGCAATTTCTTTTATCAACTCCTGACAACCTTGTCCAGTTAGAGATGAAATAACAAAGATTTTATCATCCCACCCTATTTTTTCTTTAATTAGTTTCTTCAGCCCATCTGCATCGTAATTAAGATCAATTTTATTCAACACAATCCATCGAGGCTTATTAAACAATGTTTCCTCATATTTTTTTAGCTCACTGATAATCGTTTGTGCATCATCTATTGGGTCTGACCCATTTATGCTAGAAAGTCCATCAAGCAAGTGAAGTAATAATCTGGTCCTAGTTAAATGTTTTAAGAACTTATCCCCCAAACCTACCCCATCAGAGGCCCCCTCAATTAATCCAGGAACGTCTGCAATGACAAAGCTTTTATCAACATCATATTTAACAACACCCAAATTAGGCTGCAAAGTTGTAAAAGGATAATCTGCAACTTTCGGGGTAGCTGCCGAAACTTTTCGAATAAAAGAAGATTTGCCTGCATTTGGTAAACCTACCAGACCAATGTCAGCAATCAGTTTTAATTCTAGAAATAATTCAAATTCCTCACCTGGCTCACCATGCGTAAACTGCCTGGGGGCTCTATTAATACTTGATTTAAAATGTATGTTGCCGAGACCGCCCTTGCCTCCTTTGGCGACTAAAATTTTTTGACCATGATGTGTCAAATCACCAAAAATATTTTCAGAGAAACTGTCTTTGATGACAGTTCCAACAGGAACTTTAAGAATAAGATCGTCTCCTCCTGCTCCATACTGATCAGAACTCCTGCCGTTTTCTCCTCTTTGAGCGCGATGTTCCTTCTTAAATCTAAAATCAATAAGGGTATTTAAGTTTTCATCAGCTTGAAAAAATACGGATCCACCCCTACCGCCATCGCCTCCACTAGGTCCTCCCATAGGCTCAAACTTTTCTCTTCTGAACGAAGCAATACCATTGCCTCCATCACCAGCAAACACTTTTATTAAAACTTCGTCTATAAATTTCATTGGTTACACCAAATAAAAAAGCCCTATCAGGTGATAGGGCTCAAATCAAAGGTTTTATTCAGATCAATTAGTAACAATACTAACTAATTTTCTTTTCAAATGCCCTTTAACACTAAAACTTACCTTACCATCCGCTTTTGCAAATAAGGTATGGTCTTTACCCATACCAACATTTTCACCAGGATGCATTTTCGTCCCACGCTGTCTCAAGATTATGCCACCAGCTTTTACAAACTGGTCGCCAAAAACCTTCAGTCCTAAACGTTTCGCGTTTGAGTCTCTTCCGTTTCTTGAGCTTCCGCCCGCTTTCTTATGTGCCATATTATTTCCTAAATATTATTTTGCGTTAATTTTAGTTACTTTAAGCTCAGTAAAAGTTTGTCTATGTCCTTGAGTTTTTTTGTAATGCTTACGTCTTTTCATTTTAAAAATCATAACTTTATCGTGTTTACCATGAGCAACGACAGATACATCAACATTTGCACCTTTAACTATTGGAGCACCAATTGTAGTTTTCTCACCGTCAACCAATGCTAGAACATTGTCTAATTTTAGACTATCGCCTTCTTTAGCAGTAAGTTTTTCTACCCTTAAAATATCACCTTCGGATACTTTATACTGTTTTCCACCAGTTTTGATTACAGCTTGCATTATAATTCCTATTATCTAAACAATTTGTTTGTTTCTAAAGATCGCACATTATATGAAAAAACTTGAATTTAATCAACTAAATAATCATATTCAGCATAGTATAATTACTATCAACAAATAGACAATACAATGCTAAAAATACAAATTAATTAAAGTGAAAACTATATCTAAAAAAAATGTAACACTAGATGACAGCATGGAAGATCATTTACGAAAAGTAAATGATGTCATCAGGTCATCATTAGACTCAGAAGTCCCTTTGATCAATCAAGTCGGTAAGCATATTATCGATGGCGGTGGGAAAAAAATGAGGCCACAATGTTTGCTGAATTTAGCAGGTCTTGCTGGTGGTATAAAAGATATACATTATCAATTAGCTGCAATTGTAGAATTTATTCACACAGCAACCCTTCTTCATGATGACGTTGTGGATGACTCAGATACGAGAAGAAGTTCTCCAACCGCCAATATAAAATTTGGAAATTCAGCCAGCATACTGGTTGGTGATTTTATTTATTCAAGGTCATTTCAGATGATGGTGGAGCTAGATAATATTGAGATTATGGATATTCTTGCATACACCACGAACAAAATTGCAGAAGGTGAAGTTCTTCAACTCATCAATAAAAATAATTTTGATATTTCACAAGAAGATTATTTTAAGGTTATAGAAGCAAAAACAGGGGTTCTTTTTGAAGCATGCGGAAAATTAGCCTCTATTAGCAATGAATGTTCTTTTAATCAAAAAAATTCACTCTCCACGATTGGTGAAATTTTTGGTCAAATATATCAATTAATAGATGATATGCTTGATTATTCTGGTAATGCCGCAAAAATTGGGAAAAATTTAGGTGATGATCTAAAAGATGGGAAAATGACACTCCCTCTTATATTTGCTGCTGAAAAAGCAAATATAAATGATCGGGAAATTATCAAAAATTCTATTAATCATGGCGATTTAAGCCAATTAACCAAAATCATATCCATTATTAATAAAACAAATGCAATTGAATCCGTCAAAGAAATTATTATTACTAAATATGCTGAGCTTGACCATAAAATATCGAATTTTAATGATAGCGAGTATAAAGATCAGATAATGAAATTCATTTCAAAATCTATTCACAGGGAGTTCTAAAAAACCAGATCAATAGATATGTTAGGTAGAAAGATTTTAATATATGGCTCAATTGGCTCTGGAAAAACAACCTTTTCAAGACAATTTTTCAATAATCTTCCACTAATAGAGTTAGATGAAATTAATCGAGAATTAATTGAGCCTGGAAATTTGGGATATATCCAACTAAAAAAAAATCTTAGCTCAGAATATTTTCAAATTGATGGTCAAATAAATAAAAAAAAATTAAAAATTAATTTATTTAATGACAAGATATTTAGAGAAGAAATTGAAAATCTCTTACATCCTTTAATATTTGACGAGCTTCAAAATTTTATTGAAAAAAAAGATTCGTATGTTGTCATCTCACCACTTGTTAAAATGCTAAGAAAAAAAATAAAATTTGACCTAAAAATAAAAGTTATCTGCAATATCAATGATCAAATAAAAAGAGTAAAATCAAGGGATGGTTTAGGAAAAAATATAATTGAAAAAATTATTGCTTACCAAGAGAATAATTATGAATTAATTCAACCAGATTTCATTTTTGACTCTTCAGCAGATCTGGAAGAACAAATTATCCAACTAAAGAGTATTTTATGATTAATGTTGAGTTCCCAATAAATGAAAAATATAGAAAATATTTAAAAATAGAATATTTATTTAATCAATACAATTTTTTTATTAAGCAAAAACATTCTGACCATATCTCAAATATTCTTTTTCAACTTTTATTTAAACTTAATGTAAATGCTGCTAGGGCTGACATCAAAGTTGAATTAATTAATGATCTTCAAAGAATTATCACCAAATATAAAGTTCACGCTGACGAAGCATTAAAATTTAAAAAAGCACTTGAAAAAATAAATTCTTTTTCGCCCTTTGGCCTAAGTGGAAATAAAATGATTCAGGAGTTAAGAGTCAGATCGGATTCGCCCCATGGCATAAATGATATAGATTTTTCAAAATATAAAATATGGTCAGAAATACAAACTACCAAATCGCGTAATTTATTTTTTAAGGACCTATTTAAGGATTTATTTATCATCAATGAATCACTCACATTTATTTTAAAAATTTTAAGAAAACTGTCGATTAAAGAAAATTTAACTGCGAATAATATGATTGCTCAACTCATGCTAGATCCTTTAGTAAGGTTTGATTTACTAACTATTAATTTAAAAAGCAACTCGGTCTATGAGCCATCAATCTCTGCAAACAAGTATGCAATTAATATAAATTTTTCTCACCCAAGCGATGATAAAAAAACCAAACGTATAATTAAATTTTCTGCTTCATTACATAGTTTATAAGGAAAAATATGAAAAAACTAATATCAATAATTCTTTTGTTAATGTCTAGCCCTCTTCTGGCTGATATTATTTTTAAAGATCCTATTATTAAAAATAATTTTGGCAAAAAGATTACTGCTGGCTTTGCAACAATTTCTTCAGATGAAGATCTTGAAATAATTTCAATATCTTCAAAAATAAGCAAGAGAATTGAGGTTCATACGATGCTAATGGAGGGTGATGTAATGAAAATGAGAAAAATCGACTCACCCGTTATTATTAAAAATAAGCCATTTGTCTTAAAGAAAGGCGGAGATCATCTTATGATCTATGAATTAACAGAAAATCTTGATGATTTAAAAAATGTAGCCTTTACTTTCACTTTTAAAAACAAAAGTGGGGAAATAATTAATAAAGATATTGATTTTCTAGTTCAATAAATTCCATCCATCTCTTTGGGAAGAAATACCTACAGCTCCGTTTTTCTGGGCCTCAACCAAGTCTGATGGACTCAACCCTCCAAGAGCATAAACAGGTATATCTGAATGATTAACAATTTTCTTAAATTTGTCCCAGCCCATTCCTTCTCTCTCAGGATGACTTAATGTTTTTTTAATTTGCGATAATACAATAAAATCAAAACCAAGTTTATTTGCACGATTAACCTCATCAAGATTATGGACTGAGGCACAATTAATAATTTTTTTATCAAGCTTTTCAATGTTATTTAAATCTTTTGATGTAAAGTGAATTCCATGTTTACAGATAATTACATCTTTGTGTCTTGAGTTAATTAAAATTTTTGAGGTACACCTTTGTTTTAAAGCCTCATAAGAACAATGGATTTTATCAATTGATAAAAATGGCTCTCTAAATTGAACCCAGATATCTTTTGAATTTATTACTTTTGTTATAAAATTTTTGTCCTCAAAAAAATTTGTTATTAGATAATAACTCGGCAATATAAGTGCTTTAAGGACATATATATTTTTTGGCAGTATTTTTTTTGGCCATGAAGAAATTTTTTCAACATCAATCCACTTATAGTCATTGACTTCTTTTTTTTTAATTTCGCCAGCCCATCGAATGATTTTGAAAAAAGTAATCTTTATAATTCGATCATCTTGCAAAAATTCTCGAGTTATCCATTCAGAATATGAAACAGGATTTATACCAATTTCCTCAAATAACTCTCTTGATAAACATTCTTCAAGCGATTCGTTTTCCTCAACTTTCCCGCCAGGAAACTCCCAATAATTAGGCCAAGGCTGAGAAGATAGTCTTTGAGAGATCAAAACTTCATTTTTACTATTAATTAAAATTCCTGCAGCGACTTTAATTATTTTAGGTTCTGTATTCTGCATTAATTTTTACATATTCATAAGAAAGATCCGTAGTTAGAATTGTTGCTACTTCTTTTCCCCTTTTTAAATCAATACTGAGTTTAAATTCTTTTGATTTCATGACCTGAATAGCTTTATCCTCAGAGTATCGTTTTGACAGCATTCCATTTTTAACCACAATATTCTTATTTAGATGAAGATCTATAACAGAAACATCGAGATCACTTATTGGCGCGTTGCCAATGGCTGATAATATTCTTCCCAAGTTTGGATCTGATGCAAAAAAAGCAGTCTTTACAAGCGGTGAATTTGCAATGGCCTTACCGATTATTTTAGATTCATTCAAATCTTTCGCATTTCTTACTTCTATTTCAACAAACTTTGTTGCGCCCTCTCCATCTCTGACTATCTTTTCTGCTAGGTCTTTAGCAATTTCAAGTACATTATTTCTTAACCGTATATACATCTTATCTTTTTTATTTATTACTGAGTTTTGAGCAAGATTTGACGTAGATATGACAAATGCATCATTTGTTGACGTATCTCCATCTACACTAATCAAATTGAATGATCTATCAGCAACATATTTAACCAAATCCTTAAGCAAGGTCTTAGATATTTTTGCATCAAAAAAAATAAAACCTAGCATTGTGGCCATATTTGGATGAATCATTCCTGATCCCTTTGCAATCCCTGTGCAGGTAATCTCATTTTTCCCAAGATTAAATTTTTTACTTACAGCTTTTGGAACAGTATCTGTTGTCATAATTGACTTCGCAGCGTCAATCCAATTTGAACTATATTTAATATTTGCTAAATTATTCTTAAAAGAATCTTTTATTCTCCCAAGAGGAAGGTTTTGCAATATAACGCCCGTTGAAAATGGCAAAATTAAATTTGGATCTAATGAAAAATATTTACCTAGTTCTCTATTTATTTCCCTAGCATCTTCAATTCCTTTTGGACCTGTACCCGCATTTGCATTTCCTGAATTAATAACAAATAATTGCGGGTCATTAGAGGTTAGATTATGTTTTGCTAACAGCACGGGAGCTGCACAAAATTTATTCTTGGTAAAGACAGCCACCGTTTTTGAGTGTTTATTAAGCTCCACAATAACAATATCGTTTTTTATATTTTTTAATTTTATTTTTGCACCAAAGGTTAAAAATCTAAAACCTGGCACATTAAGGATACTTTTCTTAAGCGGAGCTTTTAAATTTACCGTCATTTAATCCTCCAAACTGTTCCATCTGGAGTATCCTCTAAAATTACCCCAAGAGAATCAATTTCATTTCTTAATTCATCAGCTTTTTGATAATCCCTTTGTTTTTTTGCCTGCATTCTCTTTTCAACTAATTTTTCAATATGATCTTGATCAATCTTACTCGATTTAATAAAAAATTCTTCTTGTGGAATTGCCATCAAACCAATAACTTTTAACACGCTATATATTTCATTTGCTAAATTTTCATTTGACGACTTGTTGAGTTCACTAATGAGTTCAAATATGATCGAAATGGCTTTTGGAGAATTAAAGTCATCATCTAAAGCATCTTTTATATTATTTAAGGATGGTTTTGACCAATCTAAATCAACTTGAATACATTTGTATGGCCTTAATGCTAAATAAATTTTTTCTACTGCAGCTTTAGCGTCATTTAGATTCTGATCTGAATAATTTAATGGGCTTCTATAATGAGATTTATACACAAAAAATCTAATAATTTCACCGCTGTAATTTTTTAACACATTTTTTAATGTAAAAAAATTTCCTAAAGACTTAGACATTTTTTCATCATCAACATTGACAAAGCCATTATGAATCCAATAATTAGCCATTTTATGATCATGACATGATTCTGATTGAGCAATCTCATTCTCATGATGAGGAAAAATTAAATCCTGGCCTCCACCATGAATATCAAAACTCGAGCCAAGTATGTCGCTACTCATAGCTGAACACTCAATGTGCCAACCTGGTCGTCCTTTGCCCCATGGAGAATCCCAGTAAGGTTCATCATCTTTTGATAACTTCCATAAAACAAAATCACCAAAGCTCTTTTTATTATCATCAACCTTGACTCTTGAGCCAGCATTGAGATCATCAATATTTTTTTTGGATAATTTTCCATAATTGTTAAATTTTGAAATTTCAAAAAAAACGTCTCCATTGTTACCAACATATGCAAAACTCTTTTCAACAAGAATACTAATCATTTTTATCATTGAAGAGATTGCCTCAGTGGCTTTAGGTTGAAATGTCGGAGGAATTATATTTAAGATTTTTGAATCTTCTTGCATTGATTCTATATACCTTGCTGTCAATTCTTTGAAGTGACACCCTTCATCATTTGACTTTTTAATTATTTTGTCATCAATATCAGTAATATTTCTAACATACGTTACATCATAGCCAGAATTTAAAAACCATCTGTAAATTAAATCAAAAACAATCAGAACTCTTGCATGACCGACATGACAATCATCATATACAGTCATGCCGCATACATACATCTTTACATGTTGCTCAGTTATTGGCTTGAAATTTTCTTTTTTACTGGTAAGTGTGTTAAAAATTTTAATCATAAATAGTATGAGACGAGCTTATTTGGTAAAATATAGTGTGTTTTTTGGAATTATAGTATGTCAAAACGTTTTTTAATAGCAGTTATCTTTCTTGCATTCAATTTTGCAAATTATTCATTTGCTGATATTCCAAAATTAAATAAACTCATAGAAGACAAAGATTACCTGGAGGCAAAAAAAATTGTTGATCAGCTTATTGATTCTGATAACGACAATCCTCAATTACTTTTTATTAACGGAGTGTTGCTTTCAGAATTGGGTCAAATTGATGATGCAATTAGTGTATTTGAGTCATTAACAAAATCTCATCCAGCATTACCTGAACCATATAATAACTTGGCAGTTTTGTATGCGCAGAATGGTGATTTTGATTTAGCTAAAATAGCATTAGAGAAGTCCATTAAAACGCATCCAAGTTATGCGACGGCTCATATTAATTTAGGCGACCTATATACGCGTATGGCAAGTGAATCTTATAATCAAGCACTTCAAATTGATAAATCAAATAAAAATGCAAAAACAAAACTTTCGTTGATAAAAAAATTATTTAACTTTCAACCTATCAATAAAAATATTGCTCTAACAGAAGATATCTCTCAAAAACCTAAGTCATTTCAAGAAATCAAAGACATCGAAGTTAGCGTGAATGAGAAGATTTTTGTAATGATTGATAACTGGAAAAATGCCTGGATGAATCAAAACTTTGATCAATATATTGGATATTACTCAACCAACTTTAAAAATAATAAAGGGATGGACTTAGAACAATGGAAACAATTTAGGAAACCAAGAGTTATTAACAAGCCATCTATTAATTTAAAGCTAGAAAATATAGAAATTTCTAAAAATAATAATTTATTTAGTGTTTCTTTCACTCAGATATATCAATCTGGCAATATTGATTCAACTACAAAAAAAACACTTTTAATTGAATTGGTTGATAATCAATTAAAAATAGTCAATGAAATTTCTTAAAAAATTTCTCTTTACTGCTTTTTTTTGTAGCAACGCTTTTGCATATAGCGAAAATTATCAGGCTGATAATATCGAAAATCTTCTGATCAAGTCACTTTATGAAATATCTGCAGGTGAGCTTAATGACGCATTAATTACATTAGATGAAATAATCAAACAAAAACCAAATTTCAAATTAGCGCATCTTATAAGAGGAGATATATATCAGGCTTATGCTCATGGAATTTCAGATTTTGGATCATCAAGTAATTTTTCAAAAGATAAAATTGAGGATTTAAAGGAAGAAGCAAAAAAAAGAATCGAAAGCCACCTCCATAATGCCACTGACATCATTAACTCTCCTAGAGTTACCTTTCCTCAAAACATAGATAATTTAATTTATGTTGATACAAATAAGTCGAGATTATATTTATTTGAAATTAGAGACCATACTTTAATAAAAATCTTTGATGAATATGCCTCTATTGGAAAAAATGGTTCAGGTAAAAATTTCGAAGGAGACAAAAAAACCCCTCTGGGAGTTTACACCTTAGGCGAAAAAATTACTCAGCCATTAAGTGATTTCTATGGTGAGGGTGCTTTTCCAATTGATTACCCCAATGTGTACGATAAACTTTTAAACAAAACGGGCCATGGTATCTGGATTCATGGGACCCCAAAAGACACATATAGTCGTGCTCCAAAATCAAGCGATGGCTGTATTGTTATCTCAAATGAAAATTTTAATACATTAGAAAGCATCTTGAAAAATAAGCAAACAAAAGTAATTTTATCAAAGTTATCTTATGACCAATACTTTAATACTGAAAGTAACATAGATAAACACAATAATTTCATGAGTTATTTTGAATCATGGATCAGCAATTGGACATTAAAGAATTATTCTGAATATATAGCTTTTTATGATGCAAACGCAAAATATAACTCAAAAGTGTTTGAAATATGGTCCTCAAAAAAGAAAAAAGTGTTTGAGAATACTAATGATATTCAAATTGCCATTGATAATCTTACGATTATTGATTACCCTGAAGAAGAAGAGCATGTGAAGTATGTCGAGTTTACTCAAACATATAACAGTGATTTATTAAAACAAACATCGCAAAAAAAACAAATATGGAGAAAATTTAATAATGAATGGAAAATTATCAGTGAATCAACTTATTAAATATATATTATTTTTTATCGTTACAACTTTTTCACTTCTGGCACAATCAGAGCAATTGTTTGTATTAAAAACCTCTAAAGGCGATATTGTCATTGAAACATATGCTGATAAAGCTCCAATCACAGTAAAAAACTTTGAAGCTTATGTTGATTCTGGTTTCTTTAATGAAACAATTTTCCATAGAGTAATCGATGGATTTATGATTCAAGGTGGTGGCTTTGATAAAGACATGAATCAAAAAGAAACAAATGACCCGATTAAAAATGAAGCAGCCAATGGATTAAAAAATTTAAAATATACCCTTGCTATGGCCCGAACCAGCATTCCTGACTCAGCAACGTCACAGTTTTTTATCAATGTGGCTGACAATTCATTTTTAGATTATCCAGGTCAAGATGGTTTTGGATATTGTGTATTTGGTAAAGTGATTGAAGGTATGGATATAGTAGATCAAATTGCAAAAGTGCCGACTGGAAATCATCCAACGGGTCATCAGGATGTCCCAAAAGAACCAATCATTATTGATGAAGGCTCAAAAAATTAATATTACTGATAGTGCTATATTTATATCAGATTTGCATCTTCATGATAATGCGCAAAATACTGTATTTTTAAATTTTCTTAAGCATAGCTCAGACCTGACCAATAACCTTTTTATTTTGGGTGATCTTTTTGATTACTGGGTTGGTGATGATGCGAGGATGTACTGCAAAGAATTAAAGGCTTTAAAAGAACTAGGAAAACAAAAAAGTATATATTTCATACATGGAAATAGAGATTTTTTAATCACCAAAAAATACTTTAAAGAAAATCATATCACCATTCTTAATGATGAAACTCGTATTTCTCTTGGTCATCATCAAGTTTTACTAATGCATGGTGATACACTCTGCAGTGATGATCTAGATTATCAGGATTTTCGAAAACAAGTAAGGTCAAGAGTGTGGCAAGATAATTTCTTAGCCAAAGAATTAGATGAAAGAATCAGTATTGCTAAGGGCCTCAGAGAACAAAGTAAAAAATTAAATCTAAACAAACCGGAAAACATCACTGATGTAAATGAAACAACAATTAATTCTATAATTGAAAAGAATTTACCTGTTGAGATATTAATTCATGGTCATACTCATCGTCAGAATACTCACCAATATAATGATAAGAATAAATTTATAAGATTTGTTTTAGGTGATTGGAGCGATAATCAGGGAAGTTATTTGATATGGAAAGAAGAACAAGGTTTTGAATTTCGAACTTTTAACTAATTTCAAATGCTCTATACTTTCTAGCTAACTTATCAAGAGACCCATTAATAAATTTGAAACTTTCCTGACCGCCAAAACTTTTTGTGATATCTAGAGCTTCATTTATTGAAACCTTGAAAGGAATATCTAATCTTGTTTTTAATTCATAGTAGGCAACTATAAGAATTGATAACTCAATTGGATTTAATTCCTCCTTTTTCTTATCTATATAATTATCTAAATCTACAATAATTTCTTGGTAGCTCTCTTTTATACCATCTATTAAAGAGTTATAAAATTCCTCATCACATCTGCAATAATCTGGGTCCTCAAGAATATCTTTTTTTATATCATCGTAATCGAATGCATTCATTAGGCCTCGATAAATTGATTTCATTACCAATTCTCTAGATTTTCTTCTGCTATTGATTTTTTTCATAAAATATTAGGTTATTGAATTTAGGGTGGTAAGGGTTTCAATCAAACCATTGACCACTTCAATACCTTTTGTACTTGTCCTCTGAATTGTTTCATCATCATTATTAGTGGTTAAGATTGCATTCATGATAGGAACATCATATTGTAATTGAACATTCATGATTCCCATTGCTGATTGATCTGATACAACCTCAAAATGATAAGTTTCACCCCTGATGACTGCGCCAATTGCAATCAGTGCATGATATTTTTTTGATTTACAGCATCTTGCTAACAGGAGCGGTAACTCTAGGGCGCCAGGGACATAAAACTTATCTAAATTAGCTTCTTGAAAACCTAATTTAATAAGTTCATATGTAATTGAACTCTCTAAAACAGAAACATGTTCATAATTAAACCTTGAAATACAAAGTCCTACTTTTAAGGAACCAAAATTCATGCTCATAATGCTTAGTAGAAGATGACTAAAGCTTTTTCAAGCGTATTATAAATTGCAAAAATTAGAGGGATGCCAACAACCATCCATGCAATAGGTAAAATAATTTTTTGTAGCTCGGTATTGCTAGATTGTGTTTTTAAAGATCTTAAATTTAATGATGTCATTACTTTTCTTTCATTATCTAACTCGGATTTGCTCATAAAATATTTTTTATTGACTGGCTTCACAAGTAGGTTTGAAATTAACCCTATAACCAATAAACCTGCCAGTATATACATGCTTAGATTATATGCTTGAGAAGGGTCGACACCTTGTTCAATTTGATACTCTCTAAGATAAAAAACCAACATAGGGCCTAGAATACCCGCTGAAGCCCAGGCAGTGAGTAAGCGGCCATGGATTGCTCCCACATGCTGCGTTCCAAAAATATCTGCCAAGTAAGCTGGTATGGTAGCAAAACCGCCTCCATACATTGTTAAGATAATGCAAAAAATAAGGGCAAATAATGGGATATTTCCAGTGCTCCCAGCCCATGGTGAACTCACATACATTAAAAAACCAAGAGCAAAGAATATTAAATAAGTATTCTTTCGTCCCAAATAATCAGATGATGATGCCCAGAAAATTCTCCCAAGAATATTCGACAAAGATAATAATGCAACAAAACCAGCAGCAATTGCCACAATCTGTCCTTGATCAAATACATTAACCGCAACTTCTTGGAACATTGGAGAGGCAACACCGAGCACTCCAATACCAGCAGAAACATTTAAACAAAGTACAATCCATAAAAGCCAAAACTGGTTTGTCTTATGAGCATTTTTTACATGCACATGATCATTGGTAATTAATTTATTTGTTTTTTCTTTTGGGACCCATCCAGATGGTTTCCAACCATTAGCAGGAACTCTATAACCAAATGCTCCTAAAAGCATAGCTATTAAATAAACAGCTCCCATAATGAGAAAAGTCTGCCAGACTCCTCCATCCACAGAAGAAAAATGATTCATTAAGTATTCTGCTGATGGACTTCCAATCATTGCTCCACCACCAAAACCCATAATAGCCATACCTGTTGCCAACCCTCTTCTATCAGGGAACCACTTAATTAAAGTTGAAACAGGAGAAATATAACCTAGACCAAGTCCAATACCACCGATAACACCAGTTCCTAGCCAAATGATCCACAACTGGTGAGTATAGACGCCTAAGGAGGTAACAATCAATCCTCCACCCCACGCAAGCGCAGCAGCAACGCCAGCTTTCCTTGGACCCGCTTTTTCTAGCCAGTGTCCAAAAATCGCTGCAGATGCGCCAAGAAAAACAATAGCTAATGAAAACGTCCACCCTAAATCACTCATTTTCCAATCACATGATGTTATAAAAATTCTCTCAAAGAAAGTAATATTATCTGCACATTGTTGACCCACGATTTCGGTAAGTCTTTTCCAGAAAACGCTGAAGCCATAAATCATACCAATCGACAAATGAATTAAGAGCGCAGCTGGAGGAACTAACCATCTGTTAAAATTCTTATCAGCAATAATATTTTCTTTATTTAACGAGTTGAACATTGCAAAAAGCCCATATTTAAATTAATAACTAAACCATAATGAAAAATTCATAAAAAATCAAAGCCTATTTGCCTTATTATCCCCATTAATTAGTTTACAATTAAATTTAAAATTCCTTAAAATTTATTAGAAATATGAAAAAGCCAAATATATTAATTGTTGAGGATGAGGAATCTATATTAGAGATGATAGCTTTGAATCTTCATCACAACAACTTTCAACCATTAAGAGCAATCAATGCAGAAAATGCTGAAAGTTTTTTAAATAAAAATAAAGTTGATCTTATTTTGCTTGATTGGATGCTCCCTGGCATGGACGGTATTGATTTTCTCAAGCGACTTCGTACAAATTCTAGCACCAAGAGTATACCCGTAATAATGCTCACTGCTAAAAGTGAAGAATTAGATAAAATTGAAGGTTTTGAAGTTGGTGCGGATGATTATTTAGCAAAACCATTTAGTCAAAAAGAGTTAGTTGCTAGGATCAAGGCCATACTTAGAAGAAAGAATCCAGAATCCGTTTTAGACAAGATTGAACACGGCAGTCTTAAAGTTAATCCAGATAGTCATGAAGTGTTTTATAAATCAAAATTTATCAAACTTGGGCCAACCGAATTCAAATTAATATTTTTATTATGTATGAATAAAAATCGAGTCCTCTCTCGTGAAATCATTGTTGATAAAATTTGGAATAATGAATCTGAAATTGACGCACGAACAATCGATGTTCATGTCAAGAGGCTAAGGTCAACATTAAAATCATATGGGATTGAAAATAGTATTGACACTATAAGGGGTGCTGGTTATAAGTTAGCGGATGAAATGAATTTTGAATAAGATTTTCATAAAAATAATCACAAGATTATTTATATTTGCTCTTTGCTCTTTTTTTGTTGGGCTATTTTTTTCAATAATCTATGGCTTGTTATTATTTATTTTTCTTTTAATTCTATATGTTTACAATCAAACCTATTATTTAATTAGTTTAGATAATTGGCTTAATCAACCCTCACAACACACAGTGCCAATCGGGAATAATTTATGGGAGCCAACTTTTTCAAAACTTTACCAATTTCATAAAAATATTGTTAAAACAAAAAGAGACTTAGGGCTGGCATTAGATCAATTCATTCTTGGGGCTCAAGCATTACCTGATGGAGTCTTATCGTTAGATCAGTCAAATCATATTTTATGGGCCAATAAAAAAATACAGCGCATGCTAGGAATCAAAATTCCGGATGATCTCAACAAACCAATTACCTATATTTTACGGGATACTAAGTTACTAGACCTAATCGAAGCAAATGATAACAAAAAATCAATATCAGTAATAATTGATGATGATAAATACCAAATCAATTTAATTGAATTTGGAGCAGAAAATAAATTATTAATATGCAGGAATATTAATAATGAAGAAAAATCTGAAGTAATTCGCAAACGATTTATTTCTGATGTTTCACACGAATTAAAGACACCTTTAACAGTAATTATGGGTAATAGTGAGCTGATGCTCAATGCCGATATCGAACCAAAACAACAAAAAATTTTACTGAACGCAACTTTAGATCAAGCACAAAGAATGAATACTTTAATAGCTGATCTTATATCTTTGAATCGCGTCGACACAACAAAAACTATACTAAGAGATAAAAAGGTCATGGTTACTGATTTGAAAAATCAAATTCTTAGCAGTTTGTCATCTTTAAGACTAAAAAAAGATATTTCATTTGAATTTAATATAGATTCTAAAAAAAATATTCTGGGTTCCTTTTCAGAAGTGTATAGCGCTCTAGAAAATTTAGTCTCAAATGCATTTAGATATTCAGACAAAGGATCCATTTCAATTAATTGGTCTATTATTAAAGGACAAGGTGTCTTATCAGTTACCGACTCAGGTATAGGAATTTCAAAAGAACATCTTACTAAAATTACTGATAGATTTTATAGGGTAGATACCGATAGAAGCAGAAATTCAGGGGGCACTGGCTTGGGCTTAGCAATTGTAAAAAATATTATGGATCACCATAATGGATCAATAGATATTAAAAGTGATGTGAGCAAAGGAAGTACATTTTCGCTTGTCTTTCCAAAAGAAAGAGTTCTATAAAGAATGTTATATAAGATATTTTATTTATTTCTTTTAGTTTTCATTACTTCATGTTCTTCAAACCAAATTAAATCCCCTACTTCACAATATGATAAAAGCTCAGTTAATCAATTCGCAAAAACAGACTTTGATCGGATGGCTGACCTTGAGATAAGGGAGAATATGGAAAGTCTAAAAATCCTAGCTTTGAAATTTTACAAACGAAACCCTAGTCAGTTAAAAAAATCAACTCAAGATAATGCCGAAAAAATGGTAAATTGGATTTTCCATGGTGATCATAATAATGAATTTGAACAATTACAAAATAAAAAAGATATTGAGTGTTTGAATTTAGTTTTTGATGAAAGTTTTAATGGAGACAGAGTTTTGGCTTTGATGACTGGCCTAAAAACCATGCTCCTTGAATCTCATGGCAACAAAACAGATTTCTATCTTTTTGATAAATTAGATCCACAAAATATTTACAACGTCGCCAGAAATATCGAAGTGGTCGTATGGAAATTATCTACTAAAAAAATGGAGAATGGGGAACCTTTTTTAATTTCAAATTCAATCTCTGGGAACGAGCAAAATTTGAGCTTTGAAAGAGAGTTTGGAAAAATTATTGGGCGATCTGACTATTTTGCATACACGCTATCTGAGAAAACTGAGCGGACAATTACAAGGGCTGTGCAGAGCGTCTCGACTAGACTATTTTTACCATTCATTTAAAAAACTAGATGCTAAGATTACAATAAGACCTTCTCAATACCACCGTTGTTTGCCTTCTCGACGTAATCTTGAAGCCAGTTAGCTCCTAGATTATTTTTTGCAATTTCCACGACAATATAGTCAGCATCTGTTCCAGTTTCATCCCCGTATCTTGATAAGCCTTGCAAACACGAAGGGCATGATGTAAGTATCTTGACATCATCTTTATTATCTTTAATAAGAATATTCTTATCTTTTGTAATTTCTTCAGATTTTCTCATTTTTACCTGAGTTGCAATATCAGGTCGAGTCACAGCAAAGGTCCCAGACTCCCCACAACATCTGTCATTCTTTTTAACATCTTGATTTAACAACGCTTTTGTGACATTTGCAGAAGTGTATGTTTTCATTGGGTTATGACAAGGCTCATGATACATATATTGCACACCAGATACATCATTCATCTTAATCTCTTTTTCCATCAGGTATTCATGAATATCAAGAAGACGGCAGCCCGGAAAGATGGATTCAAATTGATATTTAGAGAGTTGGTCCATACAGGTTCCACATGAAACAATCACAGTTTTGATATCTAAATAATTAAGAGTATTTGCAATTCTATGAAACTGCACCCTATTGTCAGATGAGATTTCATGACCTTTATCAATATCTCCTGAAGATGTTTGAGGGTATCCACAACACAAGTACCCTGGGGGCAGAACAGTAATTGCACCCACTTCATACAACATAGCCTGGGTGGCTAACCCTACTTGAGAAAAAAGCCTTTCAGAACCACATCCAGGAAAATAAAAAACAGCATCAGACTCATCAGTTATCTTATTATGATTTCTAATGATTGGAACGATCTTGTCGTCTTCGATACCAAGCATCGCTCTTGATGTTTTTGTAGGAACATTTTTTGGCATCGGTCTATTAATAAAGTGAATGACTTGAGACACCACATTGCTTTTCCCAACAGTCGAAGGTGGATTCTTAGTAAACATTCGACTACCTAATGCCAATTTTTTTGCAATCTTGTGTATAGTAGTTTGTACCCGATATCCAATATTAATCATCAATTGATGCATCACTTTAATTGTTCTGGGATCTTTTAAATTCAGATATGTCATGCCAACATAACTACCTAAATTGAATTTTTTCTTATTTTGCTTACGAAGAAAGTTTCGCATTTGAATGCTCACATCACCATAATCAATATTTACTGGGCATGGATTTAAACATTTATGACAAACAGTGCAATGATCTGCAATATCATTAAACTCATCGAAATGTTTAAGTGATATTCCTCGACGAGTTTGTTCCTCATATAAAAATGCTTCAATTAATAAAGATGTTCCAAGGATTTTATTTCTTGGGCTATACATTAAGTTGGCTCTTGGAACATGGGTTGTACAGACCGGTTTACATTTGCCGCATCTTAAACAGGAGCTAATTGAATCTGCGATTTCACCCATTTCAGACTGCTCCATGATAATTGACTCTTCTTCAAGCAATCCAAAGCTTGGGGTATATGCTTTTTTTAAACCCGAACCTGGAAGAAGTTTACCCTTGTTAAAATGACCATGAGGGTCAACCTTGTCTTTGTATTTTTTAAAGACCTCAATCGTCTCATTATCTAAAAATTCCATTTTAGTAATACCAATACCATGCTCACCAGAAATAACGCCATCAAGTGACTTCGCCAGATTCATTACTCTGGAAACAGCAATTTGCGCATCACTCATCATCTGATAGTCATCGGAGTTCACAGGTATATTGGTATGCACATTTCCATCACCAGCGTGCATATGTAAAGCAATAAAAACTCTAGATTTTAATTTTTGTTGGTGGGTTTTAACAATGCCTGAAATAATTTTTTCAAATTCTCGACCAATAAATATTTCTTTTAGAGGTGCTAAAACTTCTGTTTTCCAGGAAATTACAATCTCGTGGTTCTGGACAAGTTTAATAATTGGCATATCTGAATATTGAGTCTCATAATTGAGAAATTTATTCAAGTCATCTCCACTTAAATCTAGAGAATTAATAATCCAATACCATTTAGATTTTACTTTTTCGATTAAATTGCTTGCTAATATAGATTTATCTTTGAAAAGATTCTCATTAAAGTCCTCATCCTCGATAATAGGTTTATAGTTTTGGATAAAGTCTTTAACATCTTCAAGTATCAATAACTTATTTTTTATTGATAACTCAATATTTAATCTCTCGATACCATTGGAATATTCTCCAAGCCTCTCCAGAGGAATAACTACATCTTCATTGATTTTGAATGCATTGGTATGCTTTGCTATGGCGGCTGTTCTCGCACGATCAGCCCAGAAGTTTTTTCTTGCTTCTGGTGATACAGCTATAAAACCCTCACCAGATCTTCGGTTAGCGATGGTAACGACATGCGAACACACTTGACCAACGATAGTTTCATTATCAGAGGCAATATCAGCAATCAAAACCATTTTAGGCCTTTGTGATCTAGCAGCCTTGGTTGAATATCCGACTGCTTTGATATAACGATCATCAAGGTGCTCTAAACCAGCAAGAACAACACCAGAGGTATCGTCAATATATTTTTTTATTTCGACAATAGATGGAACAGCGTCACCAACTTGGCCAAAAAATTCTAAACAGACTGTTCTGACAAATTTTGGCATTTTATGCAAAATAAATGAGGCAGAAGTAATTAGACCATCACATCCTTCTTTTTGCACACCGGGCAAACCACTTAAAAATTTATCTGTAACATCCTTACCCAGTCCAATTTTTCTGAACTTATGGCCTGGAATTTCCAAAATTTCTTTAGCTTTGATTTCTTTTGATGTTTTTGAATCAATGAAAGATATTTGAAATCTTGCATTATCGATATCATGGATTTTTCCAAGATTATGATCAAGTCGTTCAATGATTATCCAATCACCGTTAGGATCAACCATTTTCCATGAGGCAAGATTATCGAGGGCTGTTCCCCATAGAACGGCTTTTTTACCTCCTGCGTTCATAGCAACATTTCCGCCAATGCAACATGAGTCAGCTGAAGTTGGATCAGTTGCAAACTCTAAACCTGCAGCACTTGCCTTTTCCATTACTCTTCTAGTCACTGCACCTGCTCCACAATGAACTACAGGTACCTTGCTATACACACCAGGAAGATCAACATTTAACACCTCAGATATTGAGTCCAGCTTCTCCGTATTTATAACAGCAGATTTGCTTGTTAAAGGAATGGCTCCTCCAGTGTATCCAGTCCCGCCGCCTCGAGGAATAATTGTTAAGCCTAGCTCAATTAATTCTTTAACCAATGCCGGGATTTCCATTTCGTTATCAGGATTTAGGACGACAAAAGGAAATTCAACTCTCCAGTCTGTTGCATCAGTGACATGTGAGACACGAGCCAAACCATCAAATTGGATATTATCTTTATTGGTATATTTTTTTAAACTCTTGAGAACTTTTTTACGCAACAACTTGGTTGTTTTGAATGACTCTTCAAAGTCATCAACAGCTTTCCTTGAAGAGACAACCAGCTGAGAAACTTTAATGTTTCCAAAACTTCTCGATTCAATCGAACTTATTCGATGATGAAGGGCATCAATTAACTGTTTCAGTCTTTTTGGGTTATCTAATAAATCATCTTGCAGATAAGGATTTCGAGTTACAACCCACAAATCTCCAAGGACCTCAAAGAGCATTCGTGCTGAAGTGCCTGTTTTTCTCTCCGAACGCAGTTCTTCAATGGCATTCCACATCTCTTCTCCAAGAAATCTAAAGACTATTTCTTTGTCAGAAAAAGAAGTATAGTTGTAAGGAATTTCTCGAATTTTGCTAGCAAATTTGGATTGCGCTTTGAGAAAGTCTGTTGAAATTGGTGCGTTCATTAATCTTATTGAAATAAAACCTAAGAATACCATGCGGGCTTGCTAGTATCAACGGCGATCACAGTAGGGTTATTAATTTTTTAAGGAATTATGTATGCTTTGGATGAAGTCTTTGCACATTATCTTTATGGTTACCTGGTTTGCTGGTTTGTTTTATCTGCCAAGGTTGTATGTTTATCATGCTGAGACTCAAGATAAAATCAGTCATGAGCGATTTAAAATTATGGAGCGTAAACTTTTTTATGGAATCATGACCCCCGGCGGGATCCTAACAATTTTTTTCGGCTTATTGTTAATTATAAATTATGATTACCAAGGGGCTTGGTTAAACTACAAGTTAATTTTGGTTGGTCTTTTAGTCATCTATCATTACTATTGCTGGAAATATTTAAATTTATTCAAAAATAAGCAGAATAATCATAGTCACATTTTTTATCGAATATTTAATGAAATTCCTGTGATAATACTCATTGCAATTGTTTTTTTAGTTATCTATAAACCTTAATGGAGTTTTGAATGAGTATTTTAGTTTGCGGTTCAATGGCCTATGATTCCATTATGGTGTTTCGAGATTATTTTAAAAACCATATCATGCCGGATCAAATTCATAAACTCAGTGTTGCTTTTTACACCCCTGAGATGGAAAAAAATTACGGTGGCACTGCGGGCAATATCGGACACAACCTAAATCTACTTGAAACTGATTTTTTTATTATGAGTACTGTGGGTAAGGACTTTGATAGCTACAGTGATTGGCTTCAAAAAAGAAAAATAAATACCAAATACATCAAAAAACTTGGTGATCAATTCACGGCTCAAGCATTTATTACAACAGATCTAGATGACAATCAAATCACTGCATTTCACCCCGGCGCAATGACTCAGAGTGAAGTAAATTCAATATCCGAAGTGAATGAAAATATTGAAATTGTTCTTATTTCGCCAGATGGGAAGGAAGGGATGATAAAACATGCTGAGGAGGCGTTTAGTAAAAAAATTCCTTTTATCTTTGATCCGGGTCAGGGTCTCCCAATGTTCAACGAGCAAGAATTAAAAGATTTTATTGAAAAAGCAACCTACATTACAGTAAATGATTATGAGGCTCAATTGCTAAGCAGGAACTCTCATTTGTCCTTAGGTGAAATACGAAAAAAGGTTGAGGCTCTGATTATTACAAAAGGCTCTTCAGGTTCTACAATTATGACCTCGTCAGACGAAATCCATATACCAGCGTTTAATGTTGAAAGTCCAGTCGATCCGACAGGATGTGGAGATGCTTATCGAGCTGGTATTGCTTATGGAATAGTGAAAAATTGGAATTGGGAGAAGAGTGGCAAATTAGCATCTGCCCTTGCCTCATTAAAAGTCAATTACAAGGGTGGGCAAAATCATAATCCGAATGTTGATGACATTCAGAGCTTAGCTGGATTCAAAATTAATTAATTAAATCTTTTGGATTAGCCGGTACTTTAAAAGTTTTTTGACTTTCCAAACAAAAAGCGGTTAATTTTTGACCCCAAACACATCCACTATCTATCGAAATCCCATAAGAATGCCGATGCACGCCTATTGCTGACCAGTGGCCAGTAATGATCTTTATGGAGTCATCAATTCTTTCAAACTCAAACCAAGGTCGATAGGGTTCTCTATCTATTTTTTTTGGAATCTTGCCTTTAAAGTCATAATTTAAACTCAAATCAAAATTTAAGGCTCTCATTCTTGTCATGATGTTAATTGTCATCCTCCTCCTTAAGGATTTTTTTAAATCATCACTCCAATATCCAGGTTGGTTACCATACATCTTTCCTAGAAAATTAGCTGGGTCATTATTCAACGCTAGGTGAACTTTGTCTGCCAATTTCAAAGATTTATTGATAGACCAAGTTGGATGGATTCCAGCATGAACCACCAGGTAATTATCTCTTAATATTGCTAAAGGTTTTTTTATCAGCCATTCAATGAAAAGATCTATCTGATTTGAATATAAAAGATTTTCTAAGGTATCATTTTTTTGATGTTTTTTTTGATCAAAATAAATAGCAATTAAATGGAGGTCATGATTTCCTAAAACTGTTTGGATATTTGACTGATTGGCTAAGCACCACTGAGAAAATAAAAGAGAATTTTGACCACGATTTACCAAATCACCAACAAAGATAAGTTCATCTCGATCAGATTTATATTTTATTTTTTGAAGGAGGTCTAGAAAAGAAAAATGGCAGCCTTGCACATCACCGATTGCATAAACTGCCATGATTATGGATAGTTAGCTTATAAATTAAAAATTTGCGCCTGCGCCATTGGCCATATCGATAACAGCAGCAGCCACCTCTTCATCAGTGAGTTTAGCATTTCCACCTCTAGCTGGCATCGTTCTAATTCCATTAATTGCGTGACTTACAAGTGTTTCTTTGCCTTGAGCGATTCTTGGAGCCCATTGCTCTTCGCTACCAATTTTTGGTGCTCCCATTAAACCACCTTCATGACACATCGCGCAGTTCGCAGCAATGATTTGTTTAGCGTCAATTACTTTATCTGAAGCATTGTCTGATTGATCATCAACTTCTACCTGCGCTACAGGTTCTGTTGTTGAGGCGTCAACTACTTTTTCTGCAGCAGGCTCATTTGAAGAATAATCCTTGGTCAAAAGTACAATTAAAATAACAGCAGCCACAAAACTACCAATCACCACTGCAGTTGTCTCAATAACACTTCTTAATTCACTATTTTTACTCATAACAATCCTTTGTATCTAAAACTAAATAAATTTAAATTTAAAATAATGGTCAATCAGAAAAGCTAAGAAAATTAGCCCCAAATACCATATTGAATATCGAAATATTTTCATGCTTAGTTTATCAGAATATTCTCGATATAGCATCACCGTATAAAACAAGAAATAAGCGTTCAATAGGGTTGCAAAGATAATATAAATTAATCCTGCCATCCCTACACTAAATGGCATCATGGTCACAATAACTAAAATAATTGTATATAAAACAATTTGCAGTCTAGTGTACTTCTCACCATGAGTTACTGGGAGCATCGGCATCCCAACTTTCTCATATTCCTTTCGGCGATATAACGCTAGCGCCCAAAAATGTGGGGGTGTCCAACAAAATATGATCAAAAAAAGAATTAAAGATTCAGGTGTCACTTGATTGGTAACTGCAGCCCATCCAAGAACTGGTGGCATCGCACCAGAAGCTCCACCAATCACAATATTCATTGGCGTTGCTGGTTTAAGAAAAACTGTATAAATTACTGCATAGGCAAAGAATGTAAGTAACGTCAGCCATGCGGTTAATGGATTGACAAAGACATAAAGGAGATATAAACCTAACCCACCAAGCACACTTGAAAAAATTATAGTTTCCTTTTGTGAAACTTGACCTAGTGGAAGTGGTCTGCCTTTTGTTCTAGCCATCATTGCATCAATCTTTTCTTCAATTAAGCAATTAAACGCAGCAGCAGCGCCAGATACAAATGCAATACCGATGGATGCAAAAAATAAAATATCCAAAGGAACAATTCCAGGTGTGGATAAAAACATGCCAATGATAGCTGTAAAAACAATAAGGGCACACACTCGTGGTTTGGTCAATGCATAAAAGCTCTTTAGTGCATCAATGCTCAGCAATGCCCTCATGCTTGTTGTACCTAGTTTTGCCATGGTTTTGTAATTCTTGAATTAATACCGACTAAGATCACTACTAACAAAGCTGCGCCAAGGTTATGAAGAGTAGCAAGAACGATTGGCAAATGAAGAAGAAGATTGGCAATGCCTATAATAAATTGCAAACTAATTACAAGGATTAATACATTTCTCCACATGTTGAAGCCTTGATTCACTTTCAGGATATAAGCAACAAATAATAAATACACTAAGAGTACAATGGCCCCTATCCGATGAACCCACTGGATCGCATGCAGAGCTTCTAATGATAGTGGCTCCCCTATTGACGTGACCCCAAGCTCTCGAAAAATAGTAAAAGCATTATAAAAATCCATTTCTGGGACCAAGGAGCCATGGCATGTTGGGTAATCTGTACATGCTAGCGCAGCATAATTAGTACTTGTCCATCCACCCAGTGCAATTTGAATGAATAATAAAACTAATGAAAATCTTATTATCTTTCTTTCATATTTATTTGAAACAAAATTCTCTCTATGCGTTCCGTAGTTTCGATGCATCAGAAAAGTTAAGATACCCAGGACTGTCATGCCTCCAAGCAAATGTGATGTAACAACAGCAGGTTTTAGGAGTAAGGTCACCGTCCACATACCAAGGGCAGCCTGAAAAATTACTAATCCAAGTAAAAAAAATGGCCATTTAAGTGAGTAATTAATTTGCTCTCTTAGTCTGATTGACATGAAAGCAATTACTAGAATCATGATTCCGAGTATTCCAGCTATATAGCGATGAATCATCTCTATCCATGCTTTTTCAATTTCAACAGGACTGTCAGGATAAACAGCCTGTGCTTTCTCAATTTGGTCAATACTCTCTGGTACACTCAAGGTGCCATAACAGCCAGGCCAATCTGGGCAGCCAAGGCCCGAGTCGGTAAGTCTTGTATATGCCCCAAAGGACACCACAATTAGTGCGAGCAATGTTGCATAAAAAGTCAGTCTTTTATAAAAATTCATTTCTTTATGATTGTAATGATTGTTGATAAAATTCGAACGTTTGATTATAACAAAGTCTCAGTATTGATATGCAAGAAAATAAGAAAAATTTTATTTACCTATTGTCCCTTATAGTTCTCATCGTGCTTCTTTTTTTTCTCATTCGACCAGAGAAAATAAATTCAATGGAGTTTAATATTCTTGATGGTGAAAAATTAAAAAGTGATGATATTAATAAAATTTTAATCCTTAATTTTTGGGCAACTGATTGTCCAACCTGCATCAAAGAAATGCCTGATTTAGCCAAAATTCATCATGAATTTAAAGATGATATCGAGCTCATTGCAGTTGCCATGCCTTACGATCTTCCAAGCCGCGTCATCAACTTTAAAAATAAAAACGCTTTGCCATTTAAGGTCGCTATCGATCCTGATAATAGGATTTTATCGGAATTTGAACAAGTTAAATTAACACCGACAACTATTATTGCTGACAAGAATAAAACTATATATCAGACCATCATAGGTGAAATTAACTATGAGAATTTGAAAGAGACTATTCTAAAATTAAGATGAGTTTTTTATAAGCCTCTCAACATCCTTAATGATTCCCTTTGGGTTCGAACTTCTATCATAGCGCATCATAATAAAACCATATGGATCAATCAAATAGATTTCACTGGCATCAAAATTTTCAATTTCTCTAAATTTATTCATTAATCGACCGTACTCCTCTGGATCTTTAACCACCTTTTGGCCCTTATAATCTTCTTCATAACTGAGTACTTCATCACTATCTGTTAATACCAATCGTCCAACTTTATCTAAATTTTTTCCAAGGGCTAACCTTGTTTGTCTTAATGTATACAATAGCTTTTCACAATCTGTATCACATCCACTTGAAACAAATCCAGTTAAAGTCCACTTTCCAAGTAATTTTTGTTTCGTCTCATCACCAATAGCTATAGCCTCAATTACCCCAACTTCGATGACAGGATGAATCAATGAGCCGTTTTGCACACCGATATCATTTTTTTTAAAATCTGTATAAAACACGAGATACCATGAGACGATGAAAGGTGCAGTAAACAATGCAACGATGACAACTAGCGCAATTCTTGCTTTAACTACTTTTGAAATCATTTATTTTTTTTCCTTAATGTAATAAATATAATCAGCAATGTGAGTGCGAACGCGAACCACTGAAACGCATATCCATAATTTTTTTCTGAATTCGATACTGGCAATATTAGATGTCTTTTAAGATTTTCATCAATTGGTGGCTCCAACGTTAAAACGAATGGATATATCTCATACTGAATATTCAATGCTTCTTTTATTTCACCAACATCTATTCTTTGTATGCGAATCGAAGAATCATTAATATTTTCTATGTTCTCAGTATTTAAAATAATGCCATGAGATGGAACCTTGGTAAGAATTCCACTGATCATAGTGTCTTTAATTTTCTTTACAGCCGGTAATTCATTTCGATCTTCTATGAGATCATGCCAACCCCGGTTAACTAAAATGACTTTATTTTCTCGAGTTAAAAAAGGTGAATAAATCACATATCCTGCTTCACGCTTATAGGTTTGATTATCTAAATAAAGATTGGGTGATGTAAATTCACCCTCGACTGAAAACCTACCCCATAAATTTTCTTCATTAATATCAGTTTCATCAAATACCTCCAGGGAGGATTGACGTTCTAAGTAATTTTGATTTATTTCATTTTTTTGATCTGCTCGATCTAGCTGCCAAAATCCTAGTCGGAGAAGAATTAAAAATGTGACGACAAACAATATGTCCAACACTAAACTTTTATTTTTTACTTTCAATGTCCCGGATGTTCCTATAATATGTGTTGATGGATATTCAAGCTATTTATAAATCAATCGTAATTATTCTTTTAATTGTCGTTATTTTATCACTAACCAGTGGCTTACATTTCTTAATGAAGGATGTCGATCAGAGTAAAAAGATGGTGACCTCTTTAACCATTCGAGTCACTCTATCAATTATTTTATTTCTGATGATTATTATCGGTTTTAAGCTTGGGCTAATTCAACCAAACCACATGTAACACAAAAAAAAACGTTACCATTAGGTAACGTTTTTTTTAATCCAATAAATAGTTATATCCAATAAACGAAAATAAATAGACCAAGCCAGACCACATCCACAAAATGCCAGTACCAAGCTACTGCCTCAAAAGCAAAATGATCTTTCTTGCTAAAGTGACCTCTCATGGTTCTTAATAAGATAACAAGAAGCATAATCGCACCCATAGTCACATGGAAGCCATGGAATCCGGTTAGCAAATAAAAAGTTGAACCATAAATGCCCGAACTTAATTTTAGATTAAGATCATTGTAAGCATGAATATATTCTTCAGCCTGAAAATACACAAATACAAATCCAAGTAAAACTGTAGCAGCAAGCCATAAGTTTAAGCTTGTACGCTTACTATTTTTTAAGGCCCAGTGAGCAAAAGTTACAGTAACGCCACTAGTTAGAAGTATCAATGTGTTAATTGCTGGCACGCCAAAAGCTGGAACTACATCCTTTGGTTGATCATAATTTGTAGGATCAGGTGTCACACTCAGAGGCCATGCAGCCTCAAAAGCTGACCATAAAAATTCATGGGTTGCGGTGCCTGAACCTAAACCACCCAGCCAGGGGATGGAAAACATTCTTGCATAATAAAGAGCCCCAAAGAAAGCAGCGAAGAACATTACTTCCGAGAAAATAAACCAACCCATACCCATTCTAAAACTGACATCAACCTGCTCGCTGTATTTTCCAGCACGGCTTTCACCGATCACATCATTAAACCAACCAATAAACATGTATGTAACTAAAGCGATTCCGATGTAGAGAACCACATTAGCATTAGCATTTCCATTAAAAAGTAATGCGCCCCCAATAAATAAAACAAATAATGCAAAACTACCAAAAATTGGCCATTTACTGCCTTCAGGAACGTAATAAATATCTTTAGCTGCCATAATAAATCCTATTCAAATTTATGAATTATCGCCTTTTGCCCTAAAAAAAGTGTAAGAGAGTGTTAGCGCTCCAACATCTTTAGGCAAATCTTGATCTACCTCAAATCTCACCAGCATGTCTTTGGTTTCTCCAGGCTCTAGCACCTGATTCACAAAACAAAAACATTCTGACTTCTTAAAATACAATGATGCTATTTGGGGGGATACACTTGGTATAGCTTGACCTACCACAGGTACATCAGCCATATTAGTCACAGTATACGTGGCATCGTAGAACTTTCCTGGTTGAACTTTCAACGATTTAAGTGAAGGTTTTAATCTCCACGGTAAATCACCATTTACATTTGAATCGAAAAGTATTCTGACTTCACGATCAATTAAAGGTGACGCCTCCCCTGCACCTTCGGTTACTCTTTGTGTTTTTCCATTTAGGCCAGTAATCTGACAAAAGGCATCATACAAAGGAACCATCGCATAACCAAAACCGAACATCAATATTGTAACCACAAATAAGACGGTCGTTGTTTTTTTTATACCTCTCTGTTTAGAAGCCATCTTATTTTATAAGTGACTCAAAACAAAAAATAAGTAAAAAGAAAGTGCGACTAGTGCTAATACTATAGCTAGTCGCTTATTCTTTTTTGCTAAATTCTTTTTATCCTTCTCAGCTAATGCCATCAATTAGTTTTCAAGCATTGATTTAGTTAGCTTTGGAGGTGTTTCAAATGTGTGGAATGGTGCTGGTGAAGGAACTGTCCACTCAAGACCTTTAGCGCCTTCCCATGCTTGTGCCTTAGCTTTCTTACCACCCAATGCACATTTGATAACAATATAAACAAAAAGTAACTGACTGATACCATAAGCAAATCCACCGATACTTGAGATCATGTTGAAATCTGCAAAAACAATATTGTAGTCAGGGATCCTTCTAGGCATACCCGCTAGACCAAGGAAGTGTTGTGGGAAAAATAGCACGTTCGCAGCAATCGTAGATAACCAGAAGTGTATCTTCGCAAGCTTCTCATCGTACATGTAACCTGTCCATTTTGGTAACCAGTAGTAAGCCGCTGCCATGAGTGAGAATACTGCACCCGTTAGAAGAACATAATGAAAGTGAGCCACAACAAAGTAAGTATCATGATACTGGAAATCAACTGGTGTAATACCAAGCATCAATCCTGAGAAACCACCGATCGTAAATAATATAACAAATGCGATTGAGAACAACATTGGCGCTTCAAATGTCATTGCCCCTTTCCACATTGTTGCCATCCAGTTGAAAACTTTCACGCCGGTTGGCACTGCGATCAACATCGTTGCATACATAAAGAACAATTCACCTTTGATTGGCATACCCACAGTAAACATATGATGAGCCCACACAAAGAATGACAAGATTGCTATCGATGCTGTCGCGTAAACCATCGATGCATAACCAAATAATGGCTTTCTAGCGAATGTAGGAATGATTGTTGAAACAATACCAAATGCCGGAAGAGCTAGAATATAAACTTCAGGGTGTCCGAAGAACCAGAAAATGTGTTGGAATAACACCGGGTCACCACCACCAGCAGCGTTAAAGAAACTCGTGCCGAAGTACTTATCGGTTAATAACATTGTCACTGCACCAGCTAGCACTGGAAGTGAAGCAATTAATAAGAATGCTGTAATTACCCATGTCCATACGAATAATGGCATTTTCATCAAAGTCATACCTGGGGCACGCATATTAAATACGGTTGCAATAATGTTGATCGCACCCATGATCGATGAGACACCCAAAATATGTACTGTAAATATTAAGAATGGGAAAGCATCACCTAACTGCAACACAAGTGGTGGATACATAGTCCAACCACCAGCTGGGCCGCCACCATTCATAAATAATGTACTAATCAATAGTGCAAAACCAAAAGGAAGAATCCAGAAACTCATATTGTTCATACGAGGAAGCGCCATATCAGGGGCGCCAATCATTAATGGTATCATCCAGTTTGCTAACCCAACGCCAGCAGGCATCACGGCACCAAAGATCATGATGAGGGCATGAACGGTAACCATTGAGTTATAAAATTGTGGATCAACGAACTGTAATCCCGGTTGAAATAATTCAGCCCGAATAATCATTGCCATTGCACCACCGATGAAGAACATCATCAATGAGAATATTAAATAGAGTGTTCCAATGTCCTTATGGTTGGTTGAAAAAATCCAACGCTTTAGGCCGGTTGGAGCATGATGATGATCATGTTCGTGTGCTACTGTACTCATAATATTTTCCTCATAAAATATTTATTTAATTAAAAATTATTTGCGTTCTGCAGCAACATTAGCTGCTTGAACGACATCTCCTGTATCATTACCAAAAGCATTGCGGGTGTAAGTTACAACTGCTGCGATGTCACCGTCATTCAATTGCTCACCAAATGCCGGCATTAGATTTTTACCGTAGATAATTTGTGTAATGTGCGCTTGTAAATTTTCAGGCTTTGTGGCTAATTGACTTCCTGCCACTGCAGGAAACACGCCCTGAACACCTGCGCCATTTGCTTGGTGGCAGGCTAAACAGTTAGCTTTGTAGACTGCCTCGCCTTTAGTCATTAGTTCATCCATGGACATCTCTTTACTAGATGCTTCAGCAGCTGCAACTTGTTCTTGTTTTTTCTCAGCTACCCATGTTTTGTATTCATCCATAGAGACGGCTTTAACTACAATAGGCATATATCCATGACCCTTACCACAGATCTCAGTACATTGACCGCGATAGGTACCAGGCTCGTTAATTAAAGTCCAGTTATCGTTAATGAAGCCAGGAATTGCATCACGTTTCCATCCAAGATCTGGAACCCACCAGGCATGAATCACATCATTGGCTGTAGTTAAAATTCTAATTCTTGTGTTGGTTGGCAAAACGAGTGGCTCATCTACATCCAGTAAGTACTCAGGATGCTCCATTGGGTTTACTGAATCAACACGTTGACTTAATTCAACACTTTTTTCATCAAGATTACTATAAATTGTTAAATCATCTTCAAGGTACTCATATTTCCATTTCCACTGATAACCTACCGCCTTAACTGTCAAAGCTGTATCGGATGTATCATCCATTTCAATCAAAAGTTTAGTTGCAGGAATAGCAAGTCCAATGATAATCATGAGAGGTATTGCTGTCCAAATAATTTCAATTGTTGTGCTGTGTGAGAATTTTGCAGGTTTGACGCCTCTGGATTTTCTATGGTGGAAAATTGACCAGAACATGATACCGAACACTACGATACCGATAATCGTCACAACCCATAAGGACACCATGTGCATGTCATATACTTTTTGACTGATTGGTGTTACACCTTCGCGCATATTAAGATTCCAGTCAGCAAACACTGATACAGGTAAAGTGACTAAAAATAATGCTTGAATAATTTTTTTGAAAATACTTGTCATGCTTTCTCTCTTCGCAATGCTTAAATAATTAAAATAAAGATTTTTTTAACTGTGTAAATGTAACTAATTTGTAACAATGTTGTCAACCATTTCGTTTAAATGGTTTTAACTAAATTTTTTAACTTTTCTCGCTCTTCGTCTGTAACTCTTTGACCTAAAAAGACTTTTTTCCCATCCTTGATAAAATAAAAAATTGAGTGTTTAAGTCTGGTTGGTGGCTCGTATTGAAAGTTAGTCCAATTTCTCACTAATTCATACTCTTTAATTTTTTTTCGCATCACGAATCTAACTTTTATATTGTACGGGCTAATTAAGATTTCTTCATAGAAGGTACTTTTAAGAGCTGTAATATAAAGTGCATAACCGAGAATTAAAAATTCAATTCCATAAAAGGGAATAGCCAGATATAAATTAACGTAGCTTAAAGCAATTGCTATTAGGAGAATGAAACAACCAAAATAGAAATAAACCTTCTTGATTATATGCCATGGCATGGCTGGATTAGGTCTAATAATTATTGACTGAGTGTCTTTCTGTTTATCAAATTTATTTTCAATCATGTAATGTATAATTTATGAAATGGTGCCGGGAGCGAGAATCGAACTCGCACGCTGTCGCCAGCGCGGGATTTTGAATCCCGTGCGTCTACCAGTTCCGCCATCCCGGCAGAATGGAAATTATAACAAGCTTTCATTAAATGAATATAGAAGAATTTAATTACTCACTACCGGAAAAATTGATCGCACAACACCCGACAGATAAACGGTCTGCTAGTAGATTATTGCAACTCAATCCAAACACTAAAGAAATCAAAGACAATAATTTTACAAATTTTTTATCACTTATTAATCGTAATGATCTTCTAATATTTAACGATACAAAAGTAATTAAAGCTCGGATCAATGGTCATAAAAAAAGCGGGGGCAAGGTCGAAGTCCTTATCGAAAAAATAATCAATCAAAATTCATTTGTTGGCCATATTGGAACATCCAAAAAAATCAATACTGGATTAGAAATTATGGTGGACGAATTTAAACTGACAGTAAAAGATCGAGAAGAAAATATGTTTATCATTGAGACCGATGATAATATTTTTGACATCATCGATAATCATGGAAAGCTCCCTCTGCCTCCATACATTAATAGAGATAACGAGGATTTTGATGATGATCGCTATCAAACTATTTTTGCAAAACATGATGGCGCTATAGCTGCCCCAACAGCTGGACTTCATTTTGATGACCAATTTTTTTTAGAATTATCAAAACAAAATTTTAACTTTAGCTTCATTACGCTTCATGTCGGTTCTGGAACATTTCAGCCTGTTCGTAATTCAAATATAACTGACCATAAAATGCATTCGGAAGAATTCATGATCGGTCAAGACGTATATGACCGGATCGAGGAAACAAAAAAAAATAGCGGTCGGATCATTGCGATTGGCACAACTGTTTTGAGGGCGCTAGAATCAGCTTTCAATCAACCTAGAAAAGATACAAACTTTCAAAAAACTAATATTTTTATTTACCCAGGTTATCAATTTAAAATTGTTGATAGCTTATTCACTAATTTTCACTTACCAAAGAGCACTTTAATTATGCTAGTCTCGGCATTCGCTGGTCATTCGTTTACAATGTCAGCCTATGCGCATGCTGTTCAAGAAGAATACCGCTTTTTTAGTTACGGTGATGCAATGTTTATTGAACAAAAATTAACCTAAGAAGACAAAATAAAAACATAAATCAATCAAGAGAAATTAATATGAGAATCATCTACACCATTTTATTCACACTTTTTGTATCACTAAACATACAAGCTGAAATATTGCCTCAAGCCCAATTAGAAATGAAAATTCCTTTAAGTAAGGAACCGTCTACACGCCCGATGACGGTTGCTTATATTCCTGGTGAGAAAAAGTACTATATTGCTGATGGTGGCTTATCCCCAATAGGAAATGAGCCTTTTTCAAAATCACAAGTTCATGTTTATGATGAACAGGGAGCTTACATTAAATCTTTTTCCCCTGGTTTTGATAATCGTTCAATTTACTATAATGAAAATTCCAAAACACTAGAAACGATTACTTATAATATATCGAGCGCAGCGGGATTTTTTCCTAATACAGGAATCTTTAAACTAGAATTGGATGATCAGGGGTTGTTGACAAACCGGTCTGATACTGTTTCAAGATTTTCAGAAAATTTTGGAAGCGCTGGCACCATGCCAACATATGATGCCAAAAATAATCAGTACTTTGCCAAACAAGAAAAGAGTAACATTGTTAGAGTCATAGATGCATCTTCAAATGAAATTAAAAAAGAAATTGCTCTTGATTTTTCTGCAGCCAAAGTTGAGCACCATGATGTAACTGACCACTATGCAGCATTCACAAATGTTCCTGGTTATGAACTTATTTTGCTTGATGTGGACCACAAAAAGTTTTTGATATTCAACTTAGATGGGAAACTAGTAGGAACCTCTGAACTTGCAAAAGATTTGAAAATTAGGGCGAAAAATCATTTCAATGGATTAGGATATACCAACAACGGTTTATTCTTTTTATATATCGACTCTGAAGGTGAATTTGGAACGTATCATGCATACAAAGTGTTGAATTAATTTTTATATTTTTGATTTTATAAAATGTATAAGATCTGGAATATTGATCATTTCCGAATCAGGTTCAGATCTTGATTTAAATTCTACTTTGTTTTCGTTAAGGCTTTTTTCACCAATCACTATTCTGTTTGGAATGCCTATCAGATCAGATTCTGCAAACATAATCCCTGGACGCGCATCACGATCATCCAGCATGACATCAACACCATTCTCCAATAAGTCATCATAAATTTTATTGGCATGAGTTCTAACATTGTCATTTTTATGATATCCAATTGGTACAATAATCAATTCAAATGGAGCAATGCTCTTTGGCAAGATCATGCCATTTTCATCATTATTTTGCTCGATGGCTGCGGCAACAATTCTTGACACCCCAATCCCATAACATCCCATCATCATGGTTTGAGATTTACCTTCCTCATTAAGAATTGAGGCTTGCATAGCTTCAGAGTATTTCTTTCCAAGTTGAAAGATATGGCCTACCTCAATTCCTCTGCAAAATTTGAGCTTGCCAGATTCGTCAGGGCTGACATCTCCTTCAATCACATTTGTGATATCCACAAATGTTTCAACATTGGTAAGTTGAAAATTTTTGAAGTGATAATGTTCTTCGTTTGCTCCGCAGATCATATTTTCCATTTCAATAATGGAGTGATCAAACAACTTTCTGATATGTTCATTCCCCTCGGGCCCTATAAATCCTGGAATTAACCCATGCTTTTTAAGTTCCTCATCTTTTGCTACCCTGAAGCGATTGCTACCGATTACTTTTTCTAATTTAACCAGATTAATTTCCCGATTACCCGGTACAAAACAAATTATCAGCTCATCCTCTAAATTGAATACAACCCCTTTTAAAATATTTTGTGTATCTATTTTAAAAAACTTTTGGAGTGCATCTATAGTGGATATTTCAGGGGTATATACTTTCTCTGTTTGTGGCTTATTTTCTGTGGGTCCCTTTTTAAATATGGTTGATGCCTTTTCAATATTGGCGGCATAATCCGATTGATCAGAATAAGCAATCACATCCTCTCCAGAATCAGCTAAAACATGAAATTCATGTGATGCATCCCCACCAATTGCTCCAGAATCTGCAGCTACTGATCTAAATTGAAGACCAATTTTTGAAAAAATTCGATTGTAAGTTTCAAACATCATCTCATACATCTTGTGCAAACAATTTGCATCCGCGTGAAAGGAGTATGCATCTTTCATTAAAAATTCTCTGGCTCGCATTACGCCAAAACGAGGACGAATTTCATCACGGAATTTTGTTTGGATCTGATAAAAGTTGATGGGAAGTTGCTTATAACTATTTAGTTCTTTTCGGGCAATGTCGGTGATAACTTCTTCATGCGTCGGTCCAAAACAAAACTCATTCTCATGTCGATCATTTATCTTAAGCATTTGCGGACCAAATTGCTGCCACCGACCTGTTTCTTGCCATAGTTCTGCTGGCTGAATCGCTGGCATCAATAACTCTACCGCCCCAGAAGCATTCATTTCATCTCTGATAATATTTTCAATTTTTCTTAACACTCTCAAACCAATCGGCATCCATGTATATAGTCCTGAACTCAATCTTTTTACATAGCCAGCTCGAACCATTAATTGATGACTTTTGAGTTCAGCATCTTGAGGAGCCTCTTTCAAGGTAGATATAAAAAATTGACTTGTTTTCATAGATTTAAACTGCCTTTAATGGTCTTCCATAGTTCTTTTTTTAATTCTGCATTTGTACACATTTTTTTTAATGAAGCTAATTGAAAAACATCAGCAGACATAGGTTTAACTTCATCGGATAGTAAAATTTTAACAGAATCCTTAAGCGGTTCTGACAAAAATTCAGAAACACTCATGTCCTGCAATTTAAGTGAACCCACCCCTTTCAAGAACAAGTTAATACTGCTCATTAAGGATGTACTCTCTGTATCTTGTTTTGCAACATCATAAATCATCAGGAGCGTCATATTGTCAATCTCCATGATGGCGCAATGATATTTTTTTTCTTTAACTTTTGGTGATGAATCATCGGCCTTATCATGACAAGATTGATACATATCAAAAATGGTGAGCAACTCAAGCTCATCTAGCTGATCTCTTTCATTAAAAATCATGGCAAATCTCTTCCCATAATAATGGCATCCTCATGTCCCTTCTTGGTCAAGTAATAATTGGGGCGAACTCCAATCTCATTAAAGTAAAATTTTTTATACAAACTGATGGCAGGTATATTTGAAGTTCTAACTTCTAAAAAAATATGTTTGATATTTTTATTATGGCATTCACCAATGAGAGCGTCCATTAACTTTGAGGCAACTTTTTTTTTCCGCACACTTTTAGTAACACCAATATTTAAGATTTCGCACTCGTGCGAGATGAGTCTTGCCACAATAAAACCAACGATAGTTTCATTTAAGAAAAATATTTTAAAGAAATGCTTCACCGATATTGAGTCTTTAAAATTTTTTATACTCCATAACTCAACCTCATTTTCTTGTTCGATCGCATGAACTTCACTCAAGTCTGAATCTTTTGGATCTTGCATGAATTCCATTATTTATTTTCTTTCATCAATAGTTTGAGCCACCTTATTTCGGACATAAATGGGTTGAATTCCATCAAAGGAAAATTTGCCTGGTGGCTGCTCCAATGCAATAGAGGCGATATAGCTAGCCATATTTGTTTTTAGGTTTTGGTTGTCTAAAGAATATGAGAAGTATGTGTCATTAAAATGATCTGTAAACATTTCATAACCTGTACCAATCACAGAAAAACTATTAGTAATTTCGTCTGGAGGGATCGGTAATTTATCCGGTGCAGTTACCATGGGTTCTGAGAGGGGAATAATTTTTTTATCATTATTTCTTTTAAAAAATTGTAAATATACTTCACCCATCCTGGCATCAATGGTCGATAAAATATAATTTGACTCTGTCATTGATGCAATTGTTTTTAACGAACTTATTCCTATCAAAGGAATTTTGTGAGAAAAAGCTATTCCATAGGCAACGCCACAGGCTATCCTAATCCCAGTGAATGATCCAGGCCCTGCAGAAAATGCGATCACATTTAAATCTTTAAAGGCGACATTCGCCTTTTTTAAAATTTTTTGGACTTCGCTCAAAGCAACTGAGGAATGAGTTATGCCAGCATTAAATTCAACATTTTCTTTTCCAGCAGAATGAATGAGGCATAAAGAAAAGTTTATAGATGATGTGTCTATTGCTAATAGATTCAACGAAGTTCCTCAATAAAATTTAAAACCTGATTATAATCCTCCACTAATTGAAACGGGGGTAGGGATTTTAAAATTTGTTTTCCATAATATTTTTTTTGAATTCTGTTATCGCCAAGTATCGCAACTCCCTTATCAGAAAAATTTCTTATTAACCGACCCATCCCTTGCTTCATTAGTAGAGTTGTCATTGGAATTTGTGATTTCATAAAAAAATCTTTTTCATTCAATAAATTTATTTTTGCATCCACGATAGGATCATCGGGTGATTTGAATGGTAACTTATCAATAATTAATAGCGTTAAGTTGTCTCCTATTAAATCAATACCTTCCCAGAAAGAAAATGAACCAATCAAAACAGAATTTTGATTGGTTTTGAATTCTTCGATAAGTAATTGATTTGGCAACATTCCTTGTCTTAAGATGTTTAAGGGATCAGCATTTCTGTGGTTAATAAATTCAAACTGATTAGCTACTTGCTCAACACCATTTAATGAGGTTGTTAAAAATAATGTTCTTCCCTTATTTAATTTTATCGCTGGATAGACATAATCTACTAAAGATGAAAAAAAATCTTTTTCATTGGGGTTCGGTAGCCCCATTGGAATATGTAACACCGCATTTTTCTCATAGTTAAAAGGGCTTTCAAAGACTCTTGTTTCTATATCTTTTAATCCTGTTAAATCTTTAAAATAATCAAAATTACCATTGGTCGTCATTGTTGCTGAGGTAAATACCATCGAGTCACTTGAGGCTGTTGTTTTTGAGAAAATTCCTTTGACATCAATTGGGGTGATATGAATGGAGATGGAGTTATTAAACTTTTCCAACCAAAGTGCGTTTTTTTTCTCCGAGGGATTAATGATATTTTTTAAAAGCTCAATAAAGTTATTTAACTCCTTAGCTGAAGCATCAATATCCTTATTAATAAAGCCTGGTGCTTTAATAGCATTATTGAGCTCTTCAAGGTTATCCATAATTTCAGCCAAATGATCTTTGAAAACATTTAATTGGTTAAGCTTATACAGAGAAATTTTTTGTGGTTCATCTTTTACTAAATCAAGGAGTTGAGACATTGAAAAATTATAACGATTGAAAATCATTGAAAAGTTTTCTAGGCCAATGACAGAATTTTTTAAGTGGTTAATTAGGTCATCAAGAACACGATTCAATTTAAGGGAAGAAAATATTTTGCTGGAGTACAGCATCGCCAAATCAATTAAATTGTGAGCCTCATCAAAGACAACCACATCTGACTTTGGCAATAAGTTATTAGCATCATCATTTTCATTAAAAAAATCTGAAAAAAATAAGTGATGATTCACTATAATCACCTCGGCAGAATGCGCCCTCCTTCTTGCCTTATTTACAAAACAATCATTATTAAACTTGCAATCACCAAAGAGACAATTCTCACTCGTTGATGTGACGGCATGCGAAATATTTCCTGATAAATTTTTTTTTAATTCCACCACATCGCCAGTATTTGTTTTTTTTAAAATATCTTCTATGTCGGAAAATATTGAAGCATCAGATTTTGAAAAAAACATTTTACTGTGATTATTGATTCGATGATGACATAGGTAATTAGATCGTCCTTTTAATATTGAAACATTGAAATTGAGCTTCAATGCTTTTTGAAGAATTGGAAAATCTTTATCTAATAATTGCTCCTGAAGATTCTTCGTTGCTGTCGAGATAATAATTTTTTTATTTTGTCGGACCAACGGTAATAAATAACCTAATGTTTTTCCGATTCCTGTTCCAGCCTCTATAGCTACTGTTTTTTTTAAAGTAACAGATTCATCGATGAATTGTGCCATCTGAACTTGGCCGTCTCTTTTTTGATAGCTGGAAAGATAGCTGGCCAATGGACCATTTTCATTAAAAAAATGATCAAAAAAGTTTGATTTATCTGACATTATCAACATGACCTAAATTTCTATCTGGATCAATCAAATCGCGGATTCTTTGTTTGATAATGGCAACATCTACAAAACCATTTTCTTGTTTTCTTGAAAAGATTAAACTTCCATTGCAAGTAATATCAAAAACACCAGATTCAGAAGGAACTAACGTTACAGATGACAAGTCCGATTCAAAAGTGTTTAATAATTCTTGAGATATCCAAGTAGCCCTTGACAGCCACTTGCATTTGGGGCAAAACTTGATTTCAATGTAATTTTTTTTTTGCATAAGTTGTCAATTATTCGTCAGAGATCTGATGTAATATTGTACATGTTTAAAGTTACTCTTCTATTTAAGGTTTGGTATGAAAAATAAATTTAAAAGCTTTACTCTAATAACTTTTGGCCTAGTCTTTGGCGTTTTAATAAGTGTCAATTTATCTGTCTTTGCTGACAAAAAGAGTGAAGCCAAAAAGCTTCCGGTTGAAGATTTGAGAATTTTTGCTGAGGTATTTGGCAAGATTAAAGCTGACTATGTAGAAGAAGTTGAGGACAAGCAGCTCTTAACTGAAGCATTAAATGGAATGTTGGCAGGCCTTGATCCCCATTCCACCTTTCTTGACCAAGATCACTTTAAGGAAATGCAACAAGGAACGGCGGGAGAATTTGGTGGCTTAGGAATTGAAGTGGGTATGGAAGATGGTTTTGTGAAGGTCATATCTCCTATTGAAGATACTCCTGCATTTAAAGCTGGCTTACAAAGTGGAGACCTGATAATCAAGTTAGATGACAAATCGACCAAAGGGATGTCATTAAATGATGCCGTGAAGATCATGAGAGGAAAACCAGGTACATCATTAAATGTTCAAATTTTAAGAAAGGGGCAGAACGCTCCTTTTGATGTAAAGATTACTCGTGCTCAGATAAAAAGCCAAAGTGTAAAGGCTAAATTGATTCAAGAAGATTACGGATACATTCGTGTAACACAATTCCAGGAAAGAACTGGTGAGGACGTTGCCAAATCAATCAATAAACTTTTTGAAGAAAATAAAAAGCCATTAAGCGGTATTGTGCTCGATATGAGAAATAATCCTGGTGGCTTGTTAAATGCTGCTGTAGCAGTTTCGGCCGCTTTTATACCTGAGGGTGAGCTTGTTGTTTATACTGAAGGGCGCGCAAGGGATTCAAAAATGCATTTAACTGCAATCCCAGAAAACTTTGTTCGTGACCCAAAAAATAACTACATTGAGAAACTCCCAAGTGAAATTAAAAAAACTCCCTTGGTCGTTCTTGTAAATAATGGTTCTGCATCAGCATCTGAGATTGTTGCGGGAGCACTACAAGATCATAAAAGAGCATTAATTGTTGGCACTAAAAGCTTTGGCAAGGGTTCGGTACAGAGCATTTTACCAATGAATAACGGAACAGCAATTAAGCTGACCACTGCTAGATATTTTACTCCAAATGGGCGTTCAATCCAGGCAAAAGGTATTGATCCGGATATAGTTGTAGAAGATGGTTTCAGTGGTTTAATGTCTCGTGAGGCTGATCTTAATCAACACTTATCCAACCCTGACGACAATGAATCTAAGAAAGATGAGAGTGCAAATTCAGAGGAATCGAAAAATGATGAAAAGCAAAAAACATCAACCAAAGCTGATGATGGAGGAGAGGCGCTAAAAAACTTTAAGCCAGTTGAGTTCGGTACGGCTGATGATAAGCAGTTTCAAGAAGCTTTGAATATACTAAAGGGTATAGATATTTATAAAAAGATTAATTAATCCATGATTGATAAGATAATTTCTGAAGTTGATTTTGCCCTTAAACTTTTTACTTTGCCACAAAAAGGTGAGAGGTCCTCACCTTCAGAAAGATTTGCAAACACCCAACCTGATCTTACTGATGATGACTTGAAACAAACTGCCAGACTAATGAGGGTTAATCACACTGGTGAAGTGTGTGCGCAAGCTCTTTATAGGGGGCAACTGTTTTTTAATTCTGATGAAGTCACTGAAAAATCTCTAAAGCAGGCTGCTTTTGAAGAAATAGACCATCTCAATTGGTGTGAGCAACGCATTAAAGAATTAGGAGGCAGGACAAGCTATCTTAATCCAATCTTCTATATGAGCTCCTTTAGTCTTGGGGCGATTGCAGGAAAAATAGATAATAAAATTAATTTAGGTTTTTTAGAGGCGACCGAAAAACAAGTTGCCGCCCATCTCGAAAGCCATATAAAAAAAATACCAAAAAATGATAAAAAAACGCATGCTATTTTAAAACAAATGAAATATGATGAGCAGTGTCATCAAAAAACAGCGAAGTCGCTTGGCTCAAAAGAGCTTCCAAGTTTTGTTCAAAAAATAATGAATGTGACTTCAAAGTTAATGACTAAAACAACCTTTTGGATTTGAATTAATGCAAAATTTTAAAGAGATATTAGAAACACTCAACTCCGCAGATCATATCAAAGAGATCCAGCTTTATCATCAAGAACAGCTGCATGGTGTAATTAAAAGCAAACCCGGCTCTATGGGTTCTATTAAAGTCTACAATTACTTATACGAAACTTTTGGTGTAATTAATAGTGATGCTGCTATGGAGGGGATTGACCTGTATGCTGAGCATACCGAAGATGCCCAAAATAACCCAGGGAAACATCCGAATATTGATAGGCTACTAGACGTTATTGATTCAGATATAACCCTACAAGTAAAAATTATTAAAAATTAATCTTTCAAGCCGCAACAATTTCAAACGCATGCGTTATATTTACACTTTTACTTAGCATTATTGATGCGGAGCAATACTTGGTCGCTGACAATTCTATTGCACGAGCCACCTTCTTCTCATCTAAATCTTTTCCTGTTACTTTGAAGTGAATGTGAATATCTGTAAATACTTTTGGAACTGACTCTGCTCGCTTTGATGAAATGAATGCCTGACATCCTGTCACATCTTGTCGTGACTTCTTCAAAATAGTCACAACATCGAATGATGTACATCCGCCCATACCAGATAACAAAACTTCCATTGGTCTCATGCCTTGATCTTTTCCTCCAAGATCCTGCGGACCATCCATTAATAGACTATGACGTGATTCAGATTCAGCTTTAAAACAAACGTCTTGTTCCCAAGTTACGGTCAAATTCATCTTAATTTAGCCCTAATAATTCAACATCAAAAATTAAATCACTATTTGGCGGAATAACCCCTCCTGCGCCTCTTGACCCATATCCCAAATCAGAAGGAATAATAATTGTTCTTTTACCACCAATTTTCATACCTTGCACGCCAATATCCCAACCTTTAATGACTTGTCCTATACCCAATGTAAATTCTAGTGGATCATTTCGATCAAGTGAACTATCAAATTTCTCACCTTTATTATCTTTTTTATTTGCATCGTATAACCACCCTGTGTAATGAACTTTGACAATAAGTCCAGGCTCAGCCTCTCTTCCATCTCCGACCACATTGTCAATGAGCTGCAACCCCTTGTCGTAAACTTTAGCAGATTCTTGCTCCATACTTTTTTCCTTTTCTCCTATTAATTCAATTGAAAAAACTGATGACGTCATGATTAAAAAAATCAAAAAATAATATCTCATATAAATTCCTGTTAGTTTTAATGTTGATATAAATATTCTAGGCTTTGTTCAATGAACTTTAAGAAGGATTCATACTGAGGTCCATTTAGTACGAATGTTACTATATATTCCTCACCCTTGCTTGACTTCATAAATCCTGACAAAGCAAATACATTTTTAAGACGACCTGTTTTAAGATGAGTTGCATTCGAAAAAGATTTTTCTTTAAACATAGACTTTAATGTGCCATCAATACCAGTAATTGGAAGTGAGCTAATAATCTCTGATTTCCAGTCAGATGCGATAATAAAAGCCAAGATTTCCTGAAATAACAGGGAGTTAGCATAACTATCTCGTGATAATCCTGCCCCATTCTCAATAAAAAACTCATTGGCATTAATTCCCTTTTTTTCAAACCAGCTTTTAAAAAAAATATCGGTATTGAATTCATCAGCGTCAAATTCTGTCTTGTATTTCATTGCAACCAGAGCCAGATTCCTTGAAAATAAATTGAGGCTGTACTTATTCATCTGATACATCAACTGATTAAGAGGATCTGAAAAATGTTCATCAAGCAACACATAACTATTTAATTCGTCATCACTAAAACTTTGTTGCTCTATTTCACCCTCAAATTCAATTTTCGCCTCGTTTAAGATGTTGATAATGGCAGCTTTAAGGTATTCATCCTGATTTAATGCATTTAAGTATAAAGATTTATTTTTACACTTCTTACTGAAAGATCCATTGACGGTAACCTGAATTAATTCATCAGCAAATATCACATCAGGACGAATTTTAGACTTCCAGTCCTCACAGGCTTTATTTGTAATTTTTAAATTATTTACAACCTTAATTCCTTCCATGGAAGGCTTGTGATATAGGCTCACATTATTATCCTGATTTAAAAATTGAATCTCAATCGCCCCCGCCTCAATTAATAAGGATTTGGGTTGGATGTTATAGGCTCGGTAACTTAGGTCATCAATATATCTTGGATTAAGTTGATTTTTAAAGTATGAATCATCTAAAAAGATATTTCCTTTAATTTGATCAATCCCTTTAGCTTTAAAACGATTAAAAATATCTTTTAAATTTTCAATTGATAGAGTTGGATCCCCCTCCCCCCTGATAATCAAATCTTCTATAATTTTATTATCTTTTATTTGCTCAGTAGAAAAGAATAACGTTCGAAATTTAAAATCTGGGCCTAATTCATCGAGTGCAATGGTGGCAGTGATAAGCTTATTTACTGATGCAAAATTAAATGACTTATTAGCATCCTTGCTCCATGATTCATCTGTTGAGATATTTTTTATAGAATAAGCAAAATCTTGCGGATTAATTTTGCTTTTAATAACGAGCTCTTGAGAATATGCCGTTGTAATAAACAAACTAATGATCAGCAGTAAACGTATCATGAAATATCCATCTGCATTCTTTTAAATATTTGCTCTAACACTCTTACTACAAATTTTATATCAGACAAGGTGCTTGTGTAAGGGGGCATAATATAAACACATCTGCCAATCGGCCTGATTAACAATCCTGCTTCTCGAGCAAAAGATTCAAAATTCGAGGGCTCTTGATTTTCAGGTAAATCAAAACGCCAAATCATTCCGATATTAAAAAAATTTTTAATGTTATATTTTGTTAACTTCATCATGACCTGGTTAAATAATTTAGACTTCTCATTAATCTTATCTATATTTAATTTTTGATTAAAATAATCTAGAGTTGCAATGGCCGCTGAACACGCAAGGGGGTTGCCAGTAAAACTATGTGAGTGTAGAAAGTTTTTCTCAACATCTGGATCTAAAAACTCGCGATATATTTTTTTGGAAACAAGAGTGGCTGCTATAGGAAGATAGCCTCCTGACAAGCCTTTTGATAGACACATGATGTCTGGCTTAATATTGGCATGCTGACAAGCAAACATTTTTCCTGTGCGCCCAAAACCAACAGCAATCTCATCTGCAATGAAATGAATATTAAGCTTAGAACATAATTTTCTTAATTTTTTTAAATAAACAGGGTGGTAATAATTCATGCCTGAGGCGCATTGAAGAATCGGTTCAATAATCAATCCTGCAATTGTTTTATGATGTTTATTTAAGATTGTTTCTGCTTTCTCAAAACTTTCTAACGCAAACTCTTTAAGTTGTTTTTGAGATTCATAATTTTTTGGGGATGGATTGGGAAGAATAATATTTTTATTTAACAAAGAATAATAATTCTTAGAAAAAATATCGACATCTGTCACAGATAAAGCACCCAGGGTTTCGCCATGATAACTATTTCTAAGGAGAGCAAATTTTGTTTTCTTTTGCCCTTTGTTTTTCCAATAATGGTAGCTCACTTTTAAGGCGACCTCGACTGCACTAGATCCATCACTCGAATAGAAACAATGGTCCAGGTTAGTTAGGGCATTGAGTCGTTTAGATAAATCAATTACAGGTTGATGGGTCATGCCTGACAGCATGACATGCTCTATTTTATTAAGCTGGCTGATAATATTTTTTTTTAAATAGGGATTATTGTGGCCAAACAAATTTACCCACCATGAACTTATGGCATCAAAATAATCCTTGCCATCCACTGACCTTAGCCAGCTCTTGTTGCCTGACTCAATAGCAATTAAATTTTGATCGTTGTATTGATCCATTCTAGAACATGGATGCCATACATTTTCAATACTCTCTCTTATTAAATTGATCTTGTCCTTGCTCATTGACTTAAGGGGCCGGGTTCATTACTGATAGATGAATTTGTTCGATTTCATCTAATATTTCATCCGATAGCTCTAGAGAAAAACTTTCAACATTCTCTTTTAGTTGATTAAGCGAAGTTGCTCCTAAAATTGTTGAAGTCATGAACCATTGCGACCTTACAAAAGCTAATGACATTTCAGTTAGGGACAGATGATATTTCTTCGCTAATTGCGCATATTGTTTGACTGCATATCTGACCCCGGGCTTATCAAATCTTTTTGCATAACCTGGAAAAAGATTGACTCTTCCAGCTGCTTGGTCGTTTTCGATATATTTACCTGTTAAATATCCAAAAGCTAGCGGTGAATAAGCTAAAAAACTCAGCTGCTCACGATATAAAATCTCACTGATACCGAACTCTACAGTACGATTCAATAAGCTATAGCTATTCTGTAATGCGCTAATAATTGGTAATTTATGTTGTCTTGCAACTCTAATAAACTCCATTAAACCCCACGGTTGTTCATTCGAAAGGGCAATTGTTCTAATTTTTCCTGAATCAACTAATTTTGATAGAGTTGTTAGTTGATCATAAATGCTCACCCAAGAAATTTGTTTGCCATCCTCTTGGTCCCCTTCAGGGTCGAATTTATATTGCCCAAACATTGGGACATTTCTTTCAGGCCAATGAAGATAATAAATATCTATATACTCTGTTTTCAGTCTTTTGAGCGATGCGTCCAAAGCGTTCACAATATTTTCTTCGTTTAAAGAGGTTGGCCCGCCACGTATCCAATTTAACTTTCTTCTTGGACCAGCGACCTTGCTTGAAATAATTATTTTGTCTCGATCCTGTGTTTGTAACCAATCTCCAAGAATAGATTCAGTTTTGGTATAGGTGTCTGCTTTAGGAGGAACTGGATACAATTCAGCTATATCAATTGAATTTATGCCAATATCTAAAGCAAAATCCAACTGTTCATATGCCTCACTTTTACTATTTTGATCACCAAACGTCATGGTTCCTAAAGTAAGTGGCGATATTTTGATATTGCTATTACTTAACTGGCGATAATCAGTCGCTGAAAACATAAATAACCTTTTTTTTGATAATTACCCTTGAAATTAAGAACAATCGTCCCTATTATTAGCACTCTTAGTTATAGAGTGCTAATTTATAACTAACATAATAACAAGAATACACTATTAGGAGATCTAACAAATGAAAATTCGTCCTTTACATGACCGTGTAATAGTTAAACGTGTTGAAGAAGAACGTACAACTGCTTCAGGAATTGTAATTCCTGAAAGTGCTTCAGCAGAAAAGCCTGATCAAGGCGTTATTGAAGCTGTAGGCAACGGCAAAATCCTTGAAGACGGAAATACCAAAGCTCTAGATGTTAAAGTCGGAGACAAGGTGTTGTTTGGAAAATATGCAGGGCAAACAGTTAAAGTTGATGGTGAAGAGCTTCTAGTTATGCGAGAAGACGACATCATGGCAATCATTGAATAATTATAACTAAATACGGAGAAAAATAATGGCAGCAAAAGATGTAAGATTTGGTGATGATGTTCGCCAAAAAATGGTAAAAGGGGTTAACACTCTTGCTAATGCAGTTAAAGTTACTCTTGGTCCTAAAGGTCGTAATGTTGTTCTTGAAAGATCTTTTGGGGCGCCAACGATTACTAAAGATGGTGTATCAGTCGCGAAAGAAATTGAATTAAATGACAAATTTGAGAACATGGGTGCTCAAATGGTGAAAGAGGTCGCTTCCAAAACATCAGATAATGCTGGTGATGGCACTACTACTGCTACTGTTCTTGCTCAGGCGATTGTTCGTGAGGGTATGAAGGCAGTTGCAGCCGGTATGAATCCGATGGATCTTAAGAGAGGGATCGATAAGGCTGTGGAAACAGGTGTAGCTGAACTTCATAAACTAAGTAAACCTTGTAATACAAGTAAAGAAATAGCACAAGTTGGTTCGATTTCCGCAAACTCCGATGAATCAATTGGTCAAATCATTGCTGACGCAATGGATAAAGTTGGCAAAGAGGGAGTGATTACTGTTGAAGATGGATCAGGTCTGAGCAATGAACTAGATGTTGTAGAAGGTATGCAATTTGATCGTGGCTATTTGTCTCCTTATTTCATTAATAATAATGAGAGGCAAATTGCGCTTCTAGATGATCCATATGTATTACTTCATGACAAAAAAATCGCAAATATTAAAGATCTTCTGCCAACATTAGAACAAGTTGCAAAGGCTGGTAAACCATTACTGATCATTGCCGAAGAAATTGAAGGCGAAGCTTTAGCAACACTTGTTGTAAACAACATTCGTGGAACAATCAAAACTGTTGCAGTAAAAGCGCCCGGTTTTGGCGATAGAAGAAAAGCAATGCTTGAAGATATCGCTATCCTTACAGGTGGCACAGTCATATCTGATGAAGTTGGTCTTACATTAGAGAATGTAAAACTTGAGGATCTCGGTCAAGCAAAACGCATCGAGGTTGGTAAAGAAAATACGATTATCATTGATGGCGCGGGCAAGGCAGATACAATTAAGTCACGGATCGAAACTATCAAAACGCAAATTGCTGAATCAACCAGTGATTATGATAAAGAAAAACTTCAAGAACGAGTAGCTAAGCTTGCTGGTGGTGTTGCAGTAATTAAAGTTGGTGCGGCAACCGAAGTTGAAATGAAAGAGAAAAAAGCTCGTGTTGAAGATGCACTTCATGCAACTCGTGCTGCAGTTGAAGAAGGAATTGTGCCTGGAGGTGGCGTTGCATTGTTAAGAGTTCAAGATGCAATTTCAAAAACCAAAGGTACCAATCCTGAACAAGATGCAGGTATTCAGATTGTTGTTCGAGCGATCGAAGAACCTCTTCGACAAATTGTATCAAACGCAGGTGAAGAAGCTTCAGTTGTCATCAACAATGTGAAATCTGAAAAAGGTAACAATGGTTACAATGCAGCCAATGATACATATGGCGACATGGTAGCTATGGGTGTTTTAGATCCAACTAAAGTAACTCGCTCGGCATTACAAAATGCAGCGTCTGTTGCAGGTTTGATGTTAACGACTGATTGCATGATTGCTGAATTACCTAAAGAAGATGCGCCAGCAGGTCCTGATATGGGCGGTATGGGCGGTATGGGTGGTATGGGCGGTATGCCAGGTATGATGTAAGTAACGAATCCTACATTACATTAGGATACAAAAAAGGGCCACATATGTGGCCCTTTCTTTTTTCTGGTGCATTGGGGAGGACAATGCTTATTCCAGAATTATTATTGTGATTTAAAAAAAATAAAAAAGTTCGAATAAGACTTTAAAAATAAAAAAAATAAGGTAGCATCATGATCCATGCAATTAGATTATTTAAAAGACCTTAACGAAAAACAGTCAGAAGCAGTTCAACTCCAAAATGAATCTGCCCTCATCTTAGCCGGTGCGGGAAGCGGCAAAACTAAAGTATTGACTTCAAGAATTAGTTGGCTGATACATAACCAAATCGTCTCACCCAATGGAATTTTGGCCGTCACTTTTACCAATAAGGCGGCAAATGAAATGTTATCCAGAATCTCTTCGCAGCTAGGAATGAATCCAAGAGGAATGTGGGTAGGAACCTTTCATGGCTTATGTAACCGTTTTTTAAGATTGCATTTCAAAGAGGCAAACCTTCCTCAGACTTTTCAAATTTTAGATAGCAGTGATCAATTATCTGCCATTAAAAGATTATGCAAAATTTTACAAATTGATCCTGATAAAATAACTCCAAAAGAAATTCAATATCATATTAACGGATCTAAAGAAAACGGCATGCGTGCAAAAGATGTTAAAACGTACGATGCGCACACTCAGAAAATTAATGAAATATACCTTGAATATGAAAAACAGTGCCAAAGAGAGGGTGTTGCAGATTTTGGTGAACTACTCCTTCGATCGTATGAGATTTTAGTCAATAATGAAATTATAAGAGCGCATTATCAGAATAGATTTCATCATGTCCTTGTAGATGAATTTCAGGATACCAGCGAACTTCAATACCGCTGGTTAAAATTATTAACTGGTAAAAATAATATTATTTTTGCTGTTGGGGATGATGATCAATCGATCTATGCATTTCGTGGGGCAAATGTGGGAAATATGCAATCATTGCAACATGATTTCAACATTAAAAAAGTTATTAAACTAGAACAAAATTATCGCTCCAAAAATAATATATTAAATGCTGCAAATGAAATTATAAAAAATAATGAAAAAAGACTAGGCAAAGACTTGTGGACTGCTGCTGGTGATGGCGATCCAATAAAAGTGTTTAGGGCGCTATCTGATTCAGATGAAGCTCAATATATTTTAGATGAAATAAAAATGTGGCATAGAAAAGGAAAGTGCTTCCGAAATATTGCCATTTTATATAGAAGCAATGCTCAATCAAGAATTCTTGAGCACAACATGGTATCTAATAACATCCCTTATAGAGTGTATGGAGGATTGAGATTCTTTGAACGCGCAGAAGTGAAGCATGCGCTGGCTTACCTTCGCTTGATTGCGAATAAGCAAGATGATAATGCCTTCTTAAGAATAGTGAACTTCCCGGCAAGAGGCATAGGTAATCGGTCTTTAGAATCACTTCAAGACATCTCAAAAATAAATAATACAAGCTTGTGGGAAGCTGCAAAATCATCCTATAAAACTCCTACTTCAGAAAAAGGAATTTCTTATTTTATTGATTTAATTCGAAAAATAGAAGATGAGATTCAAGGTTTAACTCTAGCGGAATCAATGGATGTTGTTATTAATTACAGTGGATTAAAAAGTCACTATATAAACGATAAGGATGGGCAAGATAGAGTATCAAATCTGGAGGAATTAGTTTCTGCAGCAACCACCTTCTCAGAAAATTTTAATGGGGAAGATAAAAATCTTGAGTTAACAGAATTTTTAAACTATACCTCTCTTGAAAGTGGGGAATTACAAGCAAAGGCAAATCAAGATGCACTTCAGTTAATGACAATCCATTCAGCTAAGGGCTTAGAGTTTGATATTGTCTTTATTACCGGTCTTGAAGAAGGCTTATGTCCTCATGAACAAAGTCTTATTGAAGCAGATGGTTTGGAAGAGGAAAGAAGGTTGATGTATGTCGCTGTAACCAGGGCCCGAGAAAATTTATACCTGACTTATGCTCAATCAAGGCTTATGTATGGACAAACTCAATACAATCTATCTTCTAGATTTCTCGATGAAATTCCAGAGAATCTAATTAAAAAAATCAATGTAATCGAAACGCCTCAGATTAGACAATATAATCAACCAAGACAAGTGACACAAAGTTTCAGTAACTCAGAATATCCTTTCAAGATTGGATCACAGGTATTGCATAAAAAATTTGGTAATGGTGTCGTGTTATCCTATGAAGGATCCTTGAATGATCTGCGTGTTCAGGTTCAATTTTCGAAAGCTGGAACAAAATGGCTTGCTCTTGAATTTGCTAAATTAGAAAAACTATAATTTAAATATCTGCTTATATCCAAGAAACTGAAAAATAAATAAAGCTGCAATATATACGGCAGTTAAGCTGAAAATTACAACAGTGGATACAGCAATATATACTGCTTGAGAAAATCCAAAAAGTAATAAGAAATTTTGCAAGACATAAATCAATAAGGCAAAAATTACAATCATTGACGCCCAAGTCATCAATAAAGGAATGATATATATTAATATTGCCGCAATACTGGATTTTAAAGCTTTGAATACACCCTCACCCCGGAAGACAATAATCATTGGTGAAAACCAAGTCGCTGCAAACAAAGGCAACATGAATAAAAATAACTTTAATATTAACTTTATGAAGACCGCTGCTTCTATAACCGAGTCTCCAGCATTTGCCTGCTCTACAATACTTTGCATTTGTGGTGATAAAAAGGTTGACACGAGCAATGCATAAAAAAAGGTAATTAACCCAATTCTCAGCAACTGGGGGATACTTTTTTTTAATTGACTATCAAGTTTAAAAATTGAAATTTTTTTATTTTCTTGGCTTTGATAAAAAGTGATAATTTGTACCACCACCACAGGCCATAAAATTATCACAATTGGAGATAAGAATTGTATGAGAGGTAAAGATGGCAACACCAGAAAAATGAATAAATACGTGTAACCAATCATCAGAGAATAATTTTTTGTTTTTTTTAAAATCAGGAAAATATCTCTTAGCCAAGATTGCGTTTGACGAATAGCATTCAATTTAAACTCTGCCTTCTATTTTTTAAAATTTCATAAAAGAATAATGGATCTTTTATTGTGTTCAATTCAGCATCTTTTTCATTAAACTGATCTCTAAATCTTGAAATCAGGAATCTCATTGCCGCTAATCTAAGGTATGAATTTAATGCTTCATGCTCATTGTTATTGAGTTGTCTGATGGAATCATAGGCTTCGATAAATAATTTTTTCTTTCTATCTATAATTTTGCCATTAGGGTCAATACACCAATCATTAATCACTATTGCAATATCATAAATAAAGAAATCATTACATGCATAGTAAAAATCAATAATTCCACCTAATCTATTTTCCTCAAATAAAACATTATCTCTAAATAAATCAGCATGAATCACTCCGCGAGGAAGATTTTCAGATAAATTTTCCAAGAATGATAATTCCTCATTAATCAGCTCTCTTTGCTCAGAGGAAATTTTATTAGCGAACATGGAAAACGTATCCTTCATCCATTGTAAATCTCTCTCATTTTTTTTCTGAGTATTAAATTTAAGTGAAATTAGATGCATTTCGGCAAAAGATTTTGCAAGTTCAATAAGTTGATGATCATTAATCTCCTCAAAAACTTTTCCTGGCAGTTTAGAAATTAATGCGGCAGGTTTACCTTTTAAATCATGGATAAGATTATTATTACTATCCGAAATAGGTTTGGGACATGAAAATCCATGAGTTGATAAATGTTGCATAAAGCTGAAATAATAATCTAGATCTTCAAAATTAAGTTCTTCAAAAATAGTTAAGACGGCCTCACAGCTATCCGTGTTGATAAAAAAGTTACTATTTGTGACGCCACCAGAGATACCTGCGTAGCTTTTTAATTTTCCAATATTAAATTTGCTGATAAAAGTTTCAACTTCGGATTGGCTAAGAGATGTATAAACCGCCATAAATTGTTTTAGAATTCACCAATTACCCACATAGGTAATGAAATGGCCTTTCCTTCAGTATCTTCCCTAACCCATTCTCCATTTTGTTCATGCTTTATCAAATAATATGAAGGCATGTTTTTTGGGGTTACTTTCATCATGTAAAGATTTCCATTCATTCTATACTCCTCAATGAACTCATCTTTTTCTTCTCTAATGGTAATCTCTGGTTGATCGATGGATGGATCATAATCGTAATTAGTTTCTGGAGGGTCAAGTTCACCCGCAGAGTAAGCAACAGTAGTAAATGGAAGAATCGCAGCTAGTAAAAATATAGTGAAAATTTTTGTCATGCTTTTAATATTCCTTTAAATAATCAGGTTAATTATAAATGAATATTTAGGTTATTGCTTTTAAAAGAAAGATCATTATCTTTCCTGTAGTAACAATCAAATATAAAATTTACAATATCATTAGGATCATCGCTCATCTTAAAAATACTTAAATCTTCTTGCTCAGCAAATTTTTCTTGAATAATTTTATTCTGCAACCAATCTTGTAAGCCTTGCCAAAAATCAACACCAACTAAAATAACAGGGACCTTTTTTGATTTATTAGTTTGAATTAAAGTTAGTACCTCAGAAAATTCATCAAGAGTCCCAAATCCTCCTGGTGCAACTACATAAGCAAAAGCATACTTTACGAACATTACTTTTCTCATAAAAAAATATTTAAAGTTAATACTGATGTCTTGATATGAGTTCGGGTTCTGTTCCTTTGGAAGAATAATATTTAAGCCGATACTTTTAGATTTTCCATTAAAAGCACCTTTACTTGCAGCTTCCATTAGACCAGGTCCGCCGCCAGTAATAATGTTAAATCCTGACTCGGATAATTTAAAAGCAATCTCTTCACTCAAGTTGTAATATTTATCTGCTGGTTTTGATCGAGCGCTTCCAAAAAAAGAAATTGCAGGTGTAATTCGATCTAAAGATTGGGTAGCACTCACATATTCAGATACAATTTCAAATGCGTGCCATGACTCATTGTCAAATTCATTTTGCATCAATAAATCTGACAAACTATTACTAGGATTTTTTTTTGATTCGGCCATAATAAAATTATATGAAAAAAATACTACTTATCGATGGATCATCATATCTGTATAGAGCATACCATGCTCTTCCTGATTTAAGAAATCAAAATAATGAGCCTTCTGGAGTTATTTATGGTGTTCTGAATATGTTAAAAAAGACTATAACTGAATACTCTTCAGACTATGTTGTTTGTGTTTTTGATGCTAAAGGTAAAACTTTTCGGAACGATATTTATTCTGATTACAAGGCAAATAGACCTCATATGCCTGAAGATCTTGCTATCCAAATTGAGCCTCTAAAAAAAGCAATCCATGCACTTGGTATCTCAATGTTATCCATAGAAGGGGTAGAAGCTGATGATGTCATTGGAACACTTGCTAAAAATGCAGAAAAACAAGACATGGAAGTCATTATTTCCACAGGTGATAAAGACCTAGCACAACTTGTCAATAAGAATGTCACTCTTGTCAATACTATGACCAATGAGGTTCTTGATGTTGAAGGTGTGTTAAAAAAATTTGGAGTTCCTCCAGAAAAAATTATTGATTATTTAACCCTCATAGGAGATAAGGCTGATAATATTCCAGGTGTTGACAAGGTGGGTCCTAAGACAGCGGTTAAATGGCTCAATGAATTCGGTGACCTTGACAATATCATCGTTAACTCCGATCAAATTTCTGGGGCAGTAGGTACACACCTCAAAAATGCAATTGAATGGCTCCCTACCGGAAAATCACTCATTACTATAAAAAAAGATGTGGAAATGAATGTTTTATTTGATGACTGCATAAAAACCGAACAAGACAAAAAAGAATTGCATAAAATTTACCAACACTACAACTTCAGCTCATGGCTTAAGAAAGAATTTGAAGATTCTGTTACTGACGTCGCCCTCCATTCTTCAAACAGTCAAACTCAAGCAGAATTTAATCAAAACCAAGATTACTCTATTGTGAATACAGAGAGTGATCTTGATCATTGGATTACTCAAATTGAACAAAATAATCTCTGCATACTCGACACAGAAACAGATTCCTTAAATTTTATGGAAGCACGACTGGTTGGAATTTCTCTAGCTTACCAGGCAGGGAAGGCATGCTACATCCCCTTGCAACATCAAGACATGTCTATTTCCCAACTATCTTTAAAGCAGGTTTTAAATAAAATTAAATCAATTACTGAAAACGAAAATATTACAAAAGTTGGCCAGAATATTAAATATGACATGCATGTTTTAAAAAATTTTGATGTCACCTTCAAAGGTCCAATTGAAGATACTATGATCATGAGTTATGTCATTGACAGTACTGAATCTCACGGGATGGACAAGCTTGCAAAAAAATATTTAGATCATGATTGCATTAGCTTTGAATCCATTGTTGGAAAGGGTGTAAAACAGCTCACTTTTGATCAAGTTTCAATTACTGATGCATACCGATATGCGTCAGAAGATGCTGATGTCACATTGCAACTCTACGAGCATCTCAATAAAAAAATTACTGCTGAACCAAAATTAAATTATATCTACAAAGAAATAGAAATACCGTCGCTACTTACGCTATTTTATATCGAGCGCAACGGCGTATTAATTTCAGAAAAAATCTTGAGTGATCAAAGCCAAGATCTAGGTTTAAAAATTCTCAATCTCGAAAATGAAGCATACCAAATAGCCGAACAACCATTCAATTTGTCATCACCTAAGCAGTTACGTGAGATTCTTTTTGACAAAATGAAAATTATCCCTAGAAAAAAAACGCCAACCGGCACACCGTCAACGAGCGAGGATGTCCTTGAAGAACTGTCACATGATCATGCACTTCCACAAGTTATTTTGGAACACAGAAGTTTGAGTAAACTAAAAAATACTTACACTGACAAACTTCCTAAGATGGTTAATCTCAACACAAAAAGAATCCATACCAGCTACAATCAAGCTGTTGCAATCACTGGAAGATTGGCTAGCTCAGAACCTAATTTACAAAATATTCCAATCAAGACAAAAGAGGGAAGAAAGGTTCGAGAAGCTTTTATAGCAAATTCTGATAGTCAGATTGTCTCTTGTGATTATTCTCAAATTGAACTTAGAATTATGGCGCATTTATCCAAAGATCCTGGACTTTTGGATGCTTTTAATCAAAATGAAGATATTCATAAATCAACGGCAAGTGCGATTTTTAACACCAATGATGCTTCGGTAAGTTCAGAACAAAGGAGGTTTGCCAAGGTAATTAATTTTGGTTTGATTTATGGTATGAGCGCTTTTGGATTATCTCAAACCCTTAATATTGATAGAAACTCTGCTAAAAACTTTATTGATCAATACTTTGAAAAATATCCTGGGGTTAAAAACTATATGGACCAGGGAAAATTGATTGCAAAAGAACAAGGATATGTTGAAACAGTCTTTGGCAGAAGATTATGGGTCCCATTAATCAATAGCTCTAATGGGATACAGCGAGCAGCTGCAGAAAGAGCAGCTATTAATGCTCCGATGCAGGGTACTGCAGCCGATTTAATCAAAATGGCAATGAATAATGTTCAACAATGGATAGTAGACAATAAATTGGAAACCTTAATTGTTATGCAAGTACATGACGAACTTGTTCTTGAGGTTCCAAATGCTGAGCTAGATATGATCAAAACTGAGATTCCTAAGATCATGTCGAATGTAGCCAAATTAGATGTTCCATTGATTGCCGATTTGGGATCAGGCATGAATTGGGAAGAGGCGCACTAAATGGATAGAAATGAAATACATTTAATCATTATTGGTGACGAAATTCTTTCAGGAAAAAGAGAAGATAAGCACTTTAAAAAATCTCTGGATTTAGTAAAACAAAATAATTATTTAATTAAAAGCGTCACCTACTTGCCTGATAGTGAGTATGAAATTCAATCAAAAATTGAAAATTTAAAAGATAAAATTATTTTTTGTTTTGGAGGTATTGGTGCAACGCCAGATGATCACACAAGATTAAGTGCTGCCAATGCACATAACAAGCTTCTAACTCAACATGCTGATGCAGTAAAATTAATTGAGAATAAGTTTGGGAAAGAGGCCTATCCTAAAAGAATTCTGATGGCAGACCTTCCAGATGGATCTGAGTTAATACCGAATTCAATAAACATGATTCCGGGTTTTTGTATAAATAAACATTTTTTTATGCCAGGTTTTCCGGAAATGGCATGGCCAATGATGGAGTGGATATTTAAAAATAAGCTTCCTCCATCCAATAAAATTGAATTTGATCAGTCGATTATCATTCCTAATATTGCAGAAAGTTTGCTTATTGATTTAATGAACCAAATTGAAAATGACTTTCCCTTGGTAAAAATGTATAGCCTGCCTAAAATAACTCCGCAAAAACAAGTAGAGATTGGCGTCAAAGGTGATAAACGGCAAGTATTGTCTGCAATGGAAATGGTAAAAAAATACGTAAAAGAATTAGGTTATCACTTTTAAAAAACCCTTATTGCCTATAAAATAGGCAACTCATTTCAATCAAAAACAAAAAATGCGAATAGGTCCTTACACTTTAAAAAATAACATTATTGTTGCTCCGATGGCTGGAGTAACCGACCGACCATTTAGACAGCTTTGCAAAAAATATGGAGCCGGGATGGCTGTGAGTGAAATGGTTACATCTAACTCTCTTCTGTATGGAAGCTCAAAAACTATTCGAAGAGCAAACCATGATGGCGAAGTTGAGCCAATATCTGTTCAAATTGCTGGAGCTGATCCACAAATGATGGCTGAAGCTGCGCAGTACAATGCCGACAAAGGAGCTCAGATTATCGACATTAATATGGGCTGTCCAGCAAAAAAAATATGTAATGTTATGGCAGGCTCAGCTCTTCTTCAGCATGAGGATCTCGTTAAAAGAATTTTAGAAGCCGTTGTCAAAGCTTCACCTATTCCAGTCACTTTGAAAATTAGAACCGGATGGGATAAACAGAATAAAAATGCAATCACCATTGCAAAAATTGCAGAAAATTCAGGCATTCAGGCTCTTGCTATTCATGGGCGAACCAGAGCATGTCACTATACAGGTGATGCTGAGTATGAAACGATTGCAGCAGTAAAAGATCAAATCAAAATTCCTGTAATTGCTAATGGTGATATCACAACACCCGAAAAAGCTCTGCATGTTCTTAAAAAGACTGCTGCTGACGGAGTAATGATTGGTCGAGCTGCTCAAGGAAGACCTTGGATTTTCCGTGAAATTGATCACTACATAAAAACAGGAGATTACCTATCTCCACCAACCATTCATGAAGTTGAAAAAACAACTATTGAGCACGTGACTGATCTTTATGATTTTTATGGTGAAGAATCCGGTCTTAAAATCGCAAGAAAGCATATATCCTGGTATACAAAAGGGTTAAAGAATTCAGCTATGTTTCGCGCAAAAATGAATTTAATCAATGACAATCAAGAACAGCTTAATTTCATAAAAGATTTTTTTGAAAGTCAAAAACAAAATTCTAACTTCATATCCTACGAAGATACTCTGGAGCCAGCATAGATTATGGGTAAGAACCTTCAGGATAAAATAGAAACGTTATTGGATAATTATTTTAAAGATCTTGATGGGGAAAAACCTAATGACGTTTACAACATGGTTTTACATTCTGTTGAAAAACCACTGCTCATCTATATTATGAATTATGCTCAAGGCAATCAAACCAAAGCAGCAAAAATATTAGGCCTTAATCGAAATACATTAAGAAAAAAACTAGAGTTTTACAATCTTAACTATTAACTATGAATAAAATAAAAACAGCATTAATAAGCGTTTCAGATAAATCAGGCTTAGTTGAACTCGGAGCCACACTTAATTCTTTTGGAATTAAAATTCTTTCCACTGGCGGAAGTGCTAATACTTTAAAAGAAGCAGGAATCGACGTGATTGAAGTTTCGGATCATACTGGTTTTCCAGAAATGCTTGATGGACGAGTAAAAACTCTAAATCCGATAATTCATGGTGGGATACTCGCAAAAAGAGAATCAGATGATCATATGCGTACACTCAAAGATCATAATATCGAGACTATTGATCTAGTTATCATTAACCTGTATCCATTCGTCAAAACAATTGAAAATCCAAATTCAACATACGAGGATGCCATTGAGAATATTGATATTGGTGGTCCAGCAATGATTCGCTCATCGGCAAAAAATCACCAGGATGTCACAATAGTGACCAGTCCAAATGATTACCAATCATTAATCGATGAGTTAAATAAAAATAATGGGGAAGTGAGTTTTGATTTAAGAAAAGAGTTTGCCTTGAAAGCATTTGAACATACCTCAAGTTATGATCAGGCAATATTTCAATATCTACAAAGTGCTAACAATGACGGCGATAAATTTCCGAAAAATATTTCAATTCAACTCGAAAAGGCAATGGACATGAGATATGGCGAGAATCCACATCAACAGGCTGCTTTTTACAAACATAAAACAAACTATGCAGGAGCGCTATCAAACTTTAATCAAATTCAAGGTAAAGAACTGTCCTTCAATAACTTAAATGATGCAGAAAATGCTTGGGAGTGTGTAAAGAATATGTCTGCATCATCTTGCGTTATTGTGAAACATGCTAATCCTTGTGGTGCAGCAATGGCAGATAAGCCAAAAGAAGCGTATCGTAGAGCTTTCATGACAGATCCAACATCAGCCTTCGGAGGCATTATTGCTTTTAACTTTTCCGTTGATGGAGAAACGGCTGAGGAAATAAATAAACAATTTGCAGAAATAATTATTGCCCCAAGTTTTTCTGTGGATGCTCTTAACATCTTTGATTCTAAAAAAAATCTTAGGGTGTTAGAAATTCCTAATAAAGCAGGATCTGATGACTTCGATTTTAAAAAGATTGGAGGCGGTTTCTTAATTCAAACACCCGATCAAATTGATTTCGACATTAATGCATGTGAAGTTGTAAGTGAATTAAAACCGAATCAAGACCAACTAAATGATATGAGCTTTGCTTGGCATGTGGCACAGTATGTGAAGTCAAATGCTATTATTTTTTGTAAAGATAATATGACATTGGGAGTGGGTGCAGGACAAATGAGTCGTGTTGACAGTACTCGAATTGCTGCTATCAAAGCTGAGAACGCAAACCTTGATCTTAGCAACAGCGTGGTAGCTTCTGATGCTTTTTTTCCATTTCGAGATGGCATTGATGTTCTAGCAAAATTTGGTGCTAAATGTGTCATTCAACCAGGTGGCAGTGTTCGCGATGATGAAGTGGTCGAGGCTGCAAATGAACTTGGACTAGTAATGCTGTTTACTAAAGTTCGTCATTTTAAACATTAAAGATATAAAAAAAATGAAAGTTTTAATTATTGGAAGTGGTGGTAGAGAGCATGCACTCGCATGGAAAATATCCCAAAGCGAGCATGTCACAAAAGTTTTTTTGGCCCCAGGAAATGGTGGTTCAGATTCTGAACCAAAAATTGAAAACATTGATGTCACAGGTCATGATGAATTAATTAAATTTGCTCAGATTAATTCTATTGATCTCACTGTAGTGGGTCCTGAACAACCCTTATCAGAGGGCATAGTAGATAAATTTGAAGCACACCATCTAAAAATATTTGGGCCCTCACAGGAAGCGGCGCAATTAGAGTCCTCAAAAAAATATGCAAAAGAATTTATGACCCGCCATAATATACCAACCGCATTCTATTCTTCTTTTAGCGACCCTCAGTTAGCACATCAGTATATTGACCAACAGCAAACCGTGCCTATTGTTATTAAAGCTGATGGTTTAGCAGCAGGTAAGGGTGTAATCATTGCGAATTCATTAGAGGAAGCTCATCAAACAGTAGACTTTATGTTGGAGGATGATAAGTTTGGGCATGCTGGATCCTCGATTGTTATTGAAGAATTTCTCCGAGGTGAGGAAGCCAGTTTTATTGTTATGAGCGATGGTGAAAATATTTTTCCTATGGCATCCAGTCAGGATCATAAAAGGCTTCTTGATAATGACCTTGGTCCTAATACAGGCGGAATGGGTGCTTATTCCCCCGCCCCAATTGTTACCCCTGAACTTCATGAAAAAATAATGCATGAAGTCATACATCCAACTATTTCTGGATTAAAAAAAGATGGAATTACCTTTAAAGGGTTTCTGTACGCTGGCTTAATGATTGATGAGAATAATATTAAGGTATTGGAATTTAACTGCCGTATGGGTGATCCTGAAACACAACCGATTCTATTTAGAATGAAAAATGATCTTTACGAATTAATCAAGGATGCATGCGATGGACAGCTAAACAAACATACGCCCATGTGGGAGGATGATTTTGCTTTAACTGTGGTATTAGCTGCTAAAAATTATCCTGACACTCCTGAAAAAGGTAAGAAAATTTTAAATTCTAATTTTAAAAGTCCAACACAGTATGTCTTTCATGCTGGAACAAAAAAAGAAAATGGTGATATTCTGACTAATGGAGGAAGAGTGCTTGGCTTGACTGGAAAAGGCATGAATCTTCAATTAGCATTTGATGAGGCCTATAAACTCACTGATATTGTTAACTTTGATGGCGTTCAATTTCGAACAGATATAGGAAAAAAGGCATTAAACTAATTTGCTTACACCTCGCATTCAAAGAAAAGTACTCACAGGGAAAATTTTAATTCACCCAACTGAGTCATGCTTTGGGATTGGCTGTCATCCAAACAATATTAATGCACTTAAGAAAATACTAATCATAAAAAAAAGATCCAAGAATAAATCTTTTTTACTTATATCAGATAAGGTACAAAAATTTTTTCGATATGTATCTCATTCAGAAAAAAATTTGCAACATATTACTGACTGGCCAAAACATACTTCCTTCTTATTTAAAAAAAATCCAAGAAGTCCAATATTACTCTCTCCCAAAAAGGAAAAGATTGGGTGTCGTATTCCAGATCATAAAAAAATAAAAAGAACTTTAGAAAATTTAAATTTTCCTATTACGTCAACCAGTGCAAACTTTTCTGGCCAAATAAGTTTAAAGTTATGGAGACATTGTTGCAGAAATTTTTCTAGCAAATCTTGTATCATAATGAATGAAAGGGTAGGAAATTACAAAAGACCCTCAACAATTATTGATTTTGAAACCAAAAAAATAATTAGGAAATAATATTGGTTAACAAAGAATTAGTGAACGATAAGTTTCAATTGCTCCAGCATAAGATTATTGAAACAATAGAAATGACAGAATCTAAAACCTTTCTTCATGACTCATGGCAAAGGCCTGAGGGTGGTGGAGGTAATACCTGCATCCTTGAAAATGGGGAGGTTTTTGAAAGAGCAGGAATTGGATTTTCCCATGTTCATGGCTCTCAACTCCCTCAATCCGCCACTCATGCACATCCCGAGATAGTTAATCGAAAATGGGAAGCTATGGGTGTTTCACTTGTTTTCCATCCTTTTAACCCCTTTATTCCTACAGTGCATCTAAATGTTCGTTTTTTTGTTGCATCAAAAGAGGGACATGATGATATCTGGTGGTTTGGAGGTGGTATGGACTTAACTCCGTATTATCCATTTGAAGAGGACGTGATTCATTTTCATCAAACTTTAAAAGATGGATTAGATAAATTTGACACGAGTCTTTATGCTAATTACAAGAATCAATGTGACGACTACTTTTTTTTAAAACATAGAAATGAACCCAGAGGAGTGGGTGGAATATTCTTTGATGATTTAAACAAATTTGGTTTTGCAGATACCTCGAAATTTGTTTTTTCGATCGGGGATTTATTTTTAAATGCTTATATGCCAATTGTGCAAAAAAGAAAAAAAGAAAAATTTACGGAACATCATAAAAATTTTCAGCATTACCGAAGAGGAAGGTATGTTGAATTTAATCTTCTCCAAGATCGTGGAACATTGTTTGGCATTCAATCTAAAGGAAGAACTGAATCTATCCTCATGTCTATGCCGCCCAAAGTAAACTGGAGTTATGATTGGACTCCTGAGAAAGGTAGTGCAGAAGAAAAACTTTATAAAAATTTTTTAATTAAAAAAGATTGGTTAAAAAATGTTTGAACGGCTATTTAGAAAAAAAAGTATTAATACTGGAGCAAGCGGTCTAAAAAGATGTCTCTCCACCTTTGACCTAACTCTTTTAGGAGTAGGCTGTATTATTGGAACTGGTATCTTTGTGCTAACAGGTATTGCAGCTGCCAATCTTGCTGGACCTGCGGTAGTTTTATCATTTGTTATCTCAGGTCTAGCCTGTACCTTTGCAGCTCTTTCTTATGCCGAACTTTCCTCTTCAGTGGGTGGATGTGGAAGTGCTTACGGCTATGCTTACGTTACTTTTGGTGAGCTTATTGCGTGGATGATTGGCTGGATTTTGTTGTTGGAGTATGGAATGTCAATTGCTGCAGTAGCCAATGGTTGGTCAGGTTATTTTCAAGGTACGTTAACATCAATAGGACTAGAAATTCCTGAAGCATTATCGAAAGGTCCAAGCCAGGGAGGATTGATTAACTTACCGGCTTCATTAATCATAATCCTAATTATGATTTTGCTCATCATCGGTGTTAAAGAAAGTGTTAAATTTAATGCTCTTATGGTTCTTGTAAAATTAATAGCCATATTCACATTTATATTTGTTGCTGCTTTTAATGTTGATACTTCTAATTGGCAACCCTTCATGCCTTATGGATGGTTTGAAAAATTAGACAATGGAAACACAATTGGTGTCCTTGCAGGAGCATCTATTGTCTTTTTTGCTTACGTAGGTTTTGATGCGGTATCAACTGCTGGCGATGAGGCTATCAATCCTCAACGTGACCTCCCACGAGGAATTATTTATTCATTAATTTTTTGTACCATCATCTATATTATTGTTTCAGCTTTATTGACAGGCGTTGTGAATTACCAAGAGCTGGATACATCATCCCCTGTCGCTTATGCTTTAATGAAAATCGGATTCAAAGGGGCATCGGCTCTTGTTGCTACTGGAGTTATATCCGGACTTACGACAGTAATCCTGGTGCTTTTTTATGCTTTAACCAGAATTCTTCTGGCTATCAGTAATGATCAGCTGATTTCTAAAAAATTATCTTTGATCAACAATAAAACTAAAACGCCCGTGCGTATAATTTTAATCACAGGGGTCTTGATATCAATTATTGCAGGATTGATTCCCCTCGGTGACTTAGCTGAAATTGTTAACATTGGCACACTAACTGCATTTATTTTTGTTTGTATAGGTGTGATCAGAATAAGAAGTCAAAACATTATTAAATCACAAAAGGTTTTCAAAAATAAATATCACCCGTTAATTCCTGTATTGGGAGTTCTATCTTGCTCTTCTCTCATCTTTTTTCTTCCCACAGACACGTGGCTGAAATTCATTGTTTGGAATCTAATTGGCTTGGCAATCTACTTTATGTACGGGTTTAAGAACAGCAAATTAAATTGATAAGATCCAGGTAACTATCTTTTCAATATCTTTTTCTTTTAATTGGGGATGTGGAGGCATCGGTACATTACCCCAATTACCTTTTCCGCCATCTTTTATTTTTTTTACAAGCATGGATTTTGCTGTTTTATCTTGCTTATATTTTTTGGAAACATCTTGGTAAGATGGGCCTAAAACTTTAGTTTTTACAGAATGGCAAGCTAAACATCCACTTTCCTGAGCTAGCTGCTTACCAATTTCATCAGCGTGTAAAAAGGAGAAGGTAAGCATTAATGGAATAAGTAAGATTATTTTTTTCATTTAAACTTTGTCTAAATAATTAAGATTAAGTTCCAACGGGATTGATAAGTTTTATATGTTTTAATATTCTTGGACTGCAATTTCAGAGCCGATAGTATGAGATTTTCCTGGATATATGACAACATTATTTTCTAACGCATTAACTGCTTCAACACAAACCATTCTTCGCCATTCAGCATCAGTTCCCATGTCACCCATTTTTTTTGCCTTACTCTCCCCTGGTGTCCAGATTACTGTGGAATTGCTGTTTGATTTTTTAACGGTAATCACTCTATTAAATTTTTCATCCTCAATGAAGCAGTCGTTACTGTTATTCAAGTAAACTTTATCAAATTCAGAGCCACTAAAAGTAATGACTTCTCCTTCTATATCTTTTTTAAAATTATTTACCTTATCAGTTAGGACCGCACTTTCTAAACCTTTTATTTTAATATTTTCGATATCGGAGATATAAAAATAAGTATGAAAACCCTCGGAAATAACAAATGGAAAACTTGAGTTATTTGTTGTCGTTAAATTCATACTTAAACTTTCACCAATAATAATTATCAGCTCTAATGTAAAGTCATAAGATAATTGTTTTCTTACCTCTTGTGTAGGCATCATTTTTAATGCTAATTTTGTTGCACCATTTTTTAAATCTTCAGATTTAACAAGCTCCCAAGGAATGACTCTTGCAAAACCATGAATACAAAAACTGTTATCTGTAGGATGCTGACCAAACCATGGCCAAATAATAGGTACACCACCTCTGATTGACCTTCCTTTTTCAAAGCGGGCATTCGTTGAAAGCCATAAAATATCTTCCGTTGCTGACTTAGGTCGCCACCAAGACACATGAGCTCCTTGCAAAGAGACAGTCGCCTCAGCAAGTGGATTGTCAATTTTAAGATATTGCAATCCATTACTTTCTTCAATTTTTAAGTACTTTGATGTCATTTTATGATGATTTGATTTGATTAATATCCCGCACTGCACCCTTAGCTGCACTGGTTGTCATTAGCGCATACGCTTCTAATGCTTGTGATATTTTTCTCTCTCTTGGTTGAGGTTTCCATGCTTGGGCACCTTTACTTTCCATACGATGTCTTCTTTTTTGAAGCTCATCATCCGATAAAGAAACATTGATACTCCTATTGGGAATATCAATCACGATTTCATCCCCCTCTTCAACCAAACCAATTTCTCCACCTTCAGCAGCTTCAGGGGAGACATGCCCAATACTCAGACCAGATGTACCTCCAGAAAATCTACCATCTGTCAAAAGAGCACATAATTTACCGAGACCTTTAGATTTAAGATATGAAGTTGGATACAACATTTCTTGCATACCCGGCCCGCCCTTGGGACCCTCGTAAGTAATAAGCACAATATCCCCCTCTTTAATTTGATCGCCAAGGATTGCCTTAATCGATGCTTCTTGAGACTCAAAAAGCCTTACTCTGCCAGAAAATTTTAAAATATCTTCATCAACACCGGCAGTTTTAACAATACAGCCCTCCTTCGCAATATTTCCATATAAAACAGCTAATCCACCATCCTGGGAATAAGCATTTTTTATATTTCTAATACATCCGCCTTGACGATCATCATCCAATGTTGGCCACAATTTGTTTTGTGAAAAGGCCTGAGTTGTTCTCACGCCACCGGGAGCTGCTCGAAAAAAATTTTTTATTTTTTCATCCTCTGTCGTCACTATGTCATATGTCTGAATGGCTTCTCCCATAGTTTTTGAATGAACAGTTGGTACATCTCGATGAATGAGATCGCCTCTATTAAGCTCAGCTAAGATTCCAAAAACTCCTCCGGCTCTATGAACATCTTCCATGTGATATTTTTGAGTTGCCGGAGATACCTTTGCAACACATGGTGTTTTTCTTGAAATCTGATCAATATCGCTCATCGTGAAATCTACTTCTGCTTCTTTTGCCGCTGCTAGAAGGTGAAGAACAGTATTGGTCGAACCGCCCATTGCCACATCAAGTTTCATTGCATTCTCAAATGCTTTTTTTGAACCAATTGATCTAGGCAAAACAGAGCTATCATTCTCTTCGTAGTGCCTTTTAGTGATCTCAACAATTCTTTTGCCCGCCTCAAGGAATAAATTTTTTCTAGCTTCATGAGTTGCAAGCGTTGACCCATTACCAGGCAAACTTAATCCAAGCGCTTCTGTTAAACAGTTCATTGAATTTGCTGTAAACATTCCTGAACAGGAACCACATGTTGGGCAGGAAGATCTTTCCAAGCTTTCAAGTTGAGATTCAGAAACATTATTATCTCCAGAGGCAATCATCGGACTCACCAAATCAACCTTAACTTCTTCAATACCCCACTTAACTTTTCCAGCTTCCATTGGGCCGCCTGATACAAAAATTGTTGGAATATTTATTCGCATCGCAGCCATTAGCATCCCTGGAGTTATTTTGTCACAATTTGAAATGCACACCATCGCATCTGCACAATGGGCATTGACCATATATTCAACTGAATCTGCTATCAGGTCTCTACTAGGCAGGCTGTACAGCATGCCATCATGTCCCATCGCAATACCATCATCAACCGCAATGGTATTAAATTCCTTGGCTACACCACCATTTTTTTCAATTTCACTGACAACCAGCTGACCTAGATCTTTTAAATGAACATGGCCTGGTACAAACTGAGTAAAAGAATTAACTACTGCAATGATAGGTTTTTCAAAATCGCCATCACCCATCCCCGTTGCTCTCCAAAGGGCCCTAGCTCCGGCTTGGTTTCTTCCATGTGTTGTAGTATGTGATCTATATTTTGGCATTATGCTTCCTTAAAAAAACATTATAATATGACGATGGTTAACTACCCAGAAATAAATCCTATTGCTGTGGATCTTGGAATAATTAAAGTCCACTGGTACGGATTAATGTATTTCTTTGCTTTTATTTTATTTATCCAGCTTGGAAAATATAAAATCAAAAATCATCCAAACCCAAGCAATTTAAATGAGAAAATCCTTGACGATTTATTCTTCTATGGCGCGCTGGGCGTCGTTTTAGGTGGACGTCTAGGATACATTTTATTCTATCAACCAGTGTATTTTTTTTCAAACCCATTTGAGATTTTTGCAGTCTGGCAAGGTGGAATGTCTTTTCACGGAGGTTTATTGGGCGTAATTGGTGCATTAATCTTTATTGCAAATCGATATAAAAAAAAATGGTTAGAGTTAACTGATTTTGTAGCTCCCCTTGTTCCACTGGGTTTGGGTTTAGGAAGATTAGGTAACTTCATAAATCAAGAACTGTGGGGTCGCCCAACAGATATCGCATGGGCAATGATCTTTCCCAACGTTGATAGCATTCCTAGACACCCCTCTCAGTTATATCAATTTTTCCTTGAAGGGATACTACTCTTCTTAATACTCTGGGCAATATCTAGCAAACAAAGAAAGATTGGCTATATTTCTGGATTATTTTTGATTTTTTATGGCTTCTTTAGGATTGTTGCTGAGTTCTTTAGAGAGCCTGATTCTCATATTGGTTTACTTATAAATTTCTTCAGTTTTGGGCAAATACTTTGCATTCCAATGGTACTTGTCGGTATTTATCTCATTAAACCTAGCAACAACGATTAATCTTATTCCATTTTTTTTCAATTTGATGGAGATAAAATTCTTTTTGGGTCATTAGTTTACGGGGTGCGTGCCTGTTCTGAGCATCTTTGAGGTATCTTTGGTAATGATTCTCCCCAGCCAATTCTTTCAAGAAGTAAAAAATATTCTTAAATAGTTTTTTCACTATGTTTTCTCCAAAAAATAAGCTTGAAAACATCAAACACCACAATCCATAAGATGACCACTAATATGGAAACAATCACCACATTAAGATGAAGATTAAAAGATAATTGTTGCAATACATTAATGTCAATATTTGAAGAATTACTCATGATTTGATTTTCTATATTTTTTGCTGCAGATAAAAACCCAACTCTTACATCGCTACTAAAAATCTTCTCAAAGGCTGCCGTCGTTGTGATCACTAACAACCATATGAGCGGAATCCCAGTAATTAAGGCATAAATTTTATTTCTATATTTTAGGATCATAGCAGTGACTACACATAATGCTATCGCAGCCAGCATTTGATTTGCAATCCCAAATAAAGGCCATAAAATATTCACTCCGCCATTAGGATCAATCACACCGATATACAAAAAATAACCCCAGCATAAAACAACAAATGAACTTGTTAAGATATTCGAAGTGACCGATGAATGGTTGCCAAGGGGTTTATAGTAGTTTCCTAAGATATCTTGAAGCATGAAGCGTCCAACCCGCGTTCCAGCATCTAAAGTAGTTAAAATAAAAACGGCTTCAAACATGATGGCAAAGTGATACCACATGGCTAACAAATGCTGACCAAAGGCCTCAGCAAAAATAGTTGCCATGCCAACAGCCAGAGATGGTGCTCCACCCGTTCTAGCAAATAAGGTGCTTTCCCCAACATCGTCAGCTAATTGTTGCATTTGCTCCAGAGTTACACTAAAGCCCCAACTGTTAATAGTTTCAATCGTTTCTGCTACCGTTGCACCTACAATTCCTGGAGGACTATTAATTGCAAAATAAACACCAGGCTCTAAAACACAGGCTGCGACAATGGCCATAATGGCCACAAAACTCTCAAGCAACATACCACCATAACCTATCATGGGAATATATTTTTCATTTGTTATTAGTTTTGGTGTTGTACCTGATGAAATTAAAGCATGAAAACCTGAAATCGCACCACAGGCAATCGTAATAAAAACAAACGGAAAGAGCGAACCACCAAAGATTGGCCCCGAACCATCAACAAACTGTGTAACGGCAGGCATATTTATTTCAGGTCTTATGATAACAATAGATATAGCAAGAAAAATAACTGTGCCTAATTTTACAAATGTCGACAAGTAATCTCTGGGTGCAAGAAGAAGCCAAACAGGAAGTACAGCGGCACAAAAACCGTAGATAATAACTGCGTAGGCAAGGGTTAAACCATCATGATCAAAAAAGCCTCTGAGAGATTCAGATTGATCAATCTCTCCTCCATAGTAAACTGCGCATAAGAGAAGAAAAATTCCTATACCTGTTGCTTCTAGGACTCGGCCTGGTCTAATGTTTTTTAAATAAAGTCCGATAAGAATCGCTATCGGGATGGTGGCAGCTACTGTAGATGTAGCCCATGGACTATGCTTCATTGCGTTAACAACAACTAAACCAAGCACAGCAATAAGAATTATCATTATCACAAAGGTACCCAACTGAGATGCTATTCCAGCAAGTTTGCTTAACTCATCCCGCGCCATTTGCCCCAGACTTTTTCCATTCTTTCTAATTGAGAAGAATAATACGGACATGTCCTGAACAGCCCCGCCGAGGACACCACCAACCAAAATCCAAATTGTCCCAGGCAGATAACCAAATTGTGCAGCCAGGGTTGGGCCGACTAATGGGCCTGGACCGGCAATAGCAGCAAAATGGTGGCCAAAGACAATCCACTTGTCAGTGGGGATGAAATCCTTGCCATCATTATTTCTAACTGAGGGAGTAATCTTACTAGAATCGATCACAAGAGCTTTCGCAGCGATCCATGCAGCATAAAATCGATAAGCAATGAGATAAATACAAACAGCGGCAATAATAAACCAGATTGCATTGATCGACTCATCACGAGCCAGAGCAATAAAAGAGAAGGCAATAGCTCCGGCAATACTAATTAGAAACCAAATTATTTTTTTCATTTAAAAACTAATAGACATTTTTTTTAAATCATCATCCACTATCATTTCTGAAGATTTATTATATAGCTTTAAACCTACATGCAAAGTCACAAATGCATCTAAAATATCATCATCCTTAACAAATTTTTTGGGATAGAGCGCTCTGTATCTATCAAAGCTAAAATTTTTAAATCTTTTATTTATCAATTTCACTCTTATTTCAAAACCTTCTTTATCTTTCTTCTTTTGGGACAAAACTTGATTGTTATTTAAATTCATAAAAGCTAACTCGGGGTGTGATTCAAAAATATTGATTTGAGGATGGTTCTTCAAAAAACTTTGGACCTCACGTATTTTAGGGAATAAATTAAAGCTTTGGACGCTTAGTTTTTTTCCAGTAAGTTTAAAGTTTTCTGATGAAGCTAAAGTATAATCATTTTTAACCAAAACATTCTTGGCTGGAGCACTAAAGATCGTAGATGCTCTCCTCCCCAGTAATTTTCTTGCTTTTTGATCAACAGAACGAGGTCCGTTCTGTAAAATCACGGGCATATCAATTGCAATTATTTTAGGCTCATCATATATTTGATTAATTTGCTCAAGGCGGTCAATTAATCTTAATTCAACCTTGCTAGTTTTTAAATTTTTTGATGCAGACACCCAGCCCGCCGAACATCCATCAAGACCAATAATTGTAGGCATTTTTGTTATAATATTTAGATGCAAAAAACTATTATACTTGGTGTTTCCGGTGGTATTGCCGCATATAAATCTGCTGAGCTGGCACGTCTGCTAGTTAAAAGTAATATCAATGTTCAAGTGGTAATGACTGATGCAGCTAAAAAGTTCATTACGCCCCTTACTTTTCAAGCAATAACAAACAACAAGGTTCTCACCAATGAGGATTTTTGGACCACTAATTCGAATGAAACGATGGAGCATATTCATGTTTCAAGGAATGCTGATCTTATTCTTATTGCACCAGCAACTGCTAATTTTATTGCAAAAATAAATCAGGGTATCTGTGATGATCTTCTAACAAATATTTGTGCTGCAAGAAATTGTAACCTTGTTATTTGTCCTGCAATGAATACCTATATGTTCATGAACCCTCCAAACCTAAGAAATATAGAGCAATTGAAAAATGATGGAGTAGCTTTTATTGGTCCTGAAATAGGTAATCAAGCATGCGGGGAAACGGGCCTTGGGAGACTTACTGAACCACAAGATATATTAATTAATCTTAACCGGTTTTTATCAAACTCAAAACTAAAAGATCTAAGAATTTTAATATCAGCGGGCGCAACCTCTGAAAATATCGATGATGCACGAACGATTACCAATCATAGCTCTGGGAAAATGGGTATTTCAATAGCCAACGAAGCTTTTGCCCAAGGCGCACAAGTAACTCTAATTAAAGGTAAAACAGAAGTGTTGCCACATAAAGGAATTAAGATAGTTGAAGCAAATAATCATAAGGAGATGGAACAAAGTGTGCTTAATGAGGCATCAAGACATGATATTTTTATTAGTGTTGCCGCTGTTTCAGATTACAAAGCAGATCATGTTTTTCCAGGTAAAATCAAAAAAGATGAAAATGTCCTTAACTTAAAATTAGTTAAAACAAGTGATATCTTAAAGTCGACAAAAAAATTATTTCCAAATCTTTTTTGTGTAGGATTTGCGGCAGAAAGTAATAATTTAATTAACTATGCTAAACAAAAATTGGTTGAAAAAAACCTAGATATGATCATCGCCAATGAGCTCCAAAAAACTATGGGTGAAGATACAGCTGAAGTGATTATTCTGGACAAGAAACAAGAAAAAATTCTACCCAAAATGGAAAAAAAACTTTTAGCGAACAGCATTCTTGCTGAAATTTGCGACAGGTTTAAAACCAATGAAAATTAATGTAGATATTAAAATTATCAATAAAATGATCAAAGACCATCTGCCAGATTATGGATCAATAGGTTCTGCTGGCTTGGATTTGAGGGCCTGCATCAATGAGGAAATAACAATTAAACCTGGAGAAACAGCTTTAATTCCAACCGGGTTTGCAATGTTCTTAAAAAATCCTGACTATGCTGCCTGTATTTTGCCGAGATCAGGCTTAGGCCACAAACATGGTATCGTTCTAGGTAATTTAGTAGGTTTGATTGATTCTGATTATCAGGGTGAATTAATGGTGTCATGTTGGAATAGATCTAGTGAAAATTTCACCGTCAATCCTCTTGATCGCATCGCGCAAATGATTATTGTTCCAGTCATGCAGGCTAATTTAAATATAGTGAAAGATTTTGAGGCAACCGACAGAGGATCGGGAGGCTTTGGAAGCACTGGTAAGAACTAAAAAACACTTGGTTTTAGGCCCATTTTATGGTTTAATATCGATCTTTCAAAATTAAGTTAAGAGTTTTATTATGGCAAAAGAATGTCAAGTTACAGGCAAGAAACCAGTAAGCGGAAACAACGTTTCGCATGCAAATAACAGAACTAAGCGTCGTTTTATGCCAAACCTTCAAAATAAAAAGTTTTGGGTTGAAAGTGAAAATCGTTGGGTTTCTTTAAAAATAACTAATGCAGCATTAAGAACTATTGATAAGCTAGGTATTGATGCAGTGATAGCTAAAATGAAAGCTGAAGGTAAAAAAGTATGAGAGAGAAAATCAAATTAGAATCTACCGCTGGTACTGGTCACTTCTACACAACGACCAAAAACAAAAAAAATACGCCTGATAAAATGGAGATTAAGAAATTTGATCCAAAAGCTAGGAAACACGTCATTTACAAAGAAAATAAAATTAAATAATACTTCTATAATTTTTCTTTGTTAACAATCTCAACTGTTCTATAAGGGTAAGGTATTTCGATACCTTCCTCTTGAAATTTCTTCCAAATCTTACGATTTATATCAGATTTAAGACCCCAAGAGCCCTCTTCAGGATCAACAATATAAAAAGATAACAACAAATCAATACCGCTATCACCAAATCCTCTCAAATATGTTGCAGGTTCTGGATCTTTTAAAACTCTCTTTTCAGATTTTGCTGCATTCAACATGATTTCAAAAGCTTTATCCACTGAAGACTTATAGCTAATTTGCACTTCAATCGATATTCTAGCTTTACGATCAGAAAACGAGTGATTGATAATATTTTCTGATATCAAAGTCTCGTTTGGTATGATTACCTCAATACCATCTAATTTCCTTAAGACAGTATATCTAGAACGGATTAGAGTAACTACACCATAGTGTTCACCAACAAGCAAAATATCACCTATATGGATTGATTTATCCATTAATATAATAAATCCACAAACATAGTTACTAGCTATTTTTTGAAGCCCAAAAGCTAGGCCGACTCCAAATGCACCTCCAAGAACACTCAGGAAAGTAAGGTTAATTCCAATGGATGATAATGAAACTACAACCGCGATAAAATATAAAAATATTCGAAAAACTTTTCCTAACATTACTCGAGCATTGGGGTCGAGTTGTGAAGTTGTTAATAATTTTTTTTCAATAAACCTGCTTATTATCATAGCAATTAAAATAGCTATAAAAATTGCAAAAACTGCTTGAATCATAACTAAAAGTGATAATTTTTGCTCCCCTATTTTAAATGTAATGCTATCTAGCGCATCAATAATTTGAGGAAGTATTCCTAATATCTGCAAGAGGAAAAGAACCCAAATTATTATTGAAATTAAGTTTTCAAGCGAGCGAACTATGGAGTTTTGATTTGTTAAAAATCGAACCAAGTAAACAGATGTCCTTATAATCAAAAGAGCAATCAGTAGTTTCTGGGCAAACAACAACAATCCTTGTACAAAGAATAATGATGTTATTGTTTGTGCAATACCTATTAATATTATTGAGCATAGTGGAAATAATATCCTTACCAGACCATCTTTTAAAATTTTTGATTTTGCTTTATTAGATACAAGTCTTTTTAAATTATCAGCAACAAAGTAATAAGATAACAAGAGCGAGGATAAAAGAATTAAAAATTCAATTAATGTATAAAAATTTAAATAATCGTCAAAACTAGATAATTGAAAATTCATAAAATTAAATTAATATTAATGTTGCTAGACCCAGGAAAATAAAAAATCCCCCACTGTCGGTCATAGCTGTAATTAAAACACTCGATCCAACTGCTGGATCTCTGCCTGACTTACTTAATGTGAAAGGTATCATAACACCCATTATAGCTGCAAGAATTAAATTTAAAGTCATTGCGGTTGTCATAACTATAGCCAAGCTTGAATTTCCGTAAAGATAGAATGCGATAAATCCAAGGACACCTCCCCATAAAATCCCATTAAGTATTGCTACACCAATCTCTTTGAATAATAATTGCCGCAAATGACTTACAGACACTTGCCCAAGTGCAATCGCTCTCACAATCATTGTTGTTGTTTGATTGCCAGAGTTTCCTCCAACTCCTGCAACAATAGGCATTAATGCAGCCAGGGCAACTACTTTTTCAATTGAACCTTCAAAAACACCAATTACTCTGGATGCAATTAAGGCAGTGATTAGATTAATTGCCAACCATGCCCATCTATTTCTTACTGATTTCCAAATAGAAGAGAAGATATCCTCGCCTTCTCGTAAACCAACCATAGATAATGCATTGTTATCAGTTTCTTCACGAATATAATCCATCACAGCATCCACTGTAATTCTTCCAACTAATTTATTTTGATCATTAACAACAGGAGCTGTTACAAGGTCATATCTCTCAAATGCTTTTGCAGCCTCCGCAGCGTCATCAGTATCCTTAAATAAAACAGCATCCTGAGCCATTACATCTTTCACCATCAATTCAGGCTCATTCACGACTATTTTTTTTAAGGAAAGCACTCCTAAAATTTTTTGCAATCGATTTACAACAAATAATTTATCGGTGAGCTCTGGAAGTTTTTTTATCTTTCTTAGATATCTTAGAGCCACTTCCAATGAAATATCATCTCTTATCGTTACTATATCAAAGTCCATTAAAGCCCCAACTTGCTCCTCAGGGTAAGATAAAGCTGATTCTAGTCTTTCTCTATTATTACTATCTAAACTTTGCAGAAGGTCTTGAAGGACATCTTCTGGAAGATCGGCTGCAATATCTGCAATTTCATCAGTGTCAAGCTGTTCAGCAGCGGCTAATAACTCCGTACTGTCCATATCGGCAATCAGTGTTTGACGAACACTATCCGAAACTTCCAGAAGAATTTCACCGTCTCTATCCGCTCTAACAAGATCCCATACAATCAACCTATCATCTAAGGGCAATGATTCTAGAATAAAGGCAACATCAGCTGAGTGAAGAGAGTTAAGAAGTTTGCCTAAAGATGATAGATTCTGCTTTTGTACCAAATTTTTAATTAACTTCTGTTTTGGCATTTCTTGCTTATCAACTAAATCCTCTACGATCTTGTTTTTCCCTAGAAGACCGTTAACATCCTTTAGTAGCTTGCTTAAATTTTCTTTATTTTTTGGATCCATAGAGTTTTAATTTAATTATGATTTATTTATCTAAATAATCAAAACATTAATTACAAAAAAAAAGCCGGCATTACCGGCTTTTATCGAAAAATAAGTAGATTTATTTATTTTTTCTCAGCTGCTGGTTTAGCTGCTTTTTTCTCAGCTGCTGGTTTAGCTGCTTTTTTCTCAGCTGCTGGTTTAGCTGCTTTTTTCTCAGCTGCTGGTTTAGCTGCTTTTTTCTCAGCTGCTGGAGCGTCGTCAACTTTCTCAGCTACTAATGGTCTATCCACAAGCTCAACAAAGGCCATTGGTGCATTATCACCTTTTCTAAAACCACATTTTAATATTCTTAAATAACCGCCATTACGCGTTTTATATCTTGGGCCTAATTCAGCAAATAATTTTGCAACTACCTCATCATTTCTTAATTGAGCAAAAGCTTTTCTCTGGTTATGAACAGAACTCTCTTTTGCTAACGTAATTAATGGTTCCGCATACTTGCGAAGCTCTTTAGCTTTTGGAAGTGTTGTTCTAATAACTTCGTTAGCAAGTAAAGATGCAGCCATATTTTTAAACATAGCTTTACGATGACTACTTGTTCGATTTAATTTTCTATGACTGTTTCCGTGTCTCATAATATTTCCAAAATTTAGTTAGTTTCAATACCTTGTGGTGGCCAATTGTCGACTTTCATACCAAGCGATAAGCCTTTAGTAGCTAATATATCTTTAATTTCATTGAGTGATTTTCTACCAAGATTTGGTGCTTTTAAGAGGTCGTTCTCCTGTCTTTGAATTAAATCACCTATGTAATAAATATTTTCTGCTTTCAAGCAATTAGCTGAGCGAACTGTTAATTCAAGATCATCCACAGGTCTTAAAAGAACAGGATCAATTTGAGGTGCTTGCTGAACTTCAACCTCAGTTAATTCACTTTCTAAATTTGCAAAAACAGATAATTGACCCATTAGAATTCTAGCGGCATCTCTGATAGCTTGTTCTGCATCAACTACACCGTTAGTTTCAACATCCATAATTAACTTATCAAGATCTGTTCTTTGTTCAACGCGAGCACTTTCAACCAAATAACTCACTTTAACAATAGGGCTAAAAGAAGCGTCAATCATTAAGTGACCAATTACATTATCCTGATCTTTATTGATACGCTGAGGAACAGGTTGATAGCCACGTCCCATTTCAACTTTAGCTTCAATATTAAGATTGCCACCTTTGTTAACATTTGCAATTACTAAATCTTTATTAACAATCTCAACGTTATGAGGAAGCTCGAAATCAGCTGCGGTCACTTCACCTTCAGAGTCTTTTTTTAAGTGAATTGTTGCTTCTGCACCGTCATGAATTTTAAGTGCAACTTTTTTTAAGTTTAATAAGATATCCACCACATCTTCTTGAACACCATCAATTGTTGAGTATTCGTGAACTACGCCATCAATTTTTACTTCTGTAATAGCAAAACCAGGAATAGAAGAGAGCAAAACTCTCCTTAATGCATTGCCTAATGTAAAACCAAAGCCACGTTCCATCGGCTCAAGAACTACCTTTGCTCTATTTGGATTAACTAAATCAACTTCAACAATTCGAGGTTTTAAGTACTCTGTTGGACTATTTTGCATAAAAATCCTTATAAAATATTTAGCTTATTTTGAATACAATTCAACAATTAAAGATTCGTTAATTGTTGGTGGTAAATCATCTCTTTGTGGTTTATTTTTAAATGTTCCAGTTAGTTTTTTAACATCGAACTCAACCCATTCAGGGAAACCTCTTTCATCGGCAGCCTCAGTTGCTGCTTTAACTCTTAACTGATTTTTAGAAGCTTCTGCAACTGCAACCTGATCACCAGGTTTAACTTGATATGACGGGATATTTACTCTATTACCATTAACGGTAATTGAATTATGCCTCACAAGCTGTCTAGATTCAGATCTAGATACTCCAATTCCCATTCTGTAAACAACGTTATCTAGTCTGGATTCTAAAAGTTGCAATAGGTTTTCACCTGTAACGCCTTTTAAACGATCTGCTTCTGCATAATATGAACGGAATTGTTTTTCTAAAATGCCGTATATTTTTCTTAATTTTTGTTTTTCACGTAATTGGACGCCGTAGTCAGACAATCTTCCACCTCGTCTTTGACCGTGTTGGCCAGGTGGGTAACTTCTTTTTTCAATTCCGCATTTGTCAGTGAAGCATTTTTCACCCTTCAGAAAAAGCTTTTCACCTTCTCTGCGGCATTGTTTACATTTTGGATCTAGGTTTCTTGCCAACTTTAATCTCCTTAAATTCTTCTTTTCTTAGGTGGTCTACAGCCGTTATGAGGAACTGGTGTAACGTCTTGAATCGCTGTAATCTTCAACCCTATTGAATTGAGTGCGCGAACTGAAGATTCTCTTCCTGGGCCAGGGCCTTTGATTCGAACTTCAACATTTTTCACTCCATACTCTTGAGCAGCTTTTCCAGCTGCTTCTGCTGCTACCTGCGCAGCAAATGGTGTACTTTTTCTAGAGCCTTTAAACCCAGCTCCACCTGAAGTAGCCCAAGATAAAGCATTACCTTGCCTATCAGTTATAGTAATAATTGTATTATTAAATGATGCATGAACGTGAGCTATGCCTTCAGCAACGTTCTTTTTAATTTTTTTCTTTACTCTAGTATTAGATTTTGCCATATCAATTTAGCCTTTATTTTTTAATAGCACGGATCGGACCTTTTCTGGTACGTGCATTTGTTTTTGTTCTTTGACCTCTAACAGGCAGCCCTCTTCTGTGTCTTTGGCCTCTATAGCAATTAAGATCCATGAGGCGCTTGATATTCATGGTAACTTCTCTTCTTAGGTCACCTTCAATCTGATATTTTGCAATCTCATTTCTTAATTTTTCAACAGCAGCATCATCTAAATCTTTGATTTTAGTTGCCGCATCAACGCCAACAGATTTACAAATGTTTTGCGCCGTTGTTCTTCCAATACCATAAATAGCTGTTAATGCTATATCTGCATGCTTATTATCTGGTACGTTTACACCTGCTATACGAGCCATAATTTCTCCAAAATATTAGGCAATTTACTAAAAATAAAGCCGTAAATTATATCAATTTTTGTGTGAATATACAATTAGTTAACCTTGTCTTTGTTTATGACGAGGGTCCTTACAAATTACTCGAACAACTCTTCTTCTTCGAATAACTTTGCAGTGTCTACACAATGCTTTTACTGATGCTCTCACTCTCATAATCTTTCCTTATTTACTCTATTTTTTACTTCTCTCTAAAAGTAATTCTGCCTTTAGTTAAATCATAAGGCGTCATCTCAACTGTAACTTTATCTCCGGGAAGTATTCGTATGTAGTTCATGCGCATCTTGCCGGATATAAAACCTAATACCTCATGTCCATTTTCTAACTTAACTTTAAAAGTTGCATTCGGTAGGTTTTCTAAAATTTCGCCCTGCATTTCTATGATATCTTCTTTAGCCATTACCTTATCATTCCTTGTTGTCCACGGAAGTTTGCTTTTTTAAGTAAACTATCATATTGATAGGACATCATTTGTGATTGCACTTGCGTCATAAAATCCATTGCAACAACTACAATAATCAACAATGACGTTCCACCAAAATAAAATGGGGTATTAAACTTTAAAATTAAAAACTCAGGAAACAAACAAACCAAAGTAATATATATTGCACCGACAAGCGTTAATCTACCCATTATGGTGTCAATAAATTTTGCTGTTTGCTCTCCTGGTCTTATACCAGGAACAAAAGCACCTGCTCTTTTTAAATTGTCAGCAGTTTCCTTAGGATTGAACTGAAGAGCAGTGTAAAAATAACAGAAAAAGACAATAGCAACAGCAAACAGAAAAATATAAATTGGTTGACCGGGCGACAACAGTGCAGAAATATCTTTTAACCAAAAGAAACTTTCATTTGATCCAAACCACCCAGCGATTGTAGCAGGGAAAAGAATTACACTTGATGCAAAAATTGCTGGAATTACTCCAGCTTGATTAATTTTAAGAGGCAAATGAGATGACTGACCACCATAAAGTTTGTTACCGACCTGCCTCTTAGCATAGTTAATAGTGATTCTTCTCTGAGCTCTTTCAATGAAAACCACTATCGCAGTGACAAGCACTACTGCAGCAATCAAGAAAAACACCAATGGAATTGAATAAGCGCCTGTTCTAGCAAGTTCTAAGGTGTTTCCAAGAGCGCTCGGTAGTCCAGCAACAATTCCAGCAAAAATAATCATGGAAATACCATTTCCTATTCCACGAGATGTAATCTGGGTTCCGAGCCATACTAGGAACATTGTTCCAGTAACCAATGTCAGCATAGCAGTAATACGAAACATAAAACCAGGATCAAGAACTAGGCCAGGTTGCGCTTCCAGTGCCACAGAAATACCAAGTGATTGAAATGCTGCGAGCACTAATGTACCTTGAATTGTATATTTGGCAATTTTTTCTTGTCCACTTTTTCCTTCTTTTTTTAATTCTTTTAAAGCGGGGGACATTGCTTGCAGAAGATTCATAATGATTGAAGCTGAAATATAAGGCATTATTCCTAAAGCAAATACAGTAAACCTACTTAGAGCTCCGCCAGAAAACATATTAAACATGCCTAAAATGCCGCCACTTTGACTGTCAAATAATTTCTTTAATTCTAGAGGATCAATCCCTGGAACAGGGATATGTGCGCCAAGACGAAAAACAATAAGAGCACCTAATAGGAATAAAATTCTACTCTTTAACTCTGACATACCGCTAAAATTTAAAGGATTTTGTGCCATTATCTTAGGATTCTATTTTCCCACCGGCAGCCTCAATCGCTTCTTTAGCTCCCTTAGTAACACCTAGGCCAGAAATGGTGTATTTATTTTTAACTTCACCGGATAAAAATATTTTTACTGACAAAGCTAACTCAGAAACAAGATTTTCTTTTTTAAGAGTTAATAAATCAATTTTTCCAGCAGGAAGTTTATTTAACTCGGATGTTCTAATTTGGTCCTTGTAATCTTTTTGCAATGATTTGAAACCTCTCTTTGGGAGCCTTCTTTGAATTGGCATTTGACCACCTTCAAAACCTACAGCCACAGAACCGCCCGCTCTAGATTTTTGGCCCTTATGACCACGGCCTGCGGTTTTACCAAACCCAGATCCTATACCCCTTCCAACCCTTTTAGCTGATGGATTTGATCCTTCTGATGGTTTAAGTGTATTAAGTTTCATATTAATTCTCTACTCTTAATAAATAATTAACTGAATTAATCATGCCTCTTACTTCCGGGCTATCAACTAATTCAACAGTATGATTGATTTTTCTCAAGCCTAAACCTTTGATGGTTGCAGTGTGTTTTTTACCTGCCCCAATAGTACTTTTTACTTGCGTTACTTTGATTGTTTTATCCTTAGCCATTTTAATCAACCTCTAATTTCTTCAACTGTTTTTCCGCGTTTAGCTGCAATCTCAGATGGTGTATTCATATTTGCTAAACCATTTAGTGTTGCTCGAACAATATTGTATGGGTTTGATGATCCAAAGCTTTTAGCAGTAACGTTATGCATTCCCATCACTTCAAAAATTGCTCGCATCGCCCCACCCGCAATTATTCCTGTACCTTCAGTAGCTGGTTGAATCAAAACTTTTGCAGCACCATGTTTACCAATAACCGCATGCTGAAGAGTGCCAGTTTTAGTAAGATTAACCTTTAACATACCTCTTTTAGCTTCTTCCATTGCTTTTTGCACTGCTAATGGAACCTCACGAGCTTTACCCTTACCCATTCCGATTGATCCATCACCATCACCAACAACCGTTAATGCGGCAAAACTCATAATACGACCACCTTTAACAACCTTGGTGACACGATTAACTGTGATCATCTTTTCTTTAAGACCGTCTGTTTGTTGTTGTAATCCTTGATCTTGAGCCATAGTTTATTTCCTAATATTTTAGAATTTAAGTCCGTTTTCTCTAGCTGCATCAGCTAGAGCCTTTATTCTTCCGTGATATCTGTATCCGGAGCGATCAAAAGCAACATCTTCAATGCCTGCTTTTTTAGCTTTCTCAGCAATTCTTTTTCCTATCTCAGCTGCAGCAGCAATGTCACTTGTCTTTTTTAGTTTTTTTCTCATATCCGCTTCAACTGTAGACGCGCTAGCAAGGACCTTATTGGTTGCTCCATCTATAACTTGCGCATAAATGTTCAAGTTAGACCGATAAACGGTCAATCTTGTACGACCTAATTCTGCAATCTTAGCTCTAGTCTTTCTTGATCTTCTGATTCTTGATTGTTCTTTATTAACCATAATTAATCCTTATTGTTTCTTAGCTTCTTTCATAACAACATGCTCATCAGCATAACGGACACCTTTGCCTTTATATGGCTCTGGTGGTCTATAGCGTCTAATCTCAGCAGCAACTTGACCAACAACTTGCTTGTTAGGACCCTTGATAACAAGTTCTGTTGGAGATGCTGCCTGAGCAGTTATGCCTTCAGGAAGGTCATGAATGATTTGATGCGAGAAACCTAAATCCAAGTTGACTTTATTGCCTTGGACTTGAGCTTTGTATCCAACACCGATTAATGTAAGTTTCTTTTCAAATCCGGCTGATACCCCAGTTACCATGTTATTCACTAATGATCTCAAAGTTCCTGACATTGACTTAGCAAATTTTGATTCATTATTAACTTGAAATGTCAGGACATTGTCTTCTTTGTTAATTTTCACATCACCTGTTAATGACTGACTTAATTCTCCTAATGGACCTTTAACAAGAACATTATCTTGAGATATAACAACCTCAACCTTTTCCGGAATATTGACTGGCGAATTAGCTATTCTTGACATATTATTCTCCTTATGAAACGTAGCAGAGAATCTCGCCACCGATACCGGCAGATCTTGCTTTAATATCTGTCATTACGCCTTTAGAGGTAGTTACAATAGCAACACCCAAACCATTCATTACTTTAGGAAGGTTTTCGGCCCCTTTATAAATTCTCAAACCAGGTTTACTAATTCTCTCTATTTTTTCAATCACTGGTCGTCCAGCATAATATTTCAACTCAACGGTCAATGTTGGTTTGCCATTATTTTCACTGGTACTGAAGTCTTCAATATAACCTTCATCCTTAAGAACTTCGGCAATAGACTTTTTTAATTTTGATGCTGGCATAGAAACATGAACTTTATTAGTCATTTGTCCGTTCCTAATTCTTGTCAACATATCTGCTATAGGGTCATGCATACTCATAATGTTCTCCTACCAACTCGCTTTAATGACGCCAGGAACTTCTCCCGCCATCATTAAATCTCTAAGTTTTCCACGTGCGATTCCAAACTTTCTAAAAGTGCCGCGTGGTCTACCAGTTAAAGCACATCTATTTCTCAATCTTACTGGGCTAGAATTTTTTGGTAGTGATGCCAATTTAGCTCGAGCCTCAATTTTTTGCTCGATAGTAGATTTTGAGCTTTTAATAATTTCATTTAATTCAGCGCGTTTAGTCTTAAATTTATCAACCATCTTGCGGCGCTTGATTTCACGTTCTGTCATACATTTTTTAGCCATATTCGTGTTACCCTCTAAATGGAAAACTAAATGCTGACAATAAACCCTTGGCTTCATCGTCAGTTTTAGCTGAAGTTGTTATAGTAATATTCATTCCTCTCAACGCATCGATTTTGTCATATTCAATTTCAGGAAAGATGATTTGTTCTTTGATACCCATGTTGTAATTGCCTCTTCCATCAAAAGATTTAGCAGAAATTCCTCTAAAGTCTCTAATTCGTGGAATTGCTATTGAAATAAGGCGATCTAAAAATGTATACATGTTATTTTTACGGAGTGTTACCTTGCAACCCACAGGATAATCATCACGGATCTTAAAACCAGCAATTGATTTTTTTGCTTTAGTAACTAAAGGTTTTTGACCAGCAATTTTTTCTAAATCACTAACCGCATTTTCCATTACTTTTTTGTCAGCAACAGCTTCGCCTACACCCATGTTAAGTGTAATTTTTTCAATCCTAGGAACTTCCATTACTGATTTGTAATTAAATTGATCCATTAATTGCTTAACAACTGTTTCTTCATAATATTTTTTTAAACGAGCCATATCTTATCCTTAAACGTCAATCGCTTCATCGTTTGATTTAAATACCCTGATCTTCTTCCCATCCTTCAGAGTTTTAAAAATAACCTTATCGGCCTTGTTAGTCTTACTATTGAGAATAGCCACGTTAGAGATGTCGAGTGGACGTTCTTGACTAACAATACCACCTTGAACACCTAGATTTGGATTGGGAGAAACATGTTTTTTTACCATGTTGATACCTTCTACCAAAACCTTGCCATTCGCAAGAATTGAAGAAACAATACCATCTTTCCCTTTATCTTTACCTGTATTAATGAACACTTTGTCGCCTTTACGAATCTTATTCACTGTTTACTCCTTATATAACTTCCGGTGCTAATGAAACAATTTTCATAAACTTTTCTGTTCTTAGTTCTCTTGTAACAGGACCGAAAATACGTGTGCCAATAGGCTCTAATTTATTGTTTAATAAAACAGCTGCATTACCATCGAATTTAATTAAGGAGCCATCAGGTCTTCTTACACCTTTGGCTGTACGAACAACAACTGCATCGTAGACTTCACCCTTTTTAACTCTTCCTCGAGGCATAGCTTCTTTGACACTGACTTTAATAATGTCTCCAACGCTAGCATAACGGCGTTTTGAACCACCAAGAACCTTAATGCACTGAACGGAACGTGCACCAGTGTTATCGGCAACCTCTAATTTTGATTGCATTTGTATCATGAAATATTCTCCAACTTAATCCGCTATTTCAACCCAGTCTAACTAACTGCTTTTACGGTCAGTATTGGGGTGCTAGCATGCACCACTTAAAAAAAGACGCAAATTTTATAATATTTGCTTGTAAAAAACAAGTATTAATTAATCTGCGGCGCTTTTGATAAAACTTTTGTAACTACCCATGTTTTCGTTTTTGACATTGGTTTGGATTCAGCAATTTCTACTAAATCTCCTTCACCAATTTCATTTTTTTCATCATGAGCATGAAATTTATTAGACAGTTTAATCACTTTACCAACCACCGGATGCTTTACTGTTCTCTCAACTAGTACGGTGACAGTCTTGTCCATTTTGTTACTCAGAACCTTACCTTGCATAGTTCTAATATTTTTTTGAGCTTCAACCATTATTCAGCCTCCACTTTTTCAGCCATTACATGTTTAATACGAGTAATATCTTTTTTAATTTTAGATATTTGATCAGTTTTATTTGACTGCTGCATTGTTAATTGCATTTTTGCGTTAAATTGTGCTTTTCTCAATTCAATTAACTCTTTACCCAGATCTTCAACAGATTTTTTTCTTAATTCAACAGCTTTCATTCAACTAACCTCCAATGTGTCTTGTTATAAATGTTGTTTGCACTGGAAGTTTAGCAGCTGCAAGCCTAAAGGCCTCTCTCGCTAATTCTTCAGGTACACCATCCATTTCATACAACATTTTTCCAGGTTTGATTTCAGCAACATAATACTCAACGCTGCCTTTACCTTTACCCATTCGAACCTCAGCAGGTTTTTTTGAAATCGGCTTATCTGGGAACATACGTATCCATACGCGGCCGCCCCTCTTGATATGTCTCGTCATCACTCTTCGAGCCGCCTCAATCTGACGAGCTGTAATTCGTCCGCGAGTAACCGCTTTCAGACCGAATTCACCAAAACTGACTTTATTACCAGTAGTTGCTATACCAGTATTTCTGCCTTTATGTTGTTTTCTAAATTTTTGTTTTGCTGGTTGTAACATAATTAAGCCTCGTTATTCTCTTTGCTTGAATCTTCATTTGAAGACTCTGTGGTGTCAGCTTTATCTGTGACTACAGGTTCCTCTTTTACTTCCGTTTTCTTTGTCGCAGCTTTTACTGTTGTTTTCTTTGTCGCAGCTTTTACTGTTGTTTTCTTTGTTGCAGGTTTAGCTGCTTTTTTTGCTGGTTTATTGTCATCTGCCGGTAAATCACTAACACGATCTTTTGCAATCGGCGATGAAACTTTATCGTCTTGGAACACCTCACCTTTATAAATCCAAACTTTAATCCCAATAATTCCATATTGTGTTTGAGCTCTAGCTACACCATAATCAATATCCGCTCTCAATGTATGAAGTGGTACTCTTCCTTCGCGATACCATTCTGATCTAGCAATTTCGATACCATTTAGTCTTCCAGAACTCATGATTTTTATACCCTGAGCACCAAGTCTCATAGCATTTTGTATCGCTCTTTTCATAGCTCTTCTAAACTGCACACGTTTTTCAAGTTGTTGAGCAATACTCTGAGCAATTAAAGTAGCATCGATTTCAGGTTTTCTAACTTCTTCAATGTTAAGTTGAACAGGAATTCCCATTAATCCTTGAAGGTCTGAACGAAGGTTCTCAATATCCTCACCTTTTTTACCAATAACAATACCTGGTCTGGCAGTCATGATTGTTACTTTCGCATTTTTTGCTGGACGCTCAATGATAATTTTACTGACCGCGGCATTAGCTAGCTTTTTATTTAAAAATTCTCTCACTTTAATATCATTGTTTAAAAATACAGGGAAATTTTTAGTGCTAGTAAACCATTTAGACGACCAGTTCTTTTGAACACCTAAACGAAAACCAATTGGATTAATTTTTTGACCCATAATTCTCTCTTAACTTCCTACTGTCACTTTAATGTGACATGTTGGTTTAATAATTCTTCCAGCACGGCCTTTAGCGCGGGCTCGAATCCTTTTAAAAACCATACCTTTATCAACAGTGATGGTTTTAACTTTTAATTCGTCGATATCAGCGCCATTATTATTTTCGGCGTTGGCGATAGCAGATTCGACAACTTTCTTGATAATTTCAGCGCCTTTTTTTGGGCTAAAAGTCAGAATGTTTAAAGCATTATCAACTTTTTTTCCTCGGACCTGATCAGCAACAAGGCGGGCTTTCTGAGGAGAAATTCTCACACCTCTTAAGATTGCAGAAACTTCATTTGTAGCCATAATTATTTCGCCTTCCTGTCGCCGGAGTGACCTTTAAAAGTTCTTGTTGCAGCAAATTCACCTAGTTTATGTCCAACCATATTTTCCGTGATTAATACTGGAACATGTTGTCTACCGTTGTGAACTGCAATGGTTAAACCGATAAAGCTAGGTAAAATCATTGATCTTCTTGACCAAGTCTTAATTGGTTTTCTATCTCTCGTTTCTTGAGCAACATCTACTTTCTTGGATAGATGCGCATCAACAAAAGGTCCTTTTTTAATTGATCTTGACATAATTAATTACCTCTTATTAGCCGGTCTGCGGCTAACTCTCATGTTATCAGTACGTTTGTTATTTCTAGTTCTGTATCCCTTCGTTGGAACACCCCATGGACTTACTGGATGACGTCCACCAGAAGTTCGTCCTTCACCACCGCCATGTGGGTGATCAACTGGGTTCATCACAACACCTCGAACAGTCGGTCTCACGCCTCTCCATCGAACAGCGCCAGCTTTTCCAAGTTTTCTTAATGAGTGTTCATCGTTTCCTACTTCACCAATTGTTGCAATACAATTAATGTGGACTTTTCTCACTTCACCCGATCTTAAACGAAGCTGAGCATATTCACCCTCTCTAGCTAAAAGCTGAACAGATGTTCCGGCTGATCGAGCAATTTGAGCACCCTTACCCGGTTTAAGCTCGACGCAATGAATAGTTGTACCTACAGGGATATTCTTAATTGGCATCGCGTTACCGGTTTTAATTGGAGCAACTTGACCAGTTAATATTTCTGTTCCAACATCAAGACCACGAGGAGCAACAATGTATCGTCTTTCTCCATCGGCATAGCACAAAAGAGCTAAGCGTGAACTTCTGTTAGGATCGTATTCAATACGTTCAACTTTGGCAGGAATGTCATGCTTGTTACGCTTAAAATCAACAATACGGATGTGGTGTTTATGGCCACCTCCACGATGACGAACAGTTATTCGACCGTTATTATTTCTTCCAGACTTTTGAATTTTCTTTTCAAGCAGAGGAGCGTGTGGTTTACCTTTATGTAAACCATCAGTCACTACTTTTTGTAATCCTCTTTGTCCTGGCGTTGTAGGTTTAACTTTTAAAATAGACATATTCGTTAATCTCCAACAAAGTTAATTTCTTGACCAGGCTTAAGTGATACGTAAGCTTTTTTCCAGTCAGCGCGTTTACCAAAATTGTTACCACGTCTTTTAGTTTTACCCTTCATATTAAGAAGATTAACTGCAGTAACTTCAACTTTAAACATTAATTCAACTGCTTCTTTCACTTGATCCTTGGTTGCTGATTTTCTTACTTTAAACGCTACTTGGTTAAATTTATCAGCCACATAAGTTGCTTTTTCAGTGATTTGTGGAGCAACAACTGCATTAAGTGTTTGGCTGTTTTTAATTGTTAGTTCACTCATGCAAACATCTCCTCAATAGTTTTAAGTGCTTGCTCAGTAACGATTACTTTTGAGAAATGAACAAGACTTACAGGATCGATATATCTAGCTTCCACAACAAGAGCTGTCGGAATGTTTCTTGATGATAAATATAAATTTTCATCAAACTCATTCGTGATTACTAAAACATTGTTTTCAATATTAAAGTTTTTAATTAGCTCGTTGAAAGACTTAGTTTTTGGCTTATCCACTTTGAATTCCTCAACTACCGTAAGACGATCTTGGCGAACCAATTCAGAAAAGATAGATTTCATTCCTGCACGATAAGCTTTTTTATTTACTTTCTTAGAATAATTTTCATCAGGGCGATTTGGGAATGCACGGCCACCAGATCTCCAAATAGGGCTAGAAGTCATACCTGCACGAGCATTACCTGTTCCCTTTTGTCTAAAAGGTTTTCTTGTGCTGTGTTTAACTTCAGCTCTTGTTTTTTGAGCTCGGGTTGCTACACGAGCATTCGCCATATAAGACACTACTAATTGATGAACTAATGATTCTTTAAAATCAGCAGCAAAAATAGCATCGGATGCCTTAACTTTTTTTGTAGATGCCTTACCTTTGTTATCGACTAATTTAATATCCATTATTTAGTCTCCTTTGCTTTTACTGCAGGCTTGATTGTTACATTAGAACCAGCAGAGCCAGGGACTGCACCCTTAATCATAATCAGATTTCTATTTTCATCTACTCTAATCACTTCAAGATTTTGCGTTGTTCTCGTAACTGCACCCAAATGCCCAGCCATTTTCTTACCTTTGAAAACCCGGCCTGGATCTTGACACATACCTGTTGAACCAGGAGCATTATGTGAAATGGAGTTACCGTGTGTTGCTCGCTGCGAGCGAAAGTGATGGCGTTTAATTCCGCCCTGGAAACCCTTACCAATTGTAGTACCAGTAATGTCCACTTTTTGGCCCGCCTCAAAAATTGAGACTTTTAATTCGCCGCCTAATTGGAAGTTATTTAATTCATCACCAGTAACTCTGAATTCTTTGAGTCCGTCAATCGAATCAACACCAGCCTTAGCTAAGTGTCCTTTAATTGACTTGTTTAATTTTGAAGATTTTGAATTGCCATAGGACACTTGAAGTCCATTATAGCCATTATCATCAATTTTTTTGATCTGTGTCACTTTGTTAGGAACAACCTCAAGTACTGTGACAGGAACACTGTTTCCGTCCTCAGTAAATAAGCGAGTCATCCCCACTTTGCGACCAACAAGCCCTAAGCTCATGATCTTTTCCTTTATCTTATTATTATTAAAAAAACTAATTACAATTGATTAGTTTCTGCTTTATTACAATTAAGAGCGTGAATTATACAGAACTCTTAAAATATTACAACTTGATTTCAACATCCACACCTGCAGCCAGTTCTAGTTTCATTAGAGCGTCTACAGTTTTATCAGTTGGATCTAGAATGTCCATTAATCTTAAATGAGTACGGATTTCAAACTGATCTCTTGATTTTTTATTTACGTGCGGTGAACGAAGTAAGTCATATCTCTCTTTTTTCGTAGGTAAAGGAATAGGTCCTTTAACAACAGCTCCAGTACGTTTTGCTGTATCAACAATTTCCTGAGCTGATTGATCAATTAACTTATAATCAAAAGCCTTTAATCTAATTCTAATTTTTTGGTTTTGCATTTCCATTTACCTTTCAAAGAACGAACGCCCCACAAAAAGTGAGGCGCTTTTTAATTTTTATTTTTTACTCAACAATCTTTGCAACAACACCCGCACCAACGGTACGGCCACCTTCACGGATAGCGAAGCGTAAGCCTTCTTCCATCGCGATCGGAGCAATTAATGTTGCTGTAATCGATACGTTATCGCCTGGCATTACCATTTCTGTTCCTTCTGGTAACTCCACTGCGCCTGTTACGTCTGTTGTTCTAAAATAGAACTGCGGACGATATCCATTGAAGAACGGAGTGTGTCGACCGCCTTCATCTTTACTTAAGCAGTAAATTTCAGCAGTAAATTTCGTGTGTGGTGTAATTGAACCTGGTTTCGCAAGCACTTGGCCACGTTCAACATCTTCACGTTTTGTACCTCTTAAAAGTACACCCACGTTGTCGCCTGCTTGACCTTCATCAAGTAACTTACGGAACATTTCTACACCAGTACAAACTGTTTTTTCAGTTGCTTTAATACCAACGATTTCAATCTCTTCGTTAACTTTAACAATGCCACGCTCCACACGGCCAGTCACCACAGTGCCTCGACCAGAGATAGAGAACACGTCCTCTACTGGCATCAAGAAGGTACCATCCACTGCACGTTCTGGCGTTGGGATGTAAGAGTCAAGTGCTTCTGCAAGTTTAAGAATTGCTGGCTCACCAATCTCAGATTGGTCACCTTCAAGAGCTTTAAGAGCAGAGCCCATGATAATTGGAGTGTCGTCACCTGGGAATTCGTATTTATTTAATAAGTCACGAACTTCCATTTCGACTAATTCGAGTAATTCTTTGTCATCCACCATATCAGCTTTGTTAAGGAATACAACGATGTATGGCACACCCACTTGGCGTGATAAAAGGATGTGTTCACGAGTTTGTGGCATTGGGCCGTCAGCTGCAGAACATACAAGAATCGCACCATCCATTTGAGCAGCGCCGGTAATCATGTTTTTTACATAATCCGCGTGGCCTGGGCAATCAACGTGAGCATAATGGCGTGATTCAGTTTCGTATTCAACGTGTGCAGTATTAATCGTAATACCACGAGCTCTTTCTTCAGGAGCTGAATCAATCGCTGCATAATCTTTAGCTTCACCACCGAACTTCTTAGTCAGAATCGTTGTGATTGCAGCTGTTAATGTTGTTTTACCATGGTCCACGTGGCCAATTGTGCCGACGTTGACATGGGGTTTGGTACGCTCAAATTTACCTTTAGCCATAATATATTCCTTAAAAAATTACTCTTTGTTCATAATTGCTTCAGCCACATTTCTTGGAGCTTCAGCATAATGTTTAAATTCCATTGAGTATGTTGCTCTACCCTGACTCAATGACCTTAATGTTGTTGAATAACCAAACATTTCTGATAAAGGCACTTCAACAGTAATTACTTTTCCAGTGGCGTTGTCACCCATCCCTTGTACAATTCCACGTCGAGATGACAGGTCCCCCATAACATCTCCCATGTATTCTTCAGGTGTTTCAACTTCAACTGCCATCATTGGCTCAAGAATCACAGGATCAGCTTTTCTACATGCATCCTTAAATGCAAACGAGGCAGCCATCTTAAATGCGTTTTCGTTTGAATCCACATCATGGTATGAGCCGTCATATAAGGTTACTTTAACATCTTCAATTGGATAGCCGGCAAGAACACCGGCAACAATCGTCTCTTGTAGTCCTTTATCAACGGCCGGAATAAATTCACGAGGCACGGTACCGCCTTTAATGGCGTCAACAAATTCATAACCCTTGCCTTGGTCATTTGGCTCAACTTTTAACCAAACGTGTCCGTATTGACCTTTACCACCAGACTGTTTAACAAACTTACCTTCAGCATCAACAGATTTTTTGATCGCTTCACGGTATGCAACCTGAGGTGAACCAATATTGGCTTCCACGTTGAATTCTCTCTTCATACGGTCAACCAAAATTTCTAAGTGAAGTTCACCCATACCTGAAATGATGGTCTGATTTGTTTCTTCATCTGTTTTAACTCTAAATGATGGGTCTTCTTGCGCTAATCTATTTAAAGCAATACCCATTTTTTCTTGGTCAGCCTTTGTTTTTGGCTCAACTGCAACGTGGATGACTGGGTCTGGGAAAATCATTCTTTCAAGAACAATATCTTTACCCACAGCACATAAAGTATCACCAGTGGTAACATCTTTGAGGCCAACAGCCGCAGCGATATCACCAGCACGCACCTCTTTAATCTCTTCTCTTGAGTTGGCGTGCATCTGGAGAATTCGGCCTAAACGTTCTTTTTTCCCTTTGACAGCATTTTGAACTGAGTCACCAGCATTAATAACTCCAGAATAAACCCTGAAGAACGTGAGTGATCCCACAAACGGGTCAGTCATGATTTTGAATGCAAGTGCTGAAAAAGGTTCTTCATCACCAGGTTTACGTGACATCTCTTTTTCACCTGAAATATCAGTCCCCTTAATCGCTGGAACATCAACAGGTGATGGCATTAATTCAATAACTTTATCAAGCATGGCCTGAACGCCCTTATTTTTAAAAGCAGAGCCAAGCATCATTGGAACAATTTCGTTCCCAATCGTACGTAATCTTAAACCTTCAATAATTTCCGCTTCAGATAAGTCACCAGTTTCAAGATATTTATTCATTAATTCTTCATTTGCTTCAGCAGCCGTTTCAACTAAATCGCTTCTCCACTTATTGCAGGTGTCAATCAAGTCAGCTGGAATATCTCGATAATCAAACTTCATACCCATTGAAGACTCATCCCAATAGATTGCCTGCATCTTAATAAGGTCTACAACACCTTCAAACGTTTCTGCAGCTCCGATTGGAACTTGTAATGGAATAGGGTTAGCCTTGAGTCTTAATTTCATTTGCTCATAAACTTTGAAGAAGTCGGCGCCCATTCTATCCATCTTATTAACAAAAGCTAGACGTGGAACATTGTATTTATTTGCCTGTCTCCAAACCGTTTCTGATTGAGGCTGAACACCACCTACAGCGCAATAAACCATACATGCGCCATCTAATACTCGCATTGATCTCTCAACTTCAATTGTGAAGTCTACGTGGCCAGGAGTGTCGATAATATTGATACGGTGCTCATTAAACTGCTGGGCCATGCCAGACCAAAAGCAAGTTGTCGCGGCAGACGTAATTGTAATACCACGCTCTTGTTCTTGTTCCATCCAATCCATAGTGGCTGCTCCGTCATGCACCTCACCAATCTTATGACTGATACCAGTGTAGTAGAGAATACGCTCAGTGGTTGTAGTTTTACCAGCATCAATGTGAGCACTAATACCTATATTTCTATATCTTTCAATGGGAGTTTTACGAGCCACTTAATTTATCCTCAGTAATTATTAAAAACGGAAATGTGAAAACGCTTTGTTAGCTTCAGCCATTCTATGCACTTCTTCTCTTTTCTTCATGGCATTGCCTTTATTTTCTGATGCATCCATGATTTCATTGGCTAAACGAATATCCATAGATTTTTCACCACGACCTCTTGCCGCATCGCGTAACCAACGCATGGCTAATGCTTGTCTTCTAGAAGGTCTAACTTCAACTGGTACTTGGTAGTTAGCGCCACCAACACGACGGCTTTTAACTTCCACTAGTGGTTTGAGGTTATCTAATGCAACAGAGAATACTTCGATTGGATCTTTACCACTTTTACCTTGCACTTGATCAAATGCACTGTAAATAATTCTTTCAGCAACTGCTTTTTTGCCGCTGGTCATTAATACATTAACGAATTTGGAAACCTCTTGGCTTCTAAACTTAGGATCAGGTAAGATCTCTCTTTTAGGAACTTCTCTTCTTCTTGGCATAGTATTTTAACCTTTAATTAATTAAGCCTCTTTAGGACGTTTTGCACCGTATTTAGAACGGGCTTGTTTTCTATCATTAACACCGGCAGTATCAAGACTACCTCGAACAGTATGGTATCTCACACCCGGAAGATCTTTTACTCGACCTCCTCGAATCAACACAACTGAGTGTTCTTGCAGGTTGTGGCCTTCACCACCAATGTAACTAATTACTTCGTAACCAGTGGTTAATCTCACCTTAGCCACTTTTCTCAAAGCAGAGTTCGGCTTTTTCGGAGTTGTAGTGTAAACACGAGTACAAACACCACGTTTTTGTGGGGATGCTTCAAGTGCTGGCACCTTACTTTTCTCAACGATTCGCTTTCTAGGCTTACGAATTAATTGGTTAATGGTTGGCATAAGTTTCCTTTAAATTTATCAAGTTCATTTTCTAATCTTGCACTTTTTCCATCTTGGAAAAAGCACAAGATTTTATTGTTCTTCAAGATGATTGTCAACTGTTTTATTCTTGATTCTCATCCACATTTGGCGCCTGTTCTTCTAAGGGGACTTCACCTTCCTCAACAGGAGCTACTGTTTCAGTTGCAAATAAAGCTTCCGCTTCTTTTAATTCTGGGCTTGGCTCATTTTGCACCTCAACAACATGATTATCAGGATTCATAACATCTGCATTTTCTTTTCTTGCTTTATGATAAGCAAGGCCTGAACCTGCGGGAATTAATCGTCCTACAATAACATTTTCTTTCAATCCTCTTAAATCATCACGTTTTCCAAGGATCGCAGCCTCAGTTAAAACTCTTGTTGTTTCCTGGAATGATGCCGCAGAAATGAATGAATCGGTTGCTAGAGAAGCTTTAGTAATACCTAAGAGAACATACTCATATTCAGCCGGCCTTTTATCTTCAGCGATCACCTCGTCATTTCGATTTAACACAACCGCTCTTTCAAGCTGTTCACCAGGGATAAAACCAGTATCACCAGCATCGGTAATCTTAACTCTTCGAAGCATTTGTCTGACAATCACTTCAATATGTTTGTCATTAATTTTAACGCCCTGAAGTCTATAAACATCCTGAACCTCATCAATCACATATCTTGCAAGCGCCTCTCTCCCTTGAAGTCTAAGAATATCAGCGGGATCTGCCGGACCATCTACAATCACCTCACCTTTAGTCACAACTTGACCATCATGGACAGTGATATGTTTGTCTTTAAGTATTAAAAACTCTTGAGCTTCACCTTCAGAGTCAGTAATCACCAAACGTTGTTTACCTTTAGTATCCTTACCAAATGATACCGTTCCGGTGATTTCAGCCAAAACACCTGCATCTTTCGGAGCTCTTGCCTCAAAAAGCTCTGCGACTCTTGGAAGACCACCAGTAATATCTCTTGTTTTTGATGATTCTTGTGGAATTCTTGCAATTACATCTCCAACATTAATTTCTTGACCGTCAGATACAGTAATAATGTAACCTAACTGAAACGTAACGTTTACAGGGTTATCACTTCCAGATAATTTCACTTCATCGCCAGCATTATCTAAAAGCTTAATTTGTGGTCGACTTGTTTTTGATTGAGTTCCTTTTTGTTTGGAATCAATAACAACTAATGTTGAAAGTCCAGTTACATCATCAATTTGTTTTGCGACTGTAATACCTTCTTCCACATTTTCAAATTTAACTTTTCCAGAGTATTCCGAAATAATTGGTCTTGTATGCGGGTCCCAGTTAGCTAAAACTTCTCCAGCTTTAACTTTTTTACCGTCCATAACTGACAGAGTCGAACCATAAGGTACTTTATGACTTTCTTTTTCTCTTCCATTTTCATCCTCAATAATGAATTCTCCATTACGCGAAATGACAATTTGCTCATTTCTAGCGTTGGTAACGTATCTCATGGTTGAGGTAAATCTAACAGTTCCTGAAGATTTCACTTCAATTTGACTAACAGCAGCAGATCTTGAAGCGGCGCCACCAATATGGAATGTTCTCATCGTCAATTGAGTTCCTGGCTCACCGATTGATTGTGCAGCAATTACACCAACAGATTCACCTTCGCTGATCAAGTTACCACGGCCTAAATCGCGACCATAACATTTAGCACAAATGCCATGACGAGTTTCACATGTCAGAGCAGTTCTAACTTTAACCTCATCAATACCTAATGATTCAATTTTTTCAACCTCATCTTCTGTTAGCAATGTTCCGGCTGGATAAATAACATCCTGCGTTGAAGGATCTTGAATATCAAGAGCTGCAACACGTCCAAGAATTCTATCTCCAAGAGGTTCAACAACCTCACCGCCCTTAATTAATGCTTTAGTGACTAGACCTTCCTCAGTTCCACAATCTTGCTCAGTCACTACCAAATCCTGAGTAACGTCAACTAATCTTCTGGTCAAGTAACCAGAATTAGCAGTTTTAAGAGCAGTATCTGCAAGACCTTTTCGAGCACCATGGGTTGAAATGAAGTATTGAAGAACATTAAGACCGTCTCTAAAGTTCGCTGTAATTGGTGTTTCAATAATTGAGCCGTCTGGTCTAGCCATTAATCCTCTCATACCAGCTAGCTGTCTCACCTGTGCAGCGGAACCTCGAGCTCCAGAATCAGCCATCATATAAATTGCATTAAATGATTCTTGTTTTAATACATTACCATTATCGTCTTTCACTATTTTGCCGTCTAAGTCATAGACGTCCTCTTCCTTAAGTTGCTTCATCATTGCATCAGCAACTTTATCTCCAGCGCGGCCCCAGATATCAACTACCTTATTGTATCTTTCTCCCTGGGTTACCAATCCTGAAGAGTACTGGTCTTGAATTTCTTTCACTTCAGATTCAGCACTTTCGAGAATTGAAGATTTTTCTTGAGGAACAAGCATGTCATGAACGCTAATAGACATCCCTGCTTTAGTAGCATAAGAATAGCCTGTATACATTAATTTATCAGCCAATATTACGGTATCCTTAATACCAATTTTCCTAAATCCAGTATTAATTAATTTTGAAATTTCTTTTTTCTTCAAAGCTTTGTTGATCAGCTCAAAAGGTAGGCCTGCTGGTAGAATTTCACTCAGAATAGCTCGTCCCACAGTGGTTTCATAACGATTAGTTTTGGCCGTTTTACTACCATCAAAATTCAATTCATATTCCCTAATTCTAACGGTAATCTTGGCATGAAGATCAACCACTCCATTGTCATATGCTCGCTGAACTTCGGCAACATCACTAAATATTTTACCTTCACCTTTTGCAGCAATTTTTTCTCGAGACATATAATACAGTCCCAGAACAATATCTTGTGATGGCACAATAATTGGTTCGCCATTAGCGGGAGATAAAACATTATTCGAGGCAAGCATTAAAGTTCTTGCTTCCATCTGAGCTTCAAGTGACAGAGGAACATGAACAGCCATTTGGTCACCATCAAAATCAGCATTAAAAGCAGCGCAAACTAATGGATGTAATTGAATCGCTTTACCTTCAATCAATACAGGTTCAAATGCTTGGATACCTAATCTATGAAGAGTAGGTGCACGGTTTAACAGGACCGGATGTTCTTTAATTACATCTTCTAAGATATCCCAGACCTCCGGACCCTCTTCTTCGACTTTTTTCTTTGCCGCCTTAATGGTCGTCGCCAATCCTAATAACTCTAACTTGTTAAAAATAAATGGTTTAAATAACTCTAAGGCCATTTTTTTTGGTAGGCCGCATTGATGAAGTTTTAATTGAGGTCCAGTAACAATAACTGATCGACCTGAGTAATCAACTCGCTTACCTAAAAGATTTTGTCTAAATCGACCACCTTTTCCTTTAATCATATCTGCCAGCGACTTTAAAGGTCTCTTGTTGGCGCCTGTCATTACTTTGCCTCGTCTACCATTGTCTAGTAATGAATCAACAGATTCTTGAAGCATCCTTTTTTCATTTCTTAAAATAATTTCAGGAGCTCTTAATTCAAGTAATCGACGTAAACGGTTATTTCTATTTATAACCCTTCTATATAAATCATTTAAGTCAGAAGTAGCAAATCTCCCACCATCTAAAGGAACAAGAGGTCTAAGTTCTGGAGGCAATACTGGTAAAACATCTAAGATCATCCATTCAGGTTTAATGCCTGATTTTTGAAATGCTTCGAGCACTTTTAATCGTTTTGCAATTTTCTTAATTTTTGCTTCTGAATTTGTACTGCCTAGCTCTTCACGAAGAGCCTCAACGTCAGCATTGATGTCCAAGGTTGCTAATAGTTGTTTTACGCCTTCTGCACCCATTACCGCTTCAAATTCATCACCATATTCTTCAATTTTTGCATGGTAATCATCTTCTGTTAACAATTGACCTTTGGTTAAAGGGGTCATGCCTGGATCAACAACCATATATGCTTCAAAATAAAGCACTCGCTCAATATCTCTTAACGCTATATCGAGAACCATTCCAAGGCGGCTAGGCAAACTCTTTAAAAACCAAATATGGGCAACAGGGGTTGCCAAATCAATATGGCCCATTCTTTCCCGACGAACTTTTGAAAGTGTTACCTCAACTCCACATTTTTCACATACAACGCCTCTATGCTTGAGTCTTTTATACTTTCCACATAAACATTCATAATCCTTCACTGGACCAAAAATCTTTGCGCAGAATAGACCGTCACGTTCTGGCTTAAAAGTTCTGTAGTTGATCGTTTCTGGTTTCTTGACCTCACCAAATGACCAAGATCTAATTTTTTCAGGAGATGCAAGGGCTATCTTAATTGCATCAAATTCCTCTTCATGGGTAACCTGCTTAAATAGGTCTAATAAAGCTTTCATGCATAATCTCCTTAATTAATCTCTGTCTAAATCGATGTCAATCGCAAGCGATCGAATCTCTTTTGTTAAAACATTAAATGACTCTGGCATTCCTGCGTCAATCTTATGTTCACCCTTGACGATATTTTCATAGACTTTTGTTCTTCCAGAAACATCATCAGACTTCACGGTTAACATTTCTTGCAAGGTGTAAGACGCTCCATAGGCCTCAAGAGCCCAGACTTCCATCTCACCAAATCTCTGACCACCAAATTGGGCTTTACCGCCAAGTGGCTGTTGAGTAACAAGAGAATATGGTCCTGTGGATCGTGCATGCATTTTGTCATCCACCAAGTGATGTAATTTAAGAACATGCATGTATCCAACTGTTACAGGTCTTTCAAACGCCTCACCTGTTCTACCATCAAATAACTGTAGTTGAGTTTTCTTAGCTGAAAAATTCAATTTCTTCGTTAATTCATGATCATTTGGATAGGCCAAATCAAGCATAAACTGAATGTCAGACTCAGCAGCACCATCAAAAACTGAAGTTGCAAAAGGCACACCTTGTTTCAGGTTATGAGCCATCTCAATAACTTCAGTGTCCTTTAGGTGCTTGATATCTTCTTTTATACCCGATGATTCGTTATATATTTTTTCTAAAAGATCTCTTATTTCAGCAACCTTTCTTTCTTCTCTTAACATTTCATCGATTCGATTACCAAGACCTTTTGCTGCCCAGCCCAAATGAACCTCAAGAATTTGTCCGATGTTCATTCGAGAAGGAACGCCTAAAGGGTTAAGAACGATATCTAGAGTTGTTCCATCAGCCATGTGCGGCATGTCTTCGACTGGCACAATCTTAGAAATAACACCCTTATTACCGTGTCTACCAGCCATTTTGTCGCCAGGCTGAATTCTACGTTTAACCGCTAGATATACCTTTACCATTTTTTGAACACCTGGCTGAAGTTCATCACCCTGCGTTAATTTTTGTTTCTTTTCTTCGTAACGAATATCAAAATCTTTCTTCGCCTTATTCAGATTCTCTTTAAGTGACTCAAGAGATTTAGAGTCTTTATCATCAGACAAACGAATGTCAAACCAATCATATCTGCCAATTTCTTTAAGCTGATCTTTCGAAACTTTGTCCCCTTTGCTAATCCCCTTAGGACCACCAGATACAGTTTTACCAACCAGCAATTTCTCAATTCTAGCGAAGGTATCATCTTCAACAATTCTTAATTGGTCATTCAAATCTTGTTGAAAATCACTTAACTGTTCTTGAATGATTTGTTCTGCCCTATCGTCTCGATCTATACCTTCACGAGTAAATACTTGCACATCAATCACAGTTCCTGACATTCCAGATGGAACTCGAAGGCTAGTATCTTTTACATCGGAAGCTTTTTCACCAAAAATAGCTCTTAGTAATTTTTCTTCTGGGGTTAATTGTGTCTCGCCCTTTGGTGTAACTTTACCTACTAAGACGTCACCAGCTTCAACTTCGGCACCTACATAAATTATTCCAGACTCATCCAAACGACCTAACATTCTTTCGGATAGGTTTGAAATATCACGAGTAATTTCTTCTGGTCCAAGTTTAGTATCTCTAGACACTACAGATAATTCCTCAATATGAACCGAAGTGTAGCGATCATCTGCAACCACTTTTTCAGAGATCAAAATAGAGTCTTCAAAGTTATAACCATTCCAAGGCATAAAACCAACTAACATATTTTGACCAAGAGCTAATTCACCGAGATCAGTTGATGCTCCATCGGCAATAATATCGCCCCTGGAAATCGTATCACCGATTTTAACTAAAGGTTTTTGATTAATATTAGTATTTTGGTTGGAACGAGTATATTTAGTCAGATTGTAAATATCTACACCCACATCTTCGGCAGAAGTTTCTTTATCATTGACTTTTACAACAATTCTTCTTGAGTCAACATAATCAACCAGCCCTCCTCGTTCTGCTTGTACTGTTGTTCCTGAATCCATTGCTACTGTTCTTTCAATGCCGGTACCAACAACTGCTTTTTCAGCTCTTAAACATGGAACAGCTTGACGCTGCATGTTTGCTCCCATCAATGCACGGTTTGCATCATCATGCTCGAGGAAGGGAATCAATGAAGCAGCAACTGAAACAATTTGACCAGGAGCAACGTCCATGTAATTAATTTCATTCTTATTAGAAAGCACAAATTCATTTTTAAATCGGCTGGATACTAACTCTTCTTTAAAGTTAGATTTATCATCTAATTCAGAATTAGCCTGAGCAATCGTGAATTGACTCTCTTCAATTGCAGATAAGTAATCAATTTCTGCAGTTACTTTTCCATTCTCAACTCGTCGATACGGAGTTTCTAAAAATCCATACATATTAGTTTTCGCAAATAGTGCTAGTGAATTAATTAAACCAATATTTGGTCCTTCAGGTGTTTCAATTGGACAAACACGACCATAATGTGTTGAGTGAACGTCACGAACCTCAAAACCAGCTCGCTCTCTAGTTAAACCACCAGGCCCAAGTGCAGATACTCGACGTTTATGAGTAATTTCTGACAATGGGTTAGTTTGATCCATAAATTGTGACAACTGCGATGAACCAAAAAACTCTCTAATAGCACTTGAAATTGGTTTTGAATTTATTAAATCATGAGGCATGAGATTATCAGCTTCAGCCTGACCTAGCCTCTCTTTAACTGCTCTTTCAACACGAACAAGTCCCGTTCTAAATTGATTTTCAACAAGCTCACCAACCGAACGAATTCTTCTATTACCAAGATGATCAATGTCGTCAATTTCACCTCGTCCATTTCGGAGCTCAACCAGTATTCCAACTACTGCTAAAATATCATCGACAGACAAAATTCCAGCACCTTCATCACTTTTCTCGCCAACTCTTTGATAGAATCTTTGCATCCAGCCCGCTGATTTCTCAAATGCTTTAGGGTAAGCACGACGATTAAATTTCATTCGACCAACATTTGACAAGTCATATCTATCTTCTGAGAAAAACATTCCTTCAAATAATGCTTTCACTGAATCTTCGGTTGGAGGTTCACCCGGCCTCATCATTCTGTAAATTGCTACACGAGCTGAGTATTCATCAGGTATTTCATCAGTCGTTAAGGTATGCGATATAAAGTCACCTTGATCTAGATCATTGTAGTAAAGAGTTTCAATTTCATTTAGAGACAACTCTTTAATTTGTGCTATCAATTCTTCTGTAATTTCAGCATTAGCTTCTGCTATTACCTCACCTGTATCAGCATCAATTATGCCTTTGGCAAGCTTTCTACCGATCATAAATTCTTCAGAAACTTCAATTTTTTTGATATTCGCTTTTTCAATCTCTCTAATGTGTTTAACAGTAATTCTTTTGTCTTTAGCAACAATCAACTCACCCTTTTTATCAACAATATCAAATTTTGCAATCTCACCTCTTAGTCTTTCAGGGTATAGAGTAAAATTTAATTTATTTTTATCAAATGAGAACTGATCAAAATCATAAAAAGTTGATAGTATTTCCTCAGAAGATAGGCCTAATGCCTTCAATAATGTTGTCACGGGCATTTTTCTTCTTCTGTCAATTCGGAAGTATAAATAATCCTTTGGGTCAAACTCGAAATCTAACCATGAGCCACGATAAGGAATAATTCTTGCAGAAAATAGTAATTTGCCTGAGCTATGAGTTTTGCCTTTATCATGCTCAAAAAAGACCCCTGGGCTACGATGCAACTGAGAAACAATTACACGCTCGGTACCATTAATCACGAAAGAACCGTTATTTGTCATTAATGGCATTTCACCCATGTAAACTTCTTGTTCCTTTACTTCTTTGACTGTTGGTTCTGAGGCATCCTTATCCATAATTGATAAGCGAACTTTAACTCTCAATGGGACACCAAAAGTTAGTCCTCGGAGTTGACATTCTTTAACATCAAATACAACCTTACCAAGTGAGTATGAAACAAAATCTAATTTTGCATTACCTGAATGGCTAGATATAGGAAATACGGAATTAAAGGTATTTTGCAATCCCTGATCTTTCCTTTCATCAACTGGGACATCAATTTGAAGATAATCTTTGTAAGATTCCAGCTGCATTGATAATAAGTAGGGAACTTCAGCAACTGTTTGTCGTTTTGCAAAATTCTTTCTTAAGCGTTTCTTCTCGGTAAAGGAATAGCTCATAGCGTCTCCAAAGTTAACAAATGTATATAAAAATTATTTTTTATATAAACTCGCTTTTAAAAATAACTAAAGGCTGACACACAAAATAATGTGTGCCAGCCTCTAATAAATAAAATTACTTCAGCTCAGCTGTTGCGCCTGCGTCAGTTAATTTTTTAGCTGCTTCTTCTGCGTCAGCCTTTGCAAGTCCTTCTTTAATTACTTTTGGTGCTCCGTCAACTAAATCTTTAGCTTCTTTTAAGCCAAGACCAGTAATTTCACGAACCGCTTTAATTACGTTCACTTTTTGGTCACCAGCAGCAGTTAAATGAACATCAAATTCTGATTTTTCTTCAGCAGCGCCAGCATCAGCACCAGCAGCAGCTCCACCCGCAGGCATAGCGACAGCAGCTGCAGCAGCTGAAACACCAAATTTATCTTCCATTTCTTTGATTAATTCTGATAAATCAAGAACTGACATAGATCCAATTGCTTCTAAAATTTCTTCTTTTGAGATAGCCATTTATATTTCTCCTTAATAAAAATTATGCTTGAGCTTCTTTTTGATCACGAACAGCAGCAAGTCCTCGTACAAACTTTGCAGGTACTTCATTAAGAGTACGAACAAATTTTGCAACTGGTGCCTGCATAGTGCCCATCAATTTAGCAAGAAGTTCTTCACGACTTGGTAGCGAAGCAAGAGCTTTAATCTTAGCTTCATCCATTTTTTCGTTAGGTAGTGCGCCAGACTTAATAACAAATAAGTCATTTTCCTTTGCAAAGTTATTTAAAACCTTAGCAACCGCAACCGGATCTTCTGACATACCAAAAATCAATGGTCCTGTCATATCACCAGCAAGATCTGCAAATGGAGTTCCTTCAACCGCTCTTTTTACAAGAGTGTTTTTTAAAACTCTCAAATACACACCGGATTCACGTGCTTTTGATCTTAAATCAGTTAACTTAGCAACACCTACACCACGATATTCAGCAAGAATTAACGCTTGTGCAGACTCAACTTGTTTACTAACTTCAGCAACAACAGCCTTTTTTTCTTCAAGATTCAGACTCAAAGTCTTCTCCTTCCGTATTAAAATCAAAGTGTTTTCACACTCACCTTACGGCGGACTTTATCAGGATGCTATCCCTTAGGTTTCGCCATCTGCGTAGGTAATCACTTATTAAACCTTTCGGTACCTACGGTCTTTGATAACCCCGTCTTACGACGGACCCAAAGCTCTTATTGGTCAACGACCAAAATTATTTACGCCAATAAATTGGCTTGATCTACCTTAATACCAGCCCCCATTGTGCTGGAAATAGACACTTTTTTAATAAATACACCTTTAGCCGATGCTGGCTTTGCCTTGTTCAAAGCATCGATTAAAGTTGATAAATTTTGTTTTAATTTGTCGGCATCAAATGAAGCTCGACCAATGCTACAGTGAATAATACCTGCCTTATCAGTTCGATACTGAACTTGTCCAGCTTTAGCATTTTCAACTGCTTTAGCAGGATCAGGAGTTACTGTACCCACTTTTGGATTTGGCATTAAACCCTTTGGACCTAAAATTTGTCCAAGGGCACCAATGATTTTCATTGCATCTGGTGTAGCAATAAGAACATCAAAATCCATATTTCCTTTTTTGATATCATCAGCAAGATCTTCATAGCCTACTTTATCAGCGCCTGCTTTTTTTGCAGCTTCGGCAGCATCGCCTTCAGCCATGACAGCAACTTTAACTGTTTTACCTGTACCATTAGGGAGTACGACCGCGCCTCTCACTAACTGATCAGATTTTTTAGCATCAATACCGAGGTTGATTGCAGCATCAATTGACTCATCAAATTTTGCTTTTGCGTTTTCTTTTACTAGTTTGAGTGCGTCTGCAACTGAATAAAGTTTATCTGCATCTACTTTTTCAACAATTGATTTCATTCTTTTAGATAAGCTCATCTACACACCCTCCACTTCTATACCCATGCTACGAGCAGTACCTGCAACAGTTCTTACGGCCGCATCCATATCAGCAGCTGTTAAGTCAGGTTCTTTTGCTTTTGCAATTTCTTCAGCCTGGGCACGAGTAATTTTTCCAACTTTATTGGTGTGAGGAACAGGTGAGCCTTTTTGCACTTTAGCTGCTTTCATAATTAGAATTGCAGCAGGTGTTGTCTTCATTACAAACGTAAAACTCTTATCTGAGTAAGCAGTAATAACAACAGGCACTGGGAGGCCCGGTTCAATATTTTGTGTTTGAGCGTTAAAAGCTTTACAAAAGTCCATAATATTTAAGCCCTGTTGACCAAGTGCTGGGCCAACTGGTGGACTTGGGTTTGCTTTACCCGCTGGGATTTGTAACTTAATATATCCCTGTATTTTTTTTGCCATAAATGATCTCCTTTTGGTACAAGCGCTTGTTAAGTCAAGCTCCCAAATGTCTAAACTTCTTTTTGAATCTGGCCAAAGTCAAGTTCTACTGGAGTAGCTCGACCAAAGATGACCACATCAACACGAAGTTTATTTTTTTCATAATTAATTTCCTGGACTGATCCAGAGAAATCCTTAAATGGTCCATCAATTACTCGAATTGATTCACCAACTTCAAACGTTAATTTTTGTGTTGGATTAACTTTACTGTCATCCATACGACGAAGTATTAACTCGACTTCTTTATCTTTAATCGGTGTTGGTTTTAGTGCAGAACCACCGATAAATGCAGTCACCTTAGGTGTGCTTCTCACTAAATGCCAACTATCATCGTTCATATCCATCTGAACCAAAACATATCCAGGGTAGAGTCTTCGCTCACTTATTGTTTTTTGCCCAGACTTTAATTCAACTACTTCTTCAACAGGAACAAGAACATCGCCAAACTGATCCTTGATATTTGAAAGTTCAATACGTTCAAGTAAACCTTTTTGAACAATTTTTTCGTAACCAGAATAAGCTTGAACTGCATACCATCTCTTCGTCATATTCATCGTCCCAAAACTAAATTAACAATATAAGTAAAACCAATATCTACTAATGCTAAAAAGATAGCCATTAAAACGACTACCACAAATACCACCAGTGTCATTTGCACTGTTTCTTTTCTTGTCGGCCATACAACTTTTTTTGCTTCCAAAACAACACTATTTAAGAAAGCAAATAATTCATTACCTTTAGCTGATTGCTTAAAGATAAATAGTGATAAACCTAATCCAATAAGTATACTAAGTACTTGAAGGACAAGTGGTTGGCCATCTAAAACATAGAATCCAACAATTCCTAATGAGAAAACAACAATCGCTGATGTTGTTTTTAATTTATCACTCAAACTATTTACTCCTATCAAATAATGGCAGGCCAGGAGGGCTTCGAACCCCCAACCCTCGGTTTTGGAGACCGATACTCTACCAATTGAGCTACTGGCCTAAATCCTTACTCAACAATCTTTGCAACAACACCCGCACCAACGGTACGGCCACCTTCACGGATAGCGAAGCGTAAGCCTTCTTCCATCGCGATCGGAGCAATTAATGTTGCTGTAATCGATACGTTATCGCCTGGCATTACCATTTCTGTTCCTTCTGGTAACTCCACTGCGCCTGTTACGTCTGTTGTTCTAAAATAGAACTGCGGACGATATCCATTGAAGAACGGAGTGTGTCGACCGCCTTCATCTTTACTTAAGCAGTAAATTTCAGCAGTAAATTTCGTGTGTGGTGTAATTGAACCTGGTTTCGCAAGCACTTGGCCACGTTCAACATCTTCACGTTTTGTACCTCTTAAAAGTACACCCACGTTGTCGCCTGCTTGACCTTCATCAAGTAACTTACGGAACATTTCTACACCAGTACAAACTGTTTTTTCAGTTGCTTTAATACCAACGATTTCAATCTCTTCGTTAACTTTAACAATGCCACGCTCCACACGGCCAGTCACCACAGTGCCTCGACCAGAGATAGAGAACACGTCCTCTACTGGCATCAAGAAGGTACCATCCACTGCACGTTCTGGCGTTGGGATGTAAGAGTCAAGTGCTTCTGCAAGTTTAAGAATTGCTGGCTCACCAATCTCAGATTGGTCACCTTCAAGAGCTTTAAGAGCAGAGCCCATGATAATTGGAGTGTCGTCACCTGGGAATTCGTATTTATTTAATAAGTCACGAACTTCCATTTCGACTAATTCGAGTAATTCTTTGTCATCCACCATATCAGCTTTGTTAAGGAATACAACGATGTATGGCACACCCACTTGGCGTGATAAAAGGATGTGTTCACGAGTTTGTGGCATTGGGCCGTCAGCTGCAGAACATACAAGAATCGCACCATCCATTTGAGCAGCGCCGGTAATCATGTTTTTTACATAATCCGCGTGGCCTGGGCAATCAACGTGAGCATAATGGCGTGATTCAGTTTCGTATTCAACGTGTGCAGTATTAATCGTAATACCACGAGCTCTTTCTTCAGGAGCTGAATCAATCGCTGCATAATCTTTAGCTTCACCACCGAACTTCTTAGTCAGAATCGTTGTGATTGCAGCTGTTAATGTTGTTTTACCATGGTCCACGTGGCCAATTGTGCCGACGTTGACATGGGGTTTGGTACGCTCAAATTTACCTTTAGCCATAATATATTCCTTAAAAAATTACTCTTTACGTTAACAAAATCCTGGTGCCCATGGCGGGAATCGGACCCGCGACCTCTCCCTTACCAAGGGAGTGCTCTACCACTGAGCCACATGGGCGATTCCTTTAATTCTGGAGCGGGCGATGGGAATCGAACCCACGAGATCAGTTTGGAAAACTGAGGTTTTACCATTAAACTACGCCCGCTTTATCCTCCGAATACCCACGTAAAATCTGTTTTACAGAATCAAATGGTGGAGGGGGTAGGATTCGAACCTACGTACTCAGAGAGAACGGATTTACAGTCCGTCGCCTTTAACCACTCGGCCACCCCTCCCAACCGAACCCGAAATTATCCATTTAAATTATTGAAATGTCAAATAAAAATAAGGGTTTAAGAAGAATTTTTTATATTTTGTAGCAAAGCTGTGATTGAATATAAATGGTGCCGGATGTCGGATTCGAACTGACGACCTTCGCATTACAAGTGCGCTGCTCTACCAACTGAGCTAATCCGGCATTTGAAAGAACGATACTATAACAATTTTTTTATAAAAATTGAACAAAAATTTACTTGATTACTTTTAAATGGGAATTTTTATATGAGTTTTGTTTCGAGCTTTCATTGTTCGTGTTGACCTCAAAGAGAAGTCCATCCCCATCTTCTTTTGAAAATATTGCAGTTATTTCAATGTAATCAATAGACAAGTATTCTTCTATCCCATTAAATCTTGCTTTAAAAGATATATCATTCTCATTAAAAGAAAGTCCATTTGTTGCAGAAGCTGAAATGTTTAATGTTATTTCAGCTTCATTAATAAATTGAATTGGCACAACAGATTTACCATTTAGCCTGACGGTTAAGAGTGGTGTTGTATTTTCGTTTAAACACCAATCATATATAGCCTTTATAAGATAAGGTTTCTTTTTATCCATGTAAAATTGGATCTTAAAATGAATTATCTCATTGCTTTTTCAGCAGGTGTCATCGCCTCATCAAATAATGGACGACTAAATAATGAATCAGCATATTTCATTAATGGTTTAGCACTCGCGGGAAGTTTTATACCATAGTGGTCTAATCTCCAAAGTAATGGGGCCATTGCAACATCTAGCATTGAATATTCATCATATAAAAGATAAGGCTGCTTATTTAAAATCGGAACTAGCTGAAGTAGTCCTTCAGTGATAGTTTTAAGCGCTTTATTTTTTTTTGCAGTATCAGTTCCCTCCACATCCATCATGTGAATAAAGAGTTGGTTTTCAAAATCTTTCAAAAAAAGTCTTGCACGAGCTCGCATAATTGGGTCAGGAGGCATCAACTGAGGATGAGGAAATCTCTCATCAATGTATTCATTAATGATATTAGGATCTGTTAGCACTAAGTTACGCTCTATTAATACTGGAGAATCAACATATGGACTTAATGTTGTCAGCTCTTCTGGCTTATTATCCATGTCAACATCGATTACCTCGAAGTCCATGCCTTTTTCGAACAATACAATCCTGCATCTGTGACTTAGAGGATCAGTGGAATGTGAATAAAGTTTCATCATAATTATTTAACATCTTTCCAAAATTCTTTTTTTAAATTAATTACTAAAATCAGTAGGATTAAGAGAAAACCTATGACGTAGTAACCTATTTTATGTCGTACTAGTTTTGCTGGCTCTGACATAAAAACCATATAGTTCGTTGTATCTAATACGAACTGATCATATTCCTCAGTTGACAATAAACCGGGCTTGTTTAATTTTAATTTGTTGTCTTCTAAGTTCTGAATACCTTGAAGCTCCCATAACACATGAGGCATTGCTGCATTTGGATACACCAAGTTATTCCATCCAAGCTCTCTTGAATCATCTACATAAAATGTTCTTAAGTAGCTATAGATCCAATCTTTACCTCGAGATCTTGCTGTTACAGTTAAATTAGGAGGGTTGGCTCCAAACCATTTTTTAGCCTCCGAGCTATCCATGCTGATATCCATCAAATCGCCCGTTTTATCTGCAGTGAATAGTAAGTTCTCTTTAATCGCATCATCGCTCAGGCCAATATCAGCCAACCTGTTGTATCTCATGTAATTAGCGCTGTGACAATTTAAACAATAATTAATGAAATTCCTTGCTCCTCTCTGAAGCGACTGTTCGTCATCTAGATTAATTTTTGCTTTATCTAAATGATAGGAGCCATCAGCCGAAAGTGCCACGCCAGAGTGGAAGCTTACCAAAAGGCTAATTAAAATTGCTATAAATTTTTTCATTTGTTTGTCACTCTCTTCGGAACCGGTTTTGTCTTATCTTTCTTGCTATACCAAGGCATTAAAATAAAGAAAGCAAAATAGATGACGGTAAAAATCCTAGCAACAAATGTTGCCCAATCTAAACCCCCAAGAAGTGGAATAAATTTCGGCATTTGTCCCCATACATTTGATGGGACAGTCCCAAGATAACCAAGGACTAAAAAGCTAATTACAAAAGCAATAATCCACTTTTTATATAAGCTTCCCTTATACCTGATGGACTTAACTTTGCTTTTATCCAACCATGGAACTAAAAAAAGAATTAATACCGCTAAACCCATCGCAGCGACTCCGGGAAATTGGCTATTCAAAATAGGAGGAACGGCACGTAAAATAGAATAAAATGGAGTGAAGTACCATACAGGGGCTATATGAGCTGGAGTCACAAGTGGATCTGCTGGAACAAAATTATTATGTTCTAAAAAGTATCCCCCAACCTCAGGCATGAAGAAGATAATTGAGGCAAATACAATCAAAAACACAGTAAGGCCAATTAAATCTTTAACCGTATAGTAAGGGTGAAATGGGATTCCATCTAGTGGAATACCAGTTTTCTTATCTTTATTTTCTTTGATTTCAATACCATCAGGATTATTAGAACCTACTGAATGTAACGCAGCCAGATGAAGAAAAATAAGGCCAGCTAGTGCAAGGGGGAGTGCGATCACATGAAAAGCAAAAAATCTATTGAGTGTTGCATCTGAGACGAGGTAATCGCCCCTAACCCATTCTGCTAAATCTGGACCAATAAAAGGAACGGTGGCAAATAGATTAACAATGACCTGAGCTCCCCAATAAGACATCTGACCCCATGGGAGTAAATATCCGAAAAAAGCCTCTGCCATGAGTAATAGAAATATTAGCACTCCAAATATCCATAACAATTCTCTAGGCTGTTTGTATGATCCATAAATAAGAGCTCTGAACATGTGCATATAAATGACAACAAAAAATAATGACGCCCCTGTTGAGTGCATATACCGAATCACCCAACCAAACGACACATCTCTCATAATGTATTCCACCGAAGCAAATGCATGAAGCGCATCTGGCTTATAGTGCATGGTGAGAAAAATTCCTGTCAAAATTTGCAGAACAAATAAGACAATAGCTAAAGCTCCAAAAAAATAAAGAAAATTAAAATTTTTTGGAGCGTAGTACTGAGTCAAGTGATTTTTAATAAAAGATGAGACAGGAAGTCTCTGATCAACCCAGCTCATAAATCCATTATTTTTTTGCATTATGCTTCATCCTTTGAGTCTTCGCCAATCAAAATAGTACTTTCATTAATATATTTATGAGGAGGAACTACTAAATTTGTCGGCGCAGGAGACCCCTTATACACTCTTCCAGCAAGATCAAATTTTGACCCATGACATGGGCAGAAAAAGCCACCAGACCAATCATCCCCCATATCTCCTTTTGGCTCTATTTTGGCCGATGGTGAACAGCCAAGATGTGTGCATATGCCAACCACAACTAACATATCAGACTTAATCGAACGTGTTGGGTTTTGACAATACTTAGGTTGTTGTGAGGTGACCTTAAGATCTGGGTCTGCCAGGTTATTATCTAACTGGGGAAGTGCTTTAATCATCTCATCAGTTCTATTTAATACCCAAACAGGCTGTCCCCTCCACTCCGTGGTAATTAACTCACCTTTTTTAATTTTTGAGGTATCAATCTCCACAGAAGCTCCAGCAGCCCTAGCCTTCTCACTTGGAGACATACTTGAAAGAAAGGGAATTCCAGCTGCCGCTACCCCAAGTCCACCAGTAAGTGCAGTAGCTGTTAACAAAAATTTTCTTCGGTCTTTGTCAAAACCTTTATCTTTTTTCGACATTAATTTCCTTTTGAGAAATGTAAATTCAGAATTGAGGGACTATTATACAAAATTTGACTCACTTAATTCAACCAGTTTGTGAAAGTGGTTTATTTTGTAACTAACTTAGATAAAATTAAACCTAGCTCAAATAATAAAATCATTGGTAATGCTAAAAATATTTGCGATAAAACGTCGGGTGGTGTGAGTATAGCAGCTAAGATAAATGAAAAAACATACAAATAAGGCCGTGCTTTTTTAATCTTAGATATATTAATAATTTTTAACTTAACCAAAAAAATTACAATAATTGGTATTTGAAAAGCAATGGTAAATGCAAAAATTAAATTTACTAAAAGTTCTAGATAAAAGTTAATATCAATTTTTAAATTCAATCCATTAGGAGCAAAGTTCATAAAAAAATTAATGATTTCCGGAAATACAATATAAAAACAAAATAAGAATGCTGTAAAAATTAAAACAGTGCTGATTAAAAATATTTTTTTTGTAAAACTTTTTTCTTGCTCATACAAACCTGACTTAATAAAAAACCACAGCTCAGCAATTAAGTAAGGAAAGGTCAGGTAAAACGCTGATAAAAATGAAAGCTTCATAGGTACAATAAAAGTTGATAATAATTGTGTAGCGATTATTTCACCGCCAAAAACTTCAAGACCTGCTAATAGAGGATCAGAAAAAAAATCATATATAGCTTGATGATTATAAAAGAAGAGCGAAAAAAATATTGAAAAAACAATAAGCACCCTTAACAGAAGTTTTTTAAAAATAAAAAAATGATCCAGAAAGCTAAATTTATTTTTCATTCTTTGAAAGGATTTCTTTTTCAATTTTTTTTAACTTCTTAAATGTCTCCTCACGAAAAATTTCTTCTTTAACATTAAAAAATAGATGGTTAATTTTTTTTAAAATTGTTCCAAGATAATGAGAAATTTTTGGAATATTTTTTGGATTAACGAATAATACAAAAACAACGATAACAATAATAAATTCAGAAAAAGATATATCAAACATTATTTATCTTTTTTATCCGACTTATCAGACATGCCCTCTTTAAAATTTTTAATAGCTGCTCCAAGATCTTTACCAATATTTTTTAATCTTCCAGCACCAAATATAATTAATACAACAACCAAAATAATTAGTAATTCTTTAAAACCTGGCATTCTCAATCTCCTTATATTTTTTTGAGCTGACTGCTACCACCATACACATGGAAGTGTATATGAAACACTTCTTGACCTCCGCTGGCGCCAGAATTAATCATCGTCCTAAAGCCATCCAAACCGCTCTCTTTGGCAAGCTTAGTTCCAAGCATAAGCATCCTGCCAAAAATTCCTGAATCAATTCCATCTTTTTCAGCAGAGATTAGGTTTTCAATATGTTGTTTAGGAATAATCAAGATATGGACTTTGTCTATTGGCTTAATATCATTAAAAGCTAAAAATTCATTATCTTCATATACGATAGTTGCGGGAATTTCTTTATTGATAATTTTGCAAAAAATACATGAAGTCATCACTTACTCCTGTTTGCTTTTTCCTCTAATCCAGACATACTAGATCTTCTCTCAAGCTCTTCAACAACCTCTTTTAAGCTGATTGATTTTTCTGATAACAACACGAGAAGGTGATAAAGAACATCAGCTGTCTCATTTATTATGTTGTTCCTATTATTTTGATTGGACGCAATAATTAGCTCAATTGATTCCTCGCCAAATTTTTTTTGAATCTCTTCAATTCCTTGAGAAAATAGTTTCGCTGTGTAAGAAAGTGACGGGTCACTATCTTTTTTGCTTTGTATTAATTGTTGTAATTGCTCCAGCTCACTCATGGCTTTATTTCTTATAAATTAAATTTGGGTCTTTCAAAACTTCTTCAACAATATTTATTGTATCTCCATTATTAGCAATTTCATTATAAAAACATGAATTCCTTCCTGTATGACATGATATACCTCCCTTTACATTAACTCTAATGAGCAATGAATCAAAGTCACAATCTATAAAAATGCTAACCACGTAATGAAAATTACCTGACTCTTCTCCCTTAAGCCAAATCTTATTCCTAGATCGGGAATAAAAATAACATTGTTTAGCTTCAATAGTCTTTGATAATGCTTCTTTATTCATCCAAGCCATCATGACAACCTTCATCGTATTATTGTCCTGAAGTATGGCGGGCACCAAACCCTGATCATTCCATTTTATTTGATCAAACACATTCATCATCTAACCTCAATCTTTTTTTGACGCATATGATTTTTAGCTTCCGTTATAGTGTATTCACCAAAATGAAATATGCTAGCTGCTAAAACTGCATCGGCTTTACCTTCTATTATGCCATCAACAAGATGATCTAAATTGCCAACACCACCGGAGGCAATAATTGGAACATCCACTTCTGATGAAATGGCAGCATTCAATTCATTGTCAAAACCAGATTTGGTTCCATCTTTATCCATACTGGTTATTAGCAATTCACCCGCACCTCTTCTCACCATCTCTTTTGCCCATGAAATAGCATTTAAACCTGTTGGATTTCGGCCACCGTGAGTAAAAATCTCCCAATCGTTTCCAGTTTTTTTTGCATCAATGGCTACAACAATACATTGAGAACCAAACCTTTCCGCTGCATTGGATACAAGTGATGGGTTATTTATTGCTGCAGTATTAATACTGACCTTATCTGCTCCCGCATTTAAAAGTCTCCTTATATCATTGACAGCCCTGACCCCTCCGCCGACTGTTAAAGGAATAAATACCTGTTCGGCAACACGCTCAATAATTCCAAGAATCAAATCTCTATTATCTGAACTTGCAGTGATATCAAGAAATGTTAATTCATCAGCACCTTGGTCATTATATTTTTTTGCGATTTCTACCGGATCGCCAGCATCAATCAAGTCGACAAAATTAATGCCCTTAACAACTCGGCCATTTGTAACATCAAGACAAGGAATAATTCTTTTCGCTAACAATATTTTATCCCGTCAGTTGCTCAGCTAGTTTATTGGCTTCACTAAAATCAAGGGTCCCCTCATATATTGATCTTCCCGCAATCACTCCTTTAATTCCAACGTTAGCTACTGCACATAAATTTTCGATATCTTTAATGTTTGATAATCCTCCGCTAGCAATAATTGGGACATTTCCTCGCTCGGCTAACTCAACTGTTGCATCAATATTGATTCCTTCTAACATGCCATCCCGTCCAATATCTGTATAAATTATAGAAGCCACTCCATAATCCTCAAATTTTTCAGCCATCTCAAATACCGTATGGCCTGTCATCTTAGCCCACCCATTAATTGCCACTTCACCATTTTTTGCATCTAACCCAACAATAATTTGTCCTGGAAATGCAAAGCATGCCTCATGCAAGAAACCTGGGTTAGTTATTGCGGCTGTACCGATAATGACTGAATCAATCCCTGCATTAATTAAGCTCTCAACGGTATCTAAATTTCTGATGCCGCCTCCAAGCTGAATGGGGATTTCTCCCATCTCTTGGATTACTTCACGAATCACTGGTAAATTTTTTTGTTGGCCCGCAAAAGCTCCATCCAAGTCAACTAAATGAAGTCTTTTGGCGCCCTTTAACTTCCAGTGGGCAGCCATTTCTGCAGGATGTTCTGAAAATATGGTTGCCTGGTCCATTAAGCCCTGTTTAAGACGAACACACTTACCTTCTTTTAGATCAATCGCAGGAATTACTTGCATAACTTAAACTTTCCATCTTGTAAAATTTTGTAATAATTGGAGGCCAGCCTGAGAGCTTTTTTCTGGATGAAATTGAACTGCAAAAATATTTTCTTTACTGACAGCGCAACAAAAAGGCTTCTCATAAACACATTCCCCGGCGACAAGGTCTCTGTTTTGTGGTTGAACATAATAGCTGTGTACAAAATAAAATCTTTCATTATTAGAAATGCCATTCCACATAAAATGATTTTTAGGGCGATGGACTTTATTCCAACCCATGTGAGGTACCTTGTTAAAATGATTTTTAGGTTTAAATTTTATGACCTTACCATCAATAATCTCTAAACCCTTAATATTCCCTTCCTCAGAGAAGTTATTCAACATTTGTAAACCGATGCATATTCCCAAAAATGGCTTATTCCTTGCTGCATCAATTACCGATTCAGTTAAATTTCTTTCAGATAGCTCCCTCAGACAATCAGGCATCGCTCCTTGTCCAGGAAATACTACTCTATCAGCTGCCTGTATTAAACTTGGATCAGAAGTGACTAAAATTCTTTGATTAGGTGATACTTTTTTAAATGCATTAAATACAGATCTTAAATTACCCATCCCATAATCAACAATTGCAATCATTGATTTTGCTATAAAGCCCCTTTAGTTGATGGTAGTTGGTCAGCCTGTTTTGGGTCAATGGTGAGAGCCATTCTTAGGGCTCGAGCAAATGCCTTAAAGATTGTCTCCACCTGATGATGAGCATTATCCCCTCTAAGGTTATCAATATGTAAGGTAATTAATGCGTGATTGACAAAACCCTGAAAGAATTCATAAATCAAGTCAACATCAAATTCCCCGATCAATGCTCTTTTGAAATTAGCATTTAATTCGATGCCTGGTCTGCCGGAGATATCCACCACAACTCTAGACAGTGCTTCATCCAATGGCGCGTAACAGTGGCCATATCGAGTAATACCTTTTTTATCACCAACTGCCTTGGCAAAAGCTTGCCCTAAAGTAATGCCAATATCTTCGACCGTATGGTGTGCATCAATATGTAAATCGCCCTTAGCCTGTACCTCAAGATCAATTAATCCATGACGCGCAATTTGATCAAGCATATGATCCAAAAAACCAATTCCTGATTCTAATTTTGAAATACCTGTGCCATCTAAATTCAAATTAATTTTGATTTGGGTTTCTTTGGTATTGCGTTCTACTGAAGAATTTCTACTCATAATGTCTCGTAATTATTTTTAAACAAATTTTAACTTATATTAAACAAATTATTTCAATGGTTTATTATTTTTTTTAGCTCATCAAGAAATAAATCCATTTGTTGATCAGTCCCTATTGTAATTCTTAAAAAATTTTTCAATTTTTCAGGTTGATGAAAATATCTTATCAAAACACCAACATCTCTTAATTGAGAGTAAATTATATTTGCAGATAATGGCGATGGGGGGTGAGTAAAAATAAAATTGCCACCAGATGGTAATACAACAAATTGAAGACTTTCTAAAGCTTTTGTAAAGCTATTTCTTGTATCAATAATTTTTTTACACGTCTCATTAAAGTAGCTATCTTCTTGAAAAGAGGTCACAGATGCTTTTTGGGCAATTCTATCTAGAGGGTAAGAATTAAAGCTATTTTTTATTCTTATCAATCCATCAATCAAACTGGCATCCCCAACCGCATAACCAACCCTTAGTCCTGCCAGAGATCTGGATTTTGACATCGATCTTGTGATCAATAAATTTTTATATTTTTTGACTAAATGTACAGAGGAGTCTGTTCCAAAATCAACATAGGCCTCATCCACAACAATGATGGATAATGGATTTTCTTGCACAAAACTTTCTATTTTTTTTCCGGAGATTGGAATACCTGTTGGCGCATTTGGATTAGGAAAAATGACTGCTGCATTTTTGTTGTGGTACAAAGATAAATCTATTTCAAAATCATCATTTAATGCAATTTGTTGATAACTAATATCAAATAACTTCGCGTAAACCGGATAAAAACTGTAAGTGATGTCAGGAAATAGCAAATTCTTTTTATTTTTGAAAAAACCATAAAAAATAAAAGCCAAAATCTCATCAGAACCATTGCCAACAAAAACATTAGATATATCGACATCATGGTACCTTGCAATTGTACTTCTTAAAATATTAGACTCTGGATCTGGGTATAGATTTATTCGGTCTGCTCCATGATTTTGGATCTCTTCGATAACTTTGGGTGATGGTGGGTAAGGATTTTCATTTGTATTTAATTTTAATCTTATCTCACCTTGAGGCTGTTCACCTGGGATATAGGGATCTAAATCTTTAACAAAATGGCTCCAAAATTTACTCATCAGATTTAACTCTATAATCAGCAGACCTAGCATGAGCGAATAATCCCTCACCCTCAGCCATTACTGATGCAATTTTTCCCAGAGTTGATGCTCCTCTGGATGATAGATTAATAATGCTTGATCTTTTTTGAAAGTCATATACGCCTAAAGGTGAAGAAAATCTTGCCGTTCTGGAAGTGGGTAATACATGATTCGGTCCAGCACAATAATCTCCAACAGATTCACAAGTATTAATTCCCATAAAAATAGCGCCTGCATGATTAATATTTGTTAGCAACAATTCAGGATCTTGCACAGATAATTCTAAATGTTCTGGTGAAATATAATTTGACACCTCGGCCGCTTCATCTAAATTATTAACCTCAATAAACAATCCTCTATTTTGAAGTGAAGTAGAGATAATCTCTTTTCTTGGCATTGTATCTATCAACTTATTAATACTAAACATGACTTTTTCAAAGACACTCGGATCGGATGATATGAGAATTGCTTGAGCTAACTCATCATGTTCAGCCTGAGAAAATAAGTCCATCGCTAACCAGTCTGGATTTGTCTTTCCATCAGTAATGACTAAAATTTCTGAGGGGCCAGCAATCATATCGATGCCTACTGTTCCAAAAACCACCCTCTTAGCCTCTGCAACATATGCATTCCCAGGGCCAACAATTTTATCAACCTGAGGAATTGTGTTGGTACCATAAGCCAGTGCGGCAATAGCTTGTGCACCGCCAATAGTAAATACCCTATCAACATTAGCCACGTAAGCTGCTGCTAAAACTAATGCATTTCTATCACCATTTGGTGTTGGTACAACCATGACAAGATTTTTTACACCTGCAACTTTTGCAGGGATTGCATTCATTAAAACTGAAGAAGGATATGATGCTTTACCACCAGGAACGTATAGTCCAACTGAATCCAGAGCTGTAATTTTCTGACCAAGAACGGTCCCATCTTCTTCTTGATAGCTCCATGAGTCTTGTACTTGTTTTTCGTGATAATTTTTAATTCTTTGTGCAGATTCATTAAGAGCATTTTGTGTTGAAATGTCTAATGAATCATAAGCTTCCTTAAGAATATTTCTTGGGAGTTCTAGATCGCTTGGATTCGTTAAATCCAACTTATCAAATTTTTGTGTAAATTCTAAAAGTGATTGATCACCATTAGTTTTTATAGCTTGAACGATATCTTTTACCGTTTGTTGTATTTGAGTGTTATCTTCTTCATCAAAAGATAATGCACTCTTTAAAGACTGATAAAAATCTTTATCGGATAGCTTTAAGGTTTTAATTTTCATTTGACGCTATTTTTAATTGCATTAATGATTGGTTGTATTTCATCAAATTTTAACTTTAATGATGCTTTGTTAACGATAAGCTGGGATGAAATATCAGAAATTTTTTCATAATCAACCAAATTGTTCGCTTTTAAGGTCTGTCCTGAACTCACCAAATCAACAATCAAATCACTCATTGAAACAAGAGGAGCTAATTCCATGGATCCGTAAAGCTTAATAACATCGATATGAATTCCTTTTTGAGCAAAAAATTCTTTAGTAATTTTTGTGTATTTGGTTGCCACCTTTAATCTTGATCTTTGCTGCATAGCTTTTTGATAGTCATAACTCTTTGGTCCGGCAACCATCATTTTGCATTTAGCAATTTTAAGATCACATATTTGATAAAGATTGGCAGAATCAAACTCATCCAAAACATCTTTTCCGGCAATGCCTATATCTGCTCCTCCACATTCCACATATGTTGGCACGTCTGACGCTCGAACAATTAATAATCTAATATTTTCATTATTTGTATTTAAGATTAATTTTCTGGATGTTTCAGGATTTTCTTTACACTCTATCCCAGCCCCTTGAAGTAAGGGAAGTGTCTCTTGAAATATTCTTCCTTTAGATAATGCAATTGTTAACATTTAATTCAATCTTTCAACTTTAGCGCCAAGCTTATTTAATTTTTCTTCAATTCTCTCATAACCTCGGTCCAAGTGGTAGATTCGCTCAATAATTGTCTCCCCTTTGGCGGCTAAACCAGCAATCACAAGTGAGGCTGAAGCTCTTAAGTCAGTCGCCATCACATTAGCTCCATCAATGGCTTGAACACCCTTCACAAAAGAAGTGTTTCCTTTAACATCAATATTAGCTCCCATTCTTGCCAATTCTTGGACATGCATAAATCGATTTTCAAATATCGTTTCAGTAATTTCTGATGGGCCATTCGCGAGAACATTAATTGCCATGAACTGAGCCTGCATGTCAGTTGGAAAAAGTGGATAAACCCCTGTTCTTATATTCACAGGAAGTATTGGCTGGTTTTCTTTTTTAATTGTGATCTCTGCCGATGCCTCAATTACATCAGCGCCCGTTTGCTTGATCTTTTCAATAATAGATTCCATTTTTCTGGGGTCAACATTTCTTAACTTAACCTCTCCGCCACTGACAACAGTTGCAGCCATATAAGTTCCCGCTTCAATTCGATCAAACATTACCTTATATCTTGTTCCACTCAATACATCAACACCCTCAATTTCAATGACATCACTTCCTAAGCCTTTAATTTTGGCGCCCATGCTGATTAAAAGATTACCCAAATCTTCTACTTCAGGCTCTCTCGCTGCATTCTCAATAAATGTTTTTCCATTAGCCAAAGATGCTGCCATCATGATATTTTCAGTGCCCGTTACACTCACTTGATCCATAAAAATTTTTGTACCTATAAGTTTTTTATTAGGTAAATGTTCTGTGCTGGCATCAATATATCCATTATGGATGGAAATTTTAGCCCCCATTTTCTCTAAGGCTTGAATATGCAAATCTACGGGACGAGCTCCAATTGAACAACCACCAGGCAAAGAGACATGGGCTCGCCCAAATCTTGACAACAAAGGGCCCAAAACCAGTATCGATGCTCTCATCGTTTTCACTAAATCATAAGGAGCTTCAGTTTTAGTAATATTGTTGGCTGTTAGCGATACATTTTCATCAGACCGCTGAACGCTGACTCCTAAGAAGTCTAACAATCTAATGGTTGTATCGATGTCCTTTAGTTTTGGGACATTTGAAATATGAAGCTGTTCGCAAGATAGAATGGAAGCAATTAAAATCGGTAAAGCGGCATTTTTAGCTCCAGATATTTCTACTTCGCCATAAAGAGGAAAACCTCCCGTTATTTTTAACTTATCCAACTTGTTCCAGTAACTGTTTTAACTCGCCTGATTCAAACATTTCTCTCATAATATCAGCGCCCCCTACAAACTCTCCATTTACATAGAGTTGAGGTATAGTTGGCCAATTAGAAAATACCTTTACACCCTCTCTTATTTCATTATCTTCTAAAACATTATTGGTCGTATACTCGACGCCCACATGATCAAGAATCTGACAAGCCATTCCTGAAAAACCACATTGAGGAAATTTTCGATCCCCTTTCATAAATAACATCACTTTATTTTCATCAATCATACTTTTTATTTTTTCTTGAGCGCTCATTTATTTATTCTCCTTTAATTTGATCCCATTCAGATAGATCGTACAGTTTTAGTGATAACGCATGTATCTTTTCGTTCATTAAATCTCCAAGAGATTTATATACCAACTGATGCCTTTGGACTCGATTTAAATTAAGAAACTCATTGCTAATTACAAGCGCCTCAAAATGTGCTCCATCATCGCCCATAACATTTATATGGTGACAATCAATGCCTTTTTCAATTACCTTTTTTATTTCATCTTTATGCATGATTATCCTCTTAATTTATATCCTGTTTTTAAAAGCCGAATTGATATGCTGGCAAGTATTATAAAAAAAGTTAGAACAATCGTCATGCTTATGTATGGTGAGATATCAGATTGCCCAAAAAATCCATAACGGAATCCATCAATCATATAGAAAAATGGATTAAATTTTGAAATGCTTTGCCATATTGGTGGCAAAGAATGGATCGAGTAAAAAACGCCCGATAAAAAAGATAATGGCATAATTACAAAATTTTGGAAGGCAGCCATTTGATCAAATCTGTCAGCCCAAATTCCAGCTAAAATACCAAAAGTACCAAGTAATGCTCCACCTAAAATTGAAAATGAAACAATGAACCATGGATGCATTAATGGTAAATCAATATAAATTATTGCTAGCAAATAAATGGCAAGGCCAACAAATAAACCTCTAACGATCGATGCAATCAAGAAGGCAACAAAAAATTGCATGTAAGTTAATGGGGTTAAAAGAATGAATACAATATTACCCATAACTTTGGACTGGACTAAGCTTGAAGAACTATTTGCAAATGCATTTTGCAATAATGACATCATTATTAATCCAGGAATCAAAAATGCACTGTATGGCACTCCTTCATAAACCTCTGTCCTGCTATCCAGGACATGAGAAAAAATAAGTAAATACAAGATTCCGGTAATGACTGGCGCTGCAACTGTTTGAAAGACAACCCTCCAAAATCTCAACAACTCTTTTTTCAAAAGAGTCCATGCGCCTTTTAATTGTATTTTCCAATGAATCATTTTTTTGTAATTTGTAAAAATACCTTTTCTAGATCAGGCTCAGTGGTTTGAATATCAAAAAAATTAATTTTATTTTTTTTTAATAACGTAATAATGCTATTTAATTCATCAATTTTTTCTAATGTAATTGTTAGCATTTCTTCCTCAATCAATACATCAAATCCATTCAATATTTTTAGTATTTTTTGTTTATCTTTTCTATCAATTTTAATATTTAAATTCTTAGACGAATTATTTCTAATTAACTTTTTTGTATTGTCCAACGCAACTAATTTGCCATAATTGACCATAGCTATTCGACCACATAAATTTTCTGCTTCTTCAAGATAATGAGTAGTCAAAACAATGGTGTGACCTTTCGAATTTAATTCTTTCATAAATGTCCAAAGTTTTTGTCTCAATTCAACATCCACACCAGCAGTAGGCTCGTCTAAAACAATAATTGGGGGTCGATGAGCTAAAGCTTGAGCTATCAAGGCTCTTCTTTTCATTCCTCCTGATAGCTTTCTCATATTTGTCGAAGCTTTCTCTTGAAGATCTAGTTTTTCTAAGATCTCATCAATCCAATCAAAATTTTCTTTACCTTTACCAAAATATCCAGCCTGAAATCTCAACATTTCACGTACATTGAAAAATGGATCAAATACTAATTCCTGAGGAACAACGCCTAGAGAATGCCTAGCTTCTTGATACTGCTTTTCTACATCAAAACCCATTGCCTTTATTGTCCCAGATGTCGGCTTAACAATCCCCGCCAACATATTAATCAGGGTTGATTTCCCTGCACCATTTGGACCAAGGAGACCAAAAAATTCGCCTTGTTCGATCGATAAATTAATCCCTTTGACGGCTTCAAAAGAACCATAGGTTTTTTTTATGTTTTTAAAAACAATTGCTTTTTTCATTTTTATTTTATGGGTTACTTAAGATAATTCTGGACCTCATACAATGAGGCAAGATTCAGTAAGTTTTTAGGTATGTTAATTAACGTAACAGATTGATTTGATAAATTAGCTTTTCTCTTTATCTCAAAAATAAAACTCAATAACGAGGTATCTATATTTTGTAATTTAGAAAAATTTAAAGTAATCGGCTGCTTAATTGCAATTTTATTTAATTGATTAATATGGTTAGGAATCTCTGCAAAAGTATAATCACCATTAAACATCCATGTATTTTGACTAATTTTCATCAGTCGCCTTTGTTGTTTTTTTCTGCTAGTTTTGAAATTAATGAATCTATTCCATTATTTTTTATTTCACTAGCAAATTGAGACCTGTAGTTAGTCACCAAACTCACCCCTTCAATCACAATGTCAAACACCTTCCATTGATCATCTTTTTTAGCCAAAGTGTAGTCGACAGAGATGGGTTGTGCTCCATCCTGAATAATCTGGGTTTTCACTGTTGCTTGTTTGTCGGTTGGTTCCATTCGCATTGGTTTAAAATCAATTTGTTGGTCTTTATATTTTCCCAAAGCAACCGCATAAGTTCTAAGTAACATGGTTTTAAATTCTGATTTAAATTGTTGCTGTTGATCCTCATTAATCTTTCTCCATGCTTTACCTAGGACAAGCATTGAAATACGATCTAAATCAAAATTCGGTAAAATTTTTTCTTCAGCCAATTGATAAATTTTTTCTTTATCTTGTTGTATTGAGTCATCTGACTTCAAAACGGTTAAAACATCATCAGCAGTTTTGTGAACTAACTCTAAAGGCCCATCAGCTGCCATTGTTGTAAATGAAATTAAGATAAAAAAACTTAAAATAAATGATTTAAATAACTTCATTTATTCTTCCTCCTTTGATGCTTGATTATAAAGAAACTGACTGATGAGCTTCTCCAGGACAACTGCATCTTGAGTTTGTATAATTTTGTCATTCGCTTCAAGATTTTCTGGATCACCTCCAGCTTCAAGACCTATATATTGCTCACCCAAAAGACCTGCTGTATAAATATTGGCAAAAGTATCTTTTGGAAAAACATACCTCTCATCAATACTCATCGTAACGATAGCCTCATAAATCTTTGTATCAAACACAATTGAATCAACACGACCCACTACTACACCAGCTGATTTTACAGGTGCTCGTGGTTTTAAGCCTCCTATGTTTTCAAAATTTGCAGTAACATAGTATGTGGTCTTTATATCATTAGATGTTAAGTTGCCAACCTTCATTGCAAGACCCATCAAAGCAATTAGCCCAAGTGCAACAAATATTCCGACCCATGCATCTAATTTAATTCTATCCATAAAATCTCCCAACCTATACCGTTAGCATAAATGAAGTTAACACAAAATCCAATCCAAGGACGGCTAATGACGATGTTACTACTGTTCTAGTTGTTGCACGACTAACCCCTTCAGCAGTGGGCGGTGCATCATAACCTTCAAAGAGAGCGATAATTGTACATGCGATTCCAAAAACCACACTCTTGATAAAACCATTCACAATATCGTAATTAAAATCAACGTTAGCTTGCATTTGTGACCAAAATGCTCCCTCATCCACACCAATCAACGGAACTGCAACAACATATCCACCTAAAACACCCACCATCGAAAAAATTGAAGCAAGGAGTGGCATGGTAATAATCCCTGCCCAGAAACGAGGTGCCACAATTCTAGCCACCGGACTAACGGCCATCATCTCCATTGCCGATAATTGTTCAGTCGCTTTCATTAATCCAATTTCTGCAGTAATCGCGGTTCCAGCCCGGCCAGCAAAAAGTAATGCTGTTACGACAGGTCCTAATTCTCTCACAAGTGCTAAAGCCACCAGAACTCCAATAGCTTCAGAAGATCCATATTTTTGTAATGTGTAATAGCCTTGTAGGCCTAATACCATGCCAACAAAAAATGCAGACACGACAATAATGACCAAGGATAAAACACCGGTGAAATAAATTTCTCTAATCGTGAGATTAAATCTTTTAAAACTGTCAGATGAATAACTGATTATGCTGAAAAATAATCTAGTTGCTGTGCCCAAGCGTGTTATTTTTGATCGAATTGCAGCCCCAGTTTTTTCAAAAAAATTTAACATCTATAACCTCAGATCCCTTAAATAATCATTAGCTTGATAATGAAATGGAACAGGGCCGTCTTTTTGCGAATGAACAAATTGCCTCACAAAAGGAAGTTGAGATTTTTTAAGATCACTTGGCGACCCTTCAGCGGCAACAATTCCATCAGCAATAAAATAAATATAGTCCGCAAATGCAAATGTTTCGGTGACATCATGAGTTACAATAATTGATGTTGCTCCAAGAGCATCGTTGAGCGTTCTAATTAAATCACATATGACGCCCATTGATATTGGATCAAGTCCTGCAAAGGGTTCGTCATACATAATGATATCTGGATCTAATGCGATAGCTCTTGCAAGAGCAACTCTTCTTGCCATACCTCCAGATAATTCAGTTGGCATTAGTTGATTTGCTCCGCGAAGACCAACCGCATTCAGTTTCATGAGGACTAGATCTTTAATAATTTCTTCACTTAAGTTTGTGTGCTCTCTAATCGGAAACGCCACATTTTCAAAGACACTTAAGTCACTAAAGAGGGCTCCATGCTGGAACAACATTCCCATTTTTCGTCTCAGTTCATAAATGCCTTTTCGACCTTGTTCATGCACTATTTGTCCGTCTACTTCAACATGTCCTGAAGTTGGTTTGATTTGACCACCAATTAACCTTAGTATTGTAGTTTTACCACAGCCACTGCCCCCCATAATGGCAACAACTTTGCCACGATGGAAATTCATATTAATTTTTTTGTGGATTTGTCTTTCGGCATAGCCGAAAGCGAGATCTTTAATTGAGACTATTAAATCTTTTTGCATAGTCTAAATATTTTACATTATTTTAAAGTTGAAAACTTATATGCTTAAAGCTCTCCATAAGAATGTAATCCTGATAGAAATAGATTGACACCAATGAAAGCAAAGGTAGTTATGAGCAATCCAATCACAGACCACCAAGCTAATATATCTCCTCGTAAACCCTTAACCAATCTTAAGTGAAGCCATGCAGCGTAGTTAAGCCAAACAATGAGTGCCCAGGTTTCTTTTGGATCCCAAGACCAATAACCGCCCCATGCTTCTGCCGCCCAGATGGCTCCTAAAATAGTTGCAATCGTAAAAAAGATAAACCCAATGGCGATCGATTTGTACATTAAATCTTCCATTACGTATTCACTTGGTAAAATATTTTTTATCAAAGATTGATTTCTTAATAAATAGGCTACCGCGATCATTGCGGATATTGAAAAAGCTCCATAACCAATAAAGTTTGTTGGGACATGAATTTTCATCCAATAAGATTGCAGTGCAGGAACAAGAGGCTGAATCGCATCTGCATTTTTCGCAAAGGTATACCACAGAATAAAGGCAACAGCTGCATTAATAATGATCAAGACAAAGCTACCTAACTTTTTAGTTTGCGACTTTTGCTCATAGTAGAGATACATTGCCCCTGTGATTAAGCAGAATAAAACAAAAACCTCGTACAAATTACTAATTGGAATATGACCCACATCGGGACTAATAAGGTATGACTCATACCATCTTACCATCAGCCCAGTAAAACCTACTGTCAGCGCTATCCATGAAAAATTTGACCCTAAGTTCGCACTAAATTGATCCGATTTAATTGATGAATATAAATAGGATGCCAGACTCAAAGGGAAAAAAAATGTCATCCACATGATCAGGGATTGACTTGACAAGAAATATCTCAAGAAAAAATTTGTCTCCTGCGTTTGAAGATCATTTTGAAAGATCATTACAGCAACAATAGTTAAAAAGAAAATCGCTAAAAATAATTTCCTAAAAGAACTCCAAAAATAACCAAGCCATATAAAAACTGGGACTGAAAAAACAAGAATTGCTATTTCGTATGCATCCATAAATTCCCTGAAATTGATAAAACTATATATTCCTGAAAATAAAATAGATAAAATAAATAATACATTTAGAATCATTTCTATTCCTTAGCCTTAAATTTTTCTGTCAAATTTTTACAATAATTATCGAAGTCAATGTGTTCGCGATTTGATGCCATCGCCACAGCATATTTCCTTGGTGATTTTCGAATTAACCATAATCGGACTTCTTGGACATAAATCATACAAAAAATTCCAATCACTAGAAATAAAGATCCAATATACACCCATATTTTCCCTGGATCTTTGGTTAATTGCATTCCACTGGCATAGATTTTTTCATATTCGTTCAAAATGAGAAATGGGCTGTCGCCATAAAAAAAACTGTCACTATATGCATTTAAAGCATCTTGGAAAAAATCATTTTCTACTGTGTTATTGATTATTAATTGCTGATTCATCGACTCTGCAAGAAAGTAAATGATCTTAATATAAGAATCTGCAACGGACTCTTGATTCTCCAGCGCAACTGTATCTTCAATCATTCTGGCAAGGCCAGAATAACCACTCTTCAAATAAACATTAAATATATCTTGAGTATTTTTTTTAAAATTCTCTCTTGCCTCAACACTATTGAGAGAACTTGCTTGGTCAGCAAGTATGTTTATATTTTTAAGCAATAATTCTTCTGATCGAATATTTTTTAAAAACGTTTGATAGCCTTGGAGCGAAAGATCGCTATCTGCTGGGATGCGTAAAAACTTGAGCTCACTTTGTAGATCTTCTCGCACCCCGCTCATAAAAAAGAATTTTTCGTTTTCGGGAATCGGATTTTGATATGTTTGATACTCCACCGCTTGCCCAGAAGCGTTTCTAAATTTATACACCACGCTCGGACCTATATTTTGTGTTTTTAATTTACCGTCTTTCTCAATCTGAAAGATATTAAATTCTCTAAAATCATCAAACTCAAAAACATAATCTTGCTGATCAGTATTAAATGAATTTTGCTTATACACTTCAGAGGATAAGTTTATGGGTTGGTAACGATTAAATAAGTCCATTAGCGTTAAATCTAGTCTGGAACCACCATCTTGAAAGTCAGATTGATAAATCGTTATGCCGTCCATAGTAAATGGCTTATTAACAGAAATTGTTTCTGTAAACTCTTGTCCATCTTTACGAATTTTAATATCACTCAAAAAAGCTTTTGGTTGACCAGTGGAGTAGTGCTCAATGTGAAACTTATCTAATTTAACTTCAAATGGAAGATGTTGAACAAGATAACCATCTTTTATTCTCAACAGAGCCTTGTTATTTTTTTCCTGTTCATTCAATAAAAGCGTTGCTCTGTATGAAAAATTATTGATATCTAGCTGACTCTCGTCCGGCACTTCACTAAATTTAAGATTTCTTGATTCAATTTTTTTAAATCCAAAAGATTCCTGAAGCTTGAAGTATAGATTTCCATCCAAAATACCGCCAATGCTTATCACAATGATGGCTAGATGAGTAAATATGTATCCAAGTTTTTGTAGGTCACCTTTTTTTGCTACAAGAATATCCTTATCCTTACTAGCCTTAATACGAAAACCTGCTTTGTTTAATATCTCTGTCAAAGTATTTAAAGACTTATCTGAAGAAAATTCATAATAATTTTTAAATTTTTTAAAAGAACTATGACTTAAGCTGCCTTGAAATCGACGAATATCTTTAATTATTTTTGGGGAGTTTCTCGACACACACAATGAAGTTGATACGACTAAAAATAATAAAATTATTAGGAACCAAAAGGCCTGGTAAATATTGTATACATCAAAAACTTCAAAGATTGGAAACCAAAATTGTCCAAATTGAACGAGATAATTATTGTAAGGCTCACTTTGTTTAACAACCGTACCAATAATTGATGCAATTGCTACAACACTCAGCATAGTGATAGCAAAGCGCATCGTGCTCAAAAGATGTATGAATGATCTTGTTTTAGCCACTAAAAATTTAAATAAGAATGATTAATTAACAATGACAAAAGATATTCACAAATGTTCGAGTAATTATTTCAAACCTTGGATATAGTCAGACACCGCATCCATTTCTTTTTCTGATAATTTTTCTGCAATCATTCTCATGACTTTCTCAGAATCATTTGCACGAAGTCCAGCAGAAAAGTTTTGTAATTGAGTTTTTAAATAATCTGCATGTTGCGCGTTGAGTCTAGGAAATTTTGAAGGTATACCATGACCAGATGGACCGTGGCAGCCTGCGCATGCTGGAACTTTCTTTTCCTTGATGCCTGCTCTAAAAATTTTTTCCCCAAGACTTCCTTTACCATTGGAAGTTGCCTTGGATAACTTTAGATCTTGTTTAGAAAAATATTCTGACAAACTTTTCATTTCATCCTCAGATAAATTAGCGACTATACCAGCCATCACCGCATTATCTCGCTCACCAGATTTATAATTCATCAATTGCTTGTAAAGATACGACTGATGTTGAGCAGATAATTTTGGATTTGCAGCAATGATGCTATTGCCATCCATTGCATGACAAGCAACGCAGACATTTTGAACAATCTTTTCAACATTTATAGATTCTGCTGATACGCTATTCACAAAAATTAAAGTAATAGTAAGAATTAAATATTTTTGAAACATAATAAACCTGAAATTGTAATTGATTTAAGAAACATAATATTAAACTAAAAGCTTTCGCAATAGTAGTTTGATATGATGTTGAAATGTCAATAATTCATAATTTAAAATATATCCACTCAGCTCATTTCATAGATGATCTACCGCAAGATACCGGATTTGAAATCGCTTTCGCTGGTCGCTCAAATGCTGGCAAATCAAGTGCTATTAATGCATTAGCGAACCATAATCGATTAGCCTATGTAAGTAAACAACCTGGGCGTACTCAATTAATTAATTTTTTTCAATTACATCATAGTGAAAATTTCAAGATTGTCGATCTTCCGGGCTACGGTTTTGCAAAAGTAAATATTGACATGAAAAAACATTGGGACATTGTTTTGCCTCATTATCTGCAAAAACGACAAGCATTAGTAGGCCTTATTATTGTGATGGATATAAGACATTCACTAACACCACTAGATGATCAAATGATTCGATGGTTTATTCCAACAGGGAAGCCAATCCATATCTTATTAACCAAAGCAGATAAATTATCAAGAAATCAAGCCAATCAAGAAATACAAAAATTTAGTCAAAAAATAAAAAATTGTAATTTTGAGGTGCCCATCTCTTTTCAGAGTTTTTCCAGCCTTAAAAAAGATGGACTTGAAGCTGTGGAGGATATTTTTCTTGAGTGGCTACCCTTTGGTGGCTAAAATATCCCAAACTTCATGGCCAAGCCGCATCCCCCTTGATTCATACTTTGTTTCTGGCCTGCAATCTGGTCTTTCATGAAAGTTATTTGTAATTAATGTTAAATTATCACTTGTTTTTATTGCTTCAATAATTTCTAGGGCATAGGGTTCCCAATCTGTTGCAATATGAAGTATCCCACCATCAACTAATTTACTGATAATTAAATTAAGATTTTCACTATTTACCAACCTTCTTTTATTATGTCTTTTTTTGTGCCAGGGATCAGGAAAGAAAATATTAACTTTTGACAAAAAACTATCTTTGATCATGAATCTCAAAACTTCAAGCGCATCGTGAGGGATAATTTTGATGTTCGTTAAATTATCTGCATTTGATAATTTAATTAAATTGCCAATACCAGGTTGATGAACGTCTGTAACAATATAATTGGTATCAGAATTATTCTGCGCAATTTTATGAGTTGCATCCCCCATCCCAAAACCAATCTCAAAACAAATAGGTTGTTCAGTTAAAAATAATTGCTCTTCTTGTAATAGCTCTTCTTTAAATTCTATTAAGAATGATTTGCCATTTACTTCTATCGCAATTTTTTGCGCTTTAGTCAGCCTCCCTTGCCTCTTTACATAGGTTCTAATTGGTTTATATTCCATACTTTATAGAAGGTGAGTTTTATCAAAATTTTTAAAGCCGTCTAATGAGGATTGATAATTTTTTGAAATAGCCATCACTTTCATTAAGTCTCCCATTTCAGCTGGACTTGTCAATAAATTAATATCACTTAATAATTTCAAATGGTCATTAATTGTATTAGCATCATCAATCTCTAAACCTAAGTTATTTAGAAAATGACTTAAGTGAGTATATCCTAAAATATTTAAGTTAAATTTTTGAGTTAAAAAGGCTAAGTGAGTAAAATTTACGTGATATGTAATATCTTGATCTCCAATGTCTTGAAATATATTTTCGCTCAGAAGATTCTTCTTAAAACCTCTTAATGTTCCCCGAGGTCGACTTGAATGGAATAATTGTCTTTCATCCATACCGTAATCAAAAAGAAAGCACACCATTTGTTCAGCTTTAGAAAATTCAGAAAATATTTTTTTATAATCTGCAGAATATTCAAACTCAAATATTCCATCACCGAGTGCTATTTCATAATCAAAATACTTTTTATTTTCAGACAATATCCAAGTAAAGCTTTGATCAACCACACCAACCTTTTTTTCCATTATCTCGTTTTCAAATGAAGCAAAAACATCTGCAGGTATTGCATCAAATAATTCATTGGCAATGATGACACCGTTAAATTGCTCAATAAATTCTTCAACCCATGTTATTTTTTTAAATAACTCAGTAGTTAATTTTTCTTGTAATACTTGCTGTTGATAATTTTTTAATGCATGACTTTTCTCAAGAATATAATAATTATTAAATTCAATACCTCTTTGATTCAAGTTAAGAATCATATCTATTGCTAGCTGAGAATTTCCTGAACCAATCTCTAAAATATTTTTATCGACATCTACAAAACATTGTTCAATTTGCTTTGTTAATGAAATCGCAAATGTTTGGCCAAGCATCGGAGCTGTATAAAAATCTCCATATTTCCCAAATTGATTAGACTGAGACGAATAATAACCATTAGCTGAGTCATATAAGCATATGTCCATAAATTTTGAGAATGAAATGGCTCGATCCATTTCATTATTTATTGTTTCAATAATCTTTTTTTTCAGATCAGACTTCATTTTTAATCAATAAAACCATCGAATAACCAAGTGCATCATTTATAATATGTAAATGTCAGAGAATATCACAAATAAAACTGCACTCATTACCGGTGGCGCTAGAAGAATTGGTGCTCACATATCTGAATATTTGCATGGTAAAGGGATGAATGTTCTGATTCACTATCGACAGTCAGAAAGCGAAGCGAAAAAGTTAAAGGTAAAATTAAACAAAAAAAGAAGAAATTCAGCTGAAATTTTTCAAGCGGACTTAAATAATGAAAATGTCTATAAAAATTTAATTGAATTCACAACAGATCATTTTAAGAGACTAGATTTTTTAATTAATAATGCCTCATCATATTACCCTACCCCATTAAATAAATTAAACATTACAGACTGGAATGATCTGCTAGGGAGCAATTTAAAAGCTCCTCTATTTCTAGCTAAATATGCAGCGCCTTACCTTGAAAAAACTAAAGGATCGATAGTCAATATTACTGATACTCATATTAAGAGTCCTAAAAAAAGCTATATTATTTATTCGATAGCCAAAGCTGGGTTGGTAACTTTAACTCATTCTTTGGCTCAAGAGTTATCCCCAAATATTAGAGTAAATGCAGTAGCGCCTGGACCTATTCTTTGGCCTGATGATAAAAATGAATTTTCAAAAACTTATCGTGAAAAAGTTATTAAAGAAACATTATTAAAAAAAGTGGGTAATCCAACTGATATTTCAGAAGCTATTTTTTATCTATTGACTAGCGCCTCTTATACCACTGGGCATATTCTAGAAGTGGATGGGGGCAGATCATTTTCATTATGAATAAAGATCCTTTTTTACCTACCAACGTCAGCGGCAACTTCATTAAATTAAGAAATAAATTAATTTCTGCAACTGGAAAAGCGATTGCAGACTTTAATATGATCGAAGATAAAGATGTTGTGATGGTTTGTCTCAGCGGAGGTAAAGATTCTTATACACTACTCTCTCTTCTTTTTGCACTCAAAAAAAGGGCCCCCATTGATTTTTCAATTATTGCAATGAATCTCGATCAAAAACAGCCTGGGTTTCCAGAAAATGTACTTCCAGATTATTTAAATACACATGGAGTCGATTACAAAATCATAAGTGAAGATACCTACTCTATTGTGAAAGAAAAAATACCTGAAGGAAAAACTACTTGTTCATTATGCTCAAGGCTGAGAAGAGGAATTATTTACAGAATTGCTAGAGAAATTGGCGCTAATAAGATTGCTTTAGGACACCACAAAAATGATATTGTAGAAACGTTTTTTATGAATATGTTTTTTGGCTCTAAATTAAAGTCGATGCCGCCAAAATTATTATCTGATGATCAGACTAATGTTGTTATTCGACCTTTGGCTTACATTGAAGAGAAGGACATCATCACTTTTTCCAACACTATGAATTATCCAATCATTCCATGTAATTTGTGTGGATCACAAGAAAACTTACAAAGAAATAAAGTTAAGTCTATGCTTAATTCATGGGAAAAAGAGCAACCTGGGCGATTAAATAACATCTTCCAATCACTCATGAATGTTGAACCCTCTCACCTTGCAGATACAAACCTCTATGATTTTAAAAATCTAAAAAAATTAAAAAAAGTTTTCGATATTTCTAATCATTAATTTCTCCAAACTTGTCATTTTAATTTTTTCTATTTATGATGCTCTTTCGATTTGAAAGATAAACTATGAGCAAATTACTAATTGTTGAATCACCATCCAAAGCTAAAACCATCAATAAATATCTCGGAAGTGACTTTAATGTTCTAGCGTCATATGGACACGTAAGAGATCTTTTACCAAAATCAGGTGCAATTAATACAGAATCTTTCGAAATGGAATATGCACTTATCGATCGAAATAAAAAATATCTTGATGCCATTATTGCCGCTGCAAAGAAGTCAGATGAAATATACCTCGCAACAGATCCAGACCGCGAAGGTGAAGCAATTTCATGGCATATTGTAGAAATTCTTAAATCGAAAAAAATTTCTACGGAACAAAAAATAATTAAAAGAGTTATTTTTGAAGAAATTACCAAAGATGCGATTCAGCAGGCGATAACTCAACCAAGAGATGTTTCTATGTCTTTAGTCAATGCTCAACAAGCTCGACGAGCTCTTGATTATCTTGTTGGCTTTAACTTATCTCCATTGTTATGGAAGAAAATACGACGCGGCCTCTCAGCTGGGAGAGTTCAAAGTCCTGCTCTCAGATTAATTTGTGAGAGAGAGGCTGAAATTCAGAAATTTGAATCGCAAGAATACTGGAGCATTCACCTGGAAGCACTAAAAAAGGGGACACAGTTTTCTTCAAAATTAATTCAACTTAATAATAAAAAAGTTGAGCAATTTACAATCACATCCGATAAAGATCAGGAACAAATTGTTGGTGACTTACTTTTAAAATCATCGGGTAAATGTCGCGTAGGTCGGGTGGATAAAAAGAAGAGAACTCGAAATCCAGCACCGCCTTTTACAACATCGACATTACAACAAGAGGCTGTAAGAAAATTGGGATTTACCACTAGTAGAACCATGCGAATTGCACAGCAATTGTATGAAGGTATCTCATTAGCGGAGGGAACTGTCGGGCTGATCACGTATATGCGAACAGACTCTTTTAGTTTATCCAACGAGGCATTAGGTCAGATTAGACATTATATTAAAACAACCTATGATGAAAATTACCTCCCTTCAAATTCAATTGGATATAAGACAAAATCTAAGAATGCCCAAGAAGCCCATGAGGCCATTCGTCCAACAGACATTCAGAGAGTTCCGGCAAAAATCAAACAATTTCTTACACCAGAACAATTTAAGCTTTATGAAATTATTTGGAAAAGAGCTATTGCTTGTCAGATGACTCCTGCTCAATTTGATGCAGTAAGTATTGATCTTGAAGTTGGTAAAGGTGAATCAATTTTTAGAGCCAATGGTCAAACATTACGCTTTCCTGGATTCATGGCACTCTATATTGAAGGAGATGATGATAAAGAAGATGATACCGATGATAAAAAAATTCCTGATCTCGAGATTGGCGAAGAGTTGTCCATAAAAAAAATCTATGGATCACAGCATTTCACTGAACCACCACCTCGATACAGTGAGGCAAGTTTAGTGAAAACCTTAGAAGAATATGGTATCGGTCGTCCATCCACTTATGCTTCAATTATATCTACTCTTCAAGATCGGGAATACGTGCTGCTTGATAAAAAAAGATTTACTCCAACCGATGTAGGAATCGTTGTAAATAAATTTTTGACCGAACATTTCGATAAGTATGTTGATTATGAATTTACTGCAAATCTTGAATCTGATCTAGACGCCATAGCAGCTGACTCCAAAGAGTGGGTTCCTATTTTAAAAAATTTTTGGCAGGACTTCAATCAACAGCTATCTGATAAAGAGAATATTGATCGAGCAGCCATCACCCAAGAAGATATTAATGAGTCTTGTCCAAAATGTGGTCAAGCATTATTTTCTCGACTTGGCCGTAGGGGAAAGTTTATCGGTTGTTCCGGTTATCCTGATTGTGATTACACACGTAATGTTAACGAAGAGGATGGTGCGAATGAACCACAAGTCGTTTTTCATGATCAAGAAACTGACAAAGACGTATTGCTCCTCAAGGGCCCTTATGGACCTTATCTGCAAATAGGCATGCCTGAAGAAGATAGCAAAACTAAACCCAAGCGAGTTTCCATACCCCCTAATATTTCTATCAGCAGCATCAACGAGGATGTCGCAAAACAGTTAATGAGTCTCCCTTTGACCTTAGGAGATTACCCAGAAACAGGTAAACCTATGGTTGCAAATATTGGTCGCTTTGGACCTTATATTAGCCATGATGGTAAATTTAAATCCATACCCAAGGCTGATAATATCTTTGATATTACTTTCGATAGAGCCGTTGAGTTGGTTGCCGAGTTGATTGAAAAAAATAAACCCCTCAGGGTAATTGGTTCAGATATCAATACATCTGAGAATATAGAAGTACTGAAAGGAAGATGGGGTCCATATTTGCAGAGAGGGAAAGCTAAGGCGCCACTAAGTCAAAAGTATGACTATGAAACAATTTCTCTTGAAGAAGCGATGCAGATTATTGATGCTAAATTAGATCGAGAAAAAACTTCTAAAAAGAAAAAAAAGAAATAACTTAGTTTGATGCTAAGTTGGCTTGCACATGAACACTTTCGAGCCATTTCTTAACTCTTTTTGCATCGGCAGTTCTAGTATATTTTCCATAAGACTTCAAAAATACCATTATGATGGGCTTATCCATTACCGTAGTTTGCATTATCAAACATTTTCCAGCCTCACGGATATAACCAGTCTTAGAAATATCAATATTCCACAATCCTTGCCTTACTAAAAGATTAGTATTGTTATAGTTTAATTTAATTTTTTTATTCTTAATGTGAGCTTCATAATAGGATAATGTAGATAACTCTCTGATCAGTGGGTATTGCTGGGCTGCCTGAGTCATTTTGACCAAATCAATAGCGGTAGAAATATTATTTTTATCCAGTCCTGTTGGATCTGCAAATAATGTGTCATCCATACCAAGTTGTTTTGCCTTCACATTCATCGCCTGTACAAAAGCTTTTTTTCCTCCTGGATAGGAATTTGAAATTGCAGATGCTGCCCGATTATCAGAAGCAATTAAAGCAATAGACAATAATTCCTTGCGTGACAACTCAGACCCCAACCATAAACGAGAAGTGGTTCCTTTAATTTTATCAAAATCATTCTTCGTAATAGTTACCTTTTTATCCAAATCTAGATTGGAATCTATAATCACCATTGCAGTCATTAATTTTGTTAATGAAGCAATCGAGCTTTTTTCGTGAGCCTTTTTTTGATAAATAATATCACCTGATTCAGCATCATAAACAATAGCTTTTGGAGATTTTACAGTTAACTGGCTGTAATATTTTGAGTAGTCTAATTGTTGCGCGGAAGTTACACTTTGAACAGAAAAAATGAGGATGGCGACAAATAGGCTTTTAAACATGGTTTTTGAAGTTTATTTATTTCATTAATCATATACAATTATTTTTTCTTTGTCACAAAAATACATATGAATAAAGATAAATTATTGCTAACTAAGAATCACATCTGGATTAAACCGATAGAGGACAAAATCATACAGGTGGGTATTTCTGATTATGCTCAAGATTTATTAGGAGATATCGTCTTCATTGAACTTAAAGAAAATCAGATTATATCAACTGGTGAACCATTTGGTGTGATCGAGTCGGTCAAAACCGCCTCAGATCTTGTTAGCCCATGTGACCTAAAAATAAAACGTATTAATTCAGAACTGATGGATAATTTAACAGATGTCAATGACCGCCCATATGAAGCATGGATTTGTGAAGTTGAAATTCTAAGCAGTTACGAATCTATGAGTATCGATGAGTACGAAAAGTTGATTGGTTAATTAATTGCGTCGATTAATTTTACTTCATATCCGCATTCTTTGTATTTTTTTAGACGATCTCGTGCACTTTTTTTTTCATTATCTGATGTCAATACCAACTCAACAGTCTTTTCATAACGACTAAAAAATAAGCATTCCTGACCTGATACATTTATCAAAAGCTCATCAAAATTTTTATTGAATTGATCGCCAATTAAAAAATCTTCACTTGGAACATGGTTCGATGAGAGTTGTTCACTCCAGATGATGTTCGGATAAAAACCTGACTGCTTCCATAAGGAATCAGAAAGCTCATGACTTTTTTTTGCATTATCACAAAAAATCATCGTCTTCTGATTCTTATATCGCTTATCTAGAATTAGAGACAAACCCTCTTCGTATGAATCTAAGTTATAGATAAATTCTATTTGGGTCATTTACTCTTTAGACGGTTCAAAAGAAATTCTGATAAAAGATTCACGGGCCTTCCAGTTGAGCCTTTTGCTTTTCCTCCAGAAATCCATGCAGTTCCTGCAATGTCTAAATGTGCCCAATTATATTTAGTTGCAAAGCGAGACAAAAAGCATGCAGCAGTGATACTTCCGGCAGCACGGCCACCAATATTTGCCATATCAGCAAAATTACTATCCAGTAATGGCTGGTATTCATCCCAAAGCGGCATATGCCATGCACGATCATTAGCTTTTTCACCGGCACTAATTAACTCATCGGCCAAAGAATCAATATTTGAATACACCGCGCTTGCCTCATGACCTAAAGCAATGACACATGCTCCAGTTAATGTTGCAACATCAATCACTGAATCAGGTTTATATCTTTCTGCATAAGTTAAAGCATCGCATAAGATTAATCGACCCTCGGCATCGGTGTTCAAAATCTCTATTGTTTGTCCCGACATGCTGGTGACCACATCTCCTGGTTTTACAGCCAAACCGTCAGGTAAATTCTCACAACTAGGAACCAGAGCCACAATATTTAACGGAAGTTTTAATTGGCCAACGGTATGCATCACACCCAGTACAGTTGCGGCACCACCCATATCCCATTTCATTTCATCCATATTTAACCCAGGTTTTAAAGATATTCCTCCTGCATCAAAAGTAATACCCTTGCCCACTAGAACAATAGGATTTTGACTCTTAGCCCCCTTCATGTGCTCAAGAATAATAAACTTTGGCTCTTCGCGACTGCCTTTTGCTACAGATAGAAATGAACCCATTTTCAACTTGCTAATTTCTGTCTTTCCAAGCACCTTAACCTTCATCTGATTATCTTTAGCTATTTTTTTTGCTACAGAACCCAGGTATGACGGGGTGCAATAGTTTGGTGGTAAATTACCGAGATCCTTGGTTAGATTAGCCCCATCAGCAATCGCCTGACCAACCTTGAGACCCAGTTTCGCTTCTTTCAGATATATACTATTCAGGTGGATGGTATTCTTAACGACAGCTTGAGAAACTTTCTTGCTTTTGACTGCATTGATCTTATAAAAATTATGTAAAGAGGCTCTGACATACAACTTAACAGCTTCTTCAGCTCCAACTTCAGTTCCAGCAAACTTACACAAACACATTTGGACAGTCTTAAAAGATAATTTTGATAAATGTGCAAACGTCTTATTAAAAACTTTACCCAATCTTTTAATATTTATATTCTGAAGATCGCTAACACGCAGTAAAAGGTATTGTCTGGATCCAGTTGAATCATTAAGAATCACCGTATCTCCCTCAGGCTGGCCGAGAACATCTTTTTTTAGAGAATTTTTTACAAGTGACTCATCAACCTTGCTGATTCCATTCCCATTAATAAGGTTATTTTTATCATCAATTGCTAATATGATAATATCCGATGAATGGGTAATTTTTTCGGTTGAGGTAATATCAAATTTCATACAGTATCCTTAATAAATGTTATATCAAAACAAATTAAAAAATGAGTTATTTTTCAACTCTCTTTCAACAATACTAATCTTATCCGGTATCGTTGTTGCTCAACGAGGTGTTATTGTTTTTCGGCTTGCATCGAAAGGTATTATACCCAATGATTCAATACTAACTATACTGGTCTTTAGTTTACTTAAATATCTACCCATCTTACTCACCCTCACCTTATTTTTAACAATTTTATTAACGTTGAGTCGATGGTTTAAAGACAGTGAGATGATGATCTGGTTCAGTTCAGGTTTAGGCTTAACTAGCTTCATCAGGCCTATTCTTTTCTTTTCATTACCGATAATTTTATTGATAGGCTTTTTGAGTCTCTATTTAAGTCCATGGGCTACTCAAAAATCTGAGGAGTATAAGGCTGGCTTAAAAAATCGAGATGAACTGGCGACAATTTCCCCAGGATCTTTTAAAGAATCAAAAAGCAAAGACAGAGTTTTCTATGTGGAGGGTTTTGGTGATTTAGGTTCGAAAGTAAAAAATGTTTTTGTTCAATCTGAGCAAAATGGAAAACTTGGAATCATTGTTTCAAATGAAGGTAGTCGAGTTTCAACAAATACGGATGATGAATACATTGTTCTTAAAAAAGGGAAACGTTATGAAGTAAATCATGAAAATAATCATTTCACGGAAATCAAATTTAGTGACTACGGATTCCTCGTCGAAAAAAAACTACCGCCTATAATTGATGTAAACCAAGTTGAAGCGATGCCAACACTCCTCCTTCTCTTAACAAAAGGGAATCGTGAGATTGCAGAATTTGTCTGGAGAGTTTCATTACCCATATCAGGAATAGTTTTAATAATCTTGGCTATACCACTGAGTTTTATTAACCCAAGGTCAGGAAGGTCGGTCAATATCATCATTGCGATTATGATTTTTGCTATATATAACAACCTAATGGGTGTCACTCAGAGTTATATTAATCTCGGTAAATTAAACCCTTATATTGGTGGGTCAATTGTTCATCTATTCATCCTGCTTATTGCAAGCTATCTCATGTTAAGAAGGAATCTAAATCTACCTTTATTGCCATCACAAGTAAGAAATCTGAGACGGAAAAAATGAAACTGGCGAGGTATATAAATTTTGAATTTTTTATCAATATAAGTCTTGTAGCTATTGGTCTAGTTTTTTTATTCGCTTTTTTTGATTTTTTACAAGAAATTGGAAATATAAATTCAGGAAAATATGACCTCTCAAAAATTATTGTTTTTATCACACTAAGCATGCCTGGTCATTTATATGAAATTATTCCTTTGTCTTGCTTAATTGGTGCAATGTTTACAGTAGGCCAACTGTCTGGGAATTCAGAATTAGTGGTTATGAGAACGAGTGGCATGTCAATTATGAAAATTGCTTCATCTCTCATTTTTGTTTCTTTATTTTTCAGTGCGATGACTTTTTTAGTAGGTAATCTAATAACTCCAATTAGTGAAAAAAATGCACAGCAGATAAAAATTAGCTCGACTGATGGTTCAGTCTCAACAGACTTTAAATCTGGAGTCTGGATGAAGGATGGTAATAATTTTGTCAACATTGAAAATGTTCTCCCAGATGCCTCGTTAAGGGATATTCATATTTATGAATTTGATAATGATTTTGCATTACGATCCATTGTTGATGCAAAGAAAGGGAAATACCAAAATGGCATATGGGAGCTTGAAGAGATTAAACAATCTTTTATTCTTGAAGAAGGTTTTGATGTTAGAGCAATCTCATCGGGCACATGGAAGTCAATGATTAAACCTGAGATGATGAATGTTTTGCTTATTTCACCGGATCGGATGTCTGTTTTTGACCTCAATGATTTTATTAATTATCTGAAAAAAAATAATCAAAAAACATCAAGGTATGAAGTATCTTTTTGGGAAAAAATTATCCAGCCGATGATGCCAATCATTATGATTTTATTTTCAGTGCCATTCGGTTTTTTTCAGGAACGATCAGGTGGTAAATATTTAAAAATGTTTTTAGGTATTATTTTTGGGATTATTTATCAAATTATGAATTCCATGATCCGTCATATTGGCGTTCTCAACGACTGGGAGCCAATATTAACTGCAATTGCACCATCATTGTTTATCCTAGGAATTGCTATTTATTTAATATTTTATTTCGAACGTCAATAATCTTATTCTGCGTCTTAATGTCATGCAAAAATTGATTTTTTAAAAAAACTATAGCTAAAAAATTGAATGGGAAAAAAATCCAACATATTGACACTTTTAGATAACGCAATAATAAATATTTATAAGTACTATTTTCAAAGTTGATTTTTAACTTCCATGAACGCATCGGCAGTGTCTGTCCAAACTTTTTCCAACTAATGACAAAATATGCACCCCAAGCAGCCCATATTAAGAATTGGTGGACATATTTTAAAAGATTATTTTCAAAGCTATCAAAAAAAATTAGAAACAAAAAGCCAACAATAAATGAGATAGCAATGAGGAGTAATAACTCATAAAGTAAAACAATAACTAACTTTAAATAAAACATTAATTTGATTGATTATAATTTTGATTTTCTTCTTTTTATTTCAACAAAAATTGGAATAAATATTAATGTGGTGATACAGCCAACAAAGGTTCCCCAGGCGAAATCGATTGCAATTGGTACCCCTCCTAGAAAGTCACTAACAGCATTTCCAATACCAGCACCAAATACAGTTCCAATCCCTTTATGAAAATATTTTGGTAAATATTTTTCTATACTCAGTCCAAATAGTGCACCAATAATTAAAACTCCATTATCGATAATTCCAAATATAATTCCATCAAAAAAGTGCATATTTTTTCCTTATAAGTTTAATTAAGAAATGCTAATCAATTATAATTACTATTACTATGAAGCAAAACAATTTTTTTAATGCGGACGGTTGGTATTCAGAATGTAAACAGCTGCCCTCACCAAATTTTAATTCTAGACCTAAAAATATTCCAGAATATATTGTTGTAATTCACTGTATTAGCCTACCTCCAGGAATATATAACAATAACTACATCGAAGATTTTTTTCTAAATCAATTGGATACAAATGCACATCCTTATTTTTTACAAATTAAAGATTTAAAAGTGTCCGCTCATTTTCTTATAAAAAGAAATGGGGGGCTAATTCAATTTGTCTCATGCAATGATCGTGCATGGCATGCTGGAGACTCAAGCTATCAAGGAACAGAAAACTGTAATGATTTTTCAATCGGAATTGAGCTTGAAGGTGACGATAAAACCCCCTATGAAAATGATCAATATATTAAACTAATAGAATTACTAGAATGTCTGAAAAAAGAATACAATGTCCATGACATTGTTGGTCATTCAGATATTTCTCCTAATAGAAAAACTGATCCAGGACCTTTATTTGATTGGAAAAAAATAAAATAATGAAATTGAATTTACTAGCTATATTTTTTATTTGTATGCTTATGTCGTGTAGTAAAACAGATGAACCTGACGATAAAAAAAGCAAATCAAGAGACATATATGTCACTTCAACAAAATCAAAAATAATGGAATTTCGATATCAAGAATCTGCCATTGGAAGCATCGAAGGAATCATCGACCCCACAGTAGCATCTGAAGTTGCTGGAAAAATTACCCAGATTTTTGTTCGCCCTGGAACAACCGTTAAAAAAGGACAGCTCATGGCTGAAGTTGATAATGCAGACACCAGTTATCAATTGTCATTATCTGAGGCAGAGGTGAAGAAATTAAAGGCAAGATTAGGTAATCAAAAAATCACCTATGAGCGTAATTTAAAACTGGTTGATGAAAATTTTATTTCCCCAAATGCGCTTGAAATCATTGAAGTTCAAATTGAAGAAACGCGGGAAGAGCTTAATTCAGCAGAAGCTCGGCTAGAAATAGCAAAATTAAATAATAATAGAACTAAAATTTATGCTCCAATATCTGGAAAAATTGAAAAGCAAATTATTTCAATTGGTGACTATGTAAAAATTGGTGATCCACTCTATCAAATTATCAATAATAAAAAACTACGAGCGCACATAATGTTTCCTGAAAAATTAGCGCATATTTTGAAACCAGGTATTGATATAAAACTCGAAACGCCGACCGCTGATTTACCATACAACACAGTAATTCAAGAACTGAAACCACAGATTGTTGCTGACAGTCGCTCAATTGATGTCATTGCTGATATCGAAAAACAAGATAACTGGCAGGCGGGAGCAAGCGTTAAGGGAACCATTGTCTTTGAAAAAAAAGAATCTGTGTCTGTTCCAGAGCCTTCTGTTGTTTTAAGGCCATCTGGTACGGTTGTTTATGAAGCTGTCAACGGAAAAGCTATTGCGAGAAATATAAAAACAGGCATCACTCAAGATGGCTGGATTGAAATTATTGATGGTCTTGAGGCCAATAAAGAAATCATTGTCGATGGCGCTGGTTACCTAACTAATGATGCAAATATTATATTAAAAAAAGATGACCCTGCCTGAAATTTCAATTAAAAGGCATGTGTTTGCCTGGATGATTTCTTTTATCTTCATCCTATTTGGCTACATTGGATACCAAAAGATTGGAGTTGATCGTTTTCCGATGATCGAATTCCCAGTGCTCTCAGTCACAACCACACTGGAGGGAGCTAATCCTGAAATTATTGACTCCTCAATTACCAATCTGATTGAAACTGCGATAAATACGGTAACTGGAATTGAATCGATAAAGTCACAATCCTCCCCTGGAGTCTCAGTGGTGACGATAACCTTTGAATTGGATAAAGACATTGAGGTCGCTTTTAATGAAGTTCAATCCAAAGTCAGTCAATTAAGTCGAAGGTTACCTGATGACATTGTCCCGCCCGTGGTGAGGAAAGTAGAAACAAACGCAAGCCCGATTATGTGGTTAGGTCTAACCGGGGATAGAACCACGCAACAGCTTAATTTATATGCAAATAATATTCTCAAAAAGAAAATTGAGACCATTGATGGTGTGGGAGAAGTTCGGCTAGGGGGACGACGAGATCGGACGATTCGCGTCAATCTTGACATTGAAAAGATGGCAGCTCTTAATGTCACTGCTGAGGATCTTAAGTCTGCTTTTAAAAAAGAGCATATACAGCTTCCTGGTGGATATCTGGTCAGAAACCAATCAGAAAAAATGTTTAAGCTCGATCTTGAATTTCACAAGGTAAAAGATTTAGAGAATTTAGTTGTTAGCTATCGAGACAAAACGAGTATTAAGTTAAAAGATATATCTGATATTGAGGACGGGCTGACAGATTACCGTCAAATAGCGCGCTACAATTTTAATCCTTCCATTGGCTTAGGAATTATCAAAGTGGCAAACTCTAATACTGTACAAATTATTGATAAAGTGAAAGAGAAGATTGATACAGAAATTCGCCCTAACTTACCCCCTGGATTAAACCTTAATATTTCTACAGATGATTCAGTCTTTATTAAAGAAATGATCAAGTCACTCATAGATCACATTATCGAGGGAACTCTTTTGGCAGCTTTGGTTGTGTTTTTATTCCTTCAATCGATACGCTCAACATTGATTATTTCAGCAGCAATTCCTATTTCATTATTCGGCGCAATAGCAGTAATGTATTTCTTTGGATACACATTTAACAGTATGACTCTTTTGGCATTAATTCTTTTAATAGGAGTTGTAGTTGATGACGCTATTGTTGTTCTAGAAAATATTTTTAGGCATCAAAGAATAGAAAGAAATAATATCGAGGCTGCCATCAAGGGGAGTCGTGAGGTTGTGTTTGCTGTCATCGCATCATCTTTAGCCCTGATCAGTATTTTTGCGCCTGTAATTTACATGGATGGGATAATTGGCAAGTTCTTTGAATCCTTTGCAGTGGTTGTGACTGTAGGAATTATTGTATCTCTTTTAGTGTCTCTTACTCTGACACCAATGCTCTGCTCGAAGTATCTTAATAAACAAGATGCTAAAAAAAATTATTTTAATTTTTTAAATTCATTTTTTGAAAAACTTGAACAAAATTATAAAAATACTCTTATATGGGTACTCAAGCATCGACTGAAAATTTTACTTATTACATTATTAATTGTTCTAACATCTGGATTCTTTTTTAAGGCAGCCAAGAAAGAGTTTGTTCCAGAGACGGACGAAAGTCGGTTCACGGTTACATTCAAGACTCCGCTTGGATCAAATATGGATTATACCGTCAGTAAACTAATTGAAGTTGAGTCTGTTATTCAAAAATATGATTCTGATATCGCCAGCGTCTTTTCATCTGTTGGCCTTGGGAGTCGAGGCCAAGTAAATAGAGGGTACATCAGTATTCGCTTAAAAGAAAAAGGGGAGCGAGAAAGAAGTCAAACAGAGATCATGGCGCTCCTCAAAAAAGATTTAGCGTCACTATCTGGGGTAAGGGCTTTCCCTGCAGGGGTATCTATAGCTAGAGGAAATCGCTCAGAAAAATTACAATTTACCCTGATTGGCCCCGGAATTGAAAACGTTTCTAATTTGGCTGATCAATTAAATGAAAAATTATCACTGATCGATGGCATGGGAAATATTGATCTGGACCTCCAACTTAACTTACCACAAATGATTCTCGATATTGATCGTGAGAAAGCAGCCTTATTTGGAATATCAGCTACACAGGTCGCAGAAAGCGTTTCTATTCTAAGTAATGGGTATGATATTGCAAAGTATAACGACGATCCTGGGGACGGACAACGATATGAAATAAGAGTTAAAGCCAAAGAAGGTTCATTTGAAAACATTCAAGATCTTAATAAAATTTACGTGAGATCAAAATCAGGCGACCTTGTCAGAATTGATAACTTTACTAAGTTTAAAGAAGAATTGGGTCCGGCCATTATAGGTCGAGAGGAATTACAGTATGCGGCAAACTTTTATACCAACCCAAGCATTCCTCTTGGAGAAGCTATCGACAATATTGAGAACATTAGTAATCAAATCATACCAAGTGAATACTCAATCAAATATTCTGGCCAAGCAAAAGAGTTTGGTAAGACCTTTTCCAATATCATATTTATTTTTTCTCTAGCCACAGTGTTGTTGTACATGGTTCTTTCAAGTTTATTTAATTCTTTCTTCCAGCCCTTTATTGTGATGCTTGCGCAACCATTAGCAGTTATTGGGGGAGTTTTTCTTTTGTGGCTCACAGGAAATAGTTTGAATATTTATTCGATGATCGGTCTCGTTCTATTAGTAGGTCTTGTTGCGAAGAATTCAATCTTATTAGTTGATCTGACAAATCATCATATTCAAGAAGGGAAAAAAGTGGATGAGGCATTGATTCTTGCATGCCCTGTTCGACTAAGACCAGTCTTAATGACATCTCTGACTTTAATTCTTGCCCTCCTTCCAGCAGCATTTGGGGTTGGAGCAGGGTCTGAAGAGAACGGACCCCTCTCTGTAGCTATTATTGGGGGAATGATTTCTTCTACACTGCTAACATTAATTGTTATTCCAGCAGCCTACTCAATATCATCTGAGCTAATTAAAAAAATTAAGACTTAAAGTGCTTATTTATAATTAAGGTGCCTATAACATCTCCCTCCACATTCACAGTGGTACGGAATGTATCAATGAGACGATCTATTGGAATAAAAATTGCCACGTACTCTACTGGAAGATTTAACGCACTGAGCACAATAGCCAAGGTCACCATCCCTGCACTTGGTATAGCAGGTGCGCCAATAGAAGCTGCCATAGCTAAAAAAACCAAGAAAATTTGATCATACAAGCCAAGGTTTACCCCAACCAGGCTGGCAACAAATAATGCAACCGCAGCCTCATAAAGGGCAGTGCCGTCCATATTGATAGTTGCTCCTAATGGAAGCATAAATCTTGAGACCTTTTTATTTACCTTAAAATCATTTTCTAACGTACTCAGCGTAACTGGGAGGGTTGCTGCAGATGAGCTTGTGGCAAAAGCAGTAATAAGAACATTTTTTATACCATGCCAAAAACTTTTTATATTCTCATTTGAAAAAATTTTTAAAAGTAGTGGTAAAAAAATTAACCCATGAAAAATAATGACTCCTAAGACCAGGGCGATAAAAAAACCAATTTGGTAAAACATGCTTAATTCTTGTTGGATAATTAAAAGAGTCAATAAAGCAAACACACCCATTGGAGATACTGTCATAATACTATTTACAATATTCATTACCACTTCAAAAATTCCATTCGCCCAGATTTTTACTTTCTTGACATGTTCATTATCTGACCTTAGAGCCATCCCGAAGAATATTGCAAAAATGACGACAGCCATTATATTGCCTTGTGACAATGCCTCAAATGGGTTCTTAATGAGTGAATTTATAGTGCCTTTAACTGAATAAGATTCTTCAGAATCGATTATTAACTGGGGTTCATTATGTTCAAGACCCAGCTGAATTCCTCCCAAATTATCTTGAAATAAATTCATTACAACCATCATTAAGATAACTGCAACAACCATTGTCGACAGGTAGTAAAATATAGCTCCTCTCCACAACAATTGAGAGCTTTTATTTTTTTTCAAAGAAGAAATACTACTTATTAATGAAAAGAAGATTAAAGGAATCATAATCATCTTTAGTAATAAAATAAAAACGTCACCTATGATTTCCAAGATTGGAATAATAAATTCAACTAACTGAAGCGATTGATAGTGACGTAAAATAAGTCCAAATAGAATGGCTAAAATAACGGCAATACCAATTCTTTGATTAAGTGAACCCATTAGTTAACTTTTTCTAATACAGCTGCGAAAAAACCATCCATATCATGCTCATTAAATTTAGTTTTAAAAAAGTCCTCTGAACTTACTGAGATATTATACTTATCGAGTATTGGTTGAATACTTATTACCTTAAAATCTGGATTATCTTTTAAAAAACTATTTATAACATCTTCATTTTCTTCTGGTATAAAGCTGCAGGTCGCATAAATAAGTCGTCCTCCTAATTTTGTTAATTTGGAGGCTGCAGTGAGAATATTTAATTGTTTTTTTTGCATTTCAAAAATAGATTCTAGGTCATGTTTCCATTTAAGGTCTGGATTTCTTCTTATCGTTCCAAGTCCAGAGCAAGGGGCATCAACCAGAACTCGATCAAATTTTCCCCTCAATCGTTTGATGCGAATATCATTTTCATTGTTGATGAGATGACACACGGTATTGGAGAGTCCAGATCGTTTTAATCTTTTTCTTAAATTCATTAATCTTTTATCATTCACGTCGAAAGCATAAAGCCGACCTGAGCCCGACATCATTGCGCCAAGAGCAAGAGTTTTCCCGCCAGCTCCTGCACAAAAATCTGCCACCATATGTTTTCTATTGGCATCAACAATAAAGGATAATATTTGACTACCCTCATCCTGAACTTCAATTAAACCGTCTTTAAAGATTGGTAAGTTTTGTATTTGAGATCCCCTGGGAAGACGAATGCCAATAGGGCTATGAATTGATGCGGTTACTTTTTTTGGATTAATTGATAAATTATCTTGGAAATTCTTAATTATAACGTCTCTAGATTTCTCTTTTATTGTATTTACCCTGACATCAAGATATGAAGGTGAGTTTAATTTATTAAGGACTAGTTTTATATTTTTATCATCATATGTTTCTGCTAATTTTCGGAATATCCATTCTGGCAGACTATAGCGGATTGATAGATCATTTATTTTTTTCAATCTTTCCTTTAATGTTTGTGTTGAAAAAGTAAAGTCAGGGCATAAAGTTTTAATCTCCTCATCAGAAAAATTTTTCTCAATTATCAAGTGTGCAATGACAAAATGCTCTGGTTGTAAAGATTGCATTAAATTTTCATATAATAGTTTATTTCGAATAATCCCATAGTATGTCTCTGCAACCTCGCTTCTTTCTTTTAAGCCTAAATTAGCATTATTCTTAAAAAAATAACTGAGATTAGAATCCGCGGGATGTTCTGAATTTAAATGATCATACAGTGCGGATGAAATCTTTTTAAATAAAAATATGTTCAAAATAGAATGCTCACAATAAATTAAATATATTCCCTTTTGAGATTATCTGATCAACAACCAACCCAATGGGTGTTGGTGTAATTATTCTCACAGGGATATGGTTTTTTTTTGAAAGCCAAATATCATGAGTTAATTCCTCTTCGTTTACCCTCCCTTGATATTTGATACATTCTATAAATCGATCATTTATTTTAAGATTTTCTTCTTTGATTTTTCGGTAAGTATATTTTTTATAATCATGGGAATCTAAGATAAAGAATGTATGACTTTCACCTAACTTCTCAAAACCATTAAATTCAAAAAAATAACTTAATACATCTTGGGTACTGTTTTTTAATTGATATTCCTTTATTTTTTTTTCACTTTTTATATTAATTACCTCTGTGTTGTAATCAATTGTTGTTATTGTTTGTCTATTTTTTTTTAAATTTTTCCGCATAATCGTATCGGGAAAATAATGTTTACCTTTGATGTGACCGCTACTAATCAATTGATAATTACCGAGAAGATTCATGGCACCAAGAAAATTTGATGATGCAATTATCTTATATCGACTTTTATCTTTTCTGTATTTAACATCAATAGATCCAAGTGGTTTCTTTTCAAAACTCAAATCATAAGTGATATCAATTGAATCAGGTAAATTCTTGGCAAGGATAGAGTGACTTAATAAGAGGCTAAATATAAGTGACCAGATTCTCATTCGACCCTCTCTTTTCTATTTGTCCCAGTTGAGTTACTTCTTCGCCATTAGCTTCAAGTATTCCTCTAGTAATAGATACATCTGATGAGTCAACTATAACAACAAATCCAATACCGCAATTAAAAGTTCGATACATTTCTTCAATATTAAGATTTGCTTTTTCCATAATCCATTCAAATATTGAAGGCATCTTCCAACTATTATTATTGATCTGTGCTTTATAATAATTGGGGTAACTTCTGGGAAGATTTTCAGTTAATCCACCCCCTGTGATATGCGACATTGCCTTAATTTTGACTTCTTTTTTCAAATTTAAAATTGATTTGACATACAGCCTAGTTGGCTCCATTAATAGAGAAGCTATTGTTTCTTCTTCAATTTTATCCTGAAGATTAATGTCATGACTTTCAATAATTTTTCTTATCAATGAATATCCGTTGGAATGTGGCCCTGATGATTTCAATCCCAGCAAAATATCACCTTCTTTAATATCTTTACCATCAATAATCTCGTCTTTTTCAACTACACCGACAGCAAAACCTGCTAAATCATAATCGCCCTCATTGTACATACCGGGCATCTCAGCTGTTTCGCCACCCGCTAATGAGCATCCTGATAATTCACAGCCTTTTGCAATACCCTGAATTACACTCGACGCTTGAGTTACATCAAGCTTTCCGCATGCGTAGTAATCTAAAAAGAATAATGGTTCAGCGCCCTGGACTAGAATATCATTTACACACATTCCGACCAAGTCCTGTCCAATTGTATTGTGTCGTTCTAATTCAATTGCCAGTTTTAGTTTTGTCCCAACGCCATCTGTTCCAGAAACAATAACTGGTTTTTTATACCCTTTTGGAATTTCAAAAAGGGATCCAAATCCACCAATCGAACCTAATAGTTCTGGTCTGGAGGTTTTTTTTGCAAACGGCTTAATTCTTTCAACCAAATCCTCTCCAGCATCAATGTCCACACCGGAAGATTTATAGTCAATTTTGTTGGGAATAGGTTTTTTTTCAGACAATTGATTTCCTGGCTTGTAGTAGAATTAATTAATATTAAATTTTAACTCATTTTTATTTACCAAGATATATATCATGGATCAATTATTACTCAACATTCTTCCCGTTCCACAAAAAAATTTTGAAAATTTTGTTGCTGGAAAAAATATTGAAATAGTTTCTACCCTTCAAGCGTTTAATAATGATTCAGAATCAACGCAGCTTATTTTTTTATGGGGTTGTGCAGGGTCGGGGAAAAGTCATTTAATAAATTCATTAACTAATAATAATATTGAGAAAGTTGAAGATATACAAAACTTTAATCATGATCAGAATAGGAATCTTTTCATGTTAATTAATGACATTAAATCACAAAATAAAAAACTTATTATTACTTGTGATCGATCTCCAGACGAGCTAGTTGGCATTGATGAGGATTTACATAGCCGATTAAAATGGGGTTTGGTTCTCAATTTATCTCCCCTTACAGATGAAGATAAGTATCAAATCATAAAAATAAAATCACAAGAAAATGGCTACCACATTGAGGATAAAGTAATCAATTACTGCCTACGTCACCTCAGACGAGATCTTCACACTTTAATTAGCACATTTCAAGCCCTTGATGAGTGGTCCCTAAAATCCAAAAGGGCCATCACGATCAATCTTATAAAAGACTTGCAAAGAAATAATATAATTTGATTAGTTTCTAATTAGATAGTCAAAGGCCCCCAGAGCAGCTTTTGATCCTTCACCCATGGCAATGATAATTTGTTTGTATGGAACTGTCGTTACATCACCTGCAGCAAAAATCCCTGGAACAGATGTTTCACCATGGTCATTGACCTCTATTTCGCCATACTGAGTTAATTTAATATCTTCTTTTAACCAATCTGTGTTTGGTATCAAACCAATTTGAATAAAAACCCCCTCAAGAGCAAGATCTTTCTCTTCCTGAGTGTCGCGATTCGTATATTTAATTGCTGTGACTTTTGTATCACCAAGGATTTCTTTAGTCTGGGTATTTAGCATCACATCAACATTTTTCAATGAATATAATCGATCCTGTAATACTTGATCTGCTTTTAAATTAGGCATAAATTCAAATAAAGTTACATGTCCGACAATACCAGCCAAATCAATTGCCGCTTCAACACCTGAATTTCCACCGCCTATAACTGCAACATGCTTACCCTTAAATAAAGGGCCGTCACAGTGAGGGCAGTAGGCTACTCCTTTTCCTTTAAATTCTATTTCTCCAGGAACTCCAAGTTCTCTCCATCTTGCACCAGTTGATAAAATCAATGTCTTGGATTTTAATTTAGCTCCATTTGCAAGTTCTAGCTCAAACTTATCCTCTTTGTTTTTTGGAATATGAATTTTTTGGGCTCGTTGATGATTCATGACATCAACTTCGTAATCTAAAACATGTTCTTCAAGGGCCTTCACAAGCTTAGGTCCTTCTGTTGCCTTGACTGAAATAAAGTTTTCAATACCAAGTGTATCCATAACTTGTCCACCAAATCGTTCAGCAACAATCCCTGTTTTAATTCCTTTTCTTGCGGCATAAACTGCTGAAGAAGCACCCGCTGGGCCACCGCCTACGATCAGAACATCAAAGTCTTCTTTCTTATTTAATTTTTCTGATTCAATAGCATCACTTCGAGAATCAATTTTTCCGACAATTTCCTCTAATTCCATTCTTCCTTGATAAAACTCTTCATCATTTAAAAAAATGGTCGGCACAGACATAATTTTTTTATCTTTTACTTCATCTTGATAAACGTCGCCATCAATCATCGTATGGGTTATATTTGGATTGAGAAGAGACATCACATTTAAGGCCTGAACAACATCAGGGCAATTATGACAACTTAAAGAAATATAGGTCTCAAATTTATATGAGCCGTTTATTGATTTAATTTGTTCAATTAACTCTTTTTCAATTTTCAAAGGATAGCCGCCTGTTTGCAAAATGGCTAAAATGAATGATGTGAATTCATGTCCCATAGGAACGCCTGCAAAAACTATACCTGTTTTATAGTCTGGCTGATTAACCTGAAATGAAGGACTTCTATGAGAAGAGTCATCTCCTTTTTTGATAGTAATCATTGCAGACATAGCATCTACTTCAGTCAATAGATCAACCATTTCAACAGACTTATCACTGTCGTTTTCAAAATATACAATCTCAATAGGGCTTATAATCTTAGCCAAGTAAGTTGATAATTGATTTTTTATATTTTGATCTAAAGCCATAATTTTCCTTTAAAAAATTGAAAAAGGGACTTGGCATTAACCAAATCCCTAATTACATTAAATCTTACCTACCAGATCAAGCGATGGCTCAAGTGTTTCAGCGCCTGGTTTCCAGGATGCTGGGCAAACTTGACCAGGATTTGCAGCAATGTGCTGAGCAGCTTGAACTTTTCTTACAAGATCAGCAGCTGAACGACCAATACCTAAATCATTTACCTCAGCTGTTTTAATCATACCTTCGGGATCAATAATAAAAGTCCCTCTTAGAGCAAGTCCTTCTTCTTCGATCATCACGTCAAAGTTTCTTGAAATCGCGCCTGTTGGATCACCTAACATTGGATATGTAATTTTTTTAATGGTTTCTGACGCATCATGCCATGCTTTGTGAGTAAAGTGAGTATCAGTCGACACACTGTACACTTCGACACCCATCTTCTGTAGCTCTTCATAATGATCGGCTACATCACCTAGTTCAGTAGGGCAAACAAATGTAAAATCAGCTGGATAAAACACGAAAACGTTCCACTTACCTTTTAATTTTTCTTCTGTTACTTCAACAAATTTACCATTATGAAATGCTTGGGCTTTAAATGGTTTTACTTGTGTATTAATTAATGAAGACATACAAATTCTCCTAATAAAATGAATTGAATCTGTATTCTAGGTAATTATTAAAGATATGTATAATTAATTATTGTTATATTTTTGATAAGTAAAACTTATTGATAATTATTTCTTTCTCCCCTCTTCTAACATTAGCTGTTCTGATTGAAGTTGTTTTAATCTCGATTCTACTCGTGACTTCGCGTAAAAATCATTACTTCGTATGTTTTTTGCAATACCAAATTGAACAATTGCATCTTTTAAATTGTATTGGTAATAAAAATATTCACCCATATTTTCATGATACTCAATATCCTTATTTAACCCTTTGTAAGCTTTCGCCAATAGTTTATATAAATTAGGGTCGGACCTATATTTAAGAATATATTGCATAATTGTCTCTTGTACTTCAGCATAATTACCCAACGACAAATTAACTTCTGCCAAACGATAAACATATGCTCTATAGAAAGGGTGTTTTATTAATAACTTTTCAAGTTCTTGCTTAGCCTCTTCGACCTTATTTTTTTGCAATAATATATCAATCTTTAAATTATCAACCAGAGGATTTTTTTCTTTTTGTAAATCTACATATATCTTTTCTGCATCATTAATATTTTTATTTTTTAGATATGCAAGAGCCAGGGCATATTGCTCTCCCTCTAAATTAACATAAGTTTTATTTTTTATATTTTTTTCAAAAATTTTTATATTATTATCATTAGAGTAAAGAGCGCGAATTTTTCCACGGATAAAATGAAAATAATTACTATTATTTACATACCGATAAGGATAATCCTTTAAACGATCACTTATATCTGAAATACGATCAGAAGTTATTGGATGCGTTCGCAAGTATGATGGGGCTGATGATGAATACCTACTTCCCTTTTGAAGTGTATTGAAGAAATCAATTGCAGAACCTACGTTATATCCTGACTTATACAAGATATCGATACCAATTCGATCTGCTTCTTGCTCATGCTCTCTTGTATAATCTAAAAAGTTTTGTACGTTCATTGCTTGTGATGCCATCATCGCTCCTGCTGCAGCCTGAGGGTTTGATCTGGCAGCTAAAAGGCCTAATGCAAGTAGAAAAATACTTTTATACTTATCCCTGTCCTGTTTAGCAATCACTCTTTGCAAATGCTTTTGTGTAACGTGAGCAATTTCGTGACCAAGGACACTTGCTATTTCAGATTCGTTATCTGCGCTAATAAATAAACCTGTATGAACACCAATTAAGCCGCCCAGCATTGCAAAAGCATTGATAGAGTCATCTTTTAATACAAAAAAAGTGAAGTCTCTTTGAGGGGTATCACTGTGAGAAACTAATTTATCCCCGAGGTAGTTTAGATAATCATTTATTTCTTCATCCTGAACTACATCTGGACTAGAATGAACTTGATATAATATTTCCCTAGCAATCATTTTTTCTTGATATGGAGGTATAAATTGATCACTAAACTCACCAAGATCGGGTAAATTGTTAGCCCATGACAGGTGACTAATTATTAAAAAAATTATAAAAAAATTCTTGGAAAATTTCATACGATACTCTATAAGGAGCTTACTAAATGCTAACTCATTTAGATACAAATGGAAATGCAACTATGGTTGATATTTCAAATAAAAAGACAACAACGCGAACCGCATTAGCCTCTGGTGTTATTCATATTACACCTGAAATCTTAGAGGCAATTAAAAAAGATTCTATAAAAAAGGGAAATGTTTTTACGGTAGCTAAAATAGCTGGAATAAATTCCGCAAAAATGACTGAAGCCATAATTCCTTTATGTCATCAAATCTCATTAGATTTCATTGATATCCATTTTCAACTTGATGAGAAAAATTTAACTATCACTGCATCAGCCTCTGTAAAAACATCTCATAAAACTGGAGTTGAGATGGAAGCTTTGGTAGCAGTGAATGGATCATTAATTACGATTTATGATATGTGTAAAGGTATTTCTAAGGATATGCAAATTACGGATATTAAGTTATTAAAAAAAACAGGCGGAAAGTCTGGTGATTGGGATAGTTCATCAAAATAAACTAATTAATTTATTTACTGAAGCTGGAGCCATTGAAATTCCATACCTATAATGGCCAACGTTATAAAATTTTTCTTTTATTTTTTTATCTTGAACAATGATAGGTATATTATCCTTTGAGCCTGGTCTGAATCCACACCAATGATTGATAATATCTAACTCTCGCAATTCTGGAATAATTTTCTCAGCGTTATTCTTGAGCTGTTCTAAATCTTGATTAGTTAAATTATCATCAAAACCCACATTTTCTAATGTGCTTCCTGCGATTAAGGATCCATTTTTTCTTTGTAAAAGATAAAAGCCGTCTTTGAATAAAATGTGTTCAAGCTTAATATCATTAGAACTTTTATATTCAATAAGCTGGCCTCTAACTGGGTATATTTTCTTATGCATACTATGATCCAAATCCTGAGTCCAAGCCCCCGAAGCTAAAATAAACCTATCACCTATTATTTTTTTTCCATTACAGTCAATAAATTCATTATGTAAATCATTGCTAACTAAATTATTTTCACAAATTTCGATATCAAGATAATCTAGATATTTTTGAAGGCCTAAAATTAATTTTTTTGGATTAATCTGATACACATCATCTATGGTGATTGCATTAAATGATCTAAATTTTTCTGATGAAAAAGACAATTTATTCTTTTTTAACCATAATTCTATATCTTGCAGATCATCAAGGATAACCGTCATGCCTGATCTAATATATTCGATATCAATTCCAAATTGAGAGTTAAGTATTTCACTCAATTCTAAATAGTATGTTTTAGATTTATCAATTAAATCAAAAACCTCAGATGAATAATTATTTGGAAGAAGTGGAAATAAGATACCAGCACCATAAATTGATGACCCTGAACCAATTGTATCTCTCTCATAAATGGTTACATGGTGACCTAATTTATTTAATTCGATTGCTTGAATACAACCAATAATTCCACCGCCAATGATGTTGATTTTCAAATTATTTTCCATTTAAAGAATAATTTTCAAATAACCTTATTTCTTCAAAATGGCCTAAAACAACAACAACATCACCTGTATTTAATCTTAAATCATCTCTAGGCTCTATATCTTCAAGCATGTTGGGTCTTCTTATATGATGAATAGTGACCCCATATTCTTCAAATGAAATATCGGATAATAATTTACCATTAAGAAAACTTTTACTCTTAATCTCAATTGAATGAAGCTGATGATGGTTTATTAAGTCATCTGTTTCATCAGAAACGCCCTTGAAATAACCCTTAAAAATTTTATATTTTGATTCGCGAAATTCTCTAATTTTTTTTATCACTCTCGACAAAGGGACATCAAAAATTACTAACGCATGTGATGCTAGCATCAGGCTCCCTTCAAGCACTTCTGGAACAACCTCATTGGCACCAGCAGCTCTTATTTTTTCTATACCGCTTTCATCCATTGTTCTTACAATCACAGGGATATCTTTATTGTAACTTCTGACAACAGTTAAAACTTTTTCAGAAGCTCTGTCATCTGCGTAGGTCACAATCAACCCTTTAGCGCTGTCAATGCCAGCAGCTTTGAGGACCTCTAACCTACTTACATCTCCATAGACCACACTTTCTCCAGCAATCGCAGCATCATTTACTCTTGACATGTCGATATCAACAGCGATATAAGGAATATTTTCCTCAGCAAGAAATCTTGATAAGTATTGACCGCTTCTACCAAAGCCACACAAAATTACATGATCATTAAATTTTTGACTAAGCTCTTTAATATTATTTATATTTTCTTGACTATTTTTTAAGTAAGATTTAGATAATTTTCTGGCGATTCTTCCGTTAAATTGAATAATAAAAGGTGCGATTAACATTGAAAGCAAAGCAACTGCAAGAACTAATTGAGAGACATAATCATTTAGTATTTTCTCTTGTTGAGCCAAAGCCAAAATAACAAAACTAAATTCGCCAGCATGGGCCAAAATCACTCCAGTTCTTATTCCGACTCCTGTTTCGTAACCAAAAATTTTAATTAAACCTGCAATAAGCAGTGATTTAAATAGAATAAGAATGATTAAAAAACATAAGATCAAAAAAATATTTGAAAAAAGCAGACTTAAATTAAGCATCATGCCAATAGTGATGAAAAACAATCCTAACAAAATATCTCTGAATGGAGCGATATCTGATTCAACCTGAAATCTATAATGTGTTTCTGAAATCAACATGCCGGCCACAAAAGCACCTAATGCGAAGGAAAGTCCAAAAAAATCAGTTACATAAGCAAATATTAGAGTAACCATTAGAACGTTCAAAACAAAAAGTTCGCTTGATTTTTGCCTTGCAATAATTCCAAACCACCAATTAAGAATAGGTTTACCGACCCAGAACACAATAACAAATAGTGCTGTTGCTTTGAGTAAAACATTAGAAAATGATTGAAATAAATCAAAATTTGGATTGGAAAGTGTTGAGATCAAAATTAAAATTGGTATAACAGCTAAGTCTTGGAATAATAAAATTCCTATGGATAATTTTCCATGCCTGGTATTTAAATCTAATCTCTCCATTAAAATTTTTGAAACTATTGCAGTTGAAGACATTGTTACGGCTGCTCCCACAACAAACCCATCAACAAAACTCAATCCAACAAACATTGCTAGCATGGTTGATATTAAAAGCGTAATTCCAACTTGTGTTAAACCTACTCCAAAAAGAATCTTTCTCATCGAGTTTAATGTGGGCAAACTAAACTCAAGACCAATAGTAAACATTAAGAAGACGATACCAAATTCCACTAGGTGTCTGTTGGATTCAGAATCAGCTAAAACAGAGAATCCACTAGGTCCTAAAATAAGACCGACCAGAAAGTAGGCGATCATGGGCGGAAGCTTTGCATTTCGTAAAAGAGCAACTAGCCCAACAGAACAGAATAAAAGAAGAATAATTAATTCGAGTGATGAATACATTTAATAAATTTATATTTAAGATTTAATTAACTATAATAAAGATTATTATGAACGATATTAAAAAAATTATCGCCGACTCGGCAAAAAAAGTTTTAGAAATAGAATCAATAGAAATCCATAAGGCTCAACAATTTATTGATGAAAATTTTGCAGACATAATTATTAAACTTAGCAAATGCGCTGGCCGAATCATTTTAAGTGGAATGGGTAAATCGGGTCATATTGCAGGCAAAATAGCCTCGACTTTATCCAGCACTGGATCCCCTGCTTTTTTTATGCACCCAGGTGAAGCAAGCCATGGTGATTTAGGCATGATAACTAATGAAGATATTGTTATTTTTCTATCAAACTCTGGTGAAAGCATTGAAATTTATAACTTAATTCCGAGTATAAAAAGAATTGGGGCATCAATAGTTGCTATAACAAGTAACGAAAAATCTGAAATTGCTCAATATGCTGATCACCATATTTCTTCAAAAGTCTCAACAGAAGCATGTCCTTTAGGTTTAGCTCCTACAGCAAGTTCAGCATTAATGTTAGCCATAGGCGATGCCATCGCTATTTCCTTATACCAATTAAAGGGTTTTACAGCTGAAGATTTTTTAAAATCACATCCTGGTGGTGCTTTGGGAAAAAATAAATTTATAAAAATTAAAGAAGTTATGAGAAGTATCAATGAAGTTCCTCTTGTGAAACCCAAAGATAGTCTTAAGCAGACTATTAAATTAATTACAGAAAAAAAAGTAGGCTATGCCATTGTTGCTGAAGAATTAAAATATGTAGGTATTTTTACTGACGGCGATCTAAGAAGATCACTTCTAAATGAAGCATCTATTTTAGATGAAATATCAAAATGGATGAGTACAAATCCCTTTTTTATTCATGAAGATAATTTAGCAACATCTGCAGCAGAGCTAATGGAAAAAAATAAAATATCAAGTTTAGTTGTTGTTGATTACAAGGATGAGCTTGTAGGTGTAATTAATTTCCAAGATTTATTGATAAACAAAGTAATATAAACAATGAGTAAATATTCAGTTTTTTTTACAACAACTTTACTTTTAATAATTTCAGTTATTTCATTTTGGCTCAATAATGAAGTCAAAAAAGAATTAAAGATAGAAGAAAGCAAACTATCTAATAATCCAGATTATTTTTTAAAAAAATTTGTCTCAAAACAAACTGACGAGCATGGAAACTTAAATTTTTCTTTAGAAGCTGAGCTAATGAACTATTACTCATACAATGATGAGTCTATTTTAAAAAAACCAGTTTTTAAAAAATATGAAGAAAAGAAAAAAGTTTTAGATTTGATAAGTAAGAAAGGGGTTATTTTTGAAAATGGTGAAAAAATAAAAATGCTTAATGATGCACAGATGATCAGGCATGAAACCAAATCAAAAAAGGTAATGAAATTATTATCTGATGAAATCACAATTATTCCCGATCAAGAAATTTTATCTTCAGATCAGAAAATTAAAATTATTCAGGAACCAAATATCGAGATTGACGGAATAGGTTTTAACTATAATAAAAAAACTGGGCTCATCAAAATCTTTGATTCAGTGAAAGTGCATTATGACAAATAAATTTATTTACATACTATTATTTATACCCCTCTTCTCTTTTGCTGAAAAATCTGACAAAGATCAACCAATTATTATTGATTCAGATGAATTGATGATTGATGACTCAAAAAATATTAGCACCTATTCCGGAGATGTAATTTTACAACAAGGAACATTAGTAATTCGTGGTGATAAATTGATCATTAGGGAAGATAAACAAGGGTTCCAACACTCCACCTCCGAAGGAAAACCCACAACCTTTAAACAAAAAATGGAGGGAAGTGATGATTATATTGAAGGGCAAGCATTAAAGATTGAGTATGATGGCAATATGGATAAGATACATTTGTATAGCAAAGCACGAGTTAAAAAAGGAAATGATTTAGTCATTGGCGACTATATTATGTACGATGCAAGTTCAGAATTTGCACAAGCAATGTCAGGCAACACAAAATCAAAAAACGGAGAAGAAGTAAAAAAGGGAAGAACAAGAGCCATTATTCGACCTGACAAGAAATAAAATGACGACATTAAGAATACAAAATATAAAAAAAAGTTATAAAAATAAAAACGTTGTCCAAGATATTTCCTTAGAGATATCGAGTGGTGAAATTATCGGTCTATTAGGGCCAAATGGAGCTGGAAAAACTACATCTTTTTATATGATTGTTGGTTTGATTCAACCTGAGCATGGATCTATATTGGTTGATAATACTGATATAACAAAAAAACCAATTCATGTTCGCTCACAACTTGGTCTTGCTTATCTGCCTCAAGAGCCGTCCATTTTTAGAAAAATGAATGTTGAAGAGAATATTATCTCTATTTTGGAGTTAAGAAGATTAAATAAAAATGATATGAAAACTAAACTTGATCTGCTTCTCAATGAGCTTGGAATAGAGCATATAAGAAAAAATACCGCTATCTCCCTATCTGGTGGAGAAAGAAGAAGGGTTGAGATTGCCAGGTGTCTTGCAACAAACCCAAAATTTATTCTGCTTGATGAACCATTTGCTGGCATTGATCCAATTGCAGTCTTAGATATACAAAAAATAATTAGATTTTTATCTTCACGGGGTATTGGAATTCTTATTACAGACCATAGTGTGCGTGAAACACTCGGTATATGTAATAGAGCCTACATTGTTAATCAAGGTAAAATTTTTACTTCAGGCACCCCTAATGAAATCGTAGAAAATGAGAACGTAAAAAATATTTATTTAGGCCAAGACTTCTCTTTATAAAAAAATATGGCTTTAAGCGCACATTTAACACTCAAAAATTCACTTAAATTATCCCCGAATATTGAACAATCAGTCACTTTATTAAAATCAAATGAAATTGAAATTGAATTATTGATTTATGATTTTCTATCCAAAAATCCATATTTACACTTAGATGATTCAGAAAAAATTAATCTAAATTATTCCGCACGCTCTATAGAAAATAATGAAGAAAACATTTCAGAAAAAAGTATTTATGGCCTTAGTCTTAAGGATTATTTATTAAATAATTTATTTGATTTAGGCCTTGATTATGAAGATGAGTTATTAGCACGATTAATAATAGATTATATTGATGACAATGGATATTTGACAAAAGACTATGAGTTTTTTATGACAGAACTAGCACTAGATACTATTCAAGCTAATAAAAAAATTGAAAGTATAATCCTAAAGTTAAATAATATTTCCTCTCCAGGGATTGGTGCAAGAAATTTACAAGAATGTCTAAAACTTCAATTAGACCAATTTATTCAAAATCAAATTGTTTTACATTCAAAAAAAATTATTGAAAATCATCTGGTTGAACTAGCCAATAAAAACTTTAAAAAAATAGCAAAAGATTTTAAATGTTCTGTTAACCATATTCTTGAATGCAATGAATTCATTGTTTCACTCAACCCAAAACCTGGACTTGCCTACCTTTCCTCTGATACTTCTCAATTTATTACTCCGGATATAATAATAAAAAATAATGGTAATGAATTTAATATTTCATTACAAAATAATTATGAGTCCCTAAAATTATTTAATTTAAAAAAAGAACAAATTAATGATAAAGAAGCATACAATCAAGCAAAATGGTTTATTAAAAATTTAAATTATAGAAAGATAAATATTATTCGAGTAGTCAATTTTATCTTCACACATCATAAAGATTTTTTAAAAGGGAACATTCTGAAGAAACCCTTAAATATAAAGACCGTAGCTAATGAACTACAAATTCATGAATCAACTGTAAGTAGAATTGTAAATAATAAATTCGTTGAAACGCCTCACGGTATTTTTGACTTAAAGTATTTTTTCTTAAATAAAGTAAATAATAATTCTAATAAAACTATTTTAGATAAAATTAGAACTATTATTAAAAATGAAGATAAATTTAAACCTTTTTCTGATTCTGAAATACACTTAACTCTTGGTAAAGAAAATATTACAATTAGTAGAAGAACAATTGCTAAATATCGGGAACAGCTAGGCATACTTCCTGCCTCAAAACGAAAGAAAGGCGCATAAACAAATGGATATCACAATCACTGGACAAAATATTGAAATTACTGATGCACTTGAATTATTAATTCATGAAAAATTTAATAAAATTACAAGGCATTTTGAGAATATAGCTGATGTAAAGTTTATTTTGAAGGTAGAAAATCATAACCATATCGCAGAATGTAAATTACATCTCATGCATAATGAAATCTTCAGTGATGCCTCTGGATCAGATATGTATAAAGTTATAGACGATTTAATCCACAAGATAGATAGGCAAGTTATAAAAATTAAAGAAAAGACTAAAGATCACCATCAATCTGAGGGGTTCATTAGAAAGCATAGCCAATAAATTTTGAATTTATACATCATTACAGGATTGTCTGGAGCAGGAAAAACTAATGCCCTAAGAACTTTTGAGGACAATAACTATTACTGCATTGATAACCTACCCGCTAAACTCTTACCAAACGCAATCAAAGACCTAGAAAATAATCATATTAAATCAGTTGCCATAAGTATTGATAGTCGAACACTTAATATTGAAATGCTTCCAGAAATATTGGAAGAACTCAAACTTTTAAAAATTTCATATAAATTAATATTTTTATCGGCAAGTATTGAACAAATAATCAAACGATTTAATGAATCAAGAAGAAAGCATCCACTTAGTAAAAATCAGACAAGCTTAAGAGAAGCGATTGTTAAAGATCAAGATATATTAAGTTTGATCAAAGATGATTCTGTTCATATTGATACCAGCAACCTAAATCTGACTTCACTTAATATCAAAATAAATAGCCTTATTGATTCAAAACTAGATTTTCATATTCACTTGTCTTCTTTTGCTTATAAAAAATCAATTCCATTAGATAACGATTTCATTTTTGATGTAAGAGAATTACCGAACCCATTTTATAAAGATGAATTTAAAGAACTGACAGGGTTAGATACGCCTTTAATAGAATATTTATCAAAACTTGAGGAGACCAAAGAAATTATCCACGACATCTCATCTTTTTTAAGTCCAAGAATAAAAAAATATGCGCTCCAAGGAAGAAAATATCTTGCAATTGGATTTGGCTGCACCGGAGGAAGACATAGATCAGTTTTCATGACAGAGGAAATTGCAAATATTATAAAAAATACTAATAATGACTTATATGTATCCACTTTTCATCGAGAAATCAATGTTTAAATTTTTATTAATCACTCACGGGAATCTTGGTCAATCTCTTGTTGAGTGTGTTGAAAATAACTTACAAAAAAATTGTCAGAATATTATTGATATTATTTCTTTAAATGCATTAGACATTGATTTTTCTAGAAAAGAGCTTGATACATATGTAAAAAAAAATAAGAATTTCGACATCATAATCCTAACAGACCTCTATGGAGCATCTTCGAGCAACATTGTTAAAAAACATACCTCTTATGAAAATATTTATGCAATATCAGGATTGAATTTGCCAATGTTGATGAAAGCCGTTACATTAAAAACAGATGACATACAAATGATGGTTGATGAAATCATTAAATGTGGCAACAAATCTATTATTAATTTTTTATGATCAAAAAAAATCTTACTATAAAAAATGAATTAGGCCTTCATGCAAGAGCATCAAATAAATTATCAACTGAGGCCACAAAATTTAAATCTAAGATTGAAATTATCTTTAATGATCAAATAATTGATTGTAAAAACATGATGGATATACTTATGTTGTCAATTGGTATTCATGATTCTTTTACAATAAAAATAAGTGGAGTAGACGAGAAAAAAGCACTCGAGTCGATTGAAAAATTAATCAATAATTTATTTGGTGAGGGGAAATAATTGTTAATTGTCTCCGGTATCCCTGTCAGCTCGGGCGTGGCAATTGGTAAAGCTTATATACTAGCTCATGCATTAAATGAAGTAGAGCCTTATCTGATTTCTGAACAAAATATCCTAAATGAAATTAAACGGTTTAATCAAGCTATAAAGCAATTAAAAAGTGAATTATTAAGTTTAAAAAAAGAGTTAAAAAAAAATAGGATGAATGAATTTGGTTCATTTATCGATGTTCAATTAGCCATCATAAATGATCCAAAAATTTCAAAAAACCCACTAGAGATTATAAAAAAGTCAAAGCAAAATGCTGAATGGGCATTAAAAGTTCAAATGGAAGAAATAATCACTAAATTCAATTCTATTGAAAATAGCTATATTCGTGAGAGAAAGAATGATGTTTATCAAGTATGTGAAACTCTGATTAAATATCTAATTGGTCATGAATCTAAGCAATTATCAAATGATAAAAATAGGATTATCGTTGCACATGACATTTCACCTGCAGATGCCCTTAAATTCAAGAATAGCAATAATATTGCTTTTGTTACAGATATTGGGGGGACAACATCTCATACCGCTATTCTTGCCAAAAGTATAAACATACCCTCAGTAGTTGGAACACAAAATGCTAAAAATTTGATCTCAAACGGTGATAATTTAATTGTTGATGGAGACCATGGCTGCGTAATTATTAATCCTACTGATGAAGTCATTAACGAATACAGATTAAAACAAAATTTATATGAACTAGAAAGTAAAAAATTACTTAATCTACAAAAACTCACTTCAAAAACTATTGATAAAGTCCCTGTGAATTTATATGTAAATATTGAAGATACCAATAATATTGAATCTGTAATTTTGAATAATACCAAAGGTGTTGGATTATTTAGAACAGAATTTATATTTATGGATAAACATCGAATGCTTGATGAAAATGAGCAGTTCATAATTTATAAAAATCTAACAAAAGCCCTACCTAACAAGACTATAACTATTAGAACTCTTGATTCAGGCGGTGATAAAGTTATTGAACATATGCCGAATACAAATCAAAATCCAGCTCTTGGACTTAGGGCTATCAGATTTTGTCTAGCAGAGCCAGACGTATTCATTACGCAGATCAAAGCCTTACTAAGGGCCGCACATTATGGTGATATCAGGATATTGATACCTATGCTCAGCTCAGACAACGAACTTAGGCAAGTAAAACTATTAATTCAAAGAGCAAAAGATATTCTCACTTCTGAAAGAAAAAAGTTTAATCCCAAAACATTAGTTGGAGGAATGATTGAAGTACCAGCTGCAGCCATTGATGCGGAAAGTTTTGCAAACCAATTAGACTTTCTTTCTATAGGGACAAATGACTTAATTCAATATACATTAGCCGTAGACAGAACAGATGACGCCGTATCACACCTATATGATTCGTCCCATCCTGCACTTCTGAAGCTAATCAAAGGTGTAATTGACGCTGGAACTAAAGCAGGTATCGAAGTGTCTTTATGTGGTGAGATGGCAGGAGATCCAAAATTAACTAAATTACTTATTGGGCTTGGTCTAACTAACTTTTCAATGCATCCTTCAAGCTTATTAAAAGTAAAAAAAGTAATCTTAGAATCTGAGTTTTCTAAAGTAAAATCGAAAGCTAAGAAAATTCTCAGTACTCACGACAAAATTGAAATTGAAAATTTAATCAATAACCTTAATAATTGAACAATATGAACAATCCTATTCTTGAACAAATAGACTTACCTATTTTTGAGCACATTAAAGCAGAGCATATCTATCCTGCTATTACAAAAATCATCAATGAAAATAACAGCAAAATAAAAGTTATAGAAAACTATAATGCCTCCAAAATTGACTATGCTTTTGTAGATGAGTTAAGCCAACTAGATTACAAACTCAGTAATGCATGGTCACAGATCGGCCATCTTAATTCGGTGATGAACTCTGATTTATATCGAGGTGAATATAACAAATGTAGAGAATTAATAACAGACTACTATTCAAACTTATCGCAAAATACAAAAATATTTAACTTATATAAAGCATTAAAAGAATCTACTATTTTTAATTCATTAAATGCAATTCAACAAAAAATAATTAATGATGAAATTAAAGACTTCAAACTAGGCGGGGTTGATCTTGATGAAGATAAAAAGACTATATTTAAAGAACTACAATCAAAACTTGCAAAATTATCATCAAAATTTGAAGAAAATGTTTTGGATGAAACTAATAATTTCACATTAAATATAATAGATGATGCTCAGTTAGATGGTATACCTGAAGATATTCTTGAATCTGCAAAAACTTTAGCGAAGGAAAATGGACAAAAAGGTCATACATTTACTCTTCATTTCCCATGTTATGTTCCTGTACTTCAATATGCCAAAAACCGAAACTTAAGAAAACAAATGTATGAAGCCTATGCGAAAAAGGCATCCGAATTTTCTGATAAAAAATTTGATAACACAGCCATCATAAAAGATATTCTTTCTCATCGAGCAAATATTGCAAAGCTATTAGGATTCAATAATTACGCCGAATTAAGCATAGATAGAAAAATGGCTAACAATCCTGAAGAAGTTTGTTCTTTTTTAAGAGACTTGTCTCATAAAGCAAAGCCATACGGATTAAAAGATTTTGAAGAACTTCAAGAAGCTGCAAAAAAAGATGATATTAATGATCTTGAAGCCTGGGATGTAGCATTTTATTCTGAAGCAATTAAACAAGAAAAGTACAGCATCAATGATCAAGAAATAAAACAATTTTTTCCAGAGAATAAAGTTATAAAAGGTTTATTTAACGTAATAAAAAATTTATATGGCATCGATGTAGTTGAGTCAGCTGCTTCGGTATGGCACAAGGATGTGAAATATTACGAATTATGTCAAAACAACAAAGTCATTGGTTCTTTTTATCTTGATCTTTATGCTAGGAAAAATAAACGAGGTGGTGCATGGATGGATGAATGTATCTCAAAAAGTAAATTTAATAAAAATATTGATTATCCAGTGGCCTACCTCACATGTAATTTTGCTTCGCCCATCGGAAAGAATCCAGCATTATTTACTCATGATGAAGTTATTACATTGTTTCATGAGTGTGGTCATGGACTTCACCATCTTCTGACTGAAATTTCTGAGTTTAATGTTTCAGGAATTAAAGGTGTCGAATGGGATGCCGTTGAATTACCAAGTCAATTTATGGAAAATTTTTGCTGGGATTGGAATGTCATCGAAAATATGACACAACATGTTCATACAAAAGAATCCATGCCAAAAGAATTATTTGACAAGCTAATTTTAAGTAAAAACTTTCAATCAGGCATGCAAACTCTTCGACAAGTTGAATTTGCATTATTTGATATGTCAATTCACATGGAAAGTAATCCTGACAATTTACATGTTGTAAGCGTTCTGGAGTCTGTAAGAGATGAGATTGCAGTTGTGCGTCCACCTCATTGGAATCGTTTTCCTCATAGTTTTAGCCATATTTTTGCAGGTGGTTATGCTGCCGGATACTATAGTTATAAGTGGGCAGAAGTCTTATCAGCAGATGTTTTTGAAGAATTTGAAAATAATGGGGTTTTAAATAAAGCAGTTGGATCCAAATTTAGAAAAGAAATTTTAAGTGTTGGAGGGTCTAGATCCGCCAAAGAATCATTTATTAAATTTAAGGGAAGAGAGCCTTCTATCAATGCGTTATTGAGACATAACGGACTAGCAGCATGAAAATTATTTCATGGAATGTTAATTCTCTTAAGATTCGACATGACCAGCTAATCGATATTATTAATAAATACAGTCCTGATGTGATTTCGTTACAGGAAACTAAAACCCAAGATGACAACTTTCCCACCCAGTCTTTTCTCGATCTTGGTTATGAATCTATCTTTACCGGACAAAAAACATTTAATGGGGTAGCAATAATAACAAAGCTTCCATATCAAAATGTTCTCCTAAATATTCCTAATTTTCATGATGAGCAAAAAAGATTTATATCTACCGAGGTTGATTTTAATAAGCAAAAAATTTTAATAATGAATGGATATTTTCCAAACGGTCAATCATTAGATAGTGATAAATTTATTTATAAACAATCATGGATTAATGCACTTTTGGCATTTATTAAAACAAAAAATACTAATTCCTTATTAATGGGTGATTTTAATATCGCTCCTAATGATGTTGATTGTCATGATCCAGACAAATGGACTGGTACTGTTTTGACTAGCGATATTGAAAGAAATTTATTCAAAGAAATTGAAGAATGTAAATTTACGGACAGCTATCGCCATCTAAATAAAATTGAACCAGGATTTACTTGGTGGGACTATAGGATGGCAGCTTTTAGAAGAAATCTGGGATTAAGAATTGACCACATACTAGCATCAAATAACTTAATCAATTTTTTAAAAGACTTCACCATACTTAGTGATTATCGAAAATTAGAAAGGCCTTCAGACCACGCACCTATCATGCTTACTTTGAGTTTTTAAGTCCCAATTGTTTTAGTTTTCTATAAAGGTGTGTTCTTTCAACACCAGATATTTTTGATAAGTCTTTCATGCTAACATTGTTATTTAAATGATGTTTCAGATAAATTTTATCAAATTCATCTCTTGCACTTTTGAGCTCCATGCCATATAAATGGTCAATAGGATCATGCTTTATAATCTCATGTAAATTAATTGGGCTTAATTTGATGGCATTAAGATAATCTTCCTCATCAATGACTTCTCCATGAGTAAATTTTAGGCAATTTCTGATAATCTGATCAAGATATAAAATATCATAACAATTTTTATCTGATCTAATTTTATTTAAAAAAGTAATATCGAACTCTTTATATATTTTATTCGAAACAAAGTTTAAATGATAAGTAAGAATTTCCTTGGCTGCATTAATCAATCTATCTTCATCATTCGGTCCAAACACCTTGAAGTCCAAGATAGAAAAATCTGAAAAATTGATTTTTTGTTTATATTCCTCTGTTAAATCACTATCACTACTAATAACAATTTTTACGTTATATTTTTTTGATTTTGATTCAATGATCTTAAAGATCGATATGGCATTCTCATTGTAATCAGAAAAATTTTCAAAAATTATTAAAGAGTTTTTCTTATCCTCTAAAAAAGAATCACAGTTATCTATTTTTTTTATAAAATTTTGATCAATCTTAAATACTTGTTCCTCATTAGAAAAAAGAAAAGAATATAGGGCATCTTTGCAATTTGTTTTAAAAAAATAATGATTTACCTTATGAGTTAATTTTTTAGATAAATCAAATAAATCCTTATCTTTATTATTTTTGAAATATTCAATAGTCAAGGTATTAAAATCCAATGACTCATTAATTGCATCATTTAAAACCTTTAAAACTCTGTGTAACGAAATTGGCTTTTCGATAAAATCAAAGGCGCCATTTTTGGTTGCTTCAATGGCTGTATCAATTGTTCCATGACCAGACATCATAATAATTGGTTGAGTCAACTTTTGATTATTCTTTAACTCTTTAAGCAAAGTAATTCCGTCACAATCAGGCATCCAGATATCCAATAAAATAATATCTATATTTCTTTCTTGCTTAATTAGCTTTCTTGCATCATTTGCATCTGCTGCTAAAAATGTATCATAACCTTCATCAAGTAATATTTCCGATAAAGACTCTCTGATATCCTTTTCATCATCGATTATAAGAATTGTTGATTTCTTTGTCATAATTGAATACTGAATTGTATTTCTACATTTGCCCCTGATAATTTATTATTTTTAATACTGATTGATCCATCATGCTCATCAATTATTTTTTTCACAACAGCCAATCCTAATCCCGTACCGGTCTTTTTAGTAGTCACATAAGGCTGAAAAATATCAATGTCATCGTTGATACCAGAACCATTATCGATGAAATTAACAATCATAGAACTCTTTGTCTTTCTCAGCCTTATCTCAACTTCACATGTACTATCATCTTTCTTTGCTTCATATGCATTGTTGATAAGATTGACAAACACCTGCCTTATTTTTATTTCATCGCAAATAAAGTTAATTTTTTTTGAGGTAGAAAGTATATTAATTGTAAGATCTTCTTTTTGAAATAAATTAACTAATTCATTTATTAAATCAACAAGATTAATTTCTGTTTTGGTTAATTCTGGTGATCTAGAATATTCAGTAAACTCATTTACCATTTTTTTGATCGCATCAACCTGATTTACTATGGTCTTAGTAATATCACTAAGGATAGCTTGATCTTTTTTCTCTAATTGTTTAGAAAATTTATGATCAATTCTTTCAGCAGATAATTGGATCGGGGTTAATGGATTTTTTATTTCGTGAGCAAGACGCCTCGCCACTTCAGACCATGCCTCATTTCTTTGGGCTGCGGTAATCTCTGAAATATCATCAATAATAATAATTTTATTTTTATTTCTTCCAACATCTTCTTCAGTCAGCTGAATCGATAGTATTCTTCTTTTAAATTTTAATATCAGTGCTTTTTCTTTATAGTTAATTTTGTTTTTATTCACCAATGTAACAATTTCTTCAAACTGACTTCCATGTTCTAAAATTTGGTTAAATCTTTGTCCATTCAGTAATTCTAAATTAAATCCTAAAAGCTTTGAGGCAAGCTTATTTGTAAGCCTTATATTGTTTTTTGGATCAATCACAATGATCCCCGATGACATGTTGTTAATAATACTTTCTAAGAAGTTTCTTGATGATTCAATTCTTTGCCTATTAAGCTCTAGCGTTTTATTCGCAGTTTCTAGCTTGTTTGTCATAATGTTAAAAGACCTTACCAACATACCCATCTCATCTTTTCCTTGTTCTGGTATTTTTTTCTTAAAATTCCCTTTGGCAATACTTTGTGTTGCTTCAGATAAGATTGATAAAGGCATTGTAAATCTTCTACTGAAATAAAGTGCTAAAGATATTGAAAAAAGGATCGCCAAAAAAAGGATAATACTTAATGTTATTTGATAAATGACTTTTAAAGAGTTTCTACTAAATGTTAAAGCTTGATAATCTTCAAAAACTGACTCAACAGATAATGCAGCCTGTGAAATACTTTCGGGTATTTTCTGAGTAAGAATTAAATAAAATTTCTTCTGAATTTTGTCATCAATTAAAAAATAAGGTTGGTAAGTTTTCAGATAAATTATATTTTCTTGAGTAATATCTATCTTCCCATGAAAGCCCGTATTTGCAAGAATTAAATCTTTTTCATCAGGAAAAACTGCATCAATTTCAATATTATCTCTTGATGAAATAGCCAAAATTTGACTTTCATCATCGATTATCATTGCATCATAAATATCAAATTTTTCAGTCAGATCAGAAAGTATGGGATTAAATTCATTAATTCTTGAATTTGATAATGAGTAACTAATGCTCCTTGACTTTAATTCTACGTCTTTTCTTAAAATATCTAATGTCTTTTGACCAATATTTAATCCACTTTCCAACGCGGACTCCACTCTGACATTAAACCAAGACTCTATTGATTTAGTTAAAAAGTTTACTGAGACAAAATAGAGAACCATCAAAGGAACTATGATCATAACGCTGTAGGAAATAACTAACCTTAATGTTAATCTACTTCCAGTTACCTCTTTTTTAACTTCCTTAAATAATCGATAAACCTGTAATGCAATAAATATAAATAATAAAACCACAAATGCTAAATTTATCTTTAGAAGTAATTGAAAAGTCTCACTAGAAATAAAGTCAGAATTAGACAATGATCTTATCAAAATCACTAACAATGCTAAGCTTATTACAAATGCTGAAGTAATCAGGTATCTCATAAATTATGTCTTAATCTTTTTATTATCATCCATGTAGGTTTTTTTAAACTTAATTGTAAGCTTTTTGGAAGATTTTTTTGATCAATCTCCCATGTAATTGTAAGTTCTTTATTTTTTGAATCCTGAAAATTGTCTAAAGTTAAATATCTTGGTTTATTAATAAAACGAATGAGGTCATTAAGTTCTGTATATGAAAATCTTTCATTCTCTTCAAATAAATAATATTTTTTAATTAAAGGATGATATTCGATTTTTATATTTTTAGTTTTTTTGAACAAAACATGATCGAAAAAATATTGATTTTTTCTTTTTAAAATAATCGTTTCTAAAAACTGAATAGATATACCTTTGTCTATTATTTTTTTTAACTCGTTATCTAGCTCATAGTTTAAAAAATATTTTATTTTTGTTGAATCTAATGCTTGATCCTCAATAATAATATTTGCATATGATGTATTAAAAAAAACTAACCAAGCTAAATTAATTTTTAATAAAGACTTTAAAATATAGGCCATCATGATATTGATTGGGGATTAGTTGTGTATTTTGGAATTTAAAAATATTTGGGATAGTCAGATCGTGAATTAAAGCATCTTTATTTTTTGATAAAAAATTTTTTACAACATTGTCATTTTCTTTATTAAAAATGGAACAAGTGACATACATTAATTTGCCACCATTTTTTAAAATTTTCCAGCCCTGTTCAAGTAGCTGAAGTTGTTGATTGCTAAATTTTTCAATATCTTTTTGTTTACGCATTAATTTTATATCAATATTCCTTCTGACTACTCCCGAGCCTGAGCATGGGGCATCTATTAGTATACGATCATATCGTTTATTGCTACCTATTTGATCGATAATATTTGCTTTCAACTGCAATCTGTTCATATTACTTTTAATAAGGTTAATTCTGTCATTTGAAATATCATAGCAGTCTAGATGAATGTTGAATCTCTCAAGCATATGTGTCGCTTTTCCACCAGGTGCAGAGCATAAATCAAGAACATTCATCCCATTTTGTATATCAAGGTAATTTAATGCTAATTGAGCTGCTGGATCTTGAACATAAAAATTACCTCTTTCATAACCGGGCAGTATAGTAATATCTTTTACATTATTTATTTGAATGTACTGATCGCCAAGAATTAATTCATAATCAATATTTGCTTGTTCTAAAAGAGGAATATAGTCACACATAGAGATTTGTCTTTGATTTACTCTTATAACTGTTGTTGCTCTCGAATTACCAATGGCTAAAATCGCTTCATGATCACCAGGGTATTCTCTTACTAGATCTTTAACCCACCATTCTGGATATGAATACTTTATTTTTAGATCGTCTGGCATAACAAATTTATCTTTTTCTCTTAAATAATTTCTAAGAACAGCATTGACCAAATTATAAAAATTATTATTTATTTTTTTTGCAGCCTTAACAGCCTCATTAACAACAGTAAATTCAGTTTTTGACTGGTGGTTTATTTGATAAATTGTATTCAACAAAAGATACTGAATCAGTTGATCCTTGATATCATTTTTCACAAATTTCTTTAGAATGAAATCATTGAGATAGAAATCCCTAACACTGCCGTAAACGACATCTTTAACAAAGTTTTTGTTATTGTCTTCTTTTATAAACTGATTAAATGCCGTGTCAATATTTCTGCCATCACAAACCTCTGATAATATTTTTGCTGCCTGGATTAAATCCTTATACATTAGAAAATTTTTCAGATGGTTTTAATTGATAATTTTTAATAAATTCTTTTCCTGTTAACATTTGACCGCCACTCATCTGGATTGAGTTTATCTTGATATAAAAATCAGCTGTCGCAACTAATAAATCTTCTGAAATACTAATACTCCCTGGCTGATTTTCAATTGATACAATATTACTTAACTCCGCATGAAAAATTTTTACCTCTTTTTGCCTCAAAGAGATTCTTGAGATTGGAAATGGATTTAGTGACATGATTGTATTTACAATATTTTCTGCCTTATTTTCCAAATTCAAATAGGCCTCACTTTTACATATTTTTTTTGCATATGTCACCTCCTCTTCAACTTGTACTTTTGATTCTATATTTTTATCTAATTCTATATTGTTCAGATGCTGCATCATTAAATTGGCACCATCTTTTGCAAGGATTTCGAAATAGTCGGCCGATGTTAATTTAGGATCTCTCTTTATGCTGTTTATTAAATAAATATTTCCTGCATCTAACTTTTCAACGACTTCCATAATAGTGACACCAATCTGTTCATCTCCATGCATTATGGCCCTTTGAATTGGGGCGGCGCCCCTCCACTTTGGAAGAATAGATGCATGAATGTTAAAAGCTTTTTTTGGAAATATATCAATAAAATGCTTTGGTAGGATAAGTCCATAAGCAGCAACAATTAATACATCTGGACTTAATTGCTTAATAGAGTTTGTAAATTCCTCATCGATTTTTTCTGGCTGATAAAAAGATAATTGATTATCTTTTGCATACTTTTTGATGGGGCTTTCTTTTATTTTCATACCCCTCCCTGCTGGCCGGTCAGGTTGAGTCAAAACAGCAATAATTTCCATCTCAGATTCGTTTATTTTCTTTAGGCAAGGAAGTGCAAATTCGGGAGTGCCTGCGTATACTATCTTTAACATTAATTTACTCGACTTAGTTTGCTTATTTTTTTCTTAATTCTTTGCTGCTTTAATTGAGATAAATATTCAACAAAAACTTTGCCGACAAGATGATCCATCTCATGCTGAATACAAACAGACAAGAGGCCATCAGCATCCAAAGTATGTAAATTTCCTTTTAGGTCTTGGTAACTGATTGTGATATTTTCATATCGTTTCACTGTCTCAAAAAAACCTGGAACTGATAGACACCCTTCATCATATTCTTGCTGTCCATCAAATTTTATTAATTTAGGATTAATTAATACCAATAGATCTTTTTTATCATCACTAATATCGATCACAATAATTCTTTGATGAACGTCCACCTGAGTCGCCGCCAATCCAATTCCTTTGGATTCATACATTGTTTCTGCCAAATCTTTCACCAGCCTCTCAGTAGATTCATCAAAAACTTCTACAATCTCAGCAATTTTATGAAGCCTTGGATCAGGGTATTTTAAGATTTCTAATAAAGCCATATTTTTACTTGCATTTTATTCTTAATACTGTAAATTAAAAATTAGTGAATAGTTATAAATCTTATAAGTTTTACTTACAATATTATACTCTTTTAGAGACTCACATTTTTTCACTCTTTAATTCAAATAAATTTTATCCAGGAGAAAGATATGTTTGATTTATTAGTCTACGTATTTGAAAATTACCTTTCATCCCATCATAATGTTTCTGACTTATCAAAGATGACAACTGAATTAGAAGAGGCTGGGTTTGAATATAAAGAGATAGAATTTGCTATTGATTGGTTCGCCACATTAAAAGCTTTATCTGAAAAAATTAATGATAAGAAGATTAACCAATCAGGGCTTAAATCAAGAATTTACTCTAAAAGAGAGTATGAAAAAATTAACAACGAGGGTATTGGTTTTCTCATCTTCCTTGAAAAGGCAACAATTTTATCCCCAGCTGAAAGAGAAATCATTATCGATCGTGCAATGGCTGTTGATCAAACAGATGTCAACCTTGATGAACTAAAATGGATCGTCATGATGACCTTATGGCATTTTGGTCGAGAGAACGAATACTTGTTTGTTGAGGATGCGCTATTCAATCCAAAAAATGGAGCGGTACATTAGTTAATTAGAAATATTCTTTAATACTTTTGTAACAATTCCACACTCATTGAGTGTGTAAAAATGAAACGACTCTACACCAAACTGTTGCAGGGTTTCGCATAATTCCGAAATAAAATCGACCCCAAACTCTCGAAGTGAATCAATATCGTCTCCATAGGACTCTAGTTTATATTTTAACCACCTTGGAATCTCAGCCCCACAAGTTTGAGCAAACCTAGAAAGTTGTTTGATGTTATAAATTGGCATAATTCCTGGAACGATAGGAATATTGATATTCAAGTGCCCGCATTCTTCAATAAACTTAAAATATGAGTCTACGTTAAAAAAGAATTGAGTAATGGCTGAATTAGCCCCTGCATCAACTTTGGTCTTAAAGTTTTTTAAATCATCAATAGAATTAGCTGATTCAGGATGAAATTCGGGATATGCTGCAACATCGATATGGAAATGGTCCCCTGTATTCTTTCTGATAAACTCAACCAGATCACTGGCATAATGAAAATCGCCATATCCTGCGATACCGGATGGATTATCTCCTCTTAGGGCAACTAAACGATCAATACCTTTGTTTTTATAACTAGTAATAAGCTCTAACACTTCATCTTTGGTTGAAGTGATACATGAGATATGAGGTACTGCAGAGTACCCCTGATCTTTTATAGATTCAACAATACCAATTGTTTTATCTTTTGTAGAGCCCCCTGCACCAAATGTAACAGAAAAAAACTCAGGATTAAATTCTGATAAGTTCTTTAATGTCGTCTTTAATTTTTCTTCCCCCTCTTGAGTTCGAGGAGGAAAAAATTCAAAACTAAATGAGCTTGCCTTCATCTAGTACCTGTAGTGGTCAGGTTTAAAAGGGCCATCTACATTGACACCAATATACTTCGCTTGCTCTTCAGTTAACTTGCTGAGTTGAACATTTAGAGTTTTTAATTGCAAGACAGCAACTTTTTCATCCAAATGCTTCGGCAGGGTATACACGTTCACTGGATAATTTTGGGTATTTTTAAATAACTCAATTTGAGCAATCGTCTGATTTGCAAAAGAAGAACTCATCACATAACTAGGGTGGCCTGTTGCGCAACCCAAATTAACCAATCTTCCTTTAGCTAATAGAATTATTTTTTTACCATCAGGGAAAATGACATGGTCCACTTGTGCCTTAATTTCATCCCAAGTGTATTGTTCCAAGCTAGCAACATCAATCTCATTATCAAAATGGCCAATGTTACAAACAATCGCTTCATCCTTCATACGAGACATATGTTCATGATTGATCACATTATAATTTCCAGTCGCGGTGACAAAAATATCAGCATGCTCAGCTGCATAGTCCATCGTCACAACTCGATAACCTTCCATAGCGGCCTGCAATGCACAAATAGGGTCAACTTCAGTTACCCAGACTTGCGCAGACAGAGCCCTTAATGCTTGCGCAGAACCTTTCCCAACATCGCCATAACCAGCAACAACTGCAATTTTTCCTGCGATCATGACATCAGTTGCTCTTTTGATAGCGTCAACCAAAGACTCACGACATCCATATAAATTATCAAATTTTGATTTTGTGACAGCGTCATTAACATTAATTGCTGGGAAGGCTAGCTCACCATTCTTGTGCATTTGATACAGTCTATGTACACCAGTGGTTGTTTCTTCAGTCACACCTTTAATATGCTTGATTCTGTCACTGTACCAAGTTGGATGTTCTGCAAGCTTATTTTTAATTGCTTTAAATAGCGCTGTTTCTTCTTCACTATGAGGATTATCTAAAACAGATTGATCTTGTTCTGCTTTGACTCCCAAGTGAAGTAATAAAGTTGCATCTCCGCCATCATCCAAAATCATGTTTGAATATTCACCATTTGGCCATTCAAAAATTCGATGAGTGAAGTCCCAATAGTCATCCAAATTTTCACCTTTAAACGCAAAGACAGGGGTACCATTTTTAGCAATGGCTGCAGCAGCATGGTCCTGGGTTGAATAAATATTACAGGACGCCCAGCGAACTCTTGCACCGAGTGCTTCTAAGGTTTCAATCAAAACTGCGGTTTGAATCGTCATGTGTAATGAGCCAGTGATTAAAGCGCCCTTCAAAGGCTGAGCTGTTTTATATTCTTCACGAATGGCCATCAGGCCTGGCATTTCTTTTTCGGCAATTGATATTTCCTTACGTCCAAATTCAGCAAGTGAAATATCTGCAACAACATGATCCAATTGGATGTTAGATTCTGTCACGTTATTCATAAATTTATCCTTTAAATTTAAAATTAATAAGTGACCAGCTGGCTTCTTCACCTGAAGCCTTGACTGGCAAGGTTAGGTGAACGCAGTTTAGAATGTCGAGCCTGGGAAAGAATCTCGCAGCGTTCCTCGACATCTGAGATTATACTTGAAATTATTTAAAAAGTTAAGTTGTTGTTTATGTTAATTTTTTATCCGTTTTTTCCCAAGAAAAGGAATCTTCATCGCGACCAAAATGACCGTAGGCAGCAGTTTTTCTGTAAATCGGTCTTAATAAATCTAACATTTGAACAATACCCTTAGGTCTTAAATCAAAATTGTTCTTAATTATTGCAACCATCTCCTCATTAGACACCTTTCCTGTTCCAAAAGTATCTACCATGATCGACGTTGGTTGTGCAACGCCAATAGCATAAGATAATTGCACTAGACATTTTGATGCAAGCCCATTGGCCACGATATTTTTTGCAACATATCTTGCGGCATATGCAGCAGATCGGTCAACTTTTGATGGGTCTTTACCTGAGAAGGCTCCTCCACCATGAGGGGCTGCTCCCCCGTATGTGTCAACAATAATTTTACGACCCGTCAGACCACAGTCGCCTTGAGGACCACCTATGACGAATTTTCCAGTTGGATTAATTAAAAATTTAGTTGCAGTTGTATCAATATCAGCTGGAAGTGTGGGTTTAATTATCTCTTCAATAACTGCTTCATGAATATCTGTTTGAGATACATCAGGATCATGCTGTGTTGATAATACAATTGTATCTATTGCTACAGGTTTATTATTTTGATAATTTAAAGTTACCTGAGATTTTGCATCAGGTCTTAACCACGATAACTTTCCTGATTTTCGCACCTCTGACTGTTTTTTCACTAATTGATGAGATAACCAGATAGGTAATGGCATCAACGAAGCAGTTTCGTCGCAAGCATAACCGAACATCAGCCCCTGATCTCCAGCTCCTTGATCTAAGGGATCATCATTTGCGTGATCAACCCCTTGGGCAATATCAGGTGATTGTTCGTCATAAGCAACTAGAACAGAGCAACCTTTATAGTCAATACCTTTATCCGGATGATCATACCCAATATCTTTCACAACTTCCCTGGCAACCTTAATATAGTCAACACGCGCCTTTGTGGTCACTTCGCCAGCTAATAGAACTAATCCGGTATTCGTTAATGTTTCAGCAGCCACTCTTGCCATTGGATCTTGTTCTAAAATGGCATCTAAAATAGCATCTGAAATTTGATCAGCAACCTTATCAGGATGACCCTCTGAAACGGATTCTGAGGTAAAAAAATAATCGCTCATAGTTTTAATCAATCATGTTTTTTAATAATCGCGCTAGAATACCAGAATTAGAGTTATTATTAAATACTGATGAATATTGTTTTAAAAGTCTTTTTTTCCGTTCCACTGATTGTTATTCATCTTCTCGGTTGTTTTTTGGGTCTCCTGATGTATTTACTGGATGCTAAATTTCGTGAGCGGACTGTAAAACACATTAGCCAAAGTCATGTCGTCTCCGGTAAAGTTGCTACAAAAAATCTGATTGTCTTGAATGCAATGCATATCGGTATGGCACTTATGGAATCATTTAGTATCTGGTTTGCATCCAATTCACGAATCAAAAGGTTGATTAAAAAAACAAAAAATTGGGATCTTATTGAAAAGCTTAAAGCAAACAATAAAGGTATTATTTTTCTAACGCCCCATATTGGCTCCTTTGAAATCACGGCTCAATACTATGGGCTTTTTTCACCCATCAAAGTAATGTATAAGCCAGCCAAGAAAAAATGGATCAATCAACTGATATACGATGGAAGAAACAAAAATCTAGTCACACCTGTAAATATTGAGCTGGGCGGCATGAAACAAATACTTAAGGCACTTAAAAATGGTGAAGCGGTTGGCATACTTCCGGACCAAGTTCCTCCAGAAGGTCATGGCGAGTGGTCTAATTTTTTTAATCAAAAAGTTTACACCATGACATTAGTACAAAAATTACATACACTTACTAAAGCTCCAATTATTTTTGCTATTGGGAGACGACTTAAAATAGGGTCAGGTTTTGAAATTGAATTATATGAATTTAAGGGTTCAGTCACCGTTCAAAAAATTAATGAATACATCGAAAATATCGTGAAAACATCGCCTGAACAATATTTATGGAATTATAGAAGATATAAACTACCCAAATCATGAAAATACCGTTTACCAAAATGCAGGCCATAGGTAATGATTTCATCATTATTAATCAAATCGATCAAAAGTATAACCTTAGTCAATCCCAAATCACAAAATTAGCAAATCGTCATTTTGGTATTGGTTTTGATCAACTATTGATTATTGAAAAAAGTGATGACCCAACCTTTGACTATAGGTACCGAATCTTTAATGCAGATGGATCAGAGGTTGAACATTGTGGAAATGGGGCGCGCTGTTTCTATGAATATATCCAACATCATAAGCTATCCTCAAAAAACCCAATAACAGCTCAAACTCTTAATGGCTCTATTTCACTAGCTCAAGATAATGGCTTGATTTCAGTTGATATGGGAAAATTTTTAATTGGCAACAAAGATGAGTCATCGTTATTTTTTGAAATTTATTTACATAACGACAGTGAAAAAATGCAAGGTATCTGTATTGATGTAGGCAATCCTCATATTGTATTTTTTGTTGATAATGTCAAAGATATTGACGCTATTCGAACTGGGAAGAGTATTCAGGAATCCTCAATTTTTCCTCATAGTGTAAATGTCGGTTTCTGTGAAATTATCAATAGTAACGAAATAGAATTAGTTGTCTATGAGCGTGGCTCAGGGCTAACGCTTGGATGCGGCTCTGGTGCCTGTGCGGCCACAATAGCTGCAATACATCTTAAAAAAGTGGAAAACTCTTTAATCAAAGTTAACATGCCAGGTGGCTCAATATTTACCCAACCCTCTGACAATAACCATGTGTTTTTAAAGGGAGATGCATCCATAGTCTTTGAGGGTGTAATTGACTTATGAGCAATGAATTACTTGATCTATTTTTCAACTATATTAAGTTTGAAAAAAGATTAAGTGAACTCACAATAAAAAATTATCAGCATGATATCAATCGACTGATCAAACTCAATGATAAAAAGCTAACGGAAATTAATTCTGAGGATATTCGTTTATCACTCTCCAAACTCCATGCATCTGGATTAAGTGGTAAATCTTTATCAAGGATTCTATCCTCCTGGAGGGGTTGTTTTTTATTTTTAAATAAATCACAACTGATGAAATATGATCCAACATCTGGAATCAAAGCACCTAAAGCAAAAAAGAAACTGCCTCAAACACTCTCGATAGATCAAGTATTTAACCTCATAAATATTCCACAAACTGGTTTTATTGATACAAGAGATAAGGCGATTTTAGAATTTTTTTATTCTTCAGGACTAAGGCTATCTGAACTGGTGAATATACATATCAGTGATATCGACATGAGTGAACAAACATTAAAGGTTTTAGGTAAAGGAAATAAATTTAGAATTGTTCCTATTGGAAGAAAGGCTATTGAAGCATTGAACTTATGGATTCTTCAAAGGAATAAATTAAATAAGATTCTTGATTCTGGATTGTTGTTTCTTAATCAACATGGAAAAAAATTAACTGCACGGGCAATTCAATACCGATTAAAGTTTTGGGCTCAAAAAAATAATATCCCAGAGAACATCCACCCCCACCTTTTACGCCATAGCTTTGCCAGTCATGTCTTACAATCCAGTCAAGACTTAAGGGCGGTTCAAGAACTTTTAGGGCATTCAAATATTTCTACGACACAAATTTATACACATCTTGATTTTCAACATCTATCTAAAATTTATGATCAAGCTCATCCAAGATCAAAAAAAAAGATAGATTGATCCAAAATCAATAATCACTTATAGTAAAAAAATGAAACAAGACCTAGATATCATCGAACAGAAGCTCAAGACGATAGTAAATCTTTTAAATGATTTACAGCAAGAAAATAAGGTTCTAAAAGATAAAATTAATAATCAAGATGAGACCATAAAGAGTTTAAATTTAAAAATTTATGAAGCTTCTCAAAAATTAGAAAATCTACTTGGACAAATACCTCATGAGGAACTGTTGTGAGTAAAATTGTCGAAATAAACATCTTAGGTCGAGATTTCCAAATTAACTGTCCAGATGGTGAGGAGGAAGCGCTTTTAGAATCAGCGAAATACCTTAATCAAAAAGTGGATCAACTCAAAGATTCCGGAGTGACTGGATTTGACAGACTTCTACTGATGGCCTCCTTAAATATCATTCACGAATCAGCGAATAACAATCCTGAAAATCTAACTCAATTAAAGTTGGTCCAAGAAAAATTGAACAATTTTGATACAATCTTAGACCAAGCTTTGAGTAATTATTAATGAAGTTTGTTTTACTGTTGCTTAGGCTATATATTCTTTGAACTAGTCATTAGCATCGGTTGAAGTTCATCTGGTGTGGTGAGATTGTTACAATTGGGTTACCTTTTAAGGGCTCTTGTTAACAAACCTAAAGCATCATAGACTTTTACCACCTGAACCTTTGGTTCTAGATGCTAGTCTAGGCAACAGTAAAGCAAACTTACCTTAAGCTGTGATACTCCAGATCGGCAATATCGATCAATTCAAGACATTTTTCGTTCGTGGCCTCCAATATGACCGGTGGGGCCATACCTGCTTCTGCAGCCTCTAACCATCGACTTGCACATAAACACCAACGATCACCAGGTTTTAAGCCAGCAAATTGAAATTCTGGGCGTGGGGTAGATAAATCATTACCTAATGCTTTTGAGAAAATTAAAAATTCATCACTTACTTCTGCGCAGACCGTATGATTTCCTTGATCAGAATCACACTGTTCACATAATCCATTTCTTAAAAAACCAGTTTTTGGATTTAGGCTGCACACTTGCAGATTTGTCCCTTTTACATTCTTTTGCATCATCGTTAAAATTACTAATAAATTAATTAGGATTAGTATAAATGAAATATTGGCTCATGAAATCAGAACCCTCGGATTATTCAATTGATGACCTAAAAAGGGACGGCAAAATAGATTGGTATGGCATAAGAAATTATCAAGCACGAAACTTCATGCGAGACGCTATGCAAATTGGAGACCTTGCCTTTTTCTATCACTCGAACTGTAAAGAGCCAGGTATTGTTGGCATCATGAAAGTGTCTAAATTAGCTTATCCTGATAAATTACAGTTTATTAAAGGTCACAAATATCATGACCCGAAATCAGATCCAAATAATCCAAGATGGGTCAATGTGGATGTTGCGTTTGTTAAAAAAATTCCGCTGGTTAGCTTAAATGAATTAAGACAGCATCAACAATTAGAAACATTGAAAATTCTGCAAAGGGGAAACCGTTTATCAATTACCCCTTTAACAGAAGATGAATGGAACTACATCAATCAAATTAATACTATCTGACGTCGTCAAGACTTCCAATTGATTTTGGATAAGTGACCACACCCCATGGAATTCCGGATACTGGAATTGAGCCGGTCACCTCAAGATTATTCGTATCAACGACTATGAGCTCATCAGATCTGCCGCACGCTAAAAGAAGCTCATCGTTATTAGGAGTAAACGTAAAGTGCCAACATCTTTTGCCCTCAAGCGGAATATCCTTAAGCTTTGTAAATCCTTCTGTTTCAAACACTTCAAGGAGTTTAGATTTACTTGATGCAACAAATAATCGATCACCAGATGCATCAAATGCTACTCCGTAAGGATTCTTTCCTGTGTCTACGGTTTGTAAATGATTATAGTCTTGATCTAATACGATCAAATTATCACTATGCTCTAGCGTTGACACAAAGATATTCCCGTTAGGTGACATTTTGATCCCTCTCGGTCTGTCGCCATATGGCTTCACATCAAATGTTTTCAATAATTCCCCTGACTGGAGATCATGAATAGTCACCGTGTTATCTGCTTCATTGGTAACAATGATTTGTGTGCCGTCTTTATTAAATTCAATTCCCTCGGTTTCAGGTCCGCCCTGAATTTCCCTCAATTTTTTTCCGCTCTTTATATCTACCACAGCAATTTGAGCAGGTGTCTTATCGTCGTCGTCGTCTTCGTCTTTAGCTTCATGATCTTTTTGTGCTGGTGGCTTACCAGAAGATGCAGGTTCGGTGGAGACAAAGACTAAATCACCAAACACTCTTATAAATTCTGGATTTTTACCAACCTCAACATGAGACACTAGAGTGCCGCTTTCTCGGTCAATAATGCTTAAATTGGCGTCACCTTTATTGGCTGTGATTAGATACTTTCCATCTTCAGAAATACCTATCCCTCTGGGGCCTGAAGATTGAATATCAATGTTATTGATTACCTCCTTAGATTCAATATCAATGACGGATATGCCTCCCTTTTGAGAAGTAACATATGCCTTTGGAGCCTCAGGAGCTCCACACGACACTAAGGCTAAAAATAAAACAGCTGCTAAATACTTCATTCATTTTCCTAACTTTATTTAAAATTAATCATCAAAATCATTTTCATAGAATAAAAAATAATTTCAATAGGATACATTCCTATATGTTAATCGCCTAAAAAAAGACTGTATCCCGGGTTTTCTGATTCATCCCAATAAGGATAACCTAATTGACTCAAAAACTTTTTAAAAGTTTGTTTTTGTCTGGTCGGGACTTGGATACCTACTAACACTCTAGCCGTATCCGCTCCATGATTTCGGTAATGAAATAAACTAATGTTCCAGCCTTTATTCAAATGACCCAAAAAATTCATCAATGCGCCAGGTTGCTCAGGAAATTCAAAACGATAAATTAATTCATTTTTTGCCTGCGGTGCTCGACCACCCACCAGGTGCCTGAGGTGTAATTTCGCCATTTCATTAGCAGTTAAGTCAATGGCTTCTAATCCAGCGGCGCCTAAGGAATTAATAATTTTTTTTACTTCAGAGGGGTCACTGATGCTGATGCCAGTAAAAATTTGCGCATTTTCCTTACCAGAAAACCGATAATTAAACTCCGTAATATTCCTTTTGCCAATCTTTTCACAAAAACTTTTAAACGCTCCAGGTTTTTCTGGAATAGTGACTGCAATAATGGCTTCCCTTTGCTCACCGATCTCTGCCCGTTCAGAGACAAAACGAAGGCGATCAAAATTCATGTTCGCCCCTGAGGCGATACCAATCATATTTTCATTTGAGACCTTATTTTTGTCTATGTATTGTTTCATCCCGGCTAAAGCTAACGCACCAGCTGGCTCCAGAACAGTGCGTGTATCTTCAAACATATCTTTGATTGCAGCACAGATTGAATCGTTATCAACAACAATCATTTCATCAACAAGTTGTTTACATAATGCAAAGTTATGTTCTCCCACTTGTTTCACAGCAGCACCCTCAGCAAACAAGGCCACTTGTTTCAAATTAATCCTTTTATTCGCTTTTATTGATTTTGTCATTGCCTCAGCTCCCTTTGCTTCGACTCCAATGACCTTGATGTTGGGATCGACCGATTTAATATAAGCGGCAACACCAGACACCAAACCACCTCCACCTACACAGCAAAAAATAGCATGAATTGGTTTATTAAATTGATCAAGAATTTCTTTCCCAATGGTACCTTGACCAGCAATGACATCGAGATCATCATACGGATGCAAAAATGTTAATTTTTCTTTATCTGCTAATTCAAAGGCATGCGCCATGGCGGCAGCAAAGTTATCGCCATGCAATACCACCTCAGCTCCATAACTTTTTACAGCATCAATCTTAATTACGGGAGTAATTTCTGGCATGACAATAACAGCACGACACTTTATTTTTTTTGCACTTAACGCTACCCCTTGCGCATGATTTCCTGCAGATGCTGCAATGACGCCGTTACTGAGATTTTTCTTAGTTAATTTGGAAAACCTATTCATGGCCCCTCGAATTTTAAACGAGTGAATTAGTTGCTGATCTTCTCGTTTCACAAAAATATTATTATTAAATCGTTGAGAAAGCTGATCTAACTTTTGAAGAGGTGTTTTTTTAACCACGTTGTAATTATTGACGCGATCAATGGATTTTTTTAACTGTTTTAGATCTATCTTCATACTACTGTCATTTATCTTTAGTATTTTAGTTCATTCTACAGAGGTGTATCATTGTAATCAAAATTTTTAATATAATCTTTAAAGATACATTGAAGGGAAAATGATGGCGTTAACGCAAGATGAATTAAAGCAACAAGTCGCAAAAGCAGCAGTAGAATATGTTGAATCTGGAATCATAGGTGTAGGAACTGGCTCAACCGCCAACTACTTTATCGATGAACTTGCTAAAGTAAAACACAAAATTGATGGCGCAGTTGCCAGTAGTGAAGCCACAGCTAGCAGATTAAAAGAACATGGCATTCAAGTCTTTGACTTAAATAGTGTTGATGGCATGGAGATTTATGTGGATGGGGCAGATGAGATTACCGAACACATGCACATGTTAAAAGGTGGTGGTGGTGCACTAACAAGAGAGAAAATTGTTGCAGCAAATGCCAAAGACTTTATTTGCATCTGTGATGAATCAAAATATGTGGATGTACTTGGCAAGTTTCCTCTACCTGTTGAAGTGCTCCCAATGGCAAGAAGCTTTGTTGCCAGAGAATTAACTAAACTTGGTGGTAACCCTGTGCTCAGAGATTTTACAACTGACAATGGCAATGTCATTCTTGATGTACATAATCTCGTGATTTCAGATCCGATTGCGATGGAAGCAAAAATTAACCAGATTGTTGGAGTGGTCACCAATGGACTGTTTGCGGCACGACCTGCAAATACACTGTTATTGGCAACCTCAGAGGGTGTCAAAACAATAACAAAATGATTTCATTGACCAACATAAAAAGTAATATGGGATTATGAGGACAAATTAATTATTAAATTATATTGTCTTTTAAGACAAACTATTATATTATTAATATTGTCTTATATTTTTTAAGGAAATATCATGGCAATACATTCATATTCCGCATTTGATCAAGAGCTTGAAAAACTTCGTGCTCAAGTTATCGAGATGGGTGGTATTGTAGAAGAGCAAATCAAGGACGCAGTCTCAACTCTCAAAGATGCTGATTCTAAAAAGATCGACAGAGTCATAGCTCGAGACGAAGAAGTGAATCAACTACAAATGCACATTGATGAATCTTGTGAGCTAGTTTTAGTGAAAAGAACTCCAGTATCATCTGACCTTCGTTTCGTTCTTTGTGTTCAGAAGATAACGACTGACCTTGAACGAATAGGTGATGAGGCAGCAAAAATTGCTCGCGCTGCAAAGAGAATCTTTGAAAGCGATCGAATGGCTAAACCTTCATTGACTGATATCAACTCACTTTATAAGCTTGTATCGGCAATGCTTCATGATGCATTAGATTCTTTTGTCAGAATGGACCCTGAAACGCTTTTGGCATTAATCAAGAGAGATGAAACTGTTGATGAAAAATATCAACTATGCATGAGGCATCAACTGACATTTATGCTTGAAGACCCAAGGAAAATTTCATCAGCTTTAGAAGTGATTTACATTGCCAAAGCTCTTGAAAGAATTGGTGATCATTCCGAAAACATTACGGAACACGTTGTCTATTCTGTCAAAGGTACAGATGTTAGACATTCTTCGCCAAGAGAAATTAGAAAAGAGTTAAGGTCTTAGGTTTATAAGGCCTTATTCTTTAGGAGGGATATACCCTTCAGCCTGATCCGCACCTGAACCGAAAAAATAGTTTTCGGTTTGTTGGGTTAGGTATTTTCTTGCTTCAGGATCAATTAAACTTAAACGGTTTTCGTTTACCAACATGGTTTGGTGCTTTAGCCATTCTGCCCAAGCTTCTTTTGAAACATGTTCAAAAATTTTTTTCCCTAACTCACCTGGGTATGGAGCAAAATCAAGCCCCTCAGCTTCTTTTCCCAATTTAACGCAATTAACAAGTCTTGCCATTTTTTTCTCACATTCATTTATAATGAGTGCAAATTTTATCAAGTGAGGGGTAACATGGAAAGTCCTTTTAAAGGAAAAACAGGAATAAAAAGGTTAATCAATGCGATTGGTTATTCATTTGCTGGATTTAAAGTGGCTTTCAAGAAAGAGGACGCCTTCAGACAAGAGGTTCTAATGACCCTGATCCTAATTCCTCTTGCCATTTATTTATCGAACAATGGCATTGAACTAGTGCTGCTTATTTTTTCTACGTTACTTGTGCCAATAGTTGAGCTATTAAATTCTGCCATCGAAGCGACTGTGGATCGAATCAGTCTAGAAAAACACAAACTCGCAAAGAGGGCGAAGGATATTGGCAGTGCTGCCGTTTTTCTAAGCCTAGTAAACCTCTCCGCGGTTTGGTTAATCATTATTTTCTATTAAAACTCTCCCTGCAAACCAAATAGAACTGACCGGCCAGCCCTTAAAAACTTATCCTTCATAAAAGAAGAATGATCACGTATTTCTTGATCGAGTAAGTTATGCCCTTTCAGGAAGAGTTGTAAATTATATTCAACCGGTAATTGATATGACGCATAGGCAGTCACATTTGTGTAGGCGTCTGTCTTAAGCTCATGTGTCGCAATATTATCTTGAGCAAACGCTCTTAAGATATCTAGCCTTGCATAAAAATTATTTTTTTCATAAGCAATCCCGGCGCCTAATCGCAGTGGAGAAATTCTTGGTAAATCATCACCGTTATCCTGTTCAGCGCGAACATAGTCGCCCTTGTAGGAAAAATCAAACTGATCATTAATTTGATAGTTACCGTCGAATTCTAAGCCTTTAAAAGTCGCGCCGACAGAACGATATTGAAAGACGCTCATCCCTTCAGCCTCATCTTCCCCTTCGTGAAGATGATAGAGCTCGTTCCCCGTATTAAATATTCCAATGAATCGATTAAATTTTGTGTAATATGGGCCAACGCTAAAAGCATGGCCATTATTCTTCCACTTAATTTGAAAATCAATCGTATTCGATAGCTCGGTATTTAAATTTTCGTTTCCTTTATGTACCTGGGCCGTGGCATGGTGTGCCCCGTAAGGAAATAATTCAAAAAATGCTGGGGCTCTTTCGGAATGTGCTACATTCGAATTTAGAGACCAGTTTTGGTTGATTTTATAAACACCCCCGATGGCAGCATTGTTTGTTTGAAATGTTTTTTCGGTTTCCCCAAAGGACTGATCATCTTCAGAACCCCCAGAAGCTGCGCAATCAACAAGGTTAGTATAAGAAATACTGCACCCACCATCCCCCGTAAAGCTATTCCTTTTTACATCATGATTACCGCGTCTAAAGCCCAAGGTCAGTTTATGTTCATTGATTGGTAATTCCTCATAAACATACACGGATTGTGAATCGGTATTGGCGTTTGGTAATAACACCCCATTGGGTTGTTTGAAAGATGAATTTTCAAAATGAAGCCCCACCACACCACTCATGCCAGCGATCGCATGATGGCCTAATTCCAGTGTTCCATCTAAACCTCGATTCTTGAATGTATTTTCAATTTCTCCTGGCTCATGATGTTCATCATGTTTATAGTCGGTATGAGCCATCTTAAACTTAAAATGGTTAAAGAATCCATCTAAATCATGAAATTCAGAATGCAGATCCCATCGATTTGTTTCCAAATCAAAAAAGCCAGTTGCTGTTAGAGGATTACCTGTCTCGCTTTCATGCTTGGCATAGGACATTCCCACATAGCCCTTTTCAAAAAAGTATGAAGCACCGACTGCCCCGCCATCTATATCAGATCCAGAATTCCTTAACTGTCCCTTTTTACCATACTGGTTGCGACTGATCTCGCTGTCAGATCGAGCTAATTTTCCAGAAACGGAATATCCGGGAATGCTTAAATTACCGGTCTTTCTGGTATATGCATCCAGGTGAATAACAAAATTTCCAAAACCCACATCGCCGACCACCGCTGAGCTCCGTTCACTGTTTGCTCCCCCAAGTCGGGTTACTGCTCGACCGGTTGCACCAGTAATTTTTTGCCTTGGTATTCGATGGTCTATCGCATTCACCACCCCGCCAACGGTTCCTCCTCCATAAAGAACAGTCGCAGGGCCGCGAATAATATCAATTTGTTCTATCACCAGTGGATCAATTGCCACAGCATGATCAGAACTAAATGATGATACATCCAACGAATTAATCCCATTCTGCATGATACGAATTCGGTCTGCCGACATTCCTCGAATCACAGGTCTTCCTATGGTAGGTCCCCAATTTGAAAATGAAACACCAGGGGTTCCATCAAGCGTCTCCGCAAAACTATTGTTTCTCTTGATATCGAGTTCATGCCCATTCAAAACTGATATTGGCACAATAAACTCATCAGAACTGACGCCCAAAGGGTTTGCGGTAACTGGTGTGGTTGGCAGATCTATTTTTTGATCAGCATAAGCTTGTGCTTGTAGTGCTATTAATACAAACAAACACAAAAATTTATATTTTTGTTGCATTAGTTTTCTCCTAAAAAAATTGAAATAATTTAATTAAGAGATCAGTGGTGGGCCCCTAACGGAATTGATGCTATAGAAATGGGTAAAGGCAAATACCCTATAGCTATCATTTAAAGTTGAATTTAATTGTTTATTAAATTCTAATTGATCATTGTAAATATTCGCATAAGTAAGATTATTTAACACATGACAATGTTCACAATGATTAAGCTCTTTGCTGTCCTCTTTTGACTCATCAGTACAGTGTGCAACATACATAGCCTCTTGCAAATGCTCGATGTCATGTTGCAAGGATGACCATTGCATAAATGCAAAAATAATCAGCGAAAAAATAGCAATTTTTCTTAAAACCATACTTATATTGTAGTCTTTCTTATGCTATAGTCAAATCTGATGGTGGCCTAGAGATAGGCATAATCGGGAAATTGGTGAGAATCCAATACTGCCCCCGCAACGGTCAAAGAGTGTGGATATAACAATATGTCACTGAGATTTTCTTGGGAAGACGTTATATTTTGTCTCTTGAGTCCGGATACCGGCCAATCAATTTTTATTTATACGGGTGTGTATTAAGCTTCCTATCGACGCTTAATCATCATGATTTTTGCCTGGGAGGCTCTGTGCGTCACTTTAAAATTATCTTCAGTGTTGTCTTTTTCAGTTTACATTCTTCATTAATTTATTCAGAGGGTCTTAATACTGATGAAGTAATTGTTTATTCAAATAAATTTTATACCTCGGAAAGTAACTCCGCTCATCATGTTGAGGTCTATGATCATCAGGAAATTATCAATTCAGGGACAAATAACCTATTTGATTTCTTATCAACCAAGTCATCACTCAATGTTTCATCCTACTCAGGAAACAAGGCTGCTCCATCGATTGATATGAGAGGCTATGGATTAGAGAATGGATATCAAAATATTGTGATTAATGTGGATGGATATCGAATTAATAACATTGATATGGCACCTAGTTTTTTAGGAACCATTAATACCAATGATATTGATCGTATTGAAATACTAAAAGGCAGCGGGTCAGTGGTTCATGGAGATGGCTCTAACGCTGGATCAATAAATATTTATACCAAAAATCATAACAAAACTCGGATTTCATCTGCATTTGGCAATTATGGGCAAAAGAATCATTCCTTCAGTACAGGGGAAACTATAGATAATTTTTCAATATCATTATCTACAAGTTACGAGAGTAATGACGGCTACAGTCAAAAAGATTCCAAAGGCAACAAAGACAAAAATAAATCGACTAACCAAGTCATCAAATTAAGTTATCAACCAGATCAATACTCTCAAATTAATTTTAAATATTCGAATACGGAATCAAATTCACTTTTTCCCTCCGCTCTTAGTAGATCGCAATTTCAAAGAGATCCTTCAAGGGCAGGTGTATCTTCATACAATGAGTTTGACTACAACGATGATATCTGGGGATTGGATTATGTCACACATTTTTCAGATAATTTTTCAGTCAAAGTGTACCATCAGGGACAAAGAAAAAAATATGATGCCAGGGATTACGCAACCAACTTAAGAAAAACAAGTGCCATTGTTAACGGACTTGAATTTGATTATTCCGGTAAAAGCTTTAACTTAACATCAGGAATGTCCTTAAGTGAAAGAGAATTAAATGCCTATCGAAATTCAACTTCTCATGTCAATCAAGCAAACAAGCAAAATGAGGCAATCTATTTACAAGCCAAGCACCTAATAGATAAAAATAATAAATTGTCTATTACTTATGGGGCGAGATCAGAGAGAGTAATCACCAAATTCAATAACACTAGTATTAATACCGACCAGTCTGACCGTCTATCCATGTTTGAAACTGGGTTAAATTATATTGTGAATAATCAAGTTAACTTATTTTCTAATTTTTCCAAAAGCATGCAATCTCAAGATATTGACCGCATGCTTCCTTATAATTTTTTCACAGGAAATTACGATACCCTCAATCCAAATATTAAACCAATGCAAAGCAGAACAATCAATATCGGTTTGAATTATATTGATCCGGTACAAAAGTTAAAAATCAGTACCTTTTACGCCGACCTGGATAATGAAATTGTTTATAACCCATCTACTTTTCAAAATGAAAATATCGACCGCACCAACAAATATGGTTATGAAGTCTTTTTCATGCGCAAGCTCAATGACAGATTTAATCTTAAATTTAACTACAGCTATACCATTGCAAAAATTTTAAATGATACTGACAGCTCAACCTTTCCCAGTGGAAAGTTATTGCCAGGGGTGCCAAAAAATTCAATTAATTTAGCTATTCACTATGATTATGATAATTGGAATGCTTCCCTCAATCATGTGTGGCGTGATCGTAGTTACATTTTTGACGACTTTAACAACAATGCAAATATGATGTCGCCATCCTATGAATCGACCAATGCTTTTGTGAGATATAATTTAAGAAATGTTTTACAATTTAATAACCTGAATATTTTTGCATCAGTAAATAATATATTTGAGCAAAAGAATGGCATACGAACAGTTACAAACGGCTATGGATATGGAACAACATATCCGTATAATTTTAGAAGAACATGGTTTATCGGAATGGAAGTTGAAATATGATGCAAGTATTTAGTAAAAAAAATTTATTGTTGATTAGTTTTTTAGTTTTTTTGATTTTTCTAACAAGAGGAAGTCATTTTTTAACTGAGTTTTCGATTCCTGATGCAAGTTTAATTGTCTTTTTAACTCTTGGTCTTTTTATCCCATCGATTTTACTATTTTGTTTATTTTTTATACTTACTGCAGTCATTGATTTTGGTTCTGGTTTTTTTGATAATAGTTTGGCGTTTTGCTTAACGGATGGTTATTGGGGCCTTATCCCAACTTACCTTGCAATGTTTGTCACCGGAAAATTAATAAAAAATTACGATATTAAATTTAATTTATTTTTTGTAGCACTTCTATTAAGCATCACACTCGCTTTTATAATTTCAACAAATACTTACTATATGTTCTCTGATAAATTTGGCAGCCCTTCTTTTTTCACATCAATTCAGTATGGCTGGAATTATTTCCCTGCTTATTTGATGCCAAATTTAATATACGGAATGATTGTCTTTACTTTATATCAACTTAACCTCAAAAACTATTTCTTGAAATTCATACAAAGAAGTTAGCCTTTCATTATCATTATTTGATATAATTTCACGTTCAAATTTGGCCAGATAGCTCAGTCGGTAGAGCAGTGGACTGAAAATCCTCGTGTCGACAGTTCGATTCTGTCTCTGGCCACCACTTTTTTATGTCCCATCAATATTTATTCAATAAAACCTAGTTAACTAAGTTATCGTTTTAAAAAAGCCCAGCGCAAATAATGGTATCTGCAATCCAAAATTGACAAGGATGGCTTTATCTTTATAAAAAAAGCCAGCGATCGTCCAACCAATCACTCCTACACCATGAAAATAAATATTTAGCGGATAAATATTTAAATTGGTTAAAAGTATTCCTGTTAAAACTAATGCAGTACTAATCCACTTAATCATAATTTTGATCCTTTCTTTTTATAAAGATTGGTGTAAATTGAAATGACGTTATCTATCTCTTAAAAGAATATAGATAAAAATTACAGTAATAACTGAAAAGAGTAGCCACATTCTTTTAATTTCAGACTTACGCTCATCATTGGCGTCTTTAAATTCTTTGTAGCCATCCCATGAATGTTTGAAAATAATGAAAAAAAAGATTAAAGCTATTAATTGATATAGATATTCCATAAAACAATACTAACAAAAACTTGACCAAACATTAATTTAAAAATATATTTTTCTCAATGGAAACTAATTATAAAATTGGTATCGATCTTGGTGGTACAAAAATTGAAACGATTGTACTGAGAGATGAAACACCTATTTTTAGAGATCGTATTCCAACTGAGGCTGGCAAAGGCCCAGATCATATCTTCAACCAAATATCAAAAATTTATTATCAAGCATTAGATGTAGTTGACACAAAACACTTTACAGTCGGGATTTGTACCCCTGGTTCAATTGAGCCTGACACAAAGTTACTGAGAAATTCAAATACCACCTGTCTCAATGGAATTGCCTTTCATACAATGATTGAAGACATGCTCAATCATTCAGTCAAAATCGATAATGATGCGAATTGTTTTGCTTTAGCTGAAGCTATCTTGGGTGCCGCCAAGGGCTATGAGTTGGTCTTTGGAATTATTATGGGTACAGGTTGCGGGGGTGGTTTTGTATTCAATAATCAAATACGTTTGGGCCCAAATTTAATTTGTGGCGAATGGGGGCATTCCATTTTACATCCTGATGGCAACGACTGTTATTGTGGAAAAAAAGGATGTGTAGAGACATACATATCAGGTAGCGGGATAGAAACACGCTTACATAATTATAATTTGAATTACTCTGCTCAAGAATTTTTTAACAAACCAAATAAGAGCGATTTAGAAATAAAAATTTTTGATGAGTTTATGAATAATTTTGGAAGGTCTATTGCCAATATTATTAATAGCATTGATCCAGATGTCATTGTATTAGGAGGAGGGCTATCTAATTTATCGTATCTCTATAGTCGGGGTATTGAAGAAATTCAAAAGTATGTATTTTCTGAATCTTTTAAAACACCCATTCTCATTAATAAGCTTGGGGATTCTGCTGGAGTTTATGGAGCAGCGCTGTTGAAATAAAATTTATTATGAATATAATCACAATCCACTACTTTTTAGAGACATACCATGATCCCAGTAACTGCCCTATTTAGTGCGATACTATTTTTTCTATACTATTACTTAGCTAAAAACGTCATTAAAATTCGACGTAATAACAAAATAGCGATAGGTTTTGCAAAAAATAAAGAGCTTGAACAAGCCATTGCAGCGCACTCAAATTTTAACCAATATGTTCCACTTGGATTAATTATGATGGCATGTATGGAATTAAATAAAATTCACTTTTCAATCATATTTTTAGTTGGTATTTCTTTTACCTTTGGCAGGATTATTCATGCTAAATCATTCCTGAAAAAAACAATGGACTTAAAACAGCGGGTTCAAGGAATGAAGTTTACCTTTTGGACCATGATCGTTATGGCTATTCTTAATATTGTTAGCTTCTTAATAAGAATCTAAATAGCAATCATTCTTGTTTCTGCAATCTTTGGCATTTTATGTTTAAATCAATCTAAATTTTAACCTTGGGGATTTATCATGGATAACAAAAAAATAATTGATGCACTGAACAAAATTTTAGAATTAGAACTGGCTGGTGTTGTTCGTTATACTCATTACAGCTTAATGGTCTATGGCTATAGCCGTATTCCAATCATTTCCTGGCTAAGAGATCAGGCGACTGAATCTCTTGATCATGCAAATAAAGCTGGAGAAGTAATTACTAATCTAGGTGGGCACCCATCTCTTGCAATAGGTCCTTTATTAGAAACTGAAAATCATGATATCGGCGATATCTTAAGAGAATCTTTGGATCACGAGATGGCTGCTTTAAACTCATATAAGGAATTACTAAAATTGGTTGAAGGTCATTCAGTGATGTTAGAGGAATATGCTAGAGAGATGATTTACAATGAGGAACTACATTTAGGCGAAGTTGACAAGATGTTACGAAATCCTGGTGATATGGAACCATTCAATAAATGAGTGAAAATTATATCGAAGTAGAATTAGATGCAATTGGGCAGAAATGCCCAATGCCTCTACTTTCTACAAAAAAAGCTTTAAGCAATATTGAAAGAGGTCAGATTTTAAAAATTATTGCTACAGATCAAAATGCAGTTAAAGATCTTAAGGCTTTTTGTGAATATACCGATCATGAATTTATTGATGATCGAAGTGAAAACGAAACTTTTATAATTCGAATATTAAAGGGCTAGCTATCTAATCTTGATAATTGTTCTTTAAATTTTTGCAAATCATCTGAGAACTTTTTCTGCCTTTCTTTTTCCTGAGCAATAACACTCTCTGGCGCCTTCTCTATAAAAGATTGATTGGCTAATTTCCCGTCAGCTTTTTTCAACTCTACAATTAATTTGTCTATTTCTTTTTGCAATCTTTGTTTCTCAGCAGCAACATCAATTTCAACTTTTAGCATCAATTTGTATTCACCGACAATAGCCACTGGTGCATCAATTTTTTCAAATTTATCAATGACACTTATGGATTCCAATTTTGCAAGTTGCAATAAATAATCTTGATATGCTTGAATAGTGTCTGGGTTCCCAATAATAAGAAGGGGAACTTTTTCTGCAGGAGATATATTCATCTCCCCTCTTAATTTTCGACACTCTTCTACCATATGTTTTAAGGTTTGCATCCAGGCTTCCGCATCCTTATCAATTTTTTTCTCTCTAGATAAAGGATAACTTTGTAACATAATCGTTTCAGAGTGAGTGCCTGTTTTATGAGAAATAATTTGCCAAATTTCTTCTGAGATAAATGGCATCACAGGGTGGATCATTTTAAGAATTTTCTCTAATATACCCAATAGCGTTCTTTTGGTTCCCCGGATTGTTGCTTGAGCATTAGACTTATTTAACTGCACCTTGGCTACTTCAAGGTACCAATCACAATATTCATCCCAGATGAATTGATACATCTCTTGAGCAGCAAGGTCAAAGCGATAATTTTCAAAATTAGATTCTATATTTCTTAATGTATTTTGAAATATAGATGTAATCCATCGGTCAGCTTGCGAGAAATTCATAAAGCCATCTGTACATTGTTCAAAACCATTATCATCATCTGGGCAATTCATTAAAACAAACCTAGATGCATTCCAGATCTTGTTACAAAAATTTCGATATCCTTCACATCGATTGAGATCAAATTTAATATCTCGGCCAGGAGAGGCTAGGCTAGCAAACGTGAATCGCAGTGCATCTGTTCCATAAGCTAGAATTCCATCTGGAAATTCTTTTTTGGTACGTTTAGCAATTGATTCTTTTTGTGCTGGGTTCATTAATCCATAAGTTCTTTTATCAATTAATTTATCTAAATCAATACCATCAATTAAATCGATAGGATCAAGAACATTACCTTTCGACTTACTCATTTTCTGTCCTTCTGAATCACGTATCAGTCCGTGCACATAAACATGTTTGAATGGGATTTTTCCCGTAACGTATTTAGTCAACATGACCATTCGTGCCACCCAGAAGAAAATGATGTCAAAACCTGTTACCAGGACTGAGGATGGGAGGTATTTATCAAGCACAGGATTAGTTACACTTGGATATTCTGGTGTCCAATCTAATGTCGAAAATGGCCATAAGGCAGATGAAAACCATGTATCAAGCACATCATTATCTTGCTTCAAATTCTTTGGGTCAATCCCTTTATCGGCGGCAATTTTTTCAGCCTCTTTTTTATTATGGGCAACAATAATCTCATCGTTAGGTCCATACCATGCAGGTATTTGATGGCCCCACCAGAGCTGTCGTGATATGCACCAGTCTTGAATATTTTCCAACCACTGGTTATAGGTATTCTTCCAATTATCAGGGTAAAACTTCACCTCTCCAGATTTAACAACATTTAGAGCTTCTGCAGCGATACTTTGGCTTTGATTAACTTCTTTAGACATCGCCACAAACCATTGATCCGTTAGGAGTGGTTCTATAACGACATTGGTTCTATCACCTCGCGGAATTTTTAGCTGGTAATCTTCAACCTTATTTAAGTAGCCTTGTTCTTTGAGTTTTTCAACAATTTTTTTTCGCGCTTCAAATCTTTCTAACCCCTCAAACTCCCCGCCATTCTCATTAATATAGCCATCAAGACTCATAATGTTAATCATTTCTAAAGAGTGTCTTTTGCCCACCTCGTAATCGTTAAAGTCATGTGCAGGAGTGACCTTTACAACACCTGTTCCAAATTCCATGTCCACATATTCATCAGCAATAATCGGAATCTCTCTTCCAGTCAGAGGAAGAATCACATGTGATCCAATTAGACTGTTGTAACGATTGTCATCAGGATGCACCATCACGGCAACATCACCCAGCATTGTTTCTGGTCTTGTTGTTGCAACAGTAAGTTTGTCATCATGATTATTTGCGAGAGGATAATCGATATGCCATAAATGACCATTTTCTTCTTCTTGAATCACTTCTAGATCAGAGACAGCGGTTTGTAACTTTACATCCCAGTTAACTAAACGCTTTCCTCGGTAGATGAGTCCATCATTATATAACTTAACAAAGACCTGATTCACACTTTTGGACAAACCTTCATCCATAGTAAATCTTTCACGACTCCAGTCAGGTGAAGTGCCAAGCCGTCTCATTTGCTTAGTAATTTTACCCCCGGATTCTTCTTTCCATTCCCAAACTTTCTCTATAAATTTTTCCCGTCCCAAATCATGTCTTGAAATATTTTTTTGATCCAATTGTCTTTCAACAACTATTTGTGTTGCAATGCCTGCATGATCTGTCCCTGGCTGCCATAAAGTATTGGACCCTCTCATGCGATGGTACCTAGTCAAACTATCCATCAAGGTTTGATTAAAGCCATGCCCCATGTGGAGTGTTCCGGTGACATTCGGAGGAGGAAGTAAAATAGAAAAATTATCTTTTTTTGCTTGATCTAATCCACATTGATAATAACCCTGCTGCTCCCAGAAGGCGTACCACTTTGACTCTATAGATGATGGATTAAAGGATTTTTCTAATTCTTGCATAAGGATGATATTTTATCACGATGCTTTTAGGAATGATCGGATGAAGATGAACAGATTGTGCATCCTTTATCTTTTTTAAATAAGATTGTTTTCCATTCATTACTTTTCCCATCAAAGATCTTTAATTGATTTTGGGAAGGACTTAGGTTTAATAATACTTTAATTGTTTCTAGTGTTTGCATTACCCCAATTATGCCAACCACTGGAGCAAGTATTCCATGATCAGCACATCTGAGTTCATTTTCTTCGCCATTGTCAGGAAACAAACATTCATAGCAAGCTGAGCTGTTTTCCCTAAAATCAAAAATGGCGAGCTGTCCTTCGAATCGAATAGCTGAACCGGAAATAAGTGGGATTTTATTTTTAAAAGCTATTTTATTAACAATATATCTAGTTTGAAAGTTATCAGAACAATCGAGTATTGCATCCACTGAATTATTTTTTATGTATGAATCAAATTCGTTTTGACTTAATTTTTTATCTATAGCATTAATATTGATATTCGAATTTATAGATGCAATAAAACTTTTAGCAGAATGTGCTTTGTTGATTTGTAGTTTATCTTCTGTGTGTGCTATTTGCCTTTGTAAATTTGATAATTCTACTTTATCAAAATCACATAAGGTTAATTCACCAATACCAGAAGAAGCAAGATAAATTGATGCTGGCGATCCCAAACCTCCCAAACCAACTACTAAAACATGACTATCTAAAAGCTTTTGTTGGCCATCATAATCAATTTCAGGAAGTAGAATATGTCTTCCATATCTTTCTAAATCTTGATCATTCATTTATCTTAAATTCATACCTGTTGGTCATAAATGGATTTCTAGACAAATCCGAACAAGTTGCAGGTCTATAACTTTCAATATTTTCAAGTATTTTGAATGAAGAAATGTTTTCTGTATCTGCGTATCTTTCAAAATCCATTTTTTTACTTGATATAGTACTAACAGTTTTACAACCACTAATTATAAAAAATAGAATTAAAATAGAAATCTTCATTATTGATTAGATTATAAACTAGAATTTGGGGTGGCTGATGGGGCTCGAACCCACGACAACAGGAATCACAATCCTGGACTCTACCAACTGAGCTACAGCCACCAATGAAATTGGCCTGCCCGACAGGAATCGAACCTGTAACCTACGGCTTAGAAGGCCGTTGCTCTATCCAGTTGAGCTACGGGCAGCTTAACGTAATAATAAAGCTTGCTACAGTATACTCTATAATTATGAGTAACAATGGTCGGGGTGGAGAGATTCGAACTCCCGACATCCTGCTCCCAAAGCAGGCGCGCTACCAGGCTACGCTACACCCCGAACGCGCAAATATATCGCAATTTGTTTATTTGGTCAAATGGTAAATCCCCAAAATGGAAAAATTAAAGGTATTTATATATAATCAAGCAATTTGATGGAGGATTTATGACAGCACAAATAATCGATGGCAAAAAGATTGCCAACAGCCTTCTTGAAGAATTAAAGGAAGAAATAACGAAGAGGCAACAAAGTGGAATAAGAAATCCTGCACTTGCAGTTATCCTTGTTGGTGATGACCCTGCATCATCAGTCTATGTCAACAATAAAAGAAAGGCGTGCGAAAAGGTTGGAATTAAATCTTTATTTTATGACCTTCCAGCTACAACTTCACAAACTGAATTAGAAAAACTAATTATAGATTTAAATAATGATAAAGATGTTGATGGTATTCTTGTTCAATCGCCATTACCTCACCCATTAGATGAAGACCGAATTCTTGATCTTATTTCACCAAATAAGGATGTCGATGGATTTCATCCTATTAACTTGGGCTTGTTGGCCATGCGTCAACCAAAGTTTCGCTCATGCACACCATATGGTGTCATTAAGATGCTAAAAGCTATGCAAATAGATGTATTAGGCAAAGATGCTGTAGTGGTTGGGGCATCAAATCATGTTGGTCGACCAATGGCTTTTGAACTCTTGCTAGCTGGTGCAACGGTTACACAGTGTCATAGCAAAACTCAAAATATTGAAGACAAAATCAACAATGCGGACATTGTTGTCGCAGCAGTTGGAAGGCCAGAAATGGTCAAGGGCTCTTGGATCAAAAAGGGTGCTGTTGTAATTGATATTGGTATTAATCGGGTTGGAGACAAACTTATTGGCGATGTTGAATTTGAGGTAGCGAAATATAATGCTTCATTCATAACACCAGTGCCCGGCGGGGTTGGTCCAATGACAGTGGCTACCCTGATGAGCAATACCCTAGATGCCCAAAAAAATAGTTTATAACTGTTTTTTTTAACGAAAATAGAGTAAACTTTCGCGGTTCATTTGAAAAGGAAAATACATGGCAGAGAAAAAGTCAATTTTTGCAAAAGCTGTAGAGGTTGCTAAGAAAGCCGTAGCGAAACCTGCAGCTAAGAAAGCCGTAGCGAAACCTGCAGCTAAGAAAGCCGTGGCGAAACCTGCAGCTAAAAAAGCCATAGCGAAACCTGCAGCTAAAAAAGCCATAGCGAAACCTGCAGCTAAGAAAGCCGTAGCGAAACCTGCAGCTAAGAAAGCCGTAGCGAAACCTGCAGCTAAGAAAGCCGTAGCGAAACCTGCAGCTAAGAAAGCCGTGGCGAAACCTGCAGCTAAGAAAGCCGTTGCCAGTGGTAATAAAACCTTTAAGCAATATTCAGCTAAAGCAAATGAAAGCTATATGAGCAAAAATCAAATGAAACACTTTAAGGACATATTAGCTGATTGGAAGAATGAATTAAGTCATGATATAGATAAGACAGTTTCACACATGCAAGATGATTTGACTGCATACGCTGATCCGAATGATCGAGCTAGTCAGGAATCAGATATGGCACTCGAACTTAGAAATCGTGATAGAGAAAGAAAGCTCATTAAAAAAATTGAACAGACTATAAGAAATATTGATAATGATGATTATGGTTACTGTGAACAATGTGGAGAAGAAATTGGTCTAAATCGACTTCAAGCCAGACCCACTGCAACTTTGTGCATTGATTGCAAAACTCTTGATGAAATTAGAGAAAAGCAAATGGCAAAATAGTTAAATAGTAAATAAAAAAAAGGGGCTTTTTAGCCCCTTTTTTATTCTTCTTCAGATTTAGCAGGTTCTTCTGGCTTTTCAATTAATGCTTTTGCACTGACCCTTACTTTACCTTTTTGATCAACTTCAATCACTTTTACCTTCACTTCATCGCCCTCAGACAAATGATCCTTAACAGAATTCACACGCTCATGAGCAATTTGTGAAATATGAAGCAACCCATCTTTACCAGGAATGAGTTGAACGATTGCACCGAAGTCTAAAATTTTGATAACTTTACCATCATAAATTTGATCAACTTCTACATCAGCTGTGATTTCTTTAATTCTTTCAATAGCGAGCTGACCTTCCTCGCCTGACGTACAGGCTACCTTCACCAAACCATCATCTGTGATATCAATTGTAGTATTAGTTTCCTCAGTTAGAGCTTTAATGACAGCACCGCCTTTACCAATAACATCTCTGATTTTATCTGGATGAATTTTTAAGGTCATTATTCTAGGTGCATACTTCGATAACTCAGTTCTGCTTGATTTCAAAGCTTTTTTCATTAAGCCAAGAATATGCTCTCTTCCCTCTTTTGCTTGTTTAAGAGCAACCTGCATAATTTCGGTCGTGATACCATCAATTTTAATGTCCATTTGAAGCGCCGTGATCCCATTCTCTGATCCAGCAACTTTAAAGTCCATGTCTCCCAAATGATCTTCATCACCTAAAATATCAGTAAGAATTGCGACACGATTATCTTCTTTGATCAAACCCATGGCTATACCAGCAACATGAGATTTTAATGGTACTCCAGCATCAAGCATTGCCATACATCCTCCACACACTGATGCCATTGAGCTTGAACCATTTGATTCCATAATTTCAGAAACAAGTCGGATAGTGTAATCAAAATCTTCTTGTGCAGGAAGAACAGCCAATAATGCTCTTTTAGCTAAACGACCATGACCAATTTCTCTTCGTTTCGGAGATCCAACTCTTCCAGTCTCTCCAGTTGAAAATGGAGGAAAGTTATAGTGCAGCATAAATCTATCGGTATACTCACCTTGAAGAGCATCAATAATTTGGGCGTCACGAGGTGTGCCTAAGGTCGCAACTGCGAGTGCCTGTGTTTCACCTCTTGTAAATAAAGCTGACCCATGAGTTCTCGGTAACACACTTGTACCTATTTCAATTGGCCTCACGGTTCTTGTATCACGTCCGTCAATTCGAGGCTCTCCATCAAGAATTTTGGAACGTACAATTTTTGCTTCCAAATTGAAAAACTCTTTATTAACTTCATTGACTTCAAGTGTTCCCATATCATCCGTGATCAATTCAGCTTGAACCTTATCTTTAATCTCACTAATCTTTTGCGATCTTTCAGATTTGGATTTGATTGAAAAAGCTTTGCTTAAGTCTTTTTCCGCAAGCTTACTGATTTTTGAAATTAATTCCTGATTTGGCTCAGGAGCATTCCATTCCCATGGATCTTTTGCAGAATCTTTTGCAAAATCATTAATTAATTTTATTACATCTTTAGCTGCTTTATGTCCAGCTAAAACAGCATCTAACATTATTTTTTCGCTGAGCTCTTTTGCTTCTGACTCAACCATCAAAACTGCATCTTTAGTTCCAGCCACTACTAGATCAAGCTCTGATTCTTCTAATTGAGTCTTGGTTGGATTGATAATATATTCACCGTCCACATAGCCAACTTTAGTCGCCCCAATTGGACCATAAAATGGAATACCTGAAATAGAAAGTGCAGCAGATGCGCCAATGATTGCAGGAATGTCTGCATCAATTTCAGAATCTGATGACAAAACTGTAGCAACTATTTGTACATCGTTATAAAAGCCTTTAGGGAAAAGTGGTCTTAAAGGTCTATCAATTAAACGACAGACTAATATTTCATTTTCACTAGGTCGACCCTCTCTTTTAAAAAATCCTCCCGGAATTTTCCCTGCAGCATAGGTTTTTTCTTGATAATCTACTGTTAAAGGAAAAAAATCTTGACCTTCTTTTACATTTTGATTTCCAACAACTGTAACTAGAACAACCGTTTCACCATAACTTACCATTACTGCACCATCAGCTTGACGTGCAATTTCTCCAGTTTCAAGTTTTAATTCATGAGCTCCTAATTTCATGCTCTTTGATACTTTATTAAACATACTTTTTGACATTATTTTTACTCTCTTCCCAGTAAAAAATTATAAAAAAAGCCGACTAAGCATAACGCTTAAAATCGGCTTCTTAATAATTTAGTTGATTTGTAATTACTTTCTTAAACCTAAACGCTTAATTAAATCTTGATATCTAGTTAGATCTTTACGCTTCAAATAATCTAATAAACGTCTTCTTTGACTTACCATTGCAAGTAAACCACGACGTGAGTGGTTATCTTTAGCATTAGTTTTAAAGTGTCCAGTCAAATAATTGATTCGATTCGTAAGCAGGGCAACTTGAACTTCAGGGGAGCCTGTATCGTTCGCGCCTTGAGCATACTCTTTAACAATTTTTTCTTTATCTATAGCTGTAAACGCCATTTGTTTTTTTCCTTCACTTAAGAACGGTGTATTTTATATAAAATTGCAATAAATAACAATGGTTTAAGTTAATTTATTTTACTTCTAATTAATCGAACAGGTTTTATGATTTTTCCATCTGAAATACCTATACCAATAAAATTTTTTTCAGAAAATAATAAAATTTCACCAGATTCAATTTCGATAACCAAGTTTTGACCATTCAATATATTTGTTGTATCGGTATGATTTAATTGTATTTTGGGTAATTCGAGGAGTTCATAGATTGGCTTTAAGAGCTTTTTTCTATTATCTATCGATAATTCTTCTATCTGTTCAACTGAAAAACTATCAATTTTTTTTATTGTACCAACCCTAATTCGTTCTAAGTTGGTTAAATAACCCTTTGTACCTATTTTTTTTGCAATATCTTCACCTAAAGTTCTAATGTACGTCCCTTTAGAACAGGAGACCTGAAAGGTGATTTGCTGATTAGTAAAATTTACCAAATCAATTGAAAAAATCTCTATTTCTCTTTTTTTTAAAGGAATTTCTATCCCAGCTCTCGCATATTCATAATAAGGCTTACCATTATATTTAAGGGCAGAATATTTGGGTGGCGTCTGCTTTTGAACACCAATAAATTCATTAAGAATGTTTTTTAAGTTGTGAGGTAAGTTCTCATTATCAAATGAACTATCTTTAGTTATTTCACCCTCAGTATCTCCTGTTGAGCTTTCAAAACCTAATTTTAATTCCGCAATGTATTCTTTATTACTTTCCAAAATTCTATTAGAAAACTTTGTAGACTCTCCAAAAAAAACTGGGACAATTCCAGTTGCAAATGGATCAAGAGTGCCACCATGACCTGCCTTTTTTATCTGAAAGAGCCATTTTAATTTCGAGAGTAATTGATTGGATGACCAGCCTTTTGGTTTTATAACTGATATGTAACCTGAATTATTAAGGTCTAGTCCTAAACTCATAAGAAATTATTTTTTGAATGCTGAATTTAATAACTCAGTAATTCGATCATTATGATCGATTGAATGATCGTAAATAAATTCTAAATTAGGAATACCTCTTGTAGTCATTCTCTTTGATAAAGATTGACGAATAAAGCTCATCGATCTATTTAAAGCTTTTTCAAGTTCACTTTGATCTTGCTGTGAGATAAAGTAAATCTTCGCGTGTCTCAGGTCTCTTGATAATTCAAGATCAGTTATTGTGACATTTGCTAGAGTTGGATGCTGAATCTCATACTGCAAAATCTCAGCAATTTCTTTTTTTATCTGCTGCCCTATTTGATTAGAACGAGGATAATCTTTAGCCATTTTTATTGAAGTTTTCTAGCAACCTTAACAATTTCATATGGTTCAACAACATCTCCTACTTTTATATCATTAAAGTTTTTAATAGACAGTCCGCATTCAAAATTCGATTTTACTTCTTTCACATCGTCTTTAAATCTTTTTAGAGATGATAGTTCTCCGTCATAAATAACAACATTGTCTCTAAGAACTCTTACTTTTGATTCTCTCTTAACAAGACCATCGGTAACATAACAACCTGCAATAGTACCAATTTTAGATACTTTATAAATTTCCCTAATTTCAATACTACCTAAGATATTTTCTTTTTCATCAGGGGATAACATGCCTGTTAAAGCTGCTTTGACATCATCAACTGCATCATAAATGATGCTGTAGTATCTAATTTCTATATCATTGGATTCTGCTGATTTCCTGGCTCCACCTTCAGCTCTGACGTTGAACGCTATAATGACGGCGTTTGAAGCAACAGCTAAATTAATATCAGATTCATTTACGGCACCAACTGCATTATGTATAACATTAATCCTAACTTCATTATTGGATAATTTTTCTAATGACCCTTTAAGCGCTTCAAATGATCCTTGCACATCAGATTTGATAATTAATGGTAAGGTCTTGACATCTCCTTCAGCCATTTGATCAAACATATTTTCTAGCTTTGCTGCCTGTTGCTTCGCAAATTTGACATCTCTAAATTTGCCCTGCCTAAAGAGTGCAATCTCCCTTGCTTTTCTCTCATCATTCAGGACAATCACATCTTCACCGGCATTTGGAACATCAGATAAACCAACAATTTCAACAGGTATGGATGGTCCTGCTTCTTTTATTTGATTTGCGCCCTCATCTAACATCACCCGCACACGACCATAGCTTGATCCTGCTAAAAGCATATCACTAGATTTCATTACCCCTGATTGAATTAAAATAGTTGCCACAGGGCCTCGACCTTTATCCAAACGAGACTCAACCACAATCCCTTTTGCTGGAGTATTTATTGGGGCCTTCAATTCCAAAATTTCTGCTTGAAGTAAAATTGCATCTAACAGTTCGTCAATACCTTGGCCTGTTTTAGCTGATAGTTCCAAAAACATAGAGTCGCCACCAAGTTCCTCAGGAATAACTTCATGAGTCATGAGTTCATTCTTTACTTTTTCAGGGTTAGCTTCTGGCTTGTCAATCTTATTAATTGCAACAATTAATGGGGTATTGGCTGCTTTAGAGTGATTAATTGCCTCAATTGTTTGTGGCATCACTCCGTCATCGGCAGCAACAACCAAGACAACAATATCAGTTACGCTGGCACCTCTTGCACGCATTGCTGTAAATGCTTCATGGCCAGGAGTATCAAGAAAAGAAACCATCCCTTTTTTTGTCTCAACATGATAAGCACCAATATGCTGAGTAATTCCCCCCGCTTCACCTGATGCGACTTTCGTGGTTCTGATGTAATCCAATAATGAAGTTTTTCCATGATCAACATGTCCCATAACAGTCACAACAGGTGGTCTTGTTTTAAATATAGGTTCGATTGATTCGTCTGTGTCGAGTAAAGACTCTGGATCATTTTGTTCTGCTTTTTTTGCAACATGGCCTAACTCTTCAACCACGATCATCGCCGTATCTTGATCTAAGATCTGATTGATAGTTACCATCATGCCCATACCCATTAATGATTTAATGACTTCTGCAGCTTTAACAGACATCTTATGAGCAAGATCAGCTACAGTAATTGTCTCCGGAACCATAACGTCTTTAATAACAGGTTCTGTTGGGGCAACAAAAGTTGTTTCTTGATCTTTAGTATTTTTATTATGTTGTTTTTTATTTTTATACTTTGGTGATCTCCATCCATCAGGAACTGGATTTGCGTTTTTTGTTTTTAATACTTTTTTCTTTGGGCCATCTTCCCAATTACTTTTCTTTGTATCTTTGTTTACTTCTTTATTCTCAGGTTTGTGAATTGTCCCATCTATATTTTTTTTGGATTCTAGTTTTTTATCTTCTGATTTTTTTCTGTCTTCTGCCTGAGCCTGCATCAAAGCATCATGCCTAGCCTTTTCATCGTCTCTAATTTTCACTTGATTATCATCTAAAATCTCTTTCGGCTTCTCAATTTCAGACTCATTTTTTTCAACTTCTGGAGTTTTAGTGAGTGTTCTTTTTTTCCTAACTTCAACTTGAATTGTTCTAGACTTACCTGAGCTATCAGTTTTTTGAATTTCAGTATTCTGTTTACGAGTTAGGGTAATTTTATTTTTTGGTTTTTGTGAATCGCCATGAGATTGTTTTAAAAAAGATAGGAGTGCAGCTTTATCATCCTCAGATAATTCATCACTAGAATTATTTTTCTCTACACCAGCATTTTTAAGTTGATCTATAAGTAAATCAACCGGTAATTTTAATTCTGATGCAAATTGTTCAACTGTATACTGACTCATATTTTCTCCGTTATTCTGTAAACCAAGGGGCTCTCGCAGTCATGATAAGCTCTTTGGCTCTTTCTTCGTCAATTTTTACGATATCTAATAACTCATCAACGGCTAATTCAGCTAGATCTTCCATTGAAATAATTCCCTTAGATGCAAGAAGGCTGGCTGTATTTTGGTCCATCCCCTCCATTGTTAAAAGGTCTTCTTGAGCTTCAGGCACCTTCTCCTCATTAGCTATCGCCTCAGTTAAAATAGCAGCCTTTGCTCTGGATCTTAATTCATCAATGGTATCATCATCAAAAATATCCATTTGATTTAATTCTTCAGTTGGAACATATGCAATTTCTTCTAATGAAGTAAATCCTTCTTTAACAAGAATATCGGCAACTTCTTCATCAACATCCAGTTTTTCAATAAATAGCTTACTGACCGCAGAGTATTCCTCCTCATGCTTTTTCTCAGATTCTTCTTCAGTCATGATATTTAACGTCCAGCCAGTTAATTGGGATGCAAGACGAATATTTTGTCCATTTCTACCAATGGCAAGCGCTAGCTGATCTTCATCAACAACAATATCCATACTTCTTTTTTCTTCATCAACAACAATACTTGAAACCTCTGCAGGAGCCATTGAATTGATTACAAATTGTGCAGGCTCAATTGACCATAAGACAATATCAACCCTCTCCCCAGATAATTCAGTAGTCACAGCTTGAACTCTTGATCCTCTCATTCCTACACAGGTTCCAACAGGGTCTAATCTTTGATCATTTGCCTTTACCGCAATTTTTGATCTTGATCCAGGATCTCTTGAAGCTGACATAATGTCTAACAATCCTTCTTCAATTTCAGGCACTTCAATTTCAAATAATTTTATTAAAAATTCAGGCGATGTTCTAGAGAGTATTAATTGTGGCCCTCGCATCGATGTCTCTATTTTCAGTAATGCTGCTCTGATTCTATCACCAACTCTTAAATTCTCTTTTGGAATCATTTGATCTCTTGGTAAGATTGCTTCTAATTTACCAATTTCAATAATCGCGTTGCCACGTTCCATGCGTCTGATCTGACCCATGACTAATTTTTCATCCCTTGCAAGAAATTCCTTAAGTACTTGTTCTCTTTCTGCTTCTCTTACTTTTTGCAAGATAACTTGTTTTGCTGCCTGCGCTCCGATTCTGCCAAACTCTTCTGAAGGGATAGATTCTTCAATAATGTCCCCCACTTGTTTGTCTTTTGCACGGTCATCAATCAATAGAATTTCAGCTTCCTCGTTTTCAAGATTTTCTTCCTCAACGACAGTCCAGCACCTAAAAGACTCATAAGCGCCTGATTCTGGATCAATTTTTACTCGAATATCTGTACCATGAGGATATTTCTTTTTTGTCGCTGATGCTAAAGCCAGCTCTAGGGCATTAAAAACAATTTCTTTGCTCACATTTTTTTCATGAGCAAGAGCATCAACTAAAATTAACATCTCACGGTTCATTTACGTTCTCCAATTTATAAATCAGGGTTTAAACGAGCCATCTGAATTTCATCAAACGGCACTTCTAATATTTTTTCATCTGATAATAAAACTTTTATATTATTTTCATCAGAATCAATTAATTTTCCATCAAATTTTTTTTGATTATTTATCGATGAATACAATTTGATTTTAATTTTTTCACCTTCAAATCTTTTGTAATCTGACAATTTTATTAATTTTCTATCTACACCAGGTGAAGATACTTCCAGTCTTGAGAAATCATAATCTAGCTCAACTGACAAAACGCGATTCAAATGATTACTGACCTTCACACAATCATCAACAGATATTAAATTACCGTTATCAATAAAAATTCTGATAAGGCCGCTGTTATGGTTGTGCTCGAACTCAACCAACTCGTAGCCAATATTTTGTATTGATTCACTTATAATTTTTTCTAAATCCATCACAAAACCATCAAAAATAAAAAATGGGCCTTAAAGGCCCATCTCAAAAAAGCAATTATACTATGAATTTTTATAAAAATAAATTTTTAAATCAATGTGTTAGGTTAGTTTTATTTTGCCAAATTTTCTTTTTCCAACCTGAATGAGAAATTCATCAGTGTTTAAAGAATAATCCTTATCAATCTTTTCTCCATCAACCCTTATTCCTCCACTTTTCATTAATCTCAAAGCCTCAGATGTGCTTGTAACAAAGTTAATACTCTTCAGGATATTTGGAATAGCCATATTATCTTGTTTATTGAGTTTAAATTCTGGAACCTCTTCAGGAGCAAAACCCGATGACCTTTGTTCAAAATCTTTTTTTGCTTTTAAATAACCTTCATGATCATGAAATCTCTCAATTATCTCTTGCGAGAATTCATCCTTGATATTTTTGGGATTTTCACCATCCTGTAAACGCTTTTTCCATGAATCGATTTCTTCATTATTTTTAAGCGACAATAAGTCGATGTATCTCAACATTAAATCATCAGAAATAGATAATAGTTTTGCGTACATAACCTCAGGGGCTTCATCAATACCAATATAATTATTCAATGATTTTGACATTTTGTTGACGCCATCCAATCCTTCTAAAAGTGGCATTGTTAAAATAGTCTGTGGTATTTGCCCATATGATTTTTGTAATTCTCGCCCCATTAACAAATTAAACTTTTGATCTGTTCCACCTAACTCAACATCTGCCTCCAGGGCAACTGAGTCATAACCTTGCATTAATGGATACATAAATTCATGTATTGAAATGGATTGGTTGGTTTTAAATCTTTTGCTGAAATCATCTCGCTCCAACATTCTTGCTACAGTGTACTGGGCAGAAAGTTTTAACATGCCATCAGCACCTAAATTCTTGAGCCATTCAGAATTAAATACAACTTGAGTTTTTTCTTTATCAAGAATTTTAAACACTTGATTTTGATAAGTTTTTGCATTCTGTTTGACCTCATCCTCAGTTAGAGGAGGTCTTGTTGCATTTTTACCTGTGGGATCACCAATCATGCCAGTGAAGTCTCCAATCAAAAAAATTACCTCATGACCGAAGTTTTGAAATTGTCTTAGTTTATTTAAAAGAACTGTATGACCTAGATGTAAATCTGGTGCCGTTGGATCAAAACCCGCTTTAATTTTTAGTTTTTTCCCAGATTTTATTTTTTCTTCGAACTCAGAAAAAACTAAAATTTCATCAGCACCGCGTTTTATTTCATCTAACATAATTAATTGAGCTTATAAATAAAACATGATTATATAGTCATATTGCGTTAATCTTAATAGTAAATGCAGATCAAGTCAGATAAAAAAAACTTATTTATTGGCATAATGTCAGGTACATCTTCAGATGGTCTTGATGTGGTTCTCTGCTCCATTGATGATAATCAAATCAAAATCATAGATTCCATATCTCAAAGTTATTCCAGAAAATTACAAATGGAAATAATTGAATTAAATTCACCGTCCATTGATGAACTTAACAAAAGTAAAATCCTTGGGAATAAAATTGCAAACATTAGCATAAAATTAATTGAAAAATTATTATTGAATAATCATTTAGACCCATCATCAATTAAAGCCATTGGTTTTCATGGGCCTACGATCAGGCATGTACCAAAAGATTTTTATAGTCTTCAAATTGGAAACGAATTTTTACTAGCTAGTCGTACAAAAATAAAAACAGTTTCTAATTTTAGAAATATGGATATCGCCTCAAATGGTGAAGGAGCACCTTTAATTCCTTTATTTCATAAGTATCTTTTACATACAAAAAATATTAAAAAAGGAGTATTTGTCAATATTGGAGGATTTTCTAATATTTCTATCATCAATAATAGCTCAATCAGAGGCTATGATTTAGGTCCTGGTAATGTCTTTATGGATATATGGATCAACAAAATTAAACAAAGAAAATATGATAAAAACGGGTCATGGGCAAAAAGTGGAACCGTATCCGATGATCTTTTGAGGCGATTGTTAAATGATTCATTTTTCAAAAAAAAGCCTCCCAAGAGCACAGGTCGTGATTATTTTAATTTGGATTGGTTAAATAAATTTAATCTAAATGATTTCAAACCTGAAGATGTACAAAGAACTTTTTTAGAATTAAGTACCATATTGATTTTAAGAGAAATTGAAAAATTAAAAGGCTTAAAAGATATCTTTATTTGTGGTGGTGGTGCAAATAATACCTTTCTTATAGATGAATTATCTAAGCGATGTCGAATAAATATTCGTACCACAGAATATCTCGGCATTAAACCTGAATTAATTGAACCAGCTGGGTTTGCTTGGCTTGGATATCAATCAATAAATAATAATAAGTTAAATTACAAAGCTATAACTGGTGCAATAAAAGATAATGTTTTGGGTGTTGTTGTTCATCCTTAATTCAACATATTTAAATCTAAGTTATAATTAGTATCCTTTTATTTAATAAATATTAAGATGGAACAAAAAAAAGCTACGCTTACATTACCCGATGGAAAAACCATTGAGCTTCCTTTCATTGAAGGGAAAATGGGTAAGCCTGCAATTGATATTTCGCAATTATCGCAGCATGGTTTGCATACTTACGATCCTGGATTTATGTCAACAGCCTCTTGCGGTTCGGCTATAACATTTATTGATGGTGAAAAAAGTATCCTACTGTATCGCGGCTACCCAATTGAACAATTAGCGGAACATTGTGACTTTCTTGATGTAGCCTATTTATTACTAAATGGTGAGCTTCCAAATCAAAATGAAAAAACAAAATATGTATCAGAAGTAAAGAAACATTACCTTCTTCATGATCAACTAAATAGTGTCTTTAGAGGATTCAGACGTGATGCTCATCCAATGGCCGTCATGGCTGCTGTTGTTGCTTCAAAATCAGCTTTTTATTTTGATGAAATGAATGTGTACAATCGAAATCATCGAAAAATCTCAGCTAATAGATTAATTGGGAAAGTACCGTCCATAGCAGCATGGTCATATCTTTACAATTTAGGTAGGCCATTCAATTATCCAAGAAATGACTTAAGCTATGCTGCAAATTTCTTAAATATGCTTTTTTCAAGTCCAACTCAAGAATATGAAATTAATCCCGTACTAGTCCGTGCATTTGAGAGGATTTTAATTTTACATGCTGACCATGAACAAAATGCTTCTACCTCAACTGTTAGATTAGTCGGCTCTAGTGGCGCTAACCCTTTTGCTTGTATTTCTTCAGGTATTGCATCCCTATGGGGTCCTGCTCATGGAGGAGCGAACGAAGCAACCCTTAAAATGTTACAAGAGATCAGAAGTGAAAGTCGTATTGGTGAATATATTGATAGAGCAAAAGACTCAACTGATTCTTTTAGGTTAATGGGCTTTGGTCACAGAGTTTATCGTAATAAAGATCCTCGTGCAGAAATTATGCGTAAAACATGTCATGAAGTATTATCCGAACTTGGTTTAGAGAATGATTCAATATTCAAACTTGCTTTGAAATTAGAAAAAATTGCACTTGAAGATGATTATTTTGTTAAGAAAAAATTATATCCGAACGTTGATTTTTACTCAGGTATAGTGATGCGAGCTCTAGGCATTCCTAATTCAATGTTTACTGCTGTGTTTGCGTTAGCGCGAACAGCCGGTTGGATAGCCCATTGGAATGAAATGTTTATAGCTGATAATTTAAAAATCGGCAGACCAAGACAAATCTATAAAGGCAGATTACCTAGGAACGTATCTTTGGATAGAAATGTTTCAAAAGATTAAGCTTTAAACTGAGAAAGAAGAACCGCAACCACAAGTTGTTGTAGCATTTGGATTTCTAATCACGAATTGAGAGCCCTGGACATTGTCCTGGTAGTCAATTTCAGATCCTGCAAGATACTGAAGACTCATTGGATCAATTAAAAGAGTCACATTATCCTTAGTAACCTGGGTGTCATCGTCGTTGACTGTTTCTTCAAATGTAAAACCATACTGAAACCCTGAACACCCACCGCCACTCACAAATACTCGAAGCTTGAGATCAGATGTTTCTTCTTCCGCAATTAGCTCTTTCACCTTGTTTACAGCATTATCTGTAAAAATTAATGGATCAGGCATTTTTAAATCACTTGTCATCAGTTTTTTCCTTTTTGTTGAGTATTTTTTTTATAGTTTTATTTGTCTTCATTTTAGTTACATTTCCATTTAATACTGCGCCTGAGTGTATTTCTATATCCCCATAAGCTACATCTCCATAGACAACCGCAGTGGAATGAAGTTCTAGAAAGTCTTGTGCCTCAATATTACCTTTTACCTCGCCAGCAATAATTGCAGTATCAGCTTTAATATCGCCTAAAATTTTACTCTTTGGTCCCATAATTAGTGAACCAGATGCGCCATCTGATAATGTTAAATTTCCATATAATTTACCATCTAAACGAATACCTCCAGAAAAATTCATGCTCCCGCGAATATTCATTGTTTCATCAATTAGGGTATCAATTGCATGATTCTTTTTACGTTTAAACAATCTTATCTCCTCTTTCCGACAATTTTCTCATAAAAAAGAATTTCTTCCTGAAGATCATTATTTTCTTCTTTTAATTTTTTCAACTCTTCATCTTTTTTAATTGAGGAAATCTCTATTAATTGTGAATCTAATTTTAATTTCTGAATTTTATTTTTTAATTCTGAGATTTCATTATTTTGTTCATTAATCGTTAGAAGATATTGAAATGAATTACCTCCATCAAAAATTCTATATGAAAAAAATGTAGTAATTGAAAAAATTAAAATCGCGAATAGAATAGTCTTCAACCATGTTGAACCAACTTTAATATTCGGTTTTCCTTGAACAAGCTTTATCCGTCTTTTTCTTTGAATTTTATTTAACATTTTTTTATGGAGCTAAAGGGAGTAAATTGAGCCCGGCATCTTCTTGATAATCAAACATAATATTCATGTTTTGTATAGCCTGTCCAGCAGCTCCTTTTACTAAGTTATCAATGGTTGATAATACGATTAATTTTTTATCTCTTTTAAAGATCGATATTTTACATTGATTTGAGCCCCTCACCATTTTTGTTTTTGGTATTTTATTAATACCCATATAATCAACAAAAATAGATTGATCATAAGTTGTAGAAAAAATTAAATCGAGTTCTGTTTCATCTAGATCTTCAATTAAATCGACATAAATAGTTGCGTAAATCCCACGCACCATCGGCAGCAGATGAGGAATAAATAAAGCTTTTATATTTTTTCTCTTTGTTATTTCTTTTAAATTCTCTTCAATTTCTGGCTCATGCCTATGACCTTGAACCGAATAAGCGTTAAAGTTGTCGTATGCTTCAGCCATCAAGAGATTGTCATCAATTTTTTTACCAGCCCCACTTATTCCTGACTTAGCATCAATAATGATAGTTTGCTCATTAATGATTTTTTTATTTATTAGCGGATAAAGCGCGAGTTGAATTGCTGTTGGATAACATCCTGGATTAGCTATAATTTTGGCATTTTTTATTTCATTTTTATTTAGTTCAGATAAGCCATATACTGCCATCTCAACCAATTTTGGACAGGCATGTTTCATTCCATACCACTGTTCCCACAACTGTATATTTTTTATTCTAAAATCAGCTGCTAAATCAATAATTTTTTTGCCTTTACTAATTAATTTTTCAGCAAAGTTCATCGCGATCCCATTAGGTGTAGCAAAAAATATTAATTCTGACTGATCAAAAGTCGCATTGTCAGGATGAATAAATTTATTTGTAATTTTCTTAGGAAGAAATGGAAAAATTTCAGTGACATTCTTTCCATCATCTTGTCTCGAAGTTATTTGATCAATCTCAATGTAGGGATGATTAACTAATAATCTTAAAAGTTCGGATCCAGTATATCCAGATCCGCCAACTATAGAAACATGTAATTTATTCATTTTTCGATTATAAATGATTTCCTAAAAAAAAAGCCGCATGAAAGCGGCTTTAATATGTGTAAAAACGTTATCGTTTTGAAAACTGTTTGCGTCTTCTCGCTTTGCGTAAGCCAACTTTTTTTCTTTCAACCTCACGTGCATCACGTGTAACATATCCAGCTTTTGAAAGTTCTGATTTCAGTTCAGCATCATAATCAAGTAAAGCTCTTGTAATTCCATGTCTTACTGCACCAGCCTGTCCAGATTCACCACCGCCAGAAACATTCACTTTGATATCAAATGTAGTTTCGTTTTTGGTTAAATCTAAAGGTTGTTTGAGGATCATCTCTGATGTAAATCTCGAAAAATACTTATCAACTGGCAAACCGTTAATAGATATTTCGCCTTTGCCTTGTTGCATAAAAACTCTTGCAACTGAGCTTTTTCTTCTACCTGTGCCGTAATAATATTTACCTATCATAAAAATCTTTCAATTATATTGTTAGTGGTTTTGGCTGCTGAGCACTGTGCTCATGTTGATCGCCTGAATAAATCTTTAATTTTTTAACCATTGCATAACCTAATGGCCCCTTAGGAAGCATGCCTTTAACTGCTTTTTCTAATGCTCTACCAGGGAATTTTTCTTGCATCTGTGTAAAATTTGATGAATATAGCCCGCCAGGAAAACCAGAGTGTCTATGGTAAATTTTATCCTGAGATTTATTACCTGTAACCTTAATTTTTTCAGCATTAACAACAACAATATAATCACCAGTATCAACATGTGGCGTATAAATTGTTTTGTGCTTACCTCTTAATCTGTGAGCAATTGCACTTGCTAATCTTCCTAGAGTAGCATCGGTTGCATCAACAAGAAACCAGTCTCTTTTGACTTCGTGGCCTTTAGCTGAAATTGTTTTCATCAGTCTTTACTTCCAAAAATTTATAAAAGAGCGTGATTTTATTATGTTTTATAGGGTTTTGTCAAACATTATTGATAAATATTCCTAAAATCGCCATGTCTGAGTTAATACAAATGTAAATGTAATAATTATTCCTAAATAATTGTTTTTCCTAAACAAATCAATATAGTCAGTATCCTTGTTTATTCTAAAAACTAATTCATGAATGATTATCCCTAACATTAATATAATAGTTAGTAGATAGACAATAAAATAGGGATCATCTTTAATTAAAATGGCGTATAAAATGAAAAAAATCAGATAAAAAATAACAATTACATGATCCGTATATTTCATAAAAAATTTAGGGGAGGAGTGAATGCTTAATTTTATGTCATCTGCAAAATCTGCTTTAGCATAAACGGTATCATAAGCCATTACCCATGAGAAATTCAGAAAAAATAAAATCCAACACTCTAACGGAAAATTTTGTTGAATATGAGCATAAACCACTAAAACACTTGAGCTAAAGGCGATTCCCAAAAATAATTGTGGAATAGGAAAAAATCTTTTTGATAATGGATAAAACATTAGTAAAAAAGCTGCTACACAAATAATTTTTATTGCATAACTATGCAAAAAGAATAATAAAGAAAGTGCCCCTATACTTAAAAAAAGAAAGAAAATAGATGCGTCTCTAGGAGTCAATTCATTCTGTGCTAAAGGTCTATAACTTGTTCTCCTTACCTTTGCATCAATATCTTTATCAAAAATATCGTTAATCACGCATCCAGCTGATCTCGTTAAAATTACTCCTATACAAAATATTAAAAGGTCTTGAAATATAATCTGTCCCTCAGAAGATAGGATCAATGCCCATATAGTTGGCCATAGTAAAAGTAAAATACCAACAGGCTTATCCAGTCTTGCCAATTTGAGATAGTTATATAAATATTTATTCGTCATAGTTTTGTGCATTTTCTAAAAATCCTTCAAACAAAAGAATTTTTTCTTTTTTATTAGTAAAAAAAGATTGCCTAAGAACTAATAATTTATCTAATTCAACATTATTATTTTTTAATTTTTCAGTTGCAAACTGCATTTGTTTTGATTTTGAATATTTAAACTCGCTACGAATATAGTTTCGACTAAATAAAATACTTCCTAATGAACGATTGTTTAGTTTTTTTAATAAATAAATTAATCTTTTTGAATTATGTAACTCTGTAATGGATCTTGCATAAATAATTGGTTTTTTTTTAAAACCAATGACAACATCCCTGACATAAAAAAATTTTGATACGCCACCATAGATTTTTTTTTCATACTCACTGATTTTTTTTATATTGCTTGATATCAGTTGTATTTCTAAATCACCAAATTGACTTAAATATTTTGTAAGTGATTTTTTTGATGAAGCAAGTCTTAAATTCGAATAATTTTTTTTTGACCACATAAATTTAAATTCTTAAATAGTTTTTATCTTGAAACCAGATCTCAACAAATCTTTGAGCTGCCAATTTATTGGCTTTTATGGCAACTTCTGAATAATCACTCACCTCTTTTACTAAATCAGCGTCTTCAACAAGGTTTGCAATTCTTAATCCAGGTATTCCACTTTGTCTCGTTCCAATCATCTCACCAGGCCCTCGTATTTTAAGATCATTTTCAGCAATTAAAAAACCATCTTGATTTTCATAGATAATTTTTAAACGCTCCTTAGCAAGCTCGCTGAGATTCTCTTTAAAAATCAAGATACATGCACTTTTTTTAGCTCCTCTGCCTACCCGACCTCGCAGTTGATGCAGCTGAGATAGTCCCATTCTTTCTGCATGCTCTATCACGATGAAAGATGCATTGGGAACATCAACACCGACTTCGATGACAGTAGTCGCTACTAATAACTTTATCTTTTTTTCAAGAAAATTTGACATCACTTCATCTTTCTCTTGGTCCTTCATTCTGCCATGAATAAGACCTACCATCTCTTTTGGAATAAAATCAACAAACTCTTCATAGGTATTGACTGTATTAGAGAGAGCTAACTTTTCACTTTCTTCCACCAAAGGACATACCCAATATATTTGGTTACCATTTTCTAATTCATACTTAAGTATATTCATTAATTCTTTTCGCCTTGAATCACGAACTAGTTTGGTTACGACAGGAACCCTACCTTTAGGTAATTCTGACAATGTACTTACTTCTAAATCTGCAAAATAACTCATCGAAAGTGTTCTCGGAATTGGGGTTGCACTCATCATTAATAAATGCGGCTGGTATCCATCTGTTTTTCCTTTACTCATTAGATCTAATCTCTGCTTAACACCAAATCGATGTTGTTCATCGATAATACATAGCCCTAAGTTTTTGAATTTAATACTATCTTGAAATAATGCGTGGGTTCCAATCACATAATGAATTTTTCCTGATTCAATATCATTTATAATTTCATCACGTTTTTTTCCTTTAATACTTCCAGTTAAAAGCGTAGTTTTTACATCAGTGCTTAAGAATAATTCCTTAATTTTTTTAAAATGCTGATTAGCTAATATTTCAGTTGGAGCCATAAAGGCAACTTGATATTTATTATTTAAAATTAGAGTTGAAACAATAACAGCAACAATGGTTTTTCCAGAACCAACATCACCTTGAAGTAGCCTGTGCATTGCTTTTCCAGAAGTCATATCAGATTCAATTTCATGAATAACTTTTTCTTGTGATTCTGTTAATTTGAATGGAAGACTATTAAAAATCTCATCTTTTAAATCATTATTTTTTAAATTTAATATTTTTGATTTTTGATTTTTGAACTCATCCTTAGATAATTTTAAATATAATTGCTGAGATAATAATTCTGCATATTTGATATGTTGATGAAATATCGTTGAGAAATTATTAAGCTTTTGTAAATCACTGTCTTTGCTTGGTCGATGAAGTGCGCAAAGCGAATCAATTAAATTAAATCCATCTGTTTTGCTTTTCTGATTCAATATTTCAAAATTTAAAAGTTTTTTTGACGAAGCAAAATCTAAAGCTTTATTAATTAATCTATAAATATTTTTTTGACCTAATCCAGATGTGACTGAATATATTGGCGTTAAGTTTTCTGGAAGAACAACTTCTTGTGTTTTAAATACTATAGTTTCCGGGTGAATAATCTGGCAAGAGATTAAGTTTTTTTTTATATTTCCAGATGCAAGTACATATTTTCCAATCTCAAATTGTGCTTTTTGATTTGGATAAAAGTTAATATATCTCAACGAGATTTGATCGCCATGGGCATCTTCAATCTGGACAACTAAATTTCTTTTACCACGAAATATAATTTCAACATTAGTTACTTTACCTAGCACCTGTGAAAATGTATTGTCTTTTAACTCTTTAATATTTGTAATCTTAGTCTTATCTTCGTAGCGGACCGGAAGATGTAATAAAAGATCGAACCAATTATGAATATTTAGCTTATTTAATAGCTTCTCTTGGTGTGGTGTAAAAAAAGATTTCAATAATTAATCAAGCACTAAAAATCCATCTGCCTCGATAAGTGCACCTTTTGGTAATTGTGCAACTCCCACCGCAGCCCTTGCTGGATATGGTAAATCAAAATAATGTTCCATGATTTTATTAACCATAACAAAATTATTTAGATCAGTAAGATAGATATTTAACTTAACGATATCTGATTTTTTTCCACCAGCTGCTTCTATCACTGATAATAGATTTTTAAATACTTGATTAATTTGATTTTCGATTCCATCTACTAATTCCATTGTGTTTGGATCCAAGCCAATTTGACCAGATAAAAATACCAAGTTATTTTTTTTGATGGCCTGCGAATAAGTGCCGATAGCCTCAGGTGCTTTTGTGGTTGAAATAATTTCTTTTGTCATAAGTTTCTTTCCTAATTTATTTGATAGTTCCACATTTAAACCTAGTAATTCTACTTACTTGTTCAATTTTTCTTAAGTTTCTAATAATATCCGCTAAATGAATTCGGCTCTTGACTTCAATTAAAAAGTTAATTGACGTAAATCCTCCTCCGTCACTTTCTTCAGTGGTAAGTTTATCAATATTAGATTCCATCTCAGCAATAACAGAAGCAATTTTTGCTAAAACACCACGTTCATTGCTAACTAAAATATCTAATTTAACTTTAAACAGTCGATCTGGATTTGGTTCCCATTCAACATCCACCCATTTTTCTGGATCAACTTTGATTTTTTTAATCTCATTGCATTCATGGGTGTGAATGATTAAACCTTTATCTTTATCAATGTAACCTAAAATTGGATCTCCAGGAATTGGATGGCAACAATCAGCTAAATCAATAGCCATGCCCTCAGACCCTTTAATAGAAATTACATCTAAAAACTTTTCTTGACGACCAATACTACCTTGACCACTAACAATTGAAGATAGTTGATGAGCTACCATAATATTGACTCGTCTTCCTAGGGCTATATCTATTAGGATTTCATCTTTATTTTTTAAATGATAGTCGTGCAGTAATTTTTCCCAATGTTTCTTCTTGATACTATCTGGTTCAATATGAAAAGCCTTAAGTGCTTTATTAAGGATGCTGTAACCCAGAATCACAAGGTCACTTGATTCAGCTTTTTTCATAAAAGCACGAATCTGCGATCTTGCTTTTCCTGTAATGACAAAATTTAACCATGATGGATTAGGTTTAGCCATTGGACCTGTAATGATTTCAATATGATCGCCAGTTTTTACCTCTGTTCGCAAGGGCACCAGTTCATTATTTATTTTACAAACGAAACAGCTATTACCAACATCGGTATGAACAGCATAAGCATAGTCAACTGCCGTCGATCCTTTTGGTAATACAAATATTTTTCCTTTAGGGGAAAATACGTACACCTCATCTGGGAAAAGGTCTACTTTCAAATGTTCCAAGAATTCAAGAGAGTCTGCACTATTGGACTGTATTTCTAATAATCTTTTTAACCATTGATTTGTATCTTGTTGAAGGCGTGTAACTTGATTTTCTTTTGTTTTATACATCCAGTGAGCCGCAATGCCTGCTTCAGCTAAATTATTCATCAGCAAGGTTCTTATTTGAATTTCTAACGGCATTCCAAATGGACCAAAAAGTGTCGTATGTAATGATTGATATCCATTTGCTTTTGGAATTGCAATGTAATCTTTAAATCTTCCTGGAATGGGTTTATATAAAGCATGAAGTACGCCTAGAGCATGATAACAATCCTTGATATCATCAACAATTATTCGAAATGCATAGATATCTGATATTTCTGAAAATCCTAGATTTTTTTCCGACATTTTTTTATGGATGCTGGCTGGCTGTTTTTCTCTGCCTAAAATTTCAGCTTTAATTTTTTCTTTTTTTAATTTGGCTTCAACTTCTGTGAGAATTTTTTCAACAACTTCTTTTCGATTTCCTCGAGCAGATGCTATTGCTTTTGTAATTGTTTGATGTCGAAGAGGATGAATATGTTTAAAACATAAATTTTCTAACTCTTGATATATTCGATTAAGGCCTAATCGATTTGCAATAGGCGCATAAATATCAACAGTTTCTTGTGCAATACGTTTTCTTTTTTGCTCATTAAGATGTCCCAAGGTTTGCATATTATGCATTCGATCACATAACTTTATAATCATGACCCGAATATCTGATGACATAGCTAAAAGCATTTTTCTAAAATTTTCTGCTTGCGCTTCAACCACGTCATTAAAATTTAATTTATCTAATTTTGATAACCCATCAACGAGCTTTGTGACTTGTTTACCAAATTGTGATTCAACCTCTTTCAACGTGGCTGGAGTATCTTCGACAACATCATGCAAAAGTGCCGCTATGATTGATGGTGCATCAAGATGGAGATTAGCAGCAATACATGCTACAGAAACTGGGTGAGTAATATAAGGTTCACCACTTCTTCTTTTTTGATCTATATGGCACTCAAAAGCATAGTTATATGCTTTGTAAACATCCTGAATTTCACTTTTTTTTAAATAAGTGATTGCTTGGGATAATTTTGATTCAGGATGATCCGCTGGAATAATAATTGCATCGCCGCTATCTTTAATTAAAAAATTTGGGTCAGCCAAAATTATTCTCCAGCAAGTTTAGAGTGGGGCTGACTGCTCCTCAGATTCATCTGTGACTTGGCTGTCATCTGAAGAAGATGGTTGATCTCCTGTCAACAATTCCAATCCAATGGCTCCTGCAGCAATTTCTCTTAATGCTAAAACCGAAGGCTTGTCTTCATTCACATTTTCAATCATTGATTCAGCACCATTAGCCAATTGACGAGCTCTGATAGATGCAATTAGAGTTAATTGAAATCGATTTGGTATTTTTTTTAAACAATCATCAACAGTAATTCTTGCCATACATATCCTTCTTTATAAATTACACTTAAAACAAAGTCATTAGTTCATTAACAGTGTCTGTTAAATCCTCATTTATTGTAACATAGTCAAATTCATTGGCATGAGAGATTTCCTCTTCAGCAGATTGCATACGAGTTTCTATAACCTCTATTGAATCCTGATTTCTTTCCATTAATCGCTTTTTTAAAACTTCTAAACTAGGTGGCATAATAAAAATACTGACAGCTTCTGGAAAAATTTTTTTTATGCTCTGAGCACCTTGCCAATCAATCTCTAAAATTACATCATTACCATTTTCTAATAATGAGTGCACTGATTTTTTAGATGTGCCATAAAAATTTCCATGGCAATGAGCGTACTCAAGAAAACGTCCCTCTTCGATCATTTTTTCAAACTCAGTTACTTCAGTGAAAAAATAATCTTTGCCATTAACCTCAGCTGGTCTTGGCTTTCTAGTCGTATGAGAAATAGAAACTTTTAAATTTGAACGTTTTTTTAAAAGTTCTTTGACGATTGTTGTTTTCCCAGCTCCAGAAGCAGCACTGATGATAAATAATTTATTTTTTTTTAAATTTGTCATTCTATATTCTGTATTTGTTCTCGCATTTGCTCAATTAAAACTTTAATATCAACTGCAAGTGATGAAATTCTAGTTGATATTGATTTAGAGCCTAAGGTATTTGCTTCACGATTTAACTCTTGCATCATGAAATCAAGCTTTTTCCCAACAGGCTCTTTACTCTTAAGTAAGTCTATAATTTCTTTATTGTGAGATAAAATTCTGTTTAACTCTTCTTCTATATCTGATTTTTGGAGAAAATAAATAACTTCTTGCTGAAGTCGTTGTTGGTCAATTTCACAATTAACTTCACTTAATTTTTTTATTAATTTTTGTTGATGATGTTTGGCATCATCTTTATAGAATTTTCTTATATTTTTAACATGAGAATTAATAGAGCTAACATTTTGCTTCAAAATACTGGATAAATTTTTTCCTTCTCTTGAGCGGTCTTTATTGAAATTTTTTAAAACATTACTTAAAGCCGAAAAAAAAGCTTTTTCATTTATATTTATGTTTTTTGGTTTCTGATTCAAATTCATAAAGTTGATAATTTCATGTGGAGTAGCTGAAAATTCTTGTTTTGATAAAAGCGCTACTCTTCTCATAATTTTTAAGGCATCTTTAATTTGCTCGTCAGAATAATTTTGCTTGCTTTGTTGGCTGAAAGATTTAGTGATACGACACTCAACCTTTCCTCTTTTAATGGTGTCGCCAAGAAGGGATTTGATTTTTGCTTCTATATATTTAAGGTCATCATCGATGCGGATATTCAAATCCAAATATCTATTATTCAATGCACGTATTTCAACAGACAAACTTGTACTTGAATCAAGCTTAAAAGATCCGTTCGCATATCCCGTCATGCTATTAATCATATGAATTTTCTCTACTTTGCCAAATTAATCAAAAAATTTTTCTCATTTTATCTTTATAATCTTAAACATAATAAATTAATTTAGGTAACTTATGAGATCCAACAATCGAACAAACAGTCAGCATCGCCCAATCGAAATCACTAGGAATTATACATGTCATGCAGAAGGGTCTGTATTGATTCAATGTGGACAAACTCATGTTTTATGTAACGTCAGTGTCATTGAAGGTGTTCCCTCTTTCCTAAAAGGTCAGGGTCAGGGCTGGTTAACAGCTGAGTACGGTATGCTCCCTCGATCAACCTCATCACGTATGCAAAGGGAAGCTGCCAGAGGAAAGCAATCAGGACGAACTCAAGAAATTCAGAGGCTTATTGGAAGAAGCTTAAGGGCTATGATTGATTTAACTAAGATTGGAGAAAATACATTACAGGTTGATTGCGATGTACTCCAAGCTGATGGAGGGACGCGAACTGCATCCATCACAGGGGCAGCATGTGCCATCGAGGATGCTGTTGAATATATGTTAAAAACTAGGTTAATATCTGAGTCCCCCATCATAAAAAAAATAGCAGCTATTTCCGCAGGTATTGTGGAATCAAAAGTTCTCGTTGACTTAGATTATGAAGAGGATAGTAATTGTGAAACTGATATGAACATTGTTATGACAGAGGATAAACAGTTTATAGAAATTCAGGGGACAGCTGAAGGCAATCCATTTAGCCAAGACGAGTTAAATGAAATTTTAACTCTAAGCTCTGATGCAATTCAATCAATATTTCAAATTACACAAAAAAAATAATATGACAAAAGTCATCCTTGCCTCTAATAATCAAAAAAAAATAAATGAGATGCAGCAATTACTCGCTGATATTGATTTGGAAATCATTCCGCAATCATTCTTTAATATCGGCGAAGCTGAAGAGCCATATCAAACCTTTGTTGAAAATGCCCTAGCGAAAGCAAGATACGCTTCCGCAAAAACTAAATTACCTGCCATTGCTGATGACTCTGGAATTTGTGTTGATCATCTTAATTATAATCCTGGAGTTAAATCTGCGAGGTTTGCTCACGAAAATGCTACAGATCATGAAAATTTATTAAAGCTTCTTGATAATTTAAAAGGCGTTGAAAACAGAAATGCCCACTACTACTGCTCTATTGTTTTTGTAACAACGCCAGATGACCCTCAGCCCATTATATGCGAAGGTATCTGGAAAGGTAAAATTGTTGAACGACCAAGAGGGACTAATGGTTTTGGATATGATCCTATTTTTGAAGATTTTATGACAGAAAATACCGCTGCAGAACTAGATCCACAATTAAAAAATAAATTAAGTCACAGGGGTCAAGCCTTGCAACAATTAAAACTGAAACTTACAATTAAATATGAGCAAAAATAAATGGCCTGTATGGAAACGAGATGATGGAACAACTGTTTCTTGTACAGAAAAAATTAAAGTCATGAAAGAAAATCTTGATGAGATTAATCAGCTCATGCAAGATGCTTTTGAAGATGGCGTGATTATGGAAGTATCTGATCAACAAATTAGAGATATTTTCCACGAAATAGTTAATCAACTTAATAATCCTTATAAAAATAAAAAATGATATCCACACCACAGTCTGTTGGTGTTTACGTCCACCTTCCATGGTGTATTCACAAATGTCCTTATTGTGATTTTAATTCGCATGAAGCATCTCAAGAAAAGGTGAGATCTATAGAAGGAGAATATGTTGACTCTTTGATTGATGAATTTAATTTTTACCAAGAATTAATCAAAGACCGAATCATCACATCTATTTTTTTTGGTGGAGGCACCCCCAGTCTTATTTCACCAAAACTGTTTGCAAAACTAATTAATGCTATAAATAAAAACTTTAACTTGTCTGAGACTGAAATTACTCTTGAAGCGAACCCGGGAACAATTGACATTGAAAATTTTCAAGCCTATGCCGAATTAGGTATCAATCGAGTATCGCTCGGTATACAAAGTTTTAATGACAATCATCTTCAGTGTTTAGAAAGAATTCATACGTCCATAGAAGCAATGTACGCCATTGAAGTCGTAAAAAAATATTTTAAAAATTTTAATCTTGATTTAATGTTTGGCTTACCTAATCAAAGCCTTGATGAATTAAAAGATGATATTGATACCGCCATATCATTTGATCCTAAACATCTCAGCTTTTATCATCTCACGATCGAACCGCAAACCAGATTCTTCAAAACTAAACCAAAAATTCCTTCGGATGACGATGCTTATGAGATGTTCAATCTTGTTTTAGCAGAATTAAAAAATTCACATTTTGATCACTACGAGACCTCTGCTTTTGCACAACCAGGTCATCAATGCAAACACAATTTAAATTATTGGACATTTGGCGACTATTTAGGAATAGGGGCAGGAGCTCACTCAAAACTTTCGCATGATAATAAAATATTTAGAATGGATAATACTAAAAATCCAAAACAGTACATTACAGAGGTGAGCAAACAGAATTTCTTCTCTAACAAAGGTTCGATTCCTCAAAAAGACTTGCCTTTTGAGTTTCTAATGAATGCGCTTCGTCTGACACATGGATTTACTAAAAAAACATATTCTGAAAGAACAGGCTTATCATTTGATGACATCAAATCGAAACTTCATCCATCATTTCAACAAGATTTATTATATGAAGATCATGAGTTACTAAAACCGACTACAAAGGGTGTGTTGTTTTTAAATGAAATATTGCATAATTTAATCTAACATAAGGAACATTATTATGAAAATAAATAAGATCAATGACGAAATAAGTGTCTCTGAACAAATTCATGTTGATGATTTAAAAATCATTAAAGATGCAGGATTCAATACCATTATATGTAATCGGCCTGACAATGAATCAGCCGACCAAACGCCTCAAGAGATAATCAAAAGTGCCGCTGAATCTGTTGGTTTGAACTATTATTTTATTCCTATTTTTCCTGGTCAATTCACTCAACAAGCAGTCGATGAATTCAACCAAATATTTTTAGAAAAAGAGAATGGTCCTATTTTTGCATATTGTCGGACAGGCACTCGCTCATGCACACTATGGGCACTAGCGAATCGAGATAAGATGTCGGGTAATGAAATTATTGAGCAAGCCAAAGGTGCCGGTTACGATTTATCTCAACTTTTTCTTTAACTGATTTTCTGCCATGATAATAGCTTTTATAACTTGTTTTGGACTAGTTCCACCAATGTGTGCCCTCGATGTAACAGATCCTTCAACAGTTAAAAAATCATAAACATCCTTTTGAATCACACTACTAAATTTTTTCAGATCAGCCAATTCAATTTCATGAAGTGATAAATGATTCTTCACCGCATGATTGACTAAGTTTGCAACGATTTCATGTGAGGTCCTAAATGGTACTCCTTTTTTAACTAGGTAGTCTGCAAGATCGGTTGCTGTTGAAAAGCCTTCTTCAGCATAATGTAACATTTGCTTCTTATTCACTGTAATGTGTCTAACTAAATCAGCATATATTTCAAGACTACCTATTACCGTATCAGCGGAGTCAAAGACTGGCTCCTTATCTTCTTGATTATCTTTATTGTAGGCCAAAGGTTGAGACTTCATAAGTGTCAATAAGCTAAGAAGATTACCATTCACTCTCGCAACTTTTCCTCTGATGAGTTCTGGTACGTCAGGATTCTTTTTTTGCGGCATGATGCTAGATCCGGTACAAAACTTATCTGCTATATCGATAAAATTAAAGAATGGGCTCATCCACATAATTAATTCTTCAGAGAGTCTGGATAAATGGGTCATCAACATTGAAGCATTAAAACAAAATTCAATTGCAAAATCCCTGTCAGAAACAGCATCCAATGAATTCATTGAAATACCCTCAAATTTTAATTTCTTAGCGACAAATTTTCTATCAATTGGATAGGTGGTTCCTGCCAAAGCAGCTGACCCCAAAGGTAACTGATTTATTCTTTTTCTTCCATCAAAAAATCTATTCTTATCTCTGTCCAACATCTCATAATAAGCCATCATATGATGGGCAAAACTAATTGGCTGGGCAATTTGTAAGTGAGTAAGGCCTGGCATATAAGAATTAATATTTTTTTTGGCCAAACTGACAATATTTTTTTGTAACTTTGTAATTTTCAGAATAACTTCATCCGTGATGTCTCTTAAAAAAAGTCTCAAGTCTGTCGCAATTTGATCATTTCTCGATCTACCCGTATGGAGCTTTTTCCCTGCATCACCGATTAATTGTGTTAATTTTTTTTCAATATTTAGATGAACATCTTCATCAGACACGCTCCATTTAAATTTTCCCTGAATTATTTGCTCACTAATTTTTTTTAGTCCCTGATCAATTTTTTTGAAATCAGTTACAGAAATAATTTTTTGTTTTTTTAACATTTCTGCATGAGCTAATGAGCCATGAATATCATAGAGCGCTAATCTTTGATCAAAATCAACAGATGCCGTAAAAATCTGTACTAACTTATCCACCGGTTCATCGAACCTGCCAGACCATTTTTTATTTTGTTCTTTCATAGTCGTAAGTATATATCAAACCCTTTTATACATCACTAATAAGCAAGGCCTATGCTAGAATTTCAGCATGAAAAAAATGATCCGAATCGCATCACGTGAAAGCCAATTAGCAATGTGGCAAGCCAACTATATTGCCGATCGAATTAGGGAAAAATATAGCGGCACAGAAGTCAGCGTGGTAAGTTTTAAAACTCAAGGCGATATTATTTTGGACCAACCTCTTGCTGAGATTGGCGGTAAGGGTTTGTTCATTAAAGAACTAGAACATGCCTTATTAAATGATGATGCAGATTTAGCTGTTCATTCAATGAAAGATGTTCCAATGGATCTGCCAGAACCATTCGAAATATGCGCAATCTCTGAAAGAGAAAATCCCAGCGACGCCTTTGTCAGCAATAAATATGCTTCGATAGACGAACTTCCACAAAATGCTGTTGTAGGTACCTCAAGCTTAAGGCGCCAGAGCCTGATTAAATATACAAGACCTGACTTGATTATTGAAAGCTTACGTGGAAATTTACAAACAAGACTGAATAAACTAGATTCTGGAATATATGACGCTATTATCCTTGCTTCTGCAGGTCTAATCCGACTTAACCTAGAAAATAGAATTAAAAGCTCACTTGATGTGAATCAATACACCCCATCGGTAGGTCAAGGAGCACTTGGCATTGAAATCCTTAAAAATAAACCTGAGTTAAAAGAATTTTTAGATTTTTTAAATGATGAACAAACGCAGATTCAAGTTGAGGCTGAAAGGAAGATCAGTAAAACCCTCGCAGGAAGCTGCACAGTGCCAATGGGAGCACATGCATCCATTAAAGATAATTTGCTCACCATTCAAGCCTTTGTATCCTCGCCCGATGGAATTAAAATGATTCGTGCTACAGACAGTGGTCCTTGTTCAGAGCATCTTTCACTTGCTAATAATGTAGCTCAGTCACTCATTGATCAGGGTGCCAAAAATATTCTTGGAATTGGGCATGGCTAATCTAATTGCAACCCGATCTAGTTTACAAAATCAATCCATCATAAATTTTTTTAAAAACAGCTCTCTAAACGTCATCAATTATCCTTTTATTGAAATAGAGCCCATATCGGATTCACCAGATATTATAAAAATTATTGATAATATGTTTACATTTTCAAAAATAATTTTTATAAGTTCAAATGCTGCACAATGCTTCAAAATAATTTCAGAACATCACTTAATAAAATTTGCTGATAATGTGCAAATATTTGCAATTGGTCCAACCACAAAAAAAGAATTATCTTTTTTAAATAAGAATATTATTTCCCCAATTGACCAATTTGACTCGAAGTCACTCCTTGAATTATCTGAAATGCAAAATGTGACAGATGAGTCAATTTTGATTGTGAGAGGAATTGGTGGTAAAGAACTCTTAAAAAATGAGTTGGGAAAAAAACAAGCTAATGTAACTTACCTTGAGTGTTATCAGAGAAATTTTAAAACGATAGATTTCGATGTAATCGCAAATTATTCACAAAAAGAAACTTTGTATATCTTGATTACAAGCTCACAAATAGCGCAACATTTTATTCATCAGCTTGGATTATTTGAAAATCCAGATCAAATTTACTTTGATAATATAAACTTCATAGTGAATCATGCAAATATTGCCAAGGAGTTATCAGTGTTTGAGTGTGGCATAAAAATCACATCCACTTTGGATCCTGAAAAATTACAATCCTTATGTATTGAATAGGATTATTTCGGCGCAAAGGTAAATGCATCTGAGTAGAAGCTATTGGCATTCAATCCGGCTTCTACAAATTCTTTGAATGCCACTTCAATCATTCCAGGAGCGCCACAACAATATACGTCAAATGAATCTAATTGGCCTAGATCTTTAATGACCTTTTTATGCACTAAACTCTTTTCTTGACCGTTTATGGCTTCTTCAGAATATATATTAAAGGCCTCAAAATTATTAATATTTTTTTTCCAATTCTCAACAACCTCATCTTGATATAAATCTTTATGAGTTTTAAAGCCTCGGTATAGATATATTTTTCTTTCCTCCTCAGCTCGATGGTAGTCATTAATGATTGATTTTATTGGGGCAAAACCAGTCCCACCGGCAACAAAAATCATTGGGCGATCTGATTCTCTTAGGTAAAAGTTCCCTATGGGGGCCTCAATGCGATGGATGCTTTTTTCTTGCATCTCATTAAAGACATAGTTGGTAAATGTACCTCCTTCAATTAAACGAACATGTAACTCAATCAAATCATCACTCGGTGCATTAGCCATTGAAAATGCTCTTCGTGCTCCATCTTTTAGGATAAATTCTAGGTATTGTCCTGCTTTAAATTGTAAATTTTCACTAGCGGGGAGCTTTAATAGAATCTGCATGACATCATGATTTAACAAACTTAATTTTTCGACTCTGACAGGAGTTATTTTTTTTGGAAATTCATCAAGTTTTTTTTCAACTCGGCTTGATATTGTTACATTACTTGTCGCATAAGTTTTACATAATAAAAAGTTCTGCTCACTCCTATCTTGGTCAGAAAGTACCCCTGGCATGATGTCGTCATGAAACACCTCGCCTTTGATAACTCTTGCTTTACATGACCCACATGACCCACTTTGACAACCATAAGGGAGTGTTATCCCAGAGGATATTGCCGCCTCAAGAATGGTTTGACTTGGCTTTATTTCAAATTCAATACCATCAACTTTTCCAACATACATTAATCGTCATCCTCTTTTTTAAATTCACCCTCAATTACCGAATCATTTTTTTGTTTTTTTTGATTAAAACGATTTTGCATTTCTTGAAATAAATTTTCGTTTGGATTTTTTGAAGGCATAACCAGCAATATAATTGCTATCAAGTCAGTGATGATGCCCGGATAAAGAAATAGTCCACCAGCTATCATATTTTTTGCTGTGCCCATGATCATCTGAAATGGCGAACCAGCACTCTGAAATGAATTCATCATTCTAAAGAGCAGTTGGGACTTTTCTTCTTTTATCATTCTCCAGCCAAGCACACCAACAACAACTATATACAGAAAATACCACCACCCATACAATGAACCTAATTTGAAATAGCCCCATATTTCTATAAACGGAACCAATATTAATAACCAAATACCTATAAATTTCATGATGTTAGCTTTCCTATGAGATAATGATCTGAACCATTTTTCTTTTGCAAGTCATATTTCAGTCATGACCAGATACTTAACCTTATTTTTTTTTATTTTAGCACCCTGGCTTTTATATGCGGATGAATTTAATGATTTAAAGTCATTAACAAAAAATTCTAATAAAATTTTAACGGTTGAGGAGGCATTTCCATACGAAATTTCTATATCCCCAACCAATAGTTCTATCTCAGTTAAATTTAATACTCAACCAGGTCACTATCTTTACCAATCTAAATTTAAATTTTCTTCATCAAGCAATGTTCATTTCCAATTTAATTTTCCTGAAGGTAAAGAAAAGGAAGATGAATTTTTTGGCAAACAAATTATTTATGACCAGCCACTGGTATTTCAAATAAATTTAAAAGAACCCCTAGCTGATGATGAATCATTTGTGATCCACTTCCAAGGGTGTAGTGACCAGGGGCTATGTTATCCGCCGCAACAAATTTTAAATGACATGAAAAATCTCGATAAGACCACTATCGGAGGATCTGATATTTACCAGGAAGCATTTAAGGGGAATATCTATAAAGCATTTGCACTTTTCCTATTTGGTGGGATTTTATTGTCATTTACGCCCTGTGTACTCCCCCTTATTCCAGTTCTTCTTGCCATGTTAAGTAATCTGAAAAATAACAGGGGGCTTGCTACGATTGCTTATGTTGTTGGTATTTGTATCACCTACAGCCTCATTGGCCTCATCGCCGCAAAAACAGGAAGTGTTTTATCGATTTACCTCCAAGGTGAACTTGTCTTGTTGTTCACAGCTCTCTTATTTATATTATTTTCCCTGGCCATGTTTGATGTATACGATTTAAATCTCCCATCTTCTATCCAAACGAAACTTAATAATTTTGCCAATAACTTAAATGCAAAAAATTATTTAGGAATAGTCCTATTGGGTATGATCTCTTCGTTAATATTGAGTCCGTGTGTTGCGCCTCCACTGGCAAGCGCCATCTTATATATTAGCCAAACGGGGAATGCGTTTATTGGAATGGCCTCTCTATTCTTTTTGGCATTAGGGATGTCTTTGCCTCTTCTAGCAATTGGATTAACATCCATAAAAATTATTCCGAAGACAAATCAAGTCAACATCTTTTTTAAAAAATTAATTGGCTTTATTCTACTTGGGTCTGCCATCTATGTTTCCAAGCCTGTATTAAATAGTTTGATGATTGAATTGCTCTTTATCTTGTTGGGACTAGTCGTTTTTATTTACACATTAATTTCTTTAAAACTTAAAAAATTTATTCAAATTATTTTATTAGTACTAGCCATTATTATTTCCATATTTCTGTCCATCAATTCTTTTAAACAATATGAGCTTAATGAAAAAGAGAGAATTCAATTTAGCATGGTCACAACTGAGAAAGAATTGAACTCAATAATTCAAGAAACAAACAAGCCAATACTCATTGATTTTTATGCAGACTGGTGTGTCGCCTGCCTTGAATTTGAAAAATATACTTTCCAAGATATAAATGTTCGAGATAAGCTTGATAACTTCATCCTCTTGAAAGTCGATGTTACAGATTTTAATGAAAATGATAAAAAAATTATGAATCGATTCAATATTTTCGGACCTCCAGCTATTGTATTTTTTAACTCGAATAGTGATGAGTTAACAAAAAAACAAATTTTTGGATTCATGAATGCTGAAAATTTTCTCGAACACATCAAGGACATTAAATGAAAAAATTACCCATCATCTTATTAATTTCTTTGGCTTTTATTATTGGTATCGGAGCTAATATTTTTATAAATTCATCTGGAGAACCGCAGATTGCAGAATCATTGAGTGAATCAGTTATGGATCTTCCCTTTATGATTGAAAATGGGGGCAAGGTGTCATTAAAAGATATTGAATTTAAAGAAATGTTAATCATTAACTTCTGGGCTAGCTGGTGTGAACCATGTAAAAAAGAGATACCAGAGCTTAATAGCTTCAATGAGAGTTTGGATAAGGACAATAATATCCGTCTTATTGGCGTTGCAATAGATGATATAAATGAAGTCATGTCCTTTACTAAGGAAATACCAATTTCATACTCGAATCTTACAGATGAAAAAAATGGTTTTTTATTAAGTCGTCACTTTGATAATGATAAGGGTGTATTGCCATTCACTGTCGTAGTAGATAAAAGCTATCAAGTCCTACATAAATTTTATGGTGAAATAACCGAAAAAGACTTATTAAATGTCGTTAAATAGCATTTAAATGTTTTTAAATGTAGTTAATTTATCATTATATAAATTTTAAATCTCCAACAATGAAGCATTTAATTTTTTTTATATATTAATTCACTATTGTAGTAGACAAATGTCGTTAAATTCGGCAAACTGGTGTTCTACTGTAGAGATTAATATGAAAATAGCTTTAATTAATGGACCTAATCTAAATCTTCTTGGACAGCGAGAACCGGATGTCTATGGCAATCAAGGTTTAGAAGAAATTAATAATGAACTTCAAACTCTATTTCCAGAAATAACTTTTAGTTTTTTTCAAAGCAATAGTGAATCAGAGATCGTAAATTTTGTTCATACATTAAAAGTAGACTACATCGTTATCAATCCTGCAGCATTTACCCATACTTCAGTAGCTATCAGAGATGCTATTTTGGGAGTAGGTATACCTTTTTACGAAATTCATTTATCAAATGTTCATGCTCGGGAGGAGTTTAGGCATAAATCTTATTTTTCAGATAAAGCCAAGGCAGTGATATGTGGTTTAGGTAAGGATGGTTATTCAGCAGCAATTCAACACATTGTTAAAAATTCATAAAAGGTAAGAATCATGGACTTAAGAAAACTAAAAAAACTAATCGACCTGGTTGAAGAGTCGGGAATTAGCGAATTAGAATTAACCGAAGGTGAGGAAAGTGTTCGTATTAGTCGCCAAGGTCAAGTGGTGCAACAACCTCAACAATACACAATGCCTCAACAACCGACACTAGCTGTTCAAAATCAAGTTCCAACAACAACTAGTGCAAATACTGAAGAAGCTCAGGAAACTGGCCATGCCCTAACTTCACCGATGGTAGGGACTTTTTATAGATCATCGTCACCCGAAGCTGACCCATATGTCGAAGTTGGGAGTAGCGTCAAAAAAGGTGATACTTTATGCATTATTGAGGCGATGAAATTACTCAATGAAATTGAAGCCGATCGTGATGGAATTGTTAAGAAGATTATGGTTGAGAATGCTCAACCGGTTGAATTTGGTGAACCACTTTTTATTATTGAGTAATTTATGTTTGAAAAAATTCTTATTGCTAACCGCGGAGAGATTGCACTTCGCATCCTAAGAGCCTGTCGCCAGATGGGGATTAAAGTGGTCACTGTTCACTCAGAGGCTGACGTAGATGCAAAATATGTCAAACTTTCTGATGAGTCCGTTTGTATAGGTCCAGCGCCATCAAATCTCAGCTACTTAAATATTCCTGCCATTATTAGCGCTGCAGAAGTAACTGATGCTCAAGCTATTCATCCTGGATATGGCTTTCTTTCTGAAAATGCAGATTTTGCTGAACAGGTAGAAAAAAGTGGTTTTACTTTTATTGGGCCTAAATCAGAAACTATCAGGCTGATGGGTGACAAAGTGAGCGCTAAAGAGGCCATGATAAAAGCTGGAATTCCAGTTGTTCCAGGTTCAAATGGTGAGTTAAGCGATGACCCTAGTGAAATAATTAAAACAGCAAAAGAAGTTGGGTACCCTGTGATTATCAAAGCAGCCGGTGGTGGTGGTGGACGAGGAATGCGAGTGGTTCACACTGAGGCATCGCTATTAAATGCCGTTTCAATGACAAAAAATGAAGCGCATAGTTTTTTCGGTAATGCCGCAGTGTATATGGAAAAATATCTAGAGAAGCCTAGACACATTGAATATCAGGTGCTCGCAGATAATTATAAAAATGCGATCCATCTCTTCGAAAGAGATTGCTCTATGCAACGAAGGCATCAAAAAGTCATTGAAGAAGCTCCTGCACCAGGATTGCCAGATAAATTAAGAAAAAAAATGGGTGAAAAATGTGCCGATGCTTGTAGAAAAATTGGTTATCGAGGAGCGGGTACTTTTGAGTTTCTATACGAAAATGATGAATTTTACTTTATTGAAATGAATACTCGAATTCAGGTTGAACATCCTGTCACAGAAATGATTACCGGTGTTGACCTCATTCAAGAACAAATAAAAATTGCAGCTGGTGAAAAATTAAGTTACCGCCAGAAAGATATCGTGATTAATGGTCATGCAATGGAATGCCGAATAAATGCTGAAGACTCATTTACTTTTATTCCATCCCCTGGTCTCATCAATCGTTTTCATGTACCGGGAGGTCCTGGTATCAGAGTTGATACCCATGTTTATGGCGGTTATCGAGTTCCCTCCCATTATGACTCAATGATCGGTAAGCTAATCGCTCACGGTGACACCCGTGAAAAAGCTGCTGCAAAACTACAAATGGCTCTTTCAGAAATGTATTGTGAAGGAATTAAAATTAATATTGATCTCCATCGTGATTTATTAATAGACCTGGCCTTCCTTAAAGGTGGAGCAAGTATCCATTATCTAGAAGAAAAATTGGGAATGAAAAAATAAGTGATTTCTTTATCACTGATAGTAGATGATGATATTGCACAATCCATTGGTGACCATCTCATGGAACTCGACGCTCTCTCACTGAGCTTTAGCGATTCTGATTTAGATACACAAAATGAAGTTGCAATTTTTGGAGAAGATCCTGATGATCATGAGAGATATTGGAAAAATACCAAAGTCATAGCCCTTTTCCAAAATGATCATACTCTCTCAGTGGTGATTAATTCTATTCACAATGAGTTTAATATTCATATCGATCAGATTCAAGTTGAACCAGTTGCAGAAAAAGATTGGGTTAAAGAGACCCAATCCCAATTTCATCCGATTCAGATTAATGACAAAATTTGGATCATTCCCTCCTGGCACAAGATAAAAAATAATAATGCGATTAACATTCACCTGGATCCTGGATTGGCATTTGGAACTGGATCTCATCCTACCACCAAGCTTTGTTTAGATTGGTTAACCAAAATTGATCTTATTGATAAATCTGTTTTAGATTATGGTTGTGGATCAGGAATTTTAGCTATTGCGGCAAAAAAATTAGGGGCCAAATCAGTTTCTGGAACGGACATTGACCCACAAGCAATTATTGCCAGTCACCAAAATGCAAAAAACAACCAAACGAGTACCATTAATTTTTATACATCAGACGAGTCAACAAATGACCTTTACGATATTGTTGTTGCAAATATATTATCGAGTGCACTGAAAGTGTTAGAGCCACTAATACATTCTAAATGTAAACCTGAAGGGCGCATCGCACTATCTGGAATTTTACAATCACAGGAAAATGAAATCAAAGAGATATATGCCAATAACTTTATTTTTGAAGATTCTTTATATCAAGATGGTTGGGTATGTATGACTGCATTTAGAAAATCATAGTTGTTCAATATTCTTCAATATTTGTTTACTCTTTTTAATATACAAACTCTTATCTTCTTCATTCATTTTATTTATCTGCATCTTAACAATACCCATTCTTGGATTATTTTCTATTAACGTTGGGTTGTTTAAAAAAAAGCTCCAATAAAGACTATTAAATGGACATGAGTTATCTGCAAACTTAGTCTTCACGTCGTATTGACAGGATTTACAATAATTACCCATCTTATTAATATAAGAGCCCGATGAGACATAAGGTTTTGTGGCCAACAAACCTCCGTCAGCATATTGTGACATGCCTAACACATTTGGCATTTCAACCCATTCAATAGCATCTATATAAATGGCCAAAAACCATTCGTGAACACGCTGTGGATCAACTTCACTGAGTAACATGAAATTACCCAGTATCATTAATCTTTGGATATGATGTGCATATGCATGTTGCAAAGATTGCTGTATCGATTTTTGTAGGCAATTCATGTTAGTTTTTCCATGCCAAAAAAACTCTGGTAACTTATTCTTAAATTTTAAATAGTTACTAAGTCCATATTCAGGCATTTTTGCCCAATACACTCCTCGAATGTATTCTCGCCAACCAATAATCTGCCTTATAAATCCTTCGACAGCACTTAAATTGGATAAATCTTTTTTTAGATATCTCTCTACTGTTTCAGCAACCATTATTGGAGATAACATTTTTGTATTAAGGGCAAAAGAAATTAATGAGTGAAATAAAAATGGATTTTCGTTCGCCATGGCATCCTGATAATCACCAAATTTATCGAGGCTGGATTTTATAAAATGATTTAGAACTTGTAATGACTCCTTCTCATTAGTTGGCCAATTAAAATTATTCACATCAACAGATCCGATGTACCCAATTTCTAATTCATCAATCTCATCCTTAAGATGTTCAACATCATGATTAAACTTGATACGATTTGGGACAGTTTGTTCTGGATCCCATTTTTTCCTATTGTCTTGATCATAATTCCACTTATCGCCAATAGGTTTATCACCAACCATCAAGATGGAATATTTTTTCCTGACGTAGCGGTAGAATTCTTCCATTCTCCATATTTTTTTATTTGTGAAAAACTCACATACATCCTGTCTATGAGTCAAAAAATGTTCTGTAGAATAAGATTGGTGTGCTAAACCAATTTGATTGGTTATCTTTTTCATTTCTTCATCCAATCGATATTCATCTGGCATCTGATATTCAAATTTATTTATATCTGAGTTTATTTCAATTAATTTAAGAATATTTTTATAAAAGGATTGCTGATTGTCCGGATCTTTTAATTTGATATACCTTACAACATGGCCATCTTGCTGTAATTCCTTTGCAAAGTTTCGCATTGCATGCATGAACGCGAGCATTTTTTGAATGTGGTGCTTCGCATAAGTCATTTCAGGAACAATTTCCATCATCAAATAGATCACATTATGATCAATTTGCTTGAACCAGCTGTGCTTCTTATTTAACTGATCGCCTAATAATAATCTAAGTGTTTTCATTCCAGTACATCTCATATTGATTATCTATGTCGTAAGTATTCTTCTGCTTTTCAACATTGAATCGTCTTCCACCCCTTGGATCCGTTCCATATCCAGCAATATATATCCAATTACCCTGGTTAGAGTAAATATCAAAATCAATCAGATACTTTTGGAAAAAATCAGCACCTATTCGCCAATCTATTTTCATTTCAAAAATAACAAAAGAGGCTAATATCTGTCTCATTCGATTTGATAAGAATCCACTATTTTTTAACTCTTTGATACCAGCATTGATAAAAGATGACTCTGTATTTGCTTCTTCTAAATTACTTATCTTGTCCTGACTTGTCTCATTAATTTCTTTGTTTTTGAGACCGTATGGAAAATATAATTTCTTATCATATTTGAAGTGTAAAAATCTAAAATAATCTCTCCATAATAGTTCGAATAATATCCAATAAGTACTCTCATTAGCCCCATGAGTTTCCTCATATTTTTTAAGGAAAATAAAAATTTGTCTCGCTGAAATTAGGCCATGTGCAAGCCACACCGAAAATTTTGTTGAAAATTCATTTCCCATTAACTCATTTCTTGTCTGTTTATATTTATGAGCTTTTGTATCAGAAAAATAATCCTTTAGATAATTTTGTGCACCATTTTCACAGTTGGTGTAATGATTTAAAAAATCTACACTGCCACTATAAGTATTTTGATAATTTGGTAATTGGCATGATTTAATATTTAAAAGATTTGCAGGTTTTGGAAGCTTTAAACTTTCATGCAGGGTGACTGTAATTGTCTTTGATTCAACTCTTTTTCTAAATGTTGTAAAGGTATCTGGTAAATCGATTACATCAAAATCAAGATCATCAATATTAAGCAATGACGAATCCCAGTAGGACAATACGCGTGGTTCAGTAATACTAGATTCCTCATCCTTTTCATAAGGACTAATTATTTTTTCACAATATATTTTATTAATCTGGTGTTGTTTAGCTATAGAAGAAAATATGACTGAAGGCTCACCCTCTATAACATTCAGTGTGTGGCCTAAGTCGGATAAATTTATCTTAAGTTGATTTAGCGCATCAATTAAAAATTTATTCTTATGGTTTTCTTCATCATTAAGAATTCTCAAACGACGATTCACTATGTAAACAAAAGAAATACTTGTTGAATCTTTGATACATTGCACCAAGGGATAATTGTCATGAATTCTTAGGTTATTTCTAAACCAGAAAATATTATGTGACACGATGATTTTTACACCTTTGAGAGCAATACTTTACCTCGTCCCAACACCGCTCCCATTTCTTTCGCCATGAGAAAGGGCGCTGACATGTGAGACATATTTTTTGTGGCAAGCTTTGTTTTTGCATATTTTTAAGATGATATTAAAGGTGTTTGGTTCTTCAATATTTGGCTTATTTTAAAAAAAATGCCTATAATAAAATATGCGTTTTATGTTAATACTCATTATTTCTTTATACTTGGCTGCATGTGCAACTTCAAATCAGAATGTCCAACGACCTGCGCCACATAATGACTTTACAGGTAAATTCGTTGAAAAACATTTTGCTGGAGAAGACGCCAATGACTATATGATGCGAGCATGTAAGATATATGGCGGCCTCAATCAAGATAGTATTCAAAAAAAAGACAGCGACCTTCTGCTTCAAGATATATTTGAGTTCAAATGTAATTTTGCTAATAAATTATCTGACGAGTTAGAAATTGATGGGAAATCATCTAAACGCTTGAATGGTACCGTAGCTAAACAGAAATGCGAAAAGCTTGGTTTTAAAGTTGGTTCTAAAGATTTTGCAAACTGCCTTCAAGAATTAACTCAATGAAAAAGCTTTTGTTAATCTTGTTATTTACCAACTATTCATTTGCTGATGAATTAACTTATATTTGCCAAGGATTAAGTCATTTTGAATTGGTTGGCGCCAGTGGAGCAAAAGAGGAACAGCAGTCTAGGGAATACAAATTTGAAAATTTAACTTTAATTGATCTTAATAACATTGAATGCGATAAGTCGAAAACTACCATGACATGTAAATCGACTCTGTTAAATATCAGAACACTTAATTTAGATTTACAAACATTGAAAATTACTGATTCAATATCAGGAAATAAAGGTTTTGGTCATTATATTGAGAATTTTGAGGGTCAATGTCAGATCAAATAAAGATTAAAGAGCTATCGCCTAATGCTTTTGATGTAACAATATATTCAAATACAGAAACAAATCATCAAGTTACCATTTTAGATAATTTCGTCACTGAATATCAAATAAAACATCTCACAAAAAAAGAAATTATTGAACAATCATTCATATTTCTTTTAGAGAGGGAATCTAATAAATCTATTTTAAGAAAATTCGATATTGAAGTCATAGTAAATTACTTTCCAGAATATAAAAAATTATTCAAATAACAGAAACTTAACAAAATTGATCAAGTCATTTCATATTATAAATTTGGAGTGATTATGTTTAAATATTTTCATATAACCATCCTATCCTATGTCATGTTCTTAACCTCATTATCTGCTGAAGAGATTAAAGATGGTCTTTATCAAGAATTCTTTGAAAATAAAACTCCGAAATTTGAAATTACTTATAAAAATGGAAAGAAAAATGGAAAAGAAAAATTTTGGTATGAGAATGGTCAAATTAAAATGGAAAGTGACTTTAAAGATGGTAAGGAACATGGTTACTGGAAGCAATGGTATGAGAACGGACAGTTAAAACTTAAAGTTGAATATAAAGATGGGAAAGAAAATGGCCTATGGGAACAATGGTTTGACGATGGTCAACAAAAATCCAAAAGCTTATGGATCAATGGGATTAAAGATGGACATGAATGGATTTGGAATAAGGAAGGTCAATTGATTGCCAAAGATTTATATCAAAATGGGAAAATAGTTAAATGACTTGAAATTTTCTTTACATGCTCCCATATATTAATTGTGGTCGTTATGCCTAATGGGTAATGCCATGATTTTTATTTTGCTTAATTAAAGGAGATAAATATGAAAATTTCATTTGGTAACTTATATCCAAGTACGCTTGGTTTTGAAACTGTTTTAAGAGATATTGAAGCACTTATGGAAAACTCGATTGAGTCCGTCCATGAAAAATTTCCCCCACACAACATTATTAAACATAATGACACCTCATATTCAGTTGAATTAGCTGTTGCAGGCTTTAATCAATCTGATATTGATGTCACAGTTAAGGACGGACTACTTATCATCAAAGGTGATAAGTCAAAAGATGATACGAATATTCAGTACCTGCATAAGGGAATATCTAATCGATCATTTACAAAAACAATTCGATTAGCAGATACTATTGAAGTTAAAGGTGCAGATCTAGAATCTGGTGTCCTTAAAATCGCGCTTGAAAATGTTATTCCAGAATCGAAAAAACCAAAAAAAATTGAGATTAATGGAATAAAGAATCTTGCATCACAACAGTTAAATTCTTTAACTGCTTAAATATTTATTTAAAAAGGAGTAATATTTATTTACTCCTTTTTTTAAATCCATCAATTATTAAACAGCCATCGGGGTCCATGCATGGCCAGTCAGATTCAGGTCCACAACTATTTCCTGTTATTTTTGTCTGGACTGGCTCATAAAATTGAATCAGATTATTGTTTTCATTAGAGCTAATATTTTTATTTTTTTCACTTATTTTTTCAGCAGAAAAAATAATTTGGGGATTAAGGATGAATATAAATATTAATCCGAACCGGAGAGGTCTGTTATTGCGTATACGCCGGTTGGACGATCTTTTTCCGTTTTCCATGATCTTCTTTTAACAATTTGGCACCGATCTCGATTGATATCAGAAGCACCAAATTTTAATTTAGCATTAGGAATAACACGATATATATGTCTTTCTAATCCATCAATTGTTTCAGGAGCATCATCATGAGCACAAAATATTAATACTCGCTGCTGCCTACTGTCCTCTTGTCGGATGATAACTAAATCATCCCGCTTTAATTCTTTAAAATATTTTTTTAATCTATCTAATTCTTCTTTAGTAATCGGTTCAGTTTTTAATAAACTCACTCTTTTTGTTAAAGAAATTGCATTTGCATTGAGTTTATCTTTACTCAAAATTTGTGGGATAAAACGAACGATCCACTTTTCTGATAATTTTGATCTTTTCAGATCAGCAACGATTTCATCGACAGGGTATTTTGATAGGATTGGTGGTCTCATATATTTATGATTATATTAAAAAATAAACCGATATAGTAAACAATTGATAAAGATATGATTGAAGCAATAATTATAAAAAATATCTTACGAACAAACTCGGCTTTCAGATCATTGCTATTGATAATTCGATATAGATAAAAACCGACAAGGTAGGAGGGCAATAACGCAATTACCCATAACCATTTTTGCTCTTTAAAACCTAACCAAAAGCATATGCCGAGTGAAATAAGTACAACAATTCCACCAAGTCTGGACCAAAAATTATGTTTCATGACGTTATAATAATGGATATGCAAAAAGATACAAAATTTACACGCTTTGATGCCATCATTTTAGGCTCAACCTTCCTTACAGCTGTGATCACGTTTCTTATTTATATTGGTTTTAGTTTGTATAAGTATATTAAAGGAGGGGTATGGGTGAAGTCATTATCAGCATGTGAGGTGTTCAATTTATTTTGTTCAAATAATTTTATTATTAAATTGATTGGCGACCTAGAGGCTATTCTTTTTGTCTCACTTGTTTTTGGATTATATTTCCTAATTCATTACTACCTGGTTAAAAAGTGAAATACCTTTTTTTTGTCTCTCTAATGATCTGTCATCATTCATTTGCTTTAGAGTGTATTGGTCAAGTTTCTCAACGATACGAAATTAATGAACAAATTCATGACCAACAAGATCTTTCAAATGTCTTATTAAATGTTTCATTCGATAAAAAGTACAAAACAATTAATTTTGATATTGAAAACAAACTAAGAATCAATAATGAGATGAATTACCCATGTGAGCAACAATCATCAAAAATAGTATGTTTAAAAAAGGCTACTTATTTATCAGAAATGGGAGAACATGACCCTAATACAGGCACACGGCATGAATCAACTGCCCACACACAATACTTTATGGAAATTATTTATGATAATGAAAGCAGAGACCTGAGTTTTGATCACCAAATAAAATCAACAGTAAGTAAACCAAAAAAAATCCAATCTAGTGAAATTGCCTCAGGAAAATTTAAATGCAAATAAATTTTTTTTGGATCGAGATAGTAATATTTATAATCCTAATTCTATTGCTAATTATTATCATATATTTAGCCAATCGTTAACTAATAAGCTATCTCCTGAAAAGCATAATCATAAATCTTTCCTGAGTGCTTAAGACTTAATTCATTAATCACTTTTTTTAGCATTAGTGCAGACTTTGATGGAGCAAATATTTCATGCTTAACAAATCCTGAATAGGGTTTAGATAATTTACTATCAACTGTTCCAGGATGCATCCCACAAACTATTATATTTTTATACTTTCTTCTTAACTCAATTGATAAATTTTTAATCATCATATTGAGTGCAGCTTTACTCATCCTGTAGGCATACCAACCTCCCAATTCATTTTCAGAAATACTACCAACACGAGCTGATAAAAAAACTATTTTTGTATGATCCATGAGATTATTACTCAGCTGTCTAAGTAATATCAGCGGTGCAACACAATTAATATGATACGAGAATTGAAAAGCGCTTTTATCAATATCCTTTAAGCTTTTTTCAGGTTTGTAGTCCTCATTATGCAAATGTCCTGTAGCAAAAATAATTAGATCAAATTTAGTTTCTGCATTTAATTTAATCTCATTATTTTGATCATAATCATAGGTAATTTGGTTAATATGTGGGCTTAAATTTTGTTTTTTTCTGGCTGCAATAGTCATGTGGACATCATTTTTATCATACTCATTAACCAAGGCTGACCCTATTGCTCCAGAACCTCCTATTATTAGTATTTGTTTCATTTATTGAATCTTTCTTATATTTATTTATCTATAATTTATGATATTTTTTATAAAAACAACTATCGCTGTCGCAATCATTTTAATTGCATCTGAACTCAGCAAAAAAAGCACTACCCTCGCAGCCATGCTCTTAGCCATGCCTATTGTCCTATTTGTTTCTTTTGCTTTGATTTATCAACAAAATAAAGATAATTTACACATTGCAAAATTAACTCACGAAACTGTACTTTATATCCTACCGGTATTGCCCTTTTTATATCTTTTATCAGTATTACTGAAGTTAGGTGTGAATTTTTATCTGTCCTTATTTTTAGTGACTTTAGGGATATGTCTAGTTACATACATCCTTAACTATTTTTTAACGAACATGAACTAACTTGATAATATTATCCAACTGCATATGGGCAACAGTTAATGCAAATAATGATGGAAATAATAATCCGATAAAAGAAACCTGAATAAATTCATTACATATCAGCCATACAATCAAAACTGGGACTGTAAAAATTATCATCCAAATTAGATCTTTTTTTAGCTGAAAGTGATGATTCATTAATGCTCTCATACCATGATAAAAACAAAAATAATAACCAAACCAAAATAGTGGATCTAAAAAGTACCCAGATATCAGCAACATAAATAATACTGACGTCTCACTCCACAGCGTCTTTTTATAAGCAACTCTAAACCATCCTATAAGACAAACAATAAATAATATTTGTATACAAGTAATTATTATTTTATTCATTTGATATTCAGCTAAATTAAAAAAAATTAAATTGACGGTTTCGGCATGGAAAAAAATTGGGATCATTGTGACAAGGAAACCCCATGTTATTTTCTGTAATTTATTTAATGAATACTTTTTAAGATCGCTATCACCGAAGTGATATATAGACATCAAAAATAAAATAAATAATCCTATAGTTGGAAAGGCTATCCAAATCAAAATTGAAACTAAAACAATGATTAGATAAATTAAATATATTTGATATCGAGATTTTTTTTTAATACTGAGTTCCCACACTATTTTTCCATCGAGCGCGCCATGTCCCAAGCCAATGGTTGTTATGGCAATGAAAATTAGCAAAATTAAGGGATGAATACCTAAATAATAAACCTCATCAGGACTTTGATCTGGATAAAAGCCAATTAAAAGTATTCCTAAGATTACAAAAAGGAGATGATGAATATTTATTTTATTTAATAAGTGCATTAATCATTATTTTCTTAGGAGTATTAATTAATATTTTGACAATGTCATATAATTTTGGAATATCTGCTAGAAATCTTATCACTGATGCAATATCATTTGAGTTAAATAATTTTACAAATATAGAATTAGCTTTATCCGGATAATAGTAACAAGCTTTCAAAAATATTTTATCTAAAAAATTAATAATTATTTTTTCTTTGAAAACTAGGTCTTTTAGATTTTTATCTTTATTGATCTTAGACCACTGCGCTGCTCTTAGCAGCATATAGCCAGAAGAGGGTCTTGCAAAGCCTCCATGAATTCCGATATTTATAATACGAGCAGTTCTCTGGAATTTGTGATTCACCGACATGGGAATGACCCCTTTTTCTTTTTTAATCATTTTAGCAACATTAAATGTTGCTAATGATCTCTTATGAATCTTTTCAAGGTTTTCAAAATGTACTTTTTTTCCAAATGCCGTGGTTTCAATTAGTATAGTTTTCTGATCAAAAGGTAAATTATAGTTAAACAACACTTCATTATTGGAGTGCAAAAAATGCATTAATTGGCAAGTATCATGTGTGTGGTTATTGTTTATCTTAATTTTAGTACCGATAAAATATTGATATAACATTTTTTTGTTATTTGCTGATTGTTTATTTAAGGAAGTACTAGACATTAAATACTGACTTATAAACGTATGTTTTTTTGTCTTGACGTTTACTTCGTTATATTTTTCTTTAATAGAAATAACCTCATCATAAATAATTTCCACCTTATCTTTTATACTATTAAAAATTGTTTCAATTGTATGTTTATAGTCATAAGTGTTGTAACTATATGGTGCAATATTTTTTTTAATCAAAATCTCTTCATTACTGATTGAGATTTTTTTATATACTTTATCAGGATCAATACCATACTCTTTTTTAAGATCAAGAATTCCTGGACCCTGCCAACTGCTTATATATCTGTTTTCAACACTTTTGCTTTTTTCAATTATTAATATTTTTAATTCAGAATGTGTGAGTAAATATTGTTTTAAAAATAATAAGCTTGATAGCCCACGCCCAATAATGATTAAGTCATACATATTAATTATTGGTACTCGGTGAATTCTTAATTGGAAGATGAAGCATATTATTATGAATAGGCTGATAATTTTTATTTTTTTTACTTTTGAGTAAAAATTTTAATGTATGTAATAACTTTTCAGCACCATTCAAATATACCCTCCCATTCGTGAAGGGTTGTTTCTTTTTAATTATTTTTTTTCCAATGCCTTGATATAAACTTGATGCTAATCCGAATGCCATTGAAAGATCTTTAGGTAAAAATTTTATTGCATAATTAGCACTATTAAAATATTTGTCAGCAATATTTAAAATTCTAAATTTCTCTTGTTCTACCTTTGCAGTCACATCAGGTTTTGTTAGAACATCGCCAGCTGATACTGCTCCAATTAAATTTTCAGGAATATATACTCTTCCTCTAAGAGCATCCTCCTGAATATCGCGAACGATGTTAACAAGCTGCATTGCGATGCCTAAGTCAATTGCAAAAAATTTAAGATTTTCATCTTTAATATTAACTGCGTCACATACCATCAATCCAACGACACCAGCGACCCGGTAACAATATCTTAATAGTTCATTGATTGATTTTGGTTGTCTAAAGTCAATATCACTCTCTTGTCCTAAAATGAATTCTTCAAAGTATTTGATTTGAGGGAATTGATCATCATTTAATCTTTTTAAAGAATCAAACTTATTTTGTAAATTTTTTTTTGTAAGATCTTTTTTTAATACATCTATTTCTTTAATTGCAGCTTCTTTACTTTGATCATCTACAATATCATCTAATCTTCTACACATTTCGTAGATTGAATATATAGGATCAATATAGTCTTTACCAAGAAATCTTGAAGCCCAATAAAATGACTTACCATGTTTTTTAATTATTTTTCTGCTAACGTTCATTTAATATTCTTTCAATAACTTTGGCAGAATTTAATACGCCAGGAACACCTGCTCCAGGATGTGTTCCAGCACCAACATAGAATAAGTTTTTATAATAATCATCTTTATTATGAGTTCTAAACCATGCTGATTGTGTAAGAATTGGTGCAATTGAAAACCCCGAACCATGCGGTGTCATATAAGACTCCTTAAAGTCATTTGGCGTCATGACAAATAGATCATCAATATGTTTTTCTAAATCAGGCATAATTGTTTTAGCCAATGCCTTGACCACCTTATTAGCATATTCATCTTTTATTTCATTCCATGATATATCTGCTTGCAAGTTTGGTACTGGAACTAAGGCATAGAAACTATCATGATTTTTAGGAGCAAAACTTTGATCGGTGGCTGTTGGTCTATGTAAATAGATTGAGAAGTCTTCTGCTAATACTTGCTTGTTAAAAATATCATCTAATAATTCTTTATACCTTGGTCCCATCCATATTGTATGATGTGCAATCTTTGGATAAGTTACCTTTGTTCCAAAGAATAATACAAATAACCCCATAGAGTGTTTTGCAAACTTGTTCAAAAATTTATTTTGGATTGATTTATTTTCTTCTCTTAAGAAAATAGAATTTACTGTTATTGGGTCAGAGTTAGATACGACTAGATCAGTATTAATGCTGGCTTGGTCTTTTATATGAATTCTGGATATATTTTTTCCATTCACCTCTAGCCTTTCCACCTCATGATTTGTTTTAATGGTGATGCCTTGCCTTATCATTAAATTCTTTAACTCTTCCACAACTTTTGCCATGCCTCCCATGGCAAAATAAATCCCCCATTTTTGTTCCAATGCATGAATTAGTGCATAGATTGACGATGTTTGAAATGGATTCCCCCCTACCAGTAAAGGCTGAATGGAAAAAACATTACGTAAATTTTGATCATTTAGGTAACTCGACACAAACTTATACACTGACTGATACCCCTTTAACCTCAGAATATCTGGGGCATGTTTGAGCATTGTGGATAATCTATGAAATGGTTTATCAGCCAGTTCTAGGTAACCTATTTCAAATATTTCTTCTGCTTTTTTTAACATTCGATTGTAGCCATCTACATCTTTTGGGTTGATACGTTGTATCTGATCAAGCATTTGTTCACGATTAGGTACATAATCAAATTCAAATCCATTTACAAAATAAAAGCGATACCATGGATCTAATGGTTTAAATTCAAGATAATCTTCTAGATTTTCATTAAATAATTCAAAAAGTTCGTAAAACAAATTTGGGGCTGTGATTACTGTCGGCCCAGCATCATGAATGTATTTTGCTCTTTTAAATTGTTGTGCCCTTCCTCCAACGGCATCTAATTTTTCTAATAACGTTACGTCATGACCCATTGCTCGCAACCTTAATGCAGCTGCTATTCCTCCAAAACCTGAGCCAATGACTGTTGTTTTCATAATGATTCTTTCATTTGGTTGGCGATACTAATAAATATTGGTTGAAGAACGATGGGGACTTGATGAATGAATTTATCAATCTCATTTAATTTCTTTATTATTCGATCATTCGCATCCTTTAATGATAATTCAATAGAATGTTTATCATTATTTTTTTGATTTTTTTCCTTCATTAGGATACTTATGAAATTTAAATGATTTAAAGATATATCAGTTTTTTTACTTTTTATGTTTATATAATCATTAATCATCTGATACGCCAGACCAATGCTGTACATTAATTTATTAAGCCCGGTTAGTTCTGATTCAGACAATTCTTTACATCGAAACATTCCATCTAATGGTGTCATCAATAGAGGCCCTGTTTTTTCATAGGCAATGTTTTCATAATCTTTCATACTTATTTTTTTTATATCCACGCCAACATCTGACACTTGTCCAATGATTATTTGTTTCATACTCAATGATAATGAGTTTAATAAAATATTTTGGTGCCAACCTGTTTCTATTTCCGATAGTTTTTGAAAAGCTTGAGCTATAATAAAGTCACCAAGACATATGGCAGCTGGCACACCATACTTTTTCCATATGGTCGTCAAACCTCTTCTTTTTTCATCTTGATCACAAATATCATCATGAATTAAAGATGCTGTATGAATCAATTCACATGCAACAGACCATTTAATAACCGTATTTTTTGGTAAATTTAATAACTCTCCTGATGCAAGAGCAAGTTGTGCACGAATAAATTTCCCTTTAGATCGGTTTTGATATTTAAGCCATTCGTTTAAGATAATTTTCTTATCTTGTAAGGATTTTTGAATTTCTTTTTTTACAAGATGTAAATCAGCTGTCGCCTCAGGTGGCATAAAAAATTCATCAAAATGACTGCTGATAATTATTTTCATATTAAAAAAAACGCGCCTTTTAAAGAGGCGCGTTTCTTATCTCAAGTTTCTAGATGTAATATTGATCTATTATGCACCTGCATCAGACTTACGCTGAGCAATCATATAAATCATTACACCAAACAGTGCTTTTGCAACCACGTCGGCAACTGTATAACCTACTTGAATTGCAGGGTTAACAGCGCCTGGATCTGCTTGTAAACCAATCATTGGGAAAACAAACACGATTGGGTAGAAGCACCATGACAAAATAGTTAAAGTTCTTGCTTTACTTACAAGTCCTTGAACTGCTTTTGGCTGTTTGCTGATTGATGCACCAAGACCATTAACAAGATCCCATACGATATATACAAATGGAATCATTGCTAATACCCACCACATCCAACGATCACCGTACATTGAAGGATCAGTAATTACTTCACCTGGGTAACCTAAGATGACCATCACTGCAGCAGCTAAAGCTAATTTTGTACCTTTAGAATATGTTTCCTCTTTTGAGAGTCTCATCACTAAGACTAGCTCTAAGAGTAATAGAGGTACAGTTAGTAACCAATCCACATAACGATAAGCATCATTGAATTGAGCACCTGTTGCTTCAACAGAACCATTAACTAGTGTGTAAGCATCATTGAAGCTTTCAAACATTCTTAGATAATGATAAAAAGCGATTAAACAAACTAACCCTGATAGGGATAGTGCCGTTTTGTATGCTGGAGCGACTTGAGAACGCTGAGCAAAAAAGAATACTGTTGCCGCACCAAATGTTGCAATTGCGAAAGACAGTGAGTTATAGACTAAATTATATCCGCCTACTTCCATAGAGATTCTCCATTTAAATGAATTGGTTCTTTGAGACTATCTTCATCTCACAAAAAACACAAAAACCCATAAACTTAAACCAATACCTCTCCCCATGTATTTACTTAAATTTATAGACCTAAGTACCAGAATAACCTGATACGCTATATGGACTTTAAGAGTTTTTAAAGGTTCAAAAAAAAACCCTTGTTTCCAAGGGTTTTTAAATAATGATTTAAACGCTTCTATTTACGTGCTTTCCAAATAGAATAAAGCACCCAGATGGCTACAAGACCCACAATGCCTTCACCACCTAGTGAATTAATGTGCCCTGTTACAGTTTCAATAATCCTTGGTTCGCCAAAGAATGGAATTGCTGCACCACCCATGAGAATTTGCAAAACGATACCAAGTGCCAAGAGACTGATTACTGTCTCAGCAAGGGATGCTGCCCAAGTTCTTACTGTTTTTAAAATATCCATCTATTACTTCTCCTTATGTAGTAATAACTATAGAAATTACGTTTAAACTCTCTTCACTTTAAACATAATAAAACCTTACTCTTTTTAGGGAAAAATACAATATTTTGTGGAAAAAAATAGGTTGACAACTATATATTGATTATTTATATTAAAGAGTTCCTGTATTAAAAATCAAAAATATTAATCTCATAGTTATTCAACTGTTACAGATTTAGCTAAATTTCTTGGCTTGTCTACATCCGTTTTTTTAACCAATGCTACATGATAGGCTAACAATTGGACCGGGATGGTATGAACAATTGGAGACAGAATTCCAATATGACGATGAGTTCTAATCACAGATAGCCCTTCCTCAGCATCAAAGGTACTATCAGCATCAGCAAAAACAAACAATTCACCGCCTCTAGCTTTTACTTCTTGCATATTAGATTTAACTTTTCCAAGTAATCTGTCATTTGGTGCTATGACAACTACAGGCAAGTTTTTATCAACCAGTGCTAAGGGGCCATGTTTTAATTCACCAGCAGGGTATGCTTCCGCATGAATATAAGAAATCTCTTTTAACTTTAAGGCGCCTTCAAGTGCTATAGGATAGTGAATACCCCTACCTAAGAAAAGGGCGTTATCTTTTTTTGCAAATTTTTTTGCCCATGCCTTAATCTGTGGCTCAAGATTCAGCGCTGTTTGAATATGTCCAGATAATTTTCTTAACTCATTGATAAATTCTAATTCTTTCGATTTAGAAATTTTTTTATTCTGTCTTCCAAAAAGAACTGCCAACACAAAAAGACTCACTAATTGAGTTGTAAAAGCTTTTGTTGATGCAACCCCAACCTCAACCCCAGCTCGAGTATAAAGTACATGATCAGATTGCCTTGCGATAGTACTTTCTTGAACATTACAAATAGCTAAAGATTTGCTATTGCCATTTTTTTTCGCTTGTTTTAATGCTTCAAATGTATCTAAGGTTTCACCAGACTGTGAAATTGTAATAACAAGTTGTTTTTTTGGCGTCACAACTTCTCGGTATCGATATTCACTTGCTATTTCAACATTAACAGGAATTCCTGCAATATTTTCAAACCAATATTTTGCCGTTAGCCCTGCATAGAAACTTGTTCCCGCAGCTAAAATAAGAACAGAATCAAATCTACTGGCATCAAATTTTTTTCCACCAATTAATTTTGGACTAATAATTTCATCATCAATAATTGATTCAATCGTATCAGCAACAGCAACTGGTTGTTCATAAATTTCTTTTTGCATAAAATGACTATACGGTCCAAGTTCCATCTGATTATTTTTTAGTTCACTGGAATGAATCTTACGATTAATTTTCTTTTTATTTTGATTAAAGAGTTGGTACCCATTCATGTTCAATATTCCAACATCACCGTCTTCTAAATAAATTACTTGATTAGTAACGGATAAGAGTGCAGATATATCGGATGCAATATAATTCTCTCCATCTGCTATCCCAATAATTAAGGGGCAGCCATTTCTTGCTACTATTATTTCTTCTGAGACTTTATCCGTTATAGCAACTGCATAAGCTCCTTCTAATTTGCTGCATGTTTTTATAACAGCATCAAATAAAGAAGACTTTCCTTTTTTAAAAAAATGAATTAGGTGAGCAATGACTTCTGTGTCTGTTTCAGAATTGAATTTATACCCTTTGTCTTTTAAAAATTTACATAGCTTTGCATGATTTTCAATAATGCCATTGTGAACTACCACGATCTCATCATTTGAGATATGAGGGTGAGCATTTTTTTCATTCACTCCACCATGGGTCGCCCAGCGGGTATGGCCTATGCCAATTGATCCACTTATTTTTTGTTGATTGACTTTCTGTTGAATGGTTGCAACTCGTCCAACTGATCGAACTCTTTTAATACGACCCTTATTGATTACAGCGATGCCAGCAGAATCATAACCTCGATATTCTAATTTTTCTAAACCATCTACTAATATTGGAACAATATTTTTGTTTATAGCAACTCCGCCAACAATTCCACACATAATTATTTTTTCTTGGGCCTTATCCAGTTATCAATATTTTTTTGCTCAACTCTTGAGAGGGTAAGTTTATTTTCTGGAGCATCTTCTGTGATTGTAGAACCAGCGCCAATCGTTGCACCTTTTTTGATTATGACCGGAGCAATTAATTGTGTATCTGACCCAATAAAGACATTATCCTCAATTATCGTTTGGTGCTTATTGGCACCATCATAATTACAGGTAATTGTGCCAGCGCCAATATTTACATCTTTTCCTATTTGAGTATCGCCAACATACGATAGATGATTTATTTTAGAATGGTCATCAATATTAGATTTTTTAAGCTCAACAAAGTTACCAATATTAATGTTATTTTTTAATGTTGTTTCAGGTCTGATTCTTGCATAGGGACCGATAGTACAATTATCACCGATTAGTGCATCATCAATATGATTAAATGCATTGAGGCTTGTATTTTCACCAATTTCTGATGCTTTAATAATGTTATATGGTCCGATTTTTGAATTTTTCTTTATAGACACATTGCCCTCAAAAATACAGCCAACATCTATGGTGACATTTTCCTCGCATGTTAATGACCCTCTGATATCTATCCGATTTGGGTCAATAATTTTAACGCCTTGCTTAATTAACTGCGCAGCTTTTTCTTGCATATACATTCTCTCAAGTAGAATAAGCTCTTCCATTGAATTGATGCCCTGAATACTTGTTTCGGTATCCGCCTTTATGCCAACAATATCAACATTATCCTTATTAGCAAACTCTATGATATCAGTTAAATAATATTCTTTTTGTGCATTATTGTTGTCTAACTTTGTTAACCATTTTTTTAAATGATTTGACTCTACACACATTATGCCTGTATTGATTTCAGTGATATTTTTTTGCTCGTTGTTGCAGTCTTTTTCCTCGACAATTTTTATTATTTTTTGTTTGTTTTCATCCCGGACAATTCTCCCAAAACCAACGGGGTTGTTTTTATCAAAAGTTACAAGTCCTATTCCTGTTTTTTTTGAAGCATCCGTAAGCTTAAGAAGAAGTTCTTTATTTATTAATGGTACGTCGCCATACAAAATTAAAGTAAATTGACTTGTGATTTCTTTAATCGCTTGAATTACAGCATGACCTGTCCCGAGCTGTTCTTGTTGAATAACGAAATCAAGTTTTTCATTCAAAAAATAATTTTTTATTTCATCAGCTTTATAACCAATGATCGGGATGATCTTGTTCGGATTCAATTCTCTGGCTGTATTAACGACCCTTTCTAAAAAAGGTTGGCCAATAAATTCTTGCATCACTTTTGGTTTAGAGGACTGCATACGAGTCCCTTTACCAGCTGCTAATATTACAATATCTAAATTCATAATTATGATGAGTATAAACAAAAAAAGCAGCCAAAAGCTGCTTTATTATATTAAGAATTTTTATTTCTTTTTTCGTAAACGCTGTATAGCTTGTATCTGAGCAACCGCCTCAGCTAACTCAGCTTGTGCTTTTGCGTAATCAATATCACCTTTTTGTTTTGTTAATGCATCTTCAGCTTGCTTTTTCGCTTGATTCGCTTTTGCTTCATCAAGATCTGATCCTCTTACAGCAGTATCTGATAACACTGTAACTGAACCTGGCTGAACTTCCAGGATGCCACCTGAAACGTAAACTAACTCCTCATCATTTTTACCTGATAATTTAATACGAACAGAACCCGGCTTGAGAGTTGTAATCATTGGAGCGTGATTAGGATATATACCTACTTCACCCATGGCTGATGGAGCAACAACAAATTCAGCCTCGCCTGAAAAGAGAGACTCTTCTGCACTTACTACATCTACTAAAACTTTACTCATAAGTTATAACCTAAAAATTAATTAAAGTTTTTTTGCTTTCGCAACGGCTTCATCGATACTTCCAACCATGTAAAATGCCTGTTCAGGCAAGTCGTCATATTCACCATCAACAATCGCTTTAAACCCTGTAATTGTTTCTTTTAGTGAAACATACTTACCTGGAGAGCCGGTAAAGACTTCTGCCACATGGAATGGTTGTGATAAGAATCTTTGAATTTTACGAGCTCTGTTCACAGCTAATTTATCATCAGGTGATAATTCATCCATACCAAGAATTGCAATAATATCTCTTAATTCTTTATATTTTTGAAGCGTTGCTTGAACTTTACGAGCCACTTGATAATGATCTTCACCAACGACTTGTGGATCTAGTTGTCTTGATGTTGAATCAAGTGGATCAACAGCTGGATAAATACCTAGAGATGCAATATCACGAGATAACACAACAGTAGAATCCAAATGCTGGAAGGTTGTTGCTGGAGATGGGTCAGTTAAGTCATCTGCAGGCACATAGACCGCTTGAATTGATGTAATAGATCCAGTTTTTGTGGATGTAATTCTCTCTTGAAGTCGACCCATTTCATCTGCTAGCGTTGGTTGATATCCAACCGCTGAAGGCATACGGCCTAGTAGAGCTGAAACCTCAGTACCAGCAAGAGTATAACGATAAATATTGTCAACAAAGAACAGAACGTCACGTCCTTCATCACGGAATTTTTCCGCCATTGTTAATCCAGAAAGTGCAACTCTTAAACGGTTACCTGGAGGCTCATTCATCTGGCCAAACACCATAGCTACTTTAGACTCTTTCATATTATCTAGCTTAATAACACCAGCATCAGACATTTCATGATAGAAGTCGTTACCTTCACGCGTTCTTTCACCAACACCAGCGAAAACTGATAGACCAGAATGTTGTTTTGCAATGTTATTAATCAATTCCAACATATTCACTGTTTTACCAACACCAGCACCACCAAATAAACCAACCTTACCGCCTTTAGCAAACGGACAAATCAAGTCAATAACTTTAATTCCTGTTTCTAATAATTCAACAGATGGGGATAGCTCACTAAATTCTGGAGCTTTTTGATGAATAGAACGATGCTCTTTTGAATCAATTTTACCAACCTCATCGATTGGTCTTCCCAGTACATCCATGATACGACCCAATGTGCCTTCGCCAACAGGTACTTGAATTGGTGCGCCAGTTGAAGTAAATTGAGTGCCTCTAGCTAACCCATCTGTTGAACCCATCGCAATTGCTCGTACAATGCCATCACCAAGCTGTTGTTGAACCTCTAGGGTTAAACCTTCTTCAGCTGTTTTAGCATTTGCATCTTTGCTATCAATCTTTAAAGCATCAAAAACTTTTGGCATTGAATCTCTTGGAAATTCAACATCAACAACAGCTCCGATACACTGAACTACTTTTCCGATTTGTTTGGCACTCATTTTTTTTCCTTACTCATCTCAAAAAAATTAAAAAATTAAGAAACTGCGGCTGCTCCACCCACGATTTCTGATATCTCTTTCGTAATTGCTGCCTGACGTGCTTTGTTATAAACAAGCGTCAGTTCATCAATCACATTAACTGCGTTATCTGAGGCAGCTTTCATTGCAACCATACGTGCTGATTGCTCTGATGCCATATTCTCTGCAACTGCATGATAGATCATTGATTCGATATATCTCTTCAATAGCTCCTCTATAACAGCATCAGCAGTAGGTTCATAAATATAATCCCATGGGCCTTCAGGTGCACCAATTTTGTCACCATTCAGTGGTAAGATTTGATCCATGATTGGCTCTTGCTTCATGGTATTAATGAATTTTGTAAAACAGATATAAAGTTGATCAATTTCACCATTAATATATGAATCCAACATCACCTTAATACTGCCGATTAAATCGTTCAAATGTGGCGTATCGCCAAGACCTGTTATATTCGACTTCACATCTGCGCCGATACGATTCATGAAGCTAAAGCCTTTAGTCCCAATTGCTGCGATTTGGACTTTTTTTCCTTCCTTTTCCCAGCTTTTGATTTGGTTTAACGATGTTCTTAAAACGTTAGTGTTTAGACCACCACACAAGCCTTTGTCTGATGTAACAACAATAAGACCAACATTCTTCACTTTATCTCTTGAAACTAAAAAAGGATGTTTAGATTCAGATTGAGCATAAGAAAGATGTGCTGCTACATTTCTAATTTTTTCTGCATAAGGTCTTGCAGCAGCCATACGATCCTGAGCTTTACGCATTTTTGATGCAGCTACCATTTCCATCGCCTTAGTGATTTTTTTGGTATTTTCTACACTCTTAATTTTTGTTCGTATTTCTTTACTACCAGCCATAAATTTTCCAAATATTAATATTTGCTAGAAGATTTAAAATCTTCAATAGCTTTAACTAAATCTTTTTCATCTTTTTCAGATAGGTCAAGATTTTTCTCAATACTTTCCATTACCTTTTTGTGTTTAGAAGCTATAAAGCCATGCAAGTCTGATTCACATGTAAGAATTTTCTCTACTGGCACATCGTCAAAATAGCCATTATTGGCGGCATATAAAGTTACTGCCATTTTAGAAACACTTAAAGGACTGTACTGTGCTTGTTTCATTAATTCGGTAAACATTCTTCCTCGATCTAACTGTTTTCTTGTAGCTTCATCAAGATCAGATGCAAACTGAGCGAATGCTGCCAATTCACGGTATTGAGCCAAAGCTAATCGCACACCACCACCAAGCTTTTTAATTACCTTGGTCTGGGCAGCGCCACCAACTCGAGACACTGAGATACCAGCGTTAATAGCTGGTCGAATACCCGCATTAAACAAATCAGATTCTAAGAAGATCTGACCATCTGTAATAGAAATAACGTTTGTTGGAACGAAAGCTGACACGTCACCAGCCGCAGTTTCAATAACAGGAAGCGCAGTTAATGAACCCGTTTTGCCTTTCACTTTACCCTTAGTAAAATTTTCAACATATTCTTCATTTACTCGAGCAGCTCTTTCTAATAAACGTGAATGAATATAGAACACGTCACCAGGATATGCTTCACGACCTGGAGGTCTTCTTAAAAGTAATGAGATTTGACGATAAGCAACAGCTTGTTTACTCAAGTCATCATAAATTATTAATGCGTCTTCTCCACGATCTCTAAAATATTCACCCATGGTACAACCAGCGTATGGAGCCAAAAATTGCAGTGCAGCTGAATCAGATGCTGATGCAACAACAACAGTGGTGTATTCCATCGCACCGGTTTCTTCAAGTTTTCTAACCACGTTAGCAATGGTTGAAGCTTTTTGACCGATTGCAACATAAATACAGGTCATGTTTTGACCTCTTTGGTTGATAATCGCATCCACAGCTACGGCTGTTTTACCAGTTTGTCTGTCGCCAATAATTAATTCTCTCTGACCTCGACCAATCGGAACCATAGAGTCAACAGATTTAAGTCCAGTTTGAACTGGTTGAGAAACAGACTTTCTAGCAATAACACCAGGAGCAACTTTTTCAATTTTGTCTGTTAATTTTGATTTGATTGGACCTTTGCCATCTAATGGGTTACCCAAAGCATCAACAACACGACCAACCAATTCAGGGCCAACAGGAACCTCTAAAATCTTACCCGTACATTTACACGTATCACCTTCAGAAATGTGTTCGTAATCACCAAGCACAACAGCACCTACAGAGTCTCTTTCCAGGTTAAGAGCCATGCCGTAAGTATTGCCAGGGAACTCAATCATTTCTCCAGACATAACATTTGATAAACCATGTATTCGCACAATACCGTCTGTAACTGATACAACGGTACCCTGAGTACGGGCCTCTGAGGAAGATTTGAAATCTTTGATCCGACTTTTAATCAGTTCACTAATTTCTGAGGTTGATAATTGCATTATTTTCTCCTGGGTAATTACGCTTTCATTGAGAAAGCTAAACTTTCAAGTTGTCCTTTGACTGAAGCATCTATGACAGTGTCACCAACAGTGATTACACTGCCACCCAAAATAGATTGATCTATTTCAACTGTTGCTTCAATTTTTTTATTTAATTTCTTTTCTAAGTTTTTAATTATTTCGTCTGTTTCTTTTTTTGTAATCTTAGTTGCAACTACAATATTCGCCGTAACAGATCCTTCTTCATTTGCTTTTAAATTTTCAAACGCCTCACTGATGAAGGGTAAAATCAATAGGCGTTTGTTTTCGATGAGAAGTTTTACAAAATTTTCACCTTCCTTATTGATATTTTTTTTACAAATATCAAGGATTAATTTTTCTTTATCTGTATCCAGTAACTTTGAATCATTAATTACAGACTTTACAGCTACATCTTCAACAACATGAGATAGTAAACTCAGAGTGTCAGACCATGCTTGTAATTGGTTTTGTTCTTTTGCAAGATCAAAAACTGCTTGTGCATAGGGTCTAGCTATTGTTGAAATTTCAGCCATATATTCTTATAGTTCCTTAGAAAGTTTTGTTAACATCGCGCTGTGAGCTTTTGCATCAATTTCTTTTTCAAGAATTTTTTGTGCTCCCTCAATTGCTAGGGATGCCACTTGTGATCTGAGCTCTTCTTTTGCTTTATTAACTTCTTGATCAATTTCGGATTTCGCATTTGCAATAATACGATCTGCATCTGTTTTCGCATTTTGCTTTGCCTCTTCAATAATTTCACTTGCTCTTTTTTCCGCTTGCGAAACTATTTCAGATGACTTCTCTTTTGCTCCATCCAAAACTTCTGTGGTCTTTTTCTCAGCCAATTCTAGAGAGGCTTTGCCTTCCCTGGCTGCTGCTAGACCATCAGCAATTTCTTTTTGTCTATTTTCAATTGCGTTTAAGAGCGGTGGCCAAACAAATTTAACTGTAAACCAGATTAAAATTGCAAAGGTTAGTGCTTGCGCAATTAAAGTAAAATGGATGTTCATTTGATCTCCAGATTAAAAACTTAAATTAAACGCCAGGTGTAACACCCATTGTTAAAGGATTAGCAAAAGCAAACATCATCACAATACCAACCGCAATAATAAATGAGGCATCAATCAAACCTAATAATAAAAATACTTTTGTTTGTAATTGTGAAATCATTTCAGGCTGTCTAGCAGCACCGTCTAAGAAACTAGCACACATGATACCGATACCGATACAAGCACCAAGCGCTCCAAGGCCAACCATAAGTCCTAGACCAATAGCTGTATAAGATTGAACTGTTGCTAAAAATTGTAAAGCTTCCATTTAAATTCCCTTCAAAAAATTAGTGGCCCTCATGAGCCATGGATAAATATACTACTGTGAGCATCATGAATACATATGCTTGAAGCGTTACAATCAGGATATGGAATATAGCCCAACCTGCACCCAACAATACACTTCCTGCAGTACCCACTACTCCAGAAAAACCTGCAAGCATGGCGATCAATAAAAAGATCACCTCACCTGCATACATGTTTCCAAATAACCGTAATGAATGTGATAACGGTTTAGAAACATATTCAATTAAATTAAAAATAAAATTTGCTGGCCAAACAAATGGATTTGATCCAAATGGTGCACAGAACAATTCATGTACCCAGCCACCTAGGCCTTTTACTTTGATGCCAAAGAAAATCATCAAGAACCAAACACCTAAGGCCAAAGCAAATGTAGTATTGACATCAGCTGTTGGGACGTTTCTCCATTCATGAATACCAAACCATCCTAAAATGGTGGCCATGATGTCGATAGGCAAAAAGTCCATCGCATTCATCATAAATACCCATAAAAATACGGTCATTGCCGCCGGAGCAACAAAGCTGTGACGGTCACCATGAAAGGTTGCTTTAACTTGGTTGTCGATAAAAGTAAAGATCAGTTCAACAAATGCTTGTGTTTTTGTAGGAACATCAGAAGTTGCTTTTCTGGCAAACCACCAGATGAAACCCATAGTTAAGATACCGAGGATAATAGACACAACAACAGAGTCTAAATTAAGTGTCCAGAAAGGCGAATCGCCAATTTGTAATTCATTAAATGCTAAATGATGACCTATGTATTCATTTGGTGAACTATAGGAGTCTGCCATATTTATTTCTCAATTAATTTTTATCTAACTTTGATATTGCCAAACCTGACATCAGTGCAGAAATCGCTAAACCTAACACTAATCCAAAAGGCTGAATATCATCATAAAACTTATAAGCTGCCCATAACGTTAAAATTATGAACAACAATTTAACCAACTCAGCTTTGATCAAGTTAACCACAACTGCTGATCCTGGCTGGCCCTTAATATTTGTTTTTGCTATGGGGAAGGCCAATAAAAAACCGCCAATGACTGATCCAAAACCAATCAAGAGTGACATACCAAGCGCCATTGAATAGTTTATGACTAGCAACAAAAATATAATGGAAGCTACAATAAATTGTCGCAAAACCATTTTCTTTATTTGTTGGGGTAAGCCTCCGAGTTTTGCAGTGAATAAATCTAAGTTCATAGTCTCACTGAAAACGTTCCTTACAAAAACACTGAATTTTGAATGGAAATTAAGGACAAGTCAAGGCTTTATGATTGATTTAATTTTAGTTTATTTAAGAGGATATCTAATTCATCTAAATTACGATATTTAATCTTTATTAAACCTGAATTATTATTTTTATTCTCAATGGTAATTGGAAACCCTAATTTGTCTGAAAACTCTTTTTGAAGTATTTCAATGTCATTATTTTTATTGTTATCTTTCGATATTTTTTTATTGTTTACCTTCGTAATTCCAGATTGAATCAACTCTTCAACTTTACGAACTGACAACTTTTCATTAATGATTTTTTGACACACCATATTTTGCTGGTCGGCAGATAAAGAAATTAATGCCCTGGCATGACCCATGTCAATATCACCTAAATTAAGTTTATCTTTTACAAAATCGGTTAGCTGGAGCAATCTTAGTAAATTTGATACAGCTGATCTTGACTTTCCTACTGCATCTGAAGCTTCTTCATGAGTCATGCCAAACTCATCAATCATTTTTTTTATTCCTTCAGCTTCCTCAATAGCCGATAAATCAACCCTCTGCATGTTTTCTATCAGCGCGATAATAGATGCTGTTCGATCATTAATATCTCGAACGATTACCGGGATAGTGTCAACCTTTGCTAGTTTAGCCGCACGCCATCTTCTTTCACCTGCAATAATTTCAAAATTATTTTCCGATTTACGAACAATAATTGGCTGCATTAGACCTTGCTCGATTATTGAATCAGCTAATTCTTGAAGGGATTCTTCATCAAATCGTTTTCTTGGCTGATATTGCCCAGGGTTTAACTGATCAACAGAAATATTTTCGATCATTTCTCCTTTTAATGGTTTTTCTTGAACCTGATCTTCTTCAATTTCTGATTCAAATAGGGCGCTTAAGCCTCTACCCAATCTTTTCTCTTTTGACATAATTAAACCCTTCCTTCTTTCTCAATAATTTCTTCAGCTAACTCTAAATATGCCTTCGCTCCTTTAGATCGCTTATCAAACTGTATCGCAGATTGTCCGTGACTTGGTGCTTCAGCAATCCTGACGTTTCTCGGAACAATTGTTTTGTAAACTTTGTTTGGGAAATAAGCAGATAACTGATCTGATACCTCTTTGGTTAATTTATTACGTCGATCATAAATTGTCCTTATCAAACCTTCTATTTGGATTTCTGTGTTGATTTGTTTTTTTATTTTTTTAATCGTGTTAATCAAATCAGTTAATCCCTCGAGAGCAAAATATTCACATTGCATTGGAATTAAAACAGAATGTGCAGCAGTTAAAGCATTTATTGTGATTAAGCCCAATGATGGTGGGCAATCTAACAAAATATAATCATATTTATTTTTTTGGTGAAGTTTTTTCTTCAACATTGATTCACGATGTTTTACGTTTACCAACTCTAATTCAGCAGCGGCTAGGTTTTGATTTGCAGGAATGACGTCATAAAATTTACTTTTTAAAATTACTTTTTTTACCTCTTCATCGTTAACTAATAAATCATAAACAGTTTTTGTTTGTTTGTTTTTTTCAAAGCCTGAAGATGAGGTGGCATTCCCTTGAGGATCCAAATCCACTAACAAGACTTTTTTTCCTTTTATTCCCAATGCTGCTGATAAATTTACTGCGGTAGTTGTTTTACCAACCCCGCCCTTTTGATTGGATATTGCCACAATTTTTGTCATGAATTTTTAATCTCAATTATTTTTCTTGTTCCTTGTAAAAAAGGGACCATGACATCGTAATTAACAAATGTTAAGTTCAAATCATCTAATTCGTTCATGACATCAGGTCCTTTCATTGCAATAAATTTCCCATTAACTTTAATTAAATGCTTTGTTAGTTTAATCATTTTTTTTATTTCAGCAAAAGCTCGTGAAATTATGATATCAAATTGCTCAGTTACTTTGTATTCTTCAACTTTTATGTGCACAGCCATGACATTTTTGAGATTTAATTTACCAATCATCTCTTGTAAAAAACTTATTTTTTTTGAAACTCCATCCACCAACACAAATGATTTGTCAGGGTTGAAAAGAGCCAAAATTAATCCAGGAAAACCTGCGCCTGTGCCAACATCCAAAATTCGTTGTGAATTTTGAATAAACCCATTGACACTTAAACTATCCAAAAAATGCTTTGTAATGATTTCACTATCTTCATTAATAGCTGTTAAGTTATAAACCTTATTCCATTTTTTTAAGGTTGCTAAATAAATCTCTAATTTTTCAATTAATAAGACATCGTTTTCATACCCAAGCTCATTAAGTCCATCTACGATTAAAGAGTTCAACCTAAGCCTTTAATTTCTTATTTTTAAGTAAATTATTTTTTTTCAAATACACCACGATCAGAGCAATATTGGCTGGTGTAATGCCAGAAATTTGACTTGCTTGTCTAATATTTTCTGGTTTAACTTGTTCTAATTTTTGTATTGCTTCATTGCTTAAACCATTGATTTCATTGTAATTTATCTCTTTTGAAATATTGAGATCATACTGTGACTGTATTTTCAGTATTTCTTCTTTTTGTCTATTGATGTAGCCAGAATATTTTGCAGTAATTTCAACCTGCAAAATCACTTCTGGTGAAAACTCATTGCTCTTTTGCAAACTATCTAAGAGATGATTGACTTCAACACTTGGTCGCTTAATTAAATCAAATGCCGAATATTCTCTTTCTAATTTTTTACCAAACAATCGTAATTGTTCTTCATCAGATAAATCTGATGGTTTTATAACCAGCTTAGATAAAAAATGATTACATTCGTCTATCTTGCTGTTTTTATTTATTAATTCTTGATATTGCTGATCATTCACCACCCCTAATTTATGCCCAATTGGTGTTAATCTAATATCAGCATTATCCTCTCTTAGAAGTAAGCGATATTCGGCTCTGCTTGTAAACATACGATAAGGTTCTGTAACTCCGCGAGTAGTCAAGTCATCAATAAGTACTCCAATGTATGCTTCCTCTCTTGTCGGACACCAAGCCTCTTTTTGATCAATGCTCAAAGCAGCATTAATGCCTGCCAACAAACCTTGAGCAGCCGCCTCTTCATAACCTGTCGTTCCATTAATTTGTCCAGCAAAATATAAACCTGAGATATTTTTGGTTTCTAACGATTTATGTAAATTTCTTGGATCAAAATAATCATACTCTATGGCATATCCTGGGCGAAGAATGAAGGCATTCTCAAGCCCCTTAATTGACCTAACTAGTTCATATTGAACATCAAAAGGAAGGCTGGTTGAAATGCCATTTGGATACACTTCATGAGTGTTTAAGCCTTCTGGCTCTAAAAAAATTTGATGCGATTCTTTATCAGCAAATCGATGAATTTTGTCTTCAATAGATGGACAGTATCGCGGGCCTACCCCTTCAATCACGCCTGTATACATAGGTGATCGATCTAAACCTCCACGAATAATATTATGAGTCTTATCATTGGTATGGGTAATCCAGCAAGAGATTTGATCAGGATATTTAATTTCATTGTCTACTCTTGAAAAGTAAGGTATGGGCAAATCACCTGGCTGCTCATCCATTACACTGTAATCAATTGAACGCCCATCTATTCTTGGTGGTGTTCCTGTTTTGAGTCTGCCTATGGGTAAATTTAAGGATCTAAGACGGGATGCTAAACTTTTTGCTGACGGATCTCCTGCTCTTCCAGCCTCATAATTATCTAAACCAATGTGAACGACCCCCTGAAGAAAGGTTCCGGCAGTCAATATTATTTTTGAAGTATTAAAAACAATCCCTGATTCCGTCACTACTCCAGTCACTGCATCGTCTTTTATACTAATATCATCTACAGGTTGCTGAAAAATCCATAGGTTTTCTTGATTTTCCAAAAAAGATCTTACAGCTGAACGATACAAAACACGATCGGCTTGTGCTCTTGTTGCCCTTACTGCAGGGCCTTTGCTTGCATTAAGAGTTCTAAAATGAATGCCTGCTCTGTCAGCAGCTTTGCCCATAATACCACCCAATGCATCAACTTCTTTGACCAGGTGACCTTTACCAATCCCACCAATAGAGGGATTACATGACATTTGACCTAGAGTTTCAAGATTATGGGTAATCAGTAAAGTTTTTTTTCCCATGCGTGCGGAAGCTAAGCACGCTTCTGTACCAGCATGTCCGCCACCAATGACAATTACATCAAACTGATTAGGAAAATTCATGTAGTTTTAATTTAAAAAATAATATATTTGGCAATTTTACTGTAAAAAGTTTCTAAATAGTGATGTTTCACGTGAAACATTAATTTATCTTTTATTATTTTGTTTCACGTGAAACATTATTTACCAATACAAAAACGGCTAAATATTTCACCTAGCAGATCTTCTGTTGAAAATTCACCGGTAATGGAAGACATTTCTTTTTGAGCTAAAAATAATTCTTCTGCAACCAGCTCAGGCTGCTCTATCCTTTCTAGAGCTTTCTTTAGGTAATTATTAATTTGTTTCAAGGCATCTAAATGTCTTTGTCTTGATGAAAATAATTGTTCATTTGTATCAAAGCTTTCTAAACCAAATGACTTTAATATTTCATTTTCCAGCAAATCTATGCCCAAGTTAAACTTGGCCGATACATAGACTAGGGGGTTCTTATCAAAATAGGTGGCTTTTGCTGCTTTGGAAGATAGATCAATCTTATTTATAACCCAGATTATATTCATATCGTCAGAGAAAATATTGTGATCTAAATAATCCTTTATTTCCGACTCGTCATCCAACACAACAATTACAAGAGCAGATCTTTCAATAGTTGCCCTAGTTTTTTCTATTCCTGCTTTTTCAACAACATCATTAGTTTCTCGAATACCTGCAGTATCCACAAATTTTATTGGGATACCATTTAAATTTACAGATGCTCTCACAGGGTCCCTGGTTGTCCCAGGAATATCGGTAACAATAGCCACCTCTTCTTTTGAAAACAGATTAATTAAAGTTGATTTACCAACATTTGGCTTGCCTACCAAACAAACTTGAAATCCATCTTGGATAATTTGTCCTTTTGAAGCAATTTTATTTAAGTCTAGGATCGATTGTCTAATGGATTCAATTTTTGCCTTAATTTGTCCTTTTTTAATAAAATCTATCTCTTCATCAGGAAAATCTAGACAAGCCTCAATATACATGCGAATATCAATTAACTCTTTCAATAAATTATTGATTTTTAGGGAAAAATCTCCTTTTAATGAATTTGCTGCATTAATCACCGCACTTTTGGTCGAGGCATTAATGATATCTGAAACAGCTTCTGCTTGCGTCAAATCAAGTTTGTTATTAACGAATGCTCGATAAGTAAACTCTCCGGGCTGAGCCATTCGAGCACCCAAGCTTAAAACTTCTTCAAGGAGAGTTTGTAACAAGGCAGGACCGCCATGAAGCTGAAACTCAACCACATCCTCGCCTGTAAACGATTTTGGAGATTTAAAGCCTAACAACAAGCCTTTATCTATTAATTGTCCGTCTTTTAATAAAAAGGAAGAAAATACAGCCCGATGAGACTCTATTGTTTTAACTTGGGTAATTTTTTGGGCTATAGAAAAGGCATCAGGTCCTGAAATTCTTATAACACCGACACCACCCATCCCCGCAGCAGTGGCAATAGCGGTAATGGTCTCGTCATCATTAAGAAATGATGAGTTAACCATTTCCTTTCTTTTTCAGTGCGTTGGCATGTATCTGTTTATTCACATACCATTGTTGCATCATTGATAAAACATTATTGATAAACCAATAAAGAACTAAACCGGCCGGGAAGAAGAAAAAGAAAATACTAAAAACAATCGGCATCATCATCATTAATCGTGCCTGTGTTGGGTCTGTTGGTTTTGGGTTTAGTTTTTGCTGTAAAAACATAGAAGCCGCCATCAGTATAGGCAAAATATATAAAGGATCCTTGACGGATAAATCTGTAATCCAACCAAAAAATGGAGCTTGTCTTAATTCAACTGCACCCAATAAAACCCAATATAAGGCAATGAAAACCGGAATTTGAATTAAAATCGGCAGACAACCCCCCAATGGATTAATTTTTTCTGTTTTATATAGCTCCATCATGGCTTGTTGCATTTTTTGTTTATCGTCACCAAACTTTTCTTTCATGCTTTGAAGTCTTGGTGCCACTTCTTTTAACTGCGCCATTGATCTATAGCTTGAAGCTGATAGCGGGTAAAAGAAAATTTTTATTACTAAAGTAAGTAAAATAATTGATACACCCCAATTGTGAACAATTTTTTGTATTCCTGATAATAACGAAAATAATGGGGAGGCGATAAAGGTTAACCACCCATAATCAACTGTATATTCCATTCCGGGTGCAGCTTTAAGCAATTGTTTTTTTAATTGTGGGCCTGAATATAGAACTGAACTCACTTCAGCGCTTGATCCTGGCTCAACAGTTGATAATTTTGCTCTAACGCCTGCAGAGGAGATACCATCAGTTAAGCGTTTTGTATAAAACTGTCTTGGTGAATCGCCAGGTATTATCCACGCACTCGCAAAATATCTTTGAATAATTCCAATCCATCCATCATTAGAGTTCAGACTAAATGGCTTCTGATTATCAATGTCATCAAAATCAATTTTTTTGAATTTATTTGCATCATTAAAATAAGAAACTCCAGTAAAAGTCGGCATCATACCTGACGTTTCTGCAGACTTGTGATCATGTAATAGTTGATAATAAATTTGCGGTTGAACAGCTAAATCACTTTTATTTGTAATCGATGTAATAAGCTTGATTTGATAATTATCGTTTGAAAAAACATAAGATTTAACAACCTTAATATCATCATTTTCAAAGGTTAATGGAATAACCAAGTCTTGATCAGATGACTCATAATTTGATTGTTCCGATTTAAAAACATCTTTATGTGAGGGTAAGTTTTTACCAATTAAACCACTCTGGGCAATATACAAAAGCGGGTTCATTTCATCGGTAAAAATTTCATATAAACCATCTTTGTTATCGTTTTGAAAATTCACTAATTTTAATTTTCTGACATCTCCTCCAACCGTATTTATTTCAGCTTCGTATAGAGATGTTTTAACAAATATTTTTTGTTCACTATTTAGTTGATAAGCTGGGCTGTCCATAGCACTTGAATCGTAATCGCCTGACTGGGTTTCTGCTAATTCAGCATTATTAAGAGCTAATTCATTCTGTAATTGTTTTTGTTGCCATGAATCCCATAACAACAGTAACGCGAATGAAAAAACAACAAAAAGTATTAAACGTTTAGTTTCCATAATTTCCTATCTGAGTCTATGGTAAAGGGTCATGCCCGCCTCGGTTCCATGGGTGGCATTTTAAAATGCGCTTTATAGCTAAAAACAAAGCATAAAAAATATTATGTTTATTTAAAGCCTCAATTGTATATTCAGAACAGGTGGGCGTAAACCTACATGATGAAATAAAAAAAGGACTGATTAATTTTTGATAAAGTTTGACAATAAAAATAAGAATACTATTTAGCATATTGATCTAAAAAGTCATGAATGTCTTTTGTTACAGTTAAAAAATCATTATTGGTAAAATGTTTTTTTACTTGGATCACAATATCAAATTTTTTTGAAGTCTCATTGCTTCTAAATATTGAACGAATGGCACGCTTCATGTAATTCCTACAAACAGCTTTTTTGTTAATTTTCTTGCTGACAATTAAACCAAAACGGTTAAATTGCAATTGATTCGGTTTATGATAAATATTTAGGAAAACACCGTTAAAACGCTTCCTTAAAACAAAAACGGATGAAAAATCATCCGCATTAGTTAATCTGGTAAGCGAGCTTACGATCAAAGATTAAAGACCTAGACGAGCTCTTCCTTTAGCTCTTCGTGAAGCAATCACAGATCTTCCGCCCTTAGTCTTCATCCTAACCAAAAAGCCATGAGTTCTAGCTCTTTTAACTTTTGATGGCTGATAAGTACGTTTCATAATTTGTATTCCAATTAAATTAAATTTTGATCGCGAAATATACCCAAAAAACAACTAAAAGTCAATTTAATTAATTT